>CAKZQC010000012.1 GCA_937139495.1 uncultured Saprospiraceae bacterium | reverse complement strand
TGATGCTTGGCATCAACTGTAGAGGCTCTTTTATTCGCCCTAGACTTTGCTTCTTTCGGTAATGGAAAGAAGAAGAGATATAATTGACCTGCCCAATTGGCAAATTTATCTCTTGCGTAACATCAGTTAATGAAATATACTTTTAGCAGTACTAGAACTTAATTTTTGTTTCTCATTCATTTTTTTCAATAGTGTTAATAATTTCTTTGATAATATACTGCAAGGTATTGATAGAAACACTATTGCCAAACTGCTTATAAGCTTCTGTTTTGTGCTCAGGCAAAATAAATGATTCTGGGAAACCCTGTACTCTAGCACACTCTCTAGGCGATAACTTACGTAAGATGCCGTTGACTTTATAGATACCTGTTTTGGAACCGACGCCACCCCCGTAAGCAGAGAGTGTAATGGCGTGCCCAGCAGGGTGATAGATTCGTTCACCTTGACCGCCTTTATTGACTTTTCCTAACTGAATAGGGCGATTTGGCGGTATAATTTTGCCAGTGTCGTCTTTTTTTTGCTCGTAGTTTTTATGATAAAACACATCAGAACGTTCTATTATTTTAGCTTCTTTGGGGGCTTTTTCTAGTAGGTCTTGCAGCGAACTAGGAACGGAGATAGTCGGAAAACTAAACGTAGGATTAGAAACTTGTTTTTGATCAAAACCAACAATATATACTCGTTCTCTGTTTTGTGGCAATCCAAAATTGCTAGTGTTTAGTATTTGGTAATGAATTTTGTAGCCTAGATTTTCGAGTGTTTTTAGTACCGTTTGTAGTGTTTTCCCTTCATTGTGTCGCACGAAGTTTTTTACGTTTTCTAGTAGCAATACTTTGGGGCGATGAAAATCTACAATTCGAGCAATATCAAAAAAAAGTGTTCCTCTCGTATCTTCAAATCCTTTCTGTTTTCCTGCTACTGAGAATGCTTGACAAGGGAAGCCACCACACAAAATATCGTGTTGAGGAATATCTGAAGCAGCTATTTTGGTAATATCCCCTGCGGGTGTTATTGCATGATTGGTAGCGTAGGTATGAGCTGCTTTTTTGTCTATCTCCGAAGCAAAAACGCAAGTGGCACCAAAAGACTCCAAGGCATAATGAAAGCCACCTATTCCTGCAAACAAGTCGATGAACGTATAATTAGATAATTGCTTTTCCGAAGAAGGAATCGACAACATTGGATTTGTTTTATTATTGACAATAAAAGAATTTTGCTGATACAAATATACGTTATTCCGTAAGGAAAGACATAAAAAAAACAGGTCTTTTGAGTAGTGAATACTTCAAAAGACCTGTTCTGTAATTTGTATTGAATGCTTGTGCAAAAGCTTAGGCTTTGCTATACAAATAAAGTAAGTCGCCAATTTTTTCTTTCAAGTCTTTTCTTTTGACAATAAAATCTAGAAAGCCAGTTTCTAGAAGTGATTCAGAACGCTGGAAGCCTTCTGGAAGCTCTTTGACCTTGATTGTCTCTTTGACAATACGAGGTCCTGCAAAAGCAATCAACGCATTCGGTTCCGAAAAATTGAGGTCGCCCAACATAGCGAAAGAGGCAGAAACGCCACCCGTAGTTGGATCCGTCAAAAACGAAAAGTAAGGAACTTTAGCTGCTGCCAATTGTGTCAATTTAGCAGATACTTTTGCCATCTGCATGAGTGAGAATGCTGATTCCATCATACGAGCACCACCAGACTTGGAGATGACCATGAGTGGGATTTTGTGTTCGACACAATAGTCGATTGCACGAGCAATTTTTTCGCCCATAACTGAACCCATGGAGCCACCAATAAACCCAAAATCCATTGCCGCAATGACCATAGGAAGTTTGTTGATTTTGCCATGAGCAACACTAATCGCACTGTCGATACCTGTTTTTTTGCGAGCTTTTATCAAGCGTTCGTGATAGGGCTTGAGGTCTGTGAACTCCAAAAAATCGTGGGCAATAATATCATCAAATAATTCTTTGAATTTGCCATCGAATAAAATCTCGAAGTACTCCTGAGAACCAATGCGTTCGTGCTGACCACAATTAGGACAACAATATAAATTATCAACTAAGTCTTTGACTGTTGAACGTTCTTTGCATACGTGACACTTGTGCCAAATGCCGTCTGGTGTTTCCTTCTTCTGAGAAGTAGATGTAGTGATTCCTTCTTTTTCTCTTTTATACCAACCCATAATCTTAGCTATTGTTTTGGAAGTTGTTTTTAGGTAGAACCTATCTTTTGAATAAGTCCTTGGATATTCTATTCTGCAAAAGTACGAAAATGTAAGAAGAGGACTAACAATCTGTTGTTTTTTTCGGTCAACTAACGTACGCTTACTATTTTTGAATCTATTAAACAGGCATTTACAACAAAAAAAAACTACTTTTAGGCACGGAGGTTAGATGGCTAGATATTATATTAATCTAAAGTCTGAAGTTGAAAGTCTGCCTGTTAATCTCCAATACCTAACCATTAAAAAATATATCATGGCTATACCTGTACTTGATGACCACAATACCTCTTCCAATCTGAACGAGCAACAGCCTCGTTATCGAGCCGCTTTTAGTTTATTAGTTTCCCTGTTTTTTATGTGGGGATTCATTACGGTCGTTAACGATCCGTTGATTTCTGCTTTCAAAAAAATGTTTAATTTGGAGGCTTTTCATGCTTCGCTGGTGCAGTCGGCTTTCTTTGGAGCTTTCTTTGTCGTGTCGCTTATTTATTTTTTGTGGTCAACGGCTACCGACAAAGATCCCATCAATATTATAGGCTACAAAAATGGTATGGCGTTGAGTTTGAGTGTGTGTAGTATTGGCTGTTTTACTTTTTGGCCAGCGGCACAAGCAGCTTCTTATCCTTTGTTTTTAGGAGCGTTGTTTATATTGGCTAGCGGAATTACACTGCTGCAAATATGTGCCAATCCTTATGCAGCGATTATGGGCAGTCCTGCTACGGCATCGAGCCGCCTCAATATGGCACAAGGATTCAATTCATTGGGAACGACTGTCGGTCCATTGGTGGCTACTTTATTGATTTTTAAAGTTTTTTCGGGTGGGGCAGAAGCGACACCAGAGGCAATTGGTTATACTTATGCCATAGCAGGAGGCGTGTTTTTGTTGATGGCTATCGTAGTCAAATTGGCAGCTATGCCCGAATATAACAATACCATAGCAACAGCTACAACCACTAAAAGTATTAAAGATTATCCTCAGTTGTTGCTCGGGATAGGAGCTATATTTTTTTATGTAGGGGGCGAAGTTGCTGTGGGTAGTTGGCTAATGCCATTGATGGAAGATGTCTATAAAATGACGGGAACAGAAGCTGGAAGTTACTTGGCGTTTTATTGGGGCGGTGCTATGATTGGGCGTTTGTGTGGTGCTATTTCGTTGCAACACGAATTGCCACAAGGCAAAAAATACAGTAGCATGATAGCCGTATCTTTGCTTGTTTTTGTACTCATCTACACGATTACAGGCGTTGATTTTGAACAAGGGGCTTTTGTGTATCAATCGTTAGATTTGTCAGCAGTCAAGTGGTACTTGTTGTTTATGGTCATCAATTTTGGTGCTTTTTATTTGGGCAAATCACAAGCTGCACGCACGTTGAGTATCTTTAGTGTAGTCGTTATTTTACTATTGTTAGTGGGCGTTTGGGGTGGTCAAACGGAGCTCGCATTGTGGGCGTTGTTGAGTGTTGGCTTATTCAATTCTATTATGTGGAGCAATATTTTTACCTTGGCAATAGAAGGATTGGGCAACTTGACGAGCAAGGGTTCTTCTTTGTTGATTATGGCAATCGTAGGCGGCGCGTTTATTCCTGCTATACAAGGGCTGATGATTGACAAAGTAGGTATTCAAACCTCTTTTTTGGTGCCAATTGTATGCTATGTATATATCTTGTTTTTTGGTCTCAAGGCACAAACTAAAGTAGTGGTATAATTAAACCTTATAAAAACACAAAGATAATAGCTTTTGACTATGATGTATCAATTCTTTAGATAGCTTTTATTCATCAATTTCAAAACAAAGGACTACATTTGTGGTATTAATAGGTGAAGTTACTGATGCAGTTTACAAATTACATTTCAATACACAAGTAAATACTAAATCATAAAGACTTCATTTATTTCAATCAAAACATTATTTCAACCAATAAAAATATATCATGGAAACTACTAATAGATTAATTGGAATAGGAGAAAAATTTCCTTCATTTTCTAAAACAGCAGTAACGAACTTAGAAAAAGGAAAAGAATTTGAAACAATCAATGGTGACGACCACCAGCAGAAAGGAGAATGGATGGTCATGTTCTGGTGGCCAAAAGATTTTACTTTTGTTTGCCCAACAGAGATTGCTTCATTCAATGACCACGCAGGTGATTTTAAAGATAGAGATGCTTACTTGGTAGGTGCTTCTACGGATTCGGAATTTGTACACTTGGCATGGAGACATAACCACGACGATTTGAGAGGTCTCAAATTCCCAATGTTGGCAGATACTTCTAAGTCGTTGGCAGAAGAGCTAGGGATTTTGGAAGCAAACGAAAAAATTGCTTACAGAGCTACTTTTATCGTAGATCCACAAGGTATTATCCGTTGGGTAAGCGTGTATGACCTGAATGTAGGTCGTAACGTAGATGAAGTAATTCGTGTACTTGATGCTTTGCAAACAGACGAATTGTGTCCTTGCAACTGGGAAGCTGGTCAAGACACTTTGTAGGAAACAACCTCTGATATTTGACAAAAAGGGAAGGATAAATCTAGGTTTATTCTTCCCTTTTTTTGAAGGAATTTTATTCAATAATTTGAATTAAAACAAAATAAGATGAACAACGAAACAGCAATAGAGATTCTAGAAATGTTGGAACTCTCTCCTAATCATAAAAATACCGCCTTGAACTTATTGGCAGAGGCGGACTCTAAGTACTTGCGTGACCTGAAACTGAATATCAAGGCTGCGCTCAAAAGTGACACGCTTAGCGATAAGGAAATTGCTTTGATGGGCGTAGCGATTGCGACCAATGCGGTCAATAATCCATTGTTGGAATACTTTGTCAGCTTGAGCGAAAAAAATGAAGCAACAAAAGAAGAGATTGCTGATGCGGCTGCTTGTGCTTCGCTATTGAGTAGCAATAACGTATTGTACCGCTTCCGTCACTTTGCCAACAAGGAAAAATATAACAAATTGCCTGCTCGCTTGCGTATGAATATTATGCGTAATCCTGTATTAGGCAAGGAGTTTTTTGAGCTAGTTAGTTTGGCTGTAAGTGCGGTTAATGGCTGCGAAATGTGCGTCAATTCGCACGAAAAATCACTGATAGCATTGGGTACAAGCGAGGAGCGTGTATTTGATAGTATTCGCATCGCTTCTGTATTTACGAGCGTTAGCAAGATGGTTTAAGCCGTCAAAAGTAAAGAGTCGAAAGTAAAAAGTCCAAAGTCGGAAGTTTTCTCCTTGTAGTGGGGAGGCTTCTGATTTTGGACTTTTTTTTTGTAATGATTCGGGGTATCTAGTCGGAAGTCTAAAGTTTTGATCCTTGTATAGAGAAAACCTTGGGCTTGAAACTTCCGACCTCTGACTTGAAGAACTTAATCGGCAATGACTAATTTTTTGATGAGCTTGCGGTTGCCCTCTTCCAAATAGACGACATAAACACCAGCTGCCAAATCTTTGGTAGAAAGTGAATTGGTGTTGTGTCCTGTTTGCAATTGCCATACTTGGCTACGCAAAACCTGACCTGTCAATGCTACAATTTGCACGGTAGCAGTTGTCGCTTGTGTAGCTGTTGCTTCTAACTGTATGTCTTGATGACTGGCTACAGGATTGGGGTGTAGCTCAAATGTTTGTAGTGTTTGTAAGGTAGCTACGGCAGTAGGAAAAGCTGTATTGAAAGTTCTGTAAGAAGAAATATTGGCACAAGTATTACCTTGATTGATGGGCTTTATTTGCCAACGATAAGGCAAAAACGATGGGCGAGGATTGTAGGTCATATTCGATACATAAAACGTATCGGTCACTAATACTTCTTCGTAAGTCAAATTCGGTGTAGAACAAGGAGCTGCACAGACTTTGAGCGAATAATGCGTAGCCCCCGGTACTTTGTTCCAACGAAATACAACATTGCTCGTTTGAGCAATCGTACTAGCATCAGCAGGCTCCAGGGTCATTAAGTTATTGATGTCAATGGTATCCCGAATAGGATTTTGGTTGTACAAATGACTCTGTCTATTGGTGGACACAAAGGCATTCATTGCTGCTGCTTGATCGGGCGTAAAATCGGTCAGACAAGTAGAATAAGACATGATATTGGCACCGTCGGAATAAAATCCAACCGTGTCGGGATCTATCTGGCGTGTACCACTCTGTCCGTTGCTGTTGCAAGCCCAACGAAATGCCAAATAGTCGGCTGGCGTATCGCAGAAGCCATCTGCTGCGGTCTGGCAGTTGGCTTTGCTACCTGTTCGGGTTACATATTCGACTTCGGTCGTATCCACAATCAAGGTATCTAACCACATGGTATCTTTGAAGTAGGTATAGTTATAATAGACTTCTTTGGGTGCAGGTCCCGAAAAACTCGTTTGTGGTCCTGCATTGTAGCTTTGTCCGCCTTCCCAGCCCAAAAACGGGTGCATGATAGAAAGGGCATGTCCCAATTCATGCGAAAAAGTATTGCCTGTAAGGCAACTATAACTAACGGTCATACCTGCATAAGGCAGATTGTAACCACAGTTGCCTGCTGGGTCTCTCACAAAATAAACATTGGAGGTGTTCGGCACATTGTATTGCAACATATAGCCGCCTCCAATATGAACTGAATCGTGGTCGTTGAAGTCTGAATTGGGAATGTAATGAATCGGAAATTCTATAAAAAATTGCAATCCTGTATTCGAATAATCTTCGTTGACTTGGCAGAAGGCTGCCAAAACGCTATTGAGGCGCCCGTAGCCTGTACTATCGTCATCGCCTACGATGTGCAGCGAGACAGGTAGGTAAGTCGTGGCACTAGGTGCGCGACCGTGCGAATAAGCCGCAGGATTTCGTTGGTATTCTTTGAGCCAATCACTCTTGAAAGATTGTGTACCACAAGGGTGAAAATCAGTCGCGCTGGTTTGTGGGTGATACAGTTGATGTCCACAAACTTGCTGTGGATTTTGTGCTAATAATTGCAACGCAATAAAAGTCAAAAAGTAGGTTAATAGTATTTTCATAGCAGTTAATTATATTATTTGAAATAATGTCTAGTTTAGGTACGCATTTATAAATATACATACAATAAAACAAAAGCAAAAAATATTGATGAAATTGGCACAGCCATTGACGGGTAAAAATAACGATGTAACCTAAAAACTTTAGTACAGGACAAAACTTTTTTTTTATCTATATCATAGGAAATGTTGAAGAAGCATAAAATAACAGCAATCTTACTTTATGATATATTCTAAGCTAAAAATAGTTGTTCCAATTATATCTTCTCTTCTTTCCATTGCCGAAAGAAGCAAAGTCTAGGGCAAAATATTGCAAAATAAGATATAATCGCATTTTAAATAAGACTCTCGAAGTTTAAACGTATTTTGAAGGGCTTCTATTCGCTTGTTCTCCATAATGCACCCTTATTAATTACACAGCTTTTTCTTGATTTTATCAGTCCAAATAACATTTTTTAAGTTTTGTCCTGTACTTAACCTAAAAACAACAAACATGAAACATTATCTCTATAACAGTAGTTTTTTCTTACTCATCTTCTTCATCAATAATGCCATGCTATTCGCACAAGTATCCGAAGGTTATTCTTTGGGTGAAAATAAAGTGGCTAATGGTGATTTTGAAAAAGGGAATATAGACATTGGCACGCATTACAAATATACCAACAAACGGAGTTACCCTTATGGACCTATGGTGGACGAAGGCGAATACGGCGTAACCAACAGGCCTAAAACGATACATCACATGTTCAATAACTGTGGTGACCACACGACAGGAAAAGGGCAGATGATGGTCGTTAACGGAAGTGACAAACCTGGTAAGTTGATTTGGCTAGAATTATTCAAAGTAAAACCAAATACTCGATATGAGTTTTCTTGTTGGGTGAGCTCTGCCGTAGGACACGCACCTGCCGAACTCGAAATACAAGTAAAATACAAAACGGTAAAACGTTTTTCGCTTTCGAGACAAACCTGCCATTGGCAACAGCTCAAAATAACGGTAACAACACCTGCTGATGCCAAATATGTAGCCATTAGCCTAGTCAATAGCAACCGAATAATGGATGGTAATGATTTTTTTTTAGATGATATTAGTTTTCGGGAATGGATACTCGATAGCAAGGAGGAGGAACTCCAAAAAGATACAGCTCAAAGCCCTGTGGTCGTAACGCCTGAGCCTGTTTTGGATACACCTCTAGTCGCAGAACAGCCTATCCTTGAAGGTTATACGCCCGCTACCACATCTTTGTTGACGCAACAGGATATTCGCTGCAATGAAGTGATGAACCTGCCGAATATTCAATTTCATGACAACACAACTCGATTTAAGGGGATTATAGCGGCCAGAAAAACCATGTTTTTAATCTTTGATTATATGCGTGATAATCCACAATCTACCTTAACACTTTATGGTCATAGCGATATTTTTGGTGACCCAGATTCCAACTTGGAACTAACTAAAGATAGAGTGATTAAAATACAACGTTGGTTATCTATGCAAGGCATCAATAAAGATAGAATCAGCTACGAATGGTTTGGTGGCACCAAACCAATAAATGCAGAAGGAGGCGTAGAAAATAGGAGAGTAGAAGCTCGATTGGAATGCAGTGAATAGAGTTTAGACCGATTCGCTCTTAGAAAATAGAACAGACAAAAAAAATGTTGAGCCACTCCAAGAGCGACTCAACATTTCTTTTGTCTATAAAACCGTACACTTTTAGTGTTAGGACTGAAAAAATAGAAAAAGTGCCACTGATTAGCACTGATTTCTTTTCAGAATAGGGGCTAAAAATCACTTTAAGCTATTGAAGTTGTTTAGAAATTAGTCAATAATAGTTTGACAAGCTATTGTCGGAAGTCTAACTTCTAGTATCTAACAGCAAAGCAATCTAGCTTCTTCTTGTCTGTAACCTAGCCTCTATTTTCCACCGTTTTTCTTCTTTTGTTCTTCCATTAGGCGTTGTTGATCTGCCATCATTTGAGCGAATTTGCCCATGCCCTTAGCGGGTTGGCTGGCTTTTTCTTTCTTTTTCTTTTCCATTTGCTCCAACAATTTGTCTTTGTTGATCAATACATTTTTAGTGATGTATGTTTGCAAAATATTGAAAATATTAGAGAACAACATATAAGCGGTCAATGCTGCTGCCCAGCTATTCAGTGCAAAGAAAAATAGAATAGGGAAGGCAAACTGCATATATTTCATCATTTTCATTTGCGGATTTCCTGCTGTCATATCCATTTGCTTGCTATTGTACCACAAGAAGGCAAACATCGAAACCATCCATAAGAGCGTAAACAAACTGACGTGATCGCCATAGATATTGTATAGCCCCGGAACGTAACCAAAATCCCAAATAGAATCATAACTGACTAAGTCATCTGCCCACAAAAACTCTTTTTGTCGGAAGGCGATGGAGGCAGGAAAGAAGCGATAGAGGGCAATCCAGATAGGCATGGATAAGACCATGGGCAAACAGCCACCTAGCGGGCTAACGCCATACTCGCCATACATTTTCATTTGAGCCATTTGCATGCCTTGCTTGTCGTCTTTGTACTTCGCTTTCATTTTTTCCAACTCAGGCTTGAGTACACTCATTTTCACGCCATTGAGTAGCATTTTGTATTGCAACGGAAATAGAGCCAACTTAATCAAGAGCGTCAACAATAGAATAATAACGCCATAATTGGAGATAAACATCGCAAACAGATTGAACAACGGACGTATAATGGAGCGACTAATAAACCCGAAAATTGACCAACCAAAAGGAATGATTTCTTCCAATCCATTATCCAGTTTTACCAACTCGTTGTATTCGTTTGGTCCAATATAGAATTGGAAGTTGTAGTTGGAAGTAGCCGTTTTGGACGTATTTAAGATTACTTCACTATCTAGTACTTTGAGGTGTGGAGCGTCTTCTGGCACTGTTTGCGTTATCAAACTACCTTTTGCGATTTGTGTTCCTTCGCTAGGAATCAAGGACGTATTGAAGAACTGCTGTGAGTGCGATAGCCATTGTATCGGCTCTTCTAGGTCTTCTTGGTCATCTGTTCTACAATTGCAATAATCAAAATCACCCCCTGACTTGTAATAAACCGTAGTCATGGTTTTTTCGTAGTAAGGATTTTTTTCGATTTTAGCAACGTGTGTTTTCCACTTTAGTGCAATCGACTCATTGGTTGGGATTTTCTCCCCAATACCTTGCATATTCATTTGGTAGTCCAATAAATAACCTTCGGCAGGTAACGTATAAACTTGCTCAATGTATTGACTTCTGTCATCGCTATAAGCTTTCAAGCTAATGCTATTACCAGTGATAGTTGGCTCAAAATAAAGCGTAGAAGTACGTAAAGTTCTTTCTCTGGTAGGTATGAGGAATTGAAATTCATCTTCAGGGTTATTCATCAATACCAACTGTTCTTTGTCATAAAGACTATCCAGCGTAGCATTATTATATTGCAAGAAGCCTTTGACTTCTACACGGGTGATGTTTCCACCCTTGTTGCTGAATGTTACTTTGAGTTGCTCGTTTTCTAGCACGGTTTCTTTAGCAGGTTGTTCCATTGCCGCATTGGTGAAGTTGCCAAAAGAGCTTGCTAGTTTTTGCTTTTTGATAACCGTTGTTAAGCTATCTTGCTGCTCAGTCGTTAGGCTTGTATCAACCGCTATCTGCGATAGTCTAAGCCGCTCCAGTGAGTCTTGAGCATTCAAAATACTGTCTTGTTGCAGTTGTGCTTCTACTCGTTGTTGTTGGAGTAGTTGCTCTTGTTTGATCTGTTCTTGATCGGGTGCGGTCACCCATGTATAACCGATAAATAGGAGTACCAAAAGAATGATACCAGTAAGATTCGAGTTGTTTTTCATTTTATAGTAATAAAAGTTCTATGTTTGATTTTAGGACGGCAAAGATACGTAAATAAACCACGAATTCAAACTATTGAAAGATAGTTCAGGCGGTTTTGGATAAGATGTAAGACGTACTAATTTTAATAAATTTAATTTGAAAAAAAGGCGGCTAAAAATTGGGGCTTGCTGCTTTTGGTAGGCGAATCACTTCCTACAACTCTACTTTGGTCGTGCAGCGTTCCATTTTTACTATAAATTATAGTAGCTTTGCAGTGCAAAAAATTCTTATTCGTCTTCTGTCATTTACATGAAAAAACCGTTTGCATCTAAACAAATCAACTGGAGTGGTATCTTCATTGTTGTTGCCTTATTGGTGGCAATAGCCTCCATGGTCTATACCAGCAAGGTAGCCAACCAACTCAAAGCAGACGAACAAAAAAACATTGATTTGTGGGCAAGAACCTACAATGATATGATGAATGTAACGGCAGAGCAGGAGTTTTGCGATTTTACGCTGCATTCGATTATTATGCAAAATACGCATATCCCAATGATTGTCACGGACGACCATTATCGTATTATAGATGCTATCAACTATAAGCAGGATTTTTATGATGATCCCGAATTTTTTGAAGCAGATTTGGTACAGCTTCGACTCAATACGGAGCCGCTAGTAGTAAAAGATGCTAATTTCACCAACTACATTTTTTACAAACAATCTACATTAATTACCAACTTAGAGTGGTTTCCCTATATCCAATTAGGTATATTGGCAATACTATTAACATTCGCTTTTTTGATTTTTGGCTTCAACCGCAAGGCGGAGCAGGAGCGTGTTTGGGTTGGTATGGCAAAGGAAACAGCTCATCAATTGGGGACACCCATCACTTCGCTGATTGGTTGGCTAGAGAACATCAAGTTGATGTATGCGGAGGATAGCGACCTGCTAGAAATGACCCACGAAATGAATATTGATGTCGAACACCTGCAAGTGGTCGCCGAACGCTTCTCTAAGATTGGGACAACGCCAGAGCTAAAACCCAATGACATTTACAAAAACTTAGACAAACACCTAAACTATGTGAAGCAACGAGCTTCCCGAAAAATCACGTTTGATTTTCCTGATGTAACCCAAGAAACGCCTATATTAGTCAATATCAACCCCTTGTTATTTGATTGGGTGATTGAGAATTTGCTCAAAAATGCACTTGACGCTATGGGCGGAAAAGGAATAATCAGTGCTAGAGTCAGCCGAGAGCATACGTGGATTAATATTGATATACAGGATAGCGGAAAAGGGATTCCTAAAAAAAATCAAAAAACAGTTTTTCAACCAGGTTTTTCGACCAAGCAACGAGGTTGGGGGCTTGGGTTGTCACTCTGCAAAAGAATTGTAGAAAACTATCACCACGGAAAAATATTTGTACTACACTCTGACCCCGAACAAGGCACTACTTTTAGAATTCAATTGCCGAATGAGTGATAATAAAGGTTATACAAGTGAATTTCGTATGGCGAAGAAAATATCTTTTTCCGATTAGCGGCATCAAATGCTCAGGTAGTAGCTATGGCTACTACGATGTACTTTGATTTTCCAATCAAAAAAATCTATCTCTCCACCTACATACAACATCTACTTACATAACCTTTAATCAATTACTTAAAGCAATCTAAAAACCTAGCCTCTAAATTTTTAAAGAAAACAAAGCATGACAAATAAACAATACGCACAGCAATTTCAGTTATTGGCAAACTTGATGGAACTCCACGGAGAGAGTAGTTACAGAATAAAATCCTATGCGAATGCTTATCGTATTATTCGGGCGATACCCGAACCCGTACAAGAAATGAGCTTGGCACAAGTCAAGGAAGTAAAAGGGATTGGTGATGCAATTGGACACAAAATACAAGAGCTGCGACTGAATGGCAAAATAGAAATGCTAGACGAATATACAGCCAAAACGCCTATTGGAGTCGTGCATTTGATGCAAATAAAAGGACTAGGCGTCAAAAAAATAAAACTGTTGTGGGAAGAGATGGACATCACTTCTCCTGGTGAGTTACTTTATGCTTGCAATGAAAATAGACTGATTACCATCAAGGGGTTTGGAGCCAAAACCCAAGCGAATATTCAAAAACAGTTGGAGTACTTTTTTCAGTCTCGCAATAAGCTGCACTATGCGACCGTAGAGAACGAAGCCGAAAATTTGGTACTAGATATTCAGGAAGTATTGGGAGATACTCAAGTGAGTCTTACAGGCGATGTGCGCCGCTTGATGCCCGAAATAGAAGCCATTGATTTGCTAGTAGGTCAGGCGGATATGTCGGCAGTTTTTGAAGCCGATTTGTTGGAGTTGGTGAGCCACGATGCCGATAGTGCCGTTTATCGTTGCAAGACGATTGATCAAGGATTTGCTGTTATTTTATATACTTGTCCTGCCGATTTTTTTGGTTACAACTTGTTGCGTACCACAGGCAACGAAAAATTTGTACAGCAGTTTTTTGAGTTGCAATTTCCGAATCCTATTGATTGGAAACATGTCAATCCTGCGGCATTTGTAGGGCTAGACGAAGCCGCTATTTTTGAGTTAGCAAAAGTACCTTTCATAGCAGCCGAGTTGCGAGATATTCCCAAAATTATATTCAAGGCTCAAGCCAATCCATTGCCTGCATTGTTAGAAGTAGCAGATATCAAAGGCGTGATTCACGCCCACAGTACGTGGAGCGATGGCAGCCAAAGTATAGAACAAATGGCGTTGCATTGTCAAGAAAAAGGCTACGAATATTTGGGATTAACCGACCACTCCAAAGCGGCTTTTTATGCCAATGGCTTATCGGAAGAGCGGGTATTGGAACAATGGAAAGAGATAGAAATACTCAACGAAAAATTAGCGCCATTCAAGATTCTGAAAGGAATAGAAGCCGATATATTATACGATGGTGATTTGGATTATACACCCGAATTGTTGGCAGGATTTGATTTTGTCATTGCCTCCGTCCATTCCAATATTCGTATGAACGAAGAAAAAGCCACACAGCGACTACTAGCAGCGATACAAAACCCTTACACGACTATTTTGGGACACCCTACGGGGCGTTTGCTCCTATCTCGTGAAGGCTACCCAATCGACCACAAAGCGGTAATTGATGCTTGTGCCAAACACAACGTTATTATAGAACTCAATGCCAATCCACTGCGCTTAGATATTGATTATACGTGGATTCCTTATGCACTAGAACAAGGTGTGAAAATAGCGGTCAACCCAGATGCACACAGCACGAAGGGGGTCGAAGATATACACTTCGGCGTATTGGCGGCACGTAAAGGAAATTTGACAGCAAAGGATTGTATTAATACGCTAGACCTGGAGCAAATAGAACAACTTTTTGCAGCTAAAAATAAGAAGTAAGATGCTTGATCACAAAGGTATAGAAGGTTATATTTATTGTTTATAAGCACAGTGTAATAGCTGTTGTCATGTCTAGTGAAGGCGAATAAAAACTTGTTTTTTATTCGCCTTCACTTGCGTTTAGAGATTAGCTAGCGTTTATCTATTTGTCGAGCGAAGGTAATTAATATCAATATGTAAGCAGCTCGATTATTTTCATTTTATCATTGCGAATTAAAGTAATTCTTGTTCTCTTAGGTTGTAGCTTATAGGAACTGTGAGAAGACTTAATCCTTAATAGGTGTTAAAAAATATTATAAAATAAAAATAAATTAAATAGGTGGATTTATACGCATTCAATATTTTCTAAAATTAAAATCAAAAAAGTATGAAATTATCACAATTAATGATGCTCAGCTTAGTTTTTTTTCTGCAATTTTCGAGTTTCACTAAGGTGTCTGCTATACCCAATAGTTCGGCATTGATAGCAGGTATAGAAGTACCTCGCACTACGGTAGTAAAAGAAAAAAAGAGTAAAAAAGAAATTCGTCAGGAACGAAAAAAATACAACAAAAAACAGCGTCAACTCAAAAAAAATCAACGGCAGCAAAAACGATTTTTTAAGCAACAGAAGACTAATGGAAAAGCTCGTGAAACACTTAATTTAGGTGTTCTATTTCTGTCGATTACGTTAGGTATTGCTGGAGGTTGGTCTATAGTAGGATTGATATTAAGTGCTTCAGGCATATTATTTACTTTGGCTCCAGCAACCCTAATGATACTAGGTTTTATTATTTCCTTGGCTCTGTTCGTCATAAGTATTTTGTCTATCATTTATTTATTGATGGGTATCACTCGTATGGACAAAGAAATTAATGGGAAAGTAGGTAGTCCATTATGGGTGATAGGCTTAATAAGTATATTAATGATGGTATTTAGTTATGTTGGTATCGGTCTGATGGCTGCGTTATTGACCAGTCCTGGATGGATATTACTGCCTGTATTTTTGTTTATTGCTTCTATTATTCTCACTTACATTGTAGCGAGCAAATTTTTTCGCAAAAAAGAAGGGCAGGAGAGCAAGGATTACTTGGAGAGAGATAATAATCAGTAGCCTTAATGCACTAGCTTAAGGTGTTAAAGTTGCTTTGTAATGCAAGATAGTGAGTACTTTTTGAAGTATTTGCTATCTTTGCCCTATGATTTTTACTTGAATCCACCCTATTTAATTAGAGTAAATAACAATTTTCGATACTATGAAAATATCCTTATTAACTGTCAGTTTTTTGATTTTATTCTTCCAATTTGCAAATATTCAGTTAGTGACTGCTAGTCCTATGAGTACCGACTTGCTAGCTGGAGTTGTCGCCCCACCAGTAGAAAAAACCAAAAAAGACAAAAAAAATATTCGTCAAGAACAAAGAAAAGCAGCTCGTGAGCAAAAAAGGAGCTACAAGAAACAACAACAAAAGCAAAAGCAGTTTTTTAAGCAAAATAAAACAAATAGTAAAGGTAGTAGCAGGCTACGCTTAGGCTTGTTATTTTTGACTATTTCGTTGATTGCACCACTTGTATTAGGTATTTTATTAGTGATTTTAGCCATTAGTACCCCAACACTATTTGCTACTATTGCATTCTTTGTAGTCGTAGCTATTGTTAGCTTAGTATTATTTGTTATTAGTATTTTAGCGATAGTGTACTTAATATTGGGTATGACTAGCCTAGACAAAGAATACACTGGGAGTAATAAAAGAACGCCACTTTGGATAATTGGCTTTAGTAGTATTATGACTTTATTATTTAGCTCTTTGTTGCCTACAATACTTTCTGCGGCTGTGGTATTTCCTATTGCAGGTTGGGCAATACTAGCTGGTGTACTATTTTTGGCTGCTATTATAGCCATCTATGTAACGGCTAAATTGATGCTTGACCGTCAGGAAGAGGCACTCAGTATCGACCGTCTCAAAGGTGAAAAATTGAATACTGATAGAAACGATTAGTTCAGGTGCTAAAATTTTAATTACCAATGCCCCATTTAAAGCTACTTATCCCACTTTTTGCAATCGTAATTCAGTTGCTTCTCAGCACTTACAGTATCGCTATGCCTAGCAATAACCAATGGATAGCAGGTGCTGTCGTGCCACCAGTCGAGTCTACCAAGCAGCAAAAGAAAAAAATCCGTAAAGCAAAGCATGCAGATAAAAAAAGGTATCGCCAAGCCCAGCGAGCATCTAGGAAAGAATCTAAGGTGAAACAGTTCTTTGCTAAGCAAAATAGCATGAATGATAAAGCAAAAAACAAACTGAAACTAGGAATTGTATTACTGTCTATTGCTGTTTTTCTACTGCTATTATTTGAAGGCATTTATTGGGGAGCTTTTTTGGCAGGTACTTTATTTGCTGTATTAACGACGCTTTCTGCTTTTCTGTTCGTATTGGTATTTGTGGCGGCAATAGTAGGCTTTTTAGCAGTTATTTATTTGCTGTTAGGCATGACCGCAGTCGAAAAAGAAACCAACCCTAGTCAAAAAGGTAGTTGGATTTGGATTGTAGGGATAGCCAGTATTTTGCTGCTAATTTCTTGGTTTTTAATTCCTATTATGCTACCATTAATGTTGTACAGTATTGGCTGGTTGGTGGTGATTTTTTTGCTATTAATACTAGCGTTGGTAGGAGTTTATAGTACTAGTATTTTTTTGCTAAAAAAAATAACCTCTAACACATGAAACACATAATCCAATATACCTTGAGTATAGGTCTTCTATTTTATCTAGTCGGCTATGCTCCAATAAGCGTCCTTCAAGCAGCTAGTATTGATATTCCGCCCAAAGAACTCACTAAAAAAGAAGTTAGGAAGCAAGCACGAGCACAAAAAAGAGCAAAAAACAAAAAGAAAAGACAACAGCTCCAACAGCAATACCTTGACAAAGGAATACGGGTAGGTTTATTGCTTGGTGGGGCATTTGTATTGGCAGAAGGAATCGCTATTCTTCTAGCAGCATTAACGGCAGGCGGAGGTCTGTTGGTGGCACTGTGGGCATTGATTCTGGGAGCTGTTTGGTTAGGTTTTTTTATAGGGCAACTAATTATGACAGGCAAAAAGATAGAAGACAAACGCAGCTGGAAAAAAGTATTGAGTATTGGTATTACTAGTGCGGTATTTCTTTTTCTTTCCATTGCTATTTTGAGTGTACTATTTGTGTTGTTAATCGAACTATTTGGTTCGCTGACGTTAATAATGGCATTGGTTATATTAGTCACTAGCGCCATATTTTCATTGGCTTTGATCGGAACAATATGGACTTATGTTCAAATGAATAAGATAGAAATGGCAATCGACTAACTAAGATTCCTTTTGATGACTGTCATTAGCACCTTCGTTGGTTGGGTTGTGGGGGTGGCGTAAGTGGGGTGGAAGGGAAAAAGTATAGTTGAGCAAGAACTGCTCATCAAGACAATCCAAACGAATTAGAGGACATAATCCAAAAAATAATCGATCTATTATGAGTTCTAAATTAACTATAGAATCAAAAGTAACAAGGTTAGTACATTACATTGAAAACATGGAAAAAGGAGCTTTTAGAGTTCCAGCTTTTCAGAGAGATTCTGTATGGACTATCAAAGATAGATTGGCTTTGTTTGATAGCCTCTAAAAAGGGTATCCTATCGGATCTATTCTTTTTTGGATGCCAGACCATACTTATGATGTCAAAGAATATATTGGTCCATATAAATTTGATAAGGATTATAGAGAAGGCAATACTTATATTTTAGACGGATTTCAGCGTTTATCAACAATATTAGGTTGTTTAATTAATCCTAATACTACTAAACTCTCGTGTAATGAAGAAATTAGGAAAAAAGACTATTCGATTTGCTACGACTTGATGGAAGAGGAATTTATTCCTATTCGGTCGGAAAGAAATTTGCTCGCTCATCAGGTTCCATTATATATACTTATTGATACTTTTGAATTTATATCCTTTTCAAAAAATCTAGAAAGTGAACCAAATTTTAAAGTACTATTTCAACGAGCACAAAAGTTAGCAACAACTTTAGTATTCCAGCTATTTATATTAACGGAGGTGAAATAGAAGAAGCCGTTGAGATTTTTTCTCGTGTCAATTCTAAAGGAACACCAATTTCTGATGATTGGATTTTATCAGCACTTAGCTACGACCAAGATAAAGATTTTAGATTAGGAACAGAAATCGACGGATTAATAAATAATATTAGTGTATATGGCTTTGAAAAAATATCAAGAAAATTAATATTTCAATGTGTGATCAATTCTTTTGGTAAAGTATATTTTGATCAAAAAGGAAAAGAAGAGGAGTTAGCAAAACGAGCAGATTTTATAAAAGTGACCAAAAGAACATTGAAAAGCATTGAAAAAGCTATTCAATTTTTGTATGAAGAAGTATTACTCTTTGACTATAGATTGTTGCCTTATGGAACACAATTAGTTTTTATAACAGACTTTTTTAATACTATAGAGAACCCTACCAAAGAACAACTAGAAACGTTGAAAAAATGGTTTTGGCAAACTACTTATGCTAGTTATTTTACAATTTATTCTTTAAGTAAGCAAAGAGAAGCATACAATACTTTTCGAGATTTTCTAGAAGGACGAACAAATAATCCATTGTATAATGATGATAAACTGAATCGTCCTTTCATGGCAGTTGATTTTCCTACAAAGAAAACACACGGGAGCGTTCGTTATAATGCTCTAATACTATTTATGATGAATCAAGCAAATGATTGGAGAAAATTAGACGTAAATGAAGTAGATTCTATTAAAATTAGACCACTTTTTAGAGAGGCAATTTCTAAACCAGAGAATATGGTTACTTTAATAGTATTTGAGAATAATATTGAATCTAACTCTCTTAATTCCACAGCAAAAAAAGGTAAGAAAAAGAGTGACTTATCTAATTGGTTACTAGATTATCAAAATGATTATGAAAAATATTTCATAACTAACGATATGAGAAATGAATATGCTGATGACATTAGTAAGCGAAATTTCATTTTAGAGTGTAGAAAAGAAATTATTCAGAAGGAAGAAAAGAAATTTGTAGAGAATTTAGAATTAAAATACGAAGAAGATATTGAAATGAACCATTAACCAAAACAAAAAGCCGCAAACAACATCCATGTCGTTTGCGGCTTCTATATTTCTACTCAAAAAGAGCGTAATCTTTAATGATGTCTCCAACCTTGGGCAATCAATTCTTTCATGTTGCCACCAATCGTGTGGAGCATGATGCCATCTTCGGGCGGTATGATTTCGCCAATAATTTTGAGGTCAATCATGAAGAGTAGCTTTTCGGCATCTTCTGGCTTGATGGTGAACAGTAGTTCGTAATCTTCGCCGCCGTGCATGGCACAAACGGTCGTATCGAGCTTAAAATCAAACGCTTTGAGCTGTGTTTCTTGAGCTATCGGCAATTGATTTTCTTCTATCAAAACACCCACGTCAGACTGACGGCAAATATGCAGTATTTCGGACGAAAGTCCGTCAGAAATATCAATCATCGAAGTTGGCTTGATACCTTGCTTGGCTAAAAAATCATAGACATCTTGACGAGCTTCTGGCTTCAATAATTTGCCTACGATATAACTTTTGTCTTCCAAGTCAGGCTGCATTTCTGGCTGCTCCAAATAGACTTGCTTTTCTCTTTCGAGCAATTGCAAACCAACATAAGCACCACCCAAAAAGCCACTTACACAAACCAAATCGCCCACTTGAGCCGTGTCTCTATAGACCAAATCTTCTTCGTTGGCTTCGCCAATAGCCGTTACACTTATTGCCAATCCTTTGACCGACGAAGTCGTGTCGCCACCAATCAAATCTACGCCATATTGCTCACAAGCCAAGTGTACGCCTTTATAAAATTCGGCAATAGCTTCTACCGAAAAACGGTTGGAGAGTGCGACCGAAACGGTTATTTGGGTCGGCTTGGCATTCATCGCATAGATATCCGACAAATTGACAATAACCGATTTGTAACCCAGGTGCTTAAGGGGAGTATAAATAAGATCGAAATGCACATTTTCGATGAGTAAATCAGTAGAAATAACTGTTTTTTTGTCGCCATGATCAATCACGGCAGCATCATCGCCAACTCCTCGTAAGGTTGATTTATTTTTTATTTTAGCATCTTTGGTCAATACTTCTATCAATCCAAATTCACCCAATTCACTCAGTTCCGTTCTAGCCATTTTTATTTTTTATTCTAATTCTTTTATGTTAAAGTCGAAAGTTTGTGTTTTAGAAACAAAACTTATCGTTTATTCAAGTATTCCAATACAAAGGGATTACTTTTTTTCTCTGCATTTACCATTGTTGCAGGTCCATGCCCCGAGTACACCATGGTATGATCTGGCAAGGTCAAAATCTGCTTTGTAATTGACTGCATCAAGGTATTGTAATTGCCACCAGGCAAATCGGTACGCCCGATACTGTTCTGAAAAAGCACATCGCCACTGATTACAAACTTGCTAGCAGCACAATAAAAGCTAATGCTCGCAGGCGAATGTCCAGGAGTAAACAACACTTTTAGCTCGGTATTGCCAAAGCGAATCGTTTCGCCTACTTGTATAAATCGGCTCGGAGCTGGTGAAGGCTGCATATCATTGACACCATACATCTGGGCAGCCATAGGAGCCGCTTCGAGTACAGGAATTTCACCTTCGTGTATTTCCAAATCTAGTCCATAAGTGTCAGCTACATACTTATTGCCAAAGATGTGATCTAAATGGCAGTGTGTATTGAGCAACCGAACAGGTTTTAGTTGTTTATTTGTGATGAAATCACTCAACTTTTTGCGTTCTGCTGCTGTATAACAACCGGGGTCAACGATAATACACTCTTTGGTGTCATCATAAAGGACATAAGAATTTTCGGAAAACGGGCTAAAGGTAAAATATTGAACTTGTGTCATTATATTTGTATAGTAATGTTCGTACGAAAGTATAAAAAGGTTAATTTTAGGCTACCACTAGCACCAAACCTGTTCCAATTGAAGCAATTAAAGAACAATGGTTTTGTTTTTGTGCTGGATAAGCTCATCTATTAGCGGCAAAAATACGTTAATATTATGGACTAAACTATTGTTTGGTGACAGAAGTTGCCCCACAGAATAAATTTTGACCAATTACTGAAGTAATAGTACAACTTAGAACCTATTTCTTCCTCAATCCTATCACTATGAAAAATCTTACACTCGTTTGTTTTTTGTGCCTGTATTCGTTGTTGTCTGTTGATACTACTGTACAAGCACAAACGGTAAGTGATAAGTTCGGACAGAACACCATGCAATTTGACAAACAAGATTGGATTCGTTATCTGTCGCCTAATTTTGCTATTTCGTACACCGATAAAGATGTCGATTTGGCAAAATATGTTTTGCCTGTAATCGAGGCAGATTATATCGAACTCAATAAGTTGTTTGAGCACAAATTGAGAGGGCGAATTGAAGTGGTAATTTATAGTGATTTTAGTGATTATGCTCAAAGTAATATTGGCGTAGAACGTCATATTATAAATAATGGTGGTGTGACCGACACCAAAAAAGCAAAAATAAAACTTTATTTTGATGGTAATCACAATCACCTCAGAGCGCAAATAAGAGAAGGTCTAGCGACCATATTATTAGGAAAAATTTTGTCAGGAACCAATTTGCAAGAAATTGTGCAAAACTCGGTCTTGATGAACTTGCCCAAATGGTTTGTGTTGGGGGCGGTTGGATATGCACGAGAGGATTGGAATACGAATTTAGATAACCAAGTTCGTGACCGCTTATTGTCAGGCAAGTACAACGATTTTTTGGATTTTGCACGCAAAGAACCTGAATTAGCAGGACATTCTTTATTTCATTTTGTATCCGAAGTACACGGCAAATCAACGGTGTCGAATTTGTTGTATTTGACTAGAGTCAACCGAAGTGTAGAAAGTGGGTTTTTGTATGTATTTGGCAAGACTTTTTATCAAGTAGCAGGGGCGGACTGGTTCCGTTATTATAGCAGCCGCTACAATGAGGATAACCTCAAAAGACGCTTTCCAAGCTTAGGGCAATTGGATATTGACCTAAGTAAAAATGCTACAATACGACAAATAAAAATAAGCCCTGATTCGAAGCAGATTGCTTTTGTAGAGCACCTGAAAGGGGTACAGAAAATATGGCTTTTTGATATTGAAACGAATAAAAAAACACTGCTCAAAAAAATAGGCGAAAAAGATTGGAGTGGTATCTACGACACCAATTATCCGCTAATAAACTGGGCAGGTAGCAATCAGTTGATTGTTATTTCTGAAAAAAAAGACAAAGTACAATTAAAGTATCTGAATATCAATAATGACAAAAAAGAAGCGGTACAAACCATACCAAATTTAGAACGAGTGACTTCCTTTTCGGTCAAGGACAGAACCAAACTGCTTTTGATTGGTATCCAAAATGGGCAATCTGATATTTATACGTATCAGTCAGGTGGTGGCATTAAAGCCATTACGAACGATTTTTGGGACGAAAGCGAAGCTATTTATGCCACGGTGGGCAACCAACAAGGTATTTTGTTTACTTCCAATCGTCCGCAAGCACGCCTAAATGCACTACGTCTCAATAATGATTTTCCGATGCGTTCAGATGATGTGTTTTTTCATGATTTGGGTACACCCAACAAAGAGTTGCTGCAACTGACACATACGCCATTGGCAAACGAATCGAATCTCATTGCTTTGAGCGATGGACAGTATAGCTATTTGAGCAATATCAATGGATTTGACAACCGTTACGTTGCGTCCCTTGATTCGGTATTGTGGCAACAAGAACGAGTAATTGTGCTAGAA
The DNA here is from genome assembly GCA_937139495.1 of uncultured Saprospiraceae bacterium. Taxonomy (GTDB): domain Bacteria; phylum Bacteroidota; class Bacteroidia; order Chitinophagales; family Saprospiraceae; genus Aureispira. The sequence continues at coordinate 156,865 of CAKZQC010000012.1, read as the reverse complement.
GATGGCACGCAACAAATTGTATCGACCGATACGATTATCAATGATTTGCCAATAGATACGACATATTTGAAACCTGTGTATAAATGGACTGGAGTGGCTGTTGCCAATACCGATTATAGCCGAAGTATATTGGAGCAAAATAGGAGTGCCAACAAAATGGTTGATTTGTTTTATAGAGATGGTACCTACCAAATTTTCTTGCGAGATTTCAAACAAGAAAGAACTATGGAGGCGGTCAAAAAGACGAGCTACCGCCAATTGTTAGAAAAACGATATAATTTATCTACGTTTGGACAACTGACATTGGATGAAAATCCTGCTCGAATCCCTAGCCCAACACTACAAAAAAGTACAGGTAGTGTATCTCAAAAAATAATCAATAGAACAGATGCAATTGCTCCTTCTACTATTGATACCGTGATTCCACCAGTGGATACCAGTGATTTGGATATCAATAATTATGAATTTCAGAACGAATTTGACCCAATAGATGAGCCAACGCTTGATGAAGACGGAACGACAGTAATTATACCAACAGAATTGATCGAAGAGGGAACCGAAATCAAAGTAAAAAAGAAACAAAATACCACACCTCAACGCTTATCGGAATCATCGAAAGTCAAAGCCGTCGAGTGGGATAATAAAGAAGCAACACCTTATAATGGTTTGTTTAGTATGAGCGAATTGGTGTTGCAATTTGATAATACACCGATGTATAATAACATGGATATGTATTTGGGTGGACATTATCAATACCAGCCGTTGAGCTTGTTGGCCAAGGTACGATTTGAAGATATATATGAAGATTTTTCGATACAATTGGGGGTTCGTATGCCTTTTACATTCAATGGTATGGAGTATTTTGTAGATGTAGAAAACAACAAAGGGTTGATTGATCAACGTTACTCTTTTTATAGACGCAGCCGCACCCAAAATTTTATATTGGTCGATACGGTGTCGCAACAAAGCATAGAAGCATCGGGTAGAAATATCAAGCATATCGTGGAAGGCGAAGCCAAATATCCGCTAAGCAAGACGCAGAGTTTGCGAGGAATATTAGGTGTCCAGCTAGAAAAAGTAGCGATTATAGCAGATAATATCAGCACGTTGCAAGTGCCTATACTGAATAGAAATAACCTACACTTGAGGTTTGAGTATGTCTATGACAATACCGTAGGCTTACGGTTCAATGTAAGAAAAGGAGGAAGATTTAAAGCGTATGCCGATTTTTACAAGCCGTTTGTAGTCAATACCGAACAAGGATTAGAGATAGATGCCAGTAATGGATTGACTACTGCCTTGGGGTTTGATGGACGATATTATCACACGTTCGATGATAAAACTATTTTTGCCTTCCGTGTAGCAGGAGCTAGTTCGTTCGGGCAGAAGAAGATATTGTATAGCTTAGGAGGAGTCGAAAATTGGATTTTTACAGAAGAAGAAGAAGCCATTCCATTGCCAAGTACCGATAATTTTGGATTGCAAACTTCAGCAGCTAATCTTAGAGGTTTTGGTACGAATGCTCGTAATGGTAGCTCTTATTTGTTGGGCAATTTTGAAATTAGAATACCTGTATTGAGTTACTTGATGCGCAAAACACCTCGCAATGCCATGTGGCGAAACTTTCAGATAGTGGGTTTCCTTGATGTGGGAACAGCTTGGCAAGGCTTATCGCCTTTTTCTGATGATAACCCATTGAGTACGACTATTATTGATAATAATGGACCTAATTCTGTTTCTCCTGTTCGAGTGATTGTTAATTATTACCGTCGCCCTATACTGATGAGCTACGGAATAGGTTTCAGAACAGTATTGTTAGGGCATTATATCCGCCTAGATTATGCCGTAGGAGTAGAGACAGGGCAGCCACAGCAGCCCCGTGTTCATATAGCAATAGGTACTGATTTTTAATGTTCTATATCGAAAATAGAAATAGAATTAGGTCCTCAAAACTAATTCTAGTAATTATTAGCTTGTTAGCAAATGTATTGTTAACCCAAGCGCAAGATCCTTATGCGGTACATTATACGACCAAAGAAGGATTGCCAACCAATACGATATACAGTAGTATTATTGCCAAAAATGGTGTACAGTGGTTTGGGAGCAACAAAGGACTGTTTAGTTTCGATGGTGTCAAATTTAGAATGTATCCGACTCCTAGCAACAAAGGTAAATCACTGACGAATCTAGTCGAAGATTATCAGGGGCGTATCTGGAGTCACAACTTTGCAGGGCAGCTTTTTTGTTGGGATAAGGATAGTTTGTACTTGGATAGGAGTTGGGAGCAGCAGCAGCTTACTCGCAATGTGAAATTTATGAGCATACAAAATGACGCGTATTTGTATGTACAAGATGGCAAATCATCTCCAACGGTAGTATATGACTTGCAAACTCAAGAAATCAGAAGTGCCAATAAACGTGTACAGCCATTGCATCAAAATATAGATATTAGTTATGTTGGTATTGGGGCGTTTGAGGTGATAGATGGCGAGAAAAAAACTAAAATATCCTGCAAAGATTGTTTTAAGATGGACGTACCCTATTCTAATTCTATAATGATAGATGGTTACTTTGTGAACAAAAATAAAATTTCTTTTTTTTTATACAACTGGGTTAACCATATGAATTATTCTAATCAATATGGAGTTTTGAAGGACTTGTCAATTGACAGTATTGCTTTTGTATATAAATTAGAAAATAATAAATTAAATTCATTATATTTTCCTCCATGTATCAAACAGTTTGAAGGAGATTGTATGCTTATTGAGCTAGAAATAGAAAACGATTCAATTATTTGGTTAGGAACTTCGAGAGGGTTATTTAAATGGAATATTTATTCGAATAAAGCAAAATACTTTTTTAAGGAAAAAACTATTACAGCTATTAATGTAGATAGTGAACATAATTATTGGATTAGCACTTCTGGTGATGGGTTGTATCAAGTATCGGATTGGAATGATTATGAGTATTTGACCAATACGAGTATTAGTGGTGTAAGTAAACTAGAGGTAGATTCGCTGGGTAAGATAGCTATGGTTACAGAAAATAATCATTTTCAATACTATGATATAAAGGCTAATGATGCTTTAGAGTTAGTTTATGATACAGCTGTTAATTCTAAAATGAATACCCTGACGTATCAATACTCTACTAATAATTTCTTTATAAATGCTGCTAAAATAGCCTACTTTTTTGATCCCCAAAATTATAAATTAATAGAGATCTCTTTTATTGCGGGTCTTCGAGATTTTGCTATTTGTCGCCAAGGTCGATTGGTAATGGCTAATTATACAGGAGTGATGATAGAGCGTAGAGACACTCAAAGTAGATTAATTTTTGATCAAATTATGAATAATAATTTGTCAGTAGAAACGAAAATAGCCTATGTGTATGACAATGGAAGACGTCGTAATTGGAATATTGTAGATGGAACCAGTAGAGTATATAGTGTCTTGGTACAAGAGCAGGATAGCACGCCATACACTGTGCCCTATACGATTTGGTACGCAGGTACCAATGGGTTGAAATATATGCAAGGGGACACAGAATTTGAAATAACAGATGCCGTAGGAGAGAAGATTATTGGTAGAGATTTGCTGCTAGAAGGCAGGGATTCTGTTTGGGTGGCTACTTTAGAGCAAGGTCTTTATTTGATTTGTCGTAATAAAATTATTCAACATTATGATCAAACAACAGGTCTGCCTTCTAATAATATCTCTAAGCTGCTACAAAACGAATGGGCTGTTTGGGGATTAACGGATAAAGGCATTTTTAGGCGGGACAAAAAAACAGGAGCGATAACTATTTGGAGTAAGGATAATACTTTGTTACCTATTGAGAATATAATAGATATGGCATTGTTTAATAATCGTCTGTGGATAACTAATGGCGAAAAACTATTGGCTATAGCACTAGATAAGCAGCCCAAAAAAACATTTCCAACAATTGCTATTGCAGGGGTCATTATTAGTGACTCAAGCTACATTATTCGTTCCGAAAAGTATGAATTGGAATCCCATCAGAATACTATAAAGATTAAATTTAGAGGAATTTCACATTTTTACGGAGCTAATTTCAAATATCATTATCGTTTAGCAGGACTAGAAAAAAATTGGAATACGAGTAGTAGCTCCAATAATCAAATCAATTATCCAGAACTGGCAGCAGGTGATTATATATTTGAAGTGAAGATTGTAACGCCTGACGGTCAAGCGTCTGAAATAGCTCGGTTATCTTTTTATATCGCCAAACCATTCTATTTGAGATGGTGGTTTTTAGTACTTGTAGGGTTGATAGCAGGGGTGTTCGTTTGGTGGCAATTCAAGTTGCGATTGAGCAAGCTAGAGAAACAAAATGATCAAAAACTAGAACAGGCGGCTACACAGCAGGCTTTACGATTGTCAGAACTCAAGGCAATTAAGGCACAACTCAATCCTCATTTTATATTCAATGTTCTTAATTCTATACAAGAGTATATTATTACGAATGAACGAGAATTGGCAAGTGATTACTTAGGCAAGTTTGCAGATTTGATGCGAATGTACTTGCAGCACAGTCAAAAGGGGGTGATTACGCTAGACGAGGAAATCGAAGCATTAGAAATATACATGGATTTAGAAGCCGTTCGGTTTGATGGGGCACTAGATTTTTCGATAGTGGTTGGAAATGATGTAATTGAAGAAGAGGTGGAGGTACCTGTTTTACTATTGCAACCGTATGTCGAAAATGCTATTCGGCATGGTTTATTTTATAGAACGGATAATCGAAAATTACTGGTTGAAATCAAGTTATTGGATTCCAATACATTGCAAATTAAGATAGAGGATAACGGCATCGGACGAGCCGAGTCTGGACGGATTAATCAACAAAAAAATCCTAATCATCAATCTTTTGCTACTTCCGCCAATAACACTCGCTTAGGATTGATAAATTACACCCGAATCAAGCCCATATTGCTCCAAATCAATGATCTGATGACTGAGCAGGGTGAAGCGACAGGTACACAAATAGTATTGACGATTCCACTTGAGGAGTAGGGGAGAGACACTACTTAAATATTGCGATGCAATAATTCTAAAAACTCCTCTTTCTTATTGCGAGACAAGGATACTTCTTGTTCATTTTGTAGTGTAATAAAGCTGCCATCTCGCTTAGTGTATTGCTTGACGTAATGAAGGTTGATCAAAAACGAACGATGCGGACGATAGAAAAAAGTGAAGTCTTGAAGTAGATTAATGAAGTATTTTAAAGGTTTAGAAGCTACCTGAGTTCCTTCTCCCTCCAATGATATTTTGGTGTACATTCCATCTGCCTCTAGGCAAATAATATCGGAAATTTTTACAAATAAAATACCATCATTGACTGCAATACCTATCTTTTTGTAGTGCTGGATAGGAGTATCTTCCTTGAGGGCAGCTAGTTGCTGATAGATACTATCTTGAGCTATCTTCTTTTTTGACTTAGCAATAGCAGCTTTTATTTGCTTCGGGCGAATTGGTTTGAGTAGGTAATCAACTGCATTCATCTCAAATGCCTTGATGGCGTAGTGGCTATAAGCAGTCGTAAATATCAGTTGAAAGGTAATTTCCTTCTCTTCCAAAAAATCAAATATTTGCGTACCCAAGTAGTCAGGCATTTCAATATCTAAAAAAACAATATCAGGTTTTGATTCTTTGATTAAGCTTACGCCCAAAAGTAGGTTAGGAGCTTCTACTATAGTAGTTACTTGCGGGCAATATTCCTCCAGAATAGTACGAAGCAAGTTACGTGCTTTAGATTCATCTTCTATAATGGCAACAGTCATCTAATAATTTGGTATAAACAAGATTAGAGACAAATAGCGATTGGGAAAATAGCTACAGTCAGTAGATCGTTATTGAATGTTGTTGTTGGAGTAACTGAAACGCACTGATGGAGTGACAATAAGAAGTCTATCTTATTATTCAAATTCTATCAGAATTTGATTTTTATCTACTGTATTGCCTTTAGATATAGTAATCTCTTTGACAACCGCTTCGCCAGTGGCTTTTAGTACATTTTCCATTTTCATGGCTTCCAGTATTAGTACAGAATCACCTTCTTGCAAGGTGTCACCGACCTTTACCAATATATCTAATACTAACCCCGGCATAGGAGCTTTGATGTGATTGAGCTTCTTGCTAGCAGCAGTCGAAAACCCTAACTGTTTAACCAATTGGTCAAATTCGTCTTGTACAGCTACTTGATATAGCTTGTTGTTGATACGTAAGTCAAATGTTTTTTGTTCGTAATCGGTACTTACTACAGTTACTTCATAAGACTTGCTGTCTTGCAAAATATGGAATTTACCATCTTTGATGGTAAGCAAGTCCCAAGAAAGTTGAGTGGTATCTACCTGAATAGCGGTGCTGTCGTTAACTAAAACTTCGTACATAGTGAATTTGAATAATTAGACAAGAAAAGAAGTCAAAATATGGCTTATTCTCTGCCTATTTTGGTCATAAATACTACTTCAAAAATAGTATAAATAGCATAAATAAAGAAAAATGGTACTACAAAAAATACATCAGTTGGTTTGGTAGCTACCGCATATATCAAGATGGCTACAATACTTAATAGCATCTTCATGAAGGTAGCCAACATGAACACCTGACCAAACCAGTGTTTGTTTTCACTCTTGACAGCTTGTTTGCCCCAATAAAAAAGCCCTGTACAGAATCCGATAAATAGAATGACAAGGATACCATAAAAAAGCTGATGAGGAGCAAAAACAGGAAGTTGATGAAAACCAACAAGACCACCAATTACTACTGCAGATAACAAACCCAGTTGTTTGTAAAAACTAGAAGGAGTCATTATTATTTGTCGTTGAGAGCTTGTCGAATAAATAAGTAGAGAGAAAGAAAGACACTAGATAGAGAGCCAATGAGAATGAATAGAGGAGTAGTTGCTAAATAGGTATCTAAATAATAGCCACCTAACGAAAAAAGAGCAATAATTGCTCCCATCTGAAACGCCATACCAGAGTACTTGAGATAGCTCCGATTAGCACGACGCTTTTCTATATCGCTCTTGGTTTCTTTCATTTTTTGTCATTAAGCGTATGAAAAACAACCTTGTTGTAAGTCGCTCCATTTTCTACAATTAATTTTTGTGTAATAATCTTTCCCTTTACTGTTCCAGTGTTTTCTAGATAAGTCTGCCTACTGCTTTTTACATCACCCGATACCGTACCTTGTATCAAGGTATGTTGTGCCGATACATTGCCCAATACCACTGCCGAAGCAGCAATAGTGACTAAGGCATCACACTGCACATTGCCTTTGAATGTACTATTGATTTCAATATTGTTCGCTGAACGAATATTACCTTCGATAAGTGCATCTGGCGATATATGACTGGAAGAAACAATAGGCAGATTATCCATAAAAAATTATAAAACAGGGATTATTTTTTGACAGGCTTTTTGGTTGGTCCTAAAGTACAGTGCATTCTTCTATCCTCCATTTTTGGTGGATATTCTGGTACGCCTACTTCTGCCAATTCTGCTACAAACTTTTTGAGCAAATCTCTACCACGTTGCTTGAACACAATTGTTCTACCCTTAAACTGTACGTATGCCTTTACTTTGGCACCGTCCGTCAAGAATTTTTTAGCATGTTTGAGTTTGAAATCAAAATCGTGGTCATCAGTATTAGGTCCGAAACGAATTTCTTTTACTACTACTTTAGTTTGTTTCGCTTTCTGCTCTTTTTCCTTTTTCTTATTTTCATAAAGGAATTTTTTGTAGTCGATAATCTTACAAACAGGAGGCGATGCTTTTGGCGAGATTTCTACCAAATCCAATTGCATTTTAGTAGCCCATTCTCTAGCTTGTTTCGTAGAAACAACACCGGGTTCCAATTTCTGCTCAGCCAATTCGCTGATTTTATCAAAATTATTACCTACTAGTCTTATTTCGGGTACACGTATATATTCGTTAATACGGTGCAATGGTTGCGTATTTCTCTGAAATCTTCTGTTGTTACGCTTGTTAAATCGTTTAGCCAAACTTATTAATTTTATTTAAAAAAAATGGGTGCTTTTATTCACCTAGTTTTGAGTGTTTTGAAAATACGATATAACTACAATATACCCATACAAATAAATTTGTACGAAAGTATAATTACTAATTACATCATGAATATTAAGTATAATTGTGGAGTGGAAGATAATACTAATCGGAATCAATTAATAATACTTCTGTTCAAATATCGCTCTTTTTTGACGAAAACAAAAGATTAACAGCCAAAATACTACATTATAAGTTAATAATTCCTTCAAAAACCAACAAAGCAGGTCCGCAGAGCCATATATTGGAGTAAACACCATCTTGGTAGTCAAAGTTCACTTGTAGTTGTCCGCCTTTGGTTTTTACGACAATCTCTACCGATTGTTCGGTAGGCATTTGTGCGGCATGGTAGGCAATAGCCGAAGCGGTAACGCCTGTGCCACACGACCATGTTTCATCTTCTACACCACGTTCGTAGGTGGCTACTTCGAGTGTTCCATCAGCGTGCTGCATGACAAAATTGACATTGACACCCTCGGCAGCAAACAATGGACTATATCGAATAGCGCTCCCTTCTTCTACTATATTAATGGGCGTGCGTGTCGATACAAAACTAATGTAATGTGGTGAACCTGTGTCCAATAATGTATAGTTTTTTTGTTGGTCAATATGAGACACATCTTTCATTTGTAGCTGCACATAATTCAATGCTGATACTACTGCTTGATGTTCGCCATCAATAGCCCAAAAGCGTGCCTTGCCTGTGGGCAACATACCCAAATGATTGGCAAATTCAGTAATGCAACGCCCACCATTACCACACATGCTACTGATATTGCCGTCGGCATTATAATAAACCATTTCAAAATCGTAGCCTTCTTTGTGTTGTAGGAGCATGAGCCCATCGGCTCCAATCCCCAATCGACGATGACACCACTGTGCTATCTGTTTGTTGGATAATGTTTGAATCATATTAGAACGATTGTCAATCAGTATGAAATCGTTGGCAGTGCCTTGGTATTTATAAAAGTTAATTTGCATAATCTGCGATTCTAAGAATTAGCGTGTTTTTGTGATTTGTTTTAAGGTCTAAAAATGACCACTACTCGTATTTGTAATAGAAGTTGCTTAAATTTGAGCATTTAGAAATAATGTACTGTTAGTACAACCAAATCTAACCAACATTAGTTTTATATTCTAACTCAGCGACAAAAAAATATAAGCGACATGTCCAATTTGATATTATTTGACCAGCACTATCAAGATTTACTTCCCCTAACGTTCACTCGCCCTGTGGCGGCTCTTCGTATAGGTGTACTGACCATACAGCAGAAATGGGAACATTATATAAGCAGGTATTTTCCAGTAAAAGCCTCTTTCGTGACAGCGGCACACTTGACCAAAAAATATCCAACTTACTGGGACAAGCAGAATCTATTAATTAATGCTTCTTTGTTGCCGACTTTTGAGCTGGTGGAGTATCTCTGTGTCCAAATGCCTGAAAATACGATGTTGTTGCAGGGCAAAACTGTTATTGCACTGAAGTGCAACGAAGAAAAAGGGCGTGATTTTCTGGAAGGGAAACCCATAGACCTGAAGCAATTGCAGGCGGCGACTCCGCTTATTCAGATTCAATATCCTTGGGACATATTTAGTAATAATGCCGTCGCACTGGAGCTTGATTTTACGCTACTGACCACCGACCGACATAGCCAAGCGATTAGTAGTACCAATCAAGTGATTGGCGATAGCCGCAATATATTTTTGGAAGAAGGTGCTTGGGTCGAATGTGCGACACTCAATGCTTCTTCCGGCTCTATTTATATCGGCAAAAATGCAACGGTAATGGAAGGAACTAATATCAGAGGTGGATTAGCTTTGTGCGAAGAATCGACACTCAAAATGGGGGCTAAAATATATGGAGCTACTACCATAGGACCCCATTCGAAGGTAGGTGGAGAGGTCAACAATAGTGTTATTACAGGTTATTCCAATAAAGGACACGATGGATTTTTGGGCAATGCTGTGCTAGGGCAATGGTGCAATCTAGGAGCCGATACCAATAACTCCAACCTCAAAAATAATTATTCTGAAGTCAAAGGTTGGAACTACGCTGAAGGAGGATTTATACCGACGGGAAAGCAATTTTGCGGGTTGGTAATGGGCGACCACAGCAAGACGGGTATCAATTCTATGTTCAATACAGGGACGACCGTAGGAGCATTTTGCAATATTTATGGCAGCGATTTTCCACGTACTTTTGTACCTTCTTTTTCGTGGGGTAGTAGCAAGGGGTTTGTGACACATCAGCTAGATAAAGCAATTGCTACGGCTGATAGGGTCATGCGCCGACGCAATAAACAACTTGACGAAACAGAGCGACAAATCATTGAGGCTATTTTTGAACAAACGGCAACTTATCGTAAGTTTTAGCCTCGCTCTTAACCAAAATATTGAATCATGCGATATTCTATATGGAGCAAAATCGGTAGTTATTTTATAGATATACTACTCGAAAAACAGGAAAGTGTCTATAGTGGTACACTCGAACTGATACAACGAAAAGGGAGATTGGCACTCTGTACGGAAAATGCCGTGTATTCTTACGAAGACTTGTATAGCAATTTTAGAGATAGCTTCAAGCAAATGAATTGGAGTAGCCTAAAGGGCAATAAGGTGTTGGTGTTGGGCATGGGTATGGGTAGCATTCCACAGTTATTAGAACAACAGTTTGGCAACCACTTTCGTTATACTTTGGTAGAGTTAGATGAGGTAGTGGTGGCACTCGCTCAAAAATACACACTACCCAAACTCCAATCCGACTACAACGTAGTGACAGCAAACGCAGTTGATTTTGTGGCAAATGATACACAACAGTATGATATCATTGCTGTGGACTTATTTGTCGATGACCAAACGCCTGCGATTTTTGAACAAACCGAATTTTTGGAAAATTGTAAAAAAAGGCTGCATCCAGAAGGTGTGCTGATTTACAATCGCTTGACTTATAGCGAAATATTGAAAGAAAAAACAGATTTTTTTTATAAAAGGTGCTTTCAGCCTGTTTTTATAAAATCTGTTATTTTAACACTTGATGGAAATAAAATGTTGTTTAGTCGAAGTATTTTAAAATAAAAAAAGGTTTGTAGTGATAAATACTTATTTTATTGTATTTTTAGAATAGATATTAAGATATTATTAACGCTTGAAAAAATATTAACTATTGTAACAAAACTAAATGTAACTACATTGAGTATTGTATTTGCGAACGATTGAGGTGATCAAACACAATAAAAACTCTAAGAAACACTAACTACACTACATTAACTAAACTGAATATACTATGAGATTTTTGTACCACTATACAAAACCAATTAGCACTGTTCTTTTTTTGGCATTTGCCATCGTGCTAGGAACTACTACTACAGCTGTAGCCAGTGGGGATACTTTTTGCGATTACTTACCTAAATACAGGAAGTACAAGTCGCATTATCAGATTGATAAAATTTTTTATGAAGAAAAAAGAACTATTGTTCACTTTCGTTTTGTTGCACAAGCAGATGAAAAACACACTTTTTATAGTGGCGACCACCCCAATTCTTGGTACTTGCGTACTCCTAGACGTATGAGAGGAGTCGAAATTCAGTTCAGACAACTTGAGCTAAAGGGCATAAGAGTCAACAATGAACTCAAATTAGCCTCTTTGGTCAAAATACCAGACATTAGTTATGAAATCAATCGAGGTGATGTTGTCACCTTCGAGGTACATTTTGTTCGTATTCCGCAGTACTTACGTATGTTGGACTTGATAGAGGGCAAAGATGGAGCCGATAGCCCTGACAAACTCAATTGCTTTGATATTCTTATCAAAACTAAAGAAAATCCTTTGTTGGGAACACCCTCTAACGAAGAACAAGTAGTGACACGATTTGAGAGTACATTCGATTATATTCAGCCAAAAAAAGAAGTCGCTCCAACCAATACAATAGCAGCTACTGACGAGGAAAAACCAACCAACAATAATCAATCAACACCACCTACACTTAACGCTGACAGACCCAATACTTCCACTACCAACAATGAAGAAAAAACGGCAAAAGCTGTAGCCGTAGTAGAAAACAAAATGCCCGAACCTATTGATTATATGCCCAATTCGTTGGTAGGTCTCGAAGACCTCAAGTGTGACCAACACGTAGTGATGCCCGATGTGAATTTCAAAGAAAGTGAAACCTCTTTTTCGGGTAGAATTAAGGCTATACAGAATATCAGAATTATAGCAGAATACCTAAAGCAATATCCGAAATCACACCTTAATATCTATGGTCACACAGACATTTATGGCAGTGACTACAAGAATAGAAACTTATCGAGAGAACGTGGTTTTGCAGTCAAACGTGAACTCGTTAAGATGGGGATAGATTCGGATAGAATCGAAGTGTTTTTCTTCGGTGGTGAGCGTCCGCTCCCAAAATACAAAAACGGAGGAGATGAAAACAGAAGAGTAGAAGTACAGCCTGTTTGCAATCCAGGAGGTTAAGCTTATTGCTCAACGTAATAGAGGAAGCCCTCCATTCTACACTGTGTAGAATGGAGGGCTTTTTTTATGATGAATACACGCAATAAGGAGCAATTATTTTTGGTAAGCACCTGAAGAGTAGGTTAGCTCGTAGCTGTGCGTATAGATTTCGAATACAATTCCGAAAGGATCTTGTACATAAACCATTTTGTAAGGCTTCTCGTCGGGATAATATTCTCTGATGGGCATTCGTTGTTTTCCACCATGTGCTACAATTTTTTTGGTCAATGCTTCAATATCTGGATCTTGTACGCAAAAGTGAAATAACCCTGTATTGAATGGATTGAAATCAGGAGCCTCTTTGACTCCATTGGGGAAAGAGAACAATTCGATTCCAATGCCGTCAGAGGTTGCCATGTGTGCAATTTCAAAATATTCCCAATCGGAGCCGAATACATCAATGCACATTTGTCCAATAGCGGTATCACTTTCTTTCTGAACAGTCGAGGGGGGCATGATGACATACCAGCCCATAACTTCTTCGTAGAACGCAACTGCTTTGTGGATATCTGGAACGGTAATCCCAATATGCGAAAATGATCTTGGATAGCTTTTTTTACTCATGATAGTTTTTTTGACTGTAGTGTTTATTAATTTTTGTCAAAGTATTATTTTTAATGAAAGGGTTGGTGCTAAAAAAAAGGATTAAGAAATAATTAAAAAGAGGAAAGTGATTTATAGTAGCTTACGTATAATAGATTTTGCCGTGTAACTGCATTTTTGTACATTCATACAATGTTCAATTAATTTAAAAAATCAAAGCAGTACGTCCATGAAAAAATACGCATTTTTAGCATTGTTATTCTTGCAGTGGGTAGGAGTTGATGCCCAGTTGGTGAGCGAACTAGGCAAATATGAAGGCTACAATACAGCCAATTACAAAGGATATAGCCATTATTCCGAATATGTGACGATGCCTGATAGTGTTCGCTTGGCGGCAGATGTGTTTTTGCCCAAAAAACGAGGCGAAAGTGAAGATTTTCCGACGATTATTTATTTTGTGCGATATGTCCGTTCCGTACAGCTCAAAGCAGGTTTTAGGTTTTTGGGTGACCCCAAGCTAGGACACGTACCCCAAAAAGAAATTGATTTTTTCACCTCCAAAGGTTATGCCTGTATTATCGTAGATTTGAGAGGTTCGGGAGCTTCTTTTGGGAGTCGGAAGATGGAGTTTAGCAATGAAGAAGTCGATGATATGACCAATATGATGGATTGGATGGTGGCTCAAAAATGGTGCAATGGAAAACTAGCTACTACGGGCATTTCTTACACAGGGACGACGGCAGAGCTAGCGGTGTCTTCCCAACACCCTGCGCTGAAAGCTTGTATAGCTCGCTGCAATATTTTTGATTTGTACGACGATATGAATTTTCCAGGGGGCGTACGTCAAGCACCTTTTATAGAAGTTTGGAAAAAAACAACACAAGCATTGGATCTCAATGATTTCTCGCCTTTTGGAGGCTTGATTAAGACGGTTGTCAAAGGGATAAACCCTGTAGATGGCGACAAAAAAGGCGTGTTGCTAAAGCAAGCAATAGAAGAACACAAAAAGAATTTTGATATTTTTAGTGGTATCTATCGGGTAGAGAATAGAGACGATATAGAACCCGAAACAGGAGCCAGTTCCGATGATTTTTCAATACACAACCGAATGGCAGCCATTGTAGAATCGCAAGTTCCGATTTATAGAATATCGGGCTGGTACGATGGTGCCAATATCAACGGTACGGTCAAGGGGTATATGAATATCCCCAATACCAAAAAGCTATTGATAGGACCTTGGGATCATGGTCCTGCCGAAAACATAAGTCCTTTTGCAGCCAATAATAAAGTATCGTTTTCGGTTTACACCGAAATGCTTCGTTTTTTTGATTTTTACCTCAAAGATATTCCGAATGGTATAGATACGGAACAGCCTGTCCATTATTATCAAATGGGAAAAGAGCAGTTTGTCAGTACGACCAACTGGCCCGTACCTGATGCGGAGACACAAACGTTTTTTGTGACCAACAATAATCAATTGGCGGAAGCCAATACCCAAACAGGAAATGCCAAATATACGACCGATTATACGATTGGGTCCAGCGAGCAAGCTCGCTGGAATAGTCTAACGGGACTTTATCGAAATGGCGAAATTGACTACAAAGATAGGGCCGCTATCAATCAAAAAATGTTGACATTCACAGCACCAGCTGCAACTGAAGACCTAGAAATAACAGGACACCCGATTATTGATTTGTACCTTAGTATAGATGCCACTGATACTTATTTGTTTGTCTATCTGGAAGATGTAGCCCCAGATGGCAAAGTGACTTACATTACAGAAGGACCATTTAGAGCCATTCACCGAAAGGTAAGCAATGCCCAAGATGCACCCTACCAACAAGCAGTGCCTTACCACAGCTATAAGGCTGCCGACCGCCAGCCACTGACAGCGGGCGAGGTCGCTCGTATTCAGTTTGGGTTGCAACCTACTTCCTACTTGCTTCAAGCAGGACACCAACTGCGAGTTTCGGTCTCCGTAGCTGACAAAGATCACTTTGACTTACTGCCAATACAGCCTAAAGAGCTAAAAATACATTACTCAGATACTTATCCTAGTCAGGTAGTATTGCCAATCGTGAAATAAACAGGCTCTAAAAAAGCAATACAGAAACTATGTACTAAAGAATAGTTTAGTTATTTGAAATAAAATAGTATTTTTGCAGAGAAGTTATTTTAATATTATTTTATTAGCAATAAATTAAAATATTGTTTCAAGTAAAAAGGTTATAACAAACAGAAGTAAGTATGACACAAATAAGAACAAAAATAGCGGGTATGGGCTATTACCTACCCAAAAATGTAGTGACTAATGATGACTTAGCAAAGGTCATGGAAACAAGTGACGAATGGATTAAGGAACGAACAGGTATAGAAGAACGCCGTTACGTGACTCGATTTAAGGACACTCCTGCTACCATGGGAGCAGAGGCTGCCAAAATAGCCATAGAGCGTGCGGGTATCACAAAAGATGATGTTGATTTGATTATCTTCGCTACGTTGAGTGCCGATTATTTTTTTCCTGGAGGTGGTGTATTGGTACAGCGTGAATTGGGTATGGGAACAATCCCTGCACTAGATGTACGTAACCAATGTTCAGGATTTATTTATAGTATGACTATTGCGGATCAATTTATTCGTACAGGTACTTACAAAAATATTTTGGTGATAGGCTCGGAGTCTCATTCTGCAGGTTTAGATTTTAGTACTAGAGGGCGTAATGTGACCGTTATTTTTGGTGACGGAGCAGGAGCTGCCATCGTACAACCAACAACAGAGGAAGGTAAAGGTTTGTTGGCTTCTAATATCCATTCAGATGGACGTTATGCAGAGAAATTGGCGTTCATGAACCCAGGGTCGCATAGTGGTGTATTTACGAAAGATTTCAGTATGTACCCGACGGAAGAAGAAGAGCCGTATGCTTCTTTGATGATTACGCCCAAGATGATGGAAACAGGTAATTACTATCCAAATATGGACGGACCATTTGTATTCAAAAATGCAGTGAGAAGATTCCCTGAGACCATTATGGAATCATTGACCACGGCAGGTTATACCATCAAGGATTTGGATATGCTTATTCCGCATCAAGCAAACTTGCGTATTGCTCAGTTTGTACAAAAAACACTACAATTGACAGACGATCAAGTGTATAACAATATACAGAAGTATGGCAATACCACTGCTGCTTCTATTCCGATTGCCCTTTGCGAAGCATGGGAACAAGGAAAAATTAAAGACGGAGATTTAGTATGTCTAGCTGCTTTTGGTAGTGGATTTACTTGGGGTTCTGCGTTGTTCAGATGGTAGCCTTTCGGCGAATAACCAATTTAGGCAAGAGTATTTGGAGTACGCTCTGAGTACTCTTGTTTTGGTATAAAGCAACTTCACAAAGTATTGTTAAGGTGAACAAAAATACGGGCAACGGTATTAGTATTGCTAAAGCAAAAAGTGATTGGTGAAATTTAAGATAACTTTGCCAAATTACTTTAATCATCAGATAAATAGTTATTATTCGTTCAAGCTGTTTTGGCGAACGCTTAGGCAACCCCAGCAACAGTGAATCATTATTACAAACAAATTCGATTTAAAAAATGAAATTAAGGAATTTAGTCCTATCTGCCTATTTGGCAACAGCAGCTTTTACAGCACAAGCACAGCAAGAAGCTAAAGCACCAGACAATTGGTTTAATCTAGACTACGACAATGACGGCGTAAGAGGTGTAAGTACCGAAAAAGCTTATGAAGAATTGCTGAAAGGCAAAAAATCAACCAAAATTATTGTTTCTATTATTGATTCTGGCGTTGACGAAGAACATGAAGACCTGAAAGATGTAATGTGGGTCAATGAAGGAGAAATAGCAGGCAATGGCATCGATGACGACAACAATGGATACATTGATGATGTACATGGTTGGAATTTCATAGGTGGCAAAGATGGTAGCAATGTCAATCAAGATCAACTAGAAATTACTCGTTTGTATGTTTATCTCAAAGACAAAAAACGTAACAAAAAAGAGGAAGCTCAATATCAAGAAATCAAGAAGACGATTGACGATGAGACCAACTCTAATATGCAGCAAATTCAGTTCTACACTACCTTAATTAGCTCTTTTGAGAAAATTGATGTAGCACTAGACGGCAAGCCGTTTACGTACAACAATGTAGAGGAAGTCAAGAATAGCACGAAGGACGAAAAAGTAACTGTTGCTGCTCGTTTGTTCCAAAACATGATTTATCCACAAATGGAAGCTGGTGGGTCAACCAAAGGCGATACGCTCGAAATCAAAGAGCTAACAGGTCAACTACAAGGAGCATTGGACTACTACGAAGGTAGAGCTAAATACTACTACAACACAGATTTTGATCCTCGTTCAGAGATTGTCAAAGATGATTATATGAACTCTAAGGAGAAATACTATGGCAACAACGATGTCACAGGACCAGATGCACTGCACGGCACACACGTAGCAGGTATTGTAGGTGCTAGTCGTGGCAATGATGTCGGTATGGACGGTGTTGCGGACAACGTAGTATTGATGTCGGTACGTACCGTTCCAGATGGTGACGAACGTGACAAAGATGTAGCAAATGCTATCCGTTATTCGGTAGATAATGGTGCTAAAATTATCAACATGAGTTTTGGTAAAGGCTACAAATTTGACAAAAAAGCAGTAGATAAAGCAGTGTGTTATGCTCAGAAGAAAGGAGTACTTTTGGTACATGCCGCAGGTAACAGTCACTTGGATACTGATACAGAAGCAAACTACCCGAACAAATACTGGAAAGACAAAAATACCAAAAAACCATTCTACAACTGGATTGAAGTAGGTGCTTTGTCTTGGAAAGATGGAGCTGATGCTCCTGCTACTTTCTCTAACTATGGTGCTAGAAACGTAGATTTGTTTGCTCCAGGTGTAGATATTTACTCTACTACGCCAGACAATGGCTATCAAGCACTAAACGGTACTAGTATGGCATCGCCAGTAGTAGCGGGTGTAGCGGCATTGGTTTGGTCGTACTATCCAGAATTGACGGTCAAAGAATTGCGTCAAGTATTGGTGGAATCAACTATCAAAGTAGAGGGTAAAGTTTATATCCCTGGTTCGCAAGGTCAGAAAGAAGCAACATTCAAAGACTTGAGCAATACAGGTGGTGTTGTCAATGCTTATAGTGCATTGGTAGCTGCCGAAAAAATAGTAAATGCTAAGAAGAAGTAATCTTCTGAAAATTAAATAATAATTAAAGTCCCCTACAAGTAACTACTTGTAGGGGACTTTTGCTTTATTGGCAATAAAATTGCCAATAACCTAGTTTAAGTAGGAGATATAATTCCGATTATTTTTATTGACAATAATCTAAAAATCATTGCATACTACCTCAAAAAGTAATATATTGCATATATAAATAGTATTATAAAATAGAAATATATTAAACAAATTAGCTTATCGTTTTGATGAGTCTCAAAATATTAATTCCACCTCTAAGTTTTTAGTTTATGAAAATATATCAACTCTTTATAGCCATTTTGTTTGTCGCCACTATTGGTAGTATTTCTACTAGCCATGCTCAAGACAACACCATCGAGTATGTGGATTACCTGCCCAAATACCGAACAGTTGCTACCAATTTTATCTTGTCCAAGATAGAATATACAAGCAAGGATATGATTATCAACTTTCGGTATGTTGCCGAAAAAGACAATGACGAAATTATGTTCTATGGTCCAGATGATGACAACGGTTGGGAATTGACTACAGCTATTCACCCGCGTTATGCCGACCAAGCAGTCACTCGCAAGCCTCGTGTCATGAATATTCGTCTGAATGACGAACAAAAAAAGCAAGAAATAGCAGGTAAAGAAAACCTAGAGCTGAAAGCTGCTAAGGGCGATATTATTACTTGTGAATTGAGGTTGGAGCAATTTCCTCGCACAGTGCGTAGTTTTCATCTAAGGGGAGGTGCTATCAATAATCAAGCAGTAGAGCGCTTTGGTGCTAGCGATATTATGATCAAAACGCCTGACAATAGATTGTTGGGATCTTCTGCACAAATGGAGCAAACGATACAGCAGTTTTATGGCGAACAAAAACAAGTCAATTTTCCTGATTTGAAGTCTGTAACTTCTACTAAGGAGCAAAAGCAATTTGACGAAAAGCTAGAAGAAACCAAAAGCACCAAAAGAGATAACCCATTGCAACAAGCTTTGGAGCCAATTGATTATATGCCCAAAATGCTAGAATCTAGCGATGACTTGGACTGCAACGAACGTATCATACTGCGTAACGTCTATTTTCATGACAACAAAGCAGAATTTGCTGGAAGAGTGAAGGCAATGCGTACGCTCAACATGGTTATTGATTATCTGAACTATAACAAGGAGGCCAAAATTGTATTGCACGGGCATACCGATATTTTTGGCAATGCGTACAAGAATTTGGAGCTATCCAAAGACAGGGTACAAACCGTTAAACTGGCATTGATTACCAAGGGTATAGAAAGAGAGCGTATTATTACGGCACATCATGGTGGCTCACAGCCGCTGGCTAAATACAAGAACGGAGGTGACCTAAACAGAAGGGTAGAAGTGGAAGTTCTTTGTGATGGTGTCATTGGAGAGATTGAAGCACCAGACTTAAAAGCAGATTTGAAATAAAACAACTTCTACTTGTTAAAAAAAGAAGAGATTTACACGTCGTAAATCTCTTCTTTTTCGTTTGGAAATACTACGAAGTAGCTTCTTTGGCACTACAAACTACAATGCCTTTATCATCTAGAAAAAACACGACTTGATAACCTCCTCCGTTCAACAGCTCATAGACAAATACATCTTGTTGCAGAATTTCGTCTGGAGGACCCAGAATTGCAGTTAAGTCCGCTGGAGACATTCGTTGTTGAGCTTGCTCAAAATCAAAATCTGCCGAGTTGTCCTCTTGAATAACAATGGGACAGTGTGGCAATAATAGTTCTAACTGTTCATATACGATTCGACGGTCTTGACCTTGTAGGTTTTTGAACTGAACAGATAGATTAGTCAATTCTGGACTCAGTTGACTTTGGTCAAAATTATGCTGCGGAGTAATCTCTAGTTTGGGGGCAACGGCACTTGGGGCTAGATCTGCACCTGTATCGGTGGTCGCTTCGCTGCAACCCACCAAAATGATGGCTCCAAAAATATAAAGTAGGCTAGTAATGGTAGATTTCATGATGTCGTTTTAGCAAAAAGTTAGCATTTGTTTAAAGTGGACAGCCCACTCTGCAATAGAACAAAACTTATGGATAAATAGTTGGTTTGGTATAATACTTGGTTTACTTCACACCTAATTATATAACAAAACAGTTTACCTATGAAAACAGCTATTCTATTGCTTTTTGTTCTAATGAATGCTACGAACAGCTATACTCAAGTTGCTGCTAAAGAATTACTTATCAAAAGCTATCAGCAAGCAGCACTGAGCCAACAAATTACTAAGAATTATGTTAGCATTGTCCTTAAGATAGATAAAAAAGAAAATAGAATAAAGCTTCAGAATGACGCCCTTGCTTTTAGCGATGAGCTGGAAGAGCTAGAAATTGGGCTAATCTCTATAGGTCTGCAAGGGCAATTAGCCAAATTGCAAACAGCTTGGTTTGAATACAAGGCGGTGTTGTTTGGAGGCGGATATACGAAGAAAAAAATCACGGAATTGGCTAAAGCCAATGTCAAATTGTTGGAAGCTAGTGAGGAGGTATCGAAGGTGCTTGCTAGAGCCGTAGAGCGACAGGGAAGCAAGATGCTAACAGAGGAGTACGATGATTTGCAAATACTAAAAATGGTTGGTGAGCAATCTATTTACGCTCATACTATTCCTACTTATTATATGCTCAAAACAGTTGGTTTGAAGCATCAATTGTGTGAACAGCCTTATCATAAGTGTATTATTAATTATGAAAATAATCTACAAAAAATAATACCAATCGCCGACACGCACAAACAGTTGACCGAAACAGTAACGACTAATTTATTGTATTGGTCGGCACTCGAAAAAATTTGTACTAAACTCAAAATTGAGTCGGAAAGTATTGACGAATTCAATCCATTGCTACAAGCTAGTACAGGTTTGGCAACGACCAATCAACTGTTGCTAAACGAAATCTTGCGATTGAGTTATGAGTAAGGCATATAGTAGATTATTTGCTCAACACAATACGATATTGCAGCTTATTTTGGTCTAAATCTAATAGTTGTTGTTGATTTTGATAGCCTTTGTGCCTAAAATCTAATTGCCAAGATTCGGAAAGGTAGCTGCTCGGCAGTATCAAATGAAAATCAAAGTTGCCAGCTTCATCTGTTTGAGTATTGGCGGAAGCGATGCCAATAGTTGTATTTGGTAGCGGTGTACCTACTTCATTGATCACTTGCCCTTGTATCACAATAGCTTTGAAATCGAGTGGCAGTACGCCTTTTTTTGCATAATTTTGGGCATTACGCTGCATAATCTGAATGGTGTCTTGTGCTTCTGCCAACGCATAAGAAGTATGGTGGTGTTGACGGCGTTCCCAAGCTACCCAACTCCCAAATATACCAATACAAACACAGGCGACTAAGGCATATTTTTGCAACGCTTGTTTTCTTCTTTGCTGTTGAATGTACTTTTTGCTTTTGGCTACATAGGCTTCTTCTTCTTCGGAAAGGGCAATCTCTGCAAGTTGCGGTTGCAAATGAATCAAATCATTGTATGTCAATAGTAAATTTTCATTGTCCTGATAAGCTACATAACAACCTTGCAAATAACGAGCTGCCTTCACTCTATCTCTATCAGATATAGAGGCTTGGGTGAAGACTTTTTTTGCCAAAAAATCATGAGTTATTTCTATACGCATTTATTAGAGTTTATTAGAGGTTATTACGAATAAATTCGTAAGGCGACGAAAATATCTTTTTTCGAGTAGGCAGCGTCAAGTACTCAATTTCGTAGCTAAGGCTACGAATTTCCGTCTTTCTTTGCTACTCAAAAAAAATCTATCTCGCCACCTTTATACAACTTTATTCGTAATAACCTCTATTATTTATGCCAAACAATAGGTTTTAGTGAACACCTTTAGTTACAACTTTTGATTAATAAGTCTATCAATTCCATTCGATTATCAAAAAAAGCAGGATTAGTATAAGCTCCTGCGGTATAAACTGCGACTAAGTTTTGGTCAGGAGCAACGAGTACAAACTGTCCTCCATCTCCAACCATCGCATAGGCGTGGTACTGCGGAATTATCCAAAAATAATAGCCATAAGGTGCTGTTGCAAAAGCAGGCAAATAAGTATGTATTTGTGTGGCTTCCGCCAAATAACTGCTATCTATCCATTGTTGGTTATTCCAGCTGCCTTTTTGCAATAACAATTGCCCTATTTTTCCCAAATCACGTGGTCGTAGCTGCAATCCAAATGCCCCAAAGGTAGTGCCATCTTTTGCATTTTCCCATTGCCAATGCTCAATTCCTAAAGGAGTAAATAAATTTTGACGAGCAAAATCGACTAATGGCTGTTGTGTTTGGCTGCTCAATACTGCGGACACCAATTGTGGTGCTCCGTTATTGTATTTTGTTTGTGTGCCTGCCACAAATTTATAATCTTGCTGCAATACATAACCAACAGAACTTCCTTTAGTTGTGTACAACACTTTGGTTTGGCGACTGTTGTCGAATGCCAAGCCTGCTTGCATCTTTAGTGCATCTTCTAGGGTTATTGTTTGCTTTCTGTTGTCAGTATCAAATTCGTTGGGGTAGTAGTCATAGAGTGGCGTTTGGATAGAGTCCAAGAGCTGTTGCTGCAATGCGGCACCCACTAGTATCGACGTAATAGATTGGGTGCAAGATTGTATTGGATAGATTTTTTGTATGTCATCGAGGTCGTTGGGGTAGGCTTCAGCTACTAGTTTGCCATTGCGAAAGACCAATAGGCTTCTAGCCATCAAAAAACGTTCATCGGAATATACTAATTCATAGGCTTGCTCCAGCAAACTACTATCCATCTGTTCGGCGGCAGGGCTAGCGAGCTGCCAATTATCGTTTTGGTCTAGTGGGGTGTAGCCCAAATAAGGCAAACTGAATTGCTGGTCTTGCAAGCAAGCGGTAAGCGAAAATAGCAATAACAAAAGGTATCGTTTCTTCATGCTAGGAGAGAAGTTAGATTTTTAGAAGCAAACTGAAAGTCGAAAGTTCGATTGTGGGGTATCTGTTGAAATGACTAATGGGTATCAAAAATAAAGCTGTACACCTACATTGTGTTCTATTTGCTGCCAGGCAGCACTGTTATTGCCTTCTAGTCTATGATAACGAGCCGTATAGCTAAAGGCTTGCGTCAACTGTGCCGAGAGTTCTATTTGATATTCTAGTTTGAAGTGCAGCCCAATTGCTTTGTTGAGTGTACCAATATCCCAATTGCTGTGCATCTTGCTGAGTACACCACCAAAAGAAAGGTCATCTATTTTTTGATTGCGATAAGCTGCTGGTCGGCTAAAAAGTGATACTAAACTTGCCTGAAAAGTGACCATTAATTGCCGCTTGTCGGCTATTTGCCAATCAAAATAACTGGATAGACCGAGCGATATATCATCTGCCCAATATACATGACTTTCGTCCCAATTAGGAAACGAATAAAAACGATATTGCGCCACAGCGGAAGCTCCTAGATAGAGTTGGTAGGTTTCTGCTTCTAAGCAACGCCACGCATAATTGCCGTGCAAGTACAGTTGTACACTCGTAGAAGTAGGTGTGGGTTCATACTCAGTACGAAGGCGAGCATATTGTAGTTGGCTACTAAATTGCAGTCTGTTTTTTGGTGTTCGCAAGTGGCTGTAAGCCAAACCATACTGTACCCCTTCATGCACTTTGCGATGTATGTTTTCGTCCTTGACTTGATGCCAACCGATATTGATAGCAATGCTATTGTTGATGTTTTTGAGTAGCTGAGTACTATCTGCTTGAGCAGTTAGTGACCCACCAAAGTATCCGTAAAGCAACGCTATCAATAAGGTATGACGCATCTGTTTATTTATTTTTAGCAGCACTAACACTACGCTCAATGTATTTTATAATTTTGGTGGCAATATCATCGCCCGTAGCTTGCTCTATTCCCTGCAATCCCGGTGAAGAATTTACTTCCAATACCAATGGTCCGTCCTTGGATTGTAGCATATCTACACCAGCTACACCTAGTCCCATTGCTTTAGCAGCAATCAAGGCAGTTTCTGTTTCTTCTTCTGAAAGTTGAATCACGCTAGCACTGCCGCCTCGGTGGAGGTTAGAGCGGAATTCGCCTTCTTTTCCTTGTCGTTTCATAGCACCAACGACTTCGCCATCGACTACAAACGCACGAATATCAGCACCGCCTGCTTCTTTGATAAATTCTTGTACAATGATACGAGCTTCTAGACCATTGAAAGCCTCCATAACAGAGCCAGCAGCATTCTGTGTGTCAGCTAAAATAACACCCAATCCTTGCGTACCTTCTAATAGTTTCAGGATAACGGGCGCACCTCCAACAGAGTCCACAACGTGTTTTACATTCTTAGAGAAGTTAGAGAATACAGTTTTGGGCATACCAACACCTGCACCAGCTAGCAACTGCAAGCTGGTTAGTTTATCTCTAGAGCGAACAAGTGATTGCGATTTGACAACAGAAAATACATTCATCATCTCAAACTGACGCACAACAGCAGTGCCGTAGAATGTAACAGATGCTCCAATACGTGGAATAATCGCATCAATATCTGTTAGGTATTCGCCATTGTAATAAATTTGTGGTTTCTTTTTTTCTATTTCGATATTGCACTTCAAGTGATCCACTATGCGGACATTATGTCCTTGTTGTTGGCAGGCTTCTGCCAACCGTCTAGTTGAGTACAATTGAGCGCCGCGAGATAAAATGACAATATTCATGTTATTTTTGTTTATTTTCTTGTTTGAATGATAAATCGTTTTTGGAAGAATCGACTATAAATTTGCCAATCAAAAATTTTCTGCCAATGAGTATGGGAAAGCGCATTTCGCCTCTTTTGCTCAACGACAATTCGATAGGATAAATCTTATCGAATAGCTTAATAGTGGTAGCGATAACAAATCGTTTTTCGGAACCTCCAAAAGAATTTTTTACTTTTTTTTCTTTATAATGTTCGGCATAAAATTCTTTGTCATTGTATTGCGGATGTGTTTTATCCAGCAGTTTGAATACCAATACTTTTTTGCCGTTGACTTCTTTTTGTTGTAGCGATTGGTAGTGGATAGCTGAGGTATAGGCTCCTGTATCCATCTTGATCGGAATATCTTCTAAATTCCATTCAGGGAAAGTAGCTTTATCTTTCCTACCGATGATTATTTTTTCTTTTTTCTTCAAGGATTACATTTATGTTTTACAAATATTCGCTCAAGCTGTGTTCCAATATTTCTATTAGCTCTTCGTCCATGTAGGTGTATTCGTCAGGAATATCCAGCACGATTATTTTGTCTTTGTAGGCAGTTGTGTCCCAGTCTTGAGCCAATCTATCTTTATGTTTTTGTTCCATAACCCATATTTTGTCTGCCCAATCTAGCATAGACTGCTGTACTCGTATGCGAGCCGATTTGGCGGTGCCAGCCGACTTGATTGCATGCTGTCCGTTGTCCTTAAAAATTGTTTCAGCGGTACGGCTTCGCCATTTGTTGCGGCTGCAGATGAATAGTAGGTTCATGTAGTAAGTTGGATATATTTTCTTAGCTCAATTCTCTTAATATACGCATTTCTTTGAATCTACCAATACAATGATCAACGACACGACCATCTATATTTTTGGCTTTCTGAAGACGTTGTTTGATATCGACCAAATCAACGGCACGTTTAGTCCCATTGTCAGTGACCAGTTCAAATAATATATCGAGTGGTATGCCTTCTTTGACATTCGGAAAATCCTTTTTGATTTCCTTGGATAGAATATCCAATTGTTCGTCCAAGAACAAGGACATCACATCTTCTAGGTTTCCTGTTTTTTCGATGAGGGCAGGGTCAAAAGTAATAGCCGTAGGTTTGCCCGCTTCATGGCGCTCCACATCTAGTCGATAGAGTCGATCTAGATATACTTGCAAGTTTGCCAAATCAATTTGGTGGTGCTTGTCTCGTAGTTTGTCGATAATCATTTCGGCTACATTTTGGGTAGGCGTATTGACGAGCTTAATCGAAAACTTTTCGGCGGTTCCTACGATGACATCTTGTAAGTTTTTGGCACTCATTTTTTCTACTCGCAGGCGATTGTCAAACAAAGAAGGAACAATATTTTCAAATTCCGAAAGATAGGCAATGTATTCTTCGCGCATCGAAATCAAAATCTTGCATTGCAAATTCTCTTCTAGCAATTGGTAGAGCATTTCAAAGAAAGTAGCTTGTTCTTCTTTGTTGCCCATGATGAACAGCTCTTCAAATTGATCAAAAATCAAGTAGATGGGCTTGAAATAATCTAAATAAAGCGATTGTATTCGTTTAGAAATAGAGGTTTTTTCGTCCTGCTCTTTGCCTAGTTTTTTGATAGCATGGTCATGCAATTCGTGACGAAGGGACTCCATAATATTATCCTTGCGGCGAATAAAAATAGGGTGCCAATCAGTCGATTCAAATTGATTGCCCAATCCACAATTGATAAGACTTGTTTTGCCTGTGCCAGAGGCACCATAGAGCAACACCAAGTTGGTTTCGTAGATACGGTCGTAGAGTTCTAGTGTCTCTTGAGTACGCCCAAAAAATATCTCTTTATCTTCTTTGTCGTAAGCGTCCAAAAACTTAAATGGACTTTTGATAGTAGTCGTAGTTTGAGGCATAGTACTATTTGATTAGGTCTTTTTCTAAAATTTCGAATTGCTGCTTGAGTACGTCAAAATGATTGACTAATGTACTGGCATCTTTAGTGGCACGTCTTCTACTTTTGCGTCGAGTAGAGCGTCCTGCTCTGCCCGAAGTGTTGTTCTCATCATTATCGTTGTCACTTCCTTTCACGATAAACTGATCTGCCAACCGTTCTCTAGCCACATAAGTGCTATGGAAAGTAGAATAATAGAGGTAATCCTTGATAGCTCCTTGTCCTGTACGGTGGGCATACATGAATAGTTGCTGCTCGGTTGCTCTATCTTCGGTCATGCCCGTCTTGAACGAGTTGACATCAATAATAAAGGGCGATAAGCTGAGGTATTTATCTGGGTTTTGTATATCCTGTGTCAGTATAACGGAGGCATTGTTGGAGAACATATCAAACGAGCGACTATTGAGTTTGAGGGCATCATTGCCCACGGCAATATTACCAACACTCACATTGAGACTACGCATATAATGATTGAATTGAGCACCCAAGTAGCGAGGATTCACAACGTGTATATCTCGAATAGTAATGAGTTTGAATTCTATCAGAAATGCCATATCAATGAGGACACTCGATAAGTGATATTCGCTGTCTGCGGACTTCTGTACTAAATCGCCCGATACCTTGTCGAGTTGTCCTGTATGAATAGCCGAACGCATAGATTCTAAGTAGCCATACGCTTTATGGAGGTCGGTGCCTTCCTTGAATTTTTTGACAACATCAGCAAAAGCAGGAACAAACAATTCGATATTGTTGGCTTGCAATATTTCGACAATCTCAATAAAGTGACGTAGGTAATCAAATTGACCTTGCTGTTTGTTATTGATATATAATATATCGACCAAATAACTTTTGGTATCAATCGTTTTTTGTTGTTTTTCGTGCCACAATTGGGAGATAGCTGTATAGAACAAAAATTGTGTTGTATTGACATATACACTCACAATCTGCTTGATGCGTTCGACCGAAGGTGTATCCATATCACCATCTCTAGCCACGAGCAGACGTATTTGTGTAGCAATGGGCCACGGAAAATTTTGTATGATTTGTAATATAGCTGCACGGCTATCTATTTCGCCATCTATCATACTTAACTGCTCCAACATTGGATTGATTTCCATGAGCGTTTTGATGACCTCTTGTAGTTCTTGATTAACTTTGAAGTTAACAGTTTCTACGATATTTTTTTGAGCGACGACTTCATGATAAGCAGGTATTTCCCATGCTAAACTTTCTTCGCCTGCCGCTCCCAAATACAAACCCCAAGGCATCGCTTGGGTATCGTCAAAGATAGCTTCTTGACCAGAACGAACAACAGTAGCTTCAAAACTACCACCATAAATCGTGCGCATCAAGGCTACTGTCCTCAAAAAAGCACTTTCGATAGAATGAAAGTTCGATAAGGCTCTATAGAAATTCTGAGCAAAAACAACGGCTTTGTTATCGTCAATCGGCACAGCGGTAGCAATCACGGCTTTTACGCCACTTTGGAGCAGGTATTTTACTTGTCCTTGTGTCGAACAGCCATTCAAAAATACCAATTTCAAATTTGGGAGTTTTCCCAATAGTTCAGCGATACCTGTTGCGTCACCTGCACCACCTTCTAGCTTGAGGCTATTGGCGTCGGCATGACCAGCATAATGAAAGATGGCAACTCGGTCTTCGAATCGAAGTAATGCGTCGTTGATATCCTTGATGCTGGCACTCTCTTCCCTAAAAACCTTGATGGTTCCTTTGTCGTCGTGTCCGCTTAGGATACTGTTTATTTCTTTGCTTTCCTCTTTTAGTTTATCCAAATAAGCATCTTGCTGATTGGCAAACATCAAAAGTATAGCAGGGATTTCGTTACTCATGTAGCGATTTTTCTGAAAGATTTTTTAAAGAACTTCAATACAAAAAAAATCTTGTTTTATTAGATTAGAAGTGATTTCTTAAACAACTTCTTAGTATTAGGTCTTGGGAAGCATTACAAATGCTTTATTATTTGTGTCCACTTACTTAAATAGTCGCCACTAATATTTTGGCTTGTTCTATCCACTTATCTCTTTGTATAGTATCTTGCGAAAAGCCAATGGCGGCGGTTAGTTTGCGAATAAATTCAGCATCAAACGCTACAATTTGCTCAAACTTATAGATACCAAAATAATGCAGTTGTTCTTCTATAAACATACCGATACCGTCAATCTGTTTGAGGTCGTCTTTATCATTTGGGTCTGCTTTAGGAATCGTTTTTCCGATCTGATTGACTACCAATTGCTCTAGTTCGGAGCGGTACATTTTTTGATTTTTGACACGGACTTCTGTTTGGTCTTCCCCAATCAATTTTTCGCTATCAATATCGTTGTACAAACCCTCCAAGCTCAAGGCTTCTGTTGCTAGCTCAAAAGCGGCGTCCATTTGTACGTGATCTTCTGTTTTGATAGCAATAGGTGCGTCTTCTACGGCTTCAGGAATAGGATTATCTTTATCTTCCTGCATACGTCGATCAAGTAGTGCTTGGTCTTCGATAAACTCTTCTGCTACCAAATCTTCTCGATAAAGTGGGTTGTCGTGAACGATTTCTAGTGCTGCATTCATTTGCTCTTCTAGGTGTTGCTCGTCATCTCCAATCGTGTCCCAATCTCCATCAGCGTGCTGTATGAGGGTTTCCGATTGTATTTCATTATAAAAACCCTGCAAGGACATCGCTTCTTGTACCATATATTCGGCAGCGGCTATTTCTTCCGCTTCTTCCTGCGTCAAGTCTTCTAGTAGTGCTTCTGTGTCCTCATTGGCTTCCAGTACTTCTTCTTTTTCTTGTGCCAAAACACCATCCAAATAAGCTTGGTCTTCTATTAATTCACTATCGGAATAGCCGACATAGAAGCCCTCGTTGTTCATGTTGACTTCTGCATTTGCCAATGCTTCTACTAGTTGTTCTTCTATTTGAGCGGCTTGTTTTTCTTCCTGTTGTTTGGCGTTGACGTAGGGCAGGAGTTGTTGAAGCAGGTCGTTGTTTTCTTTTTCTAGGCTTTTGACATGCGATTGCAATCGAACTACTTTTTCTTTGAGTTCATTTTCGTCCGAGCCATCGAGATTTTGATTCGCTTCTTGCTCAAACAACAAACGTTTGAGGTCGGCACGTTGTATTAGGGCTTCGTCCAAATCTTTTTTGAGTAGCTCAATGGTTTCAGTAGATTTGACCAACTTTTGTGTCAATTCTTGTTCTCTTTCTTCCAATCTAATATGTTGGTATTGTTTAGATTGTTGTTCTGCACGAAGTATCTCTTTTTCTTTCTCGATTTCCTCGACAATAGACTTTAGACTTTCGAGTTGTTCCGCTGTTTTGTCGTACTTACCTGCTACCGTTTGGTAGTTGGTCATCAGCTCCTCGTAGTTCTCTTTGTAGCTTCGGGCATTGTCTCGATAGAGTGTAAGTTGTTCGCTCGTTTGTTGGAGTTTGGTCGCCAAGTCGTTCGCCTTCTCTGTTTTTTCGTTGAGGTTGGCTACCGTTGTTTCTAGGCTTTCGGTCGTGCGTTTGAGCTCTGCCTCTAGCACGATATTCCGCTGCGAAAAATCTTTGTTTTCTCTTTCGAGCAATGTATTTTTTTCTTCTAATGCAGCTTGCAATTTGCGTGCTTTGCGCACACTAGGGTAGTGCATGAGTAATCCCCAGACCAAGATACCCAGCAGAAAAGAAACGGCTAGGAGTAATATCAATGCCCAAGATTGTTGGCTATTGGTGCTGTTAAATAAGTTGATAAATGCTTCTTGCATGGATGGTAATAGTGTTTTTAAGTGTATTTCGGACTAAAACTGAATGTAAATATACACCTCAATATACTAATTAGTTTTTAATAGAAGTGGAGAATTTGGGTAGTATTGGTAGAAGTAGTTACAATTGTAGCAATAATTGTGGCGAATGGAAGTAAGATGGTTATATTAGGTGTTATTACTAACGAACACACTAATACTATTTTCTTATGAAGAACTTATACTATGTACTTATAATAATGGTTGTTTCTACCATTGGTTGCCAGCAGGCACGCACCGACGAACAGTTGGCAAAAGATTTAAGATTAGATCAATCGGTGGCGGTTGTTCATCGTTACGATGATGAATACTTGCAGCCGACCGAAGAGGAAAATGAACTATCTATAACCGACAAGATAGTGCCAATGATTATACGCAGTAACAAAGGGGCGTTGACGTTGGATATTAAATTGGAATTAATCGATCAAGAAATAGCTGTCTTTGAAGAAAACTACCTATTGTCGATAGATTATGCGCGTACCACCACACCCAATAAAATAGTATGGCAATTAGAAGCTGTCAAAAAAAGTAAGGGCAAGGCGCTAGAGTATTGGGTCGAAAATGAATTAGCAGTCAATGACCAACAATTAGAAATCTATACGCTAATATTTAGAAATAAAAGAAATAATGCGGAAGACTTACCACTCAAAATAGCCACTAAAGTACTTGACTTTAGATTGTTGCCGATTCCGAAAATAGCAGCTGAAATTAATGCCAACACAGAAGATGAATTGACCAATAAAATTAATAAGTGGTGGGAAAGTGTTGCCGAAAAAATTCCTAGCAGCCGAATGGAAAGCAATTTCAAAAATAACAATTATCGTTATGGGGTTTATGGCTGGACTACTGCGGGAAAACTAGGGAAAAAAGTGGATAAAAAAGCAATGATGCAAGCCGTAAAGGTTCGCAATGTATTGATGGTTACTAAGGGGACTGGTTCGCAAGCTGAAAATTATACCATGGGTACTTTTAGCCAAAAAAATGTAGAAAAATCACCCTATCCTTATCATGTGTATATTCAATTTTCGCTGGATTCTACTACGGTTATGTCGGACAAAGTGGCGTTAGATTTTTAGAGGGGGGAGTAACCTAATTTAGAGCAAAATAATTAATTTTTTTGCTGCTCTTCTCGCTTTACATTTTTGAGGCTGTCGCGCTCTTCCGACAAGTCCTTGATGATATGTGTGTATAAGCTATCTAGTGCTATGGGGTCGGTAAAGTAAGCGTTCATGCTTTCTTCAAACGCCTCAGGAGACAACTCATGTTGAGCCAATATTTGATAGTAGTAGATACTAGCCATGCTATCTTTGGTACCTCTATCGACTATTTCGGTAAGTAGGGCTTCCGCCAAATGTATATCTTTGAGAACTGCCCTCATTTTGGCATCGGATTGTTGGGGAGCTTCCGTTGGCATTTCTTGGTAACAAGCCGAAAAAATGAAAGAAAAGAGTAGTCCCATCCATAGGACGGCACTACTCTTTTGGGTATATAGAAAATAATATTTCATCAAAATTATCGCTTATCTTCTGAATAATAATTCGTAATACTTAACTAAAGGCCACTGGCTATCTTCGATAAGTGGCTCTAGGCTATCGGCAGCTTCACGCAATTGGCTCATCAGTGGTTTGACGACATCACAATACATACGAGCCGCTTTTAGCGATTCCAATTCATTGGCTTTTTCTCTTACTTCTCCCATCTGGTAGGCAGTGGTTTTGATGGTATTGATATAGCCGCCTATTTCCTTGATTAGGTCTAGTTGTGCCGAGTACAACGACTCGTTCAGCTCCAATTCTTTGAGTGCAAGTACATTGTCGAGTAATAGGTTTTGGTAGGTAAGTGCCACAGGCAATACTTGATTCATACACATTTCTGCTTGTGTACGAGATTCTATTTCGAGTTTCATGCTGTAGGCTTCGAGCTGTACTTCATAGTGTGCTTCGAGCTCTTCTTCCGACAATACGCCAGACTCTACAAACAGGTCACGTGCTTTCTTTTCCTTGTATGCTCCTAAGGCTGCAGGAGTGTCAGGGAAGTTGCTCAATCCTCTTCGTTGAGCTTCATCTTGCCACTCTTGGCTGTAGCCATCGCCTTCAAATCGTATTGATTTGGACTCGTGGATATAGCGTTTGAGTACGGTCAATATGGCTTTGTCTTGCGACATATCATTTGCCATCAATATCTGAATATCTTGGTAGAATTCTTTGAGCTGTTTGCCCACAATCATATTCATGATGGTCATGGGAGCGGCACAATTGATAGTAGAACCCGCCATGCGAATTTCAAATTTATTGCCTGTGAAGGCAAAAGGAGACGTTCTATTTCTATCCGTATTATCTTGTTGTAGGCTAGGGATTTCACTGAGTAAGTTCAGTACTTTTTTGACGCCACTGTCCATGTCATCCGTTCCTTTTTCTATCTCGTTGAGTACTTTGGTGAGTGCCTCACCAATGAAAACAGAAATAATAGCAGGAGGGGCTTCATTGGCACCCAAACGATGGTCGTTGGACGCAGAAGTAACACTGGCGCGCAACACATCAGCGTATTTATATACTGCTTGAATAGTATTGACAAAGAAAGTCAAAAACTGTAAATTCTTACCTGGATTTTTACCTGGTGAAAGCAAGTTTTTGCCTGTGTCCGTAGCGACTGACCAGTTGTTGTGTTTGCCCGAACCGTTGACACCTGCGTAAGGCTTTTCGTGAAAAAGCACTCTCAATTTGTGTCGTAAAGCAACCCTTTCCATAATATCCATGAGCAGTTGATTGTGGTCAACGGCTACATTTACTTCTTCGTAGATGGGAGCTAATTCGTACTGAGATGGCGCTACTTCATTGTGACGAGTACGAACAGGAATACCTAATTTGTAGCACTCTTGTTCCAAGTCGCACATATAGGCATAGACTCGCTCTGGAATACTACCAAAATAGTGATCATCTAGTTGTTGTCCTTTAGGTGCGAATCGCCCCAAGAGGGTTCTGCCTGTCATGACCAAATCAGGACGGGCATTGTAGAGTGCATCATCAAGCAAGAAGTATTCTTGTTCCCAACCCAAAGTAACATGTACTTTTTTGACTTGCTGGTCAAACAGTTGACAAACGTCAATAGCTGCTTTTTCCAAGAACTTTTGTGACTTGAGTAGCGGTAACTTATAATCTAGAGATTGCCCACCATAAGTAACAAAAATAGTAGGAATACAGAGTGTTTTTTGGTTGTCAACGTCTAATATGAAAGCAGGAGAGGTTGGATCCCAAGCGGTATAGCCTCTTGCCTCAAAAGTAGAGCGCAAGCCACCTCCAGGGAAACTAGAACCATCGGGTTCTTGTTGGACGAGCGTTCCGCCGCCAAATTCTTCGATTGCTTTGCCATCTTGGTCGAGCGTGAAGAAGGAATCATGTTTTTCGGCGGTACGCCCTGTCAATGGCTGAAACCAGTGTGCGTAGTGGGTAACTCCCTTGTTGAGTGCCCATTTTCGCATTGCTTCTGCGATATGTTCTGCCAAATCTATTTTGAGTGTCGCCCCATTATGTATGACTGATTGCATTTTCTTATGCAGTTTGGGAGCTAAGTACTCCTCCATGGCTTTTTCGCCAAAGACATTGCAGCCAAATATTTCGGAGACACGTCCGTCTAATGTTTTGAAATCTACTTTTTGACGATGTAGAACCGCATCTAAAGCATGAAATCTGTTATTCATAGTTATTTTTTCGGTTAATTGAATCTTTATTATTGCTACAATAATTCAGGTGATTGCAGCTAAAAGTGTATTGTCAATATAATTATTCTCGTCTTATTTAATCAATCAAAGGGGGCAATTGTTTAGAAATATAGGTTTTCTCTAGATTAAGTTTTAGTTTGATTGATAATCAATCAGAGTTTGGTAGTCAGGAATAGCCTCTAAAAATACACTAGTTTGTTGCTCTAAATCAACTGCTGCACAATAACTAACAGGGCCATTGGTGACAACCAGAAAAGGTACTTTAAAGGTGAGGTTATAGCGTGCTACTTGCTCAAGAACTCCTTGATTGATAGGAACATCTTTTGCCTTGCACTCAATGAGGAGTATTGGTTGTAGTTGTTGGTCAAACACTAAAATGTCGCATCGTTTTTGTAGGTCATTGACTCGCAACCCTAATTCTACCCGAATGCGATGACTAGGGTAGTTTTTTTCGATCATCAAATAATGCAGCAATAATTGACGAATAAGCTCTTCGGGTGTCCAGACCAAGTATTTTTTGCGGATAGTACCGTAGATAAAACGCTTGTTTCCTTTTTTTTTGAGGACAATTTTGTCATAATAAGACAATAAGGACAACTCTAATCGCATAAATTTGTTGATTTGACACTAGAAATAGCCACAAATATACGCTTATTGGTAGCAATATTAGCTGTTTTGCTATTTTAACTGTGCCAAAAAGCTGCTCAATCCACAAAGAATATTTATATTTGCCCTTCTTTTTGAAAGAGGTGCAAAAGTACTATAAAACTAATCAATTGAATATTACAAAAATGAAATTATCACAATTTAACTTTGATTTACCTGAAGAATTGGTAGCGGATTATCCAGCAGAACGCCGAGACGAAGCTAAACTAATGGTTGTTAATCGTGCAACGGGTACTATCGAACATCGTATTTTTAAAGATATTTTAGAATATTTTGACGATGGCGATACGTTCATTTTGAACAACACCAAGGTATTTCCAGCTAGATTGTATGGACAAAAAGAAAAAACAGGAGCTAAGATTGAAGTATTCTTGCTACGTGAACTAAACGAAAACGCCAAGTTGTGGGACGTACTCGTTGATCCTGCTCGTAAAATTAGAGTAGGCAACAAGTTGTATTTCAATGACGAAGATGGTGCCGAAATATTGGTAGCAGAAGTAGTCGATAACACGACTTCAAGAGGTAGAACGATTCGCTTCTTGTACGATGGTACCAATGAGGAGTTCAAAGAACACCTCAACAAATTGGGCAATACGCCACTTCCGAAGTATATCAATAGACATCCTGAAGAATTGGATAGAGAGCGTTACCAAACTATTTATGCAACAGAAGAAGGTGCCGTAGCTGCTCCAACGGCTGGTTTGCACATGAGTCGGGAAGTAATGAAACGCCTAGAAATCAAAGGTATTAACTTTGCTCGACTGACGCTACATATTGGTTTGGGAACTTTCCGCAAGATAGAAGTGGAAGATCTTTCGAAGCACAAAATGGATGCGGAATATTTCAAAATTTATCCGCAAACTTGCGATACGGTTAACGAAACAATCAAAGCAAACAAAAAATGCTGTGCCGTAGGTACTACTTCTATGCGTTCGATTGAGTCAGCTGTTTCCGCTCATGGCTTGCTCAAGCCAGCAGAAGGTTGGACGAATAAATTTATTTATCCGCCGTATGATTTTAATATTGCCAACTGTATGATTACAAACTTCCACTTGCCTAAGTCTAGTTTGTTTATCATGATTTGTGCTTTTGGTGGATATGATTTGATGCAAGAAGCCTATCGTCAAGCGATAGAGAAAGAATACAAATTCTTTAGTTATGGTGATGCCATGTTGATACTCTAAAGAATACGATTTCAATAGAAAATTTTTAAGAAAAAAGGACAGTCTCAAATCAAAGACTGTCCTTTTTTTGTTAGGGTAAGTAAGTGGACACAAATCATGGGTGTTTAGAAGTGCGTTAATTTTTTTGATTATTGAGGACAGGACGATAAGAATCGTCAAAATTACAACTTTGAAATATCTTATTATTTGTGTCCTCCTACTTAAGTAGGAGGAAAAATTATTCAAACATTAAAATAAAAAAATGCAAGGACTAAAACTTAGCTTCGTTACTATATTATTGATGACTTTATTTGCTGCTTGTAGCAGCACCAAAAACAACACGGCTGATGTGGACGTGAATCCTATCAATGCGAGTTCTACTACTGCAGAGGCAGCTGCTGTTTCGCCTAGCCTAAAACAAACTAGCTGGAAATTCAAAGAATTGATTGTTGATGGCAAACCTGTGGCTATCAATAAAGATTATCGACTGACTTTTGCAGACAAGGATTTTGGGTTGAAGTTAGATGTCAATAATTGTGGAGGGACATTCAAGATAGAAAACAACCAATTAATAATAGATGGAACGAGTATGTTCTGTACCGAAATGTGCTGCGATAGCGAGAATGCAAAAATATTGCAAAAGCAACTGACAAGCAATGTACTTTATACCATAGAAGAAAAAGATAAGGTACTGATAATGACCAATAAGAATAGCAAAATGATGTGGGTGAGCAATATGAGTATAGATAAAAGTATTGCTGGCAAGCGTTGGAAAATTAATAACTATGTGACAGAGGGCAAAGTTATTCCTTTGGAGAAAAATTATTACATTTCGTTCATAGAAGAGCGAGCGGTGTTGCAATTAGATGTCAATACTTGCAATACTAATTATAGTGTGTTCAATCCCAATAAAATACAACTAAATCCGATGGGCTGCAGTAGAAGGTGTTGCGATTCCAAAGAAGGAATGGCTCTGTTGGAGCAATTCAAAGAGGTGATAGAAATCAATTTGCTACGTGGAGTATTGACCATAAAAGGAGCAGATAAAACAATGTCTTGTACCGAAGTAGTGGTGGAAGATTAAGAGATAATAAACGAATTTTAGTTTGATTGGTGCAGTCCATTTTGTAAGTGGATTGCACCATTTTTTTTGAAAATAAATTAGTAGCAAGGTTTTTGGAAATGGAATAAATTCAATTTTGATTTTAACCCAAATCCTATGTATTATGAAAATTATATTGTTTTTAGTGCTGTTTTTGTTGCCTTTGTTTAGTTTTGGTCAAGACCCGTATATCGAAGACCAAGTGATTCATTGGCGAGCAGCCACAGGGCATCGGTTTTCGATAGATCTTAATACTTCTAAATTTCGATATACGATCAAGATTGGTGAAACCATCAAATATTATGATAGTGACTATTATGGCGGTAAAGATGGAGCCGTAAAATCTATTGGTGATGTAGTCATCAAATACTATGATAGTGATTATTACGGAGGGAAAAAGGGAGCTGTGGAATCTATTGGGAATATAGAAATCGAGTACTATGATAGTGACTATTATGGCGGTAAAAAAGGAGCCGTGAAATCTATTGGTGACTTGAAGTTTAAGTACTATGATAGTAATTACTATGGTGGCAAAAAAGGATATTTGAAAGAAACCGAAGGATCTATTTATTAAAGATTATGTAAGTAGATATTGTATGCAGGTGGAGAGATAGATTTTTTTGATTGGCAAATCAAAGCACAGCCTAGTAGCCATAGCTACTTGATGCCGCTAATCGGAAAACGATATTTTCTTCGCTATACGAAATTTACTTGCATAACCTTTATTAAGCATCGTTAAAATGAAATACTACGTATTTATGCTGTCTGTGCTACTATTTGGTTGTCAAAGTCATTCTATAGATAGGCAAGCGACTCATAACTATTTGCAGGGCATTGCGAAAGCTAAAGAAATGAATAAGCCAATTTTTTTATATTTCACTTGCTGGGGCTGTGTGGGCAATAATGAATTGCATGAAGATTTGATTACCTCTAAAGCTATAGAGGTAAAACTGATGAATGATTTTGTATTCATAGAACTATATATAGATGATCGAGCAGTGCTGACAATTAAAGATACACTTGGTTTGTCTGCGTTAGGGTTTAGTCCAGCAGCAGCTCAAAAGCTTCAGAAAGCTAGAAATATTGGAAATGTTAATGCGATTATACAAGCAGATTTATTTGGTAGCGAAAACCAGCCAAACTACATTATTACAGATGCAAAAGGCAATACACTAGAAGAACCATTTGGATATACAGGCAGGGACAAAGCCTACTTTTTATCCAAATTAGAAGCAGGACGGAAGGTATTCGAACAGCAAAAACATTAAATCTCTAATTATTATTCGGCTATAAACCAATATTCAAAAACGTAGTTTGTATCTTGGCGGAGTATTACAATTTTGATGCAAACGTTATAAAAGTGCTGAAGTTATGGGAAAGTTGATTGTTGGAAATTATACCTTTGATTCTAGATTATTTACAGGAACAGGCAAATTTTCGTCTGCTGCTTTGATGGAAGAAGCCTTGTTGGCTTCAGGTTCGGAATTGGTGACCGTAGCGCTCAAGCGAGTGGATATCAATGACCAAAAAGATACTATTTTGAGTCATCTCAAACACCCTCATATTCACTTATTGCCGAATACTTCTGGAGCAAGAAATGCCAAAGATGCCGTTTTTGCGGCTCAGTTGGCTAGAGAAGCCCTCGAAACGAATTTGCTGAAACTAGAAATACACCCTGATCCCAAATATCTACTTCCTGATCCTATCGAAACGCTCAAAGCAACCGAAGAATTGGTTAAACTAGGTTTTGTGGTACTGCCTTATATTCATGCCGACCCTGTACTCTGCAAGCGTCTGGAAGAAGTCGGAACAGCAGCCGTTATGCCTTTGGGCTCTCCAATAGGTAGCAACAAAGGGCTGAAAACGATTGATTTTTTGGAAATAATCATAGAGCAAAGTAACGTGCCTGTGATTGTCGATGCAGGAATAGGAGCACCTTCCGATGCTGCCAAGGCAATGGAATTGGGTGCTGATGCGGTATTGGTGAATACCGCCATAGCCGTTTCGGATAATCCTGTGATGATGGCAAGAGCTTTTAGAATGGCAGTAGAGGCTGGACGAATGGCATACGAAGCACGCCTAGCGAGTCCCTTCAATCATGCCAAGGCATCTAGTCCATTGACTTCGTTTTTGGATTAGGCTCTTATCGCTTCCACAGGAACCATCTTGGACGCTCTATAAGCAGGTATTATTCCCGCCAATACGCCCGAAATAGTAGCAATTGATAAGCCTAAAAAGGCATTGTAGGCAGAAAGGAAAATTTCGTATTCGGCGATTTGTGTAGCAGCTTTGGCTGCTAACATGACGAGTACCAAGCCAAGAATGCCACCTATCAAACACAGAATAATAGATTCGACCAAAAACTCCATCAAGATGACGTATTGTTTGGCACCCAATGCCTTCTTGATGCCAATGAGGCGGGTACGTTCCTTGACGGAAACAAACATGATATTGGCAACCGAAAAACCGCCTACAATAATGGCAAAAATGCCAATAAAGAAACCTGCAAAACGAATAACTCCAAAAATATTGTCAAATAATTGAGAGACAATCGACAAGGTATTGAGTGCAAAATTATCATCTTCTGTAGGTTTGAGACGACGTTGAGCTCTTAATATGCCTGTCAATTCAGCTTGGAGGGTTTCGAGTTTTACGCCATCTTTTGCCTTGACCGATACCGAAGTTCTGCCCTTATTGAAGCCTGCTTTTTTGAGATTGACAAACTTACGAGCCGTATTGTAGGGAATCAACCCAACTTCATCAAAGTTGAGTGGATTAATTAGGTCTTTTCCTTCTTTTTGGAGTACACCAATGATCTGCATACGCTGCCCTTTGACCTTAATTAACTTGCCAATAGGGTCTTCGGAAGGGCGAAATAATGTCTGTGCTACTTCGTAGCCAATTACGATTTGGTTGCTTCCTCTGAAGAACTCGGCAGGCGTAAAATAACGCCCTTTATAGAACTCCAAACCAAACATATCTTTGTAGTCATCTGTTGCTCCAATCAAAGATACATTGGAGGCATTACTTTCCGTATATTCTGCCGTGACAGGTCCCAGAAATACCGTAAACGTAGCAATAGCTGCGGTGTTTGCTTTGTTTTTGATGGCTTTAAAATCCGCATAGTTAGCTTCTGGACGACGTTGATATTTCCAAAAATTTTCTCTAGGATCTTCGCCCCAAGGCATGGTACTAATATAAACGACATCGTCGCCCAATTGCTCAAAACTCCCTTTGATATTTGCCTCCAAAGAATCAACTGCCGAAAAAACCATAATTACACACCAAATACCAATCGTAATCCCCAACAAAGAGAGGGTCGTGCGGAGCTTGTTGTTCCACAACTGATCCACGGCTTGGCGAATCGACTCCAAAAATATACGAGGTAATAATAGCATGGAAATTATTTGTTTTTGCTCTTTCGAGCAATTGTTGAGTCAATTCGTAAACAATATCTATCTGCGAGGTATCCACTTGACTTCTTCTGCTTGTAGTGCTTGAGCCAAAAAACGACCCAACACAAACAAATAATCAGACAATCTGTTGAGATATTGAATTACGATAGGCAATACCGATTGCTGTTCGTCGAGTGCTACTGCCAAACGTTCGGCACGACGACAAACACAGCGAGCAATATGACAAAAAGAAACCGTCGTGTGTCCTCCCGGCAATACAAAATGCTGTAAGGCAGGAAGGCTTTCTTCCATACGGTCAATCTCCTGTTCCAGCAGTTCTACATCGCTGTCGTGTAGATCAGGCGTTTGCAGTTTTTCTTTATCCTTGCTAGGGTCGGCAGCGAGTATGGCACCAAGTGTAAATAGGCGATCTTGAATCTCTTTGAGCATTTTTCTTTCTGGCTCTAATACAATCGAATCACGTATCAAACCAATATAAGAGTTGAGTTCATCGACGGTGCCATAGGATTCAATACGAGCATGGTTTTTTGGCACTCTAGCACCACCAAATAAGGAAGTTTTGCCTTTGTCGCCTGTCTTGGTATATACTTTAAATGCCATGGTTTTTTGTCTTTTTGAATAGAAAAAAATACTAAATTGCTGCCTTGTGAGGACTCCAATAATGGATGCCTACTTCATATTTTTTGTTGAGCTGTTGCAATAACAAATCATAATTCTCAGATTGGTCAATAAAGTCCATATCATCAAGCTCCAGAATCAAAATTGGCAACTCATTTTCCTTCATTCGGAAAAAGTCAAAATAAGCTGCTTGTATTTTTTGCAAATAATCACTGCTGATATCCGATTCGTAACTACGACCTCTTTTTTTGATATTGAGCAATAATTGCGATATAGGGCGATGAATATATACAAGCAAATGAGGCTTCGGGAACGAAGCATTCAGGGTATTGAATAGCTTTTGGAACAACCGAAACTCTTCGTTTTCTAGATTCTGTCCTGCAAAAAGCAAGGTTTTCGAGAAGATATAATCTGAAACAATATATTCCTGAAATAGATTACCTTCTAGCAATAATTCTTGCAATTGCTTATGACGTTCGGTCATGAAAAATAACTCTACGGGGAAGGCGTATCGTTCTGGATTTTTATAAAAAAGCGGTAAAAAAGGATTGTCGGAAAATTCTTCTAATATCAATCGTGCATTGAGCTGCTCAGAGAGCATTTTGCTCAGCGAAGTTTTGCCAGCTCCAATATTACCTTCTATTACCAAGTAGTTTCCGTTCGGAATATTCATGTCTAAACTATAATTTTTGCGGGCAATTGGTCAGGACATTCTGCCACTAATTGCTGCACATTTTTATTCAAAATAGGGTGTTGCCACTTGGGCAAAATTGCATTGAGGGGCAATAATACGAAATTTCGTTCGTGCAATCTAGGATGTGGTACTACCAATTCAGGAGTTTCTATCACCAAATCGTCATAAAAAAGTACATCAATATCCATTGTACGGCTGTCCCAACGCTGTTCTCGCACTCTATCCAACTGTTTTTCAATAGTCATACAGTGAGCTAAAATTTGTGTAGGAGTGCAGTGTGTTTGCACCAAAATTACTTGATTGAGGAACGGCAAATGTGTCACACCTCCCCAAGCTGCCGTTTCGTATATAGGAGATACTTCCAATAGCTTTCCTATTTTTTGTGCTATTAGTGTATTGGCTTTTGCCAAATAGTTTTTTCGGTCACCCAAGTTAGAACCTGTGGATAGAACAACCTGATGAAGTGTTTTTTTTTGTAGCATATATTTCAGACCGTAGGTTATTTCAATAAATCCTGATAAAATGATTGATAAGTGAATAGAAAGCTATTGTTGGAAGTCTGTTGTCTAATATCCACCAGCAAAGCATATATTTCTATGGTGAAAATTAAACATCATCAAGCAAATCGTCGGAACCCTTAAAAAATCGTCCACTCCAAATATTCTCTGCCTGTGTGCCGATCGCCCAAAAGGAAAGTGCCAAAATAGCAAAGAAAATAGCACCATGCAGCTCGTCCCAAAGGTATTGTATATATTTGGTATAGATAGCAAAAAGTAGAAAGCCTAAACCTAATATTTTGAGTATAAGATCTTCTTTTTTGATACCCCAAATCAAAGCAGCAAAAGAACCAGCAATCAATACAATTGTCCAGAGCAATTCGAATAGTATCCTTTCATTGCGCCAATCGCCAAAATCTATTGACAGAAACCACAAACTCATAAAGGCAATCAGTAAACCAACGGTATAAGTAGCAGTCGCAAACAGCGACAGCAAAGCTTGTTTTTGAAAGAATAGAGATAAGCCAACTAGAGCCGTACCCCATATTAAGCTAATAATCAGAAAAATATTGGTGGCAGAATCAATTAAAGAAATATTAAACTGATAATCCAATTCCGTTAGTAATCCAGTACTGATACTTATTAGCAATAAAATCCAAATCGGCAATGACCGAAAATAAAGCGATAAAGGAGCATAAATAAAAGCTGCCAAAAAGAAAAGTATGGAAAAATGATTGCTGCCTGTACTGACGGCATTGCCAAAAAAGCCAACCGCCAAGGCGACAAAAAAACCGCCCAAAGTAAGCAATGCTTCATTGCTGAAAACTTTTTCGGGAGCATAGTTTTTTCGTCTGCCTCCCCAACTCAGAAATCCTACTGCAACTAGTGCAGAGGCTACGACAGCACCCCATTCCGTACCAATCAATTCAAAGAACCAATCCAATAAATTATTGTCTGCCAAAATCGACAAAATAGCTCCTAGTACACAAATAATAGCAATGATAAAGGCATATTTTGCCAACTTAGCCCAATTGAAATTTTGAACTAATAGTGTCTCTTTCAATTTCTGTGCTTCTTCTTCCGAAATCACTTGTTGACTTTGCCATTCGGCAATCGTTTGATTAAGGAATTTTGCTTCATTCTTATTGACTTCTATCATGGTAGTTGGATTTGTGAGGGTATGATTAGCCTAGACTTCTGCATCTAATTGCAACAATACTTCTTTGATATTCTTATAAATAGGCTCTTTTAGGAGCAGTTCATCTTTTGTAATCCAGACGGCTTTTTCTATATCTTCCTCTAGTTGAGGGACGAGTGCGGTAGTATCAGTCGTTTCCATTTTGTACCAATACGCCCATTTGATACAGCGTTTTCCTTTTCGGTTATTGAAAGTATGGTAGGTTTCTGTAACCAATCCTTCCAATGTCAGATGCTTAACGCCTGTTTCTTCTTGTACTTCTCGTAGGGCAGTTTGGGGCATGGTTTCGCCTTTTTCGTGCTTGCCTTTCGGCAAATCCCAGTGACCTCGTCTA
Source organism: uncultured Saprospiraceae bacterium (assembly GCA_937139495.1). GTDB lineage: Bacteria > Bacteroidota > Bacteroidia > Chitinophagales > Saprospiraceae > Aureispira. The sequence continues at coordinate 112,663 of CAKZQC010000012.1, read as the reverse complement.
AAAATAGCGAGTATCTGTTCTTGTTGATTAAATACGACACCACCGCCTGCTTTTACGATTTTGTAATGACCAAAAAAGTCTTCTTTGAGTTGTTCGAGGTCGCCTTGGTGAGCCACAATAACCAGTTGTGGATATTTGACTACTTTTTGTTCAAGTTGTTCGATTTCGCCAAGCAATATCTTTGGATTATTGTTATAATACAAGACATGGCTTTTTTTAGGTTTAGTGATTTGCTCTTTGTTCTCTACGAGCAATACGGGACGTTGCCCGATATAAATTTTGTACATTTGCAGTTCGTTTTTTTATACAAAGTAATTCGTAATAATTTCAACTAGATAGAATTTGTTTTTGTTTGGAACAACTTCAACTCTAAAGATAGAATTTATATCAAATACCTAGTCAAAATAAGCTATGTTATTAGAGAGAATGCAAGCATTATTGCAACGCAGGAAGCAGCAGCAAGCGTTTCGTACCTTCCGCAATCTTGATTATTTAATAGATTTTAGCTCCAATGATTATTTGGGGCTGGCACGCAATCCTACTTTACAAGCACAGGTACACGAAGCGAGTCAGTCGTTGGCATTAGGTGCTACGGGGTCTCGCTTATTGAGCGGTCATTATGACCTACTCGATCAGCTCGAATTAGTATTGACGGAAGTCCATCAAGCAGAAGCCGCTTTGGTGTTCAATAGTGGCTACAATGCCAATTTGGGACTCCTGTCGGCTATTGCCCGAAAGGGAGACCTACTGCTATATGACGAGTTGGTGCATGCTAGCATACACGATGGTATGAAACTCAGCAAAGCGACAACTTGTGCTTTTGGGCACAACGATATGGCTGCCTTGGAGGAATTGTTACAGAAGAATCCCAACAAAAATATATTGGTACTTGTGGAGGCGATTTACTCAATGGATGGCGATGCGGCTCCGTTGTCAGAAATAGCGATGCTCTGCGAGCAATATCAGGCTCATTTGGTGGTCGATGAAGCACACAGTACAGGCGTTTTTGGGGCTAAAGGTGGTGGCTTGTGTGTGCAGTTGGGAATTGCCGATAAGGTGTTTGCGAGGGTGCATACTTTCGGCAAAGCCATGGGCAGCCATGGAGCAGCTATATTGGGCAGTCAATTGCTCAAGGATTATTTGGTCAATTATGCTCGCCCTTTTATTTATACGACTGCTATTAGTCCGCACAGCGTATTAACCACCCTGTTGAGTTATCAATATTTAGCAGAGCAAGAGGCTGTATTGTTGCCTGCTTTGCAGCAAAAAATAGAACGATTCAAAAAAAGCCTTACGCCTCAAGTATCGACAAAAGTAATAGAAAGCAACAGTGCCATTCAGTGTCTGCAAGTAGCAGGCAATAGCAAGGTAGTCGCTATTGCGGAGCAACTCCAAAAATTGGGTTTTGACGTGAGACCGATTCGGTCGCCTACCGTAGCAGCAGGAGCAGAGCGGCTAAGGATTTGCTTGCACCACCACAACAGTACGGTCGAAATAGAAACTTTAGGAGCAGAACTATGTAGGCTGTTAGCGGATTTGGGCTAGGATATACTGTACTATTTTTGTTACCTTTTGGAGTAATCCTGCTGAATACATACTCTATAGTTACTGGTTTATCAAATTTCGTATTCTTTTTTCAATTCGTTTCTTCAGAAAAGGCTAGCAACTCGAAGCATTAACTATCTTTATTTTTCAAAATAAAAAACATGCAATAACTAATCGGTTGTTTTGTGGAAGCTTCATTCAAATAACCTCATCAATATATAATCAAATGACTATCAAAAATATAACATTACTCGCTTTATTATTCTGGTGTGCCAAGGCACAAGCGCAAGGGATTATCGAACAAGCCACCATAGAAATAGGGGCAGAGTCCAAGAGCAAGACGGCACCCAAATTGGAGCAGATCGCACACCAAACGGATCAGTATATTTATTTGATCAAATCGCAGTATGCACCTGCACTTTCCAATCTGCTCGTAGAGCAATATGACATGGACCTCAATTTGGTAGCGTCCAATCCATTGGCATTCGAAAATAAAGAGCTGAAACAGCCGACTTGGGAAAAAGCCTTTGTTTCTTCTAATGGGCAACTCTATGTATTGTATTCCAAAAAAGACAAAAATATAGAAGGCAACCGCTATTATAAACGCAGCTTTAATGAAGATTCGCTCCAATTCGATGTAGCCGAAACTTCGGTAGGAAGCATCGAATATGCCGAAAAAGTCGGTCGCACGTCTTTTGAAGTCAAACAATCGTCCGACAAACGTCGGTTTTTGATATACAGTGCCTTGGACAATACGGTCAACAAATGCGAAACATTTGGACTGCATGTATTGGACGAAAACTTGGACTCTTTGTGGCAAAAACAAGTAGAAATGCCTTACACCAATCAAGCGTTTAGAGTAGAACAGTGTGAGGTTGATAACGAAGGGAATTGCTACATTATTGGCAGAATGGAAAAAGAAGGAAGAGAGTCAAGAGAACTCAAAAAGAACGGCAAAGCAACTTATGATTATAGAGTGCTAAAATATAGGCACAATCAAGAAGTACCAGAAGAATATACGATTGATTTGGGTGGGTATTTTTTGACAGATATGGAAATTGCGATACAAAAAAATGGAAATATTGTAGGAGCTGGATTATACTCAGGAGCCGATACTTTGTCGGCATGGGGTAGCTTTGGGTTGACTATAAATACGAAAACCAATACGGTAGAAAATAAAAAATTGAGCAAATTTGACTTGGATTTGGTGATCAATGATTTCAAAAAATCAGCTCAAAATAAGATTAGAAAAAAACAGGAAGCAGGGCAGATTTATAGTACCCTAAACAATTACCGAATCAATGCTTTGGTCATCAAAAAAGATGGCGGTGTGCAGTTGGTAGCCGAACAGCATTATACTTTTTATACCGCTTATAGCAGTACAGAAGGCGACAATAAACACGGTGTTTACAATGATATATTGGTGATAGACATGGACAGCCTCAACCAGGTAAACTGGATAACAAGAATACCCAAACGCCAGACGGCTATCGAAAATAGCCCTTCGACTCCTAGCTATTCCTACAAGATGTTGGAAAAAAAAGAGCAGCTTTATTTTGTATTCAATGAGAATTGTAAAAATTTCAAGAATACGCGCAAAATAAGAAAAGGCAAGCGTCATTTGTTGAACTATACAACAGGACATGCCATTCCTACTATTGTCGAGCTAGATGCCAGAGGTAAGCAAAGTAGATGGAAATTGTATGACAATAACGAACCTGACTGGCGATTGAGCATCATGAAAGGAATCATTACTGATGAAGGACAATTGTTGTTTAGTACTTTCTTGGGGACAACTGGTAGAAGTAGATTGGTTCGAATTGAGCTAAAGTAAGTTTACTTTTTTTTTAAAAAAAAGATATATTTGCCCTGAATTATTCAATCATTCCAATTGAAAATAATAAATATGAAATTGAAGATTAGCAGTTTTTTGTTTGCCTTCTTGTTGTTTGTCGCAAATGTGCAAGCACAAGGCGTCACCAACAAGGCAACGGTACAGTTTGGCGAAGAGGTCAAAGATGGCAAGCGAGTCTTGTTAGAAGGAGTGGTACATTATGCCGATGATGGTATGTATGTCATCAAGTATTCAGTTTCCTTTTTTGCTCCTACCAAATATATTATAGAGAAGTTTGATTTGGATTTGAAGCGAGTAAAATCAGCTCCCTTGATTTTTCGGAACAAAAAAGTAGTACCCGAATATTTTGTCTCGCTTAATGGCAACCTTTATGTCTTGTTTGAAGAGAAAGACAAAGACGCAAAAGTAACGAGATACTATCAGCAGGGGTTTGATGAAACGACTTTCAAGTTGAAAGACGAAATTATTGAAATATCAAGTATCGAATATGAAAAAAATAGGAATAGAGGCGAGTTCTACTTTGAGAAATCAAAGAAAAATAGCAAGCTGCTTATTTATAATCATATGCCTTACGAACGTAAAGAGGCTCAAAAACTAGGGTTTAAAGTATTTGACAAAGATTTCAAATTGCTTTGGCAAAAGAATGTGACCATGCCTTACAAAGATGAACTATTTGAAGTCAATGAATATCAAGTAGATAACGCAGGCAATTGTTATATTATTGGCAAACTATATCAAGAGAAAAAAGAGGCTCGAAAATCGAAAAGAGACAAACGCCCCATCTTTGAGTATAAGATATTGAAATACACCGCCACAGAGGATACACCACTAGAATACACCCCTAAACTAAACGACCACTTTATTACGGATATACAAATTAGTCTAGATCGTGAAGACAATATAGTGTGTGTTGGTTTTTACTCAGAAAAAGGATATTATCAAATAAAGGGCAGCTTTTATTTGTCTATTGATAAAGAGAACAAAAAAATAGAGAACCAAAAAATAGAAGAATTTGAGGTCAGCTTCATGACCGAAACAGACAATGCAAGAGTACAGAAAAGGGCAAAAAAGAAATCGGAAAAAGGGAAAACGGTTGAGCTGTATAAGTATAATATAAATGAGATTATACTAAAAGAAAAAGGTGGTGCGGTCGTAGTGGCAGAGCAGTATTATATGTATGAAGTAGTCCACCACACTAAGAATGGGTCGTACACTACTTATCATTATGTATATGGTGATATTATAGTGCTCAATATGGACGAAAAAGGTAATGTACTATGGAAAACTAAAATTCCGAAAGCTCAACACACGGTCAATGATTTTGGATTAATTTCCTCTTATGCCTTGACGGTAGTAGGTGACCGCTTGTACTTTGTGTTCAATGACCACCCCGACAATATGACGTATGTGGCAGGTGGCAAAGATCGCATGAAAAACTTTGTTGGTATGAAGACCAAAAAAATTGTGACAACATTGGTGGAAGTCGATAATAAGGGAAAACAAACGAGAGAAATGCTCTACGAATACAATCGACGCAAACAATGGTTGTTTGCCCAAAAAGGCAAACAAGTAGCTAAAAATGAACTCATGTTATATACTGGTATGAAAGGATTCAAAAGCCAATTTATACGCGTCAAATTCAAGTAAACAAAGAAGACTACTCATACTAGATGGGTAGTCTTTTTTTATGGTATAGAAACCCAATTGTTTAGCTAAATTGAACTACTCTACACATTAATTATCGAAACCTGCCGTAGTTTCATCAAAATTGCATTATTTTAGCTAGCAATTATTTTAGTTTTTTGGCACTTTTTGGTGCTTATCACAAATATATGAAACAACTCAAACTAGAATCAGAAATCAAAATCGCTGACCATGTTGGCGAACTCAATGAGCAAGATAGCCAACTATTAGCCGCTGCCAAAGAGGCGGCAAAAGGTGCTTATGCTCCTTATTCGCACTTCAAGGTAGGGGCTGCGGTACTGCTCCAAAATGGGGTGACCGTAATCGGGAGCAATCAAGAAAATGCGGCTTATCCTGTCACGATATGTGGCGAACGCAATGCCATTTTTTCCGCTTCTGCTCAATATCCTGACACACCTATTTTGGCGGTAGCCATCACGATTATCAGCAAGAACAAAGATATTAGTCGTCCTGTGCCACCTTGTGGCTCTTGTCGTCAAGTGATTTACGAAACAGAAGCACGCCACCAGCAAGATGTACGAATTATATTGCAGGGGGATACGGGCGAAATTTATTTGATTAATTCAGTCAAAGATATTTTTCCATTGCTATTTGATTCTTCTTACTTGTAAAAAAAAAACACTGATGGAGGAGCTAGTTGTGGCACAACACACCACGCCCACACAAGTACCCAACCAGCAACGGTTGAGCGATTACTTGCGGGGCATATTTGAGCAGCTGCCTTCCAACAAGAGTATCAAAACTGCCCTGAAAAAGCAGAAGATATTAGTGGATAATCAAGTCGCTTATTCGGGAGATTGGGTCAAGCCCAATAGCCAAATAGCACTATTGCAGATCGACAAAACACCGACCAAAGTATTTCCATTGCTATTGGATGTGTTGTACGAAGACGATTGGCTTGCAGTTATTCACAAGCCAGCAGGTTACACGGTTAGTGGCAATCAATTCAGAACAATTGAGAATGCCCTACCCAACAATTTGACACCTTCTACACAAATAGATGCGTTGGCACGCCCCCGAATCGCACATCGATTAGATGCTCCTACCACAGGAGTACTGCTCGTTGCCAAAACCCACAAAGTGCGTATTGACTTGGGCAGGCAGTTCGAGCAAAAAACGATTCAGAAATACTACCAAGCATTGGTAGTAGGCAAAATGCCTCAAGAGAGCGGAACGATTGACAAACCGATAGGTCAAAAAACGGCTACAACACATTATACTGTTAAGGTGAGTGTACCAGCCCTCAAGGGCGAATATCTCAGTTGGCTAGACCTGAAACCAACCACAGGTAGAACGCATCAAATCAGAATCCATCTCGCTCAATCGGGTTGCCCTATATTGGGCGACAGTCTCTATGGAAAAGAAGGCTTGGTATTGAAACACAAAGGGTTGTTTTTGTTGGCGAAAGCTATAGTATTCACACACCCTACCTCCCAAAAGGAAATAAAAATAGAAACCCAAACTCCACCCAAATACCAAAAGACAATCGACAAGACTCAACGGCAATATCATAAATCAAAAATGCAGTAGAAGCAAGTGTATCCCAAGGAGCAGCTTATAATTGAAAAGAAAAATAAAAAGAACAACCATGAAAAATAACCTCCTCATCTTATTGGTAACGCTACTCTTCATCGGCTGCAAGACCCCTGAGCCAGCCACCAGCACCACTACTACAAAAGAAGGCTATACCAATGCTCGAAATGCCAGTGCCAAAACGCTAGAAAGCTATCGAGAAGCGTATAAAATGCTTCAGCAAAAAGAATACAATAAGGCAGATAAAGCATTAGAGAATTTAATAAAAAAAGATCCAACTTTCGTCAATTCTTATCTAGTATTGAGTGACCTCAAAATAAAAATAAAAGATACTACACAAGCGATTGCTAATCTCAAAAAAGCAATTGAAATCGCACCTGATTACGACCCAAGAGCTTATCTTTCTTTAGCAAATATTGCAATGCAGCAAGAAGATTATAAAGAAGCCGAAAAGCAAGCCACCAAATCGCTCGAATATCCTAAAATGAATCAAAAGTTGAGAGATAAAGCGGCTAAAATAAAGCTAGATGCCGAATTTAGACCACAAGCATTGGCTAATCCAGTCCCTTTTGAACCCATCAATTTGGGCGAAAATATCAACTCCAATCATCGAGATTATTTCCCATCCTTGACACTCAAAAACGACCTTGTTTATACCGTACAAATAGGCGAGGGGCAGCGTGGTCAAGAAGATTTGTACATTAGTAAAAAAGTAGATGATAAATGGCAGAAAAGTAAACCGATTGAGACCGTCAATACGAGTGATAACGAAGGGGCACAGAGCATTTCTGCCGATGGCAACCTCTTGGTTTTTACGGTCTGTAATCAAGCTGGAGATTTGGGCAGTTGCGACCTGTATTATTCGAGAAGAATTAATAACAGATGGACGAAACCGCTCAATATGGGACCACCAATCAATACGCCCAATTGGGAATCGCAGCCGAGTATTGCCCCCAATTCTGATGGGCTTTATTTCGTGAGAGGAGGAGCAAGAGGAACAGGCTCCAAAGATTTATATTTTTCGTCTATACAAGAAGATGGCAGATGGGGAACACCCCAAAAAATAGACGAACTCAATACGCCGTACAACGAAAGTTCACCCTCTATTCACCCTGATGGAAATACCCTCTATTTTAGCTCTGACGGACACGCAGGTATGGGCGGATTTGACCTGTTTGTGAGCCGAAGACAAGCCGACGGCAAGTGGGGCGAACCTCAAAACTTAGGTTACCCAATCAATACACCCGCAGCAGAAGAAGCGTTGGCGGTTAGCCTCAAAGGCGATGTTGCTTACTTAGCTTCCAATAGAACGGGCGGATTTGGATCGCTGGATATTTATAGTTTTACGTTGCCCGAAGCAGCACGCCCTACACCTGTTACGTATATTCAAGGCATCACTAGAAATGCGGTGACGAATGATCCATTGTCGGCTTATGTCGAAATTATTGACCTCAAAACTCAAAAAAGATTCACGAAGTTGACCACCAAAAAAGATGGAGAATTTATGGTCTGTTTGCCTGTGGGCGAATACGCCCTCAATGCCCGCCGTCCTCAATATGCTTTCTTTTCTGCCAATTATAATTTGAGCGAAACCGTTTCGCTTGACGAAGCCTATCAGTTAGTTGCTTTATTGCAGCCCTTGCAGGCTGCCAATCCAGAAAAACCCAACTTGCCGATTGTGTTAGAAAATGTATTTTTTAATACGGCTTCTGCCGAATTGCTGCCCACTTCCAAGGCGGAGCTGGACAAGCTCAAAGAGTTTTTGGCAGAAAACAAGACGACCAAAATACAACTTAACGGACACACAGACAACGTAGGCAAGCCAGCCGACAACCTCGACCTTTCGCAGCGTAGAGCCGATGCGGTTCGCCAATATTTGATAGAACGAGGAGTAGCAGCCGACCGAATGACTACCAAAGGATTCGGCGAAACCAAACCGATTCAACCCAACGATACGGCTGCCAACAGAGCTAAAAATAGAAGAACTGAATTTCAGATATTATAATCCAAATTATGACATATTTTGCACATTCGACAGCGGTCATTGATGACGGTTGTCAAATCGGTTCTGAAACCAAAATTTGGCATTTTAGCCATCTCATGACAGGTTGCCAATTGGGCGAACGCTGCAACTTGGGACAAAATGTAGTCGTGTCGCCACAGGTCACTTTAGGCAATAATGTAAAGGTGCAAAACAATGTATCCATTTATACGGGCGTACATTGCGAAGACGATGTTTTTTTGGGTCCTTCTATGGTGTTTACCAATGTCATCAATCCACGTTCGGCTGTCAATAGAAAAGAGGAATACCAAAAAACGCTGGTAAAAAAAGGAGCTTCGATTGGAGCGAATGCAACGATTATTTGTGGCAACACCATCGGAGAATATGCCTTGATAGGAGCGGGAGCGGTAGTCACCAAGTCAGTACCCGCTTATGCCTTGGTAGTCGGCAATCCTTCTCGCCAAATAGGCTGGGTCAGTCAATACGGACACCAACTTGCGTTTGATGAAAACGGGCAAGCAACTTGTCCAGAAACCAAACAAAAATATCAATTAAAAGACAATCAAGTTAGTTACCTAAAGTAACACATCAAGAGCATTATAAAATGGCAATCGCAAACAATATTTGGAAACTATATCTTATTCGCATCTCCAAATGGTTTATGCTCTTCATGCCCATTGTCGTTCTGTTTTTTCAATCCAATGGATTGTATTTGCGAGATGTTATGTTGGTCAATGCTGTATATGCTTTGACCGTGGCTGTTTTTGAAATACCGTCAGGTTATTTTTCGGACAAGCTAGGGCGAAAAAATGCTTTGATTATAGGTACTTTTTTAGTGCTATTGCAATTTGTCAGCTATAGTTTGTCGTACACCTTTTTGGGGTTTGCGATAGGTGCCATATTCGGAGGCATCGGAGTCAGTTTTATATCTGGAACCGATTCCGCATTGCTGTACGATACCTTGGTGGTAATGAACAAAAAAAAGGACTACGTAAAGTGGGAAGGGCGTTCGTATGCTATTGGGACATTTGCGGAAGCTGTAGCAGCCATCATAGGAGGCTGGATAGCTTATCGGTATGGTATGCGCATGACTATTTATGGTCAAGTAGGCATTAGTTTGCTGGGCGTACTGGTCGCCACCACGCTAGTAGAACCGCCTATAATTACGGAAGTACCCAAAGATAATTGGAAACATCTCCAACAGATTCTGAAAGAAACGCTTTTTGCCAATCAACGCCTACTTTTTTACTTGATATTGTCTATGATTGTAGGGCTAGCGTGCCTGCTTTTAGCTTGGTTTGTACAGTCTTATTTGGAATATCAGCAGGTGCCTGCGGCTAATATGGGAACTTGGTGGGCAGTACTCAACTTGACGGTTGCCTTGTTTTCGGCGCAAGCCTATTTGTTGGAGCAGCATATCAGCCGAAGAAAAATGGTGGGCGGGTTATTATTGATACTCATAATAGGCTTTGTCTTATTGTTTTTGACCACCTCCAATTGGGTCGTCGGAACAGTGGTTTTGTTGGTTATGTATGCTGCTAGGGGAGTCGCTGTGCCTGTTTTTGCCAATCTTATCAATCAAGAAATTAGTTCGGACAGGCGAGCAACGGTATTGTCCATCAAGGGGTTTGGTATTCGGCTGACCTTCGCTATATTAGCACCTATATTAGGTTGGATAGCCGATGTATTTACTATTTTAGAGACTTTTTTAGCACTAGGAATCATCATTGGTATATTTACAATTATGTCACTTGCGTTTTATTCTTTATGTTTGCGAGGTAATAACTAAATTATTCATCTCAAAAGGCACTTTTCATGCAATTGGCAAAAATATTTTTCGCTCTATTTTTTAGTATCGCAATAAGCTCTACTGTTGTTGCCATGAATGGGCAAGACCTAGACGATGAAAAAGCAAAAGTATATATTGAGCTTTATAAGCACATTGCGGTAGCAGAAATGGACAGGACGGGTATTCCTGCTAGTATCAAAATGGCTCAAGCACTGTTGGAGTCAGGAGTAGGAGAGAGCAAATTGGCGGTACACGCCAAAAATCACTTTGGTATCAAATGTGGGGGCGATGTCTGGACAGGCGAGACCTATTATATGTGGGACGATGAACCCGTCAAGTCTTGTTTTCGGGTGTACGAAACAGCAGAAGAGTCTTTTGTCGCACACAGTGAATTTTTGCGCAACCCCAAAAAAGATTTTCGCTATGGCTTTTTGTTCCAACTCGAACCAAAAGATTATCAAGGCTGGGCAAAAGGATTGCAATCCTCAGGTTATGCTACTTCCAAGACCTACACCAAAAACTTGATTGGTATTATCAAACGATTGGAACTCTACAAATTAGATTACTTAACGAGCGAAACATTAGCCTTGCAAAAAGGAGAATTTGCAGCACTCTTTCCGTCTATCACGCCACATCCTGATATTAATGCCGACGACAGCACGGCACTGATTGTGCATATTCCAGACCCTTTTAGTAGTTACGGCAATGATACTGTCAATATTACATTGACCCAAAAAGTATTCAAAATCAATAACCTTCAAGCCGTTTATGTACAACCTACGGACAATCTAAAAACGATTAGCAAACGCTACAAAATACGAGTAAACAAACTCATTCGATTCAACGAATTAAAGGATCACCCAATCAAAGTAGGGCAGTATCTTTTTTTGGAGCAAAAGTGCAACATATATCATAGCCCCAAAGGCGAAAAAGTGATGCGAACTCATATTGTTCGCCAAGGACAATCCATGTACGATATATCACAACAATACGGCATCAAATTAAAAAAACTGTATAAGCTGAATAAGGCGTATCGTTACACCAATCCACCTTCTGGAATATTGGTATTCCTCAACAAGAATCGGAATAAATCGCTAAAAGAATAATAAGAAACTCAGCAGTACTAAAAGATGAAAAAGTTTGAATCAACTAAGCAGCTATTCGTACTAACTATACGTCTATCTTAGAGATACTCTCTCATATAGACAAGTTTATTTGAATAGGACTCCGTCAAACTACTAGGCGATCCTATTAACGAACTTCTAACAATAAAATAAGCTATCATTTAGTCCTTACTTCAAACAATGAAATACTACTTTGGAGCGTTACACCTAACAGTTGCTTCTTCAAAAAGTAAGTCAACTTAGGCTATTTAACATTTCAATAATAAAAAGTTCTTTTTACTGTTTATTATTTATACCTTTAGTTAGTTAAGGAAAACTTGACACTAATACCTTGCTATACACATACACTACTAGTCTTCAACTAATAAGTTGGTTAACAAGTAACCAAGTAGTTGATTGCTAAATATTATTAATAATTACATTATTAGATAAATAAATTCTATCTATGCAACTTTCTGTACAATTTATCAAACGCATTTTATTGCTGATGGGTTTAGTCTTTGGACTAAATTTTTCTGTTTCAGCATCTCACTACACGGGTTTTGACTTAACGTACACCTGTACAGGTGCCAATAAGTATTTAGTCACCCTCAATGTTTATCGAGATTGTAATGGGGTATCTGTAGGTACGGTACAACCCATTAATTACAGCTCTGCGAGCTGTGGCGTATCTGCTAGTCTGACTCTCAATAGAGTTTCAGTGACGGATATTACACCACTTTGTCCTTCACAAACAAGTGCTTGTGGTGGTAGTGGTCCTATTGGTGTAGAGCACCATATCTTTCAGGGGACACTGACACTGCCCCCAGGGTGCAGCGATTGGGTGTTGTCTTCTAGTTCTTGCTGTCGAAATGCAGCAATTACCAACTTATCGGGAGCTTCTAGCAATAGTATTTATGTAGAAACAACTATTGATAATACCGCCAGTCCGTGTAATAGTTCTCCTTCTTTTGCGACCAACCCACAATTGTTTGGGTGTGTCAATCAACCTATTTCTTACCAGCAACTAGCAAGTGATCCCAATGGCGATTCGCTTTCTTACTCGTTGACAGACTGTTCGCAAAGTGCGAGTGCTAATGTAAGCTATGCTAATGGATTTAGCGGTGCCAATCCTTTTACTGTTCCAGTTACAATCAATGCATTAACAGGTCAAATTGACTTTACACCAAATACCCCACAAGTAGCGGTTTTATGTGTTTTGGTGGAAGAATACAGAAATGGAGTAGTGGTTGGTACGATTACACGTGATGTACAGTTCGTCATTCGTAACTGTACCAATACCATACCAACAGTATCAGGTATCAACGGAAGTTCTACTGTATTTGATACAATTGCTTGTGTTTCTTCGACATCTGAGTTAATTTGTTTTGATATCATTTCATCAGATGTAAATTTGGGTCAAAATATTATAATGACTTATAGTGACAATATACCAGGTGCTACTTTTGTACAAAATACAAACGGTAATACAGCATCAGGTCGATTTTGTTGGAATGTAACTAGTGCTAATATTGGTACTCATGTATTTGCTATAACTAGTGTGGATGATGCTTGTCCTATTAGTGGACAAGCAACCCAATCTTTTACGATACAAATTAGGGGAAACCCCAACCCTGGTGTTTTTGCTGGACCTGATGTAACGATATGTAGTAATGAATCAACTATGTTAATGGCCACTACTACTGCTCCTGCGATTGATATTGCTTCCTATTCTTGGAGTCCTTCCAATTCACTAACTACACCCAATCAATCTTCCACAATAGCTAATCCAATTGTTACTACAAATTATGTAGTAACAATGACTTACAATAATGGTTGTACAGCCATTGATGATGTAAATGTAAATGTAAATGCAACTCCAGAATCTAATGTTTTCCCTTCTACAGCAGAAGTGTGTGGGGGAGCTAGTTTTGCATTGACAGGAAGTACCAACTTAGTGGGAATGAACTTTGAATGGAGCGATCCATCAGGTACTTCTTTAGGTGCAGGTACGGTTTCTGGTAGAGAATCAACTATTGTAGTCACAGTACCAACGCTTTCGGGTACCTACCCTTATGTATTGGAGGTGACCAATCCACTAGGTGGTTGTAACTCAACCGATACCGTTTTCTTGGTAGTAGGCAATCCGCCGGCACTACCAAGTTGTGTCAATATATATGTATCAACTACAGGTACAGCAGGTGCAGCAGGTACACAAGCAGCACCAACTACAATTGCGGCAGCTCTCTCTAGAGCAGCTTGTAACAACGCTGTCATTAAGATGGCAACAGGTACCTATAATATAGATGATGCTTTGAGCATAGGTAGCTTCGCAACAATAGAAGGTGGCTTTGAGCAAGGAAATGCTTGGCGAAAAGTAAGTACAGCAGGAGCAACAACCATTAATAGAACTACTGCTAATCCTGAAGGAAATATTAACGCACAGCGTTTAGTTGCTTTCTATGGTAATGGTAATACAGGATTTAGATTTCAAGATATAACGATAACTACAGCAGATGCCAACCAACCAGGTATGTCCACTTATGGAATGCACTTGACGGCTTGTTCTAATTACGATATTGTTCGTACACAAATTCAACCAGGTAACGCTGCAGCAGGCAGAGCTGGAACCAATGGAGCCAATGGAGTCAATGGAGCCAATGGCTTAGCTGGTAATGCTGGAGATAATGACGACCAAAGTGACTCTGGAGAAGGAGGACGTGGTGGAAATGGATCAGGTATTAGTTCTGGTAACGGTGGAGCAGGAGCTGGTAACCCTGGTGGTTGTTGTAATACAGGAGGCACAGGAGGTACAGGTACAAATGCGACAGATCCACGTTCTGGTGGTGGCGGTGGCGGTGGTGCTTCTGGTGGAGAAGAAGATAATAATGGTGGCCGTGGTGGTCGTGGTGGTAACGGCGGTGCTGGTGCTACTGGTGGAAATAATGGAGTAGGCGGCAGCGATGGCGGTTCAGGCGGTGGAGACTGTGGTACAGGTGCAGCGAATGGTACTGCTGGATTGAACGGTAGTGCTGGTGCTTTAGGTAGTGCAGGTGTACATGTTGGAGGTTTTTGGACTCCTGGTTTGCAAGGAACTGCTGGTACAGATGGTACTGGCGGTGCTGGTGGCGGCGGCGGCGGCGGCGGCGGCGGTCAAAGTTGTACTTTCTGTAGAGATGGTGCAGGATCTGGCGGCGGCGGTGGCGGCGGTGGCGGTCAAGGTGCTACTGGTGGAAATGGCGGTTTTGGCGGTGGTTCTTCTTATGGAGCCTACTTAGTACTGAACGGTGCCAATGCAGATTTTTCACAAGCTAATATCAATGCAGGGAACTTAGGTGCTGGTGGTATCGCTGGAACTGGTGGAACTGGTGGAACTGGTGGTGCTCGTGGGCTTGGATCTACCTATACAGGTGGTGGTGAAGTCGGTTGCGGTGGCAATGGCGGAACTGGAGGTCGTGGTGGCAATGGCGGAAATGGCGGTGCTGGACGACCAGGTGAATCGATTGATTTGTATAGAGCTAGTGGTAGTGTTCCTACAACTAGTGATGTAGCATTTAACTTAGTAGCTCAACCAACGATCACGGCTCAAAATAGAAACTGTACAGATGTAACCGTAGCTTTTACAGCTCCTTCAGCAGTGACTTGGAACTTTACAGCTAATGCGGCACCACAAGCTCCTGCGGGATCAAGTGTAAGCACGCAGTTTTCTGCATTGGACAGATACAATATCGTGGCAGGTGCTAACACCTACAACGGTTTTCATAATGTACCATTCTCTAATACAGTTGTACCCGAAATAATGAGTAGTGCAGCTGTCGTAGGAGTGGATACATTCCGATTGTGTCAAGGTGATTTTGCTACGTTCTCTAGTAGAGATTTTGCAGACTCTTATGTTTGGAATTTCAATGGAGCAATTGCCAACCCTCCAGCTACAGCACAAGTAGCAACAGCACAATTTAATACCCCAGGATTTTATCCAATTAGCATGTCATTGGTGACCGACTGTTGTGGTCCTAGTCCAGATGACATTGTGTATCTATATGTAATACCGACACCAACCGTTACAGGTTCAGGTCCAGTCGCTATTTGCGAAGGGGAACAAACGATCTTAACATTGTCGGGAATTAACACCGCAACAGATTCAGTAATTTGGACACCAATGGTGAATGTACTGAATATGTCTGCTACAAGTATTGAAGTAGCACCTATTGTGACTACAACTTATTCTGCAACAATATATACTAGACAAATACTAAGTGGCAACGAAGTTATTGCTTGCCCTATCACGATTAACTTTGTAGTGACCGTCAACCCTGAAATCGATGTAACAGTGACAGGAACAGATCCTACTTGTAATGGCAATGGACAAGCAACAGCTACTATCAACGGATTTAGTCTTGCTTCACATAATTTTGTGTGGTCAAATGGATTCAATAGTAGTGGTCTTTCTTCCAACAATACAGGATTGAGTGTCGGTCGTTATGTAGTGACAGTCACGAATCCAACTACAGGTTGTAATACAACCGATAGTATTACATTGATACCAGGTACTGGAGCACCTTCGATATTTGTGCAAAACAATACCCCTGCTACTTGTGGTGGTTCTAACGGAACCATAACCGTAAATACGATAGGCGGTTCTGCACCATTGAGTTACTTGTGGGGAGATGGATCAACCAATCCTACTAGAACAGGTTTAGCTGGAGGCAATTATTCTGTAACAGTTACAGATAATGTAGGTTGTACATCAAGCGTAATTGCCAATATAGCTACTACTAGTCCTCTAGCGGTTCTGTTTATTGACACGATACCTGCCGTATGTGGTACAGGTGGTCAGCTAGAAGCAGAAGCGATAGGAGGTACACCAATTGTAAATTATTTGTGGAGCAACGGCTCTACCACACCAATAGCGTCAGGACTGACGGCTGGAAATCATACCGTAACAGTTACAGATGTTAATGGTTGTACCGCTACTAATAATTCAGATGTCGATAATGTAGCCCCTTCTACTAATATAGAATTACTTACTACCATTATTTGTTCAGATGATTCGGCAACAATAGCAGTTAATGCTTTCGCTGGAGCAATCAGACCTTATGTCTATACTTGGACAGGTGGTTCTTCTGCAAATTTCCCTACCAACCAAGATACGGTAATGGGAGCTACTGCAGGTACTTATAATGTAACGGTTACTGACCAAACAAATACTTGCTCGGTAACGGCTACTATTGTAGTTAATGGACCAGCAGCATTTACAGCTTCACTTGATAGTACAGATGTAAGTTGCAATGGTGGTAATAATGGAGCAATTACAACTACTGCTGCAGGTGGTACTGCACCGCTTACTTTTGATTGGAGCAATGGAGCTAGTACGGCAGATTTGACGGGCTTAATAGCAGGTGCTTATACGATTACGATTACAGACGATAACGGCTGTACTTTGATCAGAAGTACTACTATCAATCAACCAACAGCAGTAACCGCAACAATTGCATCGCAAACAAACGTAAGTTGTAATGGCGGCACCAATGGAGCAGCAACAGCAAATGGCACAGGTGGAACAGGAGCATTTACGTACTCATGGAGTACTGCCCCTGCACAAGCTACGGCTACGGCAACAGGTTTAGCAGCAGGTGTCTATACCGTAACCACAACCGATGTTAACTCTTGTGCAACAACAGCAAGCGTAACGATAACCGAACCAACAGCAGTAACCGCAACAATTGCATCGCAAACGAACGTAAGTTGTAATGGCGGAGCTAATGGAGCAGCAACAGCAAATGGCACAGGCGGAACAGGAGCATTTACGTACTCATGGAGCACCACTCCTGCACAAGCTACCGCTACGGCGACAGGTTTAGCGGCAGGTGTCTATACCGTAACTACAACAGATATTAACTCTTGTGCTTCAACAACAAGTGTAACGATAACCGAACCAACAGCAGTTAGCTTGAGCGTACTGACACTTAATAATGTAAGTTGTAATGGCGGAACAAATGGTTCTGTTCGAGTAACACCAACAGGGGGAACACCACTAGCTGGATCTCCTCAATATACTTTTGTATGGAGTACGACTCCAGCACAATCAAGCAATGCAGCGAATGGTTTGGCAGCAGGTACTTATACTGTAACCGCTACCGATGCAAATGCTTGTACGGCTTCATTGAGTGTAACGATTACAGAGCCTAGTGTTCTTAATGCAACGATTACAACTAGTACTGATGTAAGCTGTAATGGTGGAAATGATGGAACAGCTACAGCAAATGGAACAGGTGGAACAGGTGCTTATACTTACAATTGGAGTACGATTCCAAGTCAAACAACTATAACAGCAACAGGCTTGACGGCAGGTACGTATGCGGTAACAATTACCGATGCCAACCTTTGTACGGATGTTAGTTCAGTAACGATTACAGAGCCAACGCCATTGACCGCAACATTAGCAACGACAACTGTTAGTTGCAATGGTGGCACAGATGGTAGCGTTACAGCTACCGCTGCAGGTGGTACCGCAGGTATTCCTACTGCTTATACTTACAATTGGGGGGCAGGTGCTGTAACAAGCAATACCAATACAGGATTGACCGCAGGTAACTATACCGTGACAATTTCTGATGGAAATAGCTGTACAATTACAGAAAACTATACGATTGGTCAACCTACCGCAGTGACCTTCAATACCGCTCAGACAGACGTGAGTTGTAATGGTGGAAATGATGGAACAGCTACTATTAATGCTAGTGGTGGCGTAGGTGGATTTACTTATAGCTGGAACAATGGACAAACAACCGCAACAGCTACTGGATTGAGTGCAGGTGTATTCTGTGTCACTGCTAGTGATGCCAACAGTTGTAGTGTCAATACTTGTGTAACGATTACAGAGCCTAACGCTTTGGGTAACGTGACATTTGTAGCACAAAATCTAGCTTGTAATGGTTATTCTAACGGAGCCTTGACAGTAAGTCTTACAGGTGGTATTCAGCCTTATACTTACTTATGGTCGAATGGACAAACTACTAATAACGCAACAGGATTAGCAGCAGGCACTTACCAAGTGACGATTACAGATGCTAACCTTTGTACGATTGTTGACAATGGTACGATTACGCAACCTATCGCAATTACTGCTACATTCAATGTAGATTCTGTAAATTGTAAAGGGGGTAGTGATGGTCAAATAGTAATTGCTTCTAGCAATGGTAATGCTCCCTATACTTATCAGTGGGGTGCTGCGGCTAACAACCAAACAGGAAGTATAGCAACAGGATTGGCAGCAGGCAATTATCAAGTAACTGTAACGGACTTGACAGGTTGTACGGTTACCGCAAGTACAACAGTGTTTGAACCTCAAGCACCATTGACGGCAAGTATTACGAACCAGAATGATGCGACTTGTAACGGGGACACCGATGGTAGTATAGAAGTAGATGCTCAAGGAGCAACACCAAACTATACTTACTTATGGAACAATGCTCAAACTACGAGTATTGCCACAGGCATCGGAGCAGGACAATATACCGTGACGATTACTGATGCCAACGGTTGTACGATTACGGCTACAGGAGCAGTAGGCGAGCCTACTGGAATTGTATTGTCGCCACAAATACTGTCCAACTACAATGGTTCTCCAATCACTTGCCCTGGAGCAAGAGATGGAAGTGTTGGAGTGATTGCAGCAGGTGGAGCAGGAACATACAGTTACCAATGGTCACCAAACGGACTTAATACCGCTACTATCAATAATTTGGGTCAAGGGACTTATGACGTAACCGTAACTGATATTGCAGGTTGTAAAGCAGATACGAGCATCACGATTAATGATCCGATTGCTTTAGCAGCAACATTTACGAAAGTAGATATTTTGTGTAATGGCGATGCCAATGGACAAATAATAGCTAACGCAACTACAGGAACAGGTACTTTGGGTGTCAATGGATATGAATATAAAATAACAGGTCCTGGACAAACAGGAAACGTATTTAGCAGCATCAATAGCTTTAGCAACTTAATCGGCGGAACATATATTGTTTCGGTGAGAGATGGTAACAACTGCCAAGTACAATTGAATATTACGATTAACGAACCTACTCCAGTACTAATTGATTCGGTAGCAACTACCGAAACCTTGTGTAATGGAACGGCAACAGGAACCGCTACTGCTTATGGCAGCGGAGGTGTTCCAACATACAGTTATGTTTGGTCGCATGATGCGAGTCAAGTCAGCCAAACGGCTACAGGATTGGCAGCAGGTGTACACAGCGTAACGGTAGTAGATGCCAACGGTTGCGATAGAGTAGAAGTGTTTAATATTACAGAGCCTACACCATTGGTAGGAAGTATCGCTCCTGCTACAATTGCTTGTGTAGGTGGCGTAACAAATGCTACGGCAAGTGCTACAGGCGGAAGCCCAATTGGCTTGGTGAGTTACTTATACAATTGGGATAATGGCAATACGAATGCAACGGCTGTTAACTTGATAGCAGGCGTACATTGTGTAACGATTACAGATGACAATGCTTGTACAGACGTGGTTTGTGTGACGATAACAGAACCAAACAGTGCCGTAAGTACTACGATTGCTAGCCAAACCAATGTATTGTGCCAAGGCACACCAACAGGAACAGCTACTGCACAAGGCGTAGGTGGAACAGCAGGTTATACGTATGTATGGCAGACTTCTCCAGTACAAACTACAGCTACGGCTACTGGTTTGGGAGTAGGAACTTATAGTGTAGTGGCTACTGATACCAATGGTTGTGTTGCTGCTCCTGTAAGCGTGACTATTACGCAGCCTACTAGCCTAAGTGTGCTTATTAGCAATACTACAAATCCGACTTGTAGCAATACCAACAATGGAAGTGCTAGCGTTGTCGCTTCGGGAGCTACGGCACCTTACAGTTATGCGTGGAGCAGCGGAGAAACTACGGCTACGGCTACTGGTTTGGGAACAGGCATACAGAGTGTGACGGTAACCGATGCAAACGGTTGTACTGCTCTTGGAGCAACAAACTTAACTACTCCACCAGCTATTCAGATAAGCAATTCGCCTATTGTGAATGTACGTTGTAAAGGAGATAATACTGGAAGTATTGCCGTACTCGCTACGGGTGGAACTTCTACGTTTGGATATACTTTTGTTTGGTCGAATGGACAAACAACAAACCAAGCGACTGGATTGGTTGCTGGAAACTACTCGGTAACCGCTACAGACGGAAACGGTTGTACTGGAGATACTACTTATCGTGTTACAGAACCTGTATTAGGTTTGAGAGGTTACACGAATAGCACGCCTGCATTATGTAACGGTCAAGGTAGTGGTCAATTGACCGCTATTGTGAGTGGTGGTACAGGAAGTACTTATACGTACAATTGGTCAGACGGACAAACTACGATTACTGCGGATAGTTTGGTAGCAGGTATTTATACGGTTACTGTTACTGATGGTGTTGGTTGTCCTTTGGTAATTACGGATACAGTAGGCGAAGCAAGTACTTTGGTCGTGAATGCGAGTGTCCTACAAAATGTAGGTTGTACAGGTGGAAACAACGGTGTCGCTATTGTAAATGGTGTGACTGGTGGTACGGCTCCTTATCGTTATGTATGGGGAGATGGCAACGGTCAGACAACGGCTGTCGTTACAGGTCTTTCGGCTGGTATCGTAAATGTGACGGTAACTGACGACGAAAGTTGTACTGCTTCGGCAAGTGTGACGGTGACCGAATCTCCTAGTATTGCCTTGACGGAAACGATTAACAATGTAAGTTGTAATGGTTTGTCTGATGGTACTATCTCAGTAACAGGACCGAACGTAATTACTTATGTATGGAGCAACGGAATTATTGGAAACAATGTCCAGAACTTAGCAGCAGGAACTTATACGGTAACAGTAACAAATAATCAACCTTGTTCGCAAGCCTTTAGATTCACAGTAACAGAACCAAGTGCGTTGGCAATCAATATTGCTCAAACAAGTACTTTGGCTTGTAATGGTGATGATGATGGTACGGCATTGACAACCGTAACAGGTGGTACACCTAACTACACGTATCAATGGTCGCCTAACGCTTCAGTAAGTGCTACGGCAACTGGTTTGACAGCAGGTATGTATAGTGTGACAGCTACCGATGCTAATGGTTGTACAATTGATACCGATTTGACATTGGTAGAGCCAGCAGTATTGACAATAGAAGGTTCTGGTACTCAAGTATTGTGTGTGGGTGATGCAACAGGTATCATTACGGCAATAGGAACAGGTGGAACAACCAATATTGGTAACCTAGAATACAGCTTGAATAATCAAGTGTGGCAGACAGGTAACATCTTTGGCGAATTGGAAGCAGGTGATTACAGATTGTATGTAAGAGATGAAAACGGTTGTAGCGCGGATACTTTAGTAGAAGTACTTGTAGCAGATTCTTTCTTCATCGTGAGTGTTACGGCTGATACGACCATCGAATACTTGGATACATTGGATATTACCGCTACGCTGAATAATACGTCTTCAGTTATGTTCTCTTGGACAGAATTGAACAGTGGTATTTTGGTTAATGATAGTAGCTATTCTATTATTGTTAATCCTTCGGAAGAGTCAACTTACGAGTTTGTAGCAACGAATCAATTTGGTTGTGAAGTGAGTGCTACGGTACAAGTAGAAGTTACTAAGCCTCGTAGAGCAACTGCTGCGGCAGCCTTTACGCCAAACGGAGATGGTGTCAATGATACCTTCTTCATACAAGGTGGTAGCAAAGTCGATAAAGTAGCACTATTGAGAGTGTATGATCGTTGGGGCGAGTTGGTTTTTGAAGGAACTGATATGGATATCAATGTAGGTGCTGAAGGCTGGGACGGAATGTTCAGAGGACAGCAGGCAGGTGCAGGAATGTACGTTTGGTATGCAGAGATTCTTTACCAAGATGGTTTCAAACAAGTCATCAACGGAGATGTTACTTTATTGCGATAAGCAACAGAAGTAAGCATTCAAATTGAATGGAAATATAGAAAAGGTTGTTGACGAAAGTTGACAACCTTTTTTTTGTTTAGAGCATGCTCTTAGTAGGACATCGAATTCAAAATTGCATTTATGTAGAATAAGCTGTACTTTTGAAGCGTTTATAAGTAAAAGGGAGAAACTCATATCAAAAAAAATAATAAGATGAATTGGAGAATGTTATTGTTACTACTAGGATTGATAATAGGGAATGGAGCTTCGGCTCAAGTAATGGAAAAAGAAGTGGTCAACCCTGTTTTGTTGTCCAAAATGAAGGAAGAAAATATTTCTAAATATGATATTTCGAGAGAGAGCAAATACATTATTTATTTGCCAATGAACTACTCTAAATTTCTGTTTACAGAACAAGACAAGGAGTTGTTTCGACGCTTAAAAGATACCTTGATCGAGCGAATTGATTTGGTTTATACGGTGTTCAGAAGAAGCGCTACTTTTGATCAAGTGCAGCTTAATCAAGAGCGATACGAAATGCTGCAAAATTACTTTCCAGAAACGTTCAATAATAACTTGATTCGTTGGAACTTGATGGCTCAAGATGGGGCAGAGGATTATGCTGAAGCACAAACGTACTTTCATGGATTTGTGATTTATCTCAAACCGCACCACGTGACGACCAAGGACGGCGAAGTCATCAGTACGGTGGAGGATAGACGAGTAGATGACCCCGAAACCAGAACATTGGAAACCAATGAGGAAGTCGCTCGAATTAAGGAAATTATGAGCAAAGCACGAGTGACCAAAATCGTATATGATACGGTGACAACCGAAACAAAAAGAAGGACTTGGAGTGGGATGTATTTGTCGAAGAACAAGAAAAAAAGAAAGAAAGGAATCAAGCACAAAACAAGAGGGGCAAGAAAAAGACCGAAGGAGTATATCACGAAAACCGAAGAAGTCGTAAAGATTGTAGAAAGAGAGGTAATTGATGAAGATGCCATTCCTGCTCCCGAAAAAGTATTGCAAAATATAACAAAAGATACCGTAGTTTATGCTGCTATGCAGCGCATCGTTGACCGATACGAAGACCATGTAGTCGTGCAAGATGTAACAGGCTCCATGCACCCTTATTTGACTCAAACACTATTGTTTCTGCAAGGTCATTTGAAAAAAAATGAAACAGAAAAATTTGTTTTTTATAACGATGGCGATGACAAACCTGATGGTCCTATTGGGAATACAGGCGGCACGTATTATACCAGTTCTGACCAATATGATGTTATCGAAGAGATGGCATTTGAAGCCATGCGAAAGGGTAGAGGTGGCAAGGAAGCAGAAAATGATATTGAAGCGTGTCTTTATGGCGTAAAGAAGTTTCAGAACTGCAAGGGCATTATATTGATTGCTGATAATTATTCTAGGATACGAGATTTTAAGTTGATTCCTAGATTGATGAAACTGAATAAGCCTGTTCGAGTCATTATTTGTGGTATTGCAGAGGGCGAAAATATCAACTTGGACTACATTTATTTGGCAAAATATACCAAAGGTTCTTTGCACACCATACAGGAAGATATAATGGGGCTAGACAAAAAAATAGATGGCGATGCCTTCAAGATTGGTACACAATACTTCAAGGTAGAAGGAAATGTCATTCGATTGATTCGAGATAGTAAATCTACTCGTCAGTATTAGACATGCTCTTAGGTTTCTTTTTTGAGTTTTAGAAAGAATTTTTTTGTTGCTTGAATAGTAAGTACAAAAAAACTAGCATGGCAATAAATGACACGCCTCCGATACCGCATAAGCTATAAAAAATAGCCATGGGAACATCGTTATCAGGCATTTTTAGAAATTCTTTAAAATGAAAAGGGCTAGGAAATATTTGAGGAATAGCAATGGCGGTACCACCAAACAGTAAACTCAAAAGGGCAGCTATTTTGACATGCTTTTTTGCCTTTAAGTATTTCTCTTCTTTATATTGTCCATCTAATATTTCCATCATTATATTTTTTGCTTCTGCTGCTGCATAATGGCTTCACTAATCAACTGATAGATGTGTTGATAGACAGGTTTGTTTTGCAAAAAATGTAAGTGCTTCTGTATCGTTTGGTGGTCTTGTCGAGCAGCAGGTCCCGTCTGGACACTACTAGGAGAATGTTCTTGAATCTTAGAAACGGTTTCTAAAATTAACGGCTTGAGAATATCAAAAGAAACACCTTCTTGATAACAAATATCACTTGCCATATCAAAGAGATAGTTGCTGAAATTATTGACAACGACGGCTGCTACGTGCAAGCTTGCTCTTTTTTTGTCATCAATCTGATAGACATTCGGACAGATAGACTGTGCTAATGTAGTGAGCTGTTCCAATGTATTGGCATCATTGGCATGAATGCAAAATGGCAAGGTGTCAAAATCAACAACACGCTGACTAGAGAATGTCTGTAAGGGATAAAATACGCCGTAATGATCAAAGTAAGACTCAAAAATACTACTAGACACTGTGCCAGAAGTATGGGCTATAATTTTCGTAGAAATAGCATCTAATTGCGGTAGCAATTCAATGATGGAATCGTCCTTGATGGCAACAATATAAAAACCTGCGGTAGGTGTTAGCTGCTCGATGCGCACGATAGCTGTTGCTTCTACGGCTCTTGCCAATTGGACGGCAGTCGTGTAGTTGCGACTAAAAATTTGGTCAATAGTATGACCGCATTCATAGAGTCGTTTGCCGAGCTGCGTAGCTACTTTTCCACTTCCTATTAAACTGATGATTGCCATTTATCGTTGTATGGTATTTTTGCCAAAAAAAGCTTTGATGATGTAATAACAGTAAGCGGTATGTACTAGTGTTCGGGCAGTACTATTTTGATTTCCTTCCAATCCTAAACGCTGTAAGTGTCCTTTTATTTTTTCGTTTTTGATACCTGCACCACCAAAAGTGAGTTGGAATTTTTGCTGCTCCAAGATATGCTCAAAAAAATCTTTTTTGACCCCGAAATCAGTAAATGGAAAGGCAAAATAAGCAGCTTCAATGTGAAAATGTTCCTGCAAGTATGCTTGGCTAACGGTCGTTTGCTCTATTTGCTCATGCAAGGGCAACGTATGGTAGGTAGGGTGATTGATGGAATGACTACCAAAGTCAAATCCATCTTGCTGCATTTTCTGAATTTGGGAGGTGGTCAAATACGGCTGTTCTTCCTTTAGGAATTGCTCAAAATTAACTTGCCAAGCAGCAGCTATTTTGTCCAGTATCGCCTGATGTTGCCACCGAACCGCTAGCAGGCTAGCCGCCAAAGTATTGCCCAGAGGCAAAGAAGCAGTAGCAAAAAAAGGTGCTAAATTACTTAATGTATATTGTTGCTTTTGACCTTCTTCTATCAACAAAGATGCTTTGTATCGAAACATCAGGGCTTGATTATCAATAAAGGCACTATTCAAGAAAAAAGTAGCAGGAATACCTTTTTGGAGTAGGATTGGAGCGATAATATCGTGGCATTGTGCCAGACCATCATCGAACGTAAGTAAAAAACAACGTTTGGGTAATGTAGTCCCTTTATAGACGGCATCGCTTAGCTGTGCCATACTAATGGGCGTGTAATGGGTACACAAAAAATCTAAATCTTGCACAAACGCCTTACTGTCTTTGACGGCATAGAGATGACGTATATGGGCAAGCGGCTTATCACTGACAACGTGGTAAAAAGGCAGCAGCGTCCCTTGTTGCGTAATAGCTTGTAGCCAAGCCGTCGGCAAAAAAGTAGCGACTTGCTCTATTCCGTAGAGTAGAGCAGCTTTGAGAGCAGGAATAGCCGACACGTATGGTAGCAGTACACTAGCAGCAGGCTAGGAAGCCGACTCCGAGTGGTTGGTTTTGGAACTCAATTGTCCGTCCACGATAGCACCATCATCTACTCGAAGACTACCGTAATTAATGTTGCCTTTGATTTGAGAGGTACTCATGAAATGTACTCGACCTTTGGCAGAGACATTACCAATTATTTTGCCTTCCGATACCAACGAATCGCACACAATTTTGCCTTTGATACTCGCATTGCCTGACATAACTACTCTACCTCCGCACTTGACATCGCCTACGATAGAACCATCTAGGCGCATATCGCCTCCCACAGATACATTTCCATCAATGGTCGTGCCTCCTGCAATAATACAAACATCGTTTTTGCCGTTCGGGCCACTACTTGTAGCGGTACCATTTTCTTTGCTTCCCTTGCTAAACATAAAATCAATTTGGTGTTTATGGTGATTGGTACAAATCTATTTGTAATAATCAACCATGTAGTTATTAGACATTATTACGAATTGGATAAAGGTGTTTTCTTCGCTATGAAAAGCAATTTGTAATAATGTCTATTAGAACATAAGGCAACAAAGATATAAAAAAAACGTTATAAAATAGTTATTACCGAGCAATAAGCTCTATTTTTAGTGAGCAAGTAGAAAGCGTAGCTACGGCACATTTATTGTTAGAATATAATTACACATTCATTCAAAAAAAATAACATGAAAACAATACTACTTATACTAGCTGCTTGTGCAGCAATGGGTTCGGGGCAACCTGATTTTTCGGCTGTTATCAATACCATTAAGTCTGGAAAGAGTGCGAGTATCGCCCCTTATTTGGCTAATGAAGTAGAAATAACGATAGCTGGTACTGATGGAACGTATAGCAGGACAGAGGCTTTGACGGCACTACAAAACTTCTATAATCAGCATAAACCAACCAATTGTTCGATGGTGCATAATGGCGTAGCCAAAGACCAAGAAGCCCACTATTGTATCGGCAAGTTAGAGGCTGGGGGCAAAAACTACCGCTTGTATATTTATTTCAAAAAAACAGGCGAGCAATATTTGATACAAGAAATGCGTATTGAAGATAATTAGTAAACAACTCCATTACTCCAATTAAAAAATCCCAACTGAAATATTTCAGTTGGGATTTTTTTGTAGGTAGTGCTTATTGTGAAGTTGTTTTAAAAAGCAGCATCGTCTTGATTTGCAAGCACTTATTAATCATTTCATCAGGATTTTTAAAACAACTTCTGCACTAAAAATCAATTTGGAAACTCAATACAGGTAATAATCCTGATTCAAAACGATTGATCAAAATGTTTTGTTGTCTATCAAAGTCTAAGTTCCGTACATTTTTAGAGTTCGTTACATTCTGTACATCTAGTGCAATAAGGTAGGATATTTTCTTGCCATTTTTGCGGTAAGCAATACGAGTATCCAATCGGAAATAAATATCTGCCGCTTCCGAGAATGGACGGCTATCATCTTCTACATAAATACCAGCCGCTTGCGATGCGATCAAGTCAGCAGGAGTGTAGCGCAAACCACCTGCAAGACGAGACTTGATGCCGATTTGTAGATTTGCATTGTTCTTGAACGCAAATTCGTAGCCACCCATGACCGTAGAACCCCAACGTTTGTCGGTACGTGTGCGTTGCCAATCGGTATCGCCCAACGATTTGTATTGCGACCAAAACAAAGAACCTGTAACCAGCACAAAAAACTGGCGGCTAAACGCTTTCTCGAGCGTCACATCTACCCCATAATTGCGACCAATTCCTTCCGATACCATTGCTTCTTGTCCGTAGCCATCACGCTGATTGAGGTAAGAAAAACTACTGCTGCTGTCCGCCCCAACAGGAATATCGAAGCTGTATTGATAATACCCCTCTAAATTAACTCTAAATCCTGCTCCAACGGATTGTTTGAAACCCAAAATAGCATGGTGCATTTTCATCAATTCCAAATCTAAATTGGGTTGTGAAGTAGTACCATTCGAGTTAGGAATACGAAGCAAATATGTCCCCATTGGCAATGCTTGACTGTGCATACTATAAGAAGCCGTAAGCGTTGTATTTTTGAAAGGTTGGTACTGTACCGCTGCTCTAGGCTCTACGCTGTACGTGCTGTTGAGCGTAAAAAACAAACTGTGCAAACCAACATTAATCGTCCATTTTTTATTGGGGCGATAGCTACCCAAAGCATAGCCTTGCATCAAAAAATGAGTGCCTTGCTCGTCCAAAAAAGTATGGTAGCCAAACGGCGAACGCTCATTGACATCTAACCAATAAGTAATCGCATGAGCCGACAAGCCTGCTTTGATTCTAAATTTAGTGTTGAATTTATTGCTGTACGTCAAGTGTGCTTGACTACGTAGAGTCTTGGAATCTTTGTTCTCAATGGTATCTCTAATAGTCAAATCGCTAATCATCGGTTGGTACTGAAACTCTCTGATATGATTGAAAACGGTACCTACGGTCAGGCGGATATAGGACTTGTCATCCAATAATCGACGGTAAGAAGCACCCAAAATCCCTAAGTTAGAGCCATTGTTATCGTATTGATAATCAGCGGTAGTTATCCATTGCCCTGTATCTTTGACTGACCAAGTTTCGTCACTCAATCCGCCGACGCCAAATATTTTTAGCTCACTCTTATTGTCTTTAGAGTTGAAGGAAAGATTGAAGGATAAATCTTGAAAGTTGTTTCCAACATTTTCTCGTACTACGTACAAACCCATCGCATTGAGTATACCCAAGGTAGAATACCGATAGTTGACCAAATAAGAACTTCTACCTTTCTTGAAAGGACCTTCAGCAGAAAAACCCAAACCTACTAAGCCAATCTTGGCGGAATATTCTCTATCTCCTAAACTTCCTTTGCGGAAACGCATATCAAAAACGCCTGATAGAGCATTGCCGTACTCGGCAGCAAAACCACCAGTCGAAAAATCGGTGTTGCCCAAAACAGAAGCACTAAACACCGTGATACCACCTCCCGTAGAACCCGTACGAGCAAAATGGCTAGGGTTCATAACTTGCAAGTCTTCTAATTTCCACAAAATACCTAAAGAAGCATTTCCTCTAATGACAACATCATTTTCGTTGTCTTGGTCGGTTTGTACTCCCGGAAGAGCGACTGCCATACGACCTGGGTCATCGACACTAGCGGCATAGCGTTTGGTTTCTTCTACCGAAAACGAGCGAGTACTAATCACAGAAAGATCATTGATAGGCTTGTTGCCTACGCCATCGTTGCCGCTATTGGCGGTCACTACGACTTCATCGGTAATACTGACTTGCTCTACGAGCAATATATCTAAGTAAGTTTCTTTGGTACTCGAAATAATCAAATTGTCGGTCACATACATCTCATAGCCAATATAACTGGCTCGTATGATTTGTCTGCCAACAGGGACACCTTCGAGTATAAAATTGCCGTTGTCATCGGTGTAGGTACTGATATTGGTACCGTCCACGGTAATAGTGACCACCATCAAAGGATTTTGGCTGGCATTATCAAGTACCTTGCCTCGTACCGTTTGCGTTTGAGCTAGTAGCCAACTGGTCTGTAATAATAAAGAGAGTAGTAATAGAATTTTCATAAGCGTGTGTTTTGGTCGCTTTCGCTATAAAAAAAGGAAGTCTTCCTTCTGTGGCGACTTCCTGTGTACTTTCTAAAAGTAGGAATAATTAAGCAATTTAAAAATTGAATGCTTATTTTTTTTATGGCTTAGACACGCTCTTAGTAAAAAGGCATTACAATATGATAACCCCTGGCAGGTTTTCACCTTTGGCGTAAGCACGAGCAGCGTGGTCGGCGGTACGAATAGGATTACAGATTCTGTAAGGGTCAGAGAATTGAAGTGTCAAATTGATGGCTTGATGTAAAGGTACTTCATAGCCCGAACTGATAAAAACAGGCTTGACATCGTCTTGTGTTCTCAGCACAACGCCAACCATTTCATTGGAGACCTTTTGGCGTTCGCTGTTGTGCTTGTAGATAGGCAGCTGGCTCCCTCTAGCAATATCCAATTCGCCCTCATAGGGTAGTAGGGCTCTTTTGGCAATGCCAATAGTAGGAATATTAGTTTTGAGACCGATATAACTGGCTACGCCCAATTGGCGAGGGTGTGCCACGCCATGACCATCTATGAGCAGCACATCAGGAATCAAGTTTTGTGTCGCAATAATTTTGCGAATCATACGTAGCAGCGGAGGACCTTCGCGGAAACAAAAATAACCAGGGTGATATTCCATGCCTGCACCTGTTTTGAAAACAAACGTTTCTAATAGGTTGCCTTTCATATTGTAGGCAGCCATTGCCACGAAGGCAGTATCTTCTACATACTGAATATCCACACCAAATACAATAGAATGCGGCACCAACCAAACGGATTCGGTGGGGGATTCTATTTGGCTAGCAAGGTAGCGTTGTTCTTCTCTAAGTTGATCTAAGTCCATAAAAGTTGGCTATTATACGTTTTGTCTGGAAATAATATTACCATCTTGCATGGTCAGTGTACGATCACTCATTTGAGCGAGTTCTGGGTTGTGCGTCACGATAACAAAGGTCTGTTGAAACTTGTCGCGCAGCTCAAAAAACAACTCATGCAGCTCTTGTGAAGTAGCGGTATCTAGGTTGCCCGAAGGTTCGTCAGCTAATACTACCGAAGGTTCGTTCATCAAGGCACGAGCCACCGCTACGCGCTGTTGTTCGCCGCCCGATAGCTCAGAGGGTTTGTGGTGCATTCTTTTTTCGAGTCCCAAATAGGCTAGTAGATCTTTGGCTCTAGCTTCTGCTTTCTTTTGAGAAACGTGCCCAATATAAGCAGGAATGCAAACATTTTCGAGTGCGTTGAACTCAGGTAGCAGATGATGGAATTGAAAAATAAATCCAATTTCTTTATTGCGAAAAGAAGCTAATTCTTTGGCAGACAAGGTTGTAATGTCCGTATTGTTAATCAATAGCTTACCTTCGTCAGGACTATCCAACGTGCCTAAAATATGCAGCAGCGTACTTTTGCCAGCACCAGATTTGCCCACAATAGCGACTACTTCACCTTTCTGAATATTCAGATTGATGCCTTTGAGTACTTGAAGCTGCTGATAAGATTTAATTATATTTTGTGTCTGAATCATTGTTATGTTATTCCCGAAGCCATGATAAAAAAAATAAAAAGTATAAACAGTAGCACAGGAATCGCCCCCAATACAGCCAGTACAATCATAGTGGCACTAAATGTCTTGGTAGAGGTGGACATTGGGTTGACATCGCCCACAGGCTTATGATCTAGCCGAAGTAGCGTTCGTTTAGCGATATCTACAGCGTTTTCGCCCCATTCTTTGGGGTGGTCAATGATATACTTGAGTTGCTCTCTGTTTGCTTTGGGTATATCCTTGAGCGGTATCGGTAGCTCAGGTTGGCGAGATTTGAGTAGTTGTATGGCTGCTGTAATAGCATCAATATCATTATCGCCCGTAGTATCGGCAATAATATCTTTGAGTTGCTCGTCGGTACGGCTACTAAATCTATCTTTGTAATATTGTACTCTATCCATACTTCAAATGTAACGAATTTTATATTTTTGTACGAATACTATTGAACATTATTCATTAGGAAGTATTACAGAAGCAGAATGAATCCTTTGTAGTCGCACTTTTTTGCGAAAATTCACTAAAAAAATACTAAAATATGTCTTTGACCGAATCAAATATGTTGGAATTGGGTACGATTGCCCCTGATTTTACGCTGCCTGATACCGTAACGGGTAAGGGGTTTAATTTAGAAAGTGATCATTCGCAAGTAGCCAATGTTATTATGTTTACTTGCAATCACTGTCCTTATGTGTTGCACATCAACGAGCAGTTGGTTGCCTTGGCAGAGGAGTACCAAAAGAAAGGTGTTGTATTTGTGGCTATTAGTAGCAATGATGTAGTACGCTACCCACAAGATAGCCCAGAAAAGATGAAAGAGTTAGCAGAAGAGGTGGGTTATACTTTTCCTTACTTGTATGACGAAAAACAAGAAGTTGCTCATGCTTATGCTGCTGCCTGTACACCTGATTTTTATGTCTTTACAGGGAAGTTAGAATTGGCATATCGTGGACGTTTCTGCTCTTCTCGCCCCAATAGTGATGTACCTGTAACAGGGAGCGATTTGAGAGCGGCACTCGATGCGATTATCGAAGATAAAGAAATGCCTGCCAAGCAGTATCCTAGTGCTGGCTGCAATATCAAGTGGAAGTAATAAGCTCCGCTTTTAAGTTAAAAATATCCTCGATTACTAACCGATAGTGATGGAGGATATTTTTTTGTAGCAGACAAGAGGATGCTTTTGTTTTATTTCCATCAATTTCATCAATCAAATTGAACTTTACACTACTATTTTGTTTAGCTAATGGATTGTGTGGTAATAGGTTGATTAACAACCTTTTTTTATTTACACAATCTTTCTGTTTTTGTATTACTAAAGTATTCGATGAAATCTGATAAAGAGAAAAAAGAAGCATTTGGCAAAGAGCCACTCCCCAAGTTATTGAGAGATCAAGCCATTCCTGCCGCTGTAGGAATGTTGGTGATGTCCATTTATGGAATTATTGACACTATATTTGTTGGGCGTTGGGTTGGTACAGCTGGGATTGGAGCGATTACGGTCGTGCAGCCGATTGTCTATTTGATTGCCAGCTTAGGTATGGCATTGGGGATAGGAGGGGCTTCTCTTATTTCTCGCTCCTTTGGCGAAAATAATGACGAAAAAGCCAACTTGACATTCAATAACCAAGTCATACTGAACTTGGGTTCAGGAATGATTGTCCTGTTATTATGTTTTTTGTTCAACGAACAAATATTGATGATATTTGGAGGTCGTCAAGAGCTGGCAGAGCCTTCCAAGGCATATTTTAATATTGTATTGTTGGGTATCCCTTGTTTGAGTTGGGCGATTATGTCCAATAATATAATGCGCTCTTTGGGACACCCCAAAACAGCAATGTTTACCTTGCTGATACCTGCCGTCTTAAATCTAATTCTTGATCCTGTTTTTATCGTAGGGTTTGATATGGGCATAGAAGGAGCCGCCTGGGCGACCTCCATATCTTATATGTCTAGTGCCATTTTTACGGTGTACTTTTTTGTTTTCAAACAAGAACAATTGACCATCAGTTTTCGAAAATTGAGATTGAATTGGTCGATTACTAAAGAAATAATGGGCATTGGCTCGGTTACGCTATCTCGTCAAGGCATCATTAGTATTTTGTCCATCTTACTCAACAACACACTGTTTATGATAGGTGGTACTGTTGGCGTTTCGGCTTACGGTATTATAAGCAGAATGCTGATGTTTGCGAATTTTCCGACTATCGGAATTACACAAGGATTTGTGCCTATTTTGGGCTACAATTATGGTGCAAAACTCAAGGAAAGAGTTGATGAACTGATTAAGCTATCCATGAAATGGGCGACTATCATTGCGATTCTTACTTTTGCTTTGATTATGGTATTAGCCCCTCAGATTACCGCCTTATTCACCAAAGATAAGGAGCTGATAGCCGCTACGGTACCTGCGATGCGATATGTATTTATGGCTACGCCACTTATTGCTATCAATTTGATTGGTAGTGCCTATTTTCAGGCAATCGGCAAGTCTTTGCCTGCTTTGTTGTTGGCTATGACCAAACAGGGCTTTTTCTTGATTCCTATTTTGTTGATTTTGCCCAGATTTGTAGGAATCAATGGTATTTGGTTTGCTTTTCCGATAGCCGATACGGGTGCTGCGATTATTACCTTTTGGTATATTTACAAAAAAGTATTGTCCAAAAATAAAATAGAATCAGAAGATGAACCAATCAATCATTTGGTAAAGTAAGGTATAAAATTGGACACTTTTTGGCTAGCATCATTTTTGGTCAGATTGTACTATTTTTTATCAATTACTTTTAGTTGAAATAGCTTGATTTTGTCTTCATTTTTGATTTCCAATTGTTGGTTGCTTGCTACTAAAGCAGCCAAAGAAGTACGAATAATTTGAGCCGAGTCATCGGGTTTTCCCTCTTCTTTGATCCAAATAACAAGCTCATCATCGGCATCTGCGGTGAGGCGATATTGTTTATTATTGGCATTCGCCAACCGCAGTTTATAATTGCCCGAAAGGCTATCCTGAGCAATTGTTTGATAGCCCAAATGTGGATAGG
Source organism: uncultured Saprospiraceae bacterium (assembly GCA_937139495.1). Classification (GTDB taxonomy): domain Bacteria; phylum Bacteroidota; class Bacteroidia; order Chitinophagales; family Saprospiraceae; genus Aureispira. Next base: position 78,180 of record CAKZQC010000012.1, on the reverse strand, counting down.
TTCTGTTTAGGTTTTTGAAATTTCGAATGCCTATTTTGATAACTACTTTTTTCCATTCGGGGGTATGTAGTTGCTGGATATACAAATCTTTGGTTTGTAGCTGCTGGCGAGGATTATGGAACAGCTCCTGTCGAGCTTCCGAAAGTGCAAAGCCTTCACTTTTTGCTTGTAAAATGACTTGGTATTTTTTGCCTTCTTCCATCGCTCTATATGGTACAAAAACTGATAATTTGCGTTGATTCCTGATAGGTTGTACTCGACTAGCATAACAATCATCGTTGATGAAAATAGGAAGCGTCGCTTCTTTTCCATCGGCTAATATTGTCAATATAAAATCACCTTTGCTGTGGTAATAGTCAGGTATTTCAATCCCAAACTCAAAGCGTTCGCCACTAATTCCCTCAAATACTTCTGACTGCACCAAGCTGGTTTGGATACTAATGTCGCTGAGTTGTAGCGGTCTGCCATAAGGTTTGGTATAGAAAGTAGCCATTTTGATGGCTGGAATATGGTTTGTTTTGAGCCACAGTTGAGGCTGTAATTGGATATTGCTAGGAGCTACAAAGTAGGGTAGAAAAACAAAGATAGTTTGCTGTTGTAATGTTGGGATTTTTCCCTTGTCGCCTTGCTTAATATCATTGGGGAAGTTGGCTGACCAATAACTTATTTTGGATAATACCGTAGGTTCTATGCTCGGAAATCGGATTTGCAATTCTGCCTCTGGATTGAGTTCTGGCAATTGATAATCTAACCGATAAAGTATTCCGGATACACCTGCTCGGCGATGTCCAGCAGTTTGGCTGACACTCACTTCATCTACCGTTTTGGGTATGACCAATGGGGCAGTGGTGTGTTGTTGAATCGTGTTTTTGTTGGCAGACAGCGTCAAGCCAATCGTGGTGGTGTTCTGCAAGTGATGATAGGGGACAAAGTAGCGATAGTTTCCTATGATTTTGTTGTCAATTTGCTGACGACTTTCGGCTAATGTTAAGTAGTTTTGCAGCGATTGATTTTGATGATTTTTCAGCTGAATAGCGATGTTTTTTTTGCGATAATAATAGGGTAAGTCATAAGAAAAAGACAAAATAACACCTCTAATACCTTGATGAACTTGATTTTCGAGCAGCCCAAATTGGCTACTGACTTTATCTCGGAGTAGTTTGCGAATATAAATTTTGCTAGCGGCTACTTGAGGTAGGAGTGGCTGCTGCAATACCTGACGAATACTGTCGGAATTGGGTGCTAAGGCATATTGTCCCAGCCATTTTTTGTCAGCTGGGTCATCGTTGTACACGCCAATAATCAAACTATCAAAAGCCGTCATGGTAGTAGCTGTTTGGAAGGCAAGTGGCTGAAAACTATTGCGATCTACCATACCTTTTTTCTGCTCGTCATATACCTGTACCAACCAAATTGGGTCGGGGGCATTGTTATACAATCCAATAGGATTGTAATTGGAATCAGGCGTGATGGTAGCTTGCTGCATTTCTAGCATTACATCAAAAACAGGTGGCTGCTGCCATTTTATTTTTTGAGTATAGAGTGCTAGCGATTGTTGTGCTAAACCAATCCGTAAGGATACAGTATGGATGCCTTCTTCTAGCTCTATGGAGCGATAAGGAATCTGAAAGGTAAGCGTATTGGAAACACCCTCCGAAATAGCACTTTCGTTAGGAGAAACGATTGTACGAAACACCGAAACAGATTGACGAATTAATTCTAATTCCCAACGAAGGTTATTGGTATCGGTGGTATCGGCATACGACCAATCTAGAGTGACTGTAGCCCCTCGGGAAGCAGTATATTCGCCTTCGAGTACGACGTGTTTGAGGATACGTACCTCTTTAATATTTACTAATTGTTGTCCCCAAGTAGAGAGCGACAAACTCACAAAAAAAATACACCAACACCATTTATACATCATATCTTTAGCCTTACTTTTGAGCGTGCAATCGCTCCAATGCTAAGAAGTTAGTTTGGAGCAATTAATCTAAATAAAGAACTGGTTTTATTCCAAATCCTTTTTGTTTTAGCAGTGATAATACACCTTTTTTACCTGCCAAATGTCCTGCCCCAATAGCTGCAAAAAGGTTGCCATCTAGGGTCAGTTTTTCGAAATTGTCTGCCATGCGGATATTTCTATCATACAGCAATACACGACGCATGCCACCTGTTGTCTTTTTTACTTTTCGGAGTAGCTTATGTATGTCGCCTTCCAAGTACAGCTCTACGGTACGTTTCAAATCTCGTTTATATTTCTTGAAATTGAAAGCAACGTCTTTGAGTGACTTGATTTGATCTTGTATAGCCAATTTTTTGAATACAGCCATTTGTCCCTCAAAACTCTCTAGCCCAGTCATAATTTTGCCAAGTTGTTGAGCGGTCTCAAATAACTTGGCATCAAGTGGCTCGGATTCTTCTTTTCCCAATTGTGACTCCGTCAATACATTGTGTAGCATGAGCGGAGAAAGATGGTTGAAAAACGAAAGGTCGTAATCGGTTTCCTGCTGCACCAATTTATCTAATTTTTTGAACGTGCTTGGCTTTACAATATTTTGTATCGTTAAGCCAGCAGGGAGTTGGGTCGCTCTTTGGAGCTGCTCAACATCGGCATCTTCCAAATTGTATTCGGCTGCGAACATATCGCAAGTGTCTATACAGTCGACTAACGTCTGCCAACCTCTAAAAGCTCGTTGGTCTCGGACGTGCATGGTACCAAACAAATAACTCGGAGAACTAGGGACAGGCGGTATGATTTTCCAAAGTAACGTTTTTTTGCTTTTTTTCATAAAAAATAGATTGCTTCAATAGATACTAGCAGGAGCAAAGTGCCTATTTTTGATTAGAGTATTGTCACAACAGAACGTATGAAAGTGGCTTTGGTTTAGTATTGCAAAAAGAGCAGACACAAATACATATAGCGAAAGGCACATTTCTACCATGTAGAAATGTGCCTTTCATAATAATCAAATTCAATTTGATTATTTCTCCAATCCACTAATGTGATTAGCCAACTTAGATTTTAAGTTTGCTGCTTTATTTTTGTGAATTTGGTTTCTTTTAGCTAAACGATCTAACATAGATACTACTCTAGGCAAGAATTTTTGAGCTTCTTCTTTGTTCTCAATTTCACGGAGTGTCTGGATAGCTGAACGAGCAGTTTTTTTGTAGAAACGGTTGTGTAGTCTCTTCTTTAAATCCTGTCTTACGCGTTTTTTTGCTGATTTATGATTTGCCATTATGCAAAAGTGTTTTTAGTTTTTTCTAATTAAAATAATCAATATTTTCCTAGATAAGGTACGCAAAGATAAGCATTAGATTGAATTATTTTAATTAATTCGTACTAAAATCGAATATTTCTACTAACCCATAGGGGAGTCTTACTATTGAATCGCTCAAATATAGTGATTTTTTTGGATCAAAAATAGGAATTGCAACAAAAAAATAACGCAACTATTTATTGTAGAAATTGTCTATCTAGGTGACAGAATGCAAGTAGAATACAATTTATGTAAATAACAGAACTTAGAGTTTGTAATTTTAACAATAACTTTTGTACCTTGTAGCTTCTTAATTATTGAAAGAAACGAGGCTATAGAATCCCTAGTTTCTTTAACAAAAAAGTAGGTGTAGCGGAATCCCCGACGCTTGCCGTAACCAAAAACTGATACAACTATAAAAATGGATTATTCATTTATTTCAAATGCTCACCCTTCGTATATTGAGGGATTATACCAAAAGTTTCAACAAGACAACGACAGCGTTCCTGCTGGCTGGAAAGAATTTTTCTTAGGATTCGAATATGCTAACGGAAGCGAAGAAAATACACCTTCTGCTGCTGGCAAACCAGCCAATAGCTCACCTGCTGCCCAATTTTCTATACAAGAATTGGCTGTATTACAGCTTATTGAGGCTTACCGCCAAAGAGGGCATTTGACCTCAACGACTAACCCTATTCGCCAGCGTAAAAATCGTTTTCCTAGCCTTGATTTGGGTTTCTTTGGTTTGTCTGACAGCGACCTCACTAAGTCGTTTGCGGCAGGTGCCGAAATAGGGATGCCCAATGCAACTTTGGCGGATATTATCGACCATCTAAAAGTAGTGTATAGTAACAATATTGGATTTGAATACGCACACATCGAGAACCAAGATAAAAAGCTATGGCTACGTGAGCGTATCGAAAAAATCAGTAAAAAAGATGCGTTTGGTCACACGCTAGAGAAGAAAAAAAGAATACTAGAAAAACTCAATGGAGCAACAGGATTTGAGAATTTTTTAGCAAAAAAATATGTTGCCCAAAAACGTTTTGGTTTAGAAGGTGGCGAATCTACAATCCCTGCTTTAGATGGTATTATCAATAAAGCCGCTACACTAGAAGTAGAAGAAGTAGTTATTGGTATGGCTCACCGTGGTCGCCTCAATATATTGGCGAATATCATGGGCAAGACCTACGAATATATTTTCAAAGAGTTTGAAGGCGATATTCCAGAAGATAGTGTTTTTGGAGATGGTGATGTGAAGTATCACTTAGGTTTTGCTTCCGAAATGACAACTCCAGAGGGTAATAAAGTACACTTGAAATTAGCTCCTAATCCTTCGCATCTAGAAGCGGTTAATCCAGTATTGGAAGGTTTTGCTAGAGCGAAAGCAGATATATTATACCAAAGTAATTTTGACAAAATATTGCCCATCGTTATTCATGGTGATGCTGCCGTAGCAGGGCAGGGCGTAGTATATGAATTGGCTCAAATGAGCCAATTGGAAGGTTATTATACTGGTGGTACTATCCACTTTGTTATCAATAATCAAATTGGTTTTACGACTGATTTTGACGATGCTCGTTCTTCTACCTACTGTACTGCTGCAGCCAATATGATACAGGCACCTATTTTCCATGTCAATGGAGATGATCCAGAAGCGGTACTATTTGTAGCCGAACTAGCAGCGGAATACCGTCAGCAGTTCAATACCGATGTATTTATTGATATGGTGTGCTATCGTAAGCACGGACACAATGAAGGCGATGATCCAAAATTCACTCAGCCACAATTGTACAAACTAATCAAAAAGCATGAAGATCCTCGTACCATTTATAGCAAAAAACTAGTTGCCTTAGGTGAGATAGAAGCTAAGATGGCAAAACAAATGGACAAAGAATACGATGCTTTGTTGCAGGATAAATTTGCAAAAGTAAAAGAAGAAGAACTCGAATATAGTTTCCAAGCACCTGAATTGGCTTGGCAAAAGCTAAAATGGTACACCACGGAAGAAGATTTCAAGCAATCGCCTGATACTTTCGTTCAGTTGGATACCATCAAGCAGATATTGAATAAGCTACAGACCGTACCCGAAGATTTCAAGCCATTGCCTAAACTAAAGCGTCTATTTAGTCGTACACAAGAGTTTATCGACAGAGGATTGACGGATTGGGCAATGGGTGAACACCTAGCGTATGGTACATTGCTTATGGAGGGTAGAGATATTCGTATGAGTGGGCAAGATGTGAAACGAGGTACTTTTTCGCATCGCAATGCCGTGCTATACGATGTAGATACTAACAAACAATACAACCGCCTTAATAACTTAACTGAAGAGCAAGGCAATTTTAGAATTTACAATTCGCTGCTTTCAGAATTTGCGGTACTAGGTTTTGAGTTTGGATACTCTACCGCTACACCTGATTCTTTGGTGTTGTGGGAGGCTCAATTTGGTGATTTTGCCAATGGAGCACAAACTATTTTTGACCAATTTATTTCTTCTTCGGAGAGTAAATGGCAACGCAATTCGGGCTTAGTGATGTTATTGCCACACGGCTACGAAGGTCAAGGTCCAGAACACTCTTCCGCTAAGTTGGAGCGTTACCTACAGGCTTGTGCCGAATATAACTTGACGGTAGCCAATGTAACCACACCTGCCAACTTCTTCCACTTGATGCGTCGTCAGTTGGCTCGTCCTTTCCGTAAGCCACTTATCGTGATGAGTCCCAAAAAACTACTTCGCCCCAAAGATATTTCTCGTCCAGACGATGAAGTATTGTACAGAGAGTGTGTGTCGTCTTTCGACGAATATACTACGGGTGGTTTCAAGGAAGTATTTGATGACCCGAAAGTGAAATCAGGCGAAGGAATCAAGCGTGTGCTATGTTGTTCTGGTAAGATATACTACGAATTACTCGACAAAAAAGTAGAAGATAATAGAGATGATGTTGCTATTGTACGACTAGAGCAATTGTATCCTTTCCCGAAAGATCAAGTGAAAGAATTAATCAAGAAATACAATAATGCAGAATGGTTCTGGGTACAAGAAGAACCTTCTAATATGGGAGCATGGCAGTACATCTTGGCATTCTACCGCAAGTTTGATTTGGAACTAGTGGCTAGAAAATCAAGTGCATCACCTGCTACTGGATTCAAAAAGTCGCATGAAGCACAACAGTTAGATATTATCAGAAGAGCTTTTGGTGAAATCGAAAATATACCTGCTACGAGCAAGTTCAAGTCGTTTCAAGTCAAAGAAGAAGAGCCTAGCGTCAGTGTCAAAGATGATTTAACAGTTATCAAAGGACTGGGCAAAGCAATGGCTGGACGTTTGCACGATGCAGGGATTCATAAGTTTGAGCAGATTGCAGAGCTAGACGATGCAGCTGTCAGCGAAATCAATAAGGCAATCAAGGGGTTCAAAACTAGCTGGTTGCGTTACGATTGGACGAAGCAAGCCAAAGACTTAGTTTAATAAAAAATATTCTCTAAAAAATAGAGGGACAAAAGAGGGAGAATTTCCTCTTTTGTCCTTTTAGGATATACCGAATGGTTCACAAAAAAGTACTTTTTATAGGGCTACACCGCCCGATGCGTTCTCCATCTCAACGGTTTCGATTTGAGCAGTACATCAGTTATCTACAAACAGAAGGCTTTGATTGTAAGCAAGGTTATTTGTTGAATGCAAAAGATGATAAGATATTTTATCAGCAAGGAAATTACCTAGGAAAAGCATGGATATTGCTCAAATCAATTGGCATACTAATTAAAGAAGCTTTCTTTCGCAAATACGATATTGTGTATGTGCAGCGAGAAGCATTCATGTTAGGAACTACGTTTTTTGAACGCCAATTTGCTCGCAAGAGTAAGTTGATATATGACTTTGACGATGCTATTTGGATTCCTGTGGTCTCCGCCAATAACCAGAAATTGTCTTTCTTGAAAAATGCTTCCAAGACGGCAGAATTAATCGCTATGTCAGATTTGGTGTTGGTAGGCAATGACTACTTGGCGGATTATGCTCGGCAGTACAATCCAAAAGTAAAAATAATACCAACAACACTGGATACCGACAATCACAAACCAAGTACTCAAGTAGCTTCCGATAGGATATGTATAGGGTGGAGTGGTAGTTTTTCGACGATTCCTCATCTAGAATTTGCCTTGCCGCTATTGCATCAGCTAAAAGAAAAGTATGGCGACAAAATTTATTTCAAAGTAATAGGAGATGCTAAATATAGTTATCCTGCACTAGACATACAAGGAATAGCTTGGACGCTAGAAGGAGAAATAGCCGAATTGCAAGAATTTGATATTGGTATTATGCCATTGCCAGATGACCAATGGACAAGAGGCAAATGTGGATTTAAAGGCTTGTCTTTCATGGCAATAGGCTTGCCAGTAGTGATGGCAAATGTTGGTGTCAACAGTACTATTATACAAAATGGTGTCAACGGCTTTTTGGCAAATAGTGAACAAGAATGGATAGAAAAGTTATCTTTGTTGATAGAAAATAAAGAATTGAGGACAAGTATGGGTAAGGCAGGTCGCCAAACCGTATTGGACAATTATTCGGTTATTGCCAATCGTGCTTTATATTTAGAAGCATTTGAAGAAGTATCGGACGACCTCGATAAAACAACAACGAAATAGCAACCACAAAACAACAGCAACGCAGAAGAAGATTATGGACATTATATTTATACTATTAATATTGGGTGCAGGCATATTGCTATTGGTCTTAGCCGCAGGATTATTTTTGCCTGCTACTTGGATCATAGAGAAAGCCGAGCTTATTGCGGCACCTACTCGCGATATATATCCCTTGTTGTACAATCTACGAGAATGGGAAAACTGGACGGTCTGGACAGCAGAAGGAGGAGCGCTAGAGTTTGAATACAAAGGAAATGAAACAGGCGAAGGTGCTGTACAAGAGTGGCAAAGCAAACGTATCAATGGAACTTTGGAAATTACGACGGTAGTTGAAAATCAAGAGATTGACTATGTATTTCGTATCAAAGAGAGCAACTTGGTAGTTAAAGGTACAATTGTGCTGGCTGCTGCTGATACCAATTATACGCAAGTAGCATGGCGATTGGAACTCGAAAAGCTAGCTGCCAATAGTCCTGTACGAAGGTTTCAGGCGGTATTTATACGCAACTATTTTGAGCGAGCCATCGAAGAGAGCTTACTCTCCTTGCAGTCTATGTTTGCCAAATAGCCCAGCTCCTCAATTGGTTATCCCGCACGAACAAAAGAAACTAGCGGCATTTTCGTAGATTGAAAATTCGCACATAGCAATCCAGCAAAATAATAACAACCAGTATATGAACAATAATAACTATGTCGTCATCATGGCAGGTGGTGTTGGTAGCCGTTTTTGGCCAAGTAGCCGAGAAAAATTTCCTAAGCAATTTTTGGATATTTTAGGAATTGGAAAATCCTTGCTACAACTTACTTTTGAGCGCTTTTTGGAAGTTTGTCCAGCAGAAAATATTTTTGTGGTCACTAACTTGAGCTACAAAGACTTGGTCAAACAGCAACTGCCACAATTGACCAATCAGCAGATATTAACAGAGCCATCTCGCAACAATACGGCTCCTTGTATTACTTATGCAGCCCTCAAACTGCACAAAATTAACCCAAATGCTAATTTTGTAGTAGCACCTTCGGATCACATGATTCTCAAAGAAGCGGCTTTCGTAGCACGCATTAACGAAGGATTAGATTTTGTGAGCAAAAATAAAGCCTTGTTGACATTGGGCATACAGCCTACTTATGCCAACACGGGCTACGGTTATATTCACTTCGATAAAGATTCGGGCAGCAAAATCTATAAAGTACGTCAGTTTGCCGAAAAACCTGATTTGCCTACTGCCAAAAAGTTTTTGGCAAGTGAGGAGTACCTTTGGAATGCAGGGATTTTTATTTGGAATGTTAATACTGTATTAGAGGCATTGCAGCAGCATGCAACCGATGTGTACGACATTTTGAAGGCAGGGGAGAGCTGTTGGGGAACCGACAAGGAACAAGCATTTTTGAACGAAAAGTACCCTACTACGCCCGATATTTCTATTGATTATGCTATCATGGAAAAAGCGGACAATATTTATACGTTACCAGCCGATATTGGTTGGTCAGACTTGGGTACTTGGGGAGCATTGCACCAGCAATACGACAAAGCTGACGACCAAAATGCCATCAGTAGTAGTACACCAGAATTGGTGCAGACACTAGATACCAACAATTGTATGATTCGTGTCCCTAAAGATAAATTAGTGGTTATCAAAGACCTCAAGGATTATATTGTGGTAGATGAAGACAATGTATTGTTGATTTATCCGAAGGATAAAGAACAAGAAATCAAGCAAGTCTCCAAAGGCTTGGCTGCTAAGTTTGGCAAAGAATATTCGTAGCAACAACTATTTGCCTAGCTAAAAAAAAAGAGAGCAATAACCAAATTTGGTTATTGCTCTCTTTTTATGCGATCTATTCAACGTAAGTTAGCGTATGCTAATCTTATCTTACGATCAATTTGTATGTTTGGCTAGCTTCGCCATCAGTCAATTCTACAAAGTACATACCTGCAGTCAAGCTACCTGTATCAATGTTAGTAGAAAGGTTACCGTCAACACTACCCAACTGTTGAGTAGCAACACGTTGACCCAATGTGTTCAATACGTTCAGGCTCAAATCTACTTGCTTGCTAGTTGTGAAGTTGATATTTACAACACCATCAATACTAGGATTAGGGAACATCATGAACAAAGAAACATCACTCAACTGCTTAACAGCTACTGGATTATCTACTTCATAACCGTATCTTTTGTTTTTGTTGACACCATAAGGGAAAAAATCCTTAGTACCTGTACCACCACAGTCAGGAGAAATACTACCGCCGTTACTGTTGATGATTTGTAGGATAGAAATCAATGACTCTACAGAAATCTGAGCAGAAGAAAAACCATCAATTACTTCTAGTACATCTTCGATGTTGTTGACATCTCCAGCACCGTTTACACCATTGTTACGTAGTGTATCACAAAATCCTTTGATAGTCGAATCTTGTAACTGAGCAGCCAAGAGGATAAACAAGTTACAACAAGGAGCACCACTAGAGTATTTACCGTTCAATAAAGAATCAGTTAATGTTTTGACAACAGTCAAATCATATCCAACAGCAGTCAATTCGAATGTATCACCAACAGCTAGAGATACGCCATAACGTGATTTGTCTTTTGGAGTGAAGATACCATTGGAGCCAACGCCACCAATAACAACATCACCACCACCACCAGTAGTATCTGGAGCGCCCATTGCATCTAGAGCAGCAGTATTCTTTTTAGTAATCAAAAACTCTAATGTAGGCAAATCAACTGCACTAACAGCTAGATTGATACCTGGAGAGTTTCTGTCAATAGGAACAAGTGTAGAGTTCATACCTGAAGCAACTTCAGGAGCTACAGTAGTTGTTTGACAGCAAGTGTTCTGTGCTGTAGCAGTAGTAGCAATCATCAAAGAGGCTGCTACCAATAAGTTAGTAATTTTTTTCATCTGTTTTGTAAGATTATTTACATTAGTTAATAAAAATAGTTGGTTAGTAATTATATGAAATGTATTTGTGGGAAATACAGCCCAAATTACTCTGTTTGTAATGAAAGCGAAAATACGGCTTTAATTTGATTTTAACTAAATAGACCTACTTTTTTTTGAAAAAAATAACGCCTTCTTTTATGCTGATGTCAGCTGTTTTTTTATCAAAAAAAAATGAAAACTCTGTACGTGTCTTTTTAGGCTAAAATCATAGCTTTTGTTAGATTAATTCATTGTTAATACGGGTATATTATTGATTGTCAGGTAGTTAGTAATATGAAATATGCTATTTTTACTTCTTTTAGAAATGGGCTACTCAAAAAATAGACAAATATTATTAGCTACTTTGAGCAAAAATGTGTTTCTTGAAAAAAATTTTATAGTGACCCCTCCCTAAATTTAATGACTTTGTTCAGTAAAATTATTCTAATTATGAAAAAACAATTTATGACGACTTTTTTTACAAGTTGTATCTTATTATTGATGGTGACAGGGGCAATGGCTCAGGGTACGATTAAGGGGATGGTGAAAGATAGTGTACGTGATGAACCTCTATATGGGGCTACCGTAATACTAAAAGATGCAGAAGGAAAACCCGCAAAAATAGTAATTGCAGATTTGGGGGACTACTCCATGACAGCACCAGCAGGAAATTACAAAATAGAAGTAACTTATACAGGATATGCCAAATTTTCGCAGGCAGTAACATTAGAAAATGGAAAAGAAACAGTACTAAATATCAATACCGCAGAAGAAGTAGATATGTTGCAACAAGTAACGGTAACTACTACCCGTTCGGGAACAGCATTAGCCAAAACAACTATTTCGGTAGATGTCGTAAGTCCAGACTTGGTGGGTAACACCAATGCTACCAAAGTAGATGAAGTCGTAGATAAAGTACCGGGAGTAACGATCGTAGATGGTCAAGCTAATATACGTGGTGGTTCTGGTTATTCTTATGGAGCGGGTAGCCGTGTCTTACTTTTAGTCGATGATTTGCCATTGCTAACAGGTGATGCAGGTATCCCTAACTGGCGTGATATTCCAGTAGAGAATATTTCTCAAATAGAAGTCGTAAAAGGAGCTGCTTCGGCACTTTATGGTTCGTCTGCCCTCAACGGAATTATCAATATTCGTACGGCTTACGCTACCAAAAAACCATTCACGAAAGTATCTATCTTTCAAACTTCTTTTGGTACACCTAAGAGAGCAGAAACAGCTTGGTGGCAATATCCTTCTATCGAAGTATGGAATGCGGAAACCAATGATACTTCTGCTCAAGATGATGTGACTCCTCAATTGTTGTCAGGAACAAATGGTTATCGCAAACCAGTAGAATTGGGTGTTCAGTTTGCTCACCGTCGCCAAATCAAAAAATTTGATTTGACATTGGGTGGCAATTACTTTTATCAAGATTCTTATCGTGCAGGGCAGTATGAACGTAAATTCCGTATTAATGCTAACACAAGATATAGATTTACAGAAAAAGTAAATGCTGGAGTTAACGTCAATTTCAATACAGGTACTTCTGCGAGCTTCTTTATTTGGGGCAACCAAATGCCGTATGTGCACATACTTGGTACGCCAATTCAGGGGCAAAAAATTGACACGGCTATCTATATTCCACTAGCTGGGACAATCACGGAGAACAATACGCTTCGTTTCAATGTAGATCCATTCTTTACAGCGTATGATAACAAAGGTGGTCGTCACAGAGTACAATCAAGATTCTATTATGTCAATAACCAGAATCAACAAAACCAAAGCAATCAATCGCAGTTGGTGTATGGGGAATACCAATACCAACGTAAATTTAAGATAGAATCTGAATTTTTTGGAGACTTCAAATTAGTAAGTGGAATAGTTGGTATGTACACACACTCCAACTCGCAGTTGTATGGCAATGCTCAATATGATATTGCCAATGCTGCCGTTTATATACAAGGAGAGCAAGGATTATTCAAAGAGAAAGATTCAGAAAACTCTAAGTTGAATATCGCTTTTGGTGCTCGTTTGGAATACAACTCTATCAAGAGTCCGGGAGAAGTTATTGTCAATCCTAAAGTAAATTCAAGTACAGGAGTTCCTGATTTGGTGTCTAATCCTGATTCGCTTTCGCAAGAAGCCAAACCTGTATTTCGTGTAGGTCTTAACTACGAAATCACACCGATTACTTTCTTGCGTGCTTCTTGGGGACAAGGATACCGCTACCCAACGATTGCAGAGCGTTATATCACAACGCAAATTGGTTCAGGTTCCAATTCCTTGGCTATTCGTGCCAATCCTTCCTTACAGTCAGAAACAGGTTTCTCTACGGAGATTGGTATCAAACAAGGATTCAAAATTGGTAAATTCAAAGGCTTTTTAGATGTATCTGGTTTCTGGACAGAATACCAAAATATGATGGAATTCACCTTTGGTGGTGGCAAGCCGGAATCAACCGATTTGAATAATATTTATTTCCAGTCTATCAATGTAGGAGATACGCGTATTCGTGGTATTGAAGCAAGTGTTATGGGTACTGGTACTGTTGGACCGGTCAAATTTAATGTATTGACAGGATATACTTTCATCAGTCCTGAATTTAAGAACTGGGATAATGATAGTGTTAGAACTAACATCCAGAGTCTTTCTACTTCTGATCAAAATGTCTTGAAATACCGTTCTACACATACCTTCAAATTTGATTTGGAAGCATTCTTCTTGAAAGAAGCACTTTCAGTAGGAGTATCTTTCAATTACACTAGTCAAGTCAATAACATTGACAAAGTGTTTGAAGATATTATTTATGATGATCCAAACGATCTATTGTTCCAAGGACCAGATGATATTTTTGGTATTGGCTATTATAGAGAAAATTACAATAGTGGGGAGTCCTTTTTGTTAGGTGCTCGTGTAGGTTACCGCTATGTCATCAATGACAGTGATGGCAAAGAAAAAGCTGCCGTCAAACTTTCGGTAGTTGGTAATAACTTATTGAATCAAGAATACATGATTCGTCCAGCACTAGTTGGTGCGCCGATTAACTTTGCTGTACGTTTAGACGTAGAGTTTTAGTAGTCGAATTCCAATAGCAAAGCCGCTAAATACTTAAATGTATTTAGCGGCTTTTTTTGTTAGTAATGCAAAGTAGGAAATCTAACCTAGCAAACAATAGTAAATCCAGCCTCTAAAAATCTACCAGCAAAGCGGTCTAAAAGCCTAATTCCCCACTTCTTTTTCCTCTACCTGCTGCATGATATGACTTTGCTGATGCAATGCCTCTTTGTGAATCGTATTGATCAAATCTTCGACGAAATTCGCAGAGAGTTGATGCTCGGCAGCTTTATCGAGTTGAATTTTGCGGACATTCATCCAGCGTTCGAGCTGAAGAACAGCTACATTATTTTCTTTTTTGGATAGACCAATTTCACGAACGATAGCCATGCGTTCTGCCAACAACTGCAAGGTTTGAGTATCCAAGCTATCAATTTGCTTTCGGAACTGCTCCAATTGCTCCAAATAAGCAGGATTATCCGTGCTAGTTTGTCGCTTCTGCAACGAGTTGAGCAACTGTTGTAGTCCTGCTGGTGTCACTTGTTGAGCGGCATCACTCCAAGCATTGGCAGGAGCAATGTGGCTCTCTATCATAAGTCCATCAAAACCTAAATCCAAGGCATTTTGTGCTACTTCGTATAGCAATACACGATTGCCCGCAATATGGCTAGGGTCGTTGATAATCTCCAAGTTCGGCAACCGACGACGCAATTCGATCGGGATTTCCCATTGAGGTTGATTTCTATATTTGGGGCTATTATAGACCGAAAACCCACGATGAATCGCCGCTATTTTGTCAATTCCAGCTTGGCTGAGTCGTTCCATCGCTCCAATCCACAGTTCCAAATCAGGGTTAATCGGATTTTTGACCATGACAGGAATATCTACTCCTTGCAGTGCATCGGCTATTTCTTGTACCGCAAAAGGGTTGACGGTCGTTCTGGCACCCAACCACAGTATATCAATCCCAGCCGCCAAGGCTTGTTCTACATGAGTTTGGTTGGCGACTTCCACACAAGTGGGCAGACCTGTTAGCTGGCTCGCTTCTTTGAGCCATGGCAACGCCTTTTGTCCCAACCCCTCAAAGGAGTTGGGGCGAGTACGAGGTTTCCAGATGCCTGCACGCAATATATGTATGCCATACGGCTGTATTGCTTGGCAGGTTGCTAGTACTTGCTCTCGTGTTTCGGCACTACAAGGACCTGATATAATTAAGGGATGCTGCTGATCATATTCTAGCCCAAGTCCCCAATTTTTGATGTTTTTGATTTTCATAATCAAGTGTATAGCGTTGAAGCCATTTGATATTAAATAACCTCTTGTAGCAATTTAATAATCTTTAATTGCTATACAAATATAACGAAGCTATTTTGATAGAGTTGCATTGTTAGACCTCTATTTTCATTATTTTCAATAATAATTGAAAGTTTTTTATTTTTATAGGAATTGATCTTGAAAACAACTTTGATATAGCCGAAATAAAAAAGGGGAGGGCGGACTATTTTTGGCAAGATAGATTTTAGTAGCTAAGGATTGATCGGTATTATTATATCAATATTTTTTTGTAAATTTACAAGCTGTATAAAAGTTAGGTTATTGCCCGAAAAGGCAATAACTTCAATGCTCTAGAAAGCTATTTTAGCACATTATTATTATTTGAGTAGAAAGGAAAGTACAAAATTATGAAAATATTATTTAGTTGCCTCTTGTTGTTTTTGATAACAGATATGTTGTACGCACAGCCCAAGTGGCCTCGCCTAACTTATAGAGATGATCCCGCCACAACGATAGCAATGGCTTGGTCAGGTACTCCCGGCACCGTTTATTATGATACGATTGATCACGGTACCAACTTCAATCAATACGCACAATCCAAGACAGTTGATCGAACTACCACGCACAAAGCGTACAATCATCATTTCGTGCGATTGACGAACTTGACACCTGCCAAGGTGTATTATTTTGTGATACAATATAATGTTAGTGCTACTTCGGCACGCTATTCTTTCCAGACGCTTTCTGACGACCCCAATCAGCCAATGTCCTTTATTTCGGGAGGAGATTCACGTAAAGCACTCAATTTTTTGGGTTTAGGCGATCCTGCTTGTTGGGGAAACGGTTGTAGGGAAACCCGCCAAGATTTGAATCGAATTGTCAAAAAAATACGTCCTGATTTTGTGGCTTTTACAGGCGATTATATTCGCAATTTTGATGTGCGATTTATAGTAGATAGCGAAGAAGATTGGGAAGATTGGTTCGATGACTGGATGTTGGCCACAGGTCCTGACAACCGTCTGATACCTATCATACACGCATTGGGCAATCACGAAGATGCCGCTGATTTGGATTTATTATTCGATGTATCGAATACTGATATTTATTACGCTACTAATTTTGGTGGCAATCTATTTCGCTTTTATACGCTCAATTCGGAGCCAGCCGATGTATGTGCAGACGTGATCCAAAAAAATTGGCTAATTAATGATTTGCAGCAACACAGTACACCGTCCAATACGCCCTATTGGAAAATAGTCCAATTCCACCAGCCTATGATTCCACATGCAGAATATGCTGCACGTACCGATATGATTGATTGTTGGGCTTCAGAATTTGAGCAATATGGCGTTCGATTGGTATGCGAGTCACACACACACGTCATGAAAACAACCTATCCCGTAGCTTACGATGCGACAGCAACTACAAGTTATAATGGGTTGGTTCGGAAGGACACGACAGGGGCCGTATTTATTGGCGATGGTAGTTGGGGAGCACCACCACGTGATGCCTATCCACCGATACCTAATGTGACTCGTGATGTCGAAAAAACAAGTGGTTTTTTCTTCGTCAATGTCAATCAAAGCCGTATTCAGATACAAGGAATTGTGCCTTACGCAGATAGTATTGCTAATATTGTGCAACAACTAGACGATATACAAGGAACACCACTAGCAGCAGGAACACCACTTTGGCGAGTTGGGAATGGTTCTCAATCGTTCATTATACCAAATTACAGTACGATTACGGCAGTCAACAAAATAGCGAAGCAAGAAAAAAGAGCTACTTTGATGCCCAATCCTGCTACCGATATCGTAACACTTCAGTTCAAAGAAATGCCAACAGAAGCCGTTACAATAGAAATTTATGATGCTAGAGGCAAAAAATGCCGCTCTTATGCCAATGTTCAAGAACAATACTTTAGATTAGATGTCTCTACTTTGTGTTCGGGTGTCAATTTTATCAATATCGTGAGCAAGGACGACGTAGAGTCGCACAAATTAATTATTGTCAGATAAATTTAAACATGCTCCATATCTAAAGGCGTGTTCCATATAAGCGTTTCAACAAAACAACAACTATGAGTTATCATCATCAGCATCCTAATTTATTCAAAGTAGCTACTTTTAACCTGTTCAACTTGGTTATGCCTAATCAGAGGTATTATGGCAAAAATATGTACACGCAAGCTGAATTTGAAGCAAAGAAAGCATGGATTTTGAGTCAGTTTGACAAACTAGATGCCGATGTTATAGGTTTTCAGGAAGTATTTCATGAAGAGGCATTGCGAGACGTGATGCTAAGTCACCCGAAGTACAAAGATGCTCACCTGATTATGGGCAAACGCAAAGGGGGAAGCCCTGCGGTAGCTATCATTTCGAGATATCCGATTGTGAGCCACGAAACCTATACCGAATTTCCAGAGCAATTATCAGTCGAAGGATTAGTCGTGCCTTTTACGCAGTTTTCTAGACCAATCTTGAAGGCAGTAGTAGAGGTACGTGTTGGACTCAAAATAGAATTTTTTGTCGGACACCTAAAGTCCAAACGCCCCTTGATACCTGAGGACGTGAAAGACCGTTACGATCCATTAGAAATATCGAAAGGACAAGCGCGTTCGCTCTTATTGAGAGCAGTAGAAGCAAATGCACTTCGCACGATTCTACTCCAATCACTAAAGAACAGAAAAACACCCGTCATCGTATTGGGTGACCTGAACGATACACACACTTCTGTTACCACTCAAATTATATCGGGACAAACACCTCCAAGGCATTGGCCCGTAGAACACAAAAAGAAATTGTGGGATATTGTGCTGTATCACACCAAGGACATACAGGCTAGACAATCATCTACTGATGTGTATTATACACATATTCATAATGGACATTACGAAAGTCTAGACCATATCATGGTGAGCGAAGAACTCGTCAAAGAGAACCCTGATCGTATCGGTCGTGTTATTTTTGTGCGTACATTTAATGACCACATTGTAGATGAAACGCTAAGCGAAGACGAAATCAATTCATGGCAGTCGGATCATGCTCAAGTGGTAGCAAGTATCGAATTGGAGTATCCGAATAAGATATAGTTTAGTCATACTCTTAGTATATGACTGTCTGCTTAACGCAATACGAAAATACCATAGGGATAAAAAAGTAAAGCAGCTAGTCGTTTTGGTGCCGACCAGCAGGTAGTAGTGGGGTTGAGGCGGAGTGCTTTGTAGTTATTGATCAAACAGAAGAGCATAGAGATACAAAATAGACCTACAAATACCCAAAAAAGAAAAATTATAATAGGGAGAAGTAGTATTCTAATCAATCCAAAAAGGGAGGTAAAGCAAAGTAGTAGCAGGAAAAAAGGAACGTATCCTGTAGTGCTTACAAACCAGCTGCCCATCTCACCAATTTTAGGGGGCAGCCAATCTCTATCTACACAAATTTTGAGGACACTATGTTCGTAAAAAAGCAATAAAACTGGATAAATAATAAGCCCCCAAAAACCTGTAAGATAAGTGCAAGAAAGTAAAATAACGAAGGTGCCAAAAAGTATGATTACTTTTTGGAAAGAGCCAAAAAAACTTCACTTATGACAGGCTCTTGCTCCAAATCATCCAATAAATTATTATCAGTATCTAGCATTAGACTTTAAAATTCAATAGCTGTATTGGGCAATAAGGTTTGTATGCGAGCTAATTCTCTAGCAGAAATAGGGTTATCTGTCAATTGTAGCTCCAATAAAGTATGCTGCATATTGTGTATAAAATCAGGCAATAACTCAATCTTGTTATTTCTCAAATCTAGCAAACGTAAGTTCTCAATGTGTGTCACTGCTTCAGGAATAGTCGTTAATTGATTGTCCGAAATATCTAAGGCTTGCAAGTTGTTCATAGTGCCTATGAAGTCAGGAATAACAGTCAGTTGATTTTCTTCCAAATTGAGCCATTGTAGTAGGTGCAGTTCTGCAAGACCTGTAGGTAAAGTAGCCAATTTATTGAAACTCAAATCTAATCGTTCTAGTATTGGGAATTGCCCAATTTTTTCGTCAATGGTTGTCAATTGATTATGCGAAAGATAGAGTTCTTTGAGCCCCGCTAATTCAAAAAAGGTAGTGGGCAGATGTGCTAAATGATTTTCTTTGACATCGAGCCACTGCAGGTTTTGGAGCTTTCCAATGCCTTCGGGCAATGTTTTGAGTCGATTCTCGGACAAGTCCAGCCATTTGAGATCGACTAGATTACCAATCGTATCAGGCAATTCTATCAGTCCTGTTTCGGTCAAATCTAGCTCGACCAAACTCGTCATAGATTCCAATACATATTGCCAACCGCCCAATGGATTGAACTCCAAATTGAGTCGTGTCAAGGCTTGTAAATATTCCATGCTCTGTGGCAATTCGGTCAATTGATTGGAACTCAAATCCAACCATTGCAACTTAGCTAATGCTCCAATGGTGTCAGGGAGTTTGACCAAACTATTGCTAGACAAATCTAACCACTCCAACTGTTGCAAATTGGAAATAGCCGCAGGCAAACCACTCATTTGAATACCTGTCAAATCCAATTCTTTGAGCTTGACCAAACTCAATATTTCGGTAGGAAATTGCTCAAATGGATTTTCTTCAATATCCAACCACTCCAACTCGGTCAGTTGGGCAAACGAGTCAGGGAGCTGAGTCAATTGATTGTCGGAAATATCCAACCAAGTCAAAGCCGTCAATGTACCAAAATCTTCGGGCAAGGCGGTCAATTCATTGACTTCGATATTAAGCTTTTTTAATTTTTGCAATTGGCTAAAAGAAGCAGGCAAGCTGACAAGTTGATTGTTTTTTAGATCCAGCCATTCGAGTGCTACCAAATTACCGAAAGCGGTGCTCAATGTTTCAAAACTATTGCTCGATAAATCCAACCATTTTAACTTTGCCAGCTCCAATATACTATCGGGTATGCCTTTAAATAAATTATCGGACAAATCCAACGCTTCGAGGGTCGGAATGTATCCAATCTCTGTTGGAATTTCTTCCAACTGGTTGTGTTCCAGATTGAGTGTTTTCAACCCTTTGATTTGACCTATTTTGCTAGGGATTTTTGTAATCTCCTTACGGCTCAAATCCAATTCAAAAACAAATTCTTGGGCTAATAATTCTTTTAGTTGTTGGTCTAGTATATTCATAGTGGTAATTGGTCAATAAGTAAGGTGTTAATATAATACTTTATATTCAAGTTGCCTAATGAATATCAGCATCAAAATAAATATTGGTGTCAGGAAGCCAAAGCAATAAATTTTCTTTTTCTTCTTCCTCAAACGAGTTGCCCTCCAATAGCAATTCTACTAAAGTATCTGCCAGCAAGGCAATACTCTCAGGCAAGAAACGCAGTTGATTATTGCGCAAGTCCAGCCATTTTAGTTTGCTCCAATTGCACAAATCTTCGTCCAGTTCTTCAATATAATTATCGGACAAATCTAATTCTTTGAGTCGCTTGAGTGCATACAGTTGAGTCGGGATTTGCTCCAAGGCGTTTCCTTCCAAGTTGAGGTAATCTAGTCGCTGTAATTGTTCAAAATTGGCAGGCAAACCTTCTAGCTCATTATAACTCAAATCTAATCGTTTGAGTTTGACTAATTCGCCTACTTCTAGCCCTAAATTGGTCAATAAATTATAGCTCAATTTGAGGTCACGCAGTGTTGTCAGTTTGACCAATTCGGCAGGGAATTTTGTCAATTGATTTTGAGATAAATCCAATGTTTTGAGCTTCGGCAAATCGCCAATACTACTGGGCAAATCATGCAAGAAGTTTTCGGATAAATCCAGCCGTTTCAAACAGGGCAACTGATGCACCGCAAAAGGCAATCGACCCAATTCCAGATTGGTCAAATCTAAATCTTCTAACTGCGTCAATTCAAAGACCACCAACGGCACGTATTCCAATGGATTGTTTTCCAAATTGAGTGTACGCAAATTCGTCAATTTTCCGAAATTGGGAGGCAGTTCGTCGAGCTCGTTGTCTGATAAGTCAAGCCAACGCAATTGTTGTAGTTGAGCAAATTTTGGGGGTAAATCACGTAGAGCATTTTTAGATAAATCTAACCACTCCAAGCCTGCCATTTTACCGATTTGGTTGGGGAGTTTAGTTAGTAAAGTATTCGTCAGATCGAGCTTGCGCAAATGGTGCAAACTACAAACACCCACAGGCAATTGGCTCAGCGGATTATCTTCTATATTTAATTCTCGCAAGGCGGTCAAGGTCGAAATGCCTTTGGGTATTTCACTAATCTGATTGTTGGAAATATCTAAATATTGCAGCGATTTGAGCTGCGTAATGGCAGGTGTTATTTCGGTCAAGTCATTGACAGAAAGGTCAAGCCAAGTAAGTGCCGTTAATTGAGCAATATCAACAGGGCAGGAGTTGATTCTGGTAGCCGTCAAATCTAGCTCTTTGAGTTGCAAAAGGCTAAAGATTTCTTTGGGAATAACTTGCAGTGGATTTTTTTCTAAATTGAGAATTTGCAGCTGCTGCAATGCTATAAAAGAGTCGGGTAAATCTTGCAAATTATTGGACTGCAAGTCCAACTTATAGAGAGTCTTGAAATTGCTAATAAGCGGATGCAGTTCAAATATTTCGTTGTCCGAACAACTCAGCTCTTTTAGTTCGTGCCAATGCACAATCGCTTCCGATATTTCGGTGAGGTAATTATTGTCCAAATGCAGCTTTTGCAATGCAGGCAAACAACTAATATCAAAATACAATTCACTAATCAGATTACTCGACAAATCTAGAATCAAGATGGTGCTACAATTAGGCAAATCACTAGGCACAGCTTGTAGCGATTGTTCGCTAAAGTTGAGTAGATTCGATACCTTTTTTTGTTGCAATTTTTGGTGCATACCTTTGCTTGAATTTTAGATACCTAAATATAAAGATAATAATTCTAAAAATGGGCTTTCGGGAGGTACTAAAAAATCATTTTGAAAAAAAAATAATACAGCAAGCGGATAGATGGTAGCACCTACAATTTGCGTCATTTTATTGTAATTTAGCACTTAAAGCAATTGACGGAATACACAAACTCAACCTTTTGAGGAGATAGCTATTAGTAATAGTGTAAAAAAGTAGTATTTTGCAGCAGAAAGAACGCAAAATTTACTTCTTTTGTACCAAAATAAGAAGTAGATGCAGCAGTTGTGAGCGATCGCCATGACCAAAATATCGGCATCTACTTGATTATACCACTTACTTAATACCAGTCAGCAATGTTCAACATTCAGCATCCTGATCGTTTTGAGAATCGCCATTTAGGCCCCAATTCCAAGGGATTGGAAAGTATGTTAGCTACCATTGGTGTAGCCGATATAGACCAACTTATCAACGAGACTGTTCCTAGCAATATTCGTCACGACTACCAACTGGATATTCCTCCAGCGTTGTCCGAATACAATTATTTGAAGATGCTAAAGGGAATTGCATCCAAAAATAAAGTATTTCAATCGTATATTGGGTTGGGCTATGCACCCACGATTACGCCTCCAGTTATTTTGAGAGGTGTATTCCAAAATCCAGGTTGGTACACACCTTACACCCCTTATCAAGCAGAAATAGCACAAGGTCGATTAGAAGCTTTGCTCAATTTTCAGACCATGGTCGGAGATTTGACAGGTTTGCCGATTGCCAATGCTTCACTACTAGACGAAGGAACAGCAGCAGCCGAGGCGATGACGATGTTCTATAATATAAAGAACAAAAGAGCGAAGGGCGATGCTATTGCCAATGAAATATTGGTATCTAACCAAATATTGCCACAGACACTCGATATATTATATACTCGTGCTACACCATTGAATATCAAGGTGGTTTTGACCGATGACTTTGAACTAACAGATAAAACGTTTGCAGTATTGCTGCAATATCCAGACAAGAACGGTTCTGTTAATGATTATAGAGCATTGGCAGAAGAAGTAGCCGCAGCAGGATTATATACCATTGTAGCGGCGGACTTGATGTCTTTGGCTATTTTGACCCCTCCAGGGGAATGGGGAGCTGATGCTGTAGTAGGCAATACGCAGCGTTTTGGTGTGCCAATGGGTTTTGGTGGACCTCATGCGGCTTTCTTTGCTACCAAGGACGAGTTCAAAAGACAAATACCCGGTCGAATTATTGGCGTGTCGGTCGATAGCAACGGAAATACAGCGATGCGTATGGCATTGCAAACCAGAGAACAACACATTCGTAGAGACAAAGCAACCTCTAATATTTGTACGGCACAAGCACTTTTAGCTGTTATGGCGAGTATGTATGCTGTTTATCATGGGCAAGAAGGCATTCGCAATATAGCAGGGCGCATACATACGTTGACTCAGATACTAGACAAAGCGATACAGGAATTGGGCTACACTCAGACCAACAAAGCGTACTTTGATACCCTGCATATCCCTGTAACGAATCAAGCAAAAATACAACAGTTGGCGGTAGCAGCAGAAATGAATTTCTACTATCCTGATGCGAATACGATACAAATATCACTGAGTGAAACCACTGATATAGAAGCCGTAACGGAGATTGTAAATGTATTGGCTAGTGCCAATGGCAAATCTGAAACTACAGCAGAAATATTAACAGAAAAATATACCAATCTAAAAATGCAAGTGCCTGCTGCTCTAGTAAGAGAAAGCAGCTTTTTGACACACCCTGTATTCAATTCGCATCACTCAGAAAGTCAGATGATGCGGTACATGAAACAACTAGAGAACAAAGATTTGTCGTTGGTGCATTCTATGATTTCATTAGGTTCTTGTACCATGAAACTTAATGCAGCAGCCGAAATGTTCCCAGTGTCATGGACAGAATTTGCTGATTTGCACCCCTTTGCACCAGCCGACCAGACAGAAGGCTATGCACAGATACTAGAGGAGCTAGAGCAATATTTATGTGCTGCCACAGGTTTTGATGCTTGTTCTTTGCAGTCCAACTCTGGTGCTCAAGGCGAATATGCAGGTTTGTTGACGATACGAGCATACCATTTATCGAGAGGAGACGACCAACGCGATATCGTATTGATTCCATCTTCTGCTCATGGTACCAATCCAGCTTCGGCAGTTATGGTCGGTATGAAAGTAGTGGTGACCAAATGTGATGAAGCAGGTAATATTGATATGGAAGACTTGAAGGCGAAAGCCATCAAGTACAAAGATAATTTGGCAGCATTGATGGTGACTTATCCTTCTACACATGGTGTATTTGAGACCGCTATCAAGGAAATTTGTCAACTGATACACGACAATGGCGGTAAAGTCTATATGGACGGGGCCAATATGAATGCACAAGTAGGCTTAACTTCCCCAGGAGCAATTGGGGCAGATGTTTGCCACTTGAACCTGCACAAGACTTTCGCTATTCCACATGGAGGAGGAGGACCAGGTATGGGCCCGATTTGTTGCAATACCAGTTTAGCACCATTTTTACCGAAACATACTTTTCGTACAGTAGGAGGCGAACAAGGCGTGACCGCAGTATCGGCAGCCCCTTGGGGGTCGGCGTCTATTTTGCTCATTTCTTATGGTTACATTCGTATGCTAGGAGGAGAGGGCTGCACGCAAGCCACTCGCTACGCTATCCTGAATGCCAACTATATCATGGCAAGATTGAGCAACGACTATGATGTATTGTATGTAGGAGAGCAAGGAAGAGCCGCACATGAATTAATATTAGACTTGCGCAAGTTCAAACAATTGGGCGTATCGGCAGAAGATGTAGCCAAACGATTGATTGATTATGGATTTCATGCCCCTACGTTATCGTTTCCAGTAGCAGGTACGATTATGATAGAGCCGACCGAGTCGGAAGACAAAGCTGAGTTGGATCGCTTCTGCGAAGCAATGATTCAGATTAAGGTAGAAATAGACGAAATTGCATCGGGTACAGCCGACGCCGAAAACAATGTGTTGCGCCACGCACCACACGTGCAAGAGTTGGTGATTAGTGATACTTGGGACAGACCATACAGCAGAGAAAAAGCCGTATATCCGTTGCCATTTGTACGCCAGCACAAGTTTTGGCCAACCGTAGGGAGAGTCAACAATGCACATGGTGACAAGAACTTAATTTGCTCTTGTCCTTCCATAGAATCTTATGCAGAAGCAGAGTAAATAACGATGATAATAGGCTACTAAAAGACATTTTTAGTAGGGTAAGTAGCTACTGAGAAATTTAATTTCTTAGTAGCTATTTATATTTGAAGTCATTGCAAAACAAAAGGTGTTAAAAAGGGCTTATACCTAAAGTAGGGATAGCTTATTAACATTTTCTTACGTTTTTGTAAGTTGTAAGCCTTAGTTTACAAACTCGTTTATGAATAGGATAGACACTTATTGAGTATTTTTCCATTAAAAACGAGTAGTTTTTTAATTAAAATATCCCTACTATTTTAATTTTTTGTTATATAAAGGTAACTTTGTCAGATGTAGTACCTCAATTATAATACTACATTACGCAAGTTATATATTTTTTAATTATTAAACTTTCAAAATTTTGAGAAGCAAAAATTTACCTCTAAATTTAGTCAGGCGGCTGTGGCAATACAGTCGGTTCGCACTAGTATTGTTCGCGTGTGTATTGATGACGCCGCAGCAAGCAGAAGCATCTCACTCGTCGGGTGCGGATATTGAATACGAATGTATAGGCAACAATCAGTATGTTATTACTTTGCGTCTCTATCGAGATTGTGATGGTATTGCATTAGGAGCTACTGCTGGTCTGAATATTTTTTCAGATAGTTGTGGCATTGGTATAAATGGTGGTACTGGTAGTTTGTCATTTGCCCGAGATACTTTTTACGAAGTGTCTCAACTTTGTCCTTCTGCTATTAGTCAGAGTAGTTGTAATAGTACAGCTGCTGGAGCTCTTCC
Source organism: uncultured Saprospiraceae bacterium (assembly GCA_937139495.1). Classification (GTDB taxonomy): domain Bacteria; phylum Bacteroidota; class Bacteroidia; order Chitinophagales; family Saprospiraceae; genus Aureispira. The sequence goes on along the minus strand of CAKZQC010000012.1, from coordinate 52,120 downwards.
TGGATATGAAGTACATATTTATACAGATACCGTTACGTTCCCTCAGTCTTGTGTCGATTGGCGAGTATCTTATTCTACTTGTTGTAGAAACGGTGCTATTACGACAGGGCAGTCAAATGCCTCCTTTTATATAGAGGCAATGATTAACTCAAACTATTGTAATAGTTCACCAACGTTCTCTTCTCTTCCTACGCCTTATTTTTGTGCAGGACAGAGCTACCAGTACAATCATGGTGCGAATGATCCAGAAGGAGATTCTTTGTTGTACGCACTAACTTGTCCTTTAACTACTGGACCAGGTCTTTGTGCTACTTATGGAGCAGGTTTTTCTGCCACACAGCCGATTGCTACTTCACCAGCGAACAGCTTTGGTTTCAATCAGTTTACGGGGCAAATGTCTTTTACACCACAAAACAACACCGCACAAATTGGTGTCGCTGCTGTAACGGTGTACAATATATTGAATGGAGATACGATTGGATATGTACAACGTGATATTCAGATGGTTGTTCTGAATTCTGTCAACTGTACGTCTCCTGTTACTCCTAGTACCCCTGCTGTAGTACAGGGTGGAGCGTTTGATACGACCTCTACTAGTTTTGTAGTATGTGCAGGCGAGTCATTGACTTTCAAGATTACCTTATCTGATCCAGATGGAGATACTATTTCTTTGGATCCAGTCAATACCAACCTAGATCAAGTATTTGGAGCAGGTAACTGGTCTCCGTTCATTTCGTACCCAGATCCTAATAGAGTGGATACGCTTGATTTGTTTATTACAGTTAATGCGACTCCAAATTTGATTGGGGTCAACCAAATTACGATTGGAGTTACGGACAATGCTTGTCCTATTCCAGGTAATCAAATTTTGAGTTACAACGTTATTATTCCAGGGGTAGAAGTGACGGTACGAGATACGGTTATTTGCCCAGGAATAGCACAACAAATACAATTGACCGCTACTAGTTTTTCTTCCGTAGCTAGCACCGTATCTGGTACGTATCAGTGGACGCAGATATCAGGTGTACCGATTACGTTCAGTAACGATACGATATTGAATCCATTTGTAAATGTACCTGGTAGTACCGTAGATGGAGATTCTATTCGTTTGCAACTATCGTTTACTACATCACCTGACCCTACTACAGGCAACCAGTGTGTGACAACAGATAGTGTTACGATTAGATTGCGTGCTTTACCACTAACCGTATTTGCGTTTGCTTCTGATACTTCTTTGTGTCCAAATTTTGCAACAGACACGATTAGTACCATGACAGCAGTATTCGGACCTGGTATAGACTTGGTCAGTGGTATTTATAGCTGGACATCTACTCCAGCCAATTATGTAGATTCGTTGAGCAATCCGAATATCAACAATCCAAATATTATAGCTTCTGGTGGACCAGGGGACACAGCGGTTTATACCGTTACGTATGCTTATGGAGCTTGTATTGGTTCAGATGATGTGCTGGTATATTGGAGAGATGGTATTCCTAACGTTACGGCTTCTTTAGATACCGTTTGTCCAGGAGATACGGTACAGTTGAGTGCTATGCTAACCGATACGATTACTAGAGCTAATCCTAGTGCTTGTAGTACTTATACCGTAGCACCTATTACTTATGGGTTGACTTCTGGAACAGGTACCAATGTTAGTTTAGGAGATGATCAGTTGTCAGGTGCTTTACCTATTGGCTTCAATTTCAATTTCTATTGCAATAATTATAGCAGCTTCTATATTAGCTCGAATGGATATATCTCATTTGATGCTGGTGCTGGTGCTGGATGTTGTACAGGAGATCCTATTCCTGCAGTTGCTACACCCAATAATATTATTGCATTAGCATGGGAAGATTTGAATCCTAACTCTGGTGGAACAATAAACTACTTTACGGTAGGAACAGCACCGAATCGCCAATTGGTGATTAACTACAATGCGGTTAGCCGTTTTGGTGGTGCTAGTACTATTGGAGGGCAAATTGTTTTGTTTGAAGGAACAAACCAAATAGAAATACATACGACTAGTGTACAAGCAGATGGTAACACGACACAAGGAATTGAGAATTCTGATGGAACAATAGGTGTTCCTGTACCAGGTCGCTCAGGTCAAGTATGGGCAGCCACTAACGATGCTTACCGTTTCATTCCACAAGCACCATTGGTATTCACACCGATTACGTATAACTGGACTCCAGGTTTTGCAGTAAGTGATGCTACGGCAAGTGCTCCATTTAGTGTGCCACAGGGTACGACTACTTTTGTAGCACAAGTTATACAAGGAGATTGTGTACTCGAAGATTCAGTAGAAGTAGCGGTACGTTCAGTTGTCGCGGCACCTACAGTTACTTGTGGTACACCAGCCAACCAAGCAACTAGCGTGTTGTTTGAGTGGGGAATGTCAGGACCATTGGCTACTGGTTGGGAATACAGCCTTGATTCAGGAACTACTTTCATACCAAGAGCATTAGCAGATAGCTTCTTGCTTATTACAGGTCTGACAAATGGTGATTGTGCCAATATCTTGGTAAGAGCTACAGGTGGTTTAGGACGTTGTCCGAACAACTCAGCAACTTACTTAGAATGTTGTACGACTCCTTGTCCTCCTCCATATACAACGATTACGACTGATTTGACTTGTAATTCAAGCAATGACGGAACAGTTAATATTGGTATTGTTGGTGGTGTATTGGGTTATCACCCTAACTTCGCAGTTACTTTATTTGATACAAGCGGAGCAGTGGTTGCCAACCAAAATACTGCTGACACAGCAAGATTTACAGGTTTGAATGCTAACTTATATTACGCTTATATTATTGATACTTTAGGTTGTTTCGTATTTACTGATACGGTTACGTTGACACAACCTGATACGTTGATTTTGAGCTTAGATACTACTACTTTGACTACTTGTTTTGCCGATGCAGATGGTTCTGCTACTGTTTCAGCAATAGGTGGTACTACTACTTATAATTTCCAATGGGATGCTGCTGCCAACAATCAAGTTGGTACGGTTGCTACTGGATTGACAAGAGGAAATTACGACGTAATACTAACAGATGCAAACGGCTGTATGGATACTTTAGGAGTAACGGTTAACTCTCCTTTCCCTGCATTACCTTCTGTAACATTGAATACGACTAACAGTACTTCTTGTGCTGGAAATGGTACCGCAACAGTATTTACGACACTTAATCTGGTTGGCGATGCCAATACATTCAATTATCAATGGTCAGCGGGTGCTCCTCTAGGATCTACCGTGACTAGCTTACCTGCAGGTAATTATGCTGTAACGGTTACTGATGTGAACGGATGTATTGCTGTCAATAACTTTACGATTACTGGAAGTGCTAGTGTAGCTATTACTTCTTTCGCTCCAGTTAATCCAGGTTGTAACTTGAATAATGGTCAAGCAACAGTAGTTGCTACAGGCGATAACTCTGGTTATGTTTACCAATGGTCAGACGGTCAAGTGACTGCTCTAGCAACTGGACTTGGTATCGGTACTTATGCCGTAACCGTGACAGGTGCTACCAATGGTTGTACAGCAGTTGATTCGGTTACCTTGACAAATACTAATGGTGTACAAATTGTAGGATTCAATACCGCTAACCCAACTTGTGGTGGCAGTGATGGAACAGCAACCGTACAGTATGTAGGCGCTAGCGGATTGGTCAACTACCAATGGTCAAACGGTGCAACTACTCAATCTATCAATAGCTTGCCAGCAGGTAGCTATAGCGTAACGGTAACAGATGTATCAAGTAACTGTGCTGATATTGCAGATACTATTTTGGTACAAGAGACAATTGTTACTACTATTACAAGTTCTACTAATCCAAACTGTAACTTAACAAATGGTCGTGCTACGGCAATTACAACAGGTGCTGTTGGTCCATTTAGTTATGCTTGGTCAAACGGTGCAACTACTGCTGCTGTACAAGGATTGGGTACAGGTACTCACTATGTGACGGCTACCTACCAAGGTTGTACTTCTGTAGATAGTGTTACCTTGAATGCAGAGAGTATTCAAATTGCAATTACTGACAAAGACGATATTACTTGTAATGGTGATGGCGATGCTTATGCTTATATTACTACACTCAACAACAGTTCTGCGGTTACTTATCAATGGACAGGTCCTAACGGATTTACTTCTAACAATGACAGTATTTCTAACTTGGCAGCAGGTAGCTATACCGTAGTTGCTTCTGTAGGAACAGGTTGTACTGTTAGTCAGTCTATTACAGTAGTAGATGTTACTTTGACTACCAATGCTTTTGTTGGAGTACCTTCTCAAAAAGAAGCAACTATCCAAATTAGTGAGCAAATAGACATCAATGGTGGAGTGGTTACGAATCACTTCAATCCTGTTTTTGCTTGGACAGAGCAGAATGCAGGTGTTGCAGATATTAATGACGCAGCAGATAGTGCTACTTTCGTGACAGGTCAAATTGGCACAAGTAGTAGCCAAACTTGGTTGTATTTCAATGCTACTGCAGGTCCTTGTTCCGCAATGGATTCTGTATTGATTACGGTACAATCTTACTTGGGTATGCCAACAGCATTTACGCCTAACGGTGATGGTATCAACGATGTCTATCGTCCAGCAGGATTGACTACTTACACCAAAGTAATTCAGTTCAAAATCTGGAATCGTTTTGGTCAATTAATGTTTGATGATGCTACGAATCCTCAATGGGATGGTACTTACTTGGGCGTTGCTCAAGCACGTGATGTATATATTTATGTATTTGAATATGTATCTGATACAGGAGAGCGTATTATCGTAAGAGGCGAATTTACATTATTGAGATAATCAGCAGTAGATAAATTCTAATCATATTTTACAGCAAGGACTGCTTTTCTTTTAGAAAAGTAGTCTTTGCTTTTTTTTGTTAGGAGTAGAACTCGTTATTATGAAAGTACCTTTAGTTGCCCCGAATCCTTATTGGAAACTATATTACCAGAAGGAAGCCAGCCGAATCGCTGCTGCACTACAGCAATACCAATTAGCAGCCACCATAGAGCATATTGGTAGCACGTCCATTCCGATTATAGCCAAACCTACTATTGATATACTGATAGGCTTGTCGCCCAATATGCTATTAGATGATTGTATTGCGGCTTTCGCCAAATTGGGTTATATTTATGTATCCAAATATAATGAAGCTCTGCCGATGCGGCGATTTTTTATTAAAATCAAGTCAAAATCATTGCTAGAAAAAAGGCTGCAAAAAGAGATTGCGAAAGCTGACGAAATGCCACCACGCCAATCTTTTGAACGCTTGTTTCATGTACATATCGTACACAAGGAGAGTTTATTTTTCAGACAACACCTTGCGTTCAGAAATCATATTAGAGCCAATGAATATGACCGAACATTGTATCAAGAGCTAAAACAACATTTGAGTCAACAAGACTGGGAAGTGGAAAATGATTACGCGCAAGCTAAAGCAGGATTTATAGAGGATATATTGAATAAAATTGCCGCCAGATAAACCACTTCTACGAAGAATAGGAAGGCAGTATGCCTGTTATTTGATTGGAAATCACATAAATCAAATCCTTTTGATTATTTTGGCAAAATAAAAATTAACGATTACCAAAAAAACTATCTATGAAAAATGCAATTTTGATAGCCGTATCACTACTACTGGCTGTGGCATGTACCAACGAAAAACCTAAAACGGTAGAAACGCCAACAGTGGCGGAGCAACCCGTAGAAGCTACGGAAACACCGATAGTAGCAGAACAAAAAAATGCTATTGTCCGAGGAATAGAAGAAGCACACAACAAGCAGGCTTTTTTGAGTAAGCAAGCAGTATCTTTTGATTTGTTATTGATGTTTAGAGGCAAAGAACGCCTCAAAGGAAAGATGACGCTTTCGACCGATTCTGAAAAAGGAAGGATAGATTTTGCTGATGGCAAAAAATTATATTATAATGGCAATGAAGTAGCTTATTCCGAAGGATTTGGAGAGGCAAAAAAAGTGCGTTTTGATGCTTACACTTGGAGCTATTTCTTTTTGTTTCCATACAAATTATCGGATCCAGGGACAAAGTGGCAAGCGTATGAAAGTGAGCAGTCTGGCGAAGCAAAACACTTGACGCAGAAACTGACTTTTGAAGCTGGTACAGGAGATGACCCTGAGGATTGGTATATTGTGTATGCCAACAAAGAAAATAACCTAATAGATTATGCAGCGTATATTGTTACAGCAAACAAGACGCGTGAAGAGGCAGAAAAAGATCCGCACGCTATTTCATATAGTGACTACGAAATGGTAGATGGAGTATCAATGGCAAAAACTTGGAAATTTTGGGGTTGGCAATCTGACAAAGGGTTGACTGATCAGCTAGGAGAAGCAACCTTAACGAATATTCAGTTTGTAGAGCCAGCAGCTGATTTTTTTGAAGCCCCTGCTGATTTTTTGAAGAAATAAATCTAGTAGTCGTGCATTAAGTAAGTAGCACCGACTCAAAGTAAATTACACCTAATATAACGTAACAGCAATTCTGTGAGTACGTTATTGATATAAGCAATATAGCATGAACAAGACTAAGAAACATACCATAACGGCAGCATTGCCGTACGCCAACGGAGCATTGCATTTAGGACATTTGGCAGGGGCTTATTTGCCTGCTGATATTTACGCTCGTTTTTTGAGATTGCAAGGCAAAGACGTTATTTTTGTTTGCGGCTCCGACGAACATGGTGCGGCTATTACGATTAGAGCCAAAAAAGAAGGCAAAACCCCACAAGAAATTATTGATAAGTATCACACCATCAATAAAAAATCTTTTGAAGATTTAGGAATTTCTTTCGATATGTATCACCGCACAAGTGATCCTTTGCATCATAAAACAGCTCAAGATTTCTTTTTGAAATTGGTAGAAAATGGAGACGAGTTTGAGGAAAAAGAAAGCGAACAATATTTTGACGAAGAGTACCAGCAATTTCTAGCAGACCGCTACATTATCGGTACTTGTCCTACTTGTGGTCATGAGGAGGCTTATGGTGATCAATGCGAAAGCTGTGGAGCTACACTCTCTCCAATGGAATTGGTCAATCCACGCTCTACGATGAGTGGCAAAACGCCTGTGTTACGAACGACCAAGCACTGGTACTTTAAGTTGGACAAGCACGGCGAATGGCTAAAAACTTGGCTACAAGAAGGCAAAAAAGATGGCAAGCAATTGCATGACCCCAAAGACTGGAAAAAACACGTGTTGGGGCAGTGTTCTTCTTGGTTGGAAGAGGGATTGCTCCCTAGAGCAATCACTAGAGATTTGGATTGGGGAATAAAAGTACCTTTAGAAGGTGCCGACGGCAAAGTTTTGTACGTTTGGTTTGACGCGCCAATTGGCTATATTTCGGCTACCAAACAATGGGCAGAAGACAACAGTACGGACGAAATGCCGATTGACTGGAAGGACTATTGGCAAGGAGACAATGCCGAGTTGACGCATTTCATAGGAAAGGATAATATTGTATTTCACTGTATTGTTTTTCCTGCTATGTTGTCGGCTCATGGCGATTATGTATTGCCTACAAATGTACCTGCCAATCAATTTCTAAACCTAGAAGGAAAGAAATTTTCAAAATCAAAAGGTTGGGTCATTGAACAACATCAATACTTGGAAGAATTCAAAGATTTTCCAAACAAAGAAGATGCGTTGCGCTACGCACTTATCCGAACATTGCCAGAAACGAAAGATGGAGATTTCAAATGGGACGAATTTGTAGCACTACACGATAATGAATTGGTGGCCAATTTGGGCAATTTTATCAATCGAGTGGTGAGCCTCACGCACAAGTATTATGATGGCAGAGTGCCTGCTGTGGTCGAAGGCATGATACAAGGAATGGACGAAACCGCAGACGCTGTTACGGTCGATACAATCCTACAAAAAGTAGCGCACAAAATGGAAGAGTTAGAGCGTTATATTCTCAAATTTGAATTTAAGAACGCCATACAAACAGTGATGGATATTGCTTCGATGGGCAATATTATATTGCAGCGCAATGAGCCCTGGAAACTTTGGAAAGAAAGTCCAGATTCGCCTATTGTGGCTAATTCGATGTATGTTAGTTTGCAAATTGCCGCCGCGTTGAGTGTTGTTACCGCTCCTTTTTTGCCATTCACGAGCCACAAGTTACGTACGTTGTTATCGTTGAAATTGTTGGTAGGAGAGGACTTCGGTGCTACACGAGAACACTTGATGACAGGCAAGCCATTGATGCCCCAAGGGCATATTATCAATGAACCAGAATTGCTTTTTGCTAAAATCAATGATCGAAAAGATAAATCTAGATTGGAACTGATAGAACGACAAAAAGTACAGTTGGAAGAACTAAAACAACAGGCTGCTGTTGCAAATAAGAAAGCAGAACCAATCAAGGAGATTTGTACTTTTGACGATTTTACGAAAATAGATTTGAGAGTAGGCACTATCGTAGCTGCTCAAAAGGTCAAAAAATCAAAAAAGCTATTGCAATTAACGATTGATTTGGGATTTGAAAAAAGAACAGTAGTATCGGGTATCGCCTTGCATTACAGTGCGGAAGAAGTCATTGGACAGCAAGTCACATTAGTCGCCAATCTAGCACCACGCAAGATGATGGGGATTGACTCCGAAGGAATGGTACTAATGGCAGAGGATAAAGATGGTAAGTTGGTGTTTGTGAATCCAGCTATCGCTACGAGCAACGGCATTACTGTACAATAGAAATTAATTGATGAAATATATATTAATACTGGCATTTTTTTGGGCAACTACTTTGGTTGCCCAAAAAAATCCAGATACCGAGGAGGATACTTATCTGACAGAATACGTGAAGTCTTTTTCAGTGCGTAGTAGTGATACGATTGTGATACAAATGCACATTCCATATGAAATCGTAGATTGGGATAGGGATATTGTACGTGTATTTACGCAAATAGAATCTTTCTCTATGCCTGACGATATTTTGCGTGTCGTGGCACGCTCAGGAAGGTATCGAGTAAAGGGGAGTAAGAAAGATAAAATTTTGGAAATTAACCTGCCAAAGGTAGATGACAAAATTAAGGTGCAAGGTATTCCATTGGTCGATGAAGTGGTGGCTAAAATATATGTGCCAGATGGTTTTCCATTGAAAGTAATTTGTACCAGCAAGACACCAGAAGAACAGGTAGAAGATTTGTGGTTGCAACAAGAAATACTGACTCGGAAACTTAATTTCCCAATTAAGCGAGCTATTAATGCCGATTATTATTACGATGTCAATTTTGAAGAAGCTACTATTTTAGCCGCAGAAAGTATCAAAGGAACCAATCGCTTTTTGGCACTCAAAGTACAAGTGGGAACCCAGCAATATAGTGTCGTGAGTCGCATTGGTAAATTTTATGATATAGCTTCATTAGTTGGTCAATCGGTTGTATTTGTGAAGCATGACCAGAAAGAAGAGATTCGTAGTTTGCCTAATCAAGGAATGGTCTTGGTCAGAGAAACAGAAGAAGGAGCATTGAAATTAGTGACCAAAATCGATTTGCCTGATTTCTTTTTTATCAACTAAATTTACTCCCAAACAGTATTCAATATGACCAAAGGATTTTCTAAACTAATCTGTCTGTGTATGCTTTCTAGCTTAATAACTGCTTGTCAAGGACTCAAAAAAATGCTACCAGAAGGTCCTGCTATTTCCAATACAGAGCGAACCAGCTATTTGGAAAATACACCACACGAGGTGATTTATACAGGCGATGCAAAAGTCGATTTTCCGATTATGCCGCTACAAGTTTGGGCAGCTAGTTATGAACTAGATATTATTTTGGTTTCCAAAAATCCGAAATGGAATATGCACGAATATGCCAAGTTGGCTACGCTTGAAGGCGATTTGTGGATTATGAAAGATGCTGCCGAGCCATCGCTCGACCAATTTATAACAGCTGATTTGGACAATATAGAAGCTTGGTTGCCCGAATTGCCCGTGGTGCGTAAGTCGTACCCCGTGGAGGTTACTGACAACAGTACGTCCAAAATGTTGGACTTGACTTTTGGGTACGAAAACATAGCTGGCGAAAAAATAAAAGCAACTTACAAAGGAAAATATCCAACAACCGCCCTCAAAAAAAAGAATGGTTCTACGATGGGACATTCTAGAAATCAACTACTGGTAGGGCTAGATTTGCCCTATAGAGATTTTGGCAAAAAAGCGACGATTAGCTATGACGGGGAAGCCTACAAAATGGAAAAGTTACTTGGATTAGTGCCTTTTCAGATGGCTCTAAAACAAACCCAAGGAGGAGCCAGCTCAGGCAATTTTGATATAACTTACCAAGACAATAAATACCAAACGACACACCACAATAATGAGGTTGCTATCCAGCAAGATTGGGAAATAGAACAGAACACAGCTACCACTAAAATTAGTCAAAAAAACGACTTTAGAACTATCGAATACCATTATTTGGGTGCAGGCGAAACACTACTTTTGCAATCTGCCTCTGTACTGCAATGGAACAAAAAAGAGAAAGGCGTACGCATTGAATTTTCGCCAGCTTTACCTGATCTCAGACGACCATTTGAAGGCGAATATACGTCCAATTTTGTGTTGGATATAGCAGGACAAAACAACAATGCCATTGGTACTGTGACTGCCAAGTGGCAAGATGGAGCCGCTATTTTGTTGGTCAATCCTGCTGCTCCATGGTGGGTAACAGACCGTCCTATGCAGACGACGATTAATTATGAATCGAATGCTGCGAAAGTCGCTATCAAAATGTTACCTTTAGCAGAATAGAAAAATAGGATAGTTTGGTAGATACCAAACTGCTAAAAATATCTGTGTATGAAACACCTTTTATTAGCACTACTTATTACCATTTTTTGTCCTTCGTTGGCGAAAGCCCAAACAAAGGATACGGTACGAGTGATGGTCTATAATTTGCTCAATTTTCCTGATGGAAGTACTATTTGTAGTACGACAAATGCCATACAAGGTCGAGTAGATACCCTCCAAAAGATACTAGAATATGTACAGCCTGATGTACTCATGGTCTGCGAACTACAACACGCATTAGGCGGACTTTCTATACTAAACAATGCTCTGAATACCAATGGTAAGACAAACTACCGAATGGTGACCTATCAAGCTAATCAATCAGGTTTTTCTAGTTTGAATAATGCTTTTTATTACAATAGTGATAAGCTTATATTTGACAATGCACCTGTTATATTGACGGACTTGCGAGATATAAACGTGTATCAAATGGAAGTAGTCAACCCTGATACTACGGCTAGTCGTGCTACAATTGATTTTATGGTCGGACACCTTAAAGCAGGTAGTTATATTACGAACGAAGAGCGACGAGATAGAGCCTGTGATTCGATTCGTGCTTTTGTTGATGCCTTTCCTACCGAAAGAAATATAGTACTGGGCGGTGATTTTAATATGTATTCTGGGACAGAAGCAGGTTTCGTAACACTTACTTCTGGTAAGTACCCTTTCAGAGATCCGATTAATGCACCGACCAATTGGCAGACAATTCCTTCTTGGAATTTTATGCACACACAATCGACACGCTCCAGCAGAAGTATTAATTGTGGTGCTACTGGAGGTTTAGATGATCGCTTTGATTTATTGCTGACTTCAGACCCTGTATTGCAGGGTACGAATCATGTTCAATATTTGGCAAGTACCTATGATGTCATTGGGAATAATGGTAGTACTTATAATGACAATATCAACGACCTAACAAATACATCGCCCGAGCCTAGAGCCATTTTGGATGCTTTGTATTATATGTCCGATCACTTGCCCGTAGTACTAGAACTGGAAGTGACGCACCCAACGACTATTGCCGTCCGAACATTGGCAAAAGCTGAATTGGGGTTGCATTTGTATCCCAATCCTGCTGGAGAACAATTGACGATACAACATCATCTCTCGGACACTAAAAAAGTGTATTGGGAAATAAATGATATGCTAGGCAGAACGATTCAATCGAATAGGCTGTCGAGTACACAACAGCTATTAGATATTAGCCAATTGCCGCAAGGTGTTTATAGCTTGACGCTATCAACGGCTACCGAAAAACAACAAAAAACATTCGTAAAAAGATAAATAAATTATGAGTACCAAACACCTTTCTGGTTTTGTCAATATTGTAGGGAAACCCAATGTAGGCAAATCTACCTTGATGAATGCCTTAGTAGGCGAACGTATGTCTATTATTACTAATAAGCCACAAACGACTCGCCACCGAATCGTAGGAATTGTAAGTGATGAAAATCATCAAGTTGTATTTTCGGATACGCCAGGGTTCATCAAAGATCCTTCGTATGAAATGCAGGAGAACATGAATGCTTTTGTCAATTCTACGTTTAAAGATGCTGATGTGATGATGGTCGTTATTGATGTGACGGAAGCATATGATGCAGAAAATCCGTTGTTTCAGCGATTGAAGCAGGTAGAAATTCCTTTGTTTTTAGTGATCAATAAAGTAGATTTGGTTGATGATAAAAAACTATTGCAGACAATAACGGAATGGCAAGCTCATGCTAATTTTACGGAAATAGTGCCGATTTCGGCAATCAATGAAGCGGGTACCGCTAATCTATTCGATTTGATATTGAAATATATGCCTGAAGGTCCTGTTTATTATCCTAAAGATCAGTTTACGGATCGCCCTGAACGCTTCTTTATTTCGGAGATTATTCGTGAGAAAATTTTATTGCTATACCAACAAGAAATACCATACTCTTGCGAGGTAATTGTAGATGGTTTTGAAGAGGATAATGTCAAAAAAATAGTTCGAATTCATGCTATTATTTACGTTAGTAGAAAAAGCCAAAAAGGAATTATTATTGGAAATAAAGGAGCCGCAATCAAACGACTTGGCACCGATGCTCGCAAGGACATCGAGAAGTTTTTGGATAGTAGAGTTTATCTAGAACTTTTTGTCAAAATTAGAGACAACTGGCGTAATGACGATAAAATGCTCAAAAGCTTTGGATACAAAAACTAATAGCATCATCTTTCTACTATCCCAAAAGAGAACAAACTATGAAACTACCCACGATACAAGCCAAGTATATATTGGTGCTGTTGCCACCTACGATAGAGCCGCCTTTTCCTGTCAAATTAGGACTGCGGACAGCTACGGGCGATAGTCCACTAAGAGGGGAGTTGATGCTGGAAAGTTGCAGTAGTATTGCCGACGGAATAGCACAAGCGGAAGCCGTTTTTGAACGTTTGGGGACGAGTAAAACAGATGATTTTATGTTGATTTATCCGATGTTCCAAGGCAAGGACGAGGCAGAAGATACACAGATTATCAATATTGCTTGGGAAGTCAAAGCTTTGGCAGATGAACACAACTGGCAGTTCGCTAGAGCGATTCCTATATAAGAGAAATAGTTTTAAATTAGTAGTTACAAATATGATTTAATCATAAGATAACGTTAGCAAATGGAGGGCTTTTGTGATTCCAAATTGCATTTGTTACCTTTGCACTACCAATTCATAAAATAGAAGTTGTTTAAAAAGTCGCTTCAAGTGAAAATGAAATACCTTTTCCTCTCACTCTTCTTTAAAAAATGGCTGAATAGCTAAGGCTATTCGTCAAATTTTGAACTTGATTGAAAAAAAAATCTTACTCATTTTCCCACAAACTGACTTCTTAAATAACTTCAATATAAAAAAAGAACACTATGTCTAACGCATTTTTTAATGTTCCAACACCTATAAATGAACCTGTAAAGTCGTATGCTCCGGGGAGTCCAGAACGTGCCGACTTGAAAGCACACTTGAAAGCGTACAAAAGTCAGCACATGGATGTGGCGATGATTATTGACGGCAAGGAAGTGAAAACAGGGGACCTAAAACCAATGAACCCTCCACATGACCACCAACACGTGTTGGGGCATTACCATTTGGGTACTGCCGAGCATGTGCAGTTGGCTATTGATGCTGCATTGCGTGCCAAGGAAAGTTGGGAAAATACTTCTTGGAACCACCGAGCAGCTGTATTTTTGAAATGTGCAGAATTGTTGGCTGGTCCTTATCGCCAAAAATTTAACGCTGCTACTATGTTGGCACAATCCAAAAACTGCTACCAAGCAGAGATTGATGCTGCTTGTGAATTGATTGATTTTTTCCGTTTCAATGCGGAGTTTATGACCCAAATATATAAAGAACAACCACAATCTGCTCCAGGAGTTTGGAACAGACTAGAGCACCGTCCATTGGAAGGATTTGTTTTTGCGATTACACCTTTCAATTTTACTTCTATTTGTGCCAATTTGTGTGCTGCTCCTGCCATGATGGGCAATGTAGTCGTTTGGAAACCAGCAGATACTCAAATCTATTCGGCTAAAGTCATTATGGACTTGTTCAAAGAAGCAGGTTTGCCTGATGGCGTTATCAATTTGGTATTGGTCGATGGACCAGAAGCTGGAAAAGTAGTTTTTGAACACCCAGAATTTGCAGGTTTGCACTTCACGGGAAGTACAAACGTATTCCAAAACTTGTGGCAAACGATTGGTAATAATATTTCTAAATACAACTCGTACCCACGTATTGTAGGCGAAACAGGTGGCAAAGATTATATCTTGGCTCACCCAACTGCCAATGCGCAGCAAGTAGCGGTAGGAATGGCAAGAGGTGCGTTTGAGTTCCAAGGACAGAAATGTTCGGCAGCTTCTCGCGCTTATGTTCCTGCTAGTATGTGGGAGGAAGTGAAAGAGAAATTGGTAGAAGATGTCAACTCCATGAAAATGGGTGATGTGGAAGACTTTACTAATTTTATCAATGCTGTTATTGACGAAAAATCATTTGATAAAATCGCAAAATACATCGACGACGCGAAAGCAGATAAAGGAGTAGAAGTGATTGCTGGTGGTACACACGACAAATCAGTAGGTTATTTTGTAGCTCCAACAGTACTCCGAGTTGATGACCCTAAGTACACGACGATGTGCGAAGAGATTTTCGGTCCAGTATTGACGGTATATGTGTATGAGGATGATAAATTTGAAGAAACAATTCAGATTTTAGATGAATCTTCTCCTTATGCTTTGACGGGTGCTTTGTTTGCAACCGATAGATTGGTGATAGAGAAAGCCGCAAAAAGACTACGTCATACTGCTGGTAACTTTTATATCAATGACAAGCCAACAGGTGCAGTAGTGGGTCAACAGCCGTTTGGTGGTGGACGTGCTTCTGGTACCAACGACAAAGCAGGTGCTCCAATGAACTTGTTGCGTTGGGTATCGCCTCGTACCATCAAAGAAACGTTTGTAACGCCTACGGAATATCGTTATGCGTTCTTGGAAGAAGAATAGGATTTTTGATTCTATTTGAATACCAATAACCTCTTATATACAAGATAAATAATTTGCCTCTTTCTAACATAGTGTTGGAAAGAGGTTTTTTTGTTTGGAGACGCAGTCTCCTAAATTTCCAATTTTTATACTTACATTGGAATACTAAAAAAACAAAAAGCATAATAAGACATGAAAATAGCAATGATTGGCTACGGCAAAATGGGCAGAACCATTGAGCAATTAGCTGTAGAAATGGGACATGAAATGGTACTCAAAATTGGGAGCCAAAATGTAGAGGAATTAACGGTAGAAAATTTGCGTAAAGCAGATGTAGCGATTGAATTTTCATTGCCCACCACTGCTTTCCAAAATCTAAAACTTTGTATAGATGCTGGCGTGCCTGTTGTCTGTGGGACTACGGCTTGGCTAGACGATTATGAAGCTTTGGTTGCGTATTGCAACAATAAAAAAGGAAGCTTTTTGTATGCCTCCAATTTTAGTATTGGTGTCAATATCTTTTTTCAGCTCAATCAATATTTGGCTAAAATGATGACGCAGTTTGGCGATTATGCCGTAAATGTAGAAGAGATTCATCATACGCAAAAATTAGATGCTCCTAGCGGAACGGCGGTCACCCTCGCAAAAGATATTGTGACGCATCACAAGGTTTATCAGAATTATCAATTGGACGAAAGTCAAGCTGAAATACCTGCAGAAATAGTGCCTGTGGTAGCAAAACGGATTGATAATGTACCTGGTACACATACTATTAGTTACGAAAGTGAAGTCGATACGATTTCGATAAGCCATGTGGCTCATAGCCGAATTGGTTTTGCCAAAGGAGCGATTAAAGCAGCGGAATGGATTAGCGATAAACAAGGCGTTTTTAGTATGCAAGATATGTTGGCTTTGTAAGAGCATGTCTAAGACAGCTGTAACAAAGCTATTTTAATTGGATTTTTTGCCGCTGATTTCACTGATTCTACTGATTAACACTGATTTTTTTATCTAACTTCTAACCAATGAAACCCCAAACAAACCAAAAGGCGTTTTCTACTAGTGCGTTCTCAACTATTGCGTTTCCAATTATTGCATTGATTACCTTGACAATTGCGACTTGCCTGATACTATACAGCCAAGGTCGAATGTGGTGGAGTAAAAGTGGAGAAATACAATTTTGGGTCAATGATGCTTGGAGCAGCGAAACCTCGCAGCAGTTTGCCGACCCGTATAGTTTTTCGCATATGCAGCATGGTTTGTTGTTCTTTGGGTTGCTGTATTGGTTGGCTCCCAAGTTGGGTGTTTGGTGGCGATTAGTGATTTCGACAGGAATAGAAGCAGCTTGGGAAGTACTCGAAAACTCCAAACTCATTATCGATCGTTATCGAGAAGCTACGGCAGCATTGGGCTACGAAGGGGATACTATTTTCAATTCTTTTGGAGATTTGGTGAGTTGCGGATTGGGCTTTTGGTTGGCGTATTATTTGGGATTCTGGAAGACTGTAATGCTATTTGTTGTGGTAGAAATAGCGATGGTTTTGATTATCAAAGATAGCTTGCTGCTCAATGTGATTATGTTGATTTATCCGCTAGATAGTATTAAGGCTTGGCAGATTTCTTAGTTCGGTAGAGCAAAATGATAACTTAGAAAATTATGATAGTAGAGGACAATCTGACGAAAGATGAATTAGAGAACTTGTCTGACCTTTTGGTAAATACGAATACAGATAACATTGAAATAGGCTTAGGAATACTCACGCTCTATCCTCAATGTGTCCAAGATGTAACAAAAGAATTGGTTCTTTTGGCTAAACTAGGAGAGGACGAAGAACAAAAGAAACTTGCCTTGTCATTACTTGAAGCTACTTTTGTCAAAAAACAAATAGAAGATTGGGAAATTGACTTTTATATTTTTGAGTTGAGGTATGAATTGTATAGTTATGAGAAATTGGTGACAAATTGGTGCTTTTTTGAGGCTCATGAAAACGTAAGGTTGAATTATATGCCCTTGATTAAGAAAAACCCTAATTATGCTAGTCGATATTATTCTTTAGCAGCAAATATAGTAGGTTTTTATGCCCCCAAAATAGATTTAGCAGAAATTTATTATCGTATCTCTTTAGAAGGAAACCCTACCAATATTAGATTGTGGCTTAATTTGGCAAATTTGTATAGAGGACCTTTGGCACGTTTTGAGAAAGCATTGGAATGTTACGACAAAGTACTTTTGATTAATCCTAAGGAATATGCTAGCTTGCGGCTAAAAGCAAACTTTTATTTAGATTATAAGGTACCTAAAGACCCGAAAAAGGCTATTGAATTACTACAAGAAGCACTTCGTTATTATCCCAAGGATTATCATTTGGAGGCTGATTTGGCAGATGCAATGGCTTATTTGGAGGAATCTGAATGGAAAGAAAAAGGCATTGATAGCTTGAAACAAATGACAGTAGAAAATCTAGAAGAAGACCTTGCTTGGGCTCATTACGCTAAACATCTATGGATAACATTTAGGGACGTAAAAGAGGCTATAAAAATATATGAAAAAGGCATAGCATATAATCCAAAAAGTTATCTTTTGAATGGAAATTTAGCTAAATTGTATGAACAAGAATATCAGGACTATAGACTGGCGAGTAAGTATTATCATCAGTCCTGTTTGGTGAGGCACTATCACACATTTCCTTTGATTAATTATATTCCTCTTTTAGTTATTAATCTAAAGCATTATAAGAAAGCTAAAAAACTTTATATAGAACTAAAAAAAATGGCGTATCAATATATAAAACCCAATCCTGAAGTCACTCCTAAAGAATGGAATAAATTCTTGGAAGCACAAAATATACTTTGGGAACGATACCCTACTCTAAAAGAATTTAAGTAATACGGCATCTCAAAACTATAATGTTTAAGCAGTTTCGTCTACTTGGATAGGCTCTGAAAATAATGAATTATGCTAACGAAACAAGAACAAAATAATCTATCCAAACTGCTGATAAGCGAAGATGTTTCTAATGTGCAGTTGGGGTTAGAATTACTACAAAATCATACAGACAAAATTTCAATTTTCGAAAAAGAATTGGTGCTCCTTTATTTTATGGAAGACCAAGAAGAGGAAATTACGGATGTCGTGGAAGTGTATTTGCATACTCATTTTCCTAAAAAAAAGCAGCTAGAATGGGAGCGGCAATTTAAGCTGTATGGATTGCAATATGATTTGTATTCTTACGAAGATTTTGAAGAGCATGAATCTAGTTTTGAGGCACATGAGGAAGTACTAGAAAGTTATTTGCCATTGATTTTACAGCACTCAACGCATTTGGGTATTTATGGCTATTGGGCAGAACAAATTTGTTCGCAATATCCTAAGCGACTAGATCGAGCGGTGCGTTATTTGAATGTTTTATTACAAGCGAATAGCGAAGATTTGAATACGTTGCAACAGTTTGCGTTGGTGTATCGAGATGGTTACCGTAATTACGAAAAAACATTAGCATGCTACGATGAAATATTGAGAATTGACCCCAATAATTATCAAGCATTGAGCGAAAAAGCTAACTTGTATATTGATTATTTGGAGCAAAAAAATATTGCGAAAGCAATCCAGTTGTATGAAGAGGCGCTAGTGGTTTACCCCAAGGATTATAACTTGCAAGTATGGTTGGCAGATGCACGCATGCTACACAATACGGCGGAGTCTTTTGCGGAAGGTAAGCAGACGCTACTAGAAATCATGGAGCAGTATCCAGCACGTAGTTTTGCTTGGAATATCTATGGCAATAGAATGTGGATAACGGCAAAGAAGCCAAAGGAAGCAGAGCAAATTTACTTGGAAGGAATCAAAAATAATCCTTATTCGTATGTGCTGCTCGGCAACTTGGCAGAATTGTATGACAATGAGTATCAAGATGCTAAAAAAGCAGCAAAATATTATGCCAAAGCGCTAGAAATGAATCCTAGCGATTGTTTTCATCTCATCAATTATATTCCTTTATTGGTATTGCAACTCCAGCAATATCAGCAAGCAAATTTGCATTATCAAGACTTGCAACGACAGTATCATGGGGCGATAGTGCCTGACCCAGAAACGACCCCCAAACAATGGGCGAAGTTTGAGGAGGCACAAACTGTTTTGTTAGAAAAATTTCCAGCACTTCGAGATTTTTAATAGTAAAAATCTCGAAGTGTGTGGCTAAAATTAGACATGCTCTAATAACTCAAACGAGTTTCTAGGTGTTTGGCTTGAGCAATCCAGTGACGTAATTGCACTTCGTGTGGTACTGCTTTGCATACTTTTTTTTCTGCATTGACTTCCGTCAATGTAGTTTGTAAGTTGGCAGCGTTTCTCATTTTGAGTTCCTTGACGGTATCTACGCCTGCTACTTTAAGCAGTTCTGCAAACTGTTTGCCAACGCCTTGTACTCTAAATAAATCTGCCATGCCGATCCATTTGAGGAGTACTTTGGGTGCAATGCCTGTTTGTTGAGCCAAGTCGCTTCTTCCTTTTGGATAATTGCCAGCTTGCAAGAGTTGTTCTATGGTATGGATACCTATTTCTTGTAATTTAGCACCTTGAGTGTTGCCGATTCCTTCTATTTCTGTGATGGGAGTTGCCATATCGTTATAAATTGTAGTGTTATTCTTAGTGAATTTTATTCCATTGCAAATCAAAAATAGGAAAAATAGTTTGACTAGGCAATTGTAATTTAGGATATTCGATAACCGAAAGATACAAACCATCGGCAGGAGCGGATTTGAGTTTTGCTCCTCGGGTATTGGTGTCAAAACTGTGTTGCAAATCTTCCAAAGTGCTATAACCTTCGCCTATTTCGAGTACTTTTTGTACCAATATCCGAATCATGCCACGCAAGAAACGATTGGCTGTAATTTGCAATCGAAAACGTTGTCCTGTTTTATCTTGATACAAACTAATATTTTTGATGTGGCAAATGGTGGTGTTGTGTTTGTCGGGTGATTTGCAGAAAGCCGCAAAGTCGGATTGCTGTGCCATAATAGCTAGTGCCGCTTGCATCCGTTCTATATTGAGCGGTTCTGGATAAGGACAATGGCTACTCAAGCCTACCAAAAAAGGATCTTTGGGCTGATGCCAAAAATAATCGTAGGTACGCTTAATTGCTCCAAAACGAGCGTGCAAATCGTAGTCTAAATTGAAAATATCAAAAATAACAATATCGTCAGGCAATTGCTTGTTGAGCATGAACGCCAATCGGTCGGGAATAGATACCAAGTCAGTATGAAAAATATATTGGCTGGCGTGAACGCCTGCGTCTGTTCTGCCACAGCCGATAATACTAATCATGGGCAGTTTGAGCGTGCGAGCCAAGTATTTTTCGAGCATTTCTTGTACACTGCGTACATTGGGTTGACGCTGCCAGCCCCTGTAAGAAGTACCTCGGTAAGCAATATGAAAAAAGTAGCGTTTCAATTTGATTAAGTGTTGGTTGATAAATTTTTAATGACCAATAAGGGTACTTTAATTAATAAATGTTTAATTTGGCGTCAATTAGTTGCCTCAAAATAGGCATTCAAGATTAAAAAAGCGACATGAAAGCAGCATTATGGTGGGTAGGGGATACTTCTTTTAGTTATATCCAAGAAGGACAAGGTATTTATGCCAAACGATTAGAACATTTTTTGCCATTTGAAACATACACGATTCCCGATGTCAAAAATGCCAAAAATATGCCTGAGGAGCGTATCAAAAAGAAAGAAGGCGAAGCCATATTGAAGAAACTCGACAAGGGCGATTGTTTGTTATTGCTCGACGAACGAGGCAAAGAATTTTCTTCCATCAAGTTTGCCAAATATTTGGAACAACAGCTCCAAATGAGTCACCGCCGCATCGTATTTTTGATAGGAGGGGCGTATGGTTTTTCGGACGAAGTCTATGCTCGCGCCAACGGCAAAATTTCCCTTTCCAAAATGACTTTTTCACACCAAATGGTACGAGTTTTTGCTTTGGAGCAAATCTATAGAGCAATGACGATATTGCGCAATATGCCTTATCATCATGCGTAGATTTTGGTATCAATACATTAGTCTTTTTTGATAGATTCGTAGCCACGCTTGACTAGAAACTGAGCTTTCGTAAAAGTATGTTGTCTTGTATAAATATAGCAGCTATAAATAAATTGTATTGGGCTGATTATTATAAGTATTGCGAATGAAAAATAGTCAATTATCTGCCACGTTATATTTTTATTGATGATTGGGAAGAACCAAAGCAAACCAATTAACAGCCAAAAAAAAGCAGCAGCCATACAAGGCATAATTGTATGATCAGAAATGTTTTTTATAGCAGCTTGTCTTTCTGCTACGGTTTCTTTATTTATGGCTCGGTTTCAAGCACGAAAAAGAGGGACGGGAAACAAAACTATGACTAATAAAAATAGAACGAATAAGAAAAAAGGAGTGAGTAATATATGAGCATCTAGCAAGAGTTTTACAAATTTTATAAACATAAATAGATTGCCGCCTATGATTGACAACTCGATAATACGATAGCCAAATTTTTTAGTTGACAGCGTGTTGTCTCTTGTAGTTTCATCCAGTAGTTTTTCTGACATAGTATTTTTTTTAGATGGGGTTCAACAACTTCATAGTGAAAATTAGTACAAGACAAAAGATTGTTTCCAACTCATTAACGAGGTACTTAGTACCTTATTTGGAGGTTAAACAACGCCCTTGGAATACGTATTTGTAACTTTTGTCCTGCACTTTGTTTATTCCTTAGCGATTGACCAAAGCCATATCCTGCTCATTTTTGATAATGGCACCAAGCAATGGAATACGCCCTTCTTTAGTTGCTTTTTTGAGGTGGTCAGCATTGATTTGACCTACCACCAATAGCTTGATCCAATCAATCAATTCGCTAGTAGAAGGTTTCTTTTTGAGTCCTCGTACTTGGCGTACTGCTTCAAAGGTTTGTAAGGCTTCTTGTAGTAACTCCTGCTCCAAATCAGGATAATGTACGTGTACAATTTTGAGCAAAGTCGCTCTGTCTGGAAAGGTGATGTAGTGGAAAAAACAACGTCTCAAAAACGCATCAGGCAATTCCTTTTCGTTGTTGGAAGTGATGATGATAATCGGGCGGTGTTTGGCTACAATCGTACGGTTGAGTTCGTAACAAAAGAACTCCATTTTGTCCAATTCCAACAATAAATCGTTTGGGAATTCAATATCGGCTTTGTCGATTTCGTCAATCAACAAAATTACCTGTTCGTCTGCTTCAAAAGCCTCCCAAAGTTTTCCTTTGACAATATAATTGCTAATATCTTGTACTTTGGCATCGCCCAATTGTGAATCACGCAAGCGAGAAACGGCATCATATTCATACAATCCTTGCTGTGCTTTGGTGGTCGATTTGATGTGCCACGTGTATAGTTTTTTGTTGAGTGCTTTGGCTATCTCAAACGCTAAAAGCGTCTTGCCTGTACCGGGTTCGCCCTTGATGAGCAACGGTTTCTGCATAGCAATAGCTGCATTGACGGCTATTTGCAAATCTTTGGCAGCGACATAGTTTTTTGTTCCTTCAAATTTCATAAGTAATGGTAATGGCTAAGAGCGTTTCTAAAATGTGTAATAAGCTAGAAGCAAAGATAACAAAAAATCAATCTTCTACATTAGCTAATAATTCTAACCAAGCTTCAGGACGTGTCGTATCGTTGCTTTTGATCATGATAGAACTACTAAATTCTGTATCTTGCGAAGGATTCCAACGAATAATTAGCGTTGTTTTTTCTTGTGGTAGTAGTTGTTTTTTTTTGAGGCGAACTTTGGTGCAATCACAACCGCCTTCTACGGACTCAATAATTAAGGTTTGTTCGCCTGTATTTTGCAAATGCAGTGTTTTTTTGTATCCTTTTTTTGGTGCTGCACCTTCAAAATCTATACTGACATAATCTTGTCCTTGCCAAGGAGCATTTTGTATGGTTAAGGTTTGGGCAAAAGTGAATTGAGAGAGTAAGCAACAGCAAACAATAGAAAATAATATTTTCATGATAATATTTAATTTCAAAAAATAGTGAGCGACAAAAATACACCAATTGATGATTTATTGCAGTCTTATGAACCACAAAATACACTGTTGGCTCATTTGCTGCTGCAATCCAGTTATCAATATACGGCTGCACAAGCGATAAAATATGTCGTGAATTATTTTTTTGAGCACCATTTGACTAAGCAAGTCAATGAGCTGCAAATTGCCTGGGGCGATTTGCTGAAAGTAACCTTTCAGTTGACTGAATTTGAGTACAATTGGGGTTGTGTCGATACGTTCCTAGATTACAAAATATATCAAGGTGAAAAGCAAATCGTGTTTAGCGATTATGCCCTTGCTTACGATAGCGATTCTTGGGGCGATTTGAGTTATTACCGTAAGGATAATTTTGATAAACAAATCAAAAAATTCCTGACAGAGAATAGCACACTATTGGAAGCTATTGTTTGTCTAAAATAGAAGTATTAGAAAGCTTTTTTTTGCTTAATCCTACGTGTAGTTCTTGCCCCAAAAAGCTATCTGGAAACTCATCTAAGCCCTCAAATCCGAGGGCAATATCTCGCCCAGAGCTAGGAATGTATTTAGTACCAAAAATGTAATCCCAACAACTCAAAGTTAGTCCAAAATTAACGCCTGAATAGCGCTCCTTGGGTAGGTGGTAAGCATGATGCCAAATGTGCATTTCTGGACTATTGAAAATATACTTAATCCAAGGGCTGACTAATACCCCTATTAGCATGGCAATGCCTATAATGGCTAACGCTCCGATAGGGCTAGCTTGTACCGCTATGAAAGCAAAAAAGGCTCCAATCAACGCCCCAAAACCTAAGCCTTTGACCCATTCGGGGAGTTTGATGTTGGCATGGTTGTAATGCCCAACAATGAGCGTAAATAAGTGAATAATGAAGAAGTCGTTGAGCCCAATTCCGATGAGTGCCAACGGAAGATATTCCAAACTTTTATAGACCACATTTTCCATCCAGTGATATCGCAGGTGAGCTGCAAAACCCATTTGTTCTACGGAATGATGGACTTTGTGAAATTCCCATAGAAATTCACTTTTGTGCAGCAGTCGATGTATCCACCATTGCACGAAATCACGCACTACAAACCCTAATAACAGATGTGCCCAAATGGGCCACGATTGAACTTCGAAAGCTACTAGATTGGTAATGCCAATAGCTGCCAATCCATCTGTAAATAAGTTGACGACGACATTGCTAGCCGCATAAAAAATGATGAGTGAAAACAAGAAAAAATTGAAAAACATATAAAATGCGTCCAACCAAAAGTCCTTGCGAAAAACAGCTTGTTTTTTTCTCCATGGCACGACTATTTCCAGCACAAAAAAGAACAGTGAAACGGCAATTAGCAGATAAAAAAAGTTTTGCCAAAGCGGTTTGTAGGTATAGTGAAGTGTAATCTCATCGACTAGATAGGTGGAAAATTCACTGTAGGAATTTTTGATGATGTTCAGGTAGTGTTCCATGATAGTTTTTATTTACTTGCAATACTGACGAGTACAAAGATAATACTAAACAATTGAGCGACTGAAAAATAGCTATCAAAATGACACAGGATTGACTAGTTTAGAGATACTCTAACTGGTATAGTAATAGGCACAGACCTGTTCTGTCCAATTGAACCAAGACAAAAATAAGGGTGGTACTTTTGTTTTCAATCGTTTACGCTCTTTTGCGAAAGATTGCTTAAAACGACTCCATTCAGTAGCATCTTTGTGCTGGATTAAGTGCAATATTTGATGGAAGAATGCCCTGAAATCAAAATCTTGTCCATATTCAGCATGGAATGCTAAACTATGTTGATTATCAAGCACTGCTGATGCTTTTTGCCACTGTTGTGTAATGACATATAGTTGAAAATGAGCAATTTGGCGTAAGCCTCTATACAAGGTGTCTTTTATTTTTTGTTCATAATCTAATGACGTAAGCAAGAGTTTTTCTAAATCTTTTTGTGCTACGGTATAATAGGGGAAAGCCTGACAGTAAAATCCCAATTGAATAACATCAAAAGGAAGATCATTGCTGTCAATTGGGTTGGATTCTATAAACTGTTGATAGGTTTCCAATTGTTGGTAGGCAAAATCATAATCCGTAGCACACAGTCCAATGAAATAAATATTATAGAGGTATCCTGTATTTTTGATCAAGTAAACATCCGTTGCTTTTTCTGTTTCCACTACTTCTTTTACAATACAGAGTGCTTTTTCTATTTCATTACGATTGGCATAAAAAGAAGCCTCTTTGATAGAAAAATACAACATATCTTTTTGCTGATAATCTTTCTGTAGAAATATATTAGGCAAAGTAGGATTAGCGTCAGTGATAGACCTGAAACTACTCAAATGACGACTTAATGTTTGTTTGTTAATATCAATACTTGCATAATTTACAGAAAAAATGATGTAATGATATACTTTCTTGAAACGAGGATACATCTTGTATTTCCTAAGCATTTTTAGCGTCTTGTTCATCGTCAACTCCTTTTCAACCATTGACTTATATGCTACACCATATCCCATTGTTTTTAGTTGGACCAATACACCTAATAACTTAAAAGCTAATTGATAATCTTCCAGCAATTTTTGTTGTTTGGCGTAGTTCACTCCAAAAGTAAATTGTACACATTTTATGCGCAGCTCAATGACTTGATAAAGGATCTCAAATAGATTAGAATCCCAACATACTTTCTCTAGATCAACTAACCGCTGTTCTGCTTGGTGGTATTCGTTGATAGCGACCAACTGCCGCATAAACATTAATTCTTTTTCAGCTTCTGCCAATGCCACAGGACTGTTTTTGAGCTGTTGCAATAGCCAATCTTTTAGCTCTTTTCGTAGTTTGTAGAAGCGATTGACCAATGTCTTGAAATCAACAGTAGTCATTTCTTCTTCGTAGATATTAGCAACAGCATAAGCAGTACTAAAGTACTTTCCTTTTGTTTCTAAAATTTTAATTAATCGTTTTGTTTTTTCTGCCTTCTCAAAAGTGTGATAAATGTTTTTTTGATCTAAGAGAGGCAGTTCTTTGTATAGAAAATGAAGTTCTTCATTCATGGCATGATAAGTTGTGAGATGGTGTGAATGTGTTCGTAATTATTTGATTAAGAGTGTTTAATGTTTTTTTGATAGCTCGATTGACCATATAAAAGACCCCAAAAAGGTACGTATCAACTATTGGCAGTTTGTATTCAACTAATTTTAGTGCCAAATTTGTAAGGCATACCAACAAGTTGATAGATAAGCTCCAGAGCGGTCTAATTAAACTATTTTTTTTATGAAATCAAAAAACGAGATTATGTTAAAGACGACAATGTTTATTTTAATGCTACTATTTGGTAGCTACTATGCCCAAGCTACGATTATTACAGTAAGCAATAATGGAGGTGTTCCAGCTCAGTACACCGATGCCCAAACAGCTATCAATAATGCCATAGCTGGCGATACACTATTTGTACATGCTTCGGGGCTTGATTATGGAGATATTACGATCAACAAACAACTTACGATTATTGGAGAGGGATACTCGGGGGTTTCTCGTACTCCTTTTAGTCATATTACTTTTACAGCCAATACTGCTACGGGGAGTAGTTTAGTTAGTTTATATATTGATGGTTATATAGATGAATCAAATGGTCTTCAAGTGAATAACATCACCATAGAAAAATGTTATTTGTATAGAAATGGTTATACAAACAATAACAATCTTCGGGAATATTTCAAAATTCACTCTAGTGGTAACAACTGGGTTATTAGGCATTGTATTGTTTATGAAACGCAATTATGCACTGGTTACGGTGTAGCTTCTGGATGGGTTATCGCAAATAATTGGATTGACAATGTTGATATAAATAGTACTAGCCATGGTACATACAGCATTAACGCTTTAATATCGGCTACTGTTGAGAATAATATATTTACAAACGTAGATTATTGTCTTATTAACTGCACAAATACACTTGTTAAGAATAATATTTTTGTAGATGTAAATGGTAGGGTTGATCTGAACAGCAATGTATCTAATGTCCAACAAAATAACTTATCTAATAATAGTGTAGCAGGTACCACCAATGGAAATATTTCAAATACTAGTCCATTATTTGTAGTTAATCTCGCTTCGGCTAGTCTTGCTGATGTAGCTACTGCTGACCTACAACTACAAGCCAACTCACTAGCAAAAGGTGCTGGAGTAGGAGGTACTGATATGGGAATACATGGTGGAGCATTGCCTATGTCCACAGACTTGCCTTATGATGGCAAAGCGAATAAGCCGAATATAGAGCAGTTGATTATCCTTAATCCTGTAGTAGGACAGGGGCAGTTCCTTAAGTTTGAAGTAGAAGCCAAGACAATTGACTAAGCTAGTCGAGAAGTCAACACCAAGCATTTATTTCAACGAAAAAGATCTATTAATATTGGATTGTAATCCAAGCAAATAGACCAACTTAAAGAACAAAAATTATGATAATCAAACAACTTATTACCAAGGTAATAATGCTGTTGTTACTATGGGGAGGGCTGGCATCGCAGCTCACCGCCCAGAATATAGTAGCCGCAGAATATTACTTTGATACAGACCCAGGAGTCACCAATGGTATCGCTATGGTGGTAAACAATCCAGCTGATTCGATCAATCAAATAGACAGTATTAATTTGGCTGGGTTGACGCAAGGCAAACACCAGTTTTGTATTCGCTATCGCAATACACTAGGCAAGTGGTCGCACACCAAGTGCTATCCTATTCAGGTAATGCAACCTAGAACGACACCACTTATAGTAGGAGGGGAACACTTCGTGGATGTGGAGCCAGGTATCGGTAATGGCGTGCCTTTTTCGGTCAATACACCAATGGATCCTTATAATGTACTTGATAGCCTAGACTTGGATACATTGAGTAGAGGAACACACCGATTTTGTGTGCGTTACCGCAATAATATGAACCAATGGTCGCATACAAAATGCTATACGATTCAAGTATCGCAGCCACAGCTTCCTGCCGTAATAGTAGGCGGAGAATATTTCTTTGATGCTGATCCAGGTATCGGAAATGCTCCAAGTTTAGGGACTTTCGCAGCAGCAGATTCTATCAATCTAATAGATAGCATTGACATGACAGGCATTAGTACAGGACTACACGTGTTTGGTATTCGCTACCACAACAATATGGGACAATGGTCGCATACGGCACGCTATCTAGTGACGGTTACCAAAAAAGCAAAGCTAGTAGTGGTAGAATATGTAGTAGATGGCACTCCTGGAGTACAGACAGGCACAACAGTGGCAGCCAATCCTCCAGCAGCACAAATAGTACACAAAGATAGTACTAATACAGCTGCTTTGGCAGTAGGGTGGCATACACTGAGTGTACGGGCACAAGATGAAAATGGTGCTTGGTCAAATAATAAAACCGATAGCTTTTTTGTCTGTAATGGAAGTACTGCATTAGCGAATGTTACCGTCAATAATAATACGATTTGCGAAGGTACACCTGTTACGTTTACTGCTACGGTCACCAATGCTGGACCAAACCCTGTCTATAATTGGTTGGTTAATGGAGCGATTGTAAGTACAGGATCTACCAGCTACCAAACAAGTACTTTAGAGAGCAATGATCAAGTCGAATTTTATTTAGAATCTAATGCATATTGCGTACTAGATAGTACGATTACGGCTAGTACGCCAGTTGTTACGGTAAATGCTAAGCCAGTAGTGCAACCAACACCTTCTATGGCAGCTGTCTGCGAAGGGGATCCGTTGACATTAACTGCCACAGGTGGACAGACCTATAGTTGGTCAAATGGTGTTAATAATGGGACAGCATTTTTTCCAACAGTAACACAATCATACACGGTTATTGGTACAGATGCTAATGGTTGTAGTGATACGGCTAGTACGCCAGTTATTGCAGTTAATCCACTGCCGATATTGAATTTTAATGCCTTGGCAACATTTTATTGTGATACCTTGAACGGAGTCGTATTAAGTGCTAGTCCAGTAGGAGGAACATTCACAGGGACAGGCGTTTCGGGCAATGCTTTTTTGCCTAATTCGGCAGGAATAGGAACTTATGCTATTTCTTATAATTATACAGATGGAAATGGTTGTTCTTCTATTGCAACTCAAATTACAGAGGTAGTAAGGTGTCTTAATATGTCTACCAGTCAAGCCGATTTGGATAGCCAAAATAAGATAAAAGCTTATCCAAATCCTACTCGAACTGTTCTAAATTTGGAAGTAGAAATAGCTGCTGCACAAACATTGAAAGTAGCAATTGTCGATGTTTTGGGTAGAATATTGTACCAAAGTGAGTTGACTCAATCGGGTACCTACCAGGTCGATTTGCAAGAGTTGGCTAGTGGAACTTATTTCCTACAAACCATAAATAGTAATGGTGCTAAAACACAAGAAGCAATTGTGAAAATAAAATAGATTACGAATTGTATTCGTAATACTTTTACTTATAGAGCTTAGCAATTAAATATTGCTAAGCTCTATTTTTATGGCTTATTGCAATAGCTTACAAACTTCTCTTTTCATTTGTACCAACTAAAAATAATAATTTGCTATATTAGAGGTTATTACGAATAAATTCGTAAGGCAACGAAAATAGATTTTTTCGAGTAGGCAGCGTCAAGTACTCAAATTCGTAGCTAAGGCTACGAATTTCCGTCTTTCCTTGCTACTCAAAAAAATCTATCTCGCCACCTCTATACAACTCTATTCGTAATAACCTCTATTAGCAATTGAGAAAATAACAAGGAACTTTTTGTATAGCAATACTATTAATTGCAGTAGTTTTACTATTTCTAAAAATAAAAAATAAATCATATCCATGAGTTACTTCACAGGAGAAACCCCCGATAATTACGAACAAAAATGTTTGTGTACGCTGATACTAGACACTTCAGGTTCTATGAGCGGACAGCCGATTAGAGAACTAAACAGAGGACTGCAAGAATTTTATGCCGCTATCGAAGAAGATTTGATTGCTGCCAATCGTTTGGAGGTCAGTATTACTACTTTTGGTAGCAATATCAAGACGATACAAGAGCCTGCACTAATCGACAACTTCGATATGCCAACACTCAATATTGGTGGCACGACTCGTTTAGTGGACGCGGTACGTCAAGCCATGCGCAAGACCGAAGAACGCAAGCAATGGTACAAGGAAACAGGGCAACCTTATTACCGCCCGATTATGGTTTTGATTACTGATGGAGAACCTGACAGAGACCAAGATGTAGCAGGTTTGTCCAAGGAAATCCAAGCAGCAATAGATAGCAAGAAGTTTACTTTTTGGGGCTTAGGTGTCAAAGGATTCAATCATCAAGTACTCAATCAAATTTGCCCGAATAATGCACCTGCATTGCCGTTGTCAGGCTACAAGTTTTCAGAGTTTTTCAAATGGTTGAGCAATAGTATTGGTATTATTACGCAATCTAAAGAAGGCGAAAGTATTGATTTGCCACCAGTAAGTGACTGGGCTCAAATGAAATTCTAATTCCATCTACCAAAAGAAAAACCAACCTAATCGTAATGCCAACAACAAACAAAAAAGCCACTTGGACTGCTGCTTATGCCTCCGTAATGGGCAACGGACATATTGCTACGAACTTGCCTTGTCAGGACAGTTGCGAGTATCGTCAACCGAACGATACTTGGGGAATAGCCGTGGTTTGTGATGGGGCAGGCTCTGCCAAACAATCGGACAAAGGCTCTGATTTTGTGGCTAGAAATATAGCACACTGCTTGGAAGAATTGCTAAAGCAAAATAAATGGGACAGCTTAGAGACCATGCCAACAGAAGAAGTTTGGAGAGAGGAAGCCGTCAAAGCCTTGCAATTGACTCGGCAGCGGTTGGGCATGTATGCCGAGAACGAAGGGATTCCTATTGGTGATTTGGCTTGTACGGTATTGGCTGTTTTGTATGCTCCTTTTGGAATGTTGGTGACGCATATTGGCGATGGTCGAGCCGCCTATTCGACGGCACCCAGTGACTGGAAGGCTCTTTTTGAGCCCTTTCGGGGCAATGAAGTCAACGAAACTGTCTTTATTACGTCCAATATCTGGACAGTGGAAGGCGTAGAAAAATATGTAGATACGAGTATTCTACAAGCCGAGGTGCGAGCGTTTGCCTTGTTGAGCGATGGTTGCGAAAACGGTTCTTTTGAAGTCAATGTCTGGGACGAAGCCAATCAAAAATACCACGACCCGAATCGTCCTTTTGTTCGCTTTTTTGAGCCGAATGTCAAAGGAATGTTGCAGCTGCATGCAGAACAAAAAACACAAGAAGAAATTAATACGATTTGGGCAGGTTTCTTGAAAGAAGGAACGAAACAATTTAAGCACGAGACCGACGACAAAACAATGATTTTGGTTGTCAAAAATCCTGTTGCTGAACCAGCAGAATAGCAACTACTTTTTTTCTTCTGTGTCAATTAATTTCTAAACGAATGCCTACGGAACACGAACTATATTATCTAGAACGTAGTCAAGAACCCGTTCGATTAGCAAGCCGTCCTTTGGCGGCTGGTGGCGAAGGCGAACTGTTTGAGTTGTTGGCACCCAGTGCATTGAAAGGACTAATTGCCAAAATATTTTACTTGCCAAAACGGACGACTGAGAAGCAAGCAAAAATACAACACTTAATACAGCACCCACCAGAAGGAGTAGAGCAGGCAGATTTTCCGATAGCATGGCCCTTGCATGCTTTGTACAATGCCGAAAAGCAGTTTGTAGGCTACCTGATGCCACATGCCAAGGGCAAATCACTAGAAGTATTGTGCTCGCCTAAGTTGCCAATCAATAGACTGGACGAAAGTTGGAGCCGCTTGCGTCGGCACTCGTCCGACTCGGAGCGTTTGCGACTCAAAGTCTGTTATAATATGGCAGTAGCACTCTATCGGCTACACCAAACAGGCTGCTACACCTTGGTTGATCTCAAACCTGATAATGTGCTGTTGCAATCCAATGGCTGGATTACGCTTGTGGATATAGATTCGGTACAAGTCACTCAAAACAACGAAGTACTGTATAAGGCGACGGTGGCTACGCCCGAATATACTCCTGCGGAATATTATGAAGGTATCAAGCCAACGACGACAATGATTCCTGCGAATTGGGATGAATTTAGTCTTGCTATTATTTTTTATAGAATCCTGTACGGGATACACCCGTATGCCGCCACTTCCAATGCTCCTTACCAAAATGCGACCTCCTTGGGGGATAAAATCAAGGCAGGGCTTTTTGTACATAACCCTGAGATGAAGCAATATTTTTCGATTGTACCTTCCTTGCATCAGCTCTATCGAAAATCCGATAATTTGCTAAAAGGATTGTTTGACAAAACACTGCTGCTGGGAGCAAAAAAACCTACTGCTAGAGCTACTGCCGAAGAGTGGCTGTTGGAGCTATCGTATCATCCATTGCTGTTGACCAATCGAGTGTTGCCCTCTCAAAAGATAGCTCTAAATACACTGAACCCAAAAAACTGGTACGAAATAGCCGTAGAGCAGCTTCTGCAAGAAAAACAAAGTATCATTGGTCAAATGATAACGGAAGAAACTCAACCAAACAGTACGTCATTATTGGCAGATAATAATGGTCCGTGGCTGGTAGAAATCAAAAAATCTTACCAGCAGATAGGACAATTTATCAAAGAGAGATATTTACTATTGACTTTTTTGTTTGCAGGAATAGTACTGGCTTTTTTGATGAATGATACACTTTATAATGCGTGGCAATTTATAAGCGTTATTGTTTTGTTGGTATTGGCTACGCTTGCTTTTTTGCCCCTATTGCTTATATCGGTCAAATCGACTAGCCAACAATACGAAAATGGAGTCAATAGTTTGAAGCAAAAGTTTGGGAAACCCATGGCTATGACGCTGAATCAAAAGCTAAAATATTGGGAGGGTAGCTTGTACAGTTTTTATCAGCAGCGAGGATTGATAAAACAAGATTTGCGACGCATGAAAACGGAATTGGACCTGTTGCAGATGGTCAAAGAAAAAAGAGAAAAGGAAATTTATAAAAAAAATAAGCCTATTATTGATAAGATTGGAGCCCAAACACAAGCCGCTATTGCAGCAGAAATGAAAGTGGTTTCCGAGAAGGATAAACAAGCAAAATACTTGATGGGAGAAGAAGTAGCTGCTATCAAGAAAGTACAACAGGAAGTAACTATTGCTATGAATAGCCAGCCTAAATTAAAACGACTTTCAGGCGTTTTGCCCGCTCAAAAATTAGCGTACTTGAACTACGAAAATGAATTGGATACACTAGAAAAAACGCTGCTAGAAGCAGAATTGAGGACGTTTAGAGAAGATTATCAGGCGAAGCTGTTGCAACTCAAAAAAGAATTTGATCACAAACATCAATTACTACATCAAGGTAATCAATCTACAAAACTGAAAGTAGCAGATATGTTGGAGTCGTTTAAAGATAAGGTACAGGACAAAATGAACCTGAGCGAACAACTGGAGTCTGGGAAGTTTGCTAAACAGCACCAACAAATCAGTTTGTATGAACATCACATTAGTCAAAAGGCAGCGGATTTGAGCTTGATTGAGAAAGAAATAAAAATTGCTAAAAAAGAAATAGAGGCTATTACGAATGGCGTTGTATGAGGGTGAAAATCTATCTTCTTGCTATACGAATCTATTCATAATAACCTCGAATAAAAAAACTATCAAAATAATGAAAAGCTATACTACCATATTATTCATATTGGCAATCGTGCTGAGTACTGTTATTGTTGGCTGCGAAGAGCCAACAGAGGAGGAGGGTGTCAAAACGGTTTATTTGGTGCGGCACGCAGAAACAAAAAAGCCTAAAGAGGACAAAAAAGATATAGACCGCAAGCTAAAACGGCAAGGGAAAGAACAGGCTAAAAAGATGGGGAAACAGCTAGACAAAAAAGATATTGTGGTGCAAAAAATATACAGTAGTACTGCCAAACGTGCCACTTCGACTGCTGAACAAATTGCTAAAAAGTTGGACTTACACAAAAAAAATATAGTAGAGCAAGAGGTATTGTACAAATCAACTACGCCTGTTTATATCAAATTCATACAGCAGCTGCCTGACTCGCTCGATCAAGTGATGATAGTGGGACACAATCCTTCTACTATCGAAGCAATCAACTACTTTCAGAAAGATACAATTTTTGCTGATTTGCCTGTAGGCAGTATTGTCGCAATCAAAATGAAAACGACAACATGGAAGAATTTAGGGCATAAAAGTGGTCAATTTTCCTTCTTTATGCCTACTCCTGTTCCTGACGATTTGTAAATTTTATTTGTAATAACCTCTAATCTTTGCTGAATATTAGCCACAAAAAAGCAACTACTTTTATCTAAAAGTAGTTGCTTGATTTAGGTGGTAGCAAGAAGAATTAAACATTATTCTTCTTCCTCTTTTTTATCAGGTTCTTTAGCAGCCGTATTTTTTTCTACTGCTCTGCTATTCTCCTTTCTATTGTTGTAATGGTTGTTGCGATTGCGAGGATCAGGAGCGTCTCCAGCCTTGTCGTAGGCATCAATAATCTCTTTGACCAATCGGTGACGCACGACATCGCTAGAAGTCAAACGAAGGATACCAATGCCGTTTATATTATCCAAAATATCCAAACTACGAACAAGCCCAGAACGTTGATTGCGAGGCAAATCTACTTGCGACAAATCGCCTGTAATAATACATTTGGCACTTGGTCCTAGACGAGTCAAAAACATTTTGAGCTGCGTTTCGGTCGTATTCTGTGCCTCATCAAGTATGATAAACGAGTTGTCGAGTGTTCGCCCACGCATAAACGCTAGGGGAGCGACTTCGATAATTCTATTTTGCATGTGCTGTGCGAGCTTCTCGGGGTGTATCATATCGTCGAGGGCATCGTACAAGGGACGCAAGTAAGGATCAATTTTATCCTTCATGTCACCAGGCAGAAAACCTAGACTTTCGCCAGCTTCTACCGCTGGGCGAGTCAATACAATACGACTAACAATACCGAGCTTCAATGCACGTACTGCCAGTGCTACTGCGGTATAAGTTTTGCCTGTACCCGCAGGTCCTATCGCAAAAACAACATCATTTTCGTTGGATAATTGCACCAATTTTTTTTGATTCTTGGTGCGAGGTGTAATCGTTTTGCCGTTTCTGCCGTGTACAATAATATTCTTGCTGTCTTTGGGCAGCTTATTGGCAAAAGGATTGCCGCCACTCAATATTTCTTTGACATGATTGAGGGTTAATTTTTTTTGTTGCTTGAGCAATTTAGACATGCTCTCTAGCTTATTTTTTATTTCTTGGACACGCTTTTTGTCGCCTGTTATTTTTATCATATTACTTCTAGAAGTAATAACCGTATCAGGAAACGCCTTACGTACGAGATTGAGTTTAGCATCATTCTGTCCATAGAATTCTACCAAATCTACTTCTTCTAAAAGTAAAATTACTTCGCTGTTCGCCACTGTTTATTAAGTTTAGTTTTTTATGCAATAAAAGACGTGCATATTAGAGCAGTCTTCAAACAAAAGTAGTCGGGTAAAAGTATTTATTTTATACAGTACAAAAATGGAGGTACAAACGTTCATTGTAGAACCAAAAAATTGCAAAAAATAAGAAAGGCTATACAGAGATGCTAGGTTCCATACCAATAGGTTTCTAAAAACCTAAGGATATAAAGCAATCCAATAGCAGATAAGCCAACCCAAATTGCCGCAGGTATTTTGGAGCGGACACTAAAATTTTTGAGCATCTGCTCCAAGGCTTGTCGTACCGACTGGTCGAGTTTGAGTTTTAGTCCTTGTTTGACCATGACACTGGCACCTGTACTGTGTCCAAAATCCTGTAGGAGTACGACCGATACGTTATAAACTTCGTTGCCGATTTTGTCCCGAACAGGACTAAAATAATCAGGTAAACTATTGTATAGTTCTATGGTGCGGTTGGGCAAATAGGATGTTAATTCTTGATCGGAAAAGCCAATGAGTTGTTTTTCTTTTTGCAATGCTTGCAACTCCTGCAAGGTTTGATTGATATATTGCAAGCTGTCTTGATAGCAATGTTCTTCAAAGTCGCCCACCATTGGCAGTCCTTCTATGGCTAACAATTGGAGCAGTTCTTTGTCGTTTGTCTTGATGGCTTGCAGCAATGTTTCGGAGTATTGAAACCCAAAATAAGGAGCAATAAAATTGACAAAATCTGCCTCGTTAGGCAATCTATTGGGTTGGTAATCTCGCAAGAAATTCAGTTGACCATATTCCAAGAAATTGAGCAACTGCTTATCTTCAAAAATAGCAATGTGAAACTGACGGGTATAGTAGTTATCTAGTTCCCGTAGCAAGCGAGTCATTTGCGACTTTGGCACTTCTGTTCCGTACCAGTTGACCAACTCGTCTGCCGTAGCATATTGAATCCTGTGGAGTACTGCCGCTCTGTTGGCGGCTATTTCGTCCGCAGTACTATTGGCAGTTAGATTAGTAAATAATTTGAAAGGGCTAGTATAAGGAATTGCCATAAAAAAGCAGAATTAAAATCAAATGAAAAAAAGACAGCAAATCCCTAGTAAAAAATACCATTTCAGATAACTGCTACAAACATGATAGTCTGTAGGAGCGACCACGGATAGTCGGGATAGCTTATGGATGCGCAGCATCAAATACAATAAACTAGGTATCAATATAAGTAGTGTATAAGCGATTGCCCAATACAAAGTACAGGTATATAGAAAAAGTGCCAACACCAATAATACTACTAATACGCAAAACAATATAATTTGTGTCAATAATAGCGTATTATTTTTTCCCCATACTATAGGAACCGTTTTAGCGTGATAGAGTTCATCACCTTTGGCATCTTCTAAATCTTTGAGGAGTTCTCTCGCCCAAGTTGCCCCGAAGGCAAAACTAGCAAAAAAAAGTAAAGTAGATTGCCACAGAACAGAGAGTGCAGGATAGTAGAGCCACCAAAAATTGACCAATATCCACGCACAAAGCAAGCTAACGACCAAATTGCCAAGTAGCAACGATTTTTTGAGCCAAAAAGCATAAGCTCCTAGCAGTAAGATAGCGAGCAAAAAAACTATAATCAGAAAGTTGTTTTGTATGGCTACAGCTGCTGCTAATGCCAGTATATTTAGTCCGAAATAGTAGTTCCAAGCTACTTGATGACTTACAAAACGATGAATAATAACACGAGCTGGTTTATTGACTATATCGAGTTCGTAATCCAATAAATCATTGATAATATTGCCTGCACCAGCAATTAAAATGGTACCTCCTGTCATGCACCAAAATAAGGTGTCGGAAAAGGCAACAAAAGGCAATTGAAAGGCAATGAGCAAATGCAGAAAAAGGATAATCAATAGATTGGGCCAACGAACTAGACGCAAAAAATACAGCAAATTCATAGACTTAGTCCTCTATTTGATGCAAGTTCCTATCCAATATAGGCAACAACTTTTCGATAGGTGCCATGATATTATCGACTTGCTTGATGAGTCGTGTGATGACGCTGTGGTGCTCGATGGGAGTCATCGGGCTAATTTCTAAATACTGTTTGTAATTAGGGATTAGAATATAAAAAGTATTGTCAATTAGACTAAAGTCAGGTAGCGATTGACGATTGAAAACTTGCTGAATATAACGCAATTGCAAAACAAAATCAGGTGTAATCAACTGAGGAAGTAGTTCTGGATTGTTGGTCAATAGGCGTATGAAATGCCCTTTGATAATGGGGCAATCCATAGGGGACAAAGTTTCGTCGGGGACGGCTAAGTGCATGCGTACCATTTCGGACGGAAGCACCTTGGGCGTAAACGAAATAGTAAGAGGCAATTCCTTGTGCAATGGTATGGTGTATAAAATACCTTTAAAATTGCTGATTTCATCAACAACATGATTGATATTAAACGCTAAGTTGCCAGAGACTCCCTTGATAAAATCTTGCTGTACGATTTGTTGTTTTTTGTCGCTGTTGGTACTCAACTCGGGGTGACTAGGGAAGCTGTCTGGCAAGTACTGAAAACTATAATGGGGGTAAAAAAGAGTAATGATTTCTTTGATGAAATGCTTCTTGTAGAAATCAGAAAAAATGTCTGCTTGACTGAGGTACCAGTTTTGAGCCAGTTTGAGCATAATCGCTAACGTAACTGTAGATATAGCTGCGGCAACGGTCGTACTAAAACCCGAAAATTTTAGGCTAAAAATTATACCTACATATATTAAGGCAATAGCAATCATGCCTATTTTAGCTATTTTTTGACGTTTGAGGTAGGCTTGTTGTTCTAGGTCGAGTTGTACGAGTTGGTTGCCAAACTGTTCTATGGCGGTATCTATTTTTTGCTGTATCATAAGAATGGATTTGTAGAAGGATTAGAATAAGTAGCAGGAGCTTGTTGTGTTGTATCATGAAAGGTAGAAAAATCTTCGACTAGTGCAAAAACTAATGCCAGTTCTTTGCATAATTTAGTCAAACTATTGTCTCCTTCTATCAATGATTTTTTGATGTCAATCTCAAAATAATCTTCTGCTTTAGCAATTCCAATATAGACTTTTTTGCCAATCATACAAATACGGGCAGTCTGGTCAAACTTATATTTGAGGTTATAGAGTACACCAAGCATGGTCGGTGTCAGAATTTTTCTGGCTTGAGTTTCATCTTGTGCATAGACGGCATACATTTCTTCAAATGCTGGATTTTCTTCAAAATAAACCAAATTATCTGAATGTGTTTTAGGACTGAAATTCTTTTGGAGGAGCTTGCCTGCGGCTCTTTTTTTGTTAGCCATGTCAGGCAATATCTTGATGGGATAATCGCAAATCACCTTGGGAAGTGTCAACACCACAAACAGCCCTTTGAATATCTCCTCGGTGCTAGAGGCTTTATAGTTTTCAAAATCTTTATGGACATTTTCTATTTGAAGTTCCGAAAACTCAAAAGCAGTGTGATTGAGAGTAATGCCCTCGCAATGGTCTTCCCCTCGATATTGATTGTAATCATCATAGAGGGTAGATGCACTGAAATTGCGACGAGAAACATGATGAGTAGCATCAAAGCTGACGGACGGATAGACCGTGCGTGCTACGGCTTCTACTAGCACTGATTTCACTTCTTTTTGATAGCGTAGCGTTGTTTGTGGCAACACTTTTTTGCGAATAAAAATAAAGACAATGACAGAAATTATAAGACCAAAAATGGCAATGAAATATTGCCCAGAGGCAAGACCTGTCACAAAAATAAAAAGAGATAACCCAACAGGCAAGGCGTATAAAAACTGTTTTTTCGTAAGTTCTGTCAATATATCTAAACGCTTTATTTCTGCTCGCTCTATTGTGGGGGCTATGAGCTGCCTTATTTCGGTGATGTCTTTCATAGGAAGTATTTTTTTTTAGTGTTTTTTGTTGTTGGTTGGTGTGTCCACCTACTTACATGATTCGTGTTCTATCAAGACAACTATAATTTTCATAATGTTCTGAAAAACAAGACTATTAGTTCATATTTTTCTTTACCAGTCACATTCTGTAAACTTAGACATGCTCTAAGAGCTAATAATCTATCAAGTGGTCGTAGTAGTCGTCGCCACGTGGTCTGTTGGCTACAAAGGGAACTAGCACTTGGTCGAACGAGAGTTGACTCAGCTCTTCGAGCAATGTGAGACAATGGTTTATTTGCTCTTGTAGGCGATTGATAAATAGCGTATCATGGAAAGACTGGTGTATATTAGGTTCAAAAAAGTCGAAGGTAGTGGGCAAGGAAATATAAATTTTGTTGCCCACCCACGAACAGCTTAAGTGACAGTCCCATACTTCGTTGAAGCGCTGCAATATTTCCAATAAACCAGAATTTGCCAACAAACAGGCGGTATCCAACCTACGAAATACAGCACTATAATTTGGCAATGCTTGTCGCTGTATTTCGTCTATAGCGTCAATTTTTTTTATTACTTCATTCCTAAAGCGTACTTTTTTTATCCATTCCTGAAATGGTCCCAACTCAATTTGGTCAGGATTAGGGGCAAAAAAAACAGCATCTTCTTGCAAATACAAAGAGGTTTCTAATTCAAAAAATAAACCACTGTATAAAGTGGTATGCTGCTCATACGGATTTTGCTTTCTACCCTTGTAGGTGTACTTGGTGGAGGTAGTCAGCTGCATAAAGTGATAATCGTGCTGGTTAGTCGTTTTTCCTTTGAAGTAATCTTCTATTTCACAACTGTTGAAGCTATCTAGCAAGCCAGATTTTGACAGGATCGCCGTATGTTGTGGGTCGCTTTGGGGCATATAAGAAACCGTAGGGAAATAGAGTTCTACTAATTTAGAGAAAACCTCTTTTTTGAACGTCCATTTGTACGATTTGCCAAAACCTCGAATACCAAAATAATAGAGGCAAAAAGTGGTAGCGATGGTCAATGCTCCAAGTTGGAGAATAGCACTGTAGTCCTCCCGAACAATACTCAAAACTACTGCTACCAACAATAGTAAAGGAATCAAAAACAAGGCTCTTATACTATACAATTGTATCAATTGATGCTTACGATTTTTTTCTGCTTTTTTTATGGCAGGCACGAGTCGTTCATTTGCTTCTAAAGGGTTTTTCATCGGAATATGTTTGTTATACCTACTTAAAATAGTAGATAAGGCAATAGAAAGCTATTGTCGGAAGTCTAACTTCTAGTATCTAACAGCAAAGTGGTCTTGTTTAGAGCAACGCTAACTTTTATTCTTTTCTGAAAAATGACGCGAGCTAAAAAGTAGAAGTTGCTAAGATTCCTAATAATCTATTAAGTGGTCGTAACTATCATTGCCATCAAAATTGGTCATAATTATGGATTGCTGGAAAGGCAATTGGCTCAAATCCTCCAGCAAATGAAAGCAAATTTGAGTCTGAGCAAGCAGTTTTCGGACAACCTGAGGATCTTGGAGCGATTGATCCATTTTGGCTTCAAAAAAATCAAAACTACAAGGCAAACTAACATAGATTTTGTCGTCAATCCAAGCACAATGTACTTTCATTTTCCATCGTTCGTTAAAATTTTGCAATGCTTTCAGTACGCCTGATTCTAGGAGTAATCCAGCGGTATCCAAGCTACGGAAAATGACTTGATAGGTCTCTTTGGTAGCTTCGCTAATTGCCAAATCTGGATAGAGTTCTTTGATAGATTTTTTCTTGAATTTTGCTTTTTTTGCCCAACCATTGAAGATATCCAAATTAATTCGGGAAGGACTTGGCGTAAAAATAACAACATCGTCCATTAGCTGCACAGGAGCAGCTAACTCAAACAACAAACCACTAAAAAGGGGCGATGTGGTGGTTACGTCCCGACCATTTTCGTCTCGTGAGTGATTGAAT
This sequence comes from uncultured Saprospiraceae bacterium, assembly GCA_937139495.1. GTDB lineage: Bacteria > Bacteroidota > Bacteroidia > Chitinophagales > Saprospiraceae > Aureispira. The sequence goes on along the minus strand of CAKZQC010000012.1, from coordinate 10,425 downwards.
TTTAAGGTATGGAGCTGCATGAATTGATACGCTTGACCATTTGCTGTTTTTCCTTCAAAATGGTCTTCCACATGGTATTGGTCAAACGATGTAAACAAACCAGATTTTAGTAGCATGGTCGCAGGTGGTTTGGTCGATGCTTTGTAGGAAACGGCAGGATATGCTATCTGGACAAATTTCCTAAATACACTGCGTTTGAAGTCCCATTTGAACTCAAACCCGACGCCACTTGTAGCAAAAGTATGTATCAAAAAAACAGCCATTCCCGCAAGCATTGCCCCAGCCATTAGGGCATAATATTCACGGGTGTATATAGCAGCAACCAACGCTGACAACATAATGAGGGCAGGTATAATGTACCAAAGCCTTTTTTTATGCAATAATGCCAATTGTTTCCGTCGAATAGCCTCTGCTTTTTGGAGTGTAGGAGCTAAATCTTGTTGTATTTCTGCTAGTTTTTTCATGGGTTAAATTACGGAAGATTAGAAACTTACACTGAATCCTTCATAGAAACACATTTTAATGAATATTCTTTAGTGCAGGACAAAAGTTGAAAAATATTTATTCCAAAGGCATTGTTTAGCCTCCAAATAAGGTGCTAAGCACTTTGAGAGTGCTCAGCACCTCGTTAAGAATAGTGTTTTGTCCTGTATTCAAAAAATATTCTTAAACAAGCTATTATAAGAAGTCTAATGTCTAATATCAGTTAATAATTGTAATCAAACTTACCTCTGTTATTTTTTTTGCGGATCCGTTTTCGAGTTTTGATATTAATATCTTGGATTGCTTCTTTTATCAAATCTTCCAGCTTATCTTCTTTTTTGATAATCAAATTATTGACCAACAGCATTTTGCCATTTATTGGCAATAAGTCACTGCTATCTTTAGGCATCAATCCCGCATAATGCAATGTCCAATAGTCATTCTGTTCTTTTTTTCGCTTGAAAAAATAAATGTATCCCTCATCACCTTCGTAAGTGACTAACTTTTTGTCCAAAAACAAAATGCTATCTTTTTTATTGGTACCCATACTCAACATAGATTTAGCAAAGTGCTGCTGGTTTAGGCTAGCGGTATCAAAAAGTGATAATTTTCCTTTTTCTTTTAGTCGAATATAAGTCGGAATCGTTGTCTTTGGTTCTTCGCTAAAGATACGCCACAACGAGTCAGGAACAGCGACCCCTTGGTCGAGAGCCATATTTGCCAAGGCATACAATAGCGTACCGTTTTTGAGTGCATAGAGATTATCAAAAAACTGTTTTTTTGCCATTGGCTCTTCTTTCAATGGAAATAATAATTTGGTAAATAGGAGTAAATTCCCATAAGAGTCACTTGATTTTGGATTGGCAAAATTTTCGGCTTTCAACCAGCTGTAATAATATTGTTTAAGGGTTGTTTGTTCTGAATTATCGCCATAGAGATAATCCTTCTCAAAATATATTTCTTCTACATCTTCGTCTTTCGCTTGTTGCCTTCTTAGACTATTGATACCTTCTCGCATAATTCGCTTTTTTTGCTTGGCATAAGTAGTGGTATCCGCTATGTTTTGCTCTACCATCTCCGACAATAAACCAAATATTGGGGTTTTGTATTCTGGGTAGGATAGGTATTGGTAGAGCTCAGGAAACAAGAGTTTGGAAAGTGCCAAAGAATCATTCAATTGATAAAAAATATTGCTCAAATCACGCTCGTAAAACGGCAAGGGCAAATCGCCCGTAGCGACCAATTTTTGTAGAGCTTGATAGTCTGCCGTGGTTTTGCGGTTAGCCAGTGCATGCAAACAAGCCAACTCGATGCTGGTTTTTCCTTCTGTATTCTGATAGAGTGTTATCAATTTTTGTGTCAAGAAAGGTGCTTTGAGATAGCCCAATTCCCTAATTAGACCTGCTTTGATACTCAAATCCTTGGTTTGGAAATCGTACGTATTGATAAAATCAACAAGTGGTTGTGCATCTTTTTCGTCAAATCGAGCTATTATATAACTGTCATTAGCTTCTTTGGCTTGCTCTATGGTCAAGCTATCTTTTGACTGGAAGTCTTGCAATAACAAGGAGCCTTGAGCTACAAAAAAATTAGGTGCAAGTTGTGTATCTTTTGGTGTAAATGTGTTGTAAAATTTCTCAACAAAAGGCGTTTTTCCATCAATGGTGTCACTCATCGTCATTAGTGTGTAATACAATCCATGATGAGCAATTTGCTTGACCAAAAATACCCGAGAACTGGTGCTATCAGCGATTACCAAGTCTCTAGTAATAATGCCTTTTTTGTTGGTGTTTTTTTTGTCAGACATGATGTACAAGGTTTCATCATATTCGAGTAGTAGTCTATCTTGTTGATCCCAAAATGTACTATCTACGGGGCTATAGTACTTATGAAACGATTTGACTTGTATCGAGATGTATTCTTGTGTGCTATCTTGACGTACCAAATCGTATTTTGTTTGACCTTCTACACTGGTAGTGTCATAAAAAGAAAGCTCCTCTTTATAACGATAACGTTGGCGGGACTGCAATGCCAATTCTTGATATACATTAGGTGCGGGAGGCAATATAGTCTGCACAGAATAGAGCAGCGTAGTATCGACCAATTCTTCAAAAGATTCTGAATAGCTTGGCTGTAATAGTTGCAATTGGTCAAAGAAAAGGTTGGCATTAGCTAGGTCTGTTGTAGCCGCCATATAGTAGCGATTTCCTTTGATAATGGTTTTTATTTTAATCAACTCTTTCGAGCAACTGTCCTTACGAACCGTTCCCAACAGTGCTGGATATTTTCCCTGATGCAGCGACCACGTATAATCACACAGCTCGCCATTGGCACTCCCTGCAAACTGACGACCAATTTCTGCCAACTCGAACGTATCTTCTTCTATGTAGCCCAAATCGTTGAGTACGCCTTCCTGTACCAACTGCCAATGCTTGGAAGTGGGGTCATAGGCTTGCCATGTTTCATAATAAGAGAGTGTCGCTTTTTTGTAGGTAGTATGTAATTGTTGTGGATACGTTTTTTCGACTTCCCAAAGCTTATTTTGGGCGGTATAGGTCGCCTTAGGGGCGTATTCGATGACAATCGAGTTGAATATTTTGTTGACTTCTGGACTCAAAACATATTTCTCATTTCCTCCAGCTTTGAATATAAACAGCTCCAACGGAGTCGCTACGATGCGGTATCTTTGATAATTGCCCGTACGGGTTTTGTTGACAATGTCAATCCCCTTATAACCGTTTTGTTTGATAGTCGTTTTCTTTTCGATACTACCCGGTATATTCTCAAACAACAAACTGTCGATGCTACGCAATACAAAATCCGTATCTTTCTCAAAGAGGGCATTATGCGTTTTGACCCTCGCCAAGCTATAAAAAGAACCATTGGCAACATCAGGGTATAAATATTGGTCGTACCCTGGATACAGAATCGTTTGGTACAATTCCCCTGGCAAATCTACTTTAAATACCTTATCTTTGGAGGCTTGTTTTTGCAGCTTGATAGGAACAACTATTTTTTCTATTTTGCTTTTTGCTTTGTTATTTTTGCCTGTACTCGTAAATACAACAGGGCGTACGGTATAGCCTTTTTGCTCCAGCAGGTGTATCATGCCCAACTCTCCCGGTAGGTGAGCCGCACCAACCCCCGTAAATAAAGTCTGTTGCTTTTGCATAATAGAATCCATACCATCTACCATGATCATATTGCGTTTCTCAATAAAATAATAATGATACTTTTCGGTTGGTAAATCCAATTGAGAAAGCGAATCAATGAGCGTTAAATTACCTTTGCGGTAAGCATCTTCGAGGGCATCTCTAGAAGGACTCGAGCCATAATCTCGATAGGTTTTTTTCTTGTTTTTGTCTTTTTTATCTGGTTCGGTTGCTTTATTAAGCAATTTCATGGTCTCTATATTATCTTCAAGTGCCACAATATCTTTGCCCGATTTTCTACCTGCTTGATAGATAAACAAATCTAAATACGTGTTCTCCTGAAAGTCTTCGTCACCACTAATTCGATAAAGCATTTGATTGATTTGGCTGTTGTCATTCGCCAAATAATATTGATAGGTTTGTTGAGCTGGTGGTTCGATGCCGAAGGCAGACGCATAAAAATTATCGCCATAACTATTATAGCCATAACCACCTGCGTCCATGCCAGCGGTTGCCATCTTCCCAAAATCTTCCATCCAAGTAGAAGGATCTGATTCCAATGCAATTTTATCCGCATTTTTTAGACCCAAAAAGAAGGTGTCACTCAAGTTGAAGGCTACTTTGTTGCTCACGTGCATGGTGCCATACAGATACGATGGTTTGGTCGTGCCGTTGCCACTAATCTCCCACAAGAGTCCTTGTTGGTCTTGATGCCAATCTGTTTTTTGTTGGGCGAAAGCCGTAGAGCAAAAAACGGCAAGAAAGAATAAAATACTACTCGAAAATTTCATAAAAGGTATTATTAATTGGTGATAAGTATGGGCTAAAAATAGACCATCATTTTACATTAACCTATTTGTGTCCACCTACTTAGGACTGAAACAACTATATAGACATGGTCTTACTCAAACAGCTACAATATTAGGTATTTGCTAAGAAAACAATATCAAGAAAGCCGTCGTTTAAATAAAACGTAAAAAAAGGATAATAGGTACAGAAAATATTGTCCTTGAGAGAAAACATAAGTAGAAGGTACAACTTTTTAGACATTATCTGCAAATAATATCTGTCCACCTACTTATGAGGCTGACTCTCACAAAAATGCTTCTGGTTGAGCATAATATTTTGGGTGTTCCATTCTATTTTTTGCTCAAAGTCAAATTGGCGAACAGGACAATCTTGCTTAGTGCAAACCTTGCAAGATGGAGTAGTACAGGGGTCAACATGCACAAAAAATTCGATAGGCTTGCTGGTATTGTCTTTTAGCAAATCTTCCAGCCAATCTACTTGGTCGTGTGCTTCTCTCGTGTTGAAATACCAAGGAATAGTGATGTGACAATCCACATGCAATGCCATACCATATTTGATGACTCTTAGGTTGTGTACATCAATACAGTTTTCGTGGCGATGGGTGTCGAGTATGGTTACAATATCGGCAACCAAGTCGTAATCGACCTCGTCCATGATGCCCGATAGGGCTTCTTGTATGACATGAATACCCGCCATAATAATAACTCCACCAAAAATCATAGCAACAACCGCATCAAGCCACCACCAATCCGTCAGGAGCATTAGCCCAAGCCCCACGATCATACCGATGGTCGAATAGCCATCCGATTTGAGGTGTTCACCACTCGAAACAAGAACCATGGAGCTTGCTTTTTTACCTTCTCGGGATACATAAACCCCCAGCCCAAAATTGATAAGTCCTGCTACTGCCGTGATGGCAATACCCCAATCTAGGTTGTGTACCAAGTTGGGATAAAACAAGCTGTAGCCTGATTTGCCCAAAATGCCAATGCCTGCAATAATGATGAGGCTGCCCTCAACGGCAGCGGCTACAAATTCTATTTTTCCATGTCCGTAGGGGTGGTTTTCGTCCTTGGGACGAGCCGAAATATAAAGGCTAAATAAACCAAAAGCTCCTGCTACTACATTGACAATTGACTCCAAGGCATCGGTCAAAATAGTAGTAGAATCTGTTAGAAAATAGGCGGCAAATTTGATAATGAGCAAAAAAGAGCCTATTCCTAAAGTAAGTTTTTGTATCGTAATCTGTGGTTGGTGCATTGATGATTGTTAAACAACTTCAAAGTATAATGTCGTAATAATAATACGTACAACTGGCTCAAAAATACACAAAATCAAGTTAAATCAATTGAGTGTAGGATTTTAAAAATCAAAAATGCTATTTTTGCACTTCAATTGGTATTTGTACGAAAGAAAGTATGTTGTCACTCAATTCGTACGAATCGCACAATGGTTCATAATTCAATACTACTATGTTTGACCTAGACAAATGGCAAGAGATACTCCTTTCCCTGAGCAAGCACAAATTGCGGACAGGGCTGACTGCATTTGGCGTTTTTTGGGGGATTTTTATGTTGGTGCTGCTCTTAGGAGCAGGCAATGGGCTAAAGAATGGAGCAGAATATGAATTCAAAGACGACGCAACCAATAGCTTGTGGATATACCCAAGGCGAACGTCATTGGCATATAAAGGACTGTCGCGCAATCGAGCAGTAAAATTCGATGAATCGGATTATACCATGCTCAAAAATGAAGTCAACGGGACAGAATATATTACAGGGCGGTTCTACTTGCCGAATGGTAGTGACCAAATGACCTACAAAAACAAGCAATATAACTTCAATGTGCGAGCGGTACACCCCGATCACCAGCAACTAGAAAATACGACGGTCTATGAAGGTCGGTACATTAGTACACTTGATATTAAAAACTATAGAAAAGTAGCGGTAATTGGCAAAAAAATAGTAGAAGAGGTTTTTCCAAATGCCTCGCCAATAGGCAAATATATACAAGTAGGTGGTATTAGCTTCCAGATAATTGGGTTGTTTGAAGATACAGGAGCCGACGATGAAATGCGAATTATTTATTTGCCTATTTCTACCGCACAGCGTTCTTTTTCGACTCGAAAACCAATCAATGAAATTATGCTCACCACGGGTGATGCCAATTATGACGAAGTCATGCAGATCGAAGAGGATATTAGGGCGAAACTAGCTCAAAAGCACGATTTTGCTCCCGACGATGTACAAGCTATACGGATTCGTAATCGAGTCAAAAGTTTCCAATCTATTAGGGGGTTGTTTTCGATGATTAGCCTGTTTATTTGGGTAGTAGGAGTGGGGTCAATTGTAGCTGGAGTTATTGGCGTAAGCAATATCATGCTTATTGTGGTCAAGGATCGCACCAAGGAAATAGGCGTACGCAAAGCATTGGGAGCCAGTCCATGGTCTATTATCAGTATGATACTACAAGAAGCGGTATTGATTACGAGTGTAGCAGGCTATTTGGGTATGGCAGTTGGTATTGGGTTGATGGCACTGATTCGGTATATCATGGCTACTTATCAGATTGATGCAGGGTTTTTTAGAAACCCACAAGTAGAAATTGGTATGGTGCTGACAGCTACACTCGTAGTGGTGTTGGCTGGAGCGGTTGCAGGACTTATTCCAGCACTGCGAGCTGCCAAAATTAGTCCCGTAGAAGCAATGAGAGAGTAGCGCTAATCTTGGAAGCTAAATTATAGAATTGACAATTACGACGAAGGAGGTATCAAAGTTGATAAAAAAACCGTACTTTTGCAGCAGAATAGAGCTGGACTTATGATTTTGGTACAAATAATCTTTTGGTTTTGTGTGTATTGTTTACTGCACTCCTATGTGTTGTACCCTATACTGTTACGCCTTATTGCCAACAAGAAAGCTAATAACAGCATGGTATATCAAAAAGGGGAAGCATTGCCAGCGGTATCTATTGTCATGTCGTTGTACAACGAAGAGTCGGTTATTGCAGAGAAGCTGCAAACTATTTTGGCGAGCAATTATCCTGCGGATAAACTGAATGTTTGGATTGGTTCAGACTGTTCGGACGACCAAACGCATGCTATTGTTAGTGCTTGGATAGCTGATTATCCGAATTTTCATTTTTGCCCTTTTGCTGAACGTAGAGGAAAGCCTTCTGTCATCAATGATTTGGTTGCTTTCGCTCAACAAGAAAATAAAACACCCGAAAATCATATTTTGGTCATCACAGATGCCAATGTCATGTTTACACCCGATACGATTACAGGACTTGTCAAGCATTTCAAAAATCCTGCAATCGGATTGGTAGATTCCAATATTATGCCGCCTAGTGCTACTACTGTTTTGGCAAACGGAATAGCCGCAGGAGAGCAGGTATATATATCAGGGGAGGTGGCTATCAAACACCTCGAAGGCAAAGCATGGGGCAGAACAATGGGACCTTTGGGGGGCTGTTATGCCTTGCGAGCCAAGTGGTTTGAACCAGTGCCAGCACAACGCTTAGTGGACGATTTTTATATTGCCATGAAAGTTTTTGAGAAAGGCGGTTTGGCTATCAATGAGCTGCAAGCGGTCTGTTATGAAACGGTGCCCAATAGCATGAGTGAGGAATTCAGACGCAAGACGCGCATATCATCAGGCAACTTTGCGAATCTGGCTACATTCAAGCATTTATTATTGCCACTCAACAGCAGTTTGAGTTTTGCTTTTTTGTCGCACAAAGTATTGAGATGGTTAGGACCGTTCTTTATTTTGATAGCAGGTTTTAGCCTCAGCGGGCTTGCTTATTACTACAACAACTTATTTTACTGGATACTGTTTGTATTAATGATAGTCGGCTTGTTTGGAATACCAATCTTGGATTGGGTGTTCAAAAAAATGAAACTGAATATCACCAGTATAAGATACATAACTTATTTTAATGCTATGAATTTAGCATTGTTTAATGGATTTATAAAATACCTGAAAGGAGGACAAAATGGAATCTGGCAGCCTACAAAACGAGACAGCTAACCGTCAATTGGATACAATTGAGGACGCATTACAAGATATTAGAGATGGCAAAGTCATTATCGTAGTCGATGATGAAGACCGTGAAAATGAAGGGGACTTTATTTGTGCTGCGGAGCTTATTACGCCTAGTATTGTCAATTTCATGGCAACACACGGGCGGGGACTAATCTGTACCCCACTGACCGCAGAGCGATGCGACGAGCTAGAATTGCGCCCGATGCAGCAGCAGAATACGGCTTTGCATCAAACAGCTTTTACCATTTCTATTGATTTGATAGGATTTGGTTGTTCTACGGGTATTTCTGCTTACGATAGAGCTACTGGGATTAAGAAATTGACTGACCCAACCGTCAAAACAACCGATTATGCTCGTCCAGGGCATATTTTCCCGTTGATAGCAAAGGACGGTGGCGTATTGAGAAGAGCAGGACATACGGAAGCCGCAGTTGATTTGGCGGAGATGGCAGGACTATCACCAGCAGGTGTTTTGGTCGAAATCCTGAATGAAGATGGTACGATGGCACGTTTGCCCGATTTGTTTGAAATAGCAGATAAGCACCAGCTCAAAATTATTTCTATTGCGGATATGATTAAGTATCGTTTGCAAAACGAAACATTGGTCAAAGAAGTAGTACGAGTAGATATGCCAACAGAATACGGTGATTTTGAATTGATAGCCTTTGAGGACAAAACGACGGAAGATACTATTATGGCATTGACCAAAGGAACATGGGAAGAGGACGAACCTGTATTGGTACGCGTACATTCTTCTTGTGTGACAGGCGATGTACTAGGATCATTGCGTTGTGATTGTGGTCCTCAATTGCATGCCGCTCTAGAGCAGGTAGAGGCAGCAGGCAAAGGAGTAGTACTCTATGTGCAGCAAGAAGGAAGAGGTATTGGATTGATCAACAAACTAAAAGCCTATAAACTTCAGCAAGAAGGTATGGATACAGTAGAGGCTAATCTTGAATTGGGTTTCAAAGCAGATCAACGAGATTATGGTATTGGTGCACAGGTATTGCGCGAGCTCAATGTTAGTAAGCTCAAGTTAATGACTAACAACCCTAAAAAACGTATTGGACTTCTTGGGTATGGACTAGAAATAGTAGAAAATGTACCTTTAGAAATCGAAGCAAACGAACATAATAAAAGCTATTTGCAAACAAAGAAAAGTAAATTGGGACACAATTTATTTCAGAATGCACTAAAGTAAGATTAGTGTTTGCAAAGCCAAGAATAAAAAAAGGTTGACTCCATGGAGTCAACCTTTTTTGTTGTTGCTGGTTTTAATGATAGACTTTATCTAACAAATTAGCAATACGAAATACGATTGCTGACAATACTATCCGACTATTATGGCAACATACGAACTATATGCAAAACAACAATTACCCATCTCTTTAGACGAAGCATGGGAGTTCTTCTCTTCGCCCAAAAACTTACGAGAAATTACGCCCGATTATATGCAGTTCAAGATAAAGGGCAAATTGGCGGATAAAATGTATCCAGGGCAAATTGTAGAATATACAGTCAAGCCAGTATTGGGAATCCCTCTGTATTGGATGACCGAAATTAAGAATGTGCAGCATAAGGAGTTTTTTATAGACGAACAGCGTTATGGTCCTTATAGCTTGTGGCATCACAAGCACTTTTTTAAAGAAATTCCAGGTGGTGTCGAAATGATTGATCATGTTCATTATAGACTGCCATTAGGTTTCTTGGGGACAATTGCCCACGGATTGTTTGTCAAAAAGCAACTGCAAGGTATTTTTGATTATCGAGTGAAGACACTTGAACAAAAGTGGGGCAAAATGCCGAGTCAAGTAGTAAGCTAAAAGCATAAAAAAAACTTTAGTACAGGACAAAACTTAAAAAACATTATTTAAAAGTGTAAAACCAAGTAAAAGCTGTGCCATTAAGGGGGCATTATGGAGAACAAGCGAATA
>CAKZQC010000011.1 GCA_937139495.1 uncultured Saprospiraceae bacterium | reverse complement strand
CATGTACTGATTGTTGAGAGAAAGGTCCTGCTATAAATCGTGCTTTGGCTTGTGCCAATTCTGAAGTGTAACTTGCCCAACCTTGGGTCAATTTATCACAATAAGCAGGACGTTGCTTGTAACCGTCGATATACACAAAAGGCGTACAACTGTTGGCTACTTCATTCCAAGGATTAACAATAACAGTGGTACTGTTGGCTTGTATGATATTCTCAAAAGCATTGTCCAAATCCCACGGAATCAAGTGCATCTTTTGTGTACTCGGGTTTTCGTACCAATAAAAATTGTGCGGATTGCAAATACTGCCGCTTTCATTGCAATACCAATGAAATGCTCCATCATCGTTGCGTATGGTACGATCAACAACGATATAGCGGATAATTTCGTCTAGAACCATATAATCTTCGATCGTATTGCGTAAGCTACCCAAATCCGAAGAAGCTTCTAGTTCTTTACCAAAATTGTTAATCAACTGAGCGCTTACACCTGAATGTTCATTGGTACGTAATGCCTTGTAGTAGGTACTAATTGGACGTTTTTTGTTGTCGGATGTGAGGGGCCAAATTTCTTTGTATAAATTTCCGTCATCGTTGGTGTAATGCCGCTCCACAAACTCTTCATCTATTTGTTCTACTAGTGCATATACGCCATAATAATCGCCATTAATATAAACTTTGGCATGAGTAGCTCTAGGTGCGGGTACATCCATTTGTCCAAATAACCAATAGCCCAAACGGTCATGCATTTGTGATTTGTCCGTATTCATGGCGTGCAATTGTATTTTTTCTTGCCCATAGAACTCGTCATGGTGATGCTCCCAATCTATTTTAATTTTCATCGAAAGCTTTGTTCCTACCTTTCTAGAAGGCTGCAAAATACCACCATCTTCTAGTCCTATCCCAAATGCTCCCGCAGAACCTTTGTAGCGAATACCAATAGGACTAATCGTTTCTCCCCTCAGAGTTAGGCTTGCCTCTACATATTTTTCGGCCTTGGGGTCGTTGTCTATGAAAGCTAGAGCACGCTCTGGAATGGTAATATCAAACCGATAAAAGCTATCTTGATGAAATAAGACTTCGCTGTCTTCCGTCAGGTACTTTTCGTTGCCTGTTGGGGTAATAATAGGAACCCCCGAAGAAGTAAATCCATCTTCTTTTTGGCACCCCAAAAAGATAAATAGTGCCAGTGTTACTAAAATATATCTACTCATCTATTGTGCTGTTTTTATCTTTATATTTTTGGGTTTTATGTTTTATTTTATAAGTATATTTCAATTGGACAATATGGAGCACTTCTGGATTAAAGCTACGCATCTCTCGTTCGTACGTATATTTAATATCAAGGTGATGCTGGGTGCCAAATTTTCGCCCTGTCTCCAGCGAAAGTCGATATTTATTGTATTGATCTCTATTGTAGCTAATCGGACGTAAGAAAAATTCTACACTTACTTTAGGATCTAACTTCCATTTTTTGAAATTGTAATCTAACGTTGTTTTTAATCGCCAATAACGAGTAACATCTCCTACAAAATAATTTGTTGCCCAAAAGAGTTCTTTTTTGGCTTGATACTGCCCTCTTAATTTTAGGGCAAAACGCTCAATCTTCCATTTGTAAGAAGCAAAAAAATTGAATCGGTGATGAACTTCTGCCTCCTGTACATTGCCTTTATCATCATTTTTGAAAATCAGTCGATAACTAAATCCAGCCTCCAAGTTTTTCCAAAAGTTATATTCAGCTCCCAATTCCAAATAATTTTGATCAAAAGCCTGCCCTTCGGTATGCAACCGAAATTGATTGTCAATACTAAAATTCCATTTTTCATTCAACTCAATATTTACTCCAGTACTTAATCTCAATTCTCCCCCGATATCGGGTTTTCGATAATGATGACTGTGTTGTCCACAAACTACAAGTGGCAAAAACCATACTAATAGTACTAGTATTTTTTTATAAAAATTCATACGAAAAATCCTGTGTATCTAAGAGTATTGTCTAAGATTATACTCCAAGAAGTTATTTTAATTAAAAAAAAGGTGACTAGTACCTATAACGCAAAAAACCTGCTAACCGTAGGATACAATTAGCAGGTTTTTGAGTGAAAACTATTTCACTAAGGTATTTTTCTTATTCTTCTTCTTCACCTGCTTCTACTGCTACGGGTGCCAATGACTCTCTAGAAATAAGATTTCTTTCAGTTAGGTAGTTGAACCATTTAATTATTTTTTTGATATCGGAAACCAATACTTTATCTCTGTCATAGTTAGGCAGTATTTTGGCAAAATATTGTCTAATATCCAATCCACTCGCCTTTGGCGATACTGGCGGATACAAATCCATATTATCAATCATATTGGTAAATACCATCGCTAAAGAAGCCGTTTCGTCTTGTTGGTTCTCGTCTTCGGTATAAATAGAAATAGATTCGAGTGGCGTAAACTGATGTAATCTACTAGAAGCAAAAATTCGCTTTTGAGTATCTAAATCTTGCAAAATTAACCCATTGGATCGATTTCCTACCATCTTAAAAATTCCACTCTTCCCGCTAACGGCTACTAATTTTTCTAAACTCATAATATTAATATTGTTATAGTTGTCTATATTTTTATTAGCATACCGAACAACTTTTATTCGGTGCTTTTTTTAATTCTTGTAATCTGCGTAGAGGACAAAAATACAAAAATGTATCAATTAGATAAGATTTTAAGCAAGTTTTAGTTTTTAACTAGTATTTAGGTGTTGTTTTTGTACCACTGTTAGACATTATTAAACAATTTCGCAGTCAGAATACTTGTATCAAATTTTGTACCTCATTTGAATGGTAATTATACACTAACACAAAACTGTTAACGTAGTTAAGATAACTTGGGAGCATAAAATTAATCCAAAAAAATAGCTCCATTCAGAACCCAAGCAATATTTTTTGGTCGGATATAGATATATGTGACTTCTCCTCTACCCTGTTCGTCCTAATGTTTGATAGCTTTTCTTTAGTAAAAAAATAGTGTTCATAATTTTGTGACTAAACTACAAAACATTTTTTAGTTCTTAATTGTATAATAATTGTCAATAAAAAAAATGGTATTTAAAGTGATGAAAATCTAAAAACTTGTAGATATAATCGTATTTTTGTGCCAATGACTTAATACATTTTAGTATTTATTTAACTATTCCGTGTTGGTGTTATTGTATAAATAATATCAGCACAATTTACTTACCTAACTTTCATAAAATAAAAAAACATGAACAAAATTATCGGTTTATTCGCAGGTGTACTTCTTATTCTCTCTTCTTGTAATACAGACGAGTGTAAAGATGTAGTTTGTGGTGATCAAGGAAACTGTGTCGCAGGTATCTGCGAATGTCTTGCTGGATATGAGCAAGATGTAGATGGCTTATGTAACACTGAAATTCGTGAAAAATTCATTGGTTCTTGGACAGTAACAGATGCTTGTACTGCTTCTAGTTCTTCATCTTACACGGTTACTACTACTAAAAACAACACTATCTTGTTGGATTTGAACATTACTAACTTTTGGGATGTGTTCAATGCTAGCGTAGTAGCTAATGTTAATGGTTCAACTTTCAACATTCCACGTCAAGAGCCAGACAATGATGATTTCTTTGTAGAGTCTGTCGGAGATGCTACTATCAACGCAGCTCTTAACAGAGTTAACGTTACTTTCGTAATCACAGACGAAACTGTACCTGGTGTTGTTGCTGCTGATACTTGTACTTCTACTTGGGTTAAGTAATTAATACTTACTCCTAGCAACAATAAAAAAAAGCGAACTCCTAAGAAAATAGGAGTTCGCTTTTTTTTTGAAATAAAATCACACAATAATTTGCACTTTCAAAAAAAGCTCTTATATTTGTACCACAACGAAAGAAGGTCGGTTGGCCGAGCGGCTAGGCACAGGTCTGCAAAACCTGCTACAACGGTTCAAATCCGTTACCGACCTCAAAGCTTTCTAAAGCTAAAACACTATTGACAACATTGTCGATAGTGTTTTTTTTTGTTTTCACTTATTACAAGTAGGTTATTTTTCAGAAAAATACTACCACCAATCTAGTTAAGTAAGTGGACAAAAAAAAGCCTTCCTGAAATAATTCAGGAAGACTTTTTAGCATGTAGCTCTATAGATTATAAACCTAATTCTTTTTTGAGCTTATCGGTTGCATCAATTGCTGTGTTGGCAGAATGCAATAAAAATCTAGACTCAATTATATAATCATACTTATTGTCTATGGCTACTTTTTTTATAGCTTTCTCAAACCGCTCATACATCGACTTGGTATATTCTTTTTCTTTTCTAACCAAACTTTCATTGACCGTCAATTGCTTTTGTTGCAGCAGTTCTTGCATCTCTTGCAATTTTGCTTCTGCAGCCGCTTGGTCTTTAGGAGTCAGCGTCCCTTCTTCGACCTTTTTCATGACCTCTTGATAATAGACCGCAATTTCTTTTGTATCCTTATCAACAGAGCCTACCTGTTGTTTCTGATAGGCTTCCAGCTTTGTTTTTGCCTCTTTGTACTCTGGCATTTCCTTAACAATAGCATCGGCGTCAACATAGGCTACTACTGAATATTTCTGTTGTTGTGCGTGTACTCCACTAGCTCCCAAAAGACCAAAGAAGAGTAGTATCCAAAATGTATTTTTCATCTGTTATTTAGTTAATCTACGAATTACTTCTGCGGTCAAATCTTTATCGTCTTCTGCGTATATAAGTGTTGCACCATCAGGCGCAGAAAAAATAAACTCATACTTACGTTCTTGAGCCAATTTTTTGATAGCATCATATACTTTTTCCTGCAGTGGTTTCACCAAGCTTTGACGCTTCGTAAACAGCTCTCCCTCCGCACCAAAACGCTGCTTGTTAAGTTCTCTTACTGCTTTTTCTTTATTGACAATCTCCTCTTGTTTTGTCTTGCGCATTTCATCGCTCATCAACGGCTCACGAGTTTGGTATTCACGATACATCGACTCTATTTGTTCGTATTCTTTAGCTATCTCTTGTCTCCAACGTTCTGCCAATTGATCAAGCTGACGCTGTGCTGTTTCGTATTCAGGAACAGAACTCATAATTTTTTCCATATCAACATAAGCACTACGTTGTGCGTGCATGGCTACTGTACTGAGTAGCAATACGAATGCTACCATAATTACTTTTTTCATAACTTTACTAATTTGATTAATTGTGATTGATTCAATAAATAGTCCCTTATTGGTCATTTCTTATTCTCTAAATGAGAAAATAGACCTTATTGTTTATTTAATCTTCCTCTATAAAAACGTCCAATAATACAACAAAGTGGGCTATTGCAAATAGTATTGTCAAATTTTATTCCACTAATGTTATTGAATCCAAGAACGAGAGAAGAAAAGTAAACCGATATTACATAATCATACAAACACCTATTCTATTTCTTTCCACCAATGTGCTTGTGGATAAGGAGGTTGTCCGACTACAAACGACTGCCCAATAAGCGGGGTAAGTACATCTAAATGAAATTCGGGTGCCTTAGCCAAAAAACGATTAATTGGCTCCGACCAAGGGTGAAACGCCAACTTGAAGGCTCCCCAATGTATCGGCAATACTAGTTTGGCATTGCAGTCCACTACTGCCTGTACCGATTGTTCGGGTATCATATGATTCTGAGCCCAAGCTCTATAATATTGACCACATTCAACCATCGCCAAATCAAAAGGACCATAACGCCTCCCTACTTCCTTGAAGTGATTGCCGTAGCCACCATCTCCTGTCAAGTATATTTTTTGGTCTTGGGTAGCAATAATCCAACCACCCCAAAGGGTTGCGAAACGGTCGTTGAGCTGTCGCCCAGAATAGTGGTGCGAGGGTGTCAATGTAAAATCTAATCCCTGACAATGGCTATCTTGCCACCAATCTAGTTCCTCTATTTGTTCGGGCTTGACTCCCCAAGCGAGCAAGTGTGCCGAAATACCCAAAGGCACCAAAAATGTTTTTACTTTATTCTTTATTTTTTTGATAGACACATAGTCCAGATGATCATAGTGGTCGTGCGTAATCAGCACCACATCAATAATCGGCAAATCTTGGATACTAATAGGCATTTCTTTCGCAAACCGCTTGCCTCCTAGTCCTTGTATGGGCGAAGGTGTTTTGCTAAACATCGGATCAATAAGGACTTTTTTGCCCGCCGCCTCTATCAACAAAATAGAATGCCCCATCCAAGTAACCCTTATTTTTTGGGGCGGTCGCTGTAAGCTCTCTGGCTTTATTTTCTCATAAGGATACGCTCCTGTTGGTACTTTGCCGTGTCGCTGCTGCTCCACAGGGTTGCCAAAATCAGGCAATACATCTTCTGGAATATAAGTTGTTATTTGATGAAACTTACCGTTTTGGTAGTGTGGCGACTTCTCGTATTCTTTTCGTTTGGCAGCACTTATTTTTCCACCAAATACTGCCCCAAATTTGATAAATAATAAGATAGAGATAATTAATACTGCGAGGAGTATAATCAACCCCAAGAATACAAATCCAATAATTTTGAGCATTTATTTATTTTTTTGAAGAGGTACTGTACCAATTTAGTACATCATACTAACCTTTTTTAGCACTTATAGTTGACCCTTTTTCAGAAGTAACTACAGTTGCTTTATTAGAGGTTAATGGTATTCTTGAATAACTCTTTCAGTCTTCCATCGTGTGTGACAATAACCAATGTAGCGTTAAAATTTTGGCTTTGTTCCAACAATAAGTTGACTACTTCCTTGCAGTTGTCGTCATCTAGACTAGAGGTTGGCTCATCTGCCAATATCAAGGTAGGATTATTGATCAAAGCTCTAGCTATAGACACTCTTTGTTGCTCGCCCAAACTTAATTGTTGCGGTTTGCTGTTGGCTTTCGCTCCAATATTAAGTTTTTCCAATAGTTGCTGTATGGCATTTTTGTCCTGTGGCACACCTGCCAAATACTGTGCGGTCAATAAGTTTTCGGCTACGGTCAATGCCTTAATTAAGTGCGACTGCTGAAAGACAATACCAATATTTCTACCTCTAAAATGATCCAATTCATTAGCCGAAAGGCTCGTAATATCTCGTTGAGCGACTTCTACGATACCACTACTTGGGCGTAGCAAGCCCCCCAAAAGATGCAGCAAAGTACTTTTGCCGCAGCCCGACTGACCAAGCAGTAACCAGTGGCTACCTTGCTCAAAAGTCATATCAGGAAAATTAAATTGCGTTTGGCTGTTGTACCCAAAGTGAACATTCTTAGTTTTAACCATGCTTGATGCTTCTTTTGTTGAAGTTGTTTAATGTATCAAAATTACAAAAAAAAAGGGAGATACCTATCGGTACCTCCCTTGTAATTGTTGGACTTCTAGAAGTCCAAGATATTATACAAAATAATTAGTTTCTAGAAACAATAATTTTGGTCGTCGTTACTTGATTGCCTACTATAATTCTAGCCATATAAACGCCAGCAGGATAGTTCGACATATCTACTTCATAGTTTTGCTCTAGTCCTTGTACGGTTGCAAATGATTGTAAACGTTGTCCTGTTACGCTCATTATTTCCAATTGTACATCGGCACTTTCGTTCAATACCATATTGATAGATACGAGTCCGCTGGTAGGGTTAGGATATACTTTTAGTGAGCTTAGGCTCTGTATATCATTGACCATATCAGGAATCTGGTAAGCTACTACGATATTGCTAATAATAGTCTGGCAACCTGTCGTGTTATCGACAATAGTTACAGAATAAGTACCTGCTACTAAGCTGTCCAAGTTTTGTGTATTAGCTCCTGTACTCCAAGAGTATTGTAGATTTCCAGAACCACCTGTTACATTCAATTCAATCGCTCCTTTTACATCTTCGATTTCATTGAATACAGTATCAATAGTAGCTACGATAGGATTAGTAGTAGCTACGTTTACAGAATTGGTAGCTGTACAACCATTTGCATCTGTTACGGTCACATCATATACGCCACCTGTCAAGCCTGTTAGGTCTTCGGTAGTGACTCCATGCGACCAGCTATAGCTGTATCCAGCAGCACCACCATTGGTAGTCAACTGTACGGTTCCGTCGTTTCCATTACAAGAAGTACTTGTCAAATCTACATTGGTAGTCAAGGTAGTCGGTTCAGTCAATTGTACTGACTCGACATAGCTACAAGACAACCCACCATTGCCTTCGGTAATCGTCACAACATACACACCACCTGACAAACCATTCAAGTCTTGTGTGCTTGCACCGTTTGACCAACCATAAGTATAAGGACCAGCGGTACCACCTACACTCAAGTCAATAGAACCATCGTTGTCGCCTCCACAATCTGGAGAAACTGCTGTTCTGCTAATGATTGGCGTAGCCAATGCTTGTACATTTACAGTATCTTGATCCATACATCCGCTAGCACTTTCGACCATTACGATATATTGACCACTGTTAGTTACCTCAATGAGAGAAGACAATGCTCCGTTTGACCAAGTAGTACTCACTGCTGCCGAACCTGTAACAGTAGGAATCAATTCCAATGCTCCATTGGAACAAATAGTAGCTGTAGCAGCTCCTAATTCTACATCAATACCTACATTGTCGGCATCTACTGTGATTGCTTTTCTAGGAGAATCGCAACCTTGTAGTTGTACATAATAAGTAGTTGATGCGGTAATAGGCATTGTCGTAGTATATTTACGCCCAACGGTCAATAAATTGCCACCCGTCAATGAATCGTACCATAGTATAGATATTCCCGGTACAGTACTTAGTACATCTAGGTCAGCAAATTGTCCTGCACAAACAATCGTATCTCCTACATTTGTAAAAGCATTTTCGTTGTTAGGCGTAATCGTTACACTTACGTTAGCGGTATCATTGCTTGGGTTGGTATCGCTACCAGATGCAATAATTATTTCAAAGTTATAAACGCCTCCAGTACTGGTGTTCAATGTTCCTACATTGAAATCGAAAGAACGTCCTGCTATTATAACTGGTGCGTTGAAATTGAAAGTAGTCGTTGTTGCTCCTGTTACGTTTACAATAATAGGAGTACCTATCAATACGTTTGTACCTACGTTCGCAACCGATACAATCACGTCATCGCTTGTACTGCCACAGCCCATAGGAGCAGTAAGACCGACAGCCATAGCATCGTTGGCAATGATGACCGTTTCGTCTGCTCCAATATCTGGTGCTGTACCCATTGGTCTAGTTTGTCCGTCAAAATCTTCGTTGACAGTCGTCTGCAATGCTGCTGTACCTGCATCTATAGGTAGTGCTGACGCAATGTGCAATCCATTCACAAAGTTAGGGTTACCAGCTACCGAGTTGGCATCATATCCAGCAGGACCAGTGGTCTGCCAATCTGCCAAAGTAGGATAAGTGGTTGTACCAAAACGTACCGCATCTCCAGAAGTACCACTTATATAGTATAAGTTGTAATCCATAAATGCCATAGAAGTAGGTGAAGGAGTCTCGAAGCAGAAATCATTGTTGGTAGAAAGAATATTGTTTCGGACATCCAAATTGCTATGATTATTCACGTACATAGCTGGAGCTCCAACTAGTGTATTGTGATAAATCTGTAATTGATCGACATCACTCAAATACATTGCTTCGGAAGCTGTACCTGTACCAATAACCATGTTGTTTACGATTTTACCATTTCTGGCTCTATCAGTAGCAGAAAATCCACCATCAATGTAAATACCATAATCCTTGGAAGTAACATTATTAGACATCACTTCAAAATTGTGTACATCGTATAAAGCAATGGCATCACTCGCCGTAGCTTGCAAATCAAATACTCTATTGCCGTTACATCTGAAACTGTCTTGCTCATCTACATAAATACCGTAGTCATCCGCATTGTGCAATTCATTATTCAAAATAGCGTTGCCAATATTTTCTTGGTTACTAAGACCTCCTTCTAATCTGATAGAAGTCATACCACCTGTAATATCATTTCCTTCAATAGTTGTATAGTTAGCATTATTACCTTCCGCAGTATTTGACGTTCTGCTATTAGAAGCTAAAATACCGATTACATTAGTAATATTAGTACTATAATCTACTATAATTGTATTGTCCAATATGGTATTGTGGTCTGCTGCATTGGTCAATAAGACACCATAAGCTGGAGCACCTCCCGTATTGATAATCGTAAAGTTCTTGATGGTAATATAATCAGCACCGTCTAATGTTACTGCTGCCGTACTCAACGAACCAACCATTGGTCCTTGGATAGTCGCATCAGCGGTATTGATACCATTCAATGTCAATGTATTGACACTACTAACACCTGGTACAGTAACCATTTCGATAGCATCATACGTACCTATCTGAAACTGCATTTCGGTAGGTCCAGATACACCACACGCCATGAGTGATTCCATCATATCGTTGACCGTAGGAAAATCAGAAGTAGCATTACCTACCGTATAGACTCCTTGCAAACCTGGACAAACATTTATCTCTAATGTATCGTTGTCTGTGCGCTCATCTGCCACTCCATTTGGCATGGTTGTCCAAAATTTGAGGCTCGTTGTATTGACTGGAAAGTTTAGGTTTGCCAATATCATATCGGTTGTACCCAATACTGGAATAGTAGAACCTGTATAAGGTACTGGCGCTTGTGCCACACCATCTATCTCCCATTCTACCATGAAAGAAGTCAATACTTGTACACCAAAGTTCTGTACTTGAATTTCTACGCTAGAAAAACCTGCATTGATAGGAATCGTTGGGCTCAACAAATCCACTACACCTGCATCATTGTCTGGTGGTGTAAACTCATCGGCTCCAATATCAACTGTTGGTGCACCTGGTACAGGACGTACATCACCATCAATATCAACTGTGATAGAAGTCAATACCCCTACATTGTTTGCCAATACACCATCGGAGTGCAAGTCCGTAGGACTAGCAAATCCAGGTAATCCTTCTATAGAGTTTTGGTCATAACCAAACCCTCCATTCGTTTGCCAATCTACCAAGTCGGTATAGACACCACCGTAGCTGATTAGGTCAAATGTAGTAGAACCACTATAGAAGATATTGTAATCCATATCTAAGACTGCGACAGAAGAGAAAGATTGGAAAGCATAATCATCTTCTGCATAGAAAATATTATTCTTGATTTCTACTGTATTTTCAATACCTGTCATGGTAAACCCTGTAGCAGTTCCGTTACCTCTTATTGTATTGTGAAATACTTTGGTATCGTCAACTGAACTAAGATACATGCCATAAGTAACTTCTCCTATTACCATATTGTTGGCAATAATAACATCAGAAGTAGGCACTACTCTAGAGTTGACATCAAAAAAGTACATTCCATAATTATTGGCACTAACTCTATTCGCCGTAATAGCAGAGTTCATGGTATAATAAATATAAGTTCCATAATTGAATGTATTGGTCATATCATGTACATAGTTACCATCTACGGTCATACCATCTTGGTAATAGGTATAGATTCCGTAGTAATAAGCACTAACATCATTATTTCTAATAACATTGCTATTGCCATAGTTAGTTACAGTAGAATTACCATACATAGAGATACCTCTATAACCACCAATAACCGTATTGTTTTCGATTAGTGTATTGTTACCATTGATACCACTAGAAGTAGCTGAAGTAGTAGAGCCAGAGATAGCTATACCTGCTGAAGAGAAGTTGATACTCGAAATCAATACTCTATTACCTCTAATAACATTAAAGTTAGCATCGTCTGTAATCAAAACACCAAAATCTGCGGTGTTACCTGTATTGCTAAGTGTAAAGTTTTGGATAGTAATATAATCTGCTCCGTCTAAGAGTACATTGATACCACCATTGGCTTGAATAACTGCCGTCTGGCTGCTACCGTCCCAAGTCAAGGTATTGGTAGCACTCAAACCTGGTATAGTACTCGCCACAATCAAAGGAGCGTACGTACCTGCTTGTACTTGCATCGTAACAGGTCCTGCCATACCACAACCATTCAAGGCTGCTTCTGCGGCATTGATAGTAGGAAAATCAGAAGTAGGTGTACCTACGGTATAAGTACCAACCAGTCCTGTACAGAAGAAAGCTTCCAATGTATCGTTTCCTACGTCTGAATCGGCTATACCATTCGGCATACTTGTCCAAAACTTAAGACTGGTCAATCCTGTAGGGAAAGCTGTACTTGCCGATAGGTTAACATTAGTATTGGTGAAAGGAGCTAATGGCGTTCCTGCATAAGAAACAGCCGTTTGAGCAACTCCGTTGATTTCCCACTCAATATCTACTGCATTAAGTGTATTGCCACCATAGTTCTCTAGTGTAACATCTACTGCATAACTACCTGCAGCACTACCCAATACAGGCGAAACCATTGCACTGATTCCAGCATTATCAGGCAAGATGTTTTCTACCAAGAAATCATCTAAACCTATATCTCCTGTAAAACTAGTACCAGTAATCCCTACAAAACGGAACTTAACACTAGCCATACCACCATAAGGAGCCGTATTGATAACTGCTCGTCTCCAAGGGTCCGCAGAAGCAGTTTGTTGCTGTCCTGACAAGGAAAACAAAGAAGTCCAAGTTGTTCCACCATTGGTACTAACCTCAAAACGAAGTGTACCCGTAGTAGCACCATACATGTGATACCAAAAAGATACCTGTGGTGCTGGAGCTGACGTAAAATCAAAAGTAGGTGTTTCCAAATTGGCAACACGTCCTGTACCTGTACCAGAAGTCTCTAGGTACATATAAAATGTACCTGGAGCAACAGTGTGATCTTCGTTTGGCCCTGTGCTTCCAGAACCTGTAGCATTCACATCGTTTGTCCAATCCATGTCATCACCAGCGGCATTGAGCCAGCCTGTTTGTACCATGGTGTAGCTTGGGTTGGAGGCTGTAGAGCCTGTCGTCTCGTTCTCGAAATCGTAAAAATACGGGAACGAATTAATTTGTCCGATGGACTGAGTGGCACTCCATGACCAGATTGCTAGTATGCAAGCCAGCAGCTGAAAGCCTCTCTTGTTTGTTATAAATGAATTCATACGTTGTAAAATTTTGTTTACAATGATTAAATAAAAATGTGATAAAAATACGATAAAACAGCTTTTGAATTTGCTACGCTATCGCTCATTTAGGGAGACACAAAATACAAATAATATTACGTAATACCAATATATTTGCATATAGAAGTGTGTTAAACGAATCAGCCCTAAATACTTAACAACAAAATGCCCTATCTGCGGTTGCGGATAGAGCATTGGAGTTGTTTTAAAAAGTTGTTTTTGTTTTGATATTAGAGGTTATTACGAATGGAGTTGTATGAGGTCAAGGAGATAGATTTTTTTTGATTGATGAAATAAACGCAGAGACTCATAGCCTTAGCTATGAAGTCGAGCATTTATGAAATGAATCGGGAAAAGATATTTTTCTTGCCATATGAATCTATTCGTAATAACCTCTATTATTGGGCGACAATAATTGATATTTCTGCCTTTCGTTCATTGGAAGCATCTATCCCAAATATTGAGTTTTGAGGATCCAAGTGGTCGTCACTGATTCCTTGTGGCGAAACGGATTCGCCTAGCATCGCTTCTTTGATAACCAACTGCCCATTGTCCACATATTGCTGTAGTAAATTTGCTTTGTATCGCAATAAATAAGACCGCATACTGACGACTCTTCGATGTGCCAATGCTACATTATATTTTTCCGATGCTTTGGGGCTGGTGTAGCCTCTGATGTAGAGTTTTAGCTTTTCGCCACTCGCCAACGCTTGGGCTAGCTGCTCTATAAATTCGTCGGTACGATTGTATTCGCCTCGTACCTTATCTCTAAAAAAATTAGTGACTTTGTCCCGCTCATAAACGGCACGTTCTGGGTTGAATTGCCCTGCATATTCTATCTTGTATCGCTCTATCAAGCTGATATAATGAGCATAACTTTCTTCGTATAAAACATTGGTTGTCAGCTTGGTGGTATTGGAGTCAGGTTCGTCGTTATGGAAGTAGAGTCTTAGTGGCAATAAGGTATTCAGCTTTGTAATAGTGGTAGCGGTCGTGTAGGTCGTAATCGGTGTATCCAACGGTGTTTGCGCAATAGCGGTATTGGGAATCGTATCGGGCGGCAATAGCACCACCAACGTAGGGGTATCCACCAACGGCACCGTGTCGATAGGTGGACGAACAACGTTAGGCGTATCAAAATAAAGTGGGCGACCTAATGGGTAATTATAACTATAAATGTCGTTGCAGCAGGCCGATTTCGTAATCGTCCGAGATCCTGCTCGGTTGGAAGCAAAATAGCCTGAGGTATCATTGTCATTCACGACATAATACAAATCATTGGCAGCCGAATTGAAAGGCACCCCCATGTTAATCGGTGTTGTCCAGCTATTTCCCAAATCATTGCTATAAAAAATATCATACCCACCCAAACCAAAATGCCACCTAGACGCAAAGTACAAGCGCTGTTCCTTGCTATGATAGAAGGGGGTCACTTCTGCATCTTTGGTGTTGATGGTACTACCCAAATTGGTCGGCAAAGCTACTGATCCGTCCTTAGATAGGGCTACTTTCCATATATCCAAATCACCAAAACCACCTTCCCTATCGGAAGCAAAATACAGCCATTCGGTCTGTGTCAAACTATCCCAAGCTATATTGGGGTGCGTGGTCGTGGCTGTCGCCGAATTGATTGGTTCTGGCAGTCGCTTGAGTGCTGACCATTTGCCATCGGCTTGCAATTGTGCGGTATAAATAGCACAATGTAAGCTGTCCGATTTTTTGCCACTACACCTTGTAAAATAAAGCGTTTTGCCATCATTACTAATCGTAGAATTAGCGGTATGATTACTTTTGTCGTTCAGTTCGGCAATCAATTTACCTCTCCTAAAACTTTTATCTTTAGGAATCGTTGGCTCTGCTTCTTCTTCGCTATTCGGTGGCAAATCCGTAGTAGTTTCTGTGCTGTTATCTGCTTTATTTTCTTTGTGGGTAGCCGTTAGCAATCTCGCTACTCGCTTTTTGTCTTCGGCAAATTTTCGGTCTTCGTTTTTTTCTTTTTTTCGTTGATACGACAAGGAAGAATAATACAACTTTCCATCAACTAGGTGCGCTCCAAAATCAGAATATTTGGTATTGATATTATTGCCCAATCGAAGAATAACTAAAGAATCTTCTACGATTGAATCTTGCACTATTTGCTTCGCAAAATCACATGAATTATATTCTTGCTGTGCTTTTTCTTGATAAAAATCTACCTCCGTATATTGTTTCAAAAACACACCATAAGCCTGCTTGGCAGCATCGTACTTTGCATTCTGTTTGAGTACCAATCCATAATAATACTGCACCAATGGATATTGCTCTTTTTGCTTCAGTTCTATCACCTTAGCATATGCCTGTTCTGCTTTTTCGTAGGCATACGATAGGCGTGCTGCTTGAGCATATTTGTAATAATTACTAGCTGTTGCTTTTACTTCCAATACCGCATCATAATAATACATAGCATTGTAATACTGCTGCTGTTCAAATGCGTCATCGCCTGCTTGCAGATAAGATTCAATCGTTTGAGCATCGACGGAAGTCAAAAAAACGACATTGGCAAGCAGCAAAAATAAGTAGGTATAGTATTTTTTCATAATTTACTGTTCTAATCTTGGATAAGGATTGTGCTCTTTTTTGTTGCTAGTAAATTTAACATTTTTTGCCTATTTAAGGCAATAAACATACAAAACAAGGGGCTGAACATTATAAAATGTACAGCCCCTCTCGTTTTATTTCTATTTTTCAAACAGCTTTGATGTTTACAGTCCCCAAACGGTACAACCTGTTAAAGCAGATTTGTTGTATAAGTTTTTGAGATCTACAATAATTGGGCTTGCCTTACTGATAGACTCAAAGTAGGATTTATCCAATATTTTGTATTCTTCATGTGCTACCGCTACAATAATCGCATCATATTTTTTGTTTGGTTTTTCGATAAGACCAAAACCATATTCGTGCTTCACTTCGTCGCTATCTGCGTGCGGATCAACCACATCTACATTGATCGTAAAGTCTTGTAATGCTGTCACGACATCAGCTACTTTGGAGTTGCGAATATCCGATACATTCTCCTTGAACGTCACACCCATCAACAGTACATTGCACGATTTAGGGTCTTTGCCTTCCTGCAATAACATTTGCACCAACTTGGTCGCTACATGGTTAGACATACCATCATTAATTCTTCTTCCGCTCAAAATCACCTGTGGCGTATAGCCCAACTTCTGAGCCTTGTACGTCAAGTAGTAAGGATCTACACCAATACAATGTCCGCCGACTAGCCCTGGGTAGAATTTCAGAAAATTCCATTTGGTGCCTGCTGCTTCGAGTACATCAGTAGTAGAAATATCCATTTTGTCAAAAATAATCGACAACTCGTTCATCAAAGCAATATTGAGGTCACGTTGTGTATTTTCGATTACTTTGGCAGCTTCTGCTACCTTGACTGTCGTGGCACGATGTACCCCTGCATCAATAATCAATTCATATACCTTGGCGATGACATCTAACGATTCGTCACAACAGCCCGATACTACTTTTATAATTTTTTCGATGGTTCGCTCCTTGTCTCCTGGATTGATACGCTCTGGCGAATAGCCAAACATAAAGTCTTTTTTGCGAGTCAGTCCTGTTGCTTTTTCTATTACAGGCAAACAATCCTCCTCTGTACACCCTGGATAAACAGTCGATTCATACACTACATAATCCCCCTTACTAATCACCTTGGCGACTGTTTCGGAAGCCGATAATAGTGGGCGAAGATTGGGCGTACGAGAAGCATCAATTGGCGTAGGAACAGCCACTACATAAAAACTAGCCTCTTTGAGGTCGTCAATATTGGCGGTAAACGTAATATCGCAATTATCAAACGCACTAGACTCTAATTCCTTGGAAGGGTCAATGTTTTTTTTCATCTGCTCTACTCGTTCGGCATTGATATCAAAACCAATGACACTCAATTTGCGAGCAAAAGCTAAGGCGATTGGTAAGCCTACATAACCTAACCCAATGACGGCTATTTTTTTTTCTTTCTTGATTAACTGCTGATACATAGTATATATTATATGGTTATTTTCGATGAATCGAATGGCATAAAAGTAGTTGCCATGACACAAAAGTCCTAAATCCTACTCAAAAAACTAAATGATAGTTGATAAATTTTGTGTTTATTACCCGACTTAATGACCTCTGGTTCATCAATTCGTCATAAAGTCTAATCCTTTTCGCTTAGGTTCTACAAAATTATTTTACTTTTGTTGTGATTCATTCTGCATCAAAAAAAAAGATACCTGTATATTATGAAGATTACTTTAGTAGCTGGGGCGCGTCCCAATTTCATGAAAATAGCTCCTATTATTCATGCCATCAAAAAAATAACTCAAGAAACTGACCACCAAATTGAATACCGTTTGGTACATACAGGACAGCATTACGACGAAAAATTAAGTAAGTACTTTTTTGATGATCTTAATATTCCGCACCCTGATGCCAATCTAGAAGTAGGCTCTGGAAGTCATGCCGTACAGACTGCCAAAATCATGATTGCTTTCGAGCAAGAACTTCTAAATCACCCTTGCGATTATCTACTGGTAGTCGGTGATGTCAATTCTACGATGGCGTGTACCTTGGTTGCTAAAAAAATGCAAATAAAAGTCATTCATGTAGAAGCTGGCTTGCGCTCGTATGATATGCGTATGCCCGAAGAAATTAATAGAATGGTGACCGATTCGATTGCCGATATTTTCTTTACGACTACTCCTGAAGCAGGTTACAAATTGATCAAAATGGGTTGCGACCCTGCCAATATTCATTTGGTGGGCAATGTAATGATTGACTCTTTGTGTTCCAATCTAAAAAAACTCCAACAGCCACCTGTGTGGAAGACCCTCGATTTGAGTGACAAAAGTTATTACTTGATGACACTCCACCGCCCTTCTAATGTAGATGAAGAAAAATCGCTGCAAGAATTGATACAATTGCTCGGAGAGCAAGCCAAAGGAAAACCTGTTGTTTTTCCAGCACACCCACGCACCCAAAAACAATTGCAAGCTATTGGCAAACTTCCAGATAATATCTATATGGTAGAGCCACTTCGCTATTTGGAGTTCATTTATTTGGTGAAGCATGCTGCCGCAGTATTGACAGATTCTGGTGGAATCCAAGAGGAGACGACTTACTTGGGTGTTCCTTGCTTGACACTAAGAGAAAACACAGAACGCCCCGAAACCATCACGATGGGTACCAATGAACTGATTGGAATTGAGCCACAAAATATTATAAACGCCTTTAGTGTATTGAATAACAATACTTGGAAAAAAGGCAACGTGCCTTTGCTTTGGGATGGACATACAGCCGAGCGATTGATTTTTCAACTTCTAAAAATTGATGCTCAATCATGCAGTTAAAAAACCAAACAATTTTAGTGACTTCCAATGAGCCTTGGGGCGACTTGTGGTATTCCAAACAAAATTATGCTTACGAATTGTCGAAGCATAATCAAGTTTATTTTATCAATCCACCTACCAAATACAGCCCTAGCAATTTGGTTAACAATCCTATATCGGAAGGGAGCTACAACGAAAATTTGCATTATATTGATTATGGCAATTTTCTACCTTTGCGCAATGACTGGCTGATTCGCAAAAACAATAAAATGGTGTCCAAACACCTACAAAAGTATTTTCACGACAAGGGAATTACCGACTATATTGTTTGGGCATTTGACCCCTTGCGGTTATATAACCCTAAGTTATTGGGTGCCAAAATGGGGATTTATCACTGCGTAGATTATTACTATTTCCAGTATTTGGGTGAACATGAATTGTGTCAGCATTCTGACTTTTTGTTTGCTACTTCCCAACGTTTTTTAGATGATTACACCAAATATACGGCTCCAAAACACGTCGTACCACATGGTATTTCGTCCGAAGAATTTGAGACCAAGCAAGCCGATTTAGACAATTTGGATATTGAGCTAACCGACTATGCCGTTTATGTGGGCGTTATCGACCACCGCATGGATTTTTCGCTACTCGAAAAAGCCCTGTTGCGTTTTCCTGATTTGCCGTTTGTTTTTGTAGGACCTGTCAAGCTATATCATCGCCCTATCAAGGAGCAGGATTTGGCTGCTGCCCAACGTATATTTGAGCAGAAAAAATACGCCAATATGCACAGTATTGGGTCTCGACATTTCAAAACGCTCAAAAATTACATCAAAAAAGCGAAACTTTGTATTTCGTTTATGGACATGGAGTATCACGCCAATACCGTACACCATCACAAAACACTGGTCTATTTGACACAAGGCAAACCTGTTTTTGGTCCTATTTTTAGCGAATACAAAGACCTTGGCAATATCATGTATATGGACAATGATGGAGACAAGCAATTGGATATGATTGCTACATTTTTGGAACATGGCGAAGCCGCAGAAATCGAACACCTGCGCATCGACCACGCTCGCAAATATACCTTTGAGAATGTCCTGTCAGATGCTAGCAAAATTATTGAAGAACATACGCCTAACCTTACATAATTGTGTCAAATTCACCTTTGGTATCGGTCATTATACCAGCTTACAAAGCCGAAAAATATTTGGCAGAAACGGTACAATCTGTCTTTGATCAAACGCACCAAAATTGGGAGCTATTGATTGTAGATGATGGCTCGCCCGATGGACAAGAACAAGCCATAGCACCGCTTGTAGCTGCTGATAATCGAGTACAATATATTAAGCAAAAAAATGCAGGTGTAGCTGCTGCTCGCAATCATGGATTCAGCAAGTCGAAAGGCGAATTTGTCGCTTTTTTAGATGCCGATGATGTTTGGTTTGCCAATAACTTGCAATTGAAAATTGCTAAATTTGAAAGCAATCCTGCTTATGGATTGGTGCATTCTGATTTGGCAATCATTGACGAAAATTCTGTCCCAACAGGCGAAACCAAACAGGGAAAAGAAGGACAATTACTGCATGACTTGTTGAGCTGGCAAGGGACTTGTATTCCTACTCCAAGTAGTATTTTGGTCAAGCGTACCGTCATCGAAAAAGTCGGTTTGTTTGATTTGGAATTGAGCAATGCTGCCGACCAAGAATTTTTCTTTCGGGTGGCTAGTCAATATTTGATTGGGCGAGTAGCAAAAGTAACTTGGCAATATCGTATTCATAGCCAAAATATGCACAGCAATATAGCGGTAATGGAAAAAGATGCTCTGAGGGCATACCACTTGGCAGAAAAAAATAAATTATTTGAATCCAAAGCCTTCAGAAACCTTTGCTTCTCTAATATGTATATGATTGTAGGGGCTTCTTGGTGGGGCGATGGTCACAACAAATGGAAAGGCGCAACATATTTATTGAAAGCTATTTGGGTCTATCCTCCTGCTGCAAAAAAGGTTATCCAGAAGATTTTCAAAGTATAATCAATCAATTAAGACACTATGGAATTTATTAATATAAAAAGAATCCAAGACGAGAAACAAGCTATTCAAGACGAATGGAATAGCAAAAAACCTTTTCGTTATCTGTATTTAGATAATTTCTTGCATACGGATAAAGCCGAAGAATTATTGACCAATTATCCTGACCCTTGGAAAGGCGAATGGGAGAACACTACCTACATTAATCAAAAGAAGAAATTCCAGAAACGAAAATTTGAACAGGATTCTATTTTTGATCGAGTATTTCAGGAACTCAATGACCCTAAATTCTTGCAGTTGATGAGCGAGATAACAGGTATCGAAGGTTTGCAGGGAGATACCGAATTATTTGGTGGTGGATTGCACCAATCTATTTCAGGAGCATTTCTAGATGTACATATTGATTACAATATTCACCCTACTACCAAAAAACATAGAAGGCTAAATATTTTGGTGTATATGAACAAGGATTGGAAAGAGGAATACAAAGGTTACCTTGAACTGTGGGATCTTCAAGATGGCAAAAAAGATTGCTTAGAAAAAATTGCCCCTTTATTCAATCGTTTGGCAATGTTCGAGACCAATCAAATTTCTTATCATGGTCACCCTCACCCATTGCAAACGCCAAAAGAAATCAATCGAAAATCCTTAGCTACTTATTATTATACCGACTCTCGCCCTGCACACGAATTGGCAGACGAACACAACACGGTCTATGTAAACACTACAGGAGCCAAAGGCAAAGTCAAAAATATTTTTTCGGGTTTCAATGCCCTATTGGAGCGAATAAAAGGTTCTAAAAAATAAGATTCTACCACCTAATGCGTAATAATCAACCACCAGAAGCTATTATTGTATTCTCTATCCAGAGTTTATTGGATCCTTTGTTTCAAGGGTTATTTTATGAATACACCAAAGCTTATCAAGCTCAAAACGAGGGCTATATTTTTCATATCTTCACAGAGGAGCATGAAGCCTATGCCCTATCCGAAGCAGAGCAAATAGCCAAAAAGAAGGAGCTGGCGCAATTGGGTATTGTGTGGCACCCCATGCAGTATCGCAAGGGACGTTTGATTATATTAAAGAAGATTTACAGCATTTTTTTATTCGTGCTAGCCGTCTGGAAGGTTAAGCGCAAGCATAACGCAAAAAAAATAATTGGCTCTTTAGTCATGGCAAGTACCTATTGTTATGTTGTTTCCAAATTATTGAATTTGGAACTCATTACCTTCTGTTTTGAGCCACATAGTTTGTACATGAAAGAGTTTGGCATTTGGTCGGAAAAATCGCTCAAATATCGCATTCTAAGCAATTTGGAATATCGCACCGCCAAAGCTTCTACCTACATTACCGCTCCGACTATTTATACCGTCGAGTTGCTAAAAAAATGGCAAGTAAAAGGACACATCAATCGTGTTCCAATTAGTATTGACCCCCAAAAATTTGAATACAGCGAAGCAGAAAGAAATCAAATCCGAACAACTTACAATATTCCTTCCGATAAATATGTCATGCTCTACTTGGGTAAGTTCGAAGGCATTTATTACAATGAAGCAGAAGTAGCAAACTACCTCAAAAAACTAATTGATTTTGATCCTAATATTTTCATTTTTACGATTAGTCCTAACGAAACACAGGGTATTGTAAACGCTTACGAAAAAGCAGGTTTGGACACCAACGATTTTTTGGTACTTAACAAGATTCCTTATGCAGAAATTCAAAGTTATATTTCTGCTTGCGATATGGGATTGGTCGCTATTCCGCCACTCGATTCTCAAAAGTATCGCACGCCTGTCAAGATTGGCAACTACTTATCTTGTGGCATTCCTTTTATTGTCACCAAAGGCGTAGCAGACGACGACATTATGGCAAAAAAAGAAAATGTAGGCGTGGTATTCGATAGTTTATCCGATGCTGATTTTGAAGCACCATTGCCTAAGCTAAAAGAGTTGATGTACGAAAACAAAGACACCTTGCGAGCAAGATGCAGAGCTGCCGCTATCAAGCATCGTGGCATTCAAAATTCGGTTCAGGCATTGGAAGAAGCAATCCAACAATATTAGGCAATTCTATTGCCACACAAGCAGTCAAAAATAGATTATG
The DNA here is from genome assembly GCA_937139495.1 of uncultured Saprospiraceae bacterium. Lineage (GTDB taxonomy): Bacteria > Bacteroidota > Bacteroidia > Chitinophagales > Saprospiraceae > Aureispira. The sequence goes on along the minus strand of CAKZQC010000011.1, from coordinate 19,075 downwards.
GCAAATATATTAGTCACCGGTGGTTCAGGTTTTATTGGTTCTCATATTGTAGAAGAATTGCTACAATTGGGGCATCAAATTACTGTCTTGACGACCAGTTCTACTATTCATGATAATATTTTGCCTTTTGCTCCTCAAATCAAGATTATTAGAGGAGACTTTGGCAATCAAAAACTGATGGAAAGAGCCTTGGCTGGCATTGATTTTTTGGCTCATCTGGCTTGGTCTTCGGTACCACAAGATGCCTCCGACAACCCTGCACACGATGCCCAAACCAATATAATTGGAGGCATTCATCTGCTAGAAGCTGCCGTAGCTGCAGGCATCAAAAAAGTCATTTTCGTTTCTACGGGAGGAGCGTTGTATGGTGTTCCCGAATATACTCCCATCAAAGAAACCCACCCTTTGCGCCCTATTTCTGCCTATGGTATTTCCAAAATGGCGATGGAACGCTATGTTCATTTTTTTTATAAAAATCATGGTTTAGATTATACCATATTGAGAGTAGCCAATGCTTATGGCACTCGTCAAAACCTAACCAAAGGTCAAGGTGTGATTGGTATTTGGTTGCAAAAAATGCAACAACAACAATCTATAGAAATATGGGGCGATGGTTCTGCTGTCAGAGATTATATTTATGTCAAAGACATTGCCACCGCTGTTGCCAAATCTATTGAGTATCAAGGCAAAGAAAAACTGTTTAATTTGGGTGCTGGCAAAGGGCATTCACTCAATGAAATACTGACAATCTTCAAAAAAATAAGCCCCCAACCTATACAAATCAACTACTTGCCAAGTCGTAGTTTTGACGTTCCTGTCAATGTATTGGACAATCAAAAAATCCAGCAGGCTTTTGACTGGAAACCTCAGGTAGCACTAGAAGAAGGTTTGGCAATAACTTGGGATTGGTTGCAAGAAATGCCCTAAAAGCATGTCTAATGTTTTTGTACCCTGCTTTGCTTATTCATCAACAAAAAACAGCTTATTGATGTTATCATGACAAACAAAAACAATTATTATGACCAAGTATCTCTTCTTTTTTATGAGCTTCTGTGTAGCCACTACTACCCAAGCACAACTTCGAATAGCCGTAGAATCAGGCTTAGTATTCAATCAATATAATGATGTCCGTACGCCCAATGGCGACAACGATAAAGGCACTTTATATTCGCTGACCAATGACTTCAAGGCACCCGACTTCAATTCGTTTATTCGAGCAGAATTGACCTATACAATTATTGACCGCCACGCCATACAGCTCACGGCTGCACCACTCCAAGTCAATTACAGTAGTTTCAAAGATCAGACGATTGATTTTGCAGGCAAAGTATTTAGTGGAGACGATATTGACGGACGTTACGAGTTCAATACCTATCGTTTGAGCTATCGCTATAATATTGTTCGTAAGCCTAAAATTCGTTTTGGCTTGGGTGCTTCCTTACTCATGCGTGATGCTCGTATTGCCTTGACACAAGGCAACGTAACAGCAGATGATACCGACTTGGGTTTTGTCCCGTTGATTAGTTTTGAATTGAAATATATGCCCATCGAAAAACTAGCCTTTCTACTCAAAGGAGATGCTCTAGTAGGTCCACAAGGTAGAGCCGAAGATGTCTTTCTAGGTGCGACTTACAAAATATTGGATCCGCTAGAAATTAAATTAGGTTATCGTATTATTGAAGGCGGTGCAAGTGTCGATCAAGTTTATAATTTTGCCTTGTTTCACATTGTAGATATTGGGTTGGTTTACACTTTTGATTTTACCAAAAAATAAAAATGACTGCTATGAAAAAATTACTAATTTTTCAACTGCTTACTTTTATATTGGTACCAATTGTTAACTTTGTGCCTAATCTATTTTTGGAATCCCCCTTTGGGGACGATCCGAAGACATTGATACAACCTGCAGGTTATGCCTTTAGTATTTGGGGACCTATATTTTTGGGAATGCTTATTTTTAGTGTCTTCCAATTAAAAACCGAACGAGTAGATTCCCCACATTTGCGAACAGCTACGATAGCGGCTATTTCTGCAGGTTGGGCTTCTATTGCCTTTGTACCTATTTCGTATAGCGACATACAGGGTTTGGCACTAGTGGACATCTTGTGGCATTTGGCTTCTTTGATTGTATTATTTATTGCTTTACGCAAACAAATATTGCTCGAAAAAGCCCCTAATACCAAATGGTTTTATTTGCCTACACAGATGTATCTGGGTTGGATTTCTGCCGCCACGGCTGTTTCTGTTGCTTTGTTTTTAAGACAGAGTTTTGGTGTTGATCTTCCTTACTCAAAAGAAGTGATGGTTACATTTGCTGTAATAGCTGCTTTGACAGCGGTTGCTATTTTCATAAATAGTATAAATGGAAGTATTGTTTCTTTAACAATTGTTTGGGCATTGGTCGGTATTATAGTGGCTAACCAAGATTCGGCTATATCATGGGCAGCAGGTGGAGCTATTACTTTGATTCTGCTAGCAGTAGTTGTACATTTACTGCAAGGAAAAAGCTTGAGCTATGCTTAGAGCATGTCTAACATTATACTAATTTGTAATTTAAAAAGTCTTTTCCTGTTATATTTTACCTATTTTTTGCTGCATAGCTAAGGCTATAAAACAAAAAAGGAGGTTCATCTAACAAAAAAATCCTGCACAAATTATCAAAAACTATAATTTTAGACACGCTCTTAAATTTCATAAAAAAATTTACCTAATTTTCTACTACTAAATCACTATGAAAGGAACTACAGAAACCTACCGTTCTTACGGAAATATTTTTACTTCTACTGCCGAAATATTTAGACCAAAAACGATAGCGGAATTAAAATCATTGGTAGCATTTTGCAAAAAAGAAGGCAGAAAAATAACGGTAGCAGGTTCGTTCAATTCTTTCGACAAACAAAATAGCAGTAAAGATGTAGCGATATCCTTACAGCATTTTGATAGTATCCAATATGAGGCTAGTAACCATACAATCACGGTAGGTTCTGGAGCGAGCTGGGGCAATATATTAGATGTTGTCTATGACAACAAGTGTGCTTTGTTTACTTGTATTACTGGCTCTGCCCCCACGGCAGGCGGCACGCTTTCAGTACATTCCAATAGCACTTGGACACCAAGTGTGGGCAAGGAAGGCAATCATTGTTTGTCCTTCGATATTATGCTGACCAATGGCGAAATCAAGACTTGTTCTCGAACCGAAAATCAAGATTTGTTTTATGGAGCTATCGCTGGTTTTGGGATTCTGGGTTTCTTTATCCAAATTACTTATCAAGTATTTTATATTGGTAGTGATTACAAGATTGCATTATCAGCAACAGACTATGATTCGATTGATGATATAGAAGGTAAATTGTGGGTACGAAAATCTAAAAAGCTCGAACAACTCAAAGATGTACATTCACAAAGTACGCTATTTTATATTGACAATGGAGTACCAAAATTCTCCGTGCATGAACGTTTCTACGAGCCTATTGACAAAAAAATAACGGGTAGCAAAGCTCTATTTTGGGGTGCTACTTTAGCGAGTGGTTTGTTGCGTGTCGCTCCTTCTCTCGCCAATCGAGCCATCAAGGCAGATGCAGGACGTTCGTATCAGAAACGTAATCTAACCAAGGGACTACACGTAGTCAAAGAAGGTACCTTCTGGGCTCAACCAGATTATATCTGGACCAAAAAAGTAGGTAATACTTTCAAACGATTGGGCTATGAGTCCAAGATGTACCAAAACTCCTATTTCATACCCGAAGGTGATAACAAGGTGACGGTATTCACCAAAAGAATTTTTGAACTAATTACCGAATATCAGCTGCACTTCTTCATGTTCGATGTCTTGTATATCCCCAAAGATGAGCCGTTTGTATTATCTCCATCCAGAAACAGTGGTGGTTTTTATGTCAATACGACTTTCATGGACAAGACCAACAAAGAAAATTTATTGCATTGTTATGAATTGCTCAACGAGCTAGCCTACGAAATGGGCGGCAATCTCAATTTGGCAAAAAACTGCTTTATCAAACCCGAATTGCTCGAAAAAATGTTTGCGGACAGCTTGATAGAAATGGTCGCTTTGAAGAAAAAATACGACCCCGATAATTTAATTACTTCTGCCTTTTTTGAAGACTACTTCCCTAGCCATTTTCCTATTGATTAGGTGGGTACTTAAAACGATTGTTCCATGCCCAATCATCAGATATTAGACAGCCCTGAGATTACTAAACTCTACCGCCAGCCGTTAGTAACTTTGTTTTTTCGCTATGTGCGGCTCCAATCATTACTTTTAGTACTCGTGGCATTTATTGCTTGGCTAGATGCACAATTTCGATTAGGTGATTTTCCTATTATTGCCCTTTTATTATCTTTTATATTCGGTAGTATGAGTATCAACGTCTTTTTCCTGTATCGACATGCTCGGCTATTGTTTTATTATGCCGCAGGTATAGGGGTCAGCATTTTTTTTGTAGCAATGATTATTTCAGAGGCGGTGAGTGGTGCTCTTTTGCCGAATGTCGAAGGTTACAACATTATATTACCGATCATCTATCAGGATTTATTCGACGTTCTTTACATAAAAATAGGTATCCGTTTATTAACGATTGCTAGTTCCGCTATTTATATGCTCGTCACCATACTACTGCTAGCTCTTAGTATTCGGTTATTTCGCAATAAAAAACAAGATTCAAATCAATAGAGGTCATTAGCAATCTAATTTGTAATAATCTCTATTGCAGCCCATCTTTATTTCGTTCTGTCCAATACTCTTGATGGTATTTTGTTTATTGTAGCTGCTGCTTTTCGCAATGTTATATACTTTTCATAAACCTCTTTTGCCTCCTCTTTTTTGTCCAAATTAAACAAGGCATCTCCATACTGCAAATAGATATTCGTTTCGTTTGGAAATTGCTTGAGTATCTCTTTTGATAATACGACACATTCTTCGTTCATGCCTGCTTTGAGATAAAAAAGAGTCGCATCGCTCCATATCTTGACAAAATCGTCGCCTACTATCTCTGCTATCTCAGTAGCAAACAAACAGTTTTGTTCTATGCCATACATTATGTCGGCTGCCTGTTGGTAGGCTTTCTTTTTATATAACAGCAGTGCTTTTTCGTGTCCCCACTCCAAGCTTTCCGCTACTCTATATTCTATATCCATGTAGTATTGAGTTTCCGAATAAGCGATACAGTACGCCACTGGGTCATCATTTTTTTGGGCTTGTTCTGCTGCCGTATATGCACCGTCGTTCAAGTCACTAATATAAGCAGTCTCAAAAACCAATTGTCTGTTGGACACGATGAACTTCGTAAGAAACATCGCTCCTTTCATAAAATGGCAATCTGCTTTTAGTCGATTGTCCTCAAAAACTACCGAAGGATCGGTACAGCCCATCTGTTCCTCGTCGGTCACATTCAAGTAGCATTCATTATAGTACAGTCCTTCTTTTATTTCAAAAAATATATGGACAGTGTATTTGCCTCCATTACCTTCTGTAACCAAAAAAGCTTTTTGGTTGGTTCGTCCAAACTGCTCAACAGGAAAATTATCAATAGAACTGCTAATATAAGCTCCCGCCTCTTTTATTTCCAATTCGGTTACAGTGTCTCTCTCAAAAACTTGAGCAGTGACTATTGTTGAAAACAACAGAAATAATAAAGCTATACGCAAAATAGGGATTTTTTGAGGTTATAGAACAACGAATAATCGGCTACTTAAAAGCAATTGACGCAAGTCTCCAAACAACCTAAAAGGTTATTGAGTGCAGGCAATTTGAGGTAATAATAAACACGCTGCCCCTCTCGCTTGCTACCCAAAATACCTTTGAGCTTCATATTGGACAAGTGATGCGAAGTAAGCGACTGCTCACTATTTATTTTTTTGCAAATTTCATTGACAGAAAGGCGCTCTTCTCTGTCCAAAAGCTGGAGTATAGAAAGTCGAATAGGGTGAGCAACTGCTTTGAGGATAGAAGCAGCAAATTCTAATTGTTCAGCATCTAAGTTACCTTTTGCTTTAGTTTCTTTCATGTTAGTTTTAGTTGATTGATTTGGCTTTTTTATTTGCACCTAAACAATACAAATAAACAAGGCGTGATGTGTCCATCTACAAGATAAAAAGAAAGTTTCTAAAATCCCTATAAAAATGAACCTATTATCATATATACATACTTCGATTCTACTAAGTAGGTGGACATAAGTTGGCGATGTAATAAAAAATGAACTATTTTTTGACAAAAACAAGGAAAAAACGCAGTCTTAATATACTAAGACGAATATTTTTGATGCAGATTTTTTTGTTAAAAATAGACTTTTTTTGGCGTTAAAAACTTATGTCCACCTACTTACAGCTGCTTTTTTTAGGGTTACTACTTATTATTGTTGATAATAATTTTGACGCAACGTTTTTGGTGCTTCGCAATATTGCCCTCTACCACACCACCTCCTGTGTACTGGATTTGACTGTCGTCAATGCCTGCTGCTTTGACAAAATCGGCTACAATTTTGGCTCGTTCTGTTGACAAGGCTTTATTAAAGTCCACATCACCTACATCGTCAGCATAGCCTGTTATTTGCACAAAAATTTTGCTTTTGTCTTCAAACTGTTGCAGCATTCGCTGTATTTGTTCTTGCTGTAGTTCCGAAATATCGTACTTGCCCGAATCATAATAAACGGATAAATTTTTGCGAACTCGACGCTTGGCAGGTCCTGCTGTAGTCGCTCCTCTGCTAGCAGGCAACATAAATATTTCTATCTTTTGTGTCGGTTTGTCTTTGTTTCGCTTAAAGTAATCTGCTCCTACAAACATCTGATACCCTTCTTTATTGAGAATATAAGAATAGGAAGCATCGTTGGGCATACAGATAAAAAAGCGTCCATTTTTGTCGGTCGTAATTTTCTTTTTGTCGCCTCTTGCCTTACCCAATTTAATTTCTACTTCTTTCATCGGTTCTTTGGTCGCTGCATCGTAGATGTAGCCATCAATCATGACATTGTCTTGCTTAGGCGCAATCGCTCTATGGATAGGTGCTTTGTAAATATCTAAGCCTCCATAGCTACCACTGTCAAGTGCCGAAGCAAAATACGCATATTCGCCTGCAGGCTCAATCATAATCCCTGCTTCTCGAAACGGTGTATTGATACCCAAGCCAATATTAAGGGGCTTGCTCCATTTGTTGTCTTCGAGTACCGTTCTGAATATATCGGCTTCCCCAAATCCAGGGTGCCCGTCAGAACTAAAATAAAGTGTAATGTCGTCAGGAGCAATATAAGGCGCTTCCTCATCACCTGCTGTATTGATTGTGGGACCTAGATTGGTCGGTGGATTCCAGATGCCGTCTTCTCCCATCGTACTCACCCAAATATCGGTACCGCCTTGTCCACCTTCTCGGTTGGAAGCGAAGTACATTGTCTTAGCGTCGCAACTAATTGCAGGTTGCGAATCCCATTTTTTGCTGTTGATACCTGGTGTGGGGCGGACGGCATCGACCACACCAAAAGTACTACTTTCTGTATCAAAATCAGCTTCATATACATCGCAGCCACCCTCTACGTTTTCCCAAGCACAAGCCGAGAAATAAACCGTTCGACCGCAAACGGTAATTTTTGCCATCGCCTCATTATAAGGCGTATTGATAATATTGCCAATAGAGCGTGCTGGCGTCCATTCTTCTTGTTCATTGCGTTTGGATACCAATATATTTTCGCTATTGCTATTGGACGTAAATACCAACCATTGCCCGTCAGCCGTCAAGGCTGGCAGATATTCATCGGCTCTAGTATTTATGTTTTTGCCCAAATTTTGAGGCGGAGTATAATAAGCTTTGGTATCTATGGTACGAGCAAATTTACAATTTTCAATATTGCGTTCTACATACATATCATACGCAATCATGGCTGTTTTTTCGTCCGCTTTATACTCTTCATTTTCTGCATTTTGATACAAATAAAAAAAGTTGAGTGCTTTTTCGTATTCATAGCATTTCATATAAGCTTCGCCACATTCAAAATACGCAGCTTTGGACAACCCCGGTTGTCCCGAAAACAGTTTTTCGTAAGCTTCGACCGCTTCTTTATGTTTACCCAACTTCGTATTGACCAAGCCCAACATTCGCCAACCGATACTAAAATCTGCTTTCTGCTTTACCGCTTGATCCAAGACCTGTTTTGCCGATTTGTAGTTGCCTTGATTGATATATATTTCAGCCTCTTGTATCATTTCTATCGCTGGCTTCAACAAGGGAGCTTGACCTGCTGACTTCTGAGCCAATAGTGTCGTCATATTGACCAACAATACCATACTCCATAATATTTTTTTCATAATAATTTGTATTAATAGGCATCAAGAATAGCAGCGTTCAATTGCTCAAATTTTTCTAACAAAACATTCCGCCAAAGAATAAAAGCAGCTGCCATGATGCCACCAATAAGAGATGTTAGCCAATCGCCCCAATAAACAATCTTAAAATAAGCGGTCACGCCAATCATTGGCAAGCAAAGAAGACGGTACCATTTATGGCGTGTAGTGGCATACGTGTACATCAAAAAAAGTACGTGTCCCGAATGAAAAAACAAGGCGAACAAACGGCTTGCCGCCAATAAAACAACAAGGCTATCGACCAAAAATATTTGACTATCAAAAGTAGCTCGCTCACCTATCTTAACGGCTATCCAGACGAATAGCAAAAAGACTAATGGTAGTGAATATATGATGGTTTCTTTTTTAGCTTGCCAGCCATCAAAATGCAATATTTTGAACAACAATAAAGCCGTCACACCCACGGCAGCCAACAAAGATAACAACTGCAATATACGACGTATGTAAATAGAATACCCGCTATCAAAAGTTATCGTTTTATCAATAAAATGATTAATGGCTGTTAAGCCGTATTGCACCCTATCTTTCATTTTTCATTTTATTTCCCAATCAAAACCTCATATTCTTGTGGTATTCTCACGCCTCCAAATCCATTGGTCAAGCCATACAAAATAACAACTGTACCTACAACGCCCAATACTAATATAATGTTTGATTGTTGTGCTACAGTTACCCCAAAGACTTTTTTTTGCATTTTTTGATGATGAATACTCGCTATATGTGCAAAAAAAGAAAGTATGGCTAATCCATAATATGGCACAAAAAACAAATAGAAGGGATAGTTATTGAGTCCTGCCACACCAAAATAAAAATTGGTATCGAGTCCCAACCAATACCTTCCGCCCAGCACAGCCGAAAGATGAATTACGAAGAAAATAGCCAAATAAAATCCTGACCATCGTTGCAATTTTTCATAGAAAGAGTTCGCTGTTTTTCGCTGCTGCCAAAACAGCCGCAATCCAGATATGACTTGCACCAAAACGGCTAACAACAATAAACTTTCGATTACTACATTTCGATAAACGACTCGTAGGTTATCCATAAAAGTAAGATGTGCTGCTGCACCAAAAACACTTACAGCGTGATTGCACAAATGCAATACGATGAATACGGAAATAAATATTCCTGCACCATAGTGCAATTTTTTAATTGACATTGTTTGTTATTTCTGTTCGTATATTTTTTCTATCATTTCCACTACTTTGAGCCCTTCCAGTGCATTGGTAGCGATTACTTTTCGCCCTTTCAGTACATCTATAACGTTCTGAATGACATGAATGTGATTGTTTGCCGAACCTTTGTAGGTACCATAATCATTGGCAGGACTGGCTGCTTCTAATGTCGGCATTTCATAATCTTGAATGTGGCAATAATTTACTTTGTTCATATATTGCCCTCCTACTTGTATGCTGCCCTTGCTCCCGATTACCGTCAAGCTGCTCTCTAGATTTTGGTCATAGACTGCCGTCGAATAACTAAAACTACCAACTCCTCCATTGATTAAGTCGAAATTGACAATGCCCGTATCTTCAAAACCTGTACTGTGCTGATGTGTAAAATTATCAAAGCGAGCTTGTATTTTTTTGATGTCGCCAAACAGCCAATAAAGTATATCTACAAAATGCGAAAATTGTGTAAACAAAGGACCTCCATCTAATTGGAGAGAACCTTTCCAAGGATGTTTTTTTCCATTTTTGTAATAATAGCGGTCATCTCGATTCCAATAACAATTGATTTGCACCAAAAAAATATCGCCCAACAATTGCTGCTGCATCACTTCTTTGAGCCAAACAGCAGGCGGCGAATAGCGGTTTTGCATCACACAAAAAACCTGTCGGCTATGCTGCAACGCTTTATAAATAACCGCCTCACAAGATTCCTTAGTTAATGCCATTGGCTTTTCGCAAACAACGTGTTTGCTAGCTTCTAGCACTGCAATAGAATGCTCGGCGTGCCAACCATTGGGCGTACAGACACAAACTACATCTATGTCTAAATTTGATTCTAATAGCGCCGTTAGTTCCCCAAAAAAAGGCACTTCTAATGTTTCTATTCCTAGTGCTTCTTTTGGTAGCACATCGCAAACAGCCATTAGTTCAGCCTCTTCATGCTGTTCTATCATTGTAGCGTGTCGCTTCCCGATATGCCCCATTCCTACTACTGCAAATCCAATTTTTTTGTTCATGCTACTGTATTAAATTACTAAAAAAAAGGTAGCAACTAATAGCGACTACCTTTTTAATTCTATGAAGTTGAAGTTACTAAGTAAGTTAACTTCTATTTCAAAACAACTACTCGACGAGTTTGCCGCTGGCGGCTATTGCTCAACTGAGCAAAATAAACACCACTTGGCAAGCCATCAGGTTGTATTTCCCAAATCATTTGATTGCCTACTGGCAATATTTTCCGATAAACTACTCGTCCATTGATATCCAATAACTGTAGCTTTGTTTCTTCTTCTAGGCTGTTCGCCAATTGTACACTAAATTGCCCCTCATTGGGGTTCGGCATTACCTCAAAAGGCAACAACTCTACACCAGCCAACTGGAACACACTCACTGTTGTATCCGTACAAACGCTATCAGGCACATTCAACACGTTTTCGTAAAATGCGGTATCAACTCCACAAACGTCATTGACATACAATGTCACGTCATAACACTTGACCGAGTCATACGAATGAAAAGGAAAAGGAAGTGTGTAAGTCGTGCCTGCTGCATCGCCCATTTCCCAACGGAAAGTTGTCCCAGAATTGATTCCTGTAGTCGTGTTATTGAAAGATACATCTTTCTGATTGAAAAGCGAAAATGTAAACCCTGCCACTGGTATCGTATCAATATCTACTATCGAAAAGTCTGTTCCAGTACAGCCCAACGGGTGCGTTACCGTCACGCTATAAAAGTCACTGCTATTGACAACCAACGTAGATGTTGTATCACCTGTGCTCCAGAGGTAGCTCATGCCTATCCCTATCACTGTTGCGTCTAGTGTATCGAAAAAACAAGCATTGACATTGCGCAGCAAATTGGGTAATGGCGGCAACACAATTTGTGTAATCGTAACAGAATCTGCTAACACACAACCATCATTGGTGGTGACCGTCACGGTATATGTCCCGATACTCGGTATCTGAATACTGGCGGTGGTGTCTTGTGTTTCCCACAAGAAGCTCGCTTCATTTGCTTCATAATTTGTTTGCAATAAGAAATCGCAAGAAGCATTGAGCGAAGCCGCAAAAATTTCCTTCGGTTTAGTGACAACTGTACTATCTATAATCGTACAACTACTCGTAGTAACCGTCACGATATACAAGCCTGCTGCATTAGCCACAATACTACTGGTAGTAGCTCCTGTACTCCATTGGTACGCTTGCCCGATAGGGTGTTCCATCGACAATAGAATCGTATCGCAAGTATAAACCGAATCGGGCAATACCGTTGGTACATCGACCGTCACGAGTGCCGAATCACCCACGGCATGGCAAGTAGGATACGCATAGCTAAAGTGCCAATCAAAAAACGTGGTGTAATTAATCCCCGCAAAAACAGTTCCTGTCAGTGTGGCAATATTAGCACTGCTCTTGGTGGTTTGCAAAGCATTTTGATCTACCAAAACAGGCGTAGTCATATTATTGAATGTCAGTTGGTATCCACTACTCGGCACTAGATTAAAATCCAAAGGTATAAATACTTTTTCTCTCGCTTGATTCACAACTGTCGTTTGGCTATACAGCAAATTATTCAGGCTATCTAGCAACTGAATCTCAATAGTAGCGGGTGCATCGGCTACATAAATAGCGACCGAATCCAAGATACCATGCTGCTGCATATCAAAGGTATTGGCAATAATAAAATTGTAATACGAGCTGTTTTTGTTGGCATTGCTACTTGCCTGCTGCCCCAATCGAGTAACGGCTCTAGGAGCAACATCTGACCAAAAGATAGTAGTATCTGCTACAAAAGGCTCGTAGGGCGAATTAATAGCCGTCACGCCCGACAAGCTACTATCCTGATACCATACCAAAATACCATCGTTGAGCGGTGCCCTCAGTGCTATTGTTTGTGGTGTACAAATACTTTGATCTGCAATATCCTGCATGGCTGGCGTTGTCAAAAATTGTACATAAATATTTTTGCTGCTGCTGCATTGTCCATTATTGGTAACAGTCACAGTATAATAATCGGTGGTACTAACCACCAGAGAATCGGTGGTGGCACCTGTACTCCAAGCATAGGTATAACCTGCAATAGGATTGGCTACGCTCTGTAGCGTTAAACTACTTTGGGTACAGGTAGCTGTATCAGCGACCAAAGTAAGCTGTGGTGGGGCTGGCACCGATACCGTAAACGGCAAACGATCGGTAGCACAGGAAGGCGTAGAAACACGCCATTTGTAGAAATACAAATACTGTGAAGATAAAGGTGTACTGCCCACAAAATTAATTTCTTGTGTATTAAATTGTCCTATATTATTGATGGGCGATACCATCAATAAACGACCACCGACCACGCTGCTCAACTCTATGGTATAGCTGCCTGCTTCTAGCAGTGTATTGAGTGTGATTATGTTTTCGCCGACTGTTGTCAAATTCAAGTTTTGAGTATAAACAGGGAATCCTCCTCTCAAAATTGTCAAGGTAGCTGCTGTAGTATCATCTACATAAATAGAGAGTTCGTCTAATCGTATTGGACTGTTGACCACAAAATCAAGTCCTCTAGTTGGGTACAAACTCGTTTGTGGACTTATCCAAACTTCTAAATTAGAAAAATCTCCTTTGTCTATACCAACATAATCTCCGTTTGGCAAAAAGCCAACTCCTTCCACCCAAAGAGTCGTTGTATCGCTAAAACTTTGAATAATAGAATCGCCTAATAGAATGGGGTTATTGCTCGCTTGGCTGGTGTACCACGCATAATAAGGTGCATTACCACTAGCAAACAAGGTCAAATCTCCTTCGCAAATAGTCGTATCATTCGGTGGCACAACCAATGTTGGTGGCTCCACAATCATAACATTGGTACTGTCTTCGTCTGTACAAATTCCAAGTGTAGCTATTAGTCCTACCGTTTGGGTTGTATTGAGCAATATGCTAGTAGTTGTTTCTCCTGTTGACCATTGAAAATTGGTTGCATTGACATTGCTGGCATCTAAGCGGATAGAATCCCCACAGACAATCGTATCATTCGGAAAATCAATAGTAGGCGTTGGTAGCACCGTTACAATATTCGGCAAACGAGGCGTAGGACAACTTAATTTTTGAATATTCCATTCATAGAAATATTCATATTTATTTCTATCAGGTAATCCATTTTTGATGGTCACGCCATTATTTACGATGGGATAATAGAAGAAAAAACGCTCTGATAACAAAGCCGTTGTATTATATTGAGTCAATACTAACTTATAATCTTGTCCAGCTGCTATATCAAAATTGAGGGTAAGTGTATTTTTCCCAACGCTTGTTGCAACTAAATTTACAGCCGAATCAATCGGCACATCATTTTCATCCCAAAGCTGTACCGTACCAATAAATGGTGTTTGGGCAATATAGATTTGTACATCTTTGAGACGTATATCTTCCTGTACATCAAACACGACACCTCTGATTTGATCAGGAAAAAAGTAATCACTAAATTCAGTTACAAAAGTATCTATTTGCCCCGCTGTATATTCTTTTTCCGAATAGTTGGCTGCTTCTACCCAAATCGTATCTGTTGATTGAGCGTTGTATTCAAAGCTAGCCCCTTTACCAATAGCTGTTCCACCTATTTCATCATCAAACCAAGCATAATGGTCAGCATTGCCAATCGCTACTCTGGGTATCGTACCCACGCAAGTAGTCGTATCAGTAGAAACTAGCTGTACCAAAGGTATTGGGTTGAGATAGACAATCGTACTATCCACCGCTGTACAATTTCCTAAGGTGTTGGTTACGACGTACAAGCCATCTTGTGCTACCGCAATAGAACTATTGGTACTTCCTGTACTCCAACTGTAACTGGCACCCACAAAACTAGCATCAACCATAGCGGTATCCCTACAGTAAATAGCATCGTCCACTAAGTTCGGAAACGGTGTAATAACCGTATCTAATTGAACAGAGTCCAAGGGAGAAAGACAAGAACCATTGGGTGTCAAAAACACTTTCCAATCATAAAAAAAGCGGTACATTCTAGCATCTCCACCAAAACCGCCTTTGAGCTTCAAGAATGAATAGGTAAATGGACTAAAATCAATTGGTATATCCGAAAACGGAATACCTCCAGACATATTGGTCATCAGTAGCACATAATCACTGCCTACTGCTATATCATAATCCAAATTAACCGCATAATTTCCTGCTTGTGCAAAAGTAATAGGCGTGCTATACAATAATATACCATTGTTGTCTCGCAATTCTATAGTTGCCGAAAAAGCAGCATTAACACTCATTTTTACACTTCCTAAACTGAGCTGCTGATAGACATCAAATGTCATTCCTCGACCGTTCTGACCATTGATATAACTTCCTGTAGCAGTGGGTCGAAAAGTAGCTGATTGTCCTACCATAGTCCCAACGGGCACTAAGTTAGAAGCAGCATAGTATATCGTTTGTGGTGTCTGCAAATCATACACTAAACTATCACCTGTTTCTAATACAATCCCATTGTCATTGAACCAAAAAACAGTACCAACACTGGCACTGCCCACCAGTAAAGCATCGCCTCTACAATAAGCTGTGTCTTGCAAATTAGTTGACAGCTTAGGTGCTGAAAAAAATACTAATTCGATGGTATCCGAAGCACTACAAATACCGTTTTCGGTAGCCGTCACGGAATATCTACCTGTAGTAGTAGCGGTAAAGTCAGAAGCTGTTGTGAAAGAATTCCAACGATAGGTTGGACTAGCGCCGCCATAGGAAGCATCTAACACTAACGAGTCACCACAAACAACGGAATCCACGCCCAAATCAATAACAGGACTTGGCAAAAGCGTCAAATTGATGGTGTCTAGTGGCGAAAAGCAAACATTATTGCTGGTCTTGAAATAAGTTTCCCACTCATAAAAAAAGCGATACATGGCAGCACTACCACCCTGCCCTGCTTTTAGGTCTAAAAACGAATAGGTATAGTCACTATAGCTCACTGGCAAATCCGAAAACGGATTTCCGCCTGTCATACCTGTCAACAATATTTGATAATTAGTACCTAAAGGCAAATCGTAATTCAATACTACTTTATAATCGCCTGCGGTGGCAAAATTGATGGGCGTAGTATAAATCGTACTCCCTGTTCCATCAATCAACTCTATCGTAGCAGAAAATGCTCCATCGACACTCATCCAGACGCTTTTGAGCAAAAAATCTTGGAGGACATCAAAGAGCATTCCCCGACCGTTTTGACCAGGAATATAATATCCACTACCACTCACCAAAAAGTCTTTGGGGCGACCTATGGTCGCCGAAGTAGTTGCTTGCACATTGCTAGACTGATAGTAGATAGCTGTGCTATTTTCCACAGTATAATCAATTGTTGAATTGGTCGCTATCAAGCTCCCATCATTGTCATACCAAAGTACTTCTCCGACTCCTGCGGTAGTATTCACACCGAAGCTTTGTATCCCTGCACAATAAGAACTATCCGCTATCGGGTTGACCACCTGTGGGTAATCTTCAAACACGACATTGATTCTATCGGCTGCTTCGCAAATACCTGCTTCCGTCAACGTCACCTCATAATTACCTGAAGTCGTTACGTTGATACTAGCGGTAGTAGCTCCTGTACTCCATAAGTAAGTAGTCGCTGTGCCTGCTGCAAAAGTAGCGTCCAATACTAAGCTATTGCCACAAACTACCGTATCATTGCCCAAGTCCACAAAAGGACTTGGAGATAAACCTACATTGACCGTATCTCTATCCGAAATACAAGTTCCATTGGGTGTGAAATACGTTTCCCAATCATAAAAAAAGCGATACATAGAAGGGTCTCCGCTTCCTGCTCCTGCTTTCAGATCCAAAAAAGGATAGGTATAATTGCTCCAGTTGACAGGCAAATGCGTAAACGGACTTCCTCCGCTCATACCTGTTAGGAGCATCTGATAGTCATTGCCGATAGGCAAATCAAAATTCAACGCTACTTTATAATCTCCTGCTGCTGCAAAATTGATGGGTACAGTTTCTATAATCGTACCTGCTGCATTTCGCAACTCCAATGTAGCCGAAAAAGCTCCGTTGACACTCATCCAGACGCTGCGCAAAAGAAATGGCTGCAACACGTCAAACAACATACCTCTCGTATTTTGCCCTGTTCTATAATTAGCAGTTCCTGCTACCGTAAAATCTTTGGGCAAACCCACTGTCCCGACTCCCGTAGGCACTACATTGGTACTTTCGTAATAATAGGTCGTTGGTGCCTGCAAATTGATGGCTAAAGAATCTCCTGCTGCCAAAAAACAATCATTGGCATCGTACCACAATACCGTACCCAATAAGGGCGTGCTTAGGTCAGGTGCAAGAACAACACTACCGCCACAGTAAGCACTATCTGCCAGTGGGTTTAAAATAGTAGTATAACTCTGAATGATTACATTTATCGTGTCTATTGCTTGGCACTGTCCTGCTTCTGTCAGCGTAACCATATATTGTCCTGAGCTAGTCACTAGAATACTCGGTGTGGTCGCCCCTGTACTCCAAGAGTACACCGTCGCTGTACCTGCCGAAAAGGTAGCATCTAACAATAAGCTATTACCGCAGACTAAAGTATCGTTTCCTAAATCCACAAAAGGGCTTGGAGATAGCCCTATATCAACCGTGTCTTTGTCTCCGACACAGTTACCGTTGGGTGCAAAATAAGTTTCCCATTCATAAAAAAAGCGATACATGGCTGAATTTCCACTTCCCGCTCCTGCTTTCATATCCAAGAAAGGATAGGTATAATTGCTCCAACTGACGGGCAAGTGCGTAAACGGACTTCCTGCCCCACTCATACCCGTTAGGAGCATCTCATAATCATTGCCGATAGCCAAATCAAAATTTAGTTCTACTTTATAATCCCCTGCTGCAGCAAAGCTAATAGGCAGTGTTTCTAAGGTCGCACCTGCCCCATTGTTCAGCACAAGGGTAGCAGAAAAAGGACCGTTGACACTCATCCAAACACTTTTGAGCGTAAAGTCTTGCAGTACATCAAAGCGCATTCCCCTCGTATTTTGCCCTGTACGATAGTTTGCCGCTCCTGCTACCGTAAAATCTTTGGGTAAACCGACTGTAGAAATCCCTGTAGGTACTAAGTTACTTGCTTCGTAATACAATTTGGCAGGTGCCACCAAATCATACAAAAGGGTATCTGCTGATGCCAACAAATAGCCCGTAGAATCATACCATAATATCGTACTATTGGTCACTCCTGTACTCAGACTGATAATACCTCCGCAATAGCTACTATCAACCAATCGGCTCCCAATAGTAGGATTCGTATAAATAATCAAATCAATACTGTCGCGCGTAGTTCCTGTTCCGTCCTGCACGTCCACCCAATACGTGCCACTAGTGCTAGCTACAATCGTACGAGTCGTTTCACCTGTACTCCATAGATGAGTCGCCCCTGCATTGTCGGCGTCTAGCAGATAACTACCACAATGACTGGTATCTGCCCCCAAGTTGACAATAGGCTGTGCTAAAATTTGACTACTTAGCAATAATAGTACACTCCAAAATAAGTAGAATAATATTTTCATAAACGATTGTTTTATAGTTCAGTGGTAGGAATATATCTCGTACAAAGATACAAAAATATCCTATGGTTATGTTAGCGAAAGCCTGCCCTCCATTAACAACAAAGAAGACACCAATGTTCTACCGCAAAAATTGAGCTACCTATATGCAAAAGCCCCTTGATATTTTATATCAAGGGGCTTTTTTGTAAGTGGTCAAACAAAAGAAACCATATCATGAAAAAGAGCTAGTCTTAGTACCTGTAGAACGAGCCTAAAGAGCCACCCTGACGACGAACATAAAAACCTACTACCATGACAATGACGGCTTTTACCTCAATGGCGTGGTAGTAGTTGGCTTACTTCTGAGGAGGAACACCTTATTTCTTACTTAAGTTTATATCTTAAAATTGGAATAAATTACTTTGGCTGTATCTAATAGTTCAAAGTAAATTTGTCCATCTGGACTCATAGCAGGAAATCCTTCATTTGAGGCAAATAGAATTTCTTCCCAATGTAGAATTAATATTTCACAAGACACTTTCATTGGCTTTTCGTCATAACCAATTTGGATATATAAATTTGAATAGTTTTTAAGTGCTGAGAAATGCATTCTTTCAATAATTGTATTCGAACTTAAACTTCCCCAATTTAATGTATGTGTGTTTTTTATAATACTCCAATCAATATTCCCTTGATATACAGTATAATTAGAGTTTTCTTTAATAGACAAAATATCTATTAGACTATCTACATCTTTCAATAAAGTAAACTCTTCTTTTATTGAGTCCAGCATAGGATGTGTTAATATGTTATACATATTATAATTTTAATTACCATGATTTTTAGTCATTTCTAAGACTTTTGCGTCGTAAAAACTTTTATCCATATCGACTTGAATAGCACCTTTTTGTGTCCCAGTACTGTAATTTACATGTACTCCTGCCCTATACCCCAAAAACAAGACCAGTAGTTAAGTTGATAAAAAAAGCTTAAATTAGAGTTATGAAGAAGAGAAAA
>CAKZQC010000010.1 GCA_937139495.1 uncultured Saprospiraceae bacterium | reverse complement strand
AGACCAAGAACTAAAGGACGACCAATGGCAGGCGTTCTTAGCAGCAGAAGCAATATTGCAGGAGCAAGGGAAGTGAAAATAACCCTACAACACCAACAATCCATGCGCTCGAAGTTGTTCCCAAATAAAAGTATCCATCAATTCGGAAATACTTCCAACAGGACTTTCGTCAAATTGCTTTTTGAGCTGCTGCAAGGTACTTGGTTTGCTGTCGGAGAGCGATAAGAAATCTAAAATTTGACAAATATGCTCCGCCAAATCGGCTGGCAAAGCCAATTCCCAGCTTGTACTTTTGGTATGAAAAGTCAATATGCCAAGTTCTTCGCCATTTTCGTCACTCTCAAAAAATAACATCGGCAAGGCGGGTAACCAAACCAATAAAGCATTGGAACGTGTCGAAGAGGTAGCCTTCGCTAAGGCTTCGGCTATAAACTGTGGCGAAACGCTCGTTTGGGGCGTGCCGAAATCAAACCATTCGCCCAAAGGCATCTCAAAACCAGCTCCGTGCATATAATTAAAGAGAGACGTTTTGAGTCCTGCCGAAAACAGCTCGTGCTGCGTACCCGTTGGGTCATTGTGATACAAGTCATTGTCCGCAAAACCACCAAAATTAGGACCAACACGCTCTACGGCGTACTCTTCAGGAGCCAATCCTACGGGACTGTGAGCGGTCATGGCGAACTGATGCCAAAAACCCGATTGCAAAACACCTGCTTCAAACAACTGTCTGACCATCTCTAGCGAGTCGATAGTTTCTTGTGCTGTTTGGGTCGGAAAACCATACATTAAGTAAGCATGAACCATAATCCCCGAGTCGGTAAATGCCGCACAAACTTGTGCCACTTGAGATACCGTTACGCCTTTTTGCATCAAATCGAGTAGCCTATCAGAGGCTACCTCCAATCCGCCCGAAACCGCAATACAACCACTTGCTTTGAGCAATTGACAAAGGTCTTTAGTGAACGATTTTTCAAAACGAATATTGGTCCACCAAACGACGGTCATATTTCTACGCAAAATCTCCAATGCCAAATCTCGCATCAAAGCAGGCGGAGCTGCTTCATCGACAAAGTGAAAGCCATTTTGTCCCGTTTGCTCAATAATCGTCTGTATTCTATCGCACAAAATAGCGGCATTGACAGGTTCATAGCGTTGTATATAATCGAGCGAAATATCGCAAAAAGAACATTTGCCCCAATAACAACCGTGTGCCAACGTTAATTTATTCCATCGCCCATCACTCCACAAACTGTGCATCGGATTGGCTATTTCGATAACCGAAAGATAATCCTCTAGCAGCAAATCACTATAATCAGGCGTGCCGACTTCTCGTTGTGCTACATCTTTTTCTATCGCATTATTGCAATACGTAACGACGCCATTGCTACGCAAAAAAATACGTTTGAGATCGCTTTGAGGTCGCTTGCCTGCAATATATTCTAGTAAGAACAACAACGGCGCTTCGCCATCATCGAGCGAAACAAAATCAACATAATCAAAAAAAGTTTCGTCGCTCAGGGAGCGCAATTCTGTATTGGCATAGCCACCACCTAGCACAATTTTTATGTTTGGATAATGCTCTTTGAGGTGCTGACCGCATTTCAATGCTCCAAATAAATTACCAGGAAAAGGAGCTGTCAAACAAACAACATCAGGCTGATATTCCTCCAAAGCGGCATCTAGCAACTGCACCAAAATATCGGAAACTAAGCTATTGGGTTGCTCTACGGCTTGTCGCAATGGCTCAAAGTGGGTCGCTGTTCTGCCTAATCGCTCAGCATAGCGACTGAAACCAAAATGCTCGTCGATACATTCCTTGATCAAATCGCCCAAATCTTCGAGATATAAGGTAGCAAAGTGCCTAGCACGATCTTGAATGCCCATGCTACCAAATGCCCAATCCAAATCCTCGACCTGCTCAAATCGGCTTGCTTCGGGCAAATATTGACGACTACAGATACTGTGTGCTAGCGTAGGGTTGCGATGTTGCAAAAAGTCAATCGTTGGTTGTATCGTTTGCAAATAATCGGCTTGCAAATAAAGCATGCGTTGGCTATTGGGCGAAAGCTCCTCTAACTCAAAATCTTCTTGAATCGTATCAAAAATAGTCGTCAAGCCTTGCTCGCTAAAAAGCTGCAAAATAGTCTCGATACCCAAATCCATTTGATAAGAATCAATTTTTTGGGTGTTCAGGAAACCTTTGAGGTAAGCCGTAGCAGGATAAGGCGTGTTGAGTTGGGTAAAGGGTGGCGTAATGAGTAAAACTTTCAAGCGTAGCATTTATTATTGATGAATTACAAAAGTACATTTTTTGGACGGAAAATAAAGGGTTTGGGCAGGTGTAAGGAGTTGATGTAAAGATTTTTTTGACAATTGCTGTTACTTTTCACAAATCGTTCCGTCATAAATCCGTATCTTAGAGAAGTTGTTTTAAAAGTCACTTCATGTCCAAATAAAATATCTTTTCCTCCCACTCGGCGTTAAAAATTAGCTAAATAGCTAAGGCTATTCATCGA
>CAKZQC010000009.1 GCA_937139495.1 uncultured Saprospiraceae bacterium | reverse complement strand
ACTTGCTTGATATAATTCTGTTGTTGCTCTTGCATCATCTTATTTTTATGCTAAAGATAAAAAAATCCTTTTAGGATTGCATAGATTACCTTATTTTGATGCTTCATCAATAGAATATAATATGCACCCATCACTACCTGCTTTTCTGGAAGAAAAAGCTGCCGAATACAACCACCCCAAATTCATCAAAGATGACCCTATTAGTTTGCCGCATCAGTTCAGCAAGCAGCAAGATATTGAGATTATTGGTTTTTGGGTAGCGATGTTGGCTTGGGGCAGACGAACATCCATTATCAATAGTGGCAAAAAGCTGATAGAATTGATGGACAATGCTCCCCACGATTTTATTGTCAATCATGAAGAGAAAGACCGAGCAAAGTTTTTGGACTTTAAGCACCGTACTTTTCAGCCAATGGATACGCTCTATTTTTTAGAATTTTTGCAGTATTATTATACCAATAACCCCTCGCTAGAATCGGCTTTCAGCCAACATATCAGTCCACAAGACACCACTATCGAAAAAGCCTTAATTGGCTTCAATGAGTTATTTTTTTCGTTGCCAGATGCTCCGAACCGTACTCGTAAACACGTGGCTACGCCTGCACGCAAATCCACCTGCAAGCGGTTGTGCATGTACTTGCGTTGGATGGTACGAAAGGATAATAAAGGGGTCGATTTTGGTCTATGGAAAAACATTGACGCCAGTCAACTACTAATCCCCCTAGATGTTCATGTTGATAGAGTTGCTCGCCGTCATCAACTGATTGAGCGAAAGCAAACCGACTGGAAAACCGTACTGGAACTAACCGAAACTTTACGTAAAATAGACCCTGCTGATCCTGTCAAATTTGACTTTGCCTTGTTTGGCATGGGCGTACTAGAGAAAGATGATTTTGGGTGATTGTTGATTGTTGCCCTTGCAGGCAATTGTTGAGTCAATCGTGGGCGGTTACCTTTTTGTTTGATTGTTGATTCGCCCTATCGGGCTTTGTTTATTGCCAACAGTCAAACAATTGCCGAAAGGCAAAAATCAACAGAGCCTGAAAGGCGAACAAACAATAAAATGTAGTATCTTTGTAGGAAATAGCTAATTCAATACATGAAAAAGAAAAAAAAAGACACACCCAAAGTAAAAGAGGTGGATAAAAAGTTTAATAAATTCCGCACGCCTAAGAAAACGAAGCAGGATTATAAACAAGAAAAATTCAAAGCTGCTTTTGCTAGCGACGAAGAAGCCAAGCCCAAACGAATGGGCAAAAGAGTACATGGCAAAGCCAATGACAAAGGCAAATTCAAGAAAAAAACATACAAAAGCTCTAGCAAATCGAGCTTCACGCCACCCAAGAAAAATACAACACCCGATTTACTTCCATTGGAAGACGAAATGCGCCTGAATAAATATTTGGCTCATGCTGGGATTTGTTCTCGTCGCAAGGCGACCGAATATATCCAGAAAGGTGATGTAATGGTCAATGATGTGGTTGTACTCGAAATGGGACACAAAGTCATGAAAGATGATGTCGTTAAGTACCTAGGCAAAGTAATTACGCCTGTACGAGAAGCTATTTATATCTTGCTCAATAAGCCGCGCAATGTCATTACGACCCTACAAGACGAAAAAGGAAGGCGTTCTGTTTCGGAATTTATTGCCGAAAAAACAAAAGAACGGGTCTATCCTGTCGGGCGATTGGATAGAAACACTACAGGCTTGTTGGTCATGACTAACGATGGTGATTTGGCTCAAAAGCTCTCGCACCCAAGCTACGAAGTACGCAAAGTATATAAAGCAACACTTGACAAAAAAATATCGGAAGCAGAAATCGAACAAATTCGTAATACGCTAGAATTGGAAGATGGTCCTGCTCCTGTAGATGATGTCGCCTACGTTAGTGACAACAAAAAAGTAGTCGGAATTGAGCTACATATTGGTCGCAACCGTATTGTACGTCGTATTTTCGAACACTTAGGATACGAAGTGGTCAAGCTGGACAGAGTGATGTATTCTAGTTTGACCAAAAAGAACTTACCTGTTGGACACTCTCGTTTTTTGACTCGCCATGAAGTGGTACTGTTGAAGCACTTGGTGTAACCACCTGAGATACAACTAGTTTAAAAAAAATGCTCTAAGAATTTCTTAGAGCATTTTTTTTTAAACCCTAATATATAAATAAAAACAGAAACTATTTTAGTTAGCATTATTTTTTCTCAATAGAAAAATATTATTACTTTTGATTTCTTAAAAATTATTTCACCCTCATTAAATATTACAAAATAATGAAACAAATTGCATTAATTTTATTTCTGTTCGGGACTATCTTGGCACCCACTCAGGCACAGTTTTTCAAAAAAATGACTGATGGACTTACCAAAGCAGACCAAGCACTACGAAATATTGGCAAACCTAGAGAAGTAAAGCCAGAAGAGATTACACTTACTTCTACCGACCAAAGTGAGCTAATCAAAAATTTTAGGTCACAAGCCTACAAGCACTACATCTATGAAGGCAGCTATGAAAGAACTACTCCTAAGGGGGAAAAAAAGGTAACGATTGTAAAAGAAGATGACCAAGTTAAATATGTCTATTTTGGTACTTACTCAGATGTAAAATATGCCGATAAGTATTACCCTCTAAAAGTAGATGGCTCCGATGAAGTATTCTGCTACACTGAAGGTCATACTGGTTCTTTTGTACTGTATAGAAATACCATCGTACAGTTTCGTCCAGAAGGCTACCAAAAACCTGACATTATGCGTATTGAAAATATTTATGGCGAAAAAATACCACATAACGAAGCCTTGGCTTACGTCAAAAAAGTACAAGCGCAGTATAGAGCCAACTTCAAGCAGAAGGAAATCGATGCAATAGCAGCACGCAAAGCCTATCGAGCAGAAAATACATTGGAAGGCAAAAAAATAGCTAAAATAGAAACCAAAATACTGGAAACAGAAATACAAAGCGGCAATGATGGCACGACTTACGAAAAAGTAAGCGTAGGTTTCATTGTTACACTAGCAGATGGCAAAGTACTTAAAACAGAAAACTTGGGCGGCACGGTATTCATTGGCGACATCAAAGCGACTTCTACCGCCAATGGTAAATCCTCTTACATGCCATCTGAATTTAGTTTTGCTGCTGATGCAGCCAAATACAAAGGCTCTTCTGGCACATTGTACTACAAAGTCAATGAGCCATTTGCAAAGGACAAAGTTGAATATACTTTTTCTTCTGTATTTGACCCTAGTGTCACTACAACACATTCTATTACTGCTAAATATGGTAGTAATTTAACGGTAAACAATACCGTTTATAATGCTCCACTTCTGATAGAAGTAACGACTACAAAACATTCCGAAACAAGTGAGCCGCTCTATTTGGTCAAGGTAACTGATGGCTCCAATAATCAATTCAATTATTACAAATTGAGCAAAAAGGGTATGAAAGCACACTTCAATTCTCCTGGAGAACATGGACATAGTGGTGTAGATGGCAACTCAAAAAGAGAAAGAGATGGTAGTGGTCCTCCAGCAAGAGGCAGTGACGGTCGCCGTGGTGGCAATGGTGGTGCTATTGTAGTAGTACTAGACCCGAGTGCTACAGATTTTGAATATACTTATAATATAGCTGCTGGAGTGGGTGGCACTGGCGGACGTGGTGGCATTTGCAATGGCTGTAGTTACGGTTCTCATGGCGAAGATGGAAATAGAGGCCCAAGCGGTTTGGTTGGTACGCACAAAAAAGAAGTAAAGAAAGTTACTTTCAAATAAATTTGAAAATAGTCTGAAATTTGGTTTTGTTCTTGTAATTTAGTCGCAGGATTTAATTCCTAATTTTAGACTATTTTTATATCCATTCATACGAACATTATGCAAACGCTAAAAATAACCAATAAAGAAAATTACCTCATTGTGCAACTCAACCGTGGCGCTGCCAATGCCATCAATCAATTGATGGTTGATGAACTGCGTCAATTGCTACAAGATACCGAAAAAGATGCCGCTATTAGAGGAATTATCCTAACAGGTGATGCTCCTTTTTTTACGGGTGGTGTTGATTTGGTGGAAGTCTATGAGTATGACTCGGCTGCTACCAAACACTTTTGGGGTACGTTTCTGAAATTGGCTGCGGAAATGACTGCTTTTCCTAAAGCGGTCATCACGGCTATTACTGGACACAGCCCTGCAGGTGGTTGTATTTGGGCGTGCTGTGCCGATTATCGTGTCATGGCCACTGGCGATAAGTACAAGATTGGTCTGAACGAAATAGCCGTAGGTATTGCTCCAAGAGAAAGTATTTTGGATTTGTACGCCTTCTGGATTGGTCGCCGTAGAGCCTATCAACTGCTACTCGAAGGGACGCTCCTATCTGGGCATGATGCGTTGGAGTATGGATTGATTGATCAATTGGTGCCGATGTCTATCGTATTGGAAGAAGCCGAAAAGAAAATGAAAACGTACTTAAAATTGCCGCCACAAGCCTTTGCTCAAACCAAAAAAGCCCTCAAAGGTGGTTTAGCCAAAAAAATGATGGCAGATTTTGATAATGATTTGGAGCAACTGCACCAACAGTTATTATCTGACGAAAGTCGGGCTATCATGGGTCAAGTAGTGGCTTACTTGAGTAGCAAGAAGTAAAGGTACACTTTCTTTATTTCCATAAAAATAATCAATAGCCTTTGGTAAGAACGAATTTCTGCCAAGGGCTATTTTCAATTAAAAAGGTGCTAGAAGACTATCACAAGCAATACTTTAACACAGTCTGTATTTTCCTATTATTGGCATGGAGTATCATTTCATTGCCGTCCTGCCATTCGTTCGACAGCGTTCGTCAAAAGCGTGCTTGTTCCTTAAGTATACCTGCTATCGAAAACTGTAAATGTGTATGCTATCATCAAGAGGTGGACAATATTAGTTATGAGACAACTTACACCATTGATACTATCAAAAACGAAATTATTAGTATTGATTCCATCGTTCAGATGGAAACGAATCAGGAATATTTAGAAAAAGCGTACACCTATAATCTATTGGAAGGAGATTCCTTCATTAAGGTACAGATGCGAGCGAAACAAGCGGAAAAATGGAATACCATCAGTCAAAAAAATTACACCAAAATAGAAAATCAGTTTGTATTGACTCGAACAGAGGACACCCGATACAACACTAATAATAGAAGAATTAGCATTAAAAAAAGTTATAATAAAGGAGCGGTAGTTGATTCTTTTTATTTGTATGAAACCAGTGCCTATTCAGTCACTAAAAGTATATTTTTTGTTGACGCTCGGACACTTCTCTTTCAACATTATGATTCTACTTGCTATGATTCTAATAGGAATTTAAAATCTTCTGTTAGTAGATTTTGGTACTTTATTGACCCCAAAGCAATGGAGCACATTACAGGTTTTGGGTTGGACAGTGTGCCTACCAAGATAAAAGGTTATCGAGAAAATAGAGTGGACACAAACAATGTATTCACTACTGTTAGTTTTGAATACGTCCCCGAATTTTCTTACACCCAATGGCAGGTTGATAGTATTCACAAATTTTACCAACCCGTGCTAAATAGGATTTGCAAAGAATTGCTTCCAAAAAGTGATAGCTCTATAACCTACAATTGCTTATTAGATTACAATCGTCAAGTTTGCAACGCGGTTTTCTCTATAGATTCAGAACAAAAAACACTGCCTGACAATACAGATAGCAGTAGCACGCTAACGTGCCATAAAAAAGAAGTTTTGGCTCGGATTTCTATTTACATAAATCAAAGACAAGCATCTCCCATTGACAAAAAGACGAATCGAGCCCCCATATCACTAATACGGAGGTAAGTAAGTGTTTTTTTATCTCTAAAACTCCTCTTCGTAAGCTCGCAACATATCTGCTAGTTTATTGCAAGTACGCCAATTACGAGTGGTCGCATTGACTTTTAGTTTGATTTCTATTTTGTTATTGGTCATTTTGGCTCGACCATATCCATCGGGATAATAGAGGTACAACTTGTCTCTCACCCATCGAATTTCTTCACTGCCATTATCGGCTTCTAGTACTTTGGGTACCAGCGCAAGAACAGGAATATCTTCCAAAAAAGTAACGTGTAGGAACTTAGGGTCTAGTACTTTTGATTCTTCCAAAAATGGATTATTATCAACTGTATTCAGAAAGTTGGCTTTGGTCATAACGAGTACTGGCACTTCATATCCGAAGGTATCCCGAATCGAATTATGAATATCTGTTGCCAATACTTTGGGTGGAATATTTTCGTACTGAAATATAATGTTTCCTGTCTGAATGTAGGTTTCTACCTGCTTGTATTTCCACCAATCTTCCAACATCATTTTGAGTTCTGCCATGTTGAGCTTGTTCTTACCGCTCACATTTACGCCCCTCAATAAAGCTATATAAGTTTGCATAGGTTACTCGTTTTCGGTAGGTATTTCCAAATTAACAGCAGGAGCCATAGGCATTTCTTCTGTTGCTGAAGGCGTTTCTGTTTGCTCTTGTCCAAAAAAGGCATTCAGCGTTTTTGTTCCTGAATATTCGGTCAAGTACCACTTTTTGTTAATCAAAGAATACATGAATTCTATTATAAATCGGTTGTGCAATACCACTCGTTCTCTAACAACTTCACCCAAGTGTTCTACATTACTTTCTACTTCTCCTTTCTTTTCTACCACAGGTTTGACAACTGCCCAATCTTCTGCTTCCCAAAACTCCATTCGTTCTCCTTTTTCAGGCTCTTTGAGCATCGGAAATTCGATTCGAGCCATCTGAAAGCTGCTATCTGCATGAAACTTGACATAAAAATCTTCAAATTTCTCGTTGCCATTATCATCTAAGGCTATTTCGTGGGGTTCGCCGCAAGCGGTCAGTAAAACAAAGCAAATCAAGGCAAAAAAATATTTCATTGGTCTTGTAATTTTTAGTGTTTAAAATGTATTCTACCTACTTATTGAGCGTAAGCAATACAAAGATAATAATTTGGCTGCTTCCAATACTCAATTTGATAGTTTCCTTCAAAATTCGATTTGACAACTTGTGCCACCGTCTGTCCTGAATTAAGCTCAAAAGGTACAATCTGCAAGTGTTTGCGAAAATCAATTTGCCCTACTCCGTACGCCTTAAAAAGTGCTTCCTTGATACCCCAATACCAATGCAAATTTGCTATATAATCCACTGACTGTTGGAGTTCTTCTAGCCGTTGAGCGGCAATATACTTACTGGCAATACGTTCGAGTTTAGTGCTCGGAATCTGTATATCAATTCCTAATGAAATAGGGCTAGTGGCTACCGCCACCCATTGAGCCGAATGGCTAATCGAAATCTCTATGGCTTGTTGTGGCAATTGTAATTTGCCCGCAGGGCTACGAATAAATGCCGTATAAGATTGCTGCGTCATCGACTGCAACAAAATTCGACTGGCGAGCCAGTTTTGATAGGCTGGTTCGTGCTTGAATAACGCTGACTGCTGCGTGCATTCTATGGCAGACAATCCCAACAACGTTTCGAGTACGGTAGTGGTTTCGGTCAATTCCCAAACACAAATTTGGTAAGCCGCTTTCTGATATGTTTGTACAATAGGCATGGTTCGTAATATACAAAAAAATGCCTTCAGGTCACTACTCCTGAAGGCATAAGATGGAAATCACGCCATCCTTTCAATCACTATCTTCTCTGTGTGATTTAGGGGTCACATTTAGGGAAGAAAAATTACTATCTCAACTATCTGATACAAATATAGAGACCTCCTTCTTTTTTTTCAAACCATAAATTGCCCAAAACTTAATTCATACTATCCTCCAAAAGCTACCTCATAGAACATAAATCACTCAAAACCAATCAATTATATCAAAAAAAAACTTAGCTTAATTAGCTATTTTTTGTGCTTGATTTTATGCCAAAGTCTATCTAATAACTTGCTATCAGGGTCATTATCTCGTATTTTCAACAAATCGGATAGCCCTTCTTCTACTTTCAGTTGCACTTTCTCTTTGAGTGCATACAACGCCTCTTTATCCTCTTCCATACCCAAGTATTCGGTGGTAGAAATAGGCTCTCCAAATTGATAGTAAAATTTCTGTGGGCGTGGCAATGGCGTAATACCAACCCCCTTGACCAACGGAATGACCATATCTTTTCGCACCCCCATCAGCTTGAGTATTTTCCCTACGGGAGAAGCTAATATTTCCTTGCTATCCATCACCAATTCGTAACACTCCTCTCCTCCTACTGCCGAAATCGGCACAATTGTACATTGGTTACGTATTGCCATTTTGGCAAAACCGACTCGGTCTTCCCATTTGAGTTGGTAGGCTTCACCTTTGTTTTTGAATGCCTCTTTTGAGCCTCCGGGGAACACCAAAATATATTCGCCCTCTTTCATCAGCTGTGCACAGCTTTCTCTACTACCTTCCACTATACCAAACTTGAATGCCAAATCTCGCCAAAGTGGCACTTTGAAATGAGCCGTATCTCCCAAGGTATAAGTGAAAATATTCAAATCTTGATACAGCTTGAACCACATCAGACTAGCGTCCCAAAGCCCCAAAAGGGTATGATTCCCCACAAAAAGTACAGGACCTTTAGTTGGAATATTTTCCATATTATAAAATACAGGTTCGTTGAGCCAATACAATGGTTTGAATATATTGTACATTGCCTTGACCTCTTTTGCGGTTGGTTTTCTATGCCCATTCATACGATTAGTCGTTTAGGGTTTGAGTTTAGCTTCTACTACTTGATGCACCTCTGAGTTGAGTCCTTTGTTGTGTACAAAAGCAATAATATGACAATCTTCTGCTTTCCAATCGGCAGGAATTTGATACTCATTAATCACCACTTGTTGAGCAGTGATAGGGTTTCCTTTTCCGAGTATCACATCACCTTTAAAATCGTTGCTCAACACATCGCGCAATACATGTTTGTGCTTATAACTATTGTCGCCTCCTGCTGGCGTCAACTGATAACCTACTATATTATCTTCCGTTATCATTATCGTCAATGCCAAATCTTCTTGAAGTACTTCGTTGTAGAAAGGACCTCTAACAACATCTACTACAACCGAAGCTTTGTTGTCTATTTCGTCAAACGTCGGCGTAATCGTAATATCAACAATTGGTGGCTGGCAAATTTCGCTATTGATCGCCCCTGCCCATTGCGACTGTCCAAGTGGCAATTGATTTTCGCCCTCAAATATGCGTCTATTGATCGTAGCGGCTGGATAGCCTTGTACAGGTCCTAAGAACTGTTCTAAGGCTTGCCCGTCTGAACAACGCAAATCAAAACCGTTTCTATTTGTGGCAAAAAAACCTGCATGAATCCCAACTATAATCATTTTACCGGGATTCTGATTAGAAAGCTGCTCCAATCTTTCTGCCCCTGTTGGGCAATTGACACAATCAATCCCTGTAAACTCTTCGACCAAAATCACCCGATTGGTTTGACAGGGCGTAATCTCAGGTGGTATTTCTTCGCAGCCAATCGAAACGAACAAAAGTGCTAGCAGCAGCACGCTATTTTTGAGTACATTTATCATAATATCAATTGTTTATTTCATAAAAATAGAGTAGCCTAATGATGATGGTGGTGTTCATGCCCTTCCTCTGACTCTAGCATAATCGTACAATCTTCTCCAGGGCAATCATCTGACTCCCGCTCTACTTCTAGCGTCACGTGATGTATATTTTCGTGTGCCAGTAGGTGTCTAATCTCTTTTTTGGCGGCGGTTATTGCCTCAAACGTACTGTCGTTTGCCACAACCAAATGAGCCGTCAACGCATTTTCTGCGGTACTCAATGCCCAAATATGGACATGATGTATCGATTCTATTGTGGTTACTTTTTTTATTTTATCTTTTATCTTTTGTATATCAATGCCTGTTGGAACACCATCTAAACTCAGTTTGATAGAGTCTTTGAGTAAGTGCCAAGTCGATAGCAAAATCATAACAACAATCACCCAACTCATAATCGTATCGACCACAAACCAGCCCGTAGCCCAAATGACAACACCGCTAACCACAACCCCTGCCGAGACCAAGGTATCTGCCAACATGTGCAAATAAGCTCCTTTTATATTCAAATCTTTGTCTTTGTCCTTGACAAATAACCAAGCGGTAAACCCATTGATAAGAATACCAATGCCTGCTACAATAGCGGTGGTGACGCCATCTATGGCTACTGGATTCAACAATCTGCCAATACTTTCCCATAAGATAGCTCCTACTGCTACCAACAGCAAAATAGCATTAATCAATGCTGCCAATATCGTTGTACGGCGGTAACCATACGTATAGTTTTGATTGGGCTGTATCGCCAATAACTTGAACGCTCCCAAAGCGATCACTAAAGCAATAACATCGCTAAAGTTGTGTCCTGCATCAGAAAGCAGTGCCAAAGAATTGTACCACAGTCCTACCCCTGTTTCGATAACAACAAAAATAACATTCAAAACAATACCAATAATTAACGCTTTGTTGACGTCTGAAAGTTGAATTTCGTGGTGGTGGTGACCGTGATGGTCATGATGATCGTGCATAGTTATATACTTGTAGCAATCTGTGTTATTAAAGATAAAAATAAAACCCAATACATGAAGGTTTTATCATGTATTTATACTTTCAAAAAGTAATGCAAGTGTACTGTTTTAACAAAAACTGCCAATCACTCCTGCGGAGCAATTAGCAGCAATGTATTTTTTTAGCTTGTTAGAAACTCGATTTAGAGCATGTCTAACTTCTAATATCTAGTAGTCTAATACTTCACATTAGCCAAACCAGCCAAGTCTTTTACTTCCTGAACCGTTTGTTGGGCTTGTTTGCGAATAGCTGCCGAAGAAGCTTTTATTTGATTTTTATACTCTTTCTTATTCGCCAAAATCTCTGACTTTCTTTCTTTGAATTGGTTCGACATCGTGACCAAACCATCTGCTACTGCTGCTTTGAGGTCGGAATATTTCAAGCGGTCATGGTCGTAATCTGCCATCAATCCAGCATAGCTATCCAATCTGCCCGATGCTTTGAGCAAATTGAATAAGTTTTGTACTCCTGCACTCATCACGCCTGCTACTTGGTCGCCTGTGTCTGTCACTGCCGACTTGATTTGCTTGCGAATACGAGCTTCGTCTGCAAACACCGAAATATAATGTTTCTCGCCTGCACTCTTGCTCATCTTGCGGGTCGGATCAGCCGTTGACATCACTTTAGGCAATTCCGTGTAGAGCGTTTCGGGCAATACAAAATAATCTTTCCCTACTTGCTTATTGAATCGCTCTGCTATATTGCGAGTCAACTCCAAGTGCTGTTCTTGGTCTTTGCCGACAGGCACAAAATCTGCTTTGTAAATCAAAATATCTGCCGCCTGCAAGACAGGATAATCAAAGATACCAGCCGAAATAAAGCTATCGTCTGCCTTTTGCTTCGATTGCTGACTTTTGTCCTTGAATTGTGTCATTCTGCTCAATTGTCCGTAAGAACAAAAGCAGTTGAAAATCCAACTCAATTCGGTATGTTCTGGCACCAAACTCTGTATAAACAAATGCTCTGCCTTGACCCCTACTGCCAACAAATTGAACAGAAGTTCCCAGACATTTTCTCTCAGTTTTTTGGGATTGTAGGGCATCGTCATAGCATGATAATCCACTACACCATACACACAATCATACGATTCTTGTAGATTGACCCAATTCTGTACCGCACCAAAATAGTTACCAAAGTGCATATTGCCCGTAGGCTGTATCGCTGACAAAACTTTTTTTCTTGTTTCCATTATGTTACTGTTCTTCTAGAAATTTTCTTGATTGAATAGAAATTATGTCCATGAGTGTAGCATTCAAATCCCTAAAAAAGGTACTTAAAAAAACACGCTTACAATTTCTATATTAGGTTCTAGCCCAATGCTACACAATAGTACGCATTTTGTTAGAATATTTCGATACTGCAAGGCAGCAATATGCCTCTTATTTATCGTAATTGTACAATTTATAACGTTCTACCAACTCAATTACTTTGGCAGGGTAAGAAGGATTGGTGGCATAGCCTGCTTTTTTGAGTCCTTTTGCCCAACCTTTATAATCGTTTCTTTTGAGCTTAAAAAGGAAGTCGTAACGATCACCATTCACCAAAAAATCAGAATGCTCTTTGTAGGCATCCATGCCGCT
This sequence comes from uncultured Saprospiraceae bacterium, assembly GCA_937139495.1. Lineage (GTDB taxonomy): Bacteria > Bacteroidota > Bacteroidia > Chitinophagales > Saprospiraceae > Aureispira. The sequence continues at coordinate 37,449 of CAKZQC010000009.1, read as the reverse complement.
CGTGAACTTGCGGTAACAACTCCCCTTGTAGCTCATCGTAGGACCACTCCAGCCCATGCCACACTTGATCCCGAAGTGATTATTCGCTTTGGTCGCCAAAGTACTGCTCCCATAACCAGACTCCAAAATGCCTTGCGCCAGCTTGATACTAGCTGGCATATTGACTCGATGACTTTCGGAAACCGCTATATATTTGTACTTTTCGACATAAGCTACGGCATTCGAAGGTCCTGCTATTTTGAATTTGGTAGCCGCATACACATCGCCAGTAGGCTCTGAAGGTGCAGGACTAGAAGGAGCAGGTGTACGAGTAGAAGTCGTGCTTCCGCTAATGTCGCTCAATAATTGACAAGAGGACAAGCAGACTGCTAAAATTAAACTTAATAAGATTGTACTTTTCATGAATATTGTATTTTTATAATATAAATTTAGAAGCTAATTTTTTAGACTGCAACAGCCGTCACCATAGATAGACTTCTCGTAGAATGCCACAAAACTGTACCAAAATAGAACTACAGCAAACCTAGCTTTATAACAAAAAAGCATCTGAACAGCTTATATTGCTACTCAAATGCTTTATTTAAAACTACTTAAACAAGTAAATAGTTTGCAACTATATCTTTATACATTGAACATAAATTCTAGCAAATCGCCATCTTTTACGATATATTCTTTTCCTTCTTGGCGCAATGCTCCATTTTCTTGTGCCCCTTTCCAACCATTAAGCGTCACAAAGTCTTCGTACGCTACGGTTCTAGACTTAATAAATCCACGCTCAAAATCACTATGGATAACACCTGCTGCTTGTGGTGCTTTCATGCCGTTGATAATCGTCCAAGCACGTACTTCCTTCTCTCCTGCTGTGAAATAAGTAATCAAATTCAAGATGTTGTAACACGCCTTAATTACTTTATTGACACCTGGTTCCGTCAGTCCCATTTCGCCCAAAAACTCAGTGCGTTCTTCATAGCTTTCTAACTCTGCAATATCGGCTTCGATAGCAGCAGATACCAATAGGACTTCAGCGTTTTCGTCTTTCACCAATTCCTTGAAAAGTTCCGTGTATTTATTGCCGTCTATAACTGATTCTTCATCTACATTACAAACATATATAATAGGCTTGGCTGTCAACAATTGCATTTCTGCAACAAGTGCAACGGCATCTTCGTTATCCAACTCAAAACTACGAGCAGGCTTTTCGTCTTCTAGGTGCTGAAGCAATGCCTTCGCAATATCAAGCTGACGCACCACTGCTTTATCGTTTGTTTTGGCTAGTTTAGACAGCTTATGGATTCTTTTTTCGACCAAATCCATATCCTTGAATATCAATTCCATATCAATGACTTCTTTGTCACGAACTGGATTGACACTACCATCTACGTGTACAATATTGCCATCGTCAAAACAACGCACAACGTGTACAATTGCATCTACTTCACGGATATTTCCCAAGAACTGATTTCCCAATCCTTCGCCCTTGCTAGCTCCCTTGATCAAACCTGCAATATCCACAATCTCAACCGTTGTTGGGATTACTTTCTGAGGATTGATAATCGCTTCCAATTTATTGAGCCTTTCGTCAGGTACGGTTATCGTTCCTACATTCGGTTCTTTAGTTGCGAATGGGTAATTTGCTGCTAGTGCTTTGGCACTAGATAGTGCATTAAACAAGGTGGATTTGCCAACATTGGGCAAACCTACAATACCACATTTTAAAGCCATTTTATGATCGTATTAATTATAATATTAAAAATAAAGGTTATTTAAGTAGATTTTGTATGATAGGTGGAGAGATAGATTTTTTTGAGTAGCAAATCAAAGCACAGTCAAGTAGCCATAGCTACTTGGCGAGCATTTGATGCCGCTAATCGGAAAAAGATATTTTCTTCGCCATACGAAATTTACTTACATAACCTTTAATAAAGTGCAATAATACGATTTATTTGCGATAAAGTAGAAAAAGCGTCGTTCTTTGATGAACATACCGTTTCGTTTACCTTTTTGTCGACAAACTACCATGTAGGACAAAACCAAGACAGCTCCCTCTACAAAAGATACACGCCTTCTGTCACTTTTTTATTTTCGTTTTCTCATCTCCCTCCAAATGAGACAGATATTTTATAACTTGCCAATCAACTAAATTTGAGTGCCTTGGGCTGCTCGTTCCACCAAAAAAGATAGACATGACAACAATCAAATTTGTATTGCTAATTCTTGTGAGTTTGACAATGACTCCATTGATAGCACAAGAAACGCCACTCTGGACTCGCTATCCTGCTATTGCCCCTGACGGGGCAAACATTGTATTCAGCTACAAAGGCGACTTATACAAAGTGCCGACACAAGGCGGCACCGCTCAAATATTGACGCTACACGAAGCCCACGACTACAAACCAGTATGGTCAACCGATGCCAAACACATTGCTTTTGCGTCCAATCGCTACGGCAATTTTGATGTTTATATTATGTCTGCCAAAGGCGGCGCCCCTACTCGATTGACGTATCATTCTGCCGATGATTTCCCGATGGATTTTACTAGAAATAACCAGTCCGTTATTTTTTCTTCTTTGCGAACAGATGATGCCGACAATCGAATGTTTCCTTCTGGAAGATTGCCCGAAACGTACTTGATACCTAGAGAAGGCGGTCGCCCTTATCTATACTTGACCATACCGACTGGCGACGCCAAATTTGACCAAACAGGCAACTTGATGGCGTACCATGACAAGAAAGGATACGAAGACGAATTTAGAAAACATCACACCTCTTCTATTGCTAGAGATTTGTGGATTTATGATGTCAAGAACAAAAAATACAAACAGATTACCAACTTCGCAGGCGAAGACAGAAATCCAATTTTTGCTCCTGATGGCAAAACACTGTATTACTTGAGTGAAGAAAGTGGCAGCTATAATGTGCACAGCATCACGTACGACATGAAAAACGACATGCCGCTTGCCAACGAAACGACCAGCAAGCAATTGACCAAACTAAAAAAGCATCCGATTCGCTCGTTGACCATGGCGAGTGATGGCACGCTTTGCTTCAATTATGATGGTGAAATTTATACTATGCGTGTTGGCGAAAAGCCAAAAAAAGTAAAAATAGAAGTGCTAGTCGATGACCGCTACAATGCTGAAAAAATAGTCCCGATTAGCTCCGCTAATGAAATGGATGTATCGCCCAACGGCAAGGAAGTTTTGTTTGTCAATAGAGGTGAAGTGTTTGTTTCGTCTATCGAGAGTGGCTTGACCAAACGGATTACCAACACGCCAGAAATGGAACGTACTGCTAGTTTTAGTCCTGACGGACGTAGTATTTTGTACGCTTCGGAGCGCAATGGCTCATGGAATTTGTACCAAACTAAATTGGCGAGAGAAGAAGAAAAGTATTTTTTCAACGCTACTATTTTAGTAGAAGAAGAAGTATTGACGACCGACCAAGAAACATTCCAACCTGCTTATTCGCCAACAGGCAAAGAAGTAGCGTTCCTTTCGGAAAGAACCGAACTGCAAGTCATCAATTTGGAGAGCAAAAAAGTACGCACCATACTCGATGGTGGCAAAAATTATTCGTACTCTGATGGTGATCAACATTATCAATGGTCGCCTGACGGCAAATGGTTTTTGGTCAATTATCTGCAAGACGGACAATGGATTTCGGAAGTTGGTCTGATTCCTTCCGATGGCTCGACAAAGGAGCCGCTCAACTTGACTCGTAGTGGCTATGGCGACGGCAGCCCAAAGTGGATGATGGACGGCAAAATGATGATTTGGTTTTCGGGTAGAGATGGCATGAAAAACCAAGCGAGTTGGGGAAGCCAATCCGATGTCTATGGTATGTACTTGACCCAAGATGCGTGGGACAAAATGCGATTGACCAAAGAAGAATTTCAATTGCTAAAAGAAGCGGAAAAAGACAACAAAACAAAAAAAGATAAACCTGCTAAAGCGGATAAAAAAGATACGGACGAGGACGACAAGAAAGAAGACACCGACGAGGACGACAAAGCTAAAACAGATACCATCAAGTCTATTGAGATTGATTTGGACGGTATTTTTGACAGAAAAAGACGCTTGACGCTGCACTCATCTTCGCTGACCGATGCGGTTGTTTCCAAAGATGGCGAAAAGCTGTATTATATGGCTGCCTTTGAGAAAGGTTTTGATTTGTGGCAAACCGATTTGCGTACCAGAGAAACTAAAATCCTAAAAAAAATGGGTTCTCGTGGTGGCGGAATGGAGCTCTCTAAAGATGGCAAATATCTATTCATTATCAATGGTGGCAAACTGATGCGCATCGAGCTATCGAACGCCAAAAGCAAACCGATTGCCCTCAAAGGAGAAATGGAACTCAAAGAGGCTGCCGAAAGAGATTATCTCTTTGAACACGCTTGGAGACAAGTGGTCAAAAAATTCTACAAAAAAGACCTGCATGGTGTTGATTGGGTATTCTACAAGAAAGAATACAAAAAATATTTGCCGCACATCAACAATGGTTTTGACTTCTCGGAAATGATGTCCGAACTATTGGGCGAGCTGAATGCTTCGCATACTGGCTGTCGTTATTATGGTGGCAAATTGAAAAATGGCGACGCAACCGCTTCCCTTGGTTTTTTCTATGACAATAGCTACGAGCAGAATGGTCTAAAAATATCGGAAGTGCTGCCTAAGCACCCGATGTTGACCAAAAATTCTAAAATAAAAGCAGGCGTTGTTATCGAAAAAATAGACGGTCAAACGCTTGATTTCAAAACCAATCATTATCAATTTCTAAACAGAAAAGCAGGCAAATACACCTTACTTTCGCTCTACGACCCTGCCACCAGTGAGCGTTGGGAAGAAACGGTAAAACCCATAACAAGAGGGCAAGAATTTGAACTCCGCTATCAGCGTTGGGTAGAAAATTGTAGAGCGATTGCCGATAAGGCTTCGGACGGAAAAATCGGCTATGTTCACGTCAAAGGCATGAACAACGAGAGTTTCAAAACGGTCTATGAAGAAGTATTGGGTTTGAATGCCAACAAAAAGGCAATTATCGTAGATACTCGCTTCAATGGAGGCGGTTGGTTGCACGATGATTTGGCGACATTTCTAAACGGAAAAGTATATTTGCAAGTACAACCGAGAGACCAAAAACTAGCAACAGAACCGATGTTCAAATGGTACAAACCTTCTATCGTTTTGATGGGCGAAGGCAATTATTCTGATGCGCACATGTTCCCCTACACGTACAAGGCATTGGGTGTCGGCAAACTCGTGGGCATGCCTGTCCCTGGTACAGCTACGGCTGTTTGGTGGGAACGTCTCCCCGGTGGTTATGTCTTTGGTATTCCGCAGGTGGGTATGGTCACCAATGATGGTACTTTTCTAGAAAACACGCAACTTAATCCCGATATTAAAGTAGAAAATACGCCTGCCTCTGTTACGGCTGGTCAAGATTTGCAAATCGAAGCGGCAGTGAAAGAATTACTTCGAGAAGTGGAAGGAAAATAAAGATTAGGAATCTATAAAATAGTTAGAGCAATACACCTCAAGTGTATTGCTCTTTTTTTATGTTTTTATTCGTTTGGTGGATTTTCTATTATTTCTTGTATTCTAATAACTGCTTTTGCTATATAATCATAGATATTAATTTCTTCATTAGGTATCCATTCACATATTTGAACCTCCTCCTCTTCGTTCAGGTATTCTATTATGAATCTAGCTGAATCTGTATCTGACAAAAAGCTAATCCATATATTTGGCTTACCTTCTGGCTCTAATTGTATCCAAGGATAATTATCGTTTTTTCTGTTAGTATCGCCCTTGATAGAATCATGGCGTACCGTAGTTGTTTTTAGCCAATTATTCGTTTCCTTATTTTTAGTTAGCTCCAAGAACAACATGTACAGATATAGCGAGGTATGGTCTGACCTAAAATCATTCCCCTTCAATATTTCTACTTCATATTCATTGTCACCTATTATGATGATATTTTTCTTCATGTAGTCAAAACACGCTTTATATTTTTCGCTCAGCATCCCTTTCCAATTATTAGGCTGCATTGATGGTACATAATCATTAATGATAGCTCTAGCTTCATTAATCCTAACTTCGTTATCATTACCGGTAGCTATCCCACAAAAATCATCAAGTATCTCTTTAAGCTTTTGATTCTTGAATAAATTACGCCAATTTTCATTTCTTTCTCTATTGTTAGCATGTGTATTACTGTAGATACGACTCCTTTGCCTCCAATCTCCAAATTTTTGTAATATCTGTTCCTCATCATACTTAGCTAATAGATAACGTTGTAACAAGTGTTCATTAGACTTTTCTTTTTCAATAAGTTCTAACAAAGATTCTATCTTACCGTAGTAGTCTTCAAATAATTTCAAATCATACTTGCCATCATCTACCTTCGCCAAGTCCAACAAAAATCCAATCTGTCCATATAAGTAAAAGTGATTTTCTGCTTTTTCGATTGCATCCAACCATTTGTCATCTTTCTCTAATAATTCAAGTTTCTTTTTTTCCTCTTCGCGTTGTTTTTGAGTCGCAAAAAATAGCCTAGCTATCGATGAGATTTTATAATCAAATTCATTAATTTGTTGAATGGCATCAAAAACATTTTCTTTAGATTGTATAGTTTGATTATAAATCAAGTTTCGCTGTAAACGTACTTGTTGCTCCAATGCTGCTTTATTACTTTCAGTAATGTCTTTTTTCAACATAAGCGAAACAATAGAAAATATAAAAACCTGATGAGGTTGTGATTTCGCCCCAAAATCTTTAAGCAAGGCATTCTTAAATGACTTGAATTCGTCTTTCTTGGTAAAAGGAAATTTCCAATATTTTTTCACAATACATTCTAATAAATCAAGTTTAGTTTTATCTCTCAAAACTTCTAATACCTTAAAGGCATTATTGATAGTTTTTTCATCAAAAAGCTCATAATCTTCATAGGTTTGGGTTGGGACAAATTGATTGATTGTGAATAGCTCGTAGACCTTTTTTTCTTGTTTTTCTCTTTCCTCATCCTTTGGATTCTCTCGTAAGATATAGCCATACAAAGCCATCGTCTTGAAAAAAGATAAGTAATAGCTGTCTGTTACTTTTATCTGCTCTTCTAATTCCAACGATTTTTCTTCAGAAGTTACCCGCCAAAACAAATCAAGCCAATCTTTATCTAGTTTAGTTTCCCAATTTTCATTGGCAATACTGTATTCTTTCTTAGTAATATGCTTTAACAACCATGCTTTGAAGTTTTCAAAATCACTCAAGTGCTTCCCCCTTGCATTCATTTTGACATACAACTCATCAGACAAGCCATGTTCTTTCATATCAAAAAAATCGAAAGTAATTTTGTCAAGATTTGCCCACACATTTTCATAATCTAATGCTTTGCTTTTAGCCTGCTTTTCTATCTCGCACAACATCACTAGCATACCCTGTACCGTAGGATCAGCCAGCCAGCTATCTGCAAACCAACTTTGATCCACAATATTTTCTTCTATACTATTATAATTTTCCTGGTCTGCAATAACCGTGTTGGCGTTCTCTATGAGTTTGGCACAAAAATCTGTAGAACTGCTACGTGTTTTATAACTAAATTTTTTGAGTAGTGCTAGATCTTTTTTTGCTATTGCCCCGACCCACCAATGCAGCAAAAATAGTGTCGTCACTCGTTGCTGTCCGTCCAACAGAATAAGTACCTTTTCTCCCGATTCCTTTGTATTTAATGTAGCTGTTATTTTGTAGGTAATGGTACAATCTATCTCCTCGCTGTACTTCTTAATTGGCTGCAAAAGAGATTCGAGTGCCTCTTCTTTTTTCTGTTGATTCAGTCGCAGTTCTTTGTTAAATGACTTGCCATAAATAAAGTCCAATCCTAAGCTATCACCTTCTTGGAGTGTATCCAACAAGGTACTTACAAACTGTTCTCGTATGGTAGTCACTCTAGTATCATCTACTCTACCTTGGGCATAATCTCGCTGTATAGGCGGAATTTCGATAGTGTATTCGCCTAATAATTTACGTAAATTATATTGCTGTTCTGCTTGTGATTCATTAATCATGGGAATTTACTTTTGAGGGTTTGGAGTTTGCGATAATAAGTCTTTGATACTTTTCTCTATATCAGCTTGATAAGCTGCCGAATCTTCTGCTGTCCAATACGTCAACGAGACTGGTTCTGTTGTATTATTATATTTCTTCAGGAAGGCGTGCAAAGTAGCTACAGGAATATAGTTTTTCTTGCCGCCTTCCCTATCCAGTAACAGTCGTCTTTTTTCTTGAAAATTATTATTGGATAAACTACTATTCGATTGCCTATCCAACAGTACTAAATTACCAATCGTATTCAACAGTTCACCATGTTCCTCCTCTAGTTCCTTTTGCCTTTCTTCTACTGTTTTTTCACTTGCTAGTTTTTTTTGCTCTTCAGTAAGTTGTCCTTCTTTTCCAAGCATCTCTGCCAATCCTTTTTGCCATTCTTCTCTATCCTTTTCATTTGGATTTTGTGGGTGGATATGCTCTAGCGACCATTTTTCTTTTTGGTACAAATAAAAGGGAAAACGCTGCTGTACTAGCAGTTGTTCTGTCGTTATGATATTGTGCCACAGCAGTACATCTTGACATTGAGTTTTTTCTTTCTTATTGCTATAAGTCAACGCATCAATATTGCCATCTGTTATTTCAGTACGCTTTTTAAAATGCTGCTTTATTTTCTCTTCCAATTCCGCCTTTACTTCACTTTTTTGCTTTGAGCTCAAATCTGTCATCAAATCGCCAAAAGTATGCTTCGCACTGCTATTGACCAGATAACCAATACGGTGAAAAAGCTCTATGTTATTGTACCAGCTTTGTATCGTCTGATAGTGCTGTTTGACCTTATCCCAGTCTAATTTTGTTGAATCTTTACTATAATATTGGTACGCATGAAGTGGATTTTCATTGCCCTTTCTATCACTAATCAAATCAAACAACAACCCAATACGAGTATGAGCATTATTGGATTGTAGCGGCTGCAAGAAGTACCACAATTTGTCATTGTGTAGTCCTTTTTCGATAGCGTCCCACTCTTGAGCAAATGTCTGTTTTTTAATTTCTTTCAACTCCCAACTTTTCTTGTCTTTTTTATCGCCTTTTTCTATATCAAATATAAAAAGTGCCTTAATCAGCTCTGAACTATTGAGCCTAATTTTACCACTATTGAGATTAAGGAATACTTGTTCAGCATTGACATCAGCATTATAAACTGGATACCAAATAAGTAGCGTTTTTTGGAGTAGTTTATTCTTGAAAATTTCTTTATCTATTTCACTATCCTTCAGCCATTTATTTATTTCGGTTACACTGTTATGAATACAACGACTATCAATATTATTAATATCATCATTCTTTTCTAGGTTAGTAACAATATCGTAGTTTTCTCCTATTTCCTCCAAGTATGTACATGTTTCTTTCCTTGTTTGATAATCTAAACGGTATATTTCCTCAACGTCCTTCAACGCATGCAATATCAAAAAGATAGTAGTCATGCGCTGCTGCCCATCTATCAATTCCCATTTTTTAGGCTTTTCTGTCTCAGACAAGTCAGCTACTACAATTGGCTGTAAGCAATAAAAACCATCTGCATTCCCATTAATATCATTGAGCAATGCCAATACCTGCTCTGTCCCCCAACGATAGCCCCTCTGATAAGGAGCTACATGAAAAACATCAACAATAGTCAATATTTTTTCAATAGTTAAGGTCTGTATTTTTTTCGTGTCTATTTGTGTTTGTTTCGAGGTCATTAGTTAGGAATTATTGAGTTTTTTTTCAAAATAAAAAAAGGCTAATTCCATCTACACGAAATTAGCCTTCTTTTATATATTTCATTAGCCAATAGGCTATTATTTAGTCCATAATAAATGGATAATCTTCTTGTACGTAGTTATCGGTATATAGCTCTTCGACTCCTGGAAAATCAGATTCTTCCGCAAATTCGACACAAGCGTCCATTTCTGCTTTGACTGCTGCTTTTATTTTATCAATCGCTTCTTGATCAGCCATTTTATCCTTTAGGATTTTGTGTTCGACCATACCGATTGGATCTTTCTCTTTATATTCTTTTTCTTCATCTTTGGTACGATACTTTGCAGGGTCAGACATCGAGTGACCTTTGTAGCGGTAGGTTCTTATTTCTAAGAACACAGGACCTTTGCCAGCACGGCAATGCTCAGCCGCTTCAGCTATTTCTTGGTGTACGGTTTCTACACTCATGCCATCTACTTGCTTGCTCGGCATATCATAGCCCAACCCAAGTTTGTAAATGTCGGTTACATTAGAAGTACGTTCTACAGAAGTACCCATTGCGTAGAAGTTATTTTCGCAAATGAAGACAACAGGCAATTTCCAAGTCATCGCCATATTGAACGTTTCGTGCAAGATACCTTGACGACAAGCACCATCACCAAATAGGCAGAAAGTAACAGAATCTTTGTCTAGATATTTGTCAGCAAAGGCAATACCTGCCCCTAGACCGATTTGACCACCTACAATACCATGTCCACCATAGTAGCGGTGTTCTTTAGAGAAATAGTGCATAGAACCACCTTTTCCCTTTACATTACCTGTTTTTTTGCCAAACAATTCGGCCATAGCAGCATTGGTACTAATGCCTTTGGCAATACCAGAACCATGTTGACGGTAAGCGGTAATCCAAGCATCATCTGGACGAGTAGCCGATTTCATTCCTGCATAAATCGCTTCTTGACCGATACACAAGTGCAAAAATCCTCTAATTTTTTTCTGAAAATACATCAGGTTTGCACGTTCCTCAAACTTGCGGATACGGAGCATCAATTCATACCAAGCTAGGTATTGTTCTTTATCAAACTTCGCTTTTTTTGTACTTGCTTTTTTCTTCGACATAGTGCTTTTTGTTAATGGTGTATCTAGGCAATTAACGGGTCAATACAACAACCGTTTCTCCGATTATCTGCTAAGATATATATTCTATTACAAAGACAAAATTTTTTCTATTGAAATCCTCTTTCGTTCTTGATATTCTCATAGGCTTCTTGCACTTTCAGAAATTTGACATTGGCGGCATTTCGTACGCCTTCGCCTAAGTGAATCAACTTATCAGGGTGGTATTTTTTGAGCATTTCCTTGTAGGCATACTTGACGGTGCTATCCGATACAGAGGGTTTTAGCTCTAGTATTTTGTAATAAGCATCCATTTCTGAATAAAACATGGACTTAATCGACTCATATTCTTCGTTTGCTACGCCCAAGTGCAAACTAATAATCTTGATGGTGGCGATTTCTTGGTCATCGATCGTATAATCAGCATTGGCAATACCAAATAGAAAATGAATTAACTGCAGTCGTGTTTCGTAACTGGTGGTTTGCTTGATTTGGAGCGTAGTTTTCTTTATATCCAGCTCTTCTTTGAGCGTTTCTTGCAGGATTGCCCAATAATTGTGCATTTGATCATTGCCAAACTGATCTGCCAAAAACGAACGAACATAACTCAACTCCAAGTCATCGACTTGACCATCGGACTGAACGACTACGGCTGCCAACAAAATAGAGCCCACCACAAAATCATTGGGGTCGGTATCTTCTATCTTTTTGGGTTCTTTTGCCTGCCGTTTCCATAGCTGAATGCCATCTTGGTGCATCTTGTCGAGTATCGCCCCTATTACCAGCCCAATCAAGGCTCCAATATAGCCACCAATAGCCGCTCCTGCTGCCAAGCCCACTAATTTACCAATCAAATATTTTGGATTCAAAACGTATTGTTTTTATGCTCACTACTAGAGGCTATTTATGCTAAATAAACCTTTATTTTTAAAAAATGTCTATTCAGGCGTGCCACTTTCTACCCAACAGGTCAATAATTGAAGCTGCGTATCCGACAATTTGGGTGCATCTTCTGGCATGGCATCATAACCATCGAGGTGGTGAATACTACCAAAAAAGTTATTATCCATGGCTCCCTCCTTCGCCTCCTCATAAGTACTATAATCTAAACCTGCTTTTTTGGAAACAGCATTGTGACAACCTGCCGTAGCACATTCACTATCCAAGATAGTTTTGACTTGATTGGTATAAGTAGGCGATACGGTCGTACAATCATAAGTTGGTTTTTCGGACTCTTTGTCACACCCACTTCCTATTCCAATTATTGCTAATAATAAGACTCCAAAATACTTTTTCATTTTTATTTATTTTTTCTGTTCAAAATAGTGGTTCTCAACAAACCACTACGTTTAGGAGCAATTTAATTTTTAATTAATTTATTACAACATAAGCAAAATATTATGAAAACAACTTTCCGACTTCTACTTTTTTTATTCTTCACCACTACCATATTGGCTGCAACCAACTACATTTGGTTGCAGCAGCACAGGTGTTTTTGGGTATTATAAGTAAGTCGACAAAAATAATAAGGCATTTCAAAGCTGTAATTTTTACGATTCTTATCGTCCTGTCCTCGCTTGATAGCTAAGGCTATCAGGCTGTGGGAGTCCTCAATAATCAAAAAAACAACGCACTTTTAAACACCCATCATTTGTGTCCACTTACTTATTGCCTCGTCTATGTCTAGTCAATCTAAAGCTCCCCTATCGTAGCTCAAGCCTGAGCAAGATCATGACGGCTACAGTTGTTGTATTAACAAAGGGTCAACGCTAAAACTAGCGTTGACCCTTCTTTTTTTGTGTATTTGTACCAAAACAGCTGTTATTCTACTTCCTCGACATCATCTACTTTCGTTGCCAAATGCAATACCTTTTCGAGTTGTGTTCCTTTGACCAAGTTAGCAAAAACTTCTACGACAGACTTGCCACCAATGATAGAAAGTGGTGCCATGGTTTCCGCCATTTTTTCTGCTAATGCTTTGTCGCCATAAGCTTGTAGTGCCGCTATCAAATCGGGCGAAATAGCTGCTGCTTTTTGTACCACGGCTTCTACTTCTGCCTTGACTTGTAGCAATTCTTGATCTAGTACACGCTGCGAAATATGTGCGTTCATTTCTTCCTCCTCTTTCATTTTCGTCAATCGCAAACGATTAATTTCTACTACTTTCTGTTCGGCTGCCAACTGTGCTTCTTTTTGCTCTTGCCCCAGCTTAGACTCTCGTTGCAATCGAGCCATTTGCACCGCCAGTTCATTATCTACTTGCGTTTTTTGTAGCTGATACTCCACTGCTAGTGAATCCGATTTGTACTGTGCTATTTTTTGCTTGATCAATTCTGTTTCATGCGTAAATTCGAGTTCTTTCTTTTGCTGTAGCAATGCTACATTTTTACGTATTTCGTGGTGTTTATCTTCAAACAGAAGCTGTTCAATTTCTTTATCTTTAATTTTAATATCCAACACTTCTACTTCATAAATATGCATGCCGTTTTCTTCAAATTTCCAGCCCATTCGTTTTCCATCTTCTTGCTTTTCGCCCAATATCATTTCTCTAATAATATTGATACCATTGGCATAAAAATCAGCAATCGGATATTGCTTGAGCGTATTACGAATGACGGAACGAAGATGATCGGTCAAAAACTTAACGTAGTTCTCTACATCGAACCATTTGTCTTGCTCCCCTGTAAAATTAACTCGATAAGAAAGGCGAATATCTACTTCACAAAAATCCTTCGTTTCTGCTTTCACTATGTCCGATACTTTGTTGTTCATGACACGCAAATAGACCGTACGCAACGTTTGTGTATCGGACTTGGGTGTCCCTGTCGAAAGTTCGACTGACTGCAACGCTTCATCGTATTCTAGCAAGTAGGTTTTGGGTCCTGCTATTACTTTTCGTTCACCTGTTTTGCTCGTCACCAACACTGCATAACCAGTCCAGAGGTCGATAGTTACGGCTCCTTCATATCTATTATTGAGTGTCACGGTACGAGGTTGACTCAGCTCTTTGCTTCGCTGAAACGTAGTACTCACCAACTCGTCCAATGCTTCTTCGCTCCGCATCAAATCCATATCCATGACCGCTTGCTGCTGCTGTATTTCGGGTAGTCCTTTTTTGCGTTTTGGGCGTTCTTTTTTGGCAGTCGCAATTTCTTGCAATCGATTATTATAAATCAAAGCCTCGGTATTACCTGGGAACCATAATTCGACCTGTTTTTCGTTCAATATACGACGTACAATAACCGCCTCTCTCGGGTCAGGCAAGAACATACAAGGTCCTTTTTGCAAATTAATTTTGCCTGTATTACGATTGAGATAATAACGTCCTTCGCCATGAGGAATCGCTACGGCTCTATATATTTCTTGCTCCCCATATTTCACCAAGGCGTGTTCAGGTCGAGGAAAGTAGATCATCTGTTCTTTGCCCGTAATGAATAGCTCATCACCGACTTTGTGCTTTTTGTTTCCTTCGGAATACGGTGCAATAACTTTGACATAAATACCGCTATTTTCGTCTAGCTCAATGGCTCTAAACTTCCGTTTCCCTTCTTTCTCTACAAAGCGTTCGGTAGGATTCGGAAAAACGACTGCAGGTCCTTGAATATAGCGTTGATTGCCGTCTTCGTCTAACAAGATACAATACTCCAACTGCTCCAGTGTAACAGCCGAGCGAACATATCGCCCATCTCTATCCTTGACTACTTCTATTCCCGTAGGGGGAATATAAAAAGAGACATTGGTTCCCTTGATAATCAAGAGCTGCCCCATCGTCAATTCGCTCGCTTCTAGTGAGGTCGTGTCCTTCGTTTCTTCCAATGTAGTAGGCGTTGATTTTTGGGGTGTCATTACGGCATTATCCCAATTTTTGCGGGCTTGCTCTTCTTCATATACTCGTACAATTAGGTATTCGTTGGAACGCAAGTGATGCCCTTCCAATATCTTTGCCATCTGCCCTGGCCAAAGGGAAAAAAAGCAAGGACCAGGTAAGTTCACTTTGCGTCCTATCTGCAATTCTGAAGAAGTATTGGACGTACCGACTTGCGGCTGTTTGGCATTGCTCGAAGGGTTTTTTAGTGTGATATACCAACCTTCTGGAGCAGTAGCAAAAGTCTTGATGGCTTTCTCCAAATCGCAAGAGTCAAATCGCTTGGTGGCATGATTGAAAAAAACAGGCTGGTCAGTATTCGCCATACTCGTTTTGTAGGGTCCTACATAAGTGATTACATTTCCCTTCGTTTGGTCAGAAATAAAGGCGTACTCATTGGGTGCTAACACCAAATCTCGTTCTCGGTTATTGTTGGACATATCGTGTGTATTTTTTAGGTGTATAAATTAGTTAGTTTAATAACTAAACTAAGGTTTGTTTATTATCCAAACTAACTACACGCTATAATAGTTCATTCCTACTAAAAAAAGTTATTATTTAAATCCCCAAAAAAATAAAACAGGACGACTCTAGCCATTCGCTAAAGTCGTCCTGTTCTTTTATTGGAAAGCAGATTTTATCTAATCTTCCCAAAATTCCATCACGCCATTTCTAAAGTTGTCTGGCATTTTATCTACATTCAAGCAGCAGCCCGTAGGCATTTCGGGAAAAATTTGGTCATAACGTTTGACTTCGCCTGTCGATGTTCTGCGGAAAATATGCTTGCGCTTAAAATCGGACGCATTGGACAAGCCTGCTGCCGCTGTCATCTGAACAAAATTCTTGATGGTACTTTTCTGAAAATTATATACCCGCTCTGATTTAGTCGGCACGTGCAGCCCTGCAGCCAATTGTTTGTCTTGTGTGGCTACACCTGTTGGGCATTTGTTGGAGTGACACTCCAACGCCTGAATACACCCAACTGCCATCATCATGGCACGAGCCGAATAGGCAGCATCTGCTCCCATCGCAAAAACACGTACCATATGAAAAGCAGAGGTAATTCTACCTGCTGCTATCACTACTATATCTTTCTTGATATCGAATGCGTTGAGCGTGTCTATCGCAAACGACAAACCGTCTATCAGAGGCATTCCCAAAGAATCGGAAAACTCTACAGGAGCTGCTCCTGTACCGCCTTCTCCCCCATCTATCGTAATAAAATCGGGCTTAATGCCTGTTTCTACCATCAGCTTGCACAGTTCATAAAATTCTCTTTCGGAACCAATACAAAGCTTAAAACCAACTGGCTTTCCTCCAGACAAATCCCTCAATTTCTTGATAAACTCCAACAAGCCCTCAGGGCCTTTGAATGCTTTATGAAACGACGGCGAATGTACGGCTTGATGTGGCTCTACTCCTCGTATAGCGGCTATTTCTTTTGTATTTTTGATAGCTGGCAAAATTCCTCCTTTACCAGGTTTAGCTCCCTGCGATAGTTTGAGTTCTATCATTCGGACATGCTCATAACTAACTGTTTTTACAAATTTGTCTGGATCAAAATTCCCGTCAGCAGCTCTACATCCAAAGTAACCTGTTCCTATCTGATAAATCAAGTCGCCTCCCTGCTTGTGATAAGGGCTAATTCCTCCTTCGCCTGTATTATGTGCAAAATTACCTTTTTTGGCACCCAAGTTTAGCGCCATCACGGCATTGCTACTCAACGAGCCATAACTCATCGCAGATACATTGTACAAACTTAACAAATAAGGGTGCTTACAATCTGCTCCACCCACTTTTACTCTAGGGTCTTGGTTCAGCTCCTCCGAATCATTAGGATAAGCCGAATGCACCATCCATTCATAGCCTTCATCATATACATCTACCTGTGTACCAAAAGGTACGGTTTCTTTTTCTTGTTTGGCTCGTTGATAAATCAACGAACGATGACGACGACTAAATGGACGACCATTGAGGTCACTCTCTATAAAATACTGCTGAATAGCAGGACGAACTGCTTCCATCACATAACGCATTCTGCCCAACAATGGAAAATTTCGCTTGATAGCGTGGTGCGGTTGTAGCATATCATAAACGCCCATTAGCACCAGCGGGACGACTATCGCCAATCCCCATAACAGGAAGGAATAACCCAAGTATGCTGGAATAATAATCGCCGCTAAGGCTAGCAGTGAACTGACAATAAATTTGAGGCGCATATTGGGTACAGTCATCTTCTTTTTTTTACTAATTTTCGTAATTATTGATAGGAAACATTCCAATCATTTATTTATATCTCGGTAAGAGCATGTATTCTTAGTAGTAGCGTGTTTCTTGTTGGGTATCTATAGAATAAATATAAAATGGAATAGATAAGCCCACTTTAAACCCAATCAACATATCGAATTTGGTACTGGTATCTTCTTGTTGGGTATCATAATTAAACCCTCTTCTATTTTTGGTTACGCCCTGCGTAAATTCAAAGCCACCAAAAAAGTTGAGGAGTCCACCTTTGTCCAAGTGACGATAACCGATATATTCGGCAAAAGCCACTCCTGAACTCATACGGTCATAGCCTTTTTTGTAATTATCGGCAAGAGCAAACACCTCGCTACCAAGTACCTCAATATCTACCCAATGTTGTAGATAACCACCCGAGAATCGAAACTCAATCCCTGAGCGTTTCGTGGTTTTGAGTACAGGTAATAAATACCCCACTGTTCCTCCCAAATAAAAACCTCGCTGCCCTAAGGCGGCATCAGAATAACTACCGAATTTGTCAATAATAGAGCCATCAGCAACACGAAGATTAGAAATAACATCTTTTTTGATATCATCACTAAAATGATAATCTCCTGTAATTCCCACCATCCAGTTATTGGGTAACAAGTATTGTACTTTTCCGCCCAAACTTAGGTTGTACACAAAGTATTCTGCCAAATCCCCTTCTGGTAAAGACATACCATAAGCCACATCTACCATTACCGCCGCAGGCGGTTTGGCATTCGGGTCGGTAATCGTTCGCTGAAACGTATTTCGCTTTCTCTGAGCCGTAGCCGTTGGTATGCTGTACAATAAGGCTAACAGCATCAAGGCAAGGATATTGTATTTCATCTACTTATTTTTTAGTGTTGATTTACGTTGGGGAACGTATATTTTTTGTTACTGGAATGTCCTATCAAAATTCTTTGCTGCTAGATTGAAATAACATCGTGTTGTACTGCTCCAACAATTCTATTTTCTTAGTATTGACATAAGCCGTTGATTTTGGATAATGCGAAGGTTCTCCTATATAAGCCTCTCGCTTATAGTCATTAAAAAATGTAATTGAACCTAAGGCAGTATCCCACAAAGTTATTGTATTTTTTAGCTGTTTTATTGCCTTTTGCTGATTCCGAGATATGGCGTTGCCTCCTCTTGCCGTAGCATTATACTTCATTTCTACAAAACAACAATAGACTTCATCTAACAATACAGCATCACAAGAACTTTGTGTATTTCCGACCAACCCATTACCATCCATTGCTAAAATAGCAATTATTTTTTGCTTTTCATTCACTATTCTGAATGTTTGCTCCTCTGGCAGGTGTGTAGGAATTGTCGTATGACAGTCTATCCTATTCAATGCTTCTGAGTCTTCTATCCAAATCGCCTTATCGGTCAATGGAGTACAATACTGAGTTAGTTCCTTGTCAGGAAAGGCAATAACTAATTGCTCTAGCACTTGTTCTAGATTAGTCATTAACGTAGGATTTAGCATGAATTTCAAATAGTTCATCAAACTCTTCTCCTAACATACCAGATACACTATCTAGATAATTTTGGTCAATTGTTCCTGTTTTTGGATTCAATAAATTTCGACAGTAATCCGCCTGCTTATCATAACTATTACCGAGTGAGTAAACACTCACTTCATTGGCGTCTAACCATTGATTTTCTGCTATCACAGCGTTCACCGCTAGTCGTGTTGCGGGATTTTTGGTAGCCACTCTTTTTGCGAAAAGCAAATTATTGAGAACAGAAAGGATATAAGGACTATGAGTAGTCAGGATAATTTGCGAATCTTTGACACTCGATACCATCAATGCCATCAACTCAATGACTGCTTTTTGAGCCACAGGAAAAAGGTTGGCTTCTGGCTCTTCGATAATGCGCATCACGGGTTGCTTGTCAGCAATAATCAAAAATAAATCTTGCAATATTCGTATTATTTCCTGCTGTCCAGAGGAGGCATTTTTTAAAGCGACGTACCTATCATTTTTCGTATCCAGCACTATTTTTTCCTCTCCATTGTCATAGATGTATTTTCCTTTCAGTATGCTTTCTATCTTTGATACAGCTACTTCTAGTACTGCTTTATTATCCGATTCTGCGAGTATCCCTTCCAAACCACCTGATTTTAGTAGGCGACTTTTGATAGTTTCTACTTTTTTGATAAAATCCAACATCAATATTTCTTCAATATTTTGGGATTTTTTTCTAGGAGTATTTTGCTTTCTGCTTTCTTCCATAGCAGATTCGAGGGCGTGAAAAAGATATTTTTCAAATAAACCTGAATAGGCTACTGTAGCATTTCTTCCTGCTATCGTGTATAGGTAGTCTTCCTGTTTAGATTCAAATATTTGATTCAGTTTTTTAGTGAATTTTTGTGCTGTTTTGAATCGTTGTGCTTGATTAAGATAAGCACTTTTACTATTCTTTGACGAGGACAACCCCGATAGTTCTTTCATTGCGTTATCGCAAGTCTTATAAAGCAAGTCATCAAATTCCTTATTTGTTTCTTTGGTAAAAGTTCCCTTCTTAGAATTATGGTTTAAGCACATTATTTTCCCAGAACTATAATAATACACTACATCAAAACTATCCCAACCATGAAGGAAACCAAAATATTCATAAAATTTTTTAGCTACTATTTTTAAAAAAAAATCGTCATCAAAATCGCTATCAGTATCATTTGTATAGACGGCATCAAAAATATCATCTTTTAAGGTCTGAAAGAAATAAATCAACTTAGCTAAGGTACTTTTGCCACTAGCTTGCTCGCCTATCAGAACCAATACCTTATTGATACGAATGTCTGCTTCTTTTATTCCCAAAAAATTCCTGATTATAATTCGTTGCATCTTTCTATTCTATTTTTTCTTATTTTACCAAACCAAATACCTATCCTACGACCAAACAAACCGAATATCTTGCTCCAAATCTGGGTGCAGACTCTGCCCAACAGGACAAGTAAGTGCTGCATTTTCGAGCAATTTCTTATTTCCTTCTGTCAAGTCTTTTTGAGCTAGATGTACGACTATTTCTATTTTAGAAATTCGTCTTGGGTTGGAAGCCATGGTCTTGGTAATAGCAGCAGTCGCGCCTGCAATATCCCACTCATGGCGAGCGGCTACAATCCCCATAATGGTAAGCAAACAAGTGGCTAAAGCTGTAGCCACCAAGTCGGTTGGCGAAAAAGCTTGTCCTTTGCCGTTGTTGTCGGTTGGTGCATCTGAAAGAATTACCTGTCCAGATTGTAGATGTGTAGATTCTACACGCAACTCACCCAAATAAATAGCTTTTGAAGTCATGTTTTCGTTTATAAAAATTAATGCAAATCAAATAAGTTCTTAACCCCTACTGTTCTAGTTTTGGTAAACGCTTCGGCGTATTCGAAGCCCGCAGGTCTGCCTAACAATTGAGCTTTTCCTGTTATTAATTCCAAGAAAGATTTAGTAGAAATTGGTGTATTATTCTCTTTAGAATCTGGATCGTAGAATTGTGTTTTGTAACACTGAATAATGTCAATTTTCTTCTCGACATAAGGCGTAATATCTACTACAAAATCAGGCTCCAAATAATAATCCTGTACATAATGATACACAGTTTTTGGTCTCCAAGGTGCTTGCACTTCGTCCTCCCATTTTGTTTCTATCTTGATCAATCCACTATAAAAACACGCATCAGCCGTCAGCTTGGCAGCTCTGCCGTGGTCAGGGTGACGGTCACTAATGGCATTTGTCAGTATAATTTCGGGCTGAAAAAGGCGAATAATCTCTATAATTTCGAGCAGATTTTCTTTGTCGTACTCAAAAAAACCATCTGCCATACCTAAGTTAACACGAACAGCAGCACCCATCATTCTCGAAGCCGCCTCTGCTTCTTTCATTCTTATTTCGGCACTGCCACGAGTCCCGAGTTCGCCTGCTGTCAAGTCAAGTATGCCTACCTTTTTCCCCATTTGGACGTGGTGTAGGAGTGTTCCTGCACAAGACAATTCTACATCATCGGGGTGTACTCCAATTGCTAATATATCTAGTTTCATATTGAATGTTAGTGTTTTATAATTTTCTGTTGTGTGAGCAAATTGCCTTCGGCATCAATCAACGAAAGGACATAAATACCATTAGTATAATCAAATAAAGACAATTCAGTTGAGAAAGCTCCTTGATAAATTTGCTGTCCCAACATATTGTGCAGTTGAATTTGGTAATCTGCTGCCTTGTTTTGGCTTGCTTCGTCTAGCTGCAAATACACTTGGTTCGTTGTTGGATTTGGATAAATCTGCAAGGTCGTAAGTGCTGATTCTTCTGCAATTTTTTCGATTGGTATTAGCGTGAAGCTACTGTCTACAGATAGCAGTGGGCGTATCATTATCGCTCCTGATATATCATTGTTCACCCAAGCAGAGCCAATACTCACAAACGTTTTGTCTCGTGCATCGTTACTCCTATCGAATCCAACAGGCACTTCTGTGCGAGAAGATTGTTGCCAACCTACATAAAATTTTTGTCCTGCTTGTACTGGAATCGGTATTTTGCGTCCCGTAAAATCTTCAAATTCCACAAAGTGAAACCCATTGAAACCATTGGAATAACGCAAGCGATAAATATCATTGCTAAAGACTTCATTACTTAAAGTATCGAGCCAAATTTTGACATTTACGAAATCGATTTCTGCATTTCTATTGCGAAAGTAAGGCAAATGAAAATAAACGCCTCGCACCGTATCATCTACTTCTGCTGTAAATTCTACGGCTATTTGTGTTCCTATATCTAATGCCAAAACACGACTCTCTGCCGTGCCATCATCATAAGCAAAATAGTTGTCCAATACGGTTTGTGTGGTAGTGGTGTCGTTACCGACGAAATCCGTTCCGCTCTGAAAATCAGTTGGAAACAAGATACTATATTTCGATTCTAAAATTGTTTTTTCGGTTGGCACTAAAGGGGCAAACGTACCCAATATACTATAACTTTGCTCATCTTCCGAATTGGGGCTACACGAATAATTGGCTAATGCCGCAATCGGCATCGTCAACAAAGGCGTAGCATTGGGGCTAAGTTCACTCACTTCGTAGCGTCTATCCAATGTACCTGCGGTATTACAAGGGTTATGATTGAAATTATTGAGCGTGATACTATCTCTATACATTGGGTTGGCTGCAAAGTGCGTCCATGGCATAGCCGTATAGCCGTTGCCAAGGGGCGAACGAGGTGGTTTGGTGTACGCCACATCAGGATATTTGCCAAAATTAACTTGGGTAGGATTGGCATTATTACGATTTTTTTCTAAATACACATAATCTAAATGCCAATGGTCATTATTGCCAGAAATGGCAGCATAGTTTCTAAATCGGAATTGAAAACCATCGTATAAAAATCGAGTTTCGTCAATAGCTAAAAAGTACTGCTCAAAATCAGGAATTGTTAACGTCGAAACACTGTTATCTACTCCGCCAAACTCTAGTATCGTAATCCAGTTATCAGCACTATCTTTTAGCTCTATAAAGAAAGAATCTTGTACCTGGGGGCGGTCGCCCAATCCTTGTGCTTGCAAATAAAAACTCAAAAACAAATCATCGCCTACTCCAACACCACTCAAATCAATGGCTTGCGAAGTCAATGTATCCGCTGGTAAACCCAACGAGACGCCAGCCGTTGGGTCATAGGGCATACCGTCGGGGCGCAATCCATCAAATGTGGCTACGCCAATAGAAGGCGGATTGTTTGCCATATCTTGATTGACAAATACATGATTGTCTTGCCATTTGGCACAATTGGGATAAATAGAATTGTTGTTGGCAAAATCATCGAAGAAAGGCAGCGAAAGGGTATCCACTGGACAAACTTGATTGTTTCTGCTATTGTTGGGATACTGCTCTAGCTGTCGAACAATCGTAGGATTATTGCCAAGCGGTACTATACGAATAGGCAGTTGTTGTGCTTGCAAACCAACTGGAATAATAAACAAGGGCAACGTAAAAAAAGCAATTTTTTGGATAGCTTTGAAAAATATCATACGGAAGTAATATCGAATTATTAAGGAAAGAAGAACAGACTAATAAGAATATGCCTAATAGTTTGTTCTGTTTGCAAATTTACTACAAACTATTTAGTTTTATTCTTTAAACGCAAAAATAGTTGCAGGTGTATGGTTTGGAGGTCAAAAATATACCTATCTACAGACTAGATTTCTGACCTGTTCACTACTTAAAGTACTATTTCCACAACCATTCTATAGCTTTTGTAGTTTATAGCCTCTTAGCTTTTTTTTAGATTTTGTGGGTTTATTAACTAGATTCCTACCAAATATATTCGTTTATATTGACAGATTATCGTACATTTGTAACCTTGGTTCTTTTCTCAAAACAAAGCAATATCTTAGTAGAATGACTAGCAAAGCAGCCGATACATCTTCTTATGATGATAGTAATCCAGCGATAGCGGCATTTAGTAAAAAGTTACTAAATCCTGTATTGCAACGCTTGTTTTTGTTGGCAAAGCTACCCAGTGCCTTTTTTATGGGAATACGTATTCAAGCAATGGCAAAGGAGGAAGCAAGCGTAACTGTTCCGTTTCGTTGGAGTTCTCAAAATCCATTCAAATCTACTTATTTTGCTGCTCAGGCAGCTGCCGCTGAAATGTCAACGGGCGTGTTGGCAATGCGAGCCCTGCAAGGCAGAGGACGTATCTCTATGTTGGTCACGAACGTAACCGGAAGCTATGGCAAAAAGGCGACTCAAAAAGCGACTTTTAGATGCCAAGATGGACTGAAAGTCATTGAGACCGTACAGCGTGCTATTGATACAGGCGAAAGCCAAAGTGTCGTCATGCAGACCATTGGTACACAAGTAGCCAAAGATGGAACCATACAGGAGGTTTCTAGATTTGAATTTACTTGGTCGTTCAAAGCCAAAAAGTAGTACTACTATAACTAAAAAACAACACGAACTATTATATTAAAATATATAACTAATTTTATGAAAAAGAATACTTTTATCGAGAAGGCTATTGTTTGGGCAGAAAAAAAGTCAACTACTCCTGTAAAGGCTACGATTGAAGGGTACGACACACCTGCTGGATTCAAGAATCAATCTACAGAAGAAACAATTCAACCTGATTTGTCTTTCACTACCAAAGACGGCTCGGTGCATTATTCCGATATTGCTATGAAAGAACCCGACGTACGTAAGTTGGTAACAAGATGGAGATTGTTTAGCACAATGGCAACTGTCAAAAAAGGTCATTTTCATTTATTAGCTCCCAAAGGACACAAAATGTTTACGCAGAAGATTGTAGATGATTACAATATCAATGCAGAAATTCACTCTATCTAGAAGATAGCATTGATTTTTAGCGTTAACGCTACCAAAAGCATCTAATAACAATTGTTATTAGATGCTTTTTTTTTGTTCAAGTACTACGCCTATCTCTACAAAAAAACTTAGTATTCCAATCCTCCAAAACAACACTACTTCATCACTAATAAATCATAATTCGGTTTCTATCCCCCACTCACTAAATCATTGATTCCTATTATTAATTAGAGCCTTGCCTCTGGACAATTTAGTAGTCCCAAAATGCTTACCCCCCCCCTTAATTGTAGAATCTTTTCATAGAATCTTTAAACAAAAGTAACTTATATGCGTTGTATTAGTGTATTTGAGATTGAAGAACACTAAAAATAAACAGATGAAAAACGAGACCATAATAGAAAGAACTACCCCCGTAAACTATAGTAATGCCATGAGTACAGGCTTGATGGCAAGTATCGGAATGATTGCTTTTTTATTAGTACTGGAACTCGTTTCCGGTCCTGATTTTATTGGCTTAAAATTCCTAAAATATCTAGTATTGGCAATCCCGTTCTGGATAGGGATTCAGAAGCTGAAGGAAAATACAAAATTTGCTAAACGCTTCTTTCAAAAAGGAATTTCTTATGCTGCCGTAGCTGCTGGTACAGCTGCATTGATAATGGTCGTTGCTTATGCCGTTACAATTCCATTTGAAGGAATCAACTTTGCCACGATTACAGGAAACATGACTGAGCTACACACCGCTACTAGCAATCTGATGATACCTTTTGTATCAGGCATGATGTTGTTTATGGAAGTATTTGTAATGGCAATGATTACTAGTTTTGCCATACTACTCTTCAAGTATGACCATGCGGCAACCGTATAATGTAAACAAAATAAATAGCTATTCTTCCTGTTGTATAGAGAATAATAGCTGAAAAAATTTTAAGATAGAAACCAAGACTCTTGTCTAATTTAGTTTGAAGTTTCTTTTTTTTAGTTTATTAGGATAAGCGTCTATCTCACTCTGTGAGATGACGCTTATTTTTTTGTATTTTCACCGACTAATTTAGATTACTTCAATTTTTTTTATGAAAAAACTACTAGATTTTTCGCTCTTCATGATGCTCTTGCTCATGACTGCCATGTGGGCTTTTTGGCTCTTCTTCGATACCATTGCATTTGACGTATTTGAGGTACAAGCCAGTTCGAGCAGAGGCATCAATACTGTCAAAAGCGATGTAGGTGGTGCTTTTCTGTGCCTTGCTATTTGCCTATTGTTGTATTTCCGCCAAGGCAAACAATGGCTCTACCCTACTGCTGTACTAATGGGCTGCATTTTGTTTAGTCGTGTTATTAGCTTGCTATTAGATGGTTTTGATATCGTAATATTATTGGCTATCGGATTGGAAGTTTCTGGATTGGTTATGATAGCTTTTTTATTAAAATTACTGAATCAAAAACATTGAATGTAACACCATGAACTACAGCAATCCACAAAAAATACAGCAAGTCCAAAACTGGCTACAAAATATGGTTATTGACCTCAATTTTTGTCCCTTCGCTCGTCGAGTAGTCGTGCAAAAAAGCGTCGCCTATCACGTGAGTAATGCCGAGGAATTATTCAAAGATTTGATAGCTTCCTTTCAGGAACTAGACACTCAACCTAACATTGCCACCACCTTGATACTTTTGCCCGATTTAGTAGATTTTGAATCTTTTTTGGATCTCGCTTATTTGGCAGAAGATTTACTAATCAAAATGAACTACGAGGGCGTTTATCAAATTGCAACCTTTCACCCTGATTATTGTTTTGAGGGTAGTCTGCCTAGCGATGCGTCCAACTATACCAACAAAGCGCCCTATCCTATTTTGCACCTATTGAGAGAGGACAGCGTCGAGCAGGCATTGGAACATTATGCTTCGCCAGAAGAAATTCCAGCAAAAAACATCGCATTGACTACTAAAATGGGTGCAGAAAAACTCGCTGCAATATTGCAACAGTGTTACAAAATTTGATAAATCATGTTCGGATTATTTGGAAAGAAAAAAACAAAATTGGATAAAATGAAGGCTCAATATGAAGCTCTTCAAGAAGAATCGTACAAGCTTTCGCATACTGACAGAGAAGCTAGTGTTCGCAAATTGGGCGAAGCAGAAGCACTCTGGACAGAGATTGAAAAACTTTCTAAAAAAGAATCTGATAAATGATAAGCCCTATGCCTGACAATCCAGAAAATAACCACGAAGCCGAAAAAAACCGTTTCAAACAAGAACATACCGTTCAAGAAGCACTCAATATTATTCTATTTCCAGAGGATTATAAACCGCACGAAGTAGTACTAGCCAAAAGTGTGCTTACAGATAAAGGAATACTGCACAGCCAACAAGAACTGGCAGAAATGAAACGAAAAACAGCGATAAAAAGTGAAGTAAACAGCGATAAGTTTCAGAAAACTTCAGACGAACTTTTTGGTCGGCTCATCAAACGTGGTCTCCTTGTCAGTTTGGGACTAATTATATTGATTGCCTTATTTACATTTTTGCTCAAAAAATAGACCTTCTTATACCATCAACACATGAAGCTTACTGCACTGGATTTTGATCAAATTCCACAACTCTCTTCCATTGATCTTGCGTATCAACAACAAGTAGCTGCCCTACAACCGTTCTTTGAGTATTCGACTCAGGTCGAACAATTTGAACAAGTCATCGCTACCAAGCAAGATTTTGACCCACAAAAAAGAGCTATTTTGGTAGCTGCTCTGGAGCAGCAATATCAATCTATCGAAACATCTTCCGCTACGCTCGATAATATAAAACGGCTACAAAAAACGGACACTTATACGGTCACGACGGCACACCAGCCCAACCTGTTTACAGGTCCTTTGTATAGTATATATAAGATTGTTTCTACCATCAATTTAGCCAAAAAACTAAAAGCTACTTATCCTACTTTTGATTTTGTGCCGATCTTCTGGACAGGTGGCGAAGACCATGATTTTGAAGAGGTTAATCATTTCAATTTGTTTGGCAACAAAATCAGCTGGGACGAGCATCAAGGTGGTTCTGTTGGGGCTTATCAGCTACAAGGTTTTGACCAAGTATTGGCACAAACCAAAGAAATATTAGGCAATAGCCCTAGAGCAGCTAAATTGAGCGAAAAGCTCACCGAAATCTACACCACCAGTGCCAACTATGGCGAGGCACATACGCAGTTTGTCAACTGGATATTTGGCAAGCATGGTTTAGTTATTTGCAATGCTCAAGCAGCTGTTTTCAAGTCGCAAATGAAAGCTATATTCAAGGAAGAACTACTACACCAGCCTTCCAAGGAAATATTGGAAAAAACAGCCGAACAACTAACTCAAGCAGGATTTAGCAATCAAGCGTACGCTAGAGAAATCAACCTTTTTTACCTGACGGCTAACAAACGTAGCCGTATTGTGCAGCAAGGCAAGCAGTACCAAGTATTGGATACCGAATTGGTATTTTCGGAAGAAGAAATACTGCAAGAGCTAGACAAAAACCCTCAAAAATTTAGTCCCAATGTCATTTTGCGACCACTCTATCAAGAGACGATACTGCCCAATTTGGCGTACATTGGTGGTGGTGGAGAATTGGCATATTGGTTGGAGCGCAAAACCCAATTTCAACATTTTGGCGTTCCCTACCCCATGCTTCTCCGACGCTGTTCGGTACTCTGGATAGACAAAGGCATGACTCAAAAAGTAGCAAAAGCAGGCTTAACGATTGCTCAAATATTTGAAGATACCGATAGATTGCTAAAGCAATATACGCTCGAAAATACAGAACATGAACTCTCCTTGACAACTCAAAAAGAGCAGCTCAATCGTATTTTGGAAGACCTATTGAAGCACGCTATCAAGATAGACCCAACGCTCGAAAAAGCGGTATTGGGTACACAAGCTCAGATTATCAACAGTATTGATAAAATAGAAAAAAAGCTTGTCCGTGCAGAAAAAAACAATCACGAAACGGCTCTTAACGCCATCAAAAACATCAAAGAAAAACTATTTCCAAGCAATGGGCTACAAGAACGTTATGACAATTTTTTGGCGTACTACGTTCGCTATGGTGACGATTTTGTAGATAGCTTAATACAACATCTTGATGTATTGGATAAGCGTTTCTTGATACTATCCGAAGAATCGTAAGAGCCAAAAACTAAAGCACACTTTTTTTTGTTTCATCAGTATTCTAAACGTTTGTGTAGCAATAATCTAGCTACTGATTTACAAACAAAAAAAACTTACCGATGAAAAATATATTAACCATTTGCTTACCCCTTTTGCTACTCATAATGGTTACTTCTTGTCGCTCCTCCACCTCGCCTGCTGCTAGCACAGTCGATGCCAAGGACAGCGAGATAGTACTAGAAGTCCCTCCTGCCAATGGATACAACAAATCTGACCTAACGCCTATCGTCAAAACGAAGGAAGAATGGAAAGCTCAGCTGAGTCCAGAAGCCTATCACGTGCTACGAGAAAAAGGTACAGAGAGAGCTTTCACAGGCAAATATTGGGACAACAAAAAGAAAGGCGTTTACACTTGTGGTGCTTGCCAATTGCCCTTATTTGATTCGGATACCAAGTTCAAATCAGGCACAGGCTGGCCCAGTTTCTATGAGCCTATTGCTGACAAGTATATCAAAGAATATACGGACAACAGCTATGGTATGAAACGTGTAGAAGTTACTTGTGCTAGATGCGATGGTCACCTCGGACATATTTTTGACGACGGTCCAGAACCAACAGGTTTGCGTTATTGCATCAATTCTATTTCATTAGGTTTTGAGCCTGCTAGAGCAGATCAATAACCACTAATTTCATAGCAAAAAAATGAATAAGCCCCTACAAGAAGTTTTCTTGTAGGGGCTTATTTTATAGAAATCAGTATGATTATGATTTGCTTTTTTCTTGCTTGATACGTGCCTTATAATTGCGTTCTGTTTTTTGTATAAAACGCTCGATATACTCCACCGTTTCTAGTGGGAAAATCATGTGAAAAAGGTGTTCTCTAAATAAATCTTTGCGTTCTTTTTCATTGGTCACATCTATCACCGTTATATTTTTGCCTTTGTGCATTCTAGCTACATACTTAGCGACTACATCTTTCCTGCTTTGCAATATCAGAATCGGAATATGATGATGCTCCATATTGCGATAATCTGTTGCCAAATCCAATGTATAAGACTCTTCGAGTGCCGACTGTACCTGTATCGCAAACACTTTGGCTGGCAGTCGTGTCAATGCTCTAGCAATCGGTATTTTATTGACTTCAGGCAACGAATCCATATTGGTCATCAAGGTCACGATTCGCTCCTTGACAGCGTCCCAAAGTATGTTTCTAGCCGAAGAATCTTTTTTGATTAAAAATTTCAAGAAATTAATACCTCGTTTGCGTACCCCTTTCTTGGTATCGAAAGGAATTACTCGACGGAGTGCCATCGCAATCATTACATCTCTAGGCTCTTTAGAGAATTTGATGGCAGGCAATACGACATTATCCAAAAACCCTGTCATAGCGTGTTTGGCTTCTTCTCCAAAGAATGGATTGGCTCCAATACGACCACGCAAATATTTCTTAACGCCATTCATTTGGTCAAAATCTCGCTCCAATATCATGAAGTAGATGTTACTCATCGAATGGTCAAAAATATACACTGGGTGTCCTTTTTCTCCAAAATGCTGCACTACAAAATCAATATTCAATGCCACATGTTTAGAGTATTCCTCCAATGGCAAATCATGCGGAATAGAACCATAGTGCATGGCTACCGATATGTATTTATCTTCAGGTATAGTCGTCAGTAACGAATCAAAAGAATTGAGTCCCAAAAAGCCATGAATAAAGAGAATGACAGGGCGTTTTGTTTTGCGACTTTCGTCCAAATCTTCTGCCAAATCCAATCGAATATAAGTCGAGCCATAAGGCGTTTTTCGCTGTAGCGTAATTTGTGGCCAAGTCAGAGCGGTGTCATCTATAAACACCATCATTTTTTGATGAATATTGTCCCCAAACCTCAGAAAAGAGGGACTTTGGTCTGGTCTGCCCCATCTGGAATACAGCCAAGCCAGCGGTCGCCTTTTGTTTGCTTTAGTTGCCAAAAAAGCAATTCGCCTAGATTGCAAAATAAAGTGCGGTGTTCCAGTCACTTCTGGCTCTCCCAAGTCGTTGACCAATATCACTTTTTCGGTCGAATCAAATGCCGTAGAATCTCTAGCAATACCAGCGACTCTACCTGTTGGGTCTGCCGCCAAAAAGATATAATCTAAGCCTGTTTTTTTCTCCTCTTCTAAATATTCGTGTAGCTTCTGATTGAACCCAATGGCATATTCTTCAATATTTTCTCGACTCAAACTTCTACCTAATATTTGGTCTTTGTTAATCAAGCCCAAACGCAACATTTTTTTGAGAAACGCCCCTGCATCAATAATACTAGAATCCAGATTTCGCTGGCTTTGGAGTGGAGAATTGACAAACGTAAAACGCAGCAAGCTAGAGCTATTTATCTCGCCATAATGATCCAATATATACTGGTAAGCTCCTGCTGGCGATTGCCCATGTGCTAAACCCACCAAGAATTTTTTGCCCCTTGAGGTTATTTTATTGGCATGTACAATAAAATCCTCCCCAACTGCCTGATCAAACATTTCTTTTGTCTTGCAATACTTGGTAGTGGGTGCCTGATAATTTTCTGTAATCAATTTCATAGTCCTTTTAAAATGTCTCTATCCTAGAGATTCCCTAATATTAACCAAAAAAATGGATATGCAAAAGCCTTTTGTTTATTATCTAACCTTATGGTTAATATTTTATTGCTTACTCTTGACTAATTCACTAAATAGCCCTAATAATAGATACTCCTATTTTTGTTACAGAAAGCTATTCTTAGCAGGATAATCAAAAAATAGTTTGTTTTTTCATCAAAAAAGTAGTAAGTTTATCTGTATTTCAAAACCAAACAACTTTTATTCTTATTGGTTCAATATCAATATATTACACTATATCTTATTACCATATTATGATTTTAGTACAGCGATTGCAGACACTCATTGCATTGGTCAACAAATGGGACAAAACCTACCAAAAAGTAGGCAACCAAGTAAGCGAAGACCCTAAGTTTTCGGAACAAAAAGCTCAAATCAATACCTTGAGAGAATCTCTTATTGACTCTGTCAAGCAAGCACATGCACAAGAAGAAGGTGAAGACAATGACTTCGCTAAACTGGATAGCTTGATGAAAAAAATGGAAGCAATCCGCAAAAATGCCGACGCATTTTTGAAGACGAAAGACCTTAGTGGCGGTATGATTTTCATGACTCGTAGTCAATATGATATACTGGACGCTTTTCGCTCTGCCTACTATACCTTTGATAGCACGTTCCAATCTAGCCAACAAAGTACACAAGATATTTTTGGGCAAATCACCAATGAATACGACCAAAGAGTAAAAAAATACCACGCCAATTTTGAAGCGATTATTCAACGCACAGGAATCATGGCAGACGAAGAAATCACAGCAGACGAAGAAGAACCCACCAATAATTGGGAAGATACAACAGACACCAATACAACGCCAGAAGACACCACCACTTGGCAAGACACAACGACGACTATCCCAGAAGATACCACTTGGCAGGATACGACTACTGAGCAGTCCAACACAACCGACAGCACCGTTATCGACACCAATTCGGTAGAAGCCAATCCAGTACAATCTTCCAATACGCAAGTAAATGGACTCGTCCAATTGAGAGACACTATTACAAGTGCCTATAATCAAGCCAATAGTATCTTCACCCCCGCCTACAACAAAGCAGGAGGTGACTTAGTCGTATTAACAATGCCAGAACATGATGCTGTTTATAGTTTCCTCAATCAATACGAAAATTTCAACTTCAAATTTGACAAAAGCAACGATTCTATTCAACAAGAATTTGAGTCATTGACCAGCAATTGGGCGAAGCAAACCAAAACTCTATTTGATACGATACAAAAGAATATCACTAAAGTAAAAATTACAGAACAGCACACCAATCGCTTGAGCAATCCAAAACCAACCATCAATCATAATGTAGTGGACACCATTACGGGCGAAGACCCAAAACTAGGCGCTATCTATCAAAAAATGGATCGCTTCGTTAAGAATGAAGATGGCAGACAGTTTGTCAAGAAAAAAGTGACAGAAGACGACCTATTCAAAGTAGGCGCAGACGATAGAGATGCCTCTGGAATTGATCCTTATGATATTATACAAGGTGCCTTAGGTAACTGTTATTTTATGTGTTCGCTTTCCGCAATAGCCAACTCCAAAGGAGGACCACAAAAAATCAAAGACATGATAACCGCTAACAGCGATGGTACCTTTACCGTCAAGCTGTACCGCCCTATCAATGTACGAAGCAAGGACGAACTACACAACAATATCAAATCTTCTACCGTCGGTTTTGAAGCCGTTGATGTAGTAGTAGAAGGTGATGTTTGGTTCAGCAAAACGGAAGATAACGCTCTCTATGCTCGCTCACAAGATGAAGGCGAAATGTGGCCGCTCATACTCGAAAAAGCATTCGCTAAACTCATGGGCGGATACGACGAAATTGATGCAGGGTTTTCGGAAGAAGCTTACGCTGTCCTCACTGGTACTCCTCGAAGAAGTTTTGAATTTTCGGACAATAACGAACACGCTATCAAGATGATATTGGAAGCCGCCGAAAAGAAAATAGGCGTTACTTTCGCTACCCCACCTAATATGGCTGCTAATTACGCCTTGGACGAAAACGGTAATAACCTACGTGGAAATGCAGGCGAATTGATCATGATGACCAGCAAAGATGATGGAGAAGAACGCATTGTAGCAGGACACGCCTACGCATTGGACTCTATTAGTAATGGTATCGTTAGTCTAATTAACCCACATGGCAAGAATCACATCAAAAAAATGCCCATCAATAGCTTACAATTCTACTTCTCTAGAGTAGTCGTCGATTTTTAGAGAAAAACGACACCTAATTTGAAGCAAAGTGGTTAATGAATACAACATTCATTAACCACTTTTTTTTGTACTCAGTACAATAAGTAACCGTGCATAAATTAAGTTAATGCTACTACTAAAATAAAACCTTCCAACTTCCACCTCAACACTCATAATTGGCAAAAAAAATCTAAAAATCTACCAGCAAAGCGTTCTAACTTCTAACCATCTAAAAAAACACCTACCCAATCAACTCAATACTAGAAAAACCACCGCCTTTCTTAATCACTTTTATTTGCGTATCAATGCTATTGCGTAGCTGCTCAATGTGCGAAATAACGCCAATCGTTTTGCCCGTCGCTTGTAGCGACTGCAAGGCATGAACCGCCACGACCAGTGTATCCGCATCGAGCGTACCAAATCCCTCATCAATAAACAAAGATTCGATAGAAGCCGTCTGGCTAGACATATCCGACAAGCCAAGAGCCAACGCCAAACTCGCCAAAAAACTCTCACCCCCCGATAGCGTTTTGAGCGAACGACTATTGCCACCCTGAAACGTATCGACAATATCTATTTCGAGCAATTCGCTCGTTATTTTGCGACTCGTCCCAATCAGTCTTTTTTGCAAAAAATAACGACCATTCAGGAAATTACGCAAGTGTTTATTTGCCAATTGCACCAATTGTTGCAGCGTAATGCTTTGTGCAAATACTCTAAATTTCTTACCATTTTCCGAACCAATAATTTGACGTAATTTGAGCCATTTGAGTGTTTCTTTTTTGCGTATGCTTATCGCCTCCAAAAGCGATTGATGCTGTTTCTCTTGTTGAGCATTCTGCTCCAATTGTTGCTTCTGACTACCAATCAACTCTAACACCTGATGGCTTTTTTGCTGCAAGGCTTCCCTTTGTTCTCGCAAGGTTTCCGCTTCTGTCTGAGCCAAAAGCCCATCAGATTCCAGCATCATTTTTTCCGCTCGATTTTGCTTGATTCTATCCATCAAAATAGCAATTCGCTGCGTCAATTCTTGCTGTCTATCTTGCAGCATCTTTTCCGTGGCAACCTCTAGCAGCTGCTCTTCCCAAGCCGCTATATTATCAAAACCAGCCTGCTCCAATTCGCTCAACAAAACAGGCTCTTCTTCTGCTATTTTATGTTCCAATTCTTGTGCGGTGGCTTGTTGCTGCTTTTGCTGCCCTACCAATTCGGCTACTTCCTGCTGTTGTTCTTCTAGCTGCTTTTGGTAGCGTGATACTTCCTCTTTTTGTTGCTGTAGCAGTGCTTTTTTTTCGGCTGCAACTGTGGCTACTACCTGCTCCCCAAACAAGTCTTTCCGTTTATTTTGCAACTCCTCCAAAACCGCATTTATTTTCTGTAGTGCGGCAGTTGCTACTTCTAGCTGTGCTAAAGTTGCTGTTTTTTGCTTCGTTTGATGTTGCTGCTCCAGCAGCAATTTCTCTCTATGATTTTGTAGCAACACTTCTTTATCAATCGCTTTTTGGTAATTCTTTTTGATGGTTTGCAACCGCTCAATAACCTCTTCAAAACTCCCTTTTAGGTCAAAATCTTGCTTAATTCCTTCCAATTGCTGCTCCAAGGCTGCTATTTCCGTAATCTGGTCGTCTAGCTCTTGCAGAATTGTCTGCTGCTGCTCTTGCAGCTCTATTTGATATTGCTCCTTGTTTGCCAATTCTTTTTGGGTGTACTCTTGTGCTTGCAGCAAGGCATTCCAATCCGAAAAAAGTTGCTGCAATTGGTCACTCAATTCCTCCAATCGCTGTTGGTCGTTCTGAAATTGCGAAAGCTGTGGCTGCACTTGATTTTTATCCAACAAAATAGCTCTTATTTGACCATCAAAAGCAGCGGCATTATCTCTCAACTTCGCTTCCAATATTAGCCCATTATCCACCAAACGCTGTTTGTTTTTTTGCAGCTGTTGCAATTCCTTGAAGGTCGCCAACTGTTCCACCAAAGTATTTTTGAATTGCTCTTCTGCTTGCTGCAATTTTTTGTCCGCCTGCTGCACATCTTTTTGAGCATGCTGAAGCATCGTATCTATATCAATATTGGCGATTGCCCGAAAGGGGTGTTCCGTAGCAAAACAAAGCGGACACTCCTCCCCTTCTTGCAGCGAACCACGATGGCTACTCAAGCTGCTTTTTTCGAGCTGTTGCTGTTGTACTATTTCATAATATTGCTTTTTCTGTCGTAAGGTCTGCACCATTTCCGTTGCCATCATTTCCTGATTATCCAACAATTCCAATCGTCTATCTTGGCTATATTGCTGCTCCTCTAGTTCGTCAATTTCTATATAAATAGCTGCTTGTTTTTCGTACAAATCCAAAGCTATTTTGAGTGCATCTATTTCTGTTCGTAGCCGCTGTTTGTGGGCAGTCGTTTGGAGTAGTACGGTCGCTTGTTCTATCGTGCTATCTATCTCATTTTTTGTCGCTATCTGTTGGTAAGCCTCTTCCAACTTTGTTATTTTTGTTTGTTGTGTTTCTTGTTGCTCCTTTAGTTTTTTTTGCTCCGAAATCGTCTGTTTTAGCTTGTCGCTAATGGTCTTTTTTTGTTGCTTTTGCTTGACCAGCAATTGCTTCCCTTGTTGCCATTGTTGATAGGTGTTTTTGAACACCGCCACCGTTTCTTCTTCCGCTAGTTTGGCATACGAACGATGAGCGTCCAGCCATTCTTTTGCTGCCACTATTCGCTTTTCCAAATCCAGCAACTGAGCCGCTGTGGTAGTTTCCAAGCTCGCTTGTTCGTCTATCGTTTTTTGTAATTTTGTCTTGTTTTCTTGAGCTATTTTCTGCTGTTGCTGCTGGTGTTCCAGCGTATTATCCAACTGTAGCACTTCCGTCTGAATCGCTTCAAAAGCTGCCCAATCTTCTTGCTGACTTTGCCAAGCCGTGTTGGCAGTCTGGAGTTTGGTTTGTCCTGTTTGTAGCTGCTGCGACAATGCTGCTTGTTGCTTCGCTAGCTTATCTAAACTTTGCTGTACAGTCTCCAATTGATTTTGAGCCGTTTTGAGTTGTTGCCGAGCAGGCAAAAAGACTACTGCCTTTTTGTGCTGTTCCAACTGCACTCTATCCTCTTCGGTGGTCGCTTGCTGTAGTTGCCATTTATCCAGTTCTAATTGCGACGCTTGTGCTTGTTCCTCTAGCTTTTGCCACTGTTCATATTGCTGCAACTGCTGTTGCAATTGATGCAACGTAGCACTGTCTTCTTCTTGTTGTATTTGATTTTGTTGCAATGCCAATTGCAGGGCTGCTTTGTCCTCCAGCGTCAATAATTGAATAGCTTCTGACTGATCTAATAACTGTTGCAATTGAGCGGCAGCTTCCTTGTGGCGTTCGTGTGCCGCCTTCGATATTTCCGAATATTTTTCGGAGTCCGTCACTCGCTCCAAGATACTCGACCGCTCATCGGTAGCTTTCAGAAAAGCCGCAAAATCGCCTTGTGCCAACATAATAGACCGAGTAAATCGGCTAAACGTTAAGCCCATCAAAATTTCTTCTACTTTAGCATTGCATTCTCTTACTTTGGTTGCCAAAATTTGGCGATGCTCGCTAGTTGGGTCTATTTTTGCGACCTCTCTTTCTATCGGCTTGGGATTCCCTGTACGAGTTTTGCCAAACGCCCATTTGCTCAAAAATACCCCCTGCTTTGTTTCAAATTCTACCTCGGCATAACAACTATTGGTGCCATGCGTCAATATTTCTTGTGCCGTAGTGCTATCATAGCGAGGCACTTGACCATATAATGCCAAAGTAATCGCATCTAATATCGTTGATTTGCCTGCTCCTGTATTGCCCGTAATCACAAACAGACCACAATCTCGCAAGGGAGCTTTGCGGAAATCTAAAACGTGTACTCCTCGTAGGGAATTGAGGTTTTGAAACTGAATTTTTAGTATCTTCATGTCTATGGCGTTGCGAATTGGAAAATGTGCAACCAAATTACAAATTTCTATCTAATACTAAAGATTATGCAAGTAGAAGTTGCATTTAGGTAAAGAGATAGATTTGTTTGATTAGCAAATCAAGGCAAAGTCTAGGGCGAATAAAAGAGCCTCTACAGTTGATGCCAAGCATCAAGCCACCCAGTTCGCTTCGCTCATGAA
>CAKZQC010000008.1 GCA_937139495.1 uncultured Saprospiraceae bacterium | reverse complement strand
TTAATTATTGCCACGCATTCTCCTGCAATATTAACAGAAGGTTGGTTTAATAAGGTATTTAAT
The DNA here is from genome assembly GCA_937139495.1 of uncultured Saprospiraceae bacterium. Classification (GTDB taxonomy): domain Bacteria; phylum Bacteroidota; class Bacteroidia; order Chitinophagales; family Saprospiraceae; genus Aureispira. Next base: position 81,447 of record CAKZQC010000008.1, on the reverse strand, counting down.
ATTCAAGATTTGATAACTCCAACAATTCCTTCTTAAAATGACGACAGATATTGTAGAAAATTTTAACAGTAGTTATTGGAATGGTGCCTCATTTTTGCTTCCCAAAGGAAAGGCAAAACCGATACCAGTCTATGTAGAAGCAGAAGAAGACATTGCGTTTTGGCGAAATGTACTGCAGCCTTATGAGCAACCCAATAAGGTACAGTTTGAAATAAGACTGCCTATCAATACTCTTAAAAAAGGCAAAAAAGCTGCCTTGGACAGAACGGAAGAAATATTAGATTTATTGGCAGGTGGAACGGGTAAGTTTTTATTGATAGCAGTGGATAGCGATTACGATTATCTATTGCAGGGGCATTATGTCAATCCAGATAAACAAGCAGTGGCAGACGAAATAGCTACTAATAAATACATCTTGCAGACATACACTTATTCTATCGAAAACTTCCGTTGTTATGCGGATAGTTTGCACGGTGTTGTGGTATCGACTGTATTGAATGATGAACGATTATTTGATTATAATCAAATTTTTACAATTTACTCTAAGATAATTTATCCGCTCTTACTTTGGAATTTGACGCTTTACGCCAATAATGAGGAGGAAGAGTTTACAATGACTACTTTATGTAAAGTAGTGGCTTTGACTGCAAATGAAGCGAATATTATTAGTGAACTAGAAGCATTAGAAAGTCGTGTAAATGCAAAAGTTGTAGCATTGGAATTGGCACATGGAACACACAAAAGTAATTTGGAATTATTTGCAACTGCAATGCAAGCTAAAGGTTTAGAACCTCAAAATGCTTATCTATTTCTGCAAGGACATACGTTAGAGGATAAAGTAGTATTGATGTTGTTACGTCCAATTGCTCGTAAGCTGAAAGAAGAGCGAGTCGCAGCCATAAAAGCAGCCGCCAATTCCAAAAAAGAATTGAAGAATAATATAGATTATTACCACAATAAAATAGGTAAAAAATTAGATCATCAACTAGCTCAAACTATTGTCAAAAATACCAATTTCAAAAATTGCTATTTATTTGATAAAATAGAAACAGATATTGCAGCTATCTTTCCGAATTACTAAAACTAATAGCTCTAAAACTAAAAAAAGCAGCTAAAAAGTATCCGTACTTTTTAGCTGCTTTTTTGATAAAGGAAAGCGAAATTTATTCGTCCTCCTCATCTGCCATACCATGAAAGACATTTTGCACATCTTCATCGTCGTCGAAACGATCAATGAGTGCTTCTAAGTCGGCACGTTCTTCTGGTGTGACTTCTTTCGTCACGTTCGCAAAACGTTGCAGACTAGCTTCTTCTACTTCTATGCCCATTGTTTCCAAGTGGTTTTGCATAGTACCAAAGTCTTCGTAAGCGGTATAGACATATACTTTGCCGTCGTTTTCTTCGATTTCGTCGGCTCCACCGTCTATCAATTCCATTTCGAGGTCTTCGATGTTGCGGTCGCCCAACTCAAAGACAAATTCGCCCTTGCGGTCGAACATAAAACTAACAGAACCAGAGGTGCCGAGTGAGCCTTTTTCTTTAGAAAAATAGAAGCGAACATTGGCAACCGTTCGGACAGTATTGTCGGTCAGACACTCTACAATGAACGGAATGCCGTGAGGTCCATAACCTTCATATACAATTTCTTCCAAATTTTCGGCATCTTTCGAGGTTGCTCGTTGGATAGCAGCTTCTACGTTCTTTTTGGGCATATTGGCTATCTTTGCATTTTGGATAGCGATACGGAGCTTAGGGTTGGAGTCGGCTTCAGGGCCACCATTTTTGACAGCTAGGGCAATTTCTCTACCAATTTTGGTAAATACTTTAGCCATTTGTCCCCAACGCTTCATTTTGCGTGCTTTGCGATATTCGAATGCTCTTCCCATCGTTTTGTGTACTAGTATGATTGCAATACAAATCGGACGATTTTATATTGTAGTATTAATAAATAATAATTATAGGGTGCTAAAATACGCATTTTAGTTTTGTAGAAGAAAAAAAGCTAAACATTATTACGTAGCAATGTTTATATAGATAGAATTTAAGGCTTAATTTTGAGTCAATTCATTATCACTAAAACAAAAAAACATGAACAGCTTACCTAAATTTGAATTGAAAGATCAACAGAATGCACTCATCAACAGCCAATCGTGGTTGGGTAATCCTGTTGTTGTTTATTTTTATCCTAAGGACGATACTCCCGGTTGTACGGCGCAAGCTTGTTCGTTTCGAGATAGTTTTGATGAGTTCAAGGATTTGGGCGTCAAGGTAGTGGGGATTAGTGCTGATAGTCCTGCTTCGCATGCCAAATTTGCCCAAAAATATCAGTTGCCTTTTGTCTTACTGAGCGACGAAAAAAATGAAGTGCGGGATTTGTTTAAAGTTCCTAAAAGCTTTTTAGGTTTGATACCAGGAAGAGTAACCTATGTGTTTGATGCCGAAGGCAAACTGCTACATCAGTTCGATTCGCAACTCAAAGCCAAACAACACATGGCAGAAGCACTCAAGGCATTGCGATAAGCATAAAAAGGAATAATAGCATGACAGACAGCGAACTACAAGCACTAAATGAAGCACTAAAAACCTATCGGTTTAGATGGCAGCATGCTCGTACGCTAGAGCGAGAATTGGAGCAGCTAGAAGGAGCTGCAACGGAGGCAGAAAAGAAAATAATCACATTGGATAAGGATGACTCTAGTACTTGGCTAGATAGGTGGAAAAAATGGTTAGCTCGAATGCAAAGGAAATCCCTTGTGGAAAAACTGTCGGATAAAAGACAAAAAAGAGTAGAGCGAATAAGAGTAATTCGGTTGTTGCAGAAAGACTATCAATCGATGGAATCGGTACACCAAGATTTGATTGACAAAAAGAAAAAATATATAAAGGATAATTGGGAGGCAGATTGGCAAGATGTATTGCGCTATGAGCGGAGAATAGATTGGACAATAGATAAAGCAGAAGCATTGGAAAATGTACTAAAAATGGACGATTTGACGATGACGGCATTGGGCGATTTGTTACGTTGGCTGTTAGATAATAAAGCTATGTTTTTTGAAGGTAAAGAGGTCAGAAAGTCGAATAATGCTGCCTCAAAGGAAGATTATATTTTATATGATGAATTGTCTAGTTTATTCAAAAATCAATTATTGACGTATCAGCGAGTAGTCAAAGGGACTCGCTTAAAGGTTTCTATCTTAGAACGTTGGATGAGAGCATATTTAGAAGGAAAATGGAATTTTCATTTGCGTCTAGGAGAATATCTTAATGGCAGAAAATACTTGGAGCTGGTTAAAGTGTTGAAAAAACTAAATAAAGTAATGCGAAAAGTCCAACTTGAAGCAACGAAAAGGCATAAATTACTGGAGAGTAAGGTAATCATTCAAAAAATAGCGTATTATAAATTGTTGGAAGCCGAAAAATAACTAAAAATAAACCCATGCCCATAGAAGAAATTAACGAAGCGATGGCGACGATACAATATCGCAAAAAACACAAGCCGAATATAGAGGTTTGTTTGCGGAGCTGTCTAAGAAAGGAAAAATCATAAGAACGCTGCGGCAGAAAATGAAGCAAGAGTTGAAGGAGTTTGAGCGACTCGACTAGACAAGATTTCTATTTTTAATCTTTATTATTCCCTGATGGGCAATAAAAAAGAAAAACTAGAGCAGGAAGAAGCTGAATACCTGGAAGTTAGGTCAGCATACGAAGATATATTACAAACGTTGGAACCGATGTTGGAGCGCAAGCGAATTATTGATTTGTTGCTCAAAGAGTACGAAACGATTGATGAGGATTACGAAAATTTGTTGGTTCGTAAAGAAAATTATCTGAAATTTCAGGAAAGTGAGCACCCCCCCGAACTAGATAGTATCAGAACTAAGCTACTGCCGTTGCGGGTGCAGCATAGAGAGCTAGAAGAGGCGTTTGATTTGAGCAATGCAATAGCCAAAAAAACGGCAAGTCTTAGAGGGCAATTAATAAAAATAAAACATTTTGGAAGCGTAGATGAAAATGGAAATTTTCAATTAGGTTTTTCGGAACAGCATGTTCTCAAGCAAATGAAATTAAAAATTAATCAGCTACAACTAGAGCTTAGTCGCTTCAATAAAGAGCTGGAAGATACTAAGCTCCGGCTCAAAATATATACTAATTTGGTGACTCCAAACGATGGATTTTTTGCTGTAAACATGAGATGGCATTTGAGGTCTAGCCATCAAGTACATCACATGGTTGGCGGGACAATGGCTCAGGTCGGCACGTTGCAAAACCAATTGCGGGACTATCAAGGGATTCTCCGAAATGAGTTGGGGAAAGTAAAAAATAAAATCAGTGAACTAACTCAACGCCGTTTGCGTATATTAGAGCAGTAGATTTTATTTTTTTTGACAAATCCCAATCCATGAATATTACCCAAATTAATGAAGCTTTAGCTATCGTATTGCATCGCAAAAAAAAAGCAACTCAACTCCAAGAAGAAGCAACTGCTGTACAGGGTGAAATCCTAACTAAAGAGGCAGAAGTAGAGGAGTTGTTACAGCAGAAAAATAAAGAATGGAAAGATGTAGAACGCTTGCAAGGCAAGTCGGTCAAAAGTCTTTTCTTTGGTTTGATAGGCAACAAGGAAGCCAAGCTAGAAAAGGAAGAACAAGAATATATGGTGGCACAAGCTGCCTACGAATCGGAGGTGCAACAATTGGAATTGCTGCAAGAACGACAAGAAGATTTGAGAAAAACACTATTGGATTATGCCGATGTGGAGCAGAAGTATAAAGAAATAGTAGAAGAGAAGAAAACTTGTATTCTGCTTTATCAGCATGCAGAAGCGGCTCAATTAGAAACCCTGATAGATCAAATTGGCGAACAAAAAAGCCAACGTAAGGAAATAATAGAAGCTCATAAATTGGGCATCAAGATGCTCAAAATGCTAGATAGAATACTCAAGTTTTTGGACGAGGCAGAGAGTTGGGCTACCGCTGATGTCTGGGTTCAAAATAGTATCTACACCCGCCAGAAGAAATATGAAAAAATGGAAACGGCGAAAAAAGGCGTTGCCAAAATACAACAACTGTATGTTCGCTATCGCAAAGAATTGAGAGATACCAACTTACCTATCAAGATAGTGAAAGGTATAACATTGGACGAATGGAAAACAAAAGAATCGCTTTGGTTCGATTGTTTTTTTGTAGATGTGAGTCGTAGGAAAGACCTCCGAGAAGGGATAGCACGAATGAAAAGAACTCGCAAAAATATAGCAAGTATCCAAAATCAATTGTCGAGTACGCATCAACAAATTAAAGCAGCAACAGCAATACTAGAAAGGACGCAAAAAGAATTGTTAGAATCTTGCGAAAAGTAATGGTATCTTGCAGCAAAACAACTAAAAATAACAATCCTTATGCTTTCGATATTTTCTGATGAACACTATATGCGTCAAGCCCTGCAAGAAGCTCAAAAATCGGCAGCGTTAGACGAAATTCCTGTAGGGGCAATCGTTGTTTGTCAGCAGCAAATAATAGCCCGAACGCATAACCTAACGGAGCAGTTGAACGATGTAACCGCTCACGCAGAAGTGTTAGCGATTACGGCTGCCAGTCGTTATTTGGGCAATAAATACCTCAAAAATTGTACACTCTATATTACGCTTGAACCTTGTGTGATGTGTGCTGGAGCACTAGCGTGGGCACAGTTGGGCAAGATTGTGATAGGAGCCAGTGACAGCAAGCGTGGCTTTCGCCAAATAGCACCGCAGGCACTCCACCCCAAAATAACGGTTGTACAGGGTGTCTTGGAGCCTGAGTGTCGTCAACTTATGCAGGATTTTTTCAGAAAAAAAAGATAATAATACTTGCCTAGTCTTCCGTACAAGCAGCTTCTTTTTTGTGGACACAAGTGTCCAGTATCTCTTGATAATAACTTTCGTAAATAGGCAGTATATTGCTTAATTCAAAGCTCTTGGCTTGTGCCAATGCGTTGGCTCTGAAGGTCTGATGGGTCTCTTCATCTTTGAGAATATACAGCCCATTTTTTGCCATGTCTTCAATATCGCCAATAGGAGAGAGGTAGCCTGTTTTGCCATGAATATTGACTTCAGGAAGTCCGCCTGCATCAGACGAAATGACAGGAACTTCGCAAGTCATTGCCTCCAATGCCGAGAGTCCAAAACTTTCGCTTTCGGAAGGCATCAAGAACAAATCAGAGATTGCCAAAAGCTCTTCGATGGCATCTTGTTTGCCCAAAAATAGAATATCATCACACAACTGCAATTCTCGACAGAGCATTTCTAAATTTTGTCGTTCGGGACCATCTCCGATAAGCAATAATTTGGCAGGGATAGATTCGCGCATTTTAGCAAAAATTCGCACCACATCACTCACTCTTTTTACCTTACGGAAATTGGAAATATGAGCAATTATTTTTTCGTTGTTTGGAGCAATTGCTTTTTTGAAATGGTCTTTGTTTTTTTTGCCAAAACGCTCAAAATCAATAAAATTCGGAATGACTTTGATGTTGTTGGTAATCTCAAAAAACCGCAAAGTATCTTGACGCAAACTTTCCGAAACGGCTGTAACGCCATCGGATTTGTTGATAGCGAAAGTAACCGCAGGAGCGTAAGCAGGATCTTTGCCTACTAGCGTAATATCAGTACCATGTAGCGTGGTCACGGTTGGAATATAGATACCATCATTGAGCAATATTTTTTTTGCCATATAGGCAACAGAAGCGTGCGGAATAGCATAATGCACGTGCAGTATTTCTAGTTTGTGGTACTTGACTACATCTACCAGTTTGCTCGCTAGAGCAGTCTCGTAGGGTGGATAATCAAACAGGGGATAATTGGCAAATCGAACTTCGTGATAGAAGATGTTTTCGTGAAACGAATCCAATCGCGCAGGCTGTCGATAAGTGATAAAATGTACTTGATGCCCACGATCGGCCAAGCCTTTTCCCAATTCGGTGGCTACGACACCACTACCGCCATAGGTCGGATAACACACGATACCAATTTTCATACGAGTTATTTTTTTGTTGAAGTTGTCGAAACAACCCCATTGAAATAGACAGAATTTATCTTGCTAAATGCACGGAAATCATGCTGTTTTGTGTGCCACAAAGTACGCATTCTGTGAGCAGGATTCCAAGCAAAAACAAGATTGATTAAGAATGTTCATTCTAGTATAGATACTTTGGTCAAACAAATAAGCTTAAAATTAGTTGCTTTTATTAGAACTAATGGCAATATTTAGCTGTTGAAGCCAATAAAGTCATTAGCTTTGCTTAATAAATAAACGAACTGTATTTACTTATGGAAAATATACAAAAGGAAGAATTGCAAAATTTCATCAAGAACGCCTTGTATGAAGATATTAGAGATGGCGACCATACCTCGTTGGCATGTGTACCTGCTGAGGCAGAAGGCAATGCTAAGTTGTTGGTCAAAGATGAAGGCATATTGGCAGGCGTAGCGGTAGGCAAAGCCATATTTGAATACGTTGACCCCAATTTTGAACTTAATATCTTGCTAGAAGATGGCAGCCCTATCAAGTATGGCGATATTGCTTTTGAGGTACATGGCAAGAGTCAGAATATACTCAAAACCGAACGATTGATACTCAATACCATGCAGCGTATGTCTGGTATTGCTACATTGTCCAGAAAGTTTGTGGAAGCTGTGGAGGGATACAATGTACAAATATTGGATACTCGAAAAACAACACCTTTGTTGCGTTTCTTGGAGAAAGCAGCGGTCAAAATAGGAGGGGCGACCAACTATCGCACAGGGCTATATGATCGTATTATGATTAAGGACAATCATATTGATTTTTGCGGAAGCATCACTCAAGCGGTAACGCAGACGCAAGCTTATCTGAAAAAAAATAAACTAGACTTGGAAATAACGCTAGAAGTGCGTGACCAAAAAGAGCTAGAAGAAGCACTCAAAGTAGGGCAAATAAATCGTATTATGTTGGATAACTTCGATACCGACACGATGCGGAAAGCAGTAAAATTAATTGACAAACGTTTTGAAGTGGAAGCCTCAGGAGGGATTACATTAGAAACAGTACGTGGTTATGCTGCTACGGGCGTAGATTTTATTTCTACGGGAGCATTGACGCACTCGTTTCGTAGTTTAGATTTGAGTCTAAAGAAGTATTAGCACCAAGCGGCGATATAAACAATCAGAGTGATGGTCGTAAGATGAGCCCAAAAACGAGGGTTTTGATAAATCAAGCGTCCTTTTTCGAGTAGGTCTTTGCCAATCTCAAAAAGAATAAGAGCGAAAAGTAGTGATAGTAGAATCATGTAGTGGAGATTGAAGAATATAGTGACAAGTGATACTCGGGTATAGTACAAAAAGTTGTCCAAAAAGTTGTCCAAAAAGTTGTTTGGTTGTCCTATATTTCAACATTAATTAAAAACACAGGACAAAAGTATAAAATGGACTATGGAGAGCCGTATTTGGAGCCACCTAGAGTATTTCTCCACTTTTAGTATAAACTATTGACTTTTGTCCTGTACTAAAACTAAAAACAAAAAAACCATTCTTCGACACAAGTCGAAGAATGGTTTTTTTGATGTGATAAAGGGAACTAAAAAAACTTATTTTTTAGCTTCTTTCATCGCTTGAATTTCTGCTTTGAGTGCTTCGATTTGAGCTTGTTGCTCTTGTGTCGCTTTGATCAATACAGGAATCAATTGTTGGTAAGTCATACCCATTCTTTCCATTTCTACTTTCGTAAATTCTTCTGGTTTGGACTCGTCTAGTTGTTTGTGGTCATGTGTTTTGACGGCTTCAGGAACCAATACCAATGCTTCTTGTGCAATTAGCCCCAATTTAGTTTCTGCCCAAGGGTCTTTCTTGAGTGTATAAGAAACAGGACGCATTTGTAGTATTTCTGCCAATCCATACGTCAAGTTTTGGATATTATTCTTTTCTCTAGCATCTGAAATATTAACAAAGTTATCCGCATACACATCATCCCATCCACGTGCGGTAGTAGAAAAACCTAAATCTCTATTAATATGTGTTGTAGGAGAAAAGGAGTTATTGATATTAGTTTCGTTAACATTATCTAATAGATACTCTACCGAACCAATACCGATGGCTGTTCCTGAGGAACCAACACCTCTGTCAAAATCAGCTACGTAATCAACGACCACGCCTGCAACAGTATTTCCATCTTGGTAGTCAGAAGTAGTAGAATTTGTGCCAAAACGGACTATATTTTCATTAGCATCTGCCCAAAACGCATGAGTTCTAGTGTCAGACTCTATTCTAAAGTCACCGTTTGCCAATCCTTGTTCATTGAAGACAGTAGCACCATTGCCATATATTCGATGATTGATGGCATTGTTCTGATAAACATCAATAACTCCATCATCTGAAGAATCCCATATTCTTACGAGTACATCACCTGTATTGACAGCACCATCACGTAGATAAATATCGTCAGAGTGATAAGAAGTACCCTGTACATTGAATGTACCAGCAGTAGCATTAGTACCTATTGATACACGGTTACTGCTAGCATCTGCAAAAAACATATGTTGATTGCCATCAGATTCTATACGAAAATCTCTATTGAGTCCTTGCTCATTGAACACAGAATGTGTATTGGCATCCAAATCAATAGAAACAATTCCGTTTTCCATTACTCGAACACGACCGTCACCTCCATCGCTTTCTATTACTGCCAAGTTAGTACCTACGGTACTACCATCTCTAAAAATCATGTCACTCCCAGCAAATATTTTATCGAAACTAACTACCGCAAATTTATTAACACCGTTGTTTTGTATATCAAAATTGCCACTACCATCTAAATTAAGTTTAATTGGGTGGTTTTTGGCATTGATTGTAGTTGCTTGTACCAAGTCGCCGCCCAAGCGGATTCTATCGGAATTGATGTTCAGACCGTTGTCTGCATTGGCATTGACAGTAAGATTACCAGCATTGCCCCCGCCACTCAATCCGTTGCCAGCAGTGACACTAGTAATATCACCTACTGTGATGGCTTGTGTATTAAGTACACCATTTGCGTCTGCTATAACCATGCGGTTGCCTGCTCCAGATAGACTCGTAATACGACCACCACCTTGTACATGAAGTGTTTGAGAAGGTACACCTGTACCAATACCTACACGATTAGTGCTTGCATCTAGTCTAAACATGTTAGCGTTATTGTCAGATTCTACTCTGAAATCTCGATTAAAACCTTGTTCGTTGAATACAAACTGAGTATTGGCATCTAAGTCAACAGAAGTAGCTCCGTTTTCCATAATTCGGAAACGTCCATCATTTCCATCATCTGATAATATTGCCAAGTTTGTTCCAAGGGTATTTCCATCACGGAAATAAACATCGTTACCATTAATGATGTTACCGTTGTCAATTACAGCAAATACATTGACACCATTATCTTGTATGTCAAAATCACCTGTACCGTCTAGGTTAAATTGCAAAGGGTTGGCACCTAAGCCAATTGTAGTAGCTTGTACCAACGGTCCACCCAAGCGGATTCTATCAGCATTGATGTTCAGTCCGTTGTCTGCATTGGCATTGACGGTAACGTTACCAGCCGTACCTCCGCCACTCAATCCATTGCCAGCATTAACTTGCGTAATATCGCCTGTTGTAATCGCTTGTGTATTGAGTACACCATTTGCGTCGGCTGTTACCATGCGGTTACCTGTTCCAGATAGACTCGTAATACGACCCCCACCTTGTACATGTAGTGTCTGAGAAGGCGAACCGACACCTACTCCCAAACGGTTGGTACTAGCATCTACTCTAAGCATATTCTGGTTGCCATCAGATTCTACTCTGAAATCTCTATTGAGTCCTTGCTCATTGAATACCGACTGTGTGTTGGCATCTAAGTCAATAGAAACAGCTCCATTTTCCATCACTCTAAGACGACCATCATTTCCGTCACCTTCTATTACGACAAGGTTGGTACCGATCGTACTACCATCACGGAAGAATACATCTGATCCCGTCAAGATAGTATTGTTATCAACTACTGAAAATTTATTGGTACCAGCTATCTGTATGTCAAAGTCGCCTGTACCATCTAGATTAAATCTTAATGGAAATGCCTTCAAGTTAACAAGGGTCGTTTGTAGCAAATCACCGCCCAAGCGGATTCTATCGGCATTGATGTTCAAACCATTGTCTGCTGCTGCGTTCAGTGTAACATTACCAGCAGTACCACCACCAATCAGTCCGTTGCCAGCATTGACTTGTGTAATGTCACCTGTAGTAATGGCTTGTGAGCCAAGTACCCCGTTTGCATCAGTAGTGACCATACGAGTCCCTGCACCTGCTAGAGCCGAAAATCGACCATTACCAATGACGTGCAGTCGTTGACTTGGGACTTGAGTACCAAATCCAATATTCTGGTTGTCGGCTACAAATAGTGTAGCAGTGCTAGAATGATTGCGCCCAGCATAGAACGCAATATGACCATTGCCCGCCGTATTTTGGTTGATAATATTTAACCCTTGCATATTGGTCGAGGAATAAATATACGTTTCTCCTGGATTGCCATAAACGTTATTGTTGGTAACATAACCAAAAGAAATAGAACCATTCCGAATAGTACTTTGCATACTGATGGCACTTAATACCGACGTGTTGTCACTCTGTACAATGAGCTTATTGACGGCATTGGAATTGTCCACAATGTGTAGCTTGGCACTCGGGTTGTTGGTGCCAATACCTACGTTTTGTGCTTGAATAGTAGTATGGCTTGCCAGCACAGCTAAAGCCATCACAATTTTAGAATACATAAAATCCTTCATAAGTTGTAATAAATTGTATTGATAAATAGGAGGTACTTCTTAGTTGCATCTACACTAGATTATTACAAAAATGAATGTCGTATTCATTGCATGCCCATGGGGAGGATATGCTCGATATTTTCATTGATTTAGTATAAGTACGGGGTTATACTATTGAAAGTATCAATTCCTGAAAATCAATAAAATGCAACTAATTGTACTTTTTATGGTTGATTGCCCTGTCATGAACTGAATAATAGTACTACAGGAACAATACAAATATACCATTAATAGACCAGGCAATGAGAAAAAATGCAACATTATGATTTTGGGAAGGTGTGTTTATTGCTTTTAAATAGGTGGAAAAGGCAAAATAGGATTCAATTATAATTGAAATTTAGTTAACAGGTGTTAAATTTTTTTTAGGGTTTTTTGAGCTTTTTTTTGCTTAATGGATTGATAGTCAGGTAGTTGGTGTTTTTTTAATAGATGTAGGTACAGTTAATTTTGTTTATCGTTTTTCTTTTTTTACTTAAACAGTTGCTTTTTTTTTAGTCTTATCGTATATTTGTTGTGGCAAGGAGAGGGCGTCTAAAAACTCTTTTTCTGAGTACGATAAATATATTCTTTCAATATATAAAATTAACAAGAAATGGCTACTGCAGATTTCAAAACAGAATTGTACCAACTCAAAAGTATATTGCACAATTTTGCGTACAAATTAACTAAAAATCAAGAAGAGTCGAAAGACTTGTATCAAGAGACCGCTTATAGAGCGTTGATGAACGAAGATAAGTTCAGAGTCGGAACCAACCTAAAAGCTTGGTTGTTTACAATCATGCGCAATATTTTTATCAATAACTATCGCAAGAAGATAAAGCAGAATACCATTTTAGATTCTACCGACAATGATTATTATATCAATTCGGGTTCTAACGCCGTACTAAATGATGCTAATTCATCTATACTGATGAAAGAATTGTACGCCATGATTGATGCACTGGATGATAGTACTAGAGTGCCATTTTTGATGCACTATTATGGGTACAAATATCAAGAAATCGCTGACCAGTTAGATTTGCCATTAGGCACAGTCAAAAGTAGAATATTCTTTGCTCGCAAAGAGCTAAAAGCAAAAATAGCCATCAACTACGAAGGAGCATTGAGAAGTGCATAGGTTGTAGTAGGATTCACCTCAAAATATATCAAGTCCATTAGCTGTCCACAGTTAGTGGACTTTTTTTTTGTTTGGCAATACCCGCTAATAAGCAATAAAAAATTAACAGCTGTATATACTATTGTTGGTCTGATATTCGTATATATAAGAACAAACGGCAAAGAATAAACAGATCTTACAGTCTTTATTGTCACCAAAAAAAACACGACCAATGAATAAATTATGGATAGCATTAGCATTGTGGTTGGCTGCTGCCAATGTACAAGCAACCGATGTAGATAGTAGCGCCATGGTGGAAGCAGAAGCAACTGCCCGCCAATTGATAGAAACAGTTCGTACCGAAAAACAAGAACAGGTTCGAGTAGTGGCGTCCAATGAGTTGGAAGAATTGTTACAAAAGACCTTAGAGATGGAAGGTAGCTATGCGTATAATTTCAAGGACTTGGAGGGGATTTCTATATTGCAAGCGCCCAACAAAGATTTTCGTATTTTTAGCTGGCAATTGTATGTCGATAAGAACGACTATCAATATCGAGGATTTATACAAAAAAAAGACGGCAAAGTATATAAACTCGACGATAAATCGGACGAGATGCGAGGCGTAGAGTTTAGTCTGCTCAAGCCCGAAAAATGGTACGGTGCTTTGTATTACAATATGCAAGCTTTCGAGCATGAAGGGCAAGCCTGCTATTTGCTCTTTGGCTTAGATTCCTATGGGTTTTTCAATCGAAGAAAAATATTAGAGGTGCTTTATTTTGACGAAAGCGGACAACCAATGTTTGGCAAAACAGTGCTAGAAATGAAAGATGGTAGAGGGCAACTGCGTCAAGTAAAAAGAATGATTATGGAATATTCGGCAACCGTAAGTGTCACGCTCAATTATAACAAGAATCTGCAAAAAGTGGTCTTTGATCACCTCGTATATGGTAGCCCTGTCAAGGGCGAAATGCCGACAAATGTACCCGATGGTAGTTATTCGGGTATGGAAATGACCAAAGAAGGCTTTTGGAGGTATGTGGATAAGGTTTATAAAGACGATCCGAATAATGTGCTTATCAATGCGACTTCTTACGAGAGCATTTTAGAGCAAGAAAAAGAAAAACCCAAGAAGAAGAAAAAAGATATTTTTGGTCGTTCGAAGTGATTGTTGTACTTTTAGGGTACTAGGAGGGTGAATTTAGAATAATCTAAATTCACCCTCTATTTTTTAGCGTAGCGGTACGAACTAGCTACAGAGACAGAACTATTTTTATGTACACGCTTTGGTTGATGCCAGATAAGAATACTTACCAAAAATTGAGCGAACTCATCGTAGATTTGAGTTCCGTGCATCAGACCCCACGGTTTGAGCCGCATGTTACGCTTTTGAGTGGTATTACCGACAAGTTGGAGCTTGCTATCGACAAGACAGACGAGCTGGCGAATAGTCTGTCGCCCATATTGGCTTCCTTGACGAATATTGCCTTTTTAGAATTTTATTATCGCTGTCTGTTTTTCAGAACGAGCGATAGCGAAGAGTTGGTTTATGCCCGAGAACTAGCCGAAGAGCTATTTGAGCATACACAGATAACGCCTTTCATTCCACACATTAGTTTTTTATATGGTTCGCTACCTATTTTTCAGAAAGAAAGTATCATAGAGGCGTTGGGCGAAGAGTTTTTTGTCAATTTCCGAATGACCAAACTGAGGCTAGTCAAGACACAACGCACGCCCGAACATTGGGAACTCATCGAAGAGTTTGAATTATGAGTGTTATTTTGGGGGTTCTTAATTTTTTCAAAGCACGGTTTCGGTGGTTGCTATTGGCTACTAGCTTGGTGCTATCAGCTCTGGTAGTGCAGTATGTTGGCAGTTATAGTACTTGGTTTTACAAATATTTGTTAGCCTCTGGGCTAATGCTTTTGTTATTGATGGGCTGGTATTGGCTGGAGCAAAAACTATCAAAAACGGGGGCTTCTGCCAATGAAAGATCACTACTCTGGATTGTTATTTTTCTGCTCATCATACCCATCGGATTAGTCAAGGTAGTGCAGAAAGAATGGAACTATATCTACCATATTCCGTTGTGCGACTGCACCCAAACCATGACCAAAAAAGATAGGGCAGGAGCGATATGCAAGGATCAAACTAAGAGTTATGCGACAGGAAGAGGGACGTGTTCCGAACACGATGGCGTAGCCAAATGGCAATGCACTTGCCCTTAGTACACAAAAAAAAGTGATTAAGCACAGGATGTACTTAATCACTTTATAATTTCTTGTTGTCAAGGCATATTAAGCCATGTGCTTGTCAATCTTAGATTGCAAAGCTGGCTTAGTGATAGCACCTAAATGACGCTCTACTTCTTTGCCATCTTTGAGGATAACAATAGTAGGGATAGAACGGATACCGTACTGCATTGCCAATTCTTGATTAGCATCTACATCTACTTTTCCTACCAGTGCATTGCCGGCGTAATCATCTGCCAATTCTTCGATAATAGGAGCGATTGCTCTACAAGGGCCACACCATTGTGCCCAAAAATCTACTACTACTACTTGTCCTGACTCCAATGCTTGTTGCTTGAAGTTGCTGTCTGTGAATTCGAAAGCCATATCTATTTTATATTTTGTGTTTAATTTAAAAATAACTGACCAAATTATACTATTAAACAATAACTGGGTGTGTTCTAATCACGGTAGTTTTGTTTGTTTATATGCCAGTATATTAACTTATCTTCATAACTCTAAAGGTGCATACAAAGTTGCACATTTCCAAAGGAAAGGCAGAAAAATTAACATTTTTTTACGTCTCTTTATAAAAATTAATGAATTTATAAAGTAAAATGAAGTTTTTTTTAAATAAAAGTGAACAAAGTAGGTGGGAATAACGTTGTAATAGGTGAATGAAGTTTGATAGGAAGTGCTTTTGTAGAGTATTTCAGATTGTATTCAAACATACAAGATTATAGAACTATTTTGTTCCTTCATCTACTAAATATTATTACTATGAAATCGATATATATTACTTTAACCAGTCTTGTTGTAGCCGCATTGGTCAGTATGACAAGCGATACCGCTACTGCCCAAAGTACCGTGATTCAATACGAAGAACATCATGCTCACTTTGAGAAAAATAATGACTTTTATGCTAAGGTCAGAACCAAAGGACAAGCAGAAGTCAATGAGCAAGAAGTACGTGCTAGCAATGGTGTAGAAATCTTTCCGAATCCTGCTCCTACACAACAAATAACGGTACGATTCACAACTATTGCAGAACGTGTCATTCAGATTATAGAACCTACGGGAGAGCGTGTTTACGAGGAGATTGTACAGGGAGATACCCATCAGTTAGATTTGAGTGGATTGCCCAAAGGGGTTTATACTATGATGATAACAGATACGGCAACCAATACCAGAACCGTCGAACGAATTACGATAGGGCGTTAATTTGATGCCTATCGAAATATTTTTAAGAGCGTGTCTAAAATTATAGTTTTTGATAATTTGTGTAGGATTTTATCTGTTAAATGAGACTCCTTTTTCACTTCATAGCCCTAGCTATGGGGTGAAAAATAGGTAAAATGTAACAGGAAAAGACTTTTCAAATTGCAAATTAGTATAATCTTAGACATGCTCTAAGAGCGTTATTCAAGTCAAGGACTTGAATAACGCTTTTTTTTTACGAAGCCCTTTTTTTTTGTCGTAATCATCGCTATTCGCTAACTTTGCTTATTCAATAAAATAGTACAACCAGAACATAACCAATAAATACTATGAACGATTTAAGAAAAACAATAGAAGCCGCTTGGGACAACAGAGAATTGCTCAAATTGGCAGCCACTAGAGATGCCGTACGCAATGTTGTCAATCAGCTAGATCAAGGCAAATTGCGTGTAGCAGAACCTACCGACAACGGCTGGCAAGTCAATGAATGGGTCAAAAAAGCAGTAGTCATGTATTTTCCAATACAAAAAATGGAAACCATCGAATTGCCTCCTTTTGAGTTTCATGACAAAATTCCACTCAAAACAAATTATGCCGACTTGGGTGTAAGAGTAGTACCACACGCTATTGCTCGTCACGGTGCTTTTCTCAACAAAGGTGTTATTATGATGCCAAGTTATATCAATATCGGAGCGTATGTAGATTCGGGAACCATGGTCGATACTTGGGCTACCGTGGGTTCTTGTGCTCAGATTGGCAAAAACGTACACCTCAGTGGTGGTGTCGGTATTGGAGGTGTGCTAGAGCCACTCCAAGCCGCTCCTGTTATTATCGAAGATAACTGTTTTATTGGCTCCAGATGTATCGTAGTAGAGGGCGTACACATCGAATCGGAGGCAGTATTGGGTGCTAACGTAACCATCACGCAATCTACCAAAATTATAGATGTATCAGGCGACAAACCCATCACTTATACAGGGCGTGTTCCAGCTCGTTCGGTCGTGATACCGGGGAGTTATACCAAAAAATTTGCAGCAGGAGAATACCAAGTTTCTTGTGCCTTGATTATTGGCAAACGCAAAGAAAGTACCGACAAAAAAACCTCGCTTAATAGTGCTTTGCGCGAATTTGATGTAGCGGTTTAGAAAAAGAGACAAAGAAGCTAGATTTTTAGAAGTTAGACCTTTAGTCTATTTCTTAGCTGTAGATAGCTTTTTATTCAAACACCTACCCAGTTGTTCGCAGCTTGGTAGGTGTTTTTTTGTATTGCAATAGCTATTCAATAACATAAATAGTAGCGGAACAGCTACAAGGCGGCAAGCCACAAACAGGGCAATCATATTGCTTCTCTAAACTATCGGATTTCCAATAGCCTGCAATTGTCCGAACAGGTGTTGCACCTAGATTTTTTAATAATTTGCCCAACGATTTGCCCGCACTTTCTTTCCACACAATAGATACAATAGCAGAGCTGTTTAGCTGTCGCAATTGTTCAATACCATGCTGCACCAATTTTTTGCCAATACCTTTGCCTTGCCACTGCGGTGCAATCGCCAGATGTTTGCGTAAAGCAATCGGTTCTTTGTCTCGAAAAGTTGATACAAACCAATCTTTTTCAATTAATAATTCGGCTGCTAGGCTGGCAGCGGTGCCTAGTTTGACTAAGCTAATACCTATCAATTCGCCTTCGGTAGAGCAAGCCACCCAGCCGATGTGTTTGCCTTGTGTAAATAATAATAAATCTTGTTCGGTCAAGTAATCGACGCCAAATTGTAAATCCAATAATTGTTTGGCGGCAAGCAATTGCGACGCATCAAAAGTAGTCAAGTGCATGAATAGTATTTGTATCAAAAGTAAAAAATGCTTTGGACTTATTCCATTTTTCGGACTCCTCTAATGTTTCCGTTTTCCATATTCAGCACAATAAAATCAACAGGTTCTTCTAGGTTGAAGACACTAACCGTTTTAGTGCCAATAGTGATAGGTTTGTCCACCCAAAACGCCCAAACACCTTTACCTTTTATAAATCGCTCCCCAAAAAGTGCTTCTAAATCGGCGGACTCTCCTGTGCAACACTTCTTGAGCTCTTTCAAGTAAAGTTTACCCTTTATAATTTCCCAAATCGCTTGGTAGCCTCTATAGCAGCCACTCGAATAACAGACCGATATTTCTTCCAATTTTTTAGTGAAAGTTTCGTCTTGCGTCAAAGCAAAAATTGGAAAATCTTCATCGAAGGTTCCCGAAATATAAAAAATTCTCCCTTGGTAAATGACCAAATCAGGATATTGTTCGGTAGCAAATGCCAATAATGCGGAGAGCATAAAAATCAGCGTCAGTATATATTTTTTGGTCGTGTGCATCGAATATTAGTTTAGTTTTTTTGAATGGCATTTGTATTCATAAGGTGTAGATTATAAATAAGTTACATTTTTTTGAGCAAAAATATTTCAAAATAAAGTAAAGTACAAATTTCAAAAAACAGACACCTTGAACGACTATTCAATATTTTTTTTATAAATTGTGATTCATCAAAAAAACAATAAGAACATGAGCAAAGTAACCCTTCCTAAAAAAGGAATGTCCGCCGACCATATATTAGAAGAATTGACCAATCTCAAAAAGAAAGATATTCCTTGGCGTTCGGGCAAAGTACTTGCCTACGTATATGAGCCAACCCAAGAAACGGAAAACGTTTGTAAGAAAGCATATAGTATGTATTTGACCGAAAATGGGTTGGATCCTACAGCTTTTCCTAGCTTGCTGAAGCTCGAAACAGAAGTAGTAGCGATGGCTGCCAATCTATTGGGTGGCGATGAGCATACTGTAGGTAGCTTTACTTCTGGCGGAACAGAAAGTATTATTTTAGCCGTCAAAACGGCTAGAGATTACAACAAAAAGAACCGCCCACATATCACACAGCCCGAAATGATTGTAGCCGAAACGGCACACGCCGCTTTTCATAAAGCCGCTCATTATTTGAGTGTCAAAGTGGTTAATTTGCCAGTGGACAAAAAGACATTCCGTGTTGATCCCAAAGTAGTAGAAGCAGCTATTAACGAAAATACAATTATGTTGGTGGGCTCTGCTCCATCGTACGCTCATGGCGTTATTGATCCTATCGAAGAGTTGGGCGCTATTGCGAAAGCTAAAGACTTGTTTTTGCACGTTGATGCTTGTGTTGGAGGTATGTATTTGCCGTTTGCACGAATGGCGTGCTATGAAATTCCACCATTTGATTTTAGTGTAGAAGGCGTTACTTCTATGTCCTGCGATTTTCACAAATACGGTTATGCAGCCAAAGGCGCATCTTGTATTTTGTACAAAAGTAGAGAAATTAGAAGCTATCAAATTTTTGCTTGTTCTTCTTGGTCTGGCTATTCGATTGTCAATCCTACGGTACTATCGAGCAAGACGGGAGGACCGATGGCGGGTGCTTGGGCTACGCTCAACCATATCGGACAAGACGGCTATGTCGAAATCGTAAAAGCATCGCAAGCAGCGACCGAGATGGTCAAAAAAGGACTGCAAGACATTCCAGAACTAAAAATCATGGGCGAGCCTGTCATGAACTTGGTCGCCATCGAATCACTTGATCCAGCTATTAGTGTCTTTGCTATTAGCGACTATATGACGGCTCAAGGCTGGCATATTCAAGTGCAATTTGCTTCCAGATGCTCCAAAGAAGCGATTCATTTGAGTGTCAATAGAGCGAATATAGAGCATATTCCAGAACTTTTGGCTACGCTAAAAGAAGCGATTGCCACACTCAAAGCATCGGACAAACCTGCTATGGATATTGATCCTGCTATGTTTGCTTCTATGCTCGAAGATTTGACTCCAACTACCTTCGACGCATTGGCAGAAATGCTAGGATTGGGAGGCTCTAGTGATGGCGAAATAGCGGATAATATGGAAATGATTAACGGTATTTTGAATAAATTACCAGCCGAACAACGCAATGCCTTGTTGGTGCAGTTTATGAATAAACTATTTACGGTAGCTTAAGCAACACTAAGATGTAGCGAGTAGCTATATGCTATCAAAAAAAATGGAGTAACCGCTAACAGCGAGTTACTCCATTTTTATATTTTATATAGGCTTAATCCTACTGAATACGATACTTCTGGACACGACCATCAGGAGCGATCAACGACACTTCGCTTGCCTGATATTTGTAATCGTAAGAGCTGTACTCAAGCGGCACGATAACACGACCACCACCTGCTACGACTCCCCAAAGTCCTTTTTGTTGTACTAGGAATTTTCGGTTAGGGAGAGCAAACATATTTTCGTACTTGGGAGGTAATACCACGCCATCACGGATAGAAACAATGCCCCACAACCCTTTTTTCATTACAAAGAAAACTTTTTTCTCGGGGCGGTAGTCAAATTCGTCGTAAATGGGTGCCAAAAGTGTGTTGCCACGCTCGTCTAGTACGCCCCATTTAGTTCCTTTCTGCACCATGAACTGTTTGTGTTCCATGATATGAATTTTGCTGTAAGCAATCGGAATAACGGTTTCGCCACCAGTGGTGAGCATACCCCATTTTTTTCCTTTTTTGACCATACAGCGATTGATACGATCATAATAAACGACATCATTATATTTGAGGTCATAGAGCGTTTGGTCATCGTAGTAGTAATCAATTTTATCATTGAGTTTTACTTTCAATTTATTGTTGCGTTGATCGACCCAAATATCGTGATAAGCAATCGGAATTTTAGTAGTTACACTTCCATCTTCTGCTATTTGTAGGAGTCCTACTTTTCCCTCTTTTCCGACTAGCAATGCTCCCAAAAATTTAACAAAAAATGGACTCATGAAGTCGTATTCAAACGGCAAGATTTCTTTGCCGTCCAAGTCTAGCAAGCCATATTTAGTACCTTCTCTAGCCACATAAAAATCATTGATATGACGTTCCAATTGATCATATTTTTGTATCGGCTGACAAGGGTTATCTTTTATCCAATTGAACAGCGACCATTTGCCATCTTTTTGTACCTGTTGGGCTTCAAATTTTTGGTCGTACAGAATGACATCAAAACAAACAGGAATCAACTCTTCGCCTTTTGGTCCGGCAATTCCTACTTTGCCATTCTGAATAACTTTGTAATTGACACCGTCATACAAAATATCATCATAAATAGCTGCTAGTATTTGCTTACCATCTTCATCTAAAATACCATATTTTCCAGCTTTTTCGATACTGATATAATACTGCTTGACATGGGCATTGTAATGCAATTTGTCATACACAAAAGGTATCCAAATACTTTTATCTCCTTTTAGCAAACCCCATTTGCCCTCTTTTTTGGCATGATAAAAAGCCATTTGCTTGCGATGCAAATAACGATACTGCAAGGTATCATAAATCGCTTCTGTCGCTTTTTCCTCCGTACCTTTGGTATAAAATCCATACTTAAACTGCTCGCCCGTCCATTCTTTATAGACTTCATTGAGCATATAAATAGTTTGCCCCAAAGCGTACGTAGTCGTATCTACTTTTTCTGCAAAAGCATATTTGGGCGGCTGTTGTGCTTGAGCTTGCATACCTAGCAATATCAAGGCTCCTGCTATTATTTTACTGAATCTATTCATCGTCATTTTTATGTTTTGGTTGGTATTTTATAGAGCTATTGCAATATTAATACCTAAAAAGTAGTAGAAGTATTGTGTTAACCTCTTGATAATTGGGCAGAAAGATAGAATAAATCTTCAGAGTAACCAATCTAGCGTTTCAAAATAAAATTTATCAATAGATAGGATTACTTCTTTTAGAGTGCTTAGACACACTTTTTTAATAAAATGAGTATTTTTACTTGGCTGAGCCATCTGGTTACCACGTCCTATTATTATTATTTGTCCACCTACTTAAATCAACTTCTATATGAAAACGATACTCCTCTCATTGATAACGGTACTGTCAGTCGTAGTAAGTGTTTACTTGTATAGCAATAGGTCTAATGCTTATCAAGTGTTCTATCCCGTGTACAAAAATGAAAATGGCAAATATTATTCTAAAAAGAACTATTCAGAAGATAGTAGAAGTAGAATATTAAAAGTATTTGACTATTACGACATAGATTACAAAGTAGAAGTTGATAAGATACTAGTGCGAAAAGGAAAGAATGCAAGCATGGAATTATTGAAAAATTACACCACCAAAAGTACCGATACGATATGGTGGAATACGCATATATTGAATAACAAATAACGAGTTGAATAAAAGCAATATCTTACATCAGAAGGGTATTGCTTTTGTGTTTTAAAACGACTATAACAACATTCCTTCTGCATTATTTGTATTTTTAGTAGAACAAAACAACAAATGATGAAAGGACTATATACGACGATACTATTATGGGCGATTTTGGCTGGAGTGAAGGCACAGTCCAATAATACTTGGCAAGGCAAAATAGATACAGAAGTCTGGGTGGCAGCTCAACAACAAAGCACGCTAGAATTTTTTGTTTATTTGGCTGATCAAGCCAATACGACTGCCGCCAAAAAATTGACGACCAAAAATGAAAAAGGACAATTGGTTTATCAATTGCTACAGCAAAAAGCAACCGCTACACAAGCTAATATCCTACAATTGCTACAGCAAAAAAATGCTTGGCACCGAAGCTATTATATTGTCAATGGCATCTGGGTCAAAGGTGATGTAACACTAATCGAACAGTTAGCAAGACTACCCGAAGTGGCTAAAATAATTCCCAATCCAGAAATATTTAATAACCTGCCTCAAGACCAATGGCAAGCCAAAAGTGGGGCGAGCCCTTCCGCCATAGAATGGGGCATTCAGAAGATAAATGCTGACCAAGTTTGGCAACAAAACATAAGAGGGGCAGGCGTAGTGATAGGCGGGCAAGATACGGGCTACGAATGGTTTCACCCTGCTATCAAGCGACAATACCGAGGCGATACTACCAACCACAACTATCATTGGCATGATGCCATTCATACGATTAGAGATACCGCCAACCTTAACCCTTGTGGCTACAATACAACCGAACCTTGCGATGATGGCAGCCATGGCACGCACACAATGGGTACGATGGTGGGCGATGATGGCAACGGCAATCAGATTGGCGTTGCACCAGAAGCAACCTGGATAGGCTGTAGAAATATGGATAGGGGATTTGGTTCGCCTGCGACTTATATCGAATGTTTCGAGTGGTTTTTGGCACCAACCGACACCAATAACCTCAATCCTGACCCAACACAAGCCCCCCACGTAATTGCTAATTCTTGGGCGTGTCCGCCTGTCGAAGGTTGCAACCCCTCTAATTTTCAAGTGATGCAGCAAGCAGTAATCAACTTGCGTAATGCAGGCGTATTCATAGAAGTATCGGCAGGCAATGGTGGACCAAGTTGTCATACTATCAATAGTCCTGCGGCAATTTATCCCGAAAGTTTTACGGTAGGAGCGACCAATATCAATGATGAATTGGTCAATTCTTCGAGTAGAGGAACTGTTTTGGTGGATAGTAGCAATCGACTGAAACCGAACGTAATCGCACCGGGGGCGGATATTCGATCTTGCATACCGGGAGGTGGCTACAGCAACAAATCGGGTACCAGTATGGCTGGTCCTCATGTGGCAGGAGCCGTGGCACTTTTGATAGCTGCTCAACCAAGCTTGGCAGGCAATGTCGATAGTTTGGAAACCATATTGGAAATGACTGCTGACACGATTATTGCAACTGATACTTGCGCAGGGACATTGCCCACCCAAATACCCAATAATATGGTTGGTTATGGTCGCATCAATTTGCGTAGAGCCTTGGAGTATATTCGCCCCGATTTGTTTGTCGTTGTCGCTGTCGCTCAATTGCCAACCAATAGCTTGCAAGTTTATCCAAATCCATTGACTACGCAGTTGTGGCTGCGTACAGAATATCCATTGGGCAAAAGCCAGATTACCATCAGCAATACATTGGGGCAAATTGTTTTTATAGAAAGCACTTACTTATCAATGAATCACCATTTGGAGTTGGGAGAGTTGCCAAAAGGAATTTATATTTTGACTATTGAAAATGAAAAAAAGTATCTTAGCACTAAGATTATGAAACTCTAAGTAAAAAAATGTGGTTAAGAGATTTGAAAATTTTAATAATAATATCTAATTACCACCAATAAAAAACAAAAAAATGATCTTGACCACAACAGAAACAATACCTAACGCAGAAGTAGTAGCCTTGATGGGAATCGCTAGAGGTAGCACCGTACGTTCCAAAAATGCTTTTGGCGATTTATTTGCAGGTATCAAAAGTGTCTTTGGCGGCGAGCTTGGTGGCTATACGAAGCTGCAAGCTGATGCGAGAGAGCAGGCATTGAGCCGCCTCAAAAAAGATGCTGAAAAAATGGGTGCGAATGCTGTAATTGGTGTTCGATTGACGACATCAACTATCACGCAAGGAGCTTCCGAAATATTGGCGTACGGCACTGCCGTCAAAATAAAATAAGAATGGACAAAATTGCAATTATTTATGCTATTGGCTGGGGATTGTTTATACTATTGTGCTTAATATTCGTTATTATTGCCATAGCCAAAAGGCTAAAAGAATACAGGACAGACGATTTTGAAGAAAGAGACAATTAGATAAATTAAAAAAAATGAAAATAGCTGTTTTTCCTGGGTCGTTCGACCCTATCACCAAAGGGCATGAAGATTTGGTGCGTAGAGCTTTGCCACTTTTTGACAAAGTGATCGTAGCCATGGGTATTAACTCTAGCAAAAAGTACTACTTTGAGGAATCTGAACGCTTGCAAATGCTGCGAGATACTTTTGCCGATGCACCAAAAGTAGAAGTAGATACGTTCAATGTCCTGACGGCTTATTATTGCAAACAAAAAGGAGCTAATTTTATTATTAGAGGGTTGCGAAATAGTACCGATTTCGATTACGAAAATACGATTGCGAATCTCAACGCTACTATCGGCGATGAATTGGAAACCTTCTTTTTGATGGCAAATCCAGCCTACGCTTGCTACAGCTCTACGGTAGTCCGTGAAATACTCAAAGGTGGTGGCGATGCCTCGCTATTTTTGCCTACGGCTATCAACGGAAAACCAACCATAACACACCCTTAAGTAGATGTAAGGGCGAATTGCCATTCGCCCAGCACCCATGAGAGGAAACGCCCACTAACTCAAAAAAATAGAGTCGCAGCATTAGCTACGACTCTATTTTTTTGTACTTGTATATCACTAGAACGGCAAATCATCAGCCATACCATCATCTACTGGTGGAATGTCATTTTCGCTCGGTGGCGGATTATCCGACCCCGTTTGGTTGCTTGATTTTGCCTCCAAACGCCACGCATTAAGCGTTACGAAATAAACATCTTCGTTTTTCTTTGCGTTGTGCCACTTTCTACCGCGCACATTGAAGTGAACATTAATATCGTCGCCTACTTTGTAGTCGTCGATGGCGTCACATTTATTTTGAGTTAACTCAAACTTGATCGTTTGAGGATATTGGTCGTCAGTTTCGACTACAAATTCTCTTTTGGCAAAAGAATCGGTTACTTGCTGTTTTTCAAAAACAGCAACCAATTTGCCTTCTAAGGTTAATTCAGACATGGTATGCTTATGATTATAGGTAATAAAATAGTTTATTCTGCGGTTGTTGCGGTGGCAGCTTTAGTAGCATTGATTTTGTCCAACTCTTGGTCGATGAAAAATAAGCTCTGACCTCCGGTGCCAATCAATTTTACTTTATCCAAGATAGTACGAATTTGAGCTTCTTCTTCACGTTGCTCAGCTACATACCATTGCAAAAATAGGGCAGTAGCGTGGTCGTTTTCAGCTTCACTAATTGACAATAAATTGTAGATAGCAGCGGTTACTTTTTTCTCTTCTTCATATACTTGCTCGAATACGTGCTGTATCGAATCGTAGCTTGCTTTTGGCTCTTTGAGTGCAGGTACTTTGACCACTCCATCCACTTCTACGATGTAATGCAATATTTTGAGCATATGCCCACGCTCTTCATCTGATTGAGCGTAAAAAAAAGCGGCACAACCAGCTAATGCTTGTGTTTCGCACCAAGCTGCCATTGCCAAATATATTGAAGAAGCGTTTCCTTCCAAGGCGATTTGCTCATTGAGAGCCGCTTCCATTCTTGTACTTAATTTCATTATAATTATATTATTTTGATGTTTCTTTATTCCTAACAATACTACGTTTTAAACGATAACAATAGTATTTAGTTTTGCAATAGCAGCACTATTTTTCAAAAGCCAATTACCACACACACAATTGGAAAAAAATCCCAATACAGACAATTTACATTTCAGCAGACAATCCAAAAAAATGTGGGAACTTGGATTTATAGATTAAAAAGGATTTTTTAAGGTAATGGATGTGCTTATATTGATGGCTGGTAGTTACTCCCAAAAATCCCAATACTGAGATTTTACATTCCAGCAGACAATCCAAAAATCCATTAATCCAAAAAATCCCAATACACTTCCGCGTACAATTGGAAAAAATCCAAAAATCCATTAATCCAAAAAATCCCAATACTTACTCTTTCGTTATCAAATAATTCATTACCGCTTGTGCCTTATCATCGAGTGCAGGCTGCTTAGGGTCGAGAGCTACACGCTCTTCGAGCCAATCAAAATAGACGGTCTCAAAGCTACGCATTTCGTCAATATTCAACCACAAAAAGTCAATGTGAACATAAACAGGTGCGTTGAGCATGGTTATTTTTCGTAACAAATCTTGATAATCAGGATTTTGGAAACGGCTAGGCCAAGTTGGTAACACAATCGTCAGGTTGAGCGAATAAAAATCATCGCTATGGTCTTCCATTTCCTTACGAGCCTTGGTCGTAAACTTGATATTGTCATAAATAGAAATAGGGCTATCCTTGAAGCTGCGCACATAATCTACAATATCAATCAACTGACGACGAGCATCTTCTTCGTCCTCAAAACTGAGCGGAAAGCGTGCGATTGGCTGCTCCTTATTATTGGATAGGATAACCGAATATTTATTGTCCTCGTCCTGTTTGATACTATAATTCGCTCGTTGCGAGCCCGCACTTGGCAGATCATCAGCCAAGCTACGTTGAGCATTGATATCACCAAATTCATAACTCTCCAAAATAGTATAATCTTGGTCGTCCGACAATACAAAACCATGTTGATCTTTGGCTTGTGGGCGGAGCAGGATATGCTCTATCACGTGCATACCTTCCGAGTAATGATTGATTTTGTGTAAGTAATGAATAAACTCTTTAATCGCTACGGTTGCTGCTAGGCGAGTACTGACTTCACGGACTTTGAATACGCCCATTTTTCGGAATCCTTTGTAGTAAATATTAAAGGATTTTTTGCCGTTAGCAGGCAATACGATATAATTATGCTTCTTGATACCTGCCGAAAGCAAGTTTTTGATAAGCAAGTCTTTATTTTTAGCTCTAAAGACAAATTTCTTTTTGTAATTGTTTTCGTCTTTATCTTGTGTGTGATCTTCTTCGTTTTCTTCTATTTCGTCTGTGGTGTCATCGGTCTTTTTGTCCGTAGCATCGTCCTCCAATTCATCTTTCAGAATATCGAGTTCTTCCTTGATTTCGTCTTCTAGTTCTTCATTGGCAATATTATCAAAGTTGGATTGTATCTGATGTAGGTTTTCTAGATTAATAAATTCTCCTGGATCATTTTTGCCGACAAGGTGTACATAATAATCAAACGCTTCGAGTGTTGGTTCATCTTGATGGGTGCCATCTAGTATTTCTACCAAAAATTCATTGCCTGTGTTCTTAATGTCTAGCAGTAAGCAAGCTCTTTTTTCGAGTCCTGATACATTCCACTGATCCAATCCTCTGCCTAAATAATCAAAACCTTTACCTCGGTTTTTACTGATATTGACGTAGTTTTGCAAATAGACAATCTTAGCATTGATAAGCTCAATCTCTGGGTCTGTATCGTCGTCATCGTCGCCTATACCCACATAGTGAGATACTTTAAGCAAGAAATCTGTACTAAATTGCTCACCAAAACGAGCTAATAAGTGATCTAAAAAGCGGTTTCTACGATCAATAAAAGGATCAAAATCTTTCGATAAATCTTCTAATTTTTGCTTAAACTGTTCTACTGTGCTAGCTCCCATCAATTCAACCAATCCTGGCAAATCATCAGGTATATTGGTATAGTAGGTCTTGTCTATATCTTTATCAATAGAAAATAACTTGCGCACATTGACGAGTTGCTCCAAGTAATTGCAAATCATTTGCTCAAAAAACAGCAAATAACCACGCAATTGCTTCACCATAGCGACACGCTGGCGAGTCGCTCTCGTGTAGTTCGGTAGTCCTAGTTCATTGACACCATAGGTGACGGGCAAGGAATTCTGAAACGTATTGTAACTACCAATGTCTTTGAGTGAAATGGTAGAAGGATAATCTTTTTCGTGATAAAGCATCTTGAGTTGATAGCCTTTCTTGTAGCGAGCATATAAGGAGTGCAGCGCATGGTTGGCAGTATTCAAATCTAGCTCATAATTCAACGCTCCTCTATAAAACTGAACAGGGTAAGAAAAACCTTCATCAGCATATTTGCTATCAATCACGTCCATATCCAATACAGGATAAGTGTTGATACGCAACGGAATGACATCACTTTCGGCAGGAATGCCGTTTTGATCCACACGGAAATACGTAATGCGACGAATACCAGGAATACTCTGTATCAACTCTATGAGTTTGGATACATATATTTCTTTGGGCATGGGGCGAAGGTCAGTTTTCTTGACGAAACCATGCACGGGAGCAGGACCATCAAAAATAGCATCGACCGTATAGCCTTCTGTTATTAGATCTTCGAGGGTGTGGTACTTGATAGAAGGGTTGAGGTGCTCTTCTAACACAAACAGAATCTCTGCCAATATTTCCTCTGCCTTGACATCGGTACTAATATCAATATCGGCATAAACCTCTATCTTATCGACATCTAGTATCTGAATGGATTCAATGTCTTCGCATAGATTGCGATGCTGATTGAAAAGCGAAAAAACACTTTGCTTTACTTTTTGGATTCCTTCGGGTGTCCTAGCACGATCGTCCAGCTGTAGCATTATTCGGTAGAGCCCTTGTATGCCTTGCATATTGTCCCGTACAGGTTCTATCCAAGCATTGTTGACAAATTGTACTCTATCAATAATCAAGATGCGATAATCGCTCAGTGTAACAGGATTGGTTGGCAATATCTCTGCGGCATCATAAAACGCATTGTTTATCTCCTCTCTTTTTCTTCTACTTTGCGAATTGAGCAAATTTTGTACAGGTGTAGAAGTCGTTTGGTGCGTCTTGGCAAGTACATCGCACAACTGCTCCATAATCGTAATACCGGGATCATGCGAGTTGTAATCGGTCCAGATGTCGCCAGAGAGTTGCTGCATCATTGCCATCCATTCCGCTTTTAGTTCGTCTCTATCAAGTGGAAGTATATTGTGCTGATTAAGGTTGAATTGGTCATTCATAAGAAAAAAAGTGCGTACAAGTGTGAGTCTCCACGACTCTCTAACGAATATCGTTATAGGTATTGTTGGAGATGGTAATATATAGGCTACCAAAATACGACTTAATTCTAAAAACTGAAAACATTAACGAATTAATAAAAACATTTTTGCATAAGCTGTTGTTACGCTCACTTTTTAGCTTTTTTTGGCGTTCGTCCAATGCCTTGACTCGTACAAAAAAAAGCCTCTCCAAGTTTAATTGAAGAGGCTATAATTTTTATATATCATTTAGGCAGTGTAGCCTTTGTTCTTATTTCTTCTGGCACGCCAAGTAGCATAAGCTTCATTAGGGTCGTACCCAAATGTTTTGAAATACTGAGTTGCTCTTGCTTTGCCAATCAAGTTTTCTTTGAACTCATAGTGGGTCACAATGTGTGCCGCGGCTTCTTTTTTCTGCTCCTTTTCGAGTTTATCCCAATCTTCTAGGTAGTCTTGATTGAGCAAGTGGATAGAAGGAAATACTAATTGTTTGCCTTCTACACGGCTCAAGTCCCAATCCACTAAGTTATTGTACGTAGCAATAGCAGCACATATCTTGCTATCATAACGGCCATAAATTTTTTTGCAAATTGTCGTCATTTTATCGCCATAGTTAATCTGTACATTGTGTGTGATATCAGGCGAGTTCATCGGTGGGCGAGCCTTAGCGGCAATAAGTGATTTGACTGCAAGAGTTATCTTGGCACGGATAGGTTCTCCTTCTAAACTAAACAAGAGCACTTCTATATCACACTTCGTTAAAGTACACTTATAGATAGCTCCTTTCTCATCACCAGGGTTACTACCAGGGAATACTTTTCCCCATTCTAGCGAAAGATAAGGTGCTCCATGTGTTTCTGATTGAAAACTGTAAACAGTCTTTTGTAACAAGTTTAAATGGTCTCTTATGGAAGGTTTCGTACCTACCGTGATGCCTACTACATCATCTTTGACAGGAATCAAGCCTGTAGCATCTGCATAAAAATCAAAGGTCATCTCTTGATCCATATATCCTTCGAATGCTGATGGAGGAGAGGGGGCTCCTGATGCGGTGTCTTGAGTCATACCAGTATCACCCTTACCTGTAGAGTCTTTTTTTGAAGCTTCTCTAACACCATAAGAATACTTAACCTTTTCAGGATTAGTTTGTACCACAAAAGTATTTTTAGCTGGATCGGTACAATCTACCGATTCATGAGACATGATTTTCATCCGAACTAACTTAGAATCAGAACCCTTGCCATTATTTAATATACTACCTAATCCTATCATAATAAACTATGTTTTTTCCTAACAAATTTTATCTAAATATAACTTTTACTCTCTTAAAGTTAAAAAACTTTTTGGGATTTCCAAAAAGTTTTTTAATAAAAATAAGGCTGAAACTTATAATGGGCTAGAGGGAGGAGCATAACTAGAAGGTGCAGCTTTTATCCCTCCCGATTGACTGCTCCCAGTATACATTTTAGATCTTCCACTATCGGTATCCCAAGCCAGTATATAATACGAAGTCATGCCACCACCATAAACTGCTTGAAACTGCATTTGATACTTCCCAGCTTCATTAGTAACAGTAGGAGCATCAGCGGTAGCGGTGCTAGTGGATTGTATGAGGAAAGCAAAGCTACAAACAAGTGCTGCGATGGTTAATCCAATTCTCTGAAATGCCATAATCTTTTTCATAATTCTTAGTTTTTATAAAGTTAAAGGAGTTTTTAAGATAAACACAATATACAAAATATCGTGCCAACTGTGGGGTGTAGAAATTATTTATTTAGAGCAGTTATATGCTCGCATAAAATCTACTTCCTTCACCAAGATAATTATTTCTTATAGGAATACAAAAAAATAGCATGTAATATTAGGTCAAAGGTGGTAACCATAATAGATAGCAGTCCAACAAGGAGCAGAAGTGGTAACCACCTCCAAGGTGGTAACCACATAGCCAACAACTGACAGTGCCACAACATATAACCGCCACCTCCCGAAACCACCCTATTACCACCCCAAAAAGTAAGTTATCTTTTTATCAATCCATCGGCTTCCAACTGTTCTGCTTGCTCTTTGAGCGTTTGCAGCATGGGGCGATAAGATAGCCCTAAATCTTTTTGGCTATACGTATTATCAAAACGCATGGGGTGTTCGACATTGCGACTGATGAATTTCCACGAAAAGCCAATAAAAGGACCGACTAGGAATAGCAAAAATTTAGGCAATTTTTTGGTGGGTAATTTATACTTATTGGGAAAGGATTGTTCTATCATTTCGCTCATTTCGAGCATAGAATAGGTATTTTCTACCAAAATATGCCTGCCACTAGCCGTGGGCGTAGTCCCCGCCAAAATATGGGCTTTGGCTACATCTCGCACGTCAGCTGCTCCAAAGTATAGTGCAGGAGCCCCCGATTTGAAGCCCCCTTCTAGCAATTGTAATATAAAAGAAGTGCTCTCTCCATCTGTGCGTTTGCTCAGTGATGGGCCTAGTACAAATCCAGGGTTGATGACGACCAAATCCCATTGAGTTTGCTTGGACTGTATGTCCCAAGCTTCTCGTTCTGCCAATGTTTTAGAATAGGCGTAGGGTTGGTGACGGAGTGAGCTGGTGGTATTCCACTCGTGTTCTGTAAACTGATTGCCCTCGGTCGATTGTAGGTCGATGGCATCGCCATATATAGCGACTACGCTCGATGTCAATACTACTCGTTTGACGGTTGCGGTTTGGTTGGCTTGTTGGAGTACGTTTTGGGTGCCTTTTAGTGCAGGATCAACAAGTTCTTTTTGAGCGTCTTTTACGTTGAGCTTGAAAGGCGAAGCGGTATGTATCACCAATTCGCAGTTGGTCATGGCGGTCTCAAAAGAGCCATCTTTGAGCAAATCGGCTTCGTAGAACCGCAAATGTTTGGGGTATTGCTCTTGTAGTAGCATCAAGTGAGCAACTTTTGCCATCTTTGATTTATTGCGAACAGTGGTGTTGATTTTGTAGCCTTGCTCTAGTAGCTGCTGGATAATGTGAGAGGCGATGTATCCGCTTCCGCCAGTGACTAATACGGGTTTGTTTTTATCTATCATAGTTTGTTTTTGTTTAAGAGCTTTTCCTTTTATGGGTGCTGGGCGAATGTCAATTCGCCCTTACGTCCACGGTTGGAAGCGTTATCGTTCGGTTTCGTTGGGGCGAATTGCCATTCGCCCGTACGGTTATAGTTGGCTTTTTCCTTTTATGGGTGCTGGGCGAATTGCTATTCGCCCGCAGTTATAGTTTGAGTACTTTTACGGTTTTATTGCCAATAGTCACCCAATAGATACCTGTTGACCAAGATTGCCCTAGTTGGATATTGCCCGAAAGGGTGGATAAAGAACGCTGCTCTACAAGCTGCCCTAATGTGTTGTGTACTTGTAGCGTAGGCGGTGTGTTTGCTTCGCTATGGTACTCGATTTGGAGGCTTTCGCCGAATGGATTAGGGTAGTAGTTGATTTGGGTGGCAGCTACGGGCTGTAGTCGCTGAATCGGTAGCATGGTAACGGTGTCGGTAATAGCGACTAGGTCGATGCCTGCTTCTAATGTATTGGCAGGGCTACTGTCATTGATTTTGAAGAAAAGGCGCATGTCATTGCTGACGGTCAAGTAATCAGTCAAGATGACCTCTTGTCTGGCTGACCAATCGTATTGAGCACCAAGGGTTGACCAAACGGTGACCGTATCAGTGCCATTGGTTACCTCGATGGTTAGCGAATCTTCTGTATTGGGCGGGAAGGATTTGTTGATGTAATAATAGAAAGAAAGCTTTGGTGCAGTGTAGTTGCTCAAGTCGGTGCTAGGTGAAATTAAAATGGTGGTGCCATTATCTACGTCGTCTGTTCCTGCTTGACCAAGATCATTGTTGCCTGTAATAAAAGCGTATTCGCCAATATCAGTCGTGATGTCGGCATCGGCAGGCAGTATCATTCCTTGCCAGCTAAAGACATCTTCCGCAATAGCACGTTCCCAATTGCCACTGGTGGCGTCGCCTGTAATAGTCCAGCCCAAATCCAATACAAATTCATCTTGGTAACCTTGGCGTAATTCGATGATAAACGGATTAGCCGCAGCGCTAGAATCGGTCAGATTGAGATGGGTGAGTTTGGTATGGTGTCCCCAGTTGCCTGCCAATAACTCAAAGGCGTCATTTTTGACTTGCATACTAAAATAGCCGTTGGCATCTGCGGTGGTATTGTAGTCGTATAGACTACTTTGGAGCGAAACGAGTGCATTGGCAATACCTTGTGTTGGCTGTAAGGAATCAACGACTCGACCTCGTAGGGTGAATGCCGTAGCAGGTACAAGCTGTACGTTTTGTGTTGTTACTTGACCATTGACAAGCGTTAGTGTGATAGTCTGGGGAATATAATCGGCTTTGCGGAATGTAACATTATACGTGCCTCCTGTGCCCATTCCTGTTTTGTAATTGCCGCCAAGGTCAGTATTGTCGGCAGCAAAAGTACTGCTAATCTCTACCAGTACATCAAATAAGTTATTGCCATTGGATTGGTCGGTAACGACTCCTTCGAGCCAAGCAGCACGCTGGTAGTTGGGTTGCAATATATGAAGTCCTGTGTTGATGTCAGAGACGAGTACTAAGCCAGAAGGCAAGAAAGGATAAGCTCCCCATGCACCATAAAAACCCGTAGTAGGTGTACCATTGTAGGTGTCATATCGTCCTACTTCTATAAGATTGTCGGGGCGACTGCCGTCCAATACAATAATGCCATCGGTATAATAAGAGATGACCAAAAAATCGTTGTCAACGTGTACGTTGTGTGGAATGACATTGTCCGTAGGTGTTCTCCAGCGGTCGATTTCTTGTATATTGGATAAGTCGGATACGTCATACGATCCAATCCAAGCATTGGCTTTTTCATCGGTCGTGAATAGCGTATTGCCATCATCAGAAATCCAAGCGTTGTGTGCAAAGTTGCGAGGAGTCGCTTGGCGAGCCAATAAATTGGGCATCGTTGGATCGCTAATATCATAGACCGAAAATAAGCCGTCGTTGATGTCTGATGTCCAGAGCGAATCGCCTCTAGCGTAGGCGTCATGGGCATAGTTGGCGGCGGTATTTCCTCGGAATATCGGGAAACCAGGTGTGGTGAATACATCTAAAATAAAGGTTTCGCCACCACTGATATTGCTGCCAGCTATGAAGCAGTGACCATTTTCATCAATGTATAAATTATGTGCTTTGTTGAGTGTGTCGGTGTCGGTGTTGACGGTTAGTTCTGGTCGCCAATAGCGGTAGGTGGGCGTGCCAGCAGGCAGTGGCGATAGATCTATAATTAATAAACCATCTTGTCCTTGGTCGGCAGTGACATAGGCGAAGTCTCCCCATGTTTTGAGATCACGCCAAAGGGAAGAAAAACCAGGGATAAATAATACTTCTGTTGGGGTAGATGGCGTAGCCAGACTCACTATCGAAGTACCTGTTTGGGTGCCTACCAAGGCATATTCTACACCTGTCTGATCGACATAGCCCCAAACGTCGTTGAGTTCTTGTGTATAAGGCAAGGTGCCTACAGGAGTGAAATTCAAATTAGGTGGTGTAGTCTGAGCGGAGAGATTGGCTGTGCCAAATAAAAGAAGTAGGCAAGCAAATAGTAGCGGTGTATAGTTGGTGTATTTTTGTTTCATGATTTTTTTTAGACTGGTAGATTAGACTTTTTTGATGGGTTTTAGAGTATTTTATCCCAAAAAGCTTACTTTTGTAGCAATACGCTATAAGTAATAGGTGTAAGGAGTGTTTAGTTCAAAATAATAGTTTGTTTTTCAGAAGAAAAGTACCTGTTTTTTGAGAGTGTAAGCTTGTTTCAAGGTATTAAAATACGAATAATTGACAGGCAAAGAGCAAGGCGGCTAAAAAAAAAGCAAAAAAATAACAGAAAAATTTGCAGAATAAAAATAACGCTGTATATTTGCACCAGACGCAAGCGAAAATAGCTCAGCTGGTAGAGCACAACCTTGCCAAGGTTGGGGTCGCGAGTTCGAATCTCGTTTTTCGCTCACTTATATAAGTCCTTTAAGATAACTATCTTAAAGGACTTTTTTTATGTCCAGATAGCAACATTATACATCAAAATATTCGTTTTGTTCGTCAGGTAGGTTATATTTGAAGCCATTAGTAATGCAATTAAATTATTAGACCAAACTGGCAAAAGTACATCATGGAGAACATTAGCGTTTTTGATATTTTTAAGATAGGTGTAGGTCCTTCGAGTTCGCATACAATGGGCCCTTGGGTTGCCGCTTTGTCATTCTTGGAAGAGGTAGGCGAACGAGAAATTAAGGATATCAAAATTAACTTGTATGGCTCTCTTGCCAAAACAGGTAGGGGACACGGAACAGATATTGCAGTTATGTTGGGGTTGATGGGCTACCAGCCCAAGGATATTGATACGTCCAAGATTGATGCGTATATTGACGAAGTGTATATGCTCAATGTGTTGAGTATTAGTAGTCGGTATATTATCCCTTTTGTGCCGTTAGAAGATATTGTATTTGTATATAAGAACTTGCCCGCACACCCCAATGCACTAACTTTTATTGCTAATATGACTGATGGGAGCCACTTAGAGCAAACCTATTATTCGATAGGAGGTGGGTTTATTATGAAAGAGGGTGACGATGAAGTATTGATACAAGAAGCGGATTTGGAAGAAGAGGATAATATTCCTTTTCCGATAGAAAACGAAGGTGACCTTCGCAAGTGGCTCAAACATACCCAACTCTCTATTTCGGAAATTGTGCTACAAAATGAATTGTGCTGGCGCGACGAACAAGAAATAAGGAGAGATTTGATAGAAATTTGGAATACCATGCGTCGATGTATTCACAAAGGCTGCCATACCGAAGGTATCTTACCAGGAGGACTAGATGTAGAGCGTAGAGCACACCGATTCAACAAAAAACTACTCAATGGAGTAGCGACAAAAGATTTGGAAGATTGGATGAAACTGATACAAATCATGAATCCTACTTTTGGCAATGTAGTCAATTGGGTGTCTTGTTTTGCCTTGGCGGTCAATGAAGAAAACGCTTCGTTTGGTCGAGTCGTAACTGCTCCGACCAATGGAGCAGCAGGTGTTATTCCTGCCGTCTTGATGTTTTATATGTGCTTTTATCCCAACAAGGGTGACGAAGATGTAATGAACTTTTTGATGACCTCCTCACTTATTGGAGCGTTATTCAAGCGGGGATCTACTATATCGGCTGCTATGGGAGGTTGTCAAGCAGAAATAGGCGTATCTTCAGCTATGGCTGCCGCAGGTTTGACCGAATGTTTGGGAGGGACACCCGACCAAGTGCTAATCGCTGCCGAAATCGCTATGGAGCATCATTTGGGGCTGACTTGCGACCCCATCAAGGGGTTGGTACAAGTGCCTTGTATCGAACGCAATACCATGGGCGCTATGAAAGCCTTGACGGCTTGTCAGATAGCCCTAACCAGCGATCCAACCAAAGCTAAAGTAAGTCTAGACAGTGTAATCAAGACCATGAAACAAACGGCTTTGGATATGAACGATAAATATAAAGAAACGTCTGAAGGTGGTCTGGCGGTCAATGTATCTGTTAATTTACCAGAATGTTAAACGAATGGGATTGCAAGAACAAGAATTAATATTAGATGGTGAATGGGTCAATCGAGCAACCCAACTTCCTGAGAAGGTTCAGGGCTACATAGAACAAACCAATACCATACAATTAATTTTGTGTTTGGTAGCTAGCTTAGGAGGTTTAGTTTGTTGGCTATTGGGAGGGTACGTCTTTTTTGTAGAAATCCTTCGTCGTAGCAATGGTTGGGAGTATTTTATGAACGCGGCTACTCGTAGGTGGGATACGCTCATAGCCCTGACAACTATGTCAATTTTGATGATATTAGGCACAATAGGGTTGTTTCTTTGGTGGCAATCCATTTTGTCCTATCGGAAATTAAATAAAGGAACGATGGCTACTATTGTACCTTATCGAAAAGGAAATGATAAGCAGGTTGCTTTTTTGAGGACTATTTTAGCAATGCTAGTTATTATGTTATTATTTTTGATTTTTGTGGTGAGTAGTATTGTGTATCGAGATATAACAGGAAGGTCATTTTTATAGTAGAATATTGGATAAAGTAGGAGTATGGATTGGGGGAC
This sequence comes from uncultured Saprospiraceae bacterium, assembly GCA_937139495.1. Taxonomy (GTDB): domain Bacteria; phylum Bacteroidota; class Bacteroidia; order Chitinophagales; family Saprospiraceae; genus Aureispira. Next base: position 43,389 of record CAKZQC010000008.1, on the reverse strand, counting down.
TGATTTTGAAGGATTAAATATTGTCATCATTGGCGATTTGATTATTGACCATTATCTGATGGGCGAGGTACATCGAATATCGCCCGAAGCACCCGTGCCCGTTGTCCTGCATCAAGAAGAGTCTTTTCGGCTGGGTGGTGCTGCCAATGTAGCACTCAATCTCAAAGCAATGGGAGCGACTCCTTATTTGATAGGAACCGTCGGGAACGATACCTTCGGAGAGCAATTGTTGAACGAGTTGATAGCTGAAAATATAGCAACCGATTACATTGTAGTGGGCGAGCAATTGCAAACCACTTGCAAGACAAGAGTGATGGCACGCCATCAACAACTGCTGCGATATGATAGAGAGAAATATCATGAACTGAGCAAGGGACAACAGCAGCAGATTATAAAAAATCTAAAAAAAATAGTTAAAAACGACTCTATTGACGCTATTATCTTCCAAGACTACAACAAAGGTGTATTAGTTAAGGAAATAATAACAGATGGTATAAAAATTGCTATAAATAATAAGATTCCTACCTTGGTGGACCCTAAGCAAAATAATTTTTGGCAATACCAAAAAACTACCCTGTTCAAACCCAACTGGAAAGAAGTAACAGAAGCATTGAAAATGCCCCCCACTGTTATTACTGCTGATACACTCCACGCAGTAGCCCAACAATTGGCGAAAAAAATCGCCGCAGAAACTATTTTAATTACTCTTGGTGCAGAAGGTATGTATCTATACCAGCCGAATCAATCTAAGTGGATTCCTACCCAAAAAAGAGCCATAGCTGATGTCTGTGGAGCAGGGGATACGGTCGTCAGTGTTGTCGCACTTGGACTAGCAGCAGGGCGCTCGATGGAGCAGATTGTGAAACTAGCAAATATAGCTGGCGGGCAAGTCTGTGAACAAGTTGGGGTTGTTCCTGTTAACAAGATTCAACTATTCGACGAGTATCAACAGAGACTAACCAATGGATAATGTCTTTTTTTTGTCTTAAAATTACATGATTGGTACAAATAAAGCCAAGAAATGTTAATAGAAACGAAAAAAAACTTTATTTTTGAATCTTGAACCATAACCATCTAAGATACCCGTCTAGATGATTATGTATAAAATTTAATTTTTTATTATTACTTAAATACAAACTTAATTATGATTAAAACTAATCTATTAAAATCGTCTGCATTGGCGCTAGCGATCCTGTCTGCAGCAGGAGCTGATGCACAGACTGCGATTTGGGGGGTTGGTTCTAGCAATACTGCTAGTATCAAGCACGCTGAATTTCAAGAGCCGTTTATACAACAAACTACTGCAACTTATAGCGATACAGCATGGACTGCAGTATCTATCAATGATGATGGTGGTAGTAACCTACCTGGTAATGCTTACTGGATAAGATCAACTGGAGCATCTCAAGGAGGTTATACAAGAGCTAATATTACGGTACCAGCGAACAACTCTGCCGCAAATGGAACAGCTATGTTCGATAGTGACTTTTTGGACAATGGTGGGACAACTACCAATGGTGCAGGTACTTCTCCATCTACGCACCGTGGGGAATTAATTTCACCTTTGATTGATTTGACTGGTTATGCAGATTCCGCTTTAGTAGTTCAATTTAATGGCTATTGGAGGAACTTGAATGCAAATGTTACAGTATCTATGTCAACCAACAACGGTGTATCATGGACAGATGTAGATGCTTCTACAATTTTACCTGCTGGACCTAATCAGGTAGAAGAAGGACGTGTCGCAGCACCGTTTTTTACAATAACAGGGTTAGCAGGAGGATCATTGTCACAATGTCGTATCCGCTTTGTTTTTGAAGGAGAGTACTATGTGTTTATTGCTGATGATATTACTATTGCCACGGCAGCAGATTATGACTTGGCTATTCGTAAAGCAGATCCTAACGATGGTACATTAGGAGGTGCTTTTACTGATGCTAAAGTAGGAACTAACCGCCATATTCCAATTTCTAAAATTGATCCTACAGACTTGAGAGAATGGATGTTTGGTGCTGCTTTGGAAAATAAAGGTGCTAAAGATCTATTGATGACTTTGAATCCTAGATTGTATATGCAGATTGATTACATACACCCAATCACTAACGTTAGAACACCTAATGTATATAGTGATTCATTGATGTATCAAGATACTACATTGCATGCTGGTGCGTCTAATTCAGATATTCAATTTGAGACTTTGGATAATATCAATTTCTTGTTTGATCCAGCTAGACGTTCAGGTACTTATGAAGTAACTTATTGGGCAAAATTTGATGGTGTTGATGCTAATCCTGTTAATGACACTACCAGACATAGCTTTTCAATTACTAATTCAGGAACTGTAAAACGTAATTACTTGTCGAAGGTGAATTTGAATGTTAATGGAGAGCCTTTAGCTGCTAACGCTACCTTCCCAATAGAAGCTACTGTTTCAGAATTTGAATATGGTTCTATGTTCTACTTTGCAAAAGGTGCTACAAATAATGTAACCATTGATTCTGTTGATTTCCGTTATTATCTTCCTTCTGATTATTCTGGTGTTTCTTCTCAGACATTGTCCATAGATATTTATAACTGGGTAGATGCTGATAATGATGGCTTTTTGGATGTTGCTGGTGCTGAGTTAACTCAAGTAGCATTAGGTATCTATACTGCGGATGGCTTGGGTACGACTCATCAAGTGGGTGAATATGCGTTAGGTACTGCAAATAATTTAGTAGATGCTACCACTGGTGTGTCAGTTGCTCCTTTTGTAGATAATGGCTACTATTTGGTAACTATACATCAAGACCCAAGTGCTTTTGGAGGTCCAAGTTCAGTCAGTGCAGAAACTGGTATCTGGATTGCTAGAGATGATATCAACTATTCACTTAATTTGGCATTTGATGGAGCAGGGACTGTACCTAGTATTTCTCCTGTCAAAGTTATAGATGGAGCAGGTTCTGGTGACTGGAACCCAATTGGTTTTGGTGCTAGTGATATTCCTTCTATCGGTCTTTATGTAGGTGGTGTAGATACTGTTACTTCTGTTGCAGATGTAATCTATACTGACGAAGGAATGAACCTATCGGTTTTCCCTAATCCTGCTAACGATGTATTGAATGTTAATTTGGAACTAGACGAAGCAGCTAATGTTACTTATGTAGTGACTGATATTGCTGGTCGTGTGTTGACAATGGCTACTCAGAACAACGTAACTGTTGCTGCTCGCACAATTGATGTATCTGTATTGCCTGCTGGTGTGTACTTTGTTACTGCTAAGACAGACAAAAAAGAAACTACTTCAAAATTCGTTAAGAAATAAGATAGTATTCTGATTGATTTTAGGATAACTACTTATATATTATATAGCTAGCTGCTTTCCAATAGGAGAGCAGCTAGCTTTTTTTTGTATGACAACAAACAACTAAGCTATACTTGCCATTCTTGGCTGCTTCTATATACAATACCTTTGAATACGGCTATTTTTTCTTGTTTTTGATTGCGAATAACGACCCGATAAACACCCATTTTATGACTCAAACTCTCTTCTTCTGTTACGGCTTGTAGTGTATCGCCAACCTTGGCTACTTGCAGATGAGCAATAGAAGTATCGACCGACACGCTGTGCCGACCGTGTGCGTTGGAGGCAAAAGCCAAGGCACTATCCGCCAAGGCATAAGCGATGCCACCATGGGCAATACCAAAACCATTGGTCATGTCAGCACGTATGGTTAGCTGGAGCGTAGTGGCACCTTGTCCAATAGCTATGATTTCTATACCTAGCCATTGGCTAAAAGCATCTTGTTCAAGCATTTTTTCTTGTGCAATCTGGTAAGCTTTAGTCGTTTTGTCTAACACGATATATTTTTTTGTAAATTTGAAATATAAAACCGTACACTTTTTAGCTAGCGTCATTTTTGGGAAAAGAATGAAAGTTAGCGTTACTTTCAACAACTTAAACGGTATTATTTGATGGATAATACCTAAATATAGGACATTTTTAGTTATTCTACCGCTATGAAAAATATACCAACCACCATATCCGAAATTTTAGCACACGAAACAATGACCCTTTATACCTTGGGCTACTCATGGTTTAGTACGGTACTACTGCCTTTGTCTAAACAAACAGCACTACATACCAAGGAACAACAGGTCCAGTTATTTCAGATTGTAGCCGAAATCTATCAAGAAAATAGTGCCTATGGAATTGCCAAAATTTATTACAAACAAGTAGTTGAATTAGATGAAACGTATCACGAAGCCTATTATGGACTGATGTATTTATACGAAATAACAGGTAAGTATTACGCTGCTATTCAAGCTATTGACAAGCTATTAGATGCTTACCCTGACAATCAACAACTGCTAGAGGACAAGAGCCGAATGCAGGAAAATGTAATATACGATACGCCTTATTTTGTGGATTCAAAAAGCTTATTATTTGTTACTTATGCTGCATTAGCATTGGGCGAATCTGCGACTGTAATAGAGTTGATGATTCCGATGATTGATGAAGATGGTGATTTATTTTTGCAATTATTATTAGCCGCTTATGGTGTCCAGAATGAAGTGTCCAACTATCAATCAGGTTGGCAGCGCTACTGTGAGCAGACCGAAGAAATAGAGATTACCAAAACCGACTGGTTCTATATGCCTAAGCAATTGTATGAGTCGGCGGTCATTTGGCAGATATTATACAATAATAGACATAAAGTGGTTGATTTTGAACTATTGGAAGAGATAGAACAGCCTGATAACTGCACGCTGATAGAGTGGGTCACTACTATCTGCAAGCAGCGTATGCAATAAGGTATTGGACTTGTCTCATAACTAAAAATGACTAACTATGAAGGTTTGGGTAACATCGGATTTACACATTGATTATCGCCAAAATAAGCAATTTTTTCAACAGCTTTCGGCACTTGACTATCAGACAGATATACTAATAATAGCAGGAGATATTAGCCACCAATTGACAGAAGTTATTAGCTTGTTTCGCAGCTTGGTTCGCAAGTTCAAAAAAGTGCTTTTTGTAGCTGGAAATCATGATCTGTGGATTACTCCAGAAGACAACATTGATTACTCTTGGCAAAAAATGCAGCAACTCTATCACCTAGCACAACAAGAAGGAATTTTAACAACGGCTCTCACCATCGACGAGCTTTATATTACACCCTTGCAGAGTTGGTACGATTTCTCTTTTGGTCGCCCAAGTAGCACGATTCAGCGAGCATGGCAAGATTTCAAATATTGTCAATGGGAAGAGTCATTGGAGGAGCTGACCACGAAGTTGATCGACCAAAATGCAGCTTCTCTACGTACCACCAAAAAGCAAGTTATTTCTTTTTCTCATTTTTTGCCTACGGCAACACTTCTTCCAACCCAAGTGCCAGCTATTGTCAAAGCATTGCTGCCCGTGATGGGAACACAACTCTTGTTGCCACAAATTCAGCAATTGGAATCTACGATGCACATTTATGGACACAGTCACCTCAACCGAAAAGTAGGCATAGGGAACACGATATATATCAATAATGCCTTTGGGTATCCTAAAGAACAGCACATTAGTCGCAAAAGATTGTTGTGTATTTATGAAGATGGGCAGTTTTTGTGGTAGATTTTTTTTAATATTTTATTAAGATATTTTGGAGGGAGCAAGTAATGGGTTTGGACTAGTTTGTTAGAGTATGTCTAAAATAAGAACAGTATATAAATAAAATTGCGATGGTGTAAAAGCTAGATAGCAAGCTATTTATAGTAATTTATATTTTGTTGTTAACAATAAAAGTTTATCTTTGATAGAATATATACGATAAATAAAAAACTGAATAGGCAGCTATAAGTACTAACTAAACGTTAACAAAATAGAGTAGGCATAGACCTTATTTAGGCTTACAAATTACTTTTTTCTAACACTTTACCAATAAAAACTAATTCAGATGATGAGTTTTCTATCTTCAACAACACAATGGTTGCGTTTTGCCGCTAGTGTACTAGTTGTGCTTTGCTTTTTGGCACCACAGCAAGCCCACGCAACCCACTCCATGGGTTTGGATTTGACATATAAGTCCACTAATGTTGCTAATCAATACGAAGTGACGCTTACTTTTTATAGAGATTGTAACGGGGTTAATGCCCCAACAACCCCTACTGTCAACTGGATGAATACCTGTGCTTCAGGTAGTGTACAGTTGACCCAAACAAACATGGTTGAAATTACACCTTCTTGCCCTGGTATTGTCGGTACTGCTTGCAATGGTGGAAACGGCATTTTCGGTATAGAAGAATATACTTATACAGGGCTATTGACTGTTGCCGCTACGCCTAATTGCAGTGACTTGATATTAAGCTTTAGACAATGCTGTAGAAACGGAGCGATTACCACTTTGACCAATCCATTGAGTGAGCAGCTTTATGTAGAAGCGACAATTGGGAATATGGCAGTAGCTAACCAATCGCCTATATTCACCAACAAACCAGTACCTTTTGGTTGTGTTGGACAGCCTGTTTTTTACAATCATGGCGCTACCGATGCTGATGGAGATGATTTGGTTTATTCATTAACCTCATGCTATTCTGCTACCAATTCACCAGTTACTTACGGTGCAGGTTTTTCTGCTGCCAATCCATTGGTTACTACCAATGGTGTCAATATAGATGCCAGCACAGGAGCGATTACTTTCACGCCAAGTGTAGAACAAGTAGGAGTACTTTGCGTCTTGGTTGAGGAGTACAGAAACGGTGCTTTAGTTGGTACGATTGTACGTGATATACAGTTCACTTCTGTCGCTTGTTCCAACAATGTTCCTACATTGAGCGGTGTTAATAACACAACTGATTTTAGTGCCGTTGCTGTAGCAGGTACGCCATTGTGTTTTGATGTGTTTTCTAACGACATAGATGTCAATCAAACAACTACATTGAATTGGAATGCAGCGATAGCAGGAGCAATATTTACGAGTGCAGGTACACCATTTGCTATCGGAACATTCTGCTGGACACCTACTGCCAATGATGTTGGTGTACACACATTTACTGTCAATGTAGCCGATGATTATTGTCCAATAGTAGGACAAAATACTTACACTTATACCATAGAAGTAGAAGCGCCAATCGTAGTGAATCCACCTTGTGCAGTGGCAGTAGCTGTCGCTTCGACTACAGACTTGATGTGTACCAACAATGATGGTACTGCTACCATAGTAGCAACCAATGGTACCGCTCCTTACACGTATCAGGTAGTCAACTGGACGACCAATCAATTTTTTACGAGTACCAATGGGGTGTTTTATGACTTGACTGCAGGTAATTATGGCGTATTGGTATCAGATGCCAATGGTTGTACGCCAGACTGTTCAGGAACCAACTTTGATATAGCTGGCAATGTGAGCCCTCTAGTAGTAGTCGCTACTGCTACAGATGTATCTTGCCCAACCAATAGTATTAATACAGCAAACAATACAAATAATGACGGAACGATAATCGTCAATGCAAATGGTGGTACAGCTCCTTATTTATATTCTATAGATGGAACTAGCTTTCAGCAAAACGAAACTTTTGTTAGCTTGACAGCAGGCACTTATGCCGTAGTAGTAATGGACGCTAATGGATGTAGCGAAATCATAACAGCGACAGTAGGTGAGCCTAACCCAATACAAATTACAGTAGTAAATAGCAATAGTGCCACTTGCGGACAAGCCAATGGCAGCATTACCTTAGCTGCTACAGGTGGTGATGGCAATTTCTTGTATTATGTCAATGGACAATCTCAAAGCAGTCCTACGTTTACAGGTTTGGCGGCTGGTACTTACACCTTCAGTGTGTGTGATACTCGCTACTGCTTGTACGATACGACCATTGTTATTGATGGCGTATTGGGTTTTGCAGCTACTGCTACTGCCAACAACGTTACTTGTAGCGGTGATTGTGACGGTACTGCTAGTGTTGCCATTACAGGCAATACTACAACAGCAGCTATCAGCTGGTCGAATGGCGGAACAATGCCAACTATTACCAACCTTTGTGCAGGAACTTATACGGCTACTATTACAGATGCGAATGGTTGCGAAGTAATCGTAACGACTACTGTAACAGAGCCAGACCCAATCAACGTGAGCATTGTATCTACTACAGACGAATCTTGCCAGTCTTTGGGTGATGGAGCTGCAGCTTTGTCTATCACAGGCGGAACACCAGCTTACATTGTTAGTATTGCTAACTTTACGACTGGAACCACTGTTTCTAACACAACATTCAACAACACACTTGCATTCAATAACATTGCTGCTGGACAGTATGTTGTCAATGTAAGAGATACGGTTGGTTGTTACCAATCTTGTGCGGCTAGTTTCACAATACAAGAATGTACCGATACTATCTTGAGTACCAGAACTACTAGATTGCAGTCTGCTGCAGCTATCAGAACGATTGCACCTGACAATACGCCTTCTGTTCGTTTCTTCCAAGTCAACCCGAACCCAGCTTCTAGCTTGGTGCAAGCTACTTACGAAACCAATCAAAATAAAGTAGGTATTAGCATCTTAGATGTTTCAGGCAAAATGGTTTATACCAAAGAAGGTTTGAACGGCAAAGGAAGTCTGGAAATAGCCATCAATCAATGGGCTAGTGGTACTTATTTTGTAGTGCTAAGAGGTGCTGACAATAAGGTTATCAAAACTCAAAAATTAGTAATCAATAAATAGAGGTTATTACGAATCTATTCGCAATAACCTCTAATAATCAACTGCTTATTTGTAGGTTGATGACAACTTCATTAATTGGACCAATTCTCTACCACAGGGAATTGGTCTTTTTGTATGAAAATACTTGGCAGTTTCTCAAATTTTTTTTCTTAAAAAGCAATATAGGAATCATTTTTGAACTATAAGGGTTATAATATAATGGTTGGTTGTTATTTCTAACAAACGAGATAACAACAAATCATAGATGCACACACACACACACATACATAATTATTACTCTTTCACCGAATTTGGCTAATCGTTGTACTCGAATATTGAAATAGTTTTAGTATAATAGATGCTTAATTCACAAAACATTATAACCAATGAAAAAGACTTTTTTAATGTTTGCTTTGTTTTTAGGTGTGGCAGTTAGTACACACGCACAAGACACGCACAAAACATTAGTCAAAACCCTAGACCCTCAAGGAACGTCGGTCATTGACTTAAATTTCAAAAATAGTGGCATAGATGCTCAACCTTGGGACGAAGGAACGATTCGTATCGAATTGGAGATTACAGCTAATTTCCCAGAAGCAGTAGTCAATCAATTGGTCAAAGCTGGACGCTACACCTTGACTTCTAAAATAGTAGAGGGTGCATTGGTAGTATCTGCTGTCAACTTGGACAAAACAGTAACCGTAGGAGATACTGATCTTGATGATCAAGTCAAAGTATTTGCAAAAACTCCGGGATATTATGCTGTAGAAGATGGCAAAATCAAAAAACACTTGGATGCAGATGCAGTAGCAGGTGTATTGGATAGAGCAGGTTCTACACAAGAAGCGAAGACCATTATCCAGAAGATGAGCGTCATCAAAGAAAAAGTAGAGGTTACTTATCGTTTTGTGTACAAAGAAAGCGAGGATAAAGTAAAGAGTGAGGATAAAATAAATCACGGAATTGCTCCTGCTGTAAAGCAACCAAAATCTGCTGCACAAAAGAAGACTACTGCTAAAACCCCAACAAGCAAAATGCCTTCCATCAAGCAAACCCAAGAATTGTATGGCGAAATCTTGATCAATGGTGATCCACTTGATTTTGAGTACGATGATAATGCAGATGGAATTCCAGATTAATGGAAACCTTTTAGAGCATGTCTAATATCTAATACATTCACACTAATATTACATTACAAAAAAAAACAACTTATTATGAAAGCTTTTTCATTTTTATTGGCATTGCTATTGGCAGGAAACTTTGCAATAGCACAAGAATCAGACAAAACATTGGTCAAATCTTTGAATCCAGAAGAGTGTCCAAACGTCAAAATTGATATTAAAAACAAAGCCATCAACGCAGCTCCTTGGGACGAAGGTACCATTCGTGTAGAACTCGAAATCAAAGCCAATGTACCAGAAGCAGTATTGAGCCAATTGGTCAAAGCAGGACGCTACACGATAGAAGGAGAAAAAGACGGTGAAACGTATATCGTTAAAGCAGGAAACTTGGACAAAGTAATCAGTATTGGTGGTAAAGATTTGGAAGAAGAAATCACGATCACTATCAAAACTCCCGGTTATTTTGCTATGAATGACGGTGGCGTACTTTCTAAAGATATTAACGTAGATGTGATTGCAGCTCGTGCAGAAAACGCAGAAGAAGCAGCTCGTGTACTAGAAAATATGAAAAAAATCAAGGAAGATGTAAACATTCAGTTGAATGTAGTCTCTACTTCTAGATACAAAGGAGAAGTAGATTTGTCTAAATTCAAAATGGTAGTTGATGGTGAAGAAATCACCGCAGATCAATTGAAATTCTAATATTTAGCAATTTCTTTTTTTAGAAGAAATAAGGTTGTCTTGCAAAAGGCAACCTTATTTTTTTTTATAGTTCTCCGAATGTTTATCTTTGCTCACTTTTTGTAATAATGGAAACAGTCAAAAATTTCCACAACACTATTGAATGCGTTTAGTTAGTTTAGAAATCAAAGGTTTTAAGAGTTTTGCCGATCGGACAATTATTAATTTTGGCGAAGATGTAATTGGGGTTGTTGGCTCCAATGGCTGTGGCAAATCCAATATTGTAGATGCAATACGCTGGGTATTGGGCGAGCAAAAAACAAAACAACTTCGTTCTGAAAGCATGACTTCGGTTATCTTCAATGGAACCAAGGCGAGGAAGGCGGCAGGAATGGCAGAAGTGACGCTGGTTTTTGATAATGATAAGGGCGTGTTGCCAATGGAATACCAACAGGTTTCTATTAAGCGAACGCTATTCAAGGACGGTTCTAGTGCCTATTATCTCAATGGTGTCAAGTGTCGCTTGAAGGATATTGCCAATCTACTTTCGGATACAGGAATGGGGTCGGATTCTTATGCGATTATAGCACTCGGTATGGTCGATGACTTACTTGCCGACAAGGAAAACTCTCGCTCCAAATTATTTGAGCAAGCCGCAGGCGTATCGAAATATAAGATTAGAAAAAAAGAAACACTCTCTAAACTCAAAAGTACGGAGGCTGACTTGGAACGAGTCGAAGATTTGGTTTTTGAGATAGAAAAAAATCTAAAAAGTTTAGAAAAACAGGCAAAACGTGCCAAAGCTTATTTTGAGCTAAAAGATGAGTACCGAAAGTTCAGTTTGGAGCTTTCTTATTTCAAAATAGCATCTTGTAAAGCGGACTACAAGACATTGGATAACCAAATAACAACAGAAAGCGAAAATAAAAAAACAGCAGAAAAAGCCATACAGGCACTCGAAAAGACGGTAGAAAAAAGCCAATCGGGGACGCTCCAAAAAGAGCAACAACTCGCTCAAGCTCAACGCCAGTTGAGTAGCCTTATCGGCAAGATAAAAGGCAAAGAAAACGATAGCAAAATGCTGACGCAAAAAACGCTGTTTATACAACAATCGACGACGCAACTTGATGAGCGAATTGCCCAAAACAAAAAACGATTAACACAGACCGAAGAGCAAATAGATAACCAAAGCGAACGTTTGGACAAAGCTTTTGAGGCTGGCAAGACGGTTAGTTCCGATTTGGCAGATGCTAAAATTGCATTGGAAAAAGTACGTCAATTGCATGGCAATACCAAAGCTCAATTAGAGGAATTTGTGATGGAACAAAAGAAGCTAGACAATGCTTTGTTTCAGCTAGAAAAAGAGCAGGCAGTACTACAAAATCAACAAGAATCTGCTCAACGAAATGTAGATAGGATTCAAGAAAATATAGCGACTCGTAGCACCGAAATAAAAGCAATAACGGCTGAATCAGTACAACTCCAAAAACTACAAAAAACAGAAGAGCACACCTTGCAGCAACTCAAAGATAAGGAGGAAAAGCGGAAGGTAGATTTGGAAAAAAATAATCAACAGCTCGACGACGCTAGCGAACAGCTGGCACAAACTGCTCGACAATTAGATTCCAAAAACAACGAATTTAAACTGCTAAAAAGTTTGGTCGAAAACATGGAAGGCTTTTCGGAATCCATCAAATTTTTGAGCAAGAACAAAACATGGGCGGACAATGCTCCGCTCGTATCGGATTTGTTCTATTGTGAACCAACTTATCGTACCGCTATTGAGAATTACCTTGAAGAGTACTTGAGCTATTTCGTGGTGCAGAATTTTGCGGAAGCACTGAAGGCAATCGAATTATTGGAGGCTAATAAAAAAGGGAAAGCCAACTTTTTTTTGCTAGAGCAATTTCCTGAAAACAGCACGACCGCAGCCACAGAAGAAGGCATAGCGGCAATAGATGTTGTGCAGTTTGACGCCCCTTATCGTGCTTTGGCACAGCACCTTTTGAGCAATGTCTATATTACGGAAAAACCGTTGGCACAAGAACAATTGACTGACGGTAAAATTTGGTTGACACTCGATGGCAAGTTTATTCAACGCCCGTTTGCTACCAAGGGTGGCTATGTGGGAGCTTTTGAGGGCAAAAAAATTGGTAGAAAAAAGAATCTAGAATTGCTAGAAAAGCAAATAGAAACGTTAACCGTAACGGTGACCAAATGGCAACAAGAAGTGCAAGACTTGAAGCGAGCACAACAACAATTGCGTCAAGCAAACTACCAACGAGAAATACAACAACTAGAGCAGCAGCTCAATAAAATTATTCGCCAAGCGGTGGCGATACAATCCAAAATAGATAGTTTTGAGCAGTTTCGTACTGAAAATTTAACGCTGATAGAAAGTTATCAGACACAAACCCAAAAGCAAGCAGAGCGACAGCAGCTTATTGGGACAGAATTGCAGGCATTGCAACAGCAAAAAAATACCCTGCAACGAGATATGGCAGACAAAGGAAGCGCGGTACAGGAAATAGCTTCTCAAATGTCGGAAACGTCTAGTGCGTACAATCGTATGCACATCGAGCAAGTCAAGCAACAAAATACGATTGCGGCAGTAGAAAAAGAGCTGGACTATAGCCATCAGCAATACAAGGAACTACGTGACCAGTACAAAACGGACCAAAAACTACTAGAAGAATCAGGTGGTAATCTTTCGGAAACGGAAGAGGAAATAAAGCAAGTTAATGTACAATTGGCGGAATGGTATGAGCTCAAAAAGGATTATCAGAATGCACAAACGATAGCCGAAAAAGAATTTTTTGAGGTGCGTGGCAATGCTACTCAGGCAGAGAAAGAGTTGCGAGAAGTACAGCGCAATTACAACCAATTGGTTCAGCTAATCGCCAAATTGGAAGGCAAGTTCAATGAAGTGAAGTTGCAATTGACTACGATTGCGGAGCGACTAAATGTAGAATTTGAAGTCAAAATGAACGACTTGATTAACGAAAGCCCGAATCCCGAATATGAGGAGTCGGTACTAGAATCAAATGTCAATCAGTTGCGGACACGCTTACAGAATTACGGTAGTATCAATCCGATGGCAATCGAAGCCTACGACGAAATCCAAGAGCGTTATGAAGTTATTCGTAAACAAAGAGCAGATTTGGACGATGCCAAAAAGAATCTTTTGGATACCATCGCAGAGATAGAAACGAAAGCAACCAAGCAGTTTATGAAGGCATTCAATCAAGTGCGGGAGCATTTTATAGAAGTTTTTAGAAGTCTGTTTTTGGAAGATGATACCTGTGATTTGTTGTTGACCAATCCAGAAACGCCCCTCGAATCTGGTATAGATATTATTGCTAAACCAAAAGGTAAACGTCCACTTTCGATTAATCAACTTTCGGGTGGAGAGAAAACGCTGACAGCTACAGCTTTGTTATTTTCGCTCTACTTGCTCAAGCCTGCTCCTTTCTGTATTTTTGACGAAGTTGATGCTCCGCTAGATGATGCAAACATTGCGAAGTTTAATAACATTGTAAAGGACTTTTCTAAAAATTCGCAATTTATAATTGTGACACACAATAAAAAAACAATGGAAGCGGTCGATATTATGTATGGCGTGACAATGGTACAAGGCGTTTCGCGGGTAGTGCCTGTTGACTTTAGAGCATTGGAAACGGTGACTTAAGGAATAGAATGCCTTGTGAGTCAACCCAAGAACAATATCTTTGTTTAATAATGGAAGCGACATCATAAGGTGTTTGTTCTGTTATACCAATAAATATAAAATATGAGCTACAAAAGTCTCCGTCATGCGGTACAGGATTTAGAAAAAAGTGGGCAGTTGTTGCGCATCAAAACGGAACTAGACCCCGACTTGGAAATGGCAGAAGTACACCGTCGTGTGTTTGATGCCAAAGGTCCTGCTATTCTATTCGAAAACGTAAAAGGCAGTCCTTTTCAGGCAGTTTCGAACCTATATGGTACGACCGATAGAACACGCTTTTTGTTCCGTCATACGATGGAGCAAGTACAGCGAATCATTGAGCTCAAAATAGACCCTATACAAGTCCTCAAAAACCCAGGGCGTTATTGGAAATCTCCTTTTTTTGCATTGAATGGATTGCCTCGTAAGGCAAGATTTAGTAAGCCGATAACGTACGGACAAACGACAATAGATAAGTTGCCACAAGTCAAATCTTGGCCCATGGACGGCGGTGCATTTGTGACCTTGCCGCAAGTTTTTTCGATGGCTCCCAATGATAACAATATTATGAAATCTAACTTGGGTATGTATCGCATTCAGTTGAGTGGCAACGATTATGAAAGAAACAAAGAAATAGGGCTACATTACCAACTCCATCGAGGAATTGGGGTGCACCATACCGCTTACAATCAAACAGATGAACCTTTTCGGGTAAGTGTTTTTGTAGGAGGTCCACCTTCCAATGCTTTTTCTGCAATCATGCCCTTGCCAGAAGATTTGTCAGAATTGACGTTTGCGGGATTGCTCAACGGACGAGCCTTCCGATACTTTCAGCAAGACGGACATACGTTGTCGGCAGATGCCGATTTTTGTATAACAGGTACGATTGTCAAGAACAAAAAAATGCGTGAAGGTCCTTTTGGAGATCATTTAGGATACTATAGCTTGGAGCATGATTTTCCAGTAATGGAAGTCGATAAAGTGTATCATCGAAAAGATGCCTTATGGCATTTTTCGGTCGTAAGTCGTCCACCCGCAGAAGATTCTAGTTTTGGCTATTTGATACACGAATTAGTCAAGGAATTGGCTCCACAAGAGTTTCCGGGGCTCAAGGAAGTGAATGCCGTAGATGCCGCAGGGGTACACCCGCTGTTGTTGGCTATTGGGAGCGAACGCTATATGCCGTTTAGAGAAAAAAAACCAGAAGAAATATTAACGATTGCCAATCACTTGCTAGGCAAAGGACAAACAACGTTGGCGAAATATCTGATTATAGCGGATCAAAGCGATGACCCTAGTTTGAATACGCACGATGTACGACAGTTCATGCACCACGTATTGGAGCGGATCGATTGGACAAGAGATTTGCATTTTCAGACAAAGACAACGATTGATACCTTGGATTATTCGGGCGATGGCTGGAATGCTGGTTCCAAGCTAGTGATGGCGTGTTGTGGCGATAAGAAAAGAACCTTGAAGGCAGAATTACCACAGGATTTCAAGTTGCCAGTAGGTTTCTCCAATCCTAAGTTTGTACAAAAAGGAATATTGGCAATACAAGCCAGTAAGTATCAAGAAATTGGCAAAGCCTACCAAGAAATAGAGCAGCTAAAGCAAACGATAGCAAGTAATTTTGATTCTGATGCTGTGCCATTAATTTTGGTAGTAGATGACAGTGATTTTGTGACGGCTACGCTCAATAATTTTGTATGGGTGACCTTTACTCGTTCCAATCCATCGCATGATATTCATGGGCTGGATAGTTTTGTAGAATTTAAACATTGGGGGTGTAGAGGTGCATTGATTATTGATGCTCGAATCAAACCACATCATGCACCGCCACTAGAAGTAGATGCCAAAACAAAGGCAAGTGTCGATAAATTGTTTGCAAAAGGAGGTGATTTATATGGTGTTTTGTAATAATGTCTAATGAAGTTTTTTTAACAATTTCATTGCTTTGGACGACTTTACTTCAAACGACTGCCATAAAATAGACTATTTCTAACAAAAAAGAAATACAAATGTTGTTAAAAAGTCTTTTTTAACAACTTCTGTCTATCTTTGGATAGTAGAAGTTGTTACGAATAGATTCGTAAGTAACCTTTACTATAAGCAATACCTTTTTACTATTTAGATCTGTTCTTGTGTTATGAAAAATAGCTTTTCTTTTTTCCTTTGTGGTTGTTTTATATTTCTGTTGTGCTGTTGCCAATCACAAAGCCAAGAAGATAAAGATATGGCAGCCTTGGAAGCAACCGAAACCATACTAGAAGATACTTTGACGATAGGAGATGGGGTGATACCCAAGGATTGGATTAAAGTAAATTTGAATGAAGGCTATTATGTTGGTTTTCCTAGAGAACCTCGACAGAAAAAAAGAACAGGGCGTGTAGAGTGGCGACTGAAACGAAATAAGTACGAGATACTAGTGAGTATTGCAGACTTGGAACGAGAGCCTGATTTTGCTTTAGATATGGAAAATAGACCCGAAAAAGAGGTTTATTATCAGCAAATTCTGAAAGATATGGCGATACCACTCAAAGGAGTAGTAGAGGTATCGGAACCGTTTTTGAGTCAAGGAATCTATGAAGGTATGCGTGCCGTAATCGCAGGCGAAGATTTTACACTGCATACACAACTGGTCATTATGGGAACAGAATTATACAGTTTTGCCCTCATTTTATTTGACGAATCCAAGCCTGCCTATACGCAAATGAGAGAAAAATTTTTTCATTCCTTTGGGAAGGATATGTATATAATAGAACAACAACAAGACGAATACGAATAAAATAAACTATGAAAATTTTAACCACTCAACAAACGCGTGAAGCAGATGCTTATACCATCGAACACGAACCTATTTCTTCTATTGAATTGATGGAACGTGCCAGTATGGTATTTGTCGATTGGTTTATTGAACAATTTCCGTTAGCTGATCACGACATGGTTTCGGTCATCTGTGGTAAGGGCAATAATGGGGGCGATGGTTTGGCAATTGCGAGACTACTGCATGGTCATGGATACGACGTTGGTGTTTTTGTACTTAATTTTTTGGAAAGCTCCACTTCCGATTTTGAAACAAATTTGGAGCGTATTCAATCTATTGAAGACGACCAATTGACGTTCAAGTTGATTGAGTCGGTTGACGATATGCCTGTTTTTGATGCCGACGAAATTATTATTGATGCTATTTTGGGTTCTGGATTGAGTCGCTCTTTAGATGGGGATTTGGCTGCAGTTATTGAATTTTTGAATGAATCAAATAATACAACCGTAGCGGTAGATATTCCAACAGGAGTATTGGCGGACGACCATACCATGGGTGCTTGTCTTCAGGTGCAATATACTTGCACGTTTGAGTATCCTAAGTTAGCTTTTTTGTTGCCTGAAAACTTTTGCCATGTTGGCAATTTTGTACATTTACCAATAGGATTGCACCATCAATATCTCGAAGAAGTACAAACGCCCTATTATTATATTACGTCAGATATTATCCGAACAATTTACAAGCCACGGGATAAATTCGCCCACAAAGGCGTATTTGGTCACGCCTTGTTGGTAGCAGGAAGTTTTGGCAAGTTAGGTGCTGCTATTTTGGCAACCAAAGCTTGTTTGCGTACAGGAGTAGGACTGGTGACGGTGCATGTGCCGAGCTGTGGCTACGAAGTCATGCAAACAACGGTGCCAGAAGCAATGGTTAGTTTGGACGAAGATGAACGCATCTTCACTAGAGTTTATGATTTGCCCAAGTACACAACTATTGCGATGGGCTGTGGACTGAGCACCAAAAATAAAACAAGAAATGCACTCTGCTACGTCCTCAAAAACACAGATACGCCTACCGTATTAGATGCTGATGCACTCAATATATTAGGGCAGAGTCCTGATTGGTTTGAATACATTCCTAAAGGAAGTATTTTGACACCGCACCCCAAGGAGTTTGAACGAATGTTTGGCAAGCCAAACAATAATTTTGAGCGACTCCAGCTACAACGCCTCAAAGCACAAGAACTGGGAGTGTATATTATACTGAAAGGTGCTAATACTTGTATCGCTACACCTGACGGCACTTGTTTTTTCAACTCTACGGGCAACCCTGGTATGGGAACCGCTGGTAGTGGCGATGTACTTACAGGTATTTTGTCGAGCCTACTGGCACAACATTATAGCCCACTCGATGCTTGTATTTTGGGGGTCTATATACATGGCTTAGCGGGAGATATAGCCGCACTCGACAACAGCGAAGAAAGCTTGACGGCAGGCGATATTGTCGATTATCTAGGACAAGCCTTCTTGGAAGTGAAAGATTATTAGAAAGGATTTTAGAAATGGATATTTTTTAGCGAGCATTATTTTTTGGAGTAGAACGAAAGTCAGCGTTGCTTTAAATAAGACCATGTTGCTGCTAGATGCTATAAATAACAATTTTATAATTACGCAAAATGCTTAATAGAACGATGTTGCACAAAGACAGCTGTTGTATTAAGCATTTTTTATTGGTAATAAAGTCTATTTTTATCAAAATGTACTTATATTGAGAATAGCAAGTAATTCAACTCTATATTTTCTCAATATTCCCTTCCATGACTTGGCAAAAAATTCCATTCGTTAGGCTATTACTGCCTTTTCTGCTAGGGGTTTTAGTCTATCCTTATGTCAATTCGGATTTTGTCAATACGATCCTACGAAGTAGCTTGGCTGTTAGTGGAGTCGGGGTATTTCTTCTCTATCAAGTTCGTTCGCCAAGTATGCGTTTGGTACGGATATGGGGCATATCACTTACGTTAGTATTGTGTCAACTAGGCTATGTTGTTAGTTCGCAACAAGACCAACATTACCAACCGGAACACCTCCTTCAAGCACCTTTGTCGGATAGTAGTCTTACCTACAAAGCTACGATAGTTAGCACGATTAAACTTAATGAAAAAAGCCTACGAACGACGCTTCAACTAGAGGCACTACAAGATAGTACAGGCAATTGGCAAGCAACCAAAGGTAAAATAATTGCTTATTTTGCTTTGGATACCAACAGTGTTCATCTTCGTTATGGCAATCAATTGCTGCTACAATCGACGATTCGACAGATTCCACCACCACCCAACCCAATGGGTTTTGATGCCGCCAACTATTATGCTCAACAGCATATTTATCATCAAACATACATTCCTACGGCTCATTGGCAAATTACAAAAAAAGAAAATGGCAGTTGGTTGACCTATCAATTGCAAGCGATACAAAGCTATTTGCGGCAAACGCTCAAGCAATATATAAAAGGCGAAAATGAACAGGCAGTAGCGATAGCCTTGTTGTTGGGTGCCAAAGATGAACTGAGCCAAGACATCAAAAATGCCTACGCCGACACAGGAGCGATGCACATTTTGGCGGTGTCAGGTATGCACGTGGGGATTGTGGTCGGAATGCTTTTGTGGTTGCTGACTCGGCTGGGTATTACCAATTCTAAAAGAAAAAAACTGCGTTTATTTTTGGCATTAGCCACCTTATGGGCTTTCGTGTTGTTGACAGGGGCGGCAGCTTCCGTGTTGCGAGCCGCGACGATGTTTTCCTTTATTTTGATTGGTCAAGCCCTTGGGCGACAGATTAATATCTACAATTCGTTGGCAGCTTCTGCCTTTTTATTGCTGTGTTACAATAGTAGTTTGATTTATCAAGTAGGGTTCCAATTGTCTTATCTGGCCTTGATTGGCATCGTCTATTATCACCCCAAAATCTATAGATTATTCTATTTTGAACATACTATATTAGACAAATTATGGAGTGGTTTGGCGGTTTCGTTGGCGGCGCAGCTAGCTACTTTGCCTGTTGGTTTGTATTACTTCCATCAATTTCCCGTTTTCTTTTGGCTCTCAGGAATCGTAGTAACAGTTGCTGCTGGCGTGCTTTTACTGTTAGGTATCGCCTTGTTAGCGTTGAGTTGGATTCCTATTTTGAGTACGCTTTTGGGAACGTTATTATATTATGCCCTTTGGGCAATGAATAGCCTTATTTTTCTCATCCAAAAGCTCCCCGCAGCTGTTTGGGAAGGTTTTTGGTTGCAATCTTGGGAGGTTTATGTAGGGTATGGTGTGCTGATGTTGTTTACCTATACGATATTGAGCCGACAGCTCAAGCATAGTTTGTTGCCACTAATGATCGTGGTTTGTTGGGGAGCTTACAAATTGCAACAGCAATATAATAATAGTCAACAGTATCAATTGGTTGTTTATCAAGCCAGAAAACAAAGTCTGCTAACGGTGATACAAGGAAATAAAGCAATCAATATTGCTTCAGAAGCTTTATTGCAAACGCCAGCATTGCAATACTTGCAACAGAATCATCTTTGGAGTTTGGGCGTGCAGTCTGTGACAAATCATACGCTAGAAAATGACACGCTAACCAACGATTATTGTTATTACAAGCATCAAGTGTTGGCAACAGGACAAAAAAAGGTCTTGATTGTCAATGCAGACTATCAAGACCAAATAAGTTATGTTCCTATCGAAGTAGATTATGTTATGTTATCGGGCAATCCCAAACTAAAAAATCTGCAACAACTGGACGACCTCTGTACGTATCAACATCTATTATTTGATGCTTCTAATAGCTATTGGAATATCCAAAAGTGGAAAAAACAATGCGAAACGCTAAAAATTAGCTACACGGACATCAGTACGACAGGAGCAGTTATTGAAAATATTGGGTATAATCCAGCTCTAGTTGAGTAGCATATTTTTTGATTAACTCAATTTTGTAAGGCAATAGATCCTTTGTTCTACCAATTGCCAAATCTTGCATGATGCGATTATTGATCAACAGTGTAATCACATTATCACCCAAATCGGCTCGCATGGCTTCTTGAATTGGCTTAAAAACGTCTTTCTTAGCAATATCTTGTAGCTTTTTGCGAGCAATAAACTTCTTATATTCCTCTTCCGAAAGGCGGGTAGTGGCAGGTTCCGTTTGTGATAAGCGTTGCTGATTTGCCTTTTCGATTGCTTTATCCAGCGTTTTTTGTAGCGTTTGCTTGAACACAGGCGTTTTTATCTTTTTGTGTATTCCTCGTATTTTGTCAAAACGATGAATTTGATTCGAACGTTTAGCTAACTCTAGTAAGTAATCTTTAGAAAGGACCTTGTAGCTTGGGCGATTTAGCTTTTGGGCTTCCGCTTCGCGCAAATCCATGAGTTTGCCAAATACAAACCACTCATACACGCTCAAATTGCGCTTATCTTTTTCTTTCAAATAAACATTGCTGTCAATATCGCTATAATCAAGCTCGTCCCAAGCGGCATTTTCTTGATTGAGCCATTCGGTACGACCAAGTTCTTCTACTTTCTGAGCCAACAAATCTTGCAATTTGAGCAAGTGCAATACATCACTAGCAGCATATTCTATTTGCTTAGGCGTGAGCGGACGAGTAAACCAGTCGCTTGCTTGAGCTGATTTGTTGACCTCTATATCCAACGCTGCTTCGAGCATATTGCCCAAGGAAGCAGGAGCATAGTCTGCCAATCGAGCCGCTACGGCTGTGTCTACAATGTTTTTTGGGAAACAGCCCAAAGAGTGCATCAACCGCATATCTTCTCCAAACGAGAAAACGACCTTTTGGATACTACTGTCTTCTAGTACACCAAAGATAGCTTTGATGTCAATACGAGGACTCAATGGGTCGATAAGATAACAATTGGTGCCATCAAAAATTTGCATTAAGCAAATCTGAAAGCCGTATCGAAAATGATTTTTATCAAATTCTAAGTCAATAGCAAAAGCTTTGACGGTTTTTAGTTGGGCTATAGCCCCTTCCAATGTCTGTTGATTGGAAATAAAAGTCGGTTGTGTCATGCTGCAAATATACAGCTTTATTTGTCAATAGCGAATGGATTTTTTTGTTTATTTTTGCCCTTGGGGCAACTATGAGCAGGTATTTTTTGAATCCAATTTTCAAACAATCAAAGAATTGCCCGAAGGGCAAAAATAAACACCCACAATTGAAAAAATGAACAGAGCCTGAAGGGCGAACAAACAATCAAACAGTTTTCAAACAATTGCCCAAAGGGCAAACATCAACAATATGCTAGCATTTCAACGACTAAAAATAGGCTATCCAGATACCGCTATAGCAGACGAAGCGACGAGTTTTGTTTTTGATGCCAGTCAATTGGTAGTTTTGTTGGGTAGAAATGGCAGCGGAAAAACGACGTTGCTCAAAACATTGATGCAATCTATTTTGCCGCTTGCGGGCAATATCACTCTGCACGGAAAAGCATTGAAACAGCATTCTGCCAAGGAATTGGCAAAGCAAATCAGTATCGTAACAACCGAACGTCTCCAAACACCTTATTTGACAGTTTATGATTTGATAGCGATGGGGCGGTATCCTTATCTAGGATTTTTGGGCAAACTACAGCCTGCCGATGAGCAATTTATTCAACAAATAATAGAACGATTGTCGATAGGGCATTTGCAAAAAAAATACTTGACCAATTGTAGCGACGGGGAGCAACAGTTGGTACTTATTGCTAGAGCTTTGGCACAGGATACACCCATTATATTGCTCGACGAAGCCACGGCTCATTTAGATTTTGTCAATCGAGTTAAGATTTTTCAAGTATTGCAATCGCTCGCTGTTGAGCAGCAAAAGCTACTTTTTTTGGCAACCCATGAGCTAGAAATTGCATTGCAATTTGCTCATCAAGTTATTTTGTTTGGAGAACAAAAGCTACAAATACAGCCGCCTGCGGATTTGATTGCTAGTCGTGCTATCGAGGCGGTGTTTGAGGTAGAAGGATTGGATTACAAGTTGAGCCTGAAACGATAGTCTTAGGTACACGCAGAAAAAGTCAATATTACCGAGGTGATATTGACTTTTTGATCGGAAGTACTACTGCCGTAGTCTTCTATAGTTTGAATGAGTAAACTAAATGCAGTTGACTTAGTTTTCTTCTCCTTCTTCTTGGTTTTTAACTTTGAACTGACCAAATTTAGCAAATTTCTTGTTAAATTTATCAATACGACCTGCTGTATCTACGAAGTTCATTTTACCAGTGTAGAAAGGGTGTGAAGTGTTGCTAATCTCAACTTTGATTAGTGGATACTCGTTACCATCTTCCCATACTATGTTTTCTTTAGATGGAGCAGTAGAATGTGTCAAAAAACCTGTGTCGTTCGAAATGTCTTTAAAGACTACTAAACGATGATTGTCAGGATGGATATCTTTTTTCATGATATTTTTTGATTAGTATTTTGATTATAATGTTAGATGCCTACAAAGTGTGTTTTCATCTATTGCAACTGCAAAGATATAAATTCTATTTCAAACACAAAAATACTTTGTAGCTTATTTTGCGAATAATGGATATTTATTGGGCAGGTACACTTACTTCTGCTTTGCGTTCCCATACTGTCATCAAGTTTGGAGGAGGAGTACCCCGCTGCCCCGCATTAGCTAATTTTTGATTGGCTTGTTGCCAGCCGCCCATGCGCTCGTTATAATATTGGACGGCATCAGCGTCCCAGTGATATTGTGTATTCCAAAAGATAGGACCATTTTGTGTTCTTCTTGTTGGGATACATTCCGTCACGCCTACTAGATTGTAGTACTTATTGTGGTTGTCTTCTATCGCCTTGAATACGCGCATACCTTGATCCTTGTTGAGCCAAGAATTTCCCATCCAAGTATAAACAGATATTTTGGGGCGTTTAGTTTGTATATCGTTGATAAACTCATCTTGTAGCTCTATCATATACTTGCCACTATCTACGAGTGTGTAAGTGAAAATTTGTCCTGTTACGCTCTCTCGTTGAGCATAAAAGCCAATTTGAGGCTCCGAACAAGCAATCACTATTTTGTCTTCTGGTGTGGTTCTTTTTTTGATGAACTCACCAATTATTTTAGACTCTGGAAACGGATTGGCACTGCCGTAACTGGTACGTAGAATCTTATCGTAATCAGGCTCAAAGAAATAACTAGAATCGTGGCGTATCACTTGCGTCCACGCAAACACAAAAACAACCAATGGTATGGCTATTCCCCATTTTATATTCATAACTTGATTGATGAACTTGCCCATATTGCGAACAAATAAACCATTAAGCAAAGCGATAACAGGAATCAATACCACAAAATAATGCTGATAAAAATGGAAACCAGTCGCTAAGCCAAAGACCATAAATAGTCCCAGTAGTAGTACAAATACTCGCCACTTGTTTTCTATTTGGACTAAGAACATAGAAATAATACCTCCTGCTGCCAAATACCACAACCATTCTTGATTGCGGATAACGCTACCAATTTGCATCTGAATAATTTCCCAAGAAGCACCTGTTTTGCTAGAAGTAGCATACTCCGTAGGCCATACAACGGTATAGAACCAAAAATCTTCAAAATTGCCCTTGGCAAACATATATAGTAGCACTAACAAATAAGGTGTAATCGAACCAATAACTAAAATAGCTTCGCTAATAAACCACTCTTTCCATTGTATATTGGGTCGCTCTTTGGCGAAAGCATATATGACATAAAAGCCAGAAAATAGCATAAAATGCACGGCTTGCTGTTTGACCAAAAAAGCCAATCCACAAGAAATACCTGCTACAAAAAACAAAATTTTTCTTTTGGTGTCAATGGCTTTAGTCAATGCAAAAAGCCCTAATAGTCCTGGCAAAATCGCAAAGTGTGTGGCATGAGAGGCAAAGCCCAATAGATTGGGGCCCAAACTCAAAATAGCAAACGCAAATGTAGCCACCAACGCAATTGTTCTGTCGAAAAAGTAACGACAGAAAAAGAAAAGCGTAACGATATAAGCCAAATCAAACACTAATAATCCTGTATGAATTCCCTCTACGCTATTGCCAAACAAGGTAATAAAAGTACCAAAAAGGATATAGAGGAACGGCAACTTAATATCATAGACTTCTGCATACAAATCCTTGCCTTGCAGCACTTGGAATGCGGTATAAGAGAAACCTCCATCGTCTCGCTCTAACGGAATGCCAAGTAGTTTGAGTCGTACCATGAGTACGAAAAGTAGCAAAATACCAATCGCAACGGTATCGACGGTCAACCAGTTGGGCGTATTGCTAGATACAGGTTCTTGTACCAAGGTACTCTTTTTGGTTGCCTGAACAGCAGGCGTTGGTTTGGGTTTCGGTTGTTTATTATTTCTTTTTTTCTTTGCCATAGTATATTCTGGAGATGCAGCATGGCTGCCTCTTTATATTGAAGTTGTTTCGGAAAGTCTTCTAGTAGGCACAATCGTGCATTGACCACAAAGTATAGATAAAAAATAAAAATGCGTAACAAAGTCTGAATTTACTCTGTTACGCACTTGTTTTTTATGGAAACTTCGTTTCCTAAGCTTCATTATTTGTCCAACTCAGAAGCATAATCTTTTAGATTGATACCAACGGTTTCTCTGATTAGTTTGAGACCTAAAGCTCTAGCTTCGATTCCAGCAAAACCTTTTTGCATGAAATGATTTTCCAACTTCTGCAACGCATCGTAATAGCTAAAACGCAAGAGCGTGTACATATTGGTTTGCAACGGACTTTCGGTTGACCAACTTTTTAGGTTTTTCCAAAGTGTGCCGTTCCATTTTTCGTTTTCTTCCATCTCTTGAAAATTCAATGGAGTAGGAGCAACATAGTAACGATTGAGAGCCGCAAAGTTATCTATTGGCTGCTCTTTGGCAGCAAAATCAGCCGAAATCAAATACAACATTCTCATTTCTTCCGACTCCATGAAGTTGCCACAATCCGTAGAAACGGTATAATTATCACGGCTATTGTTCCAGTAAGGAGCTACAATTTTTTTCATGATATTCGGGTGGCGTTCAAACAACCAACAAGGCAAGTCTGGACGACTTTTGACCACTTCGTGCATTGCTTTGAGGTGTTCGAGCAGTTGCCCTATGTCTTCATACGAGTATTTTAGACTGAAATCATAGCGAGTTGTTCCTTTATAATTGCGAAAAACTTGCTGCATTGCTGTATTCGTCAATTGATTGACGGTCGTAATTTTATTGTCAATCAATACATCTCCGTTCAAGTAAGCGTAAGCCGCAAATACTTTGGCGATTGGGTGTTTGAATTCCCTCAATGCTTTGACCGCTGTTTTTGGGTCTTCGGGCAATAGGTTGATATAATATTGCAAGGTATAAATAGCAGGTTGCTCTTCAAAGTCAAGTGAGCCGCTAGCTGCCTGATGGCGAATGTAATGGTTGTTCGTTTTCTTGAATTTGATGACAGCCGATTGTGTGCTGCTAGTCCATGCACCATTATCTTTGGCTTCGTAGAGCCCTTCTGCGTGGAGAAGCTGTTGCAATGCTTTGACTGAATTGCGAGTGCTACCCACTTGTTTGCCATAGCTAGGAGAGCGTTCGAGGTCAAATTGACCAATTTTGTGTAGTACTTTGCTACTAACTTTCTTCAAGAAAATATCTTTAGGACCACTAGCCAATAAGCGTTCTTGTGCTTCGCTGGCTTCGTCCATAGTATAATAAGGGCCAGCGCAAATTCTAACTTTGCTGTCGCTCAACTGTACCGACAAGTTAGGGGTGAGGCGTTGCCAATCTGCCCAGTAGATGTCTGCTTGTTGGTCGTAAGTCGCCAATTGCAATACATAAACGGCATCTTCTTCTAGTATTTCATGCTTTACTAAAAAAGCATCTTTAAATCCTTTCTTACGAATAATATTCAGTTCTTGATTTGCCATGCTTTTGTGGGCGAACGTACCCATGTATATTTTGGAAAGTCCATTGTCCTGCAATACCGAAAAGACATAACCGTCTTGGTACAGCTTATGGAAACTCTGGTAGCTGGGTGCTGCATAAGTTGCCAATTGAATATCATAAACGGCTTCCGTTTGGGCGTATAGAGTAGAATGAGTCCACAGCAATGCTACTGCGATATAAGCTATTAAATGTTTCATGTGTTTGATTTTTTTGAATGGCGTGTAAGAGAGCTGTTTTGCTTCTTTGCTGCTGCAAAATATTAAAATATGCCAACATTACACAAATGTAGCTCGCTTAAACGATAAAATTTTATCTTTGCTATTTCCATAAGGCTACGCCAATACAATAACGTAACCTCTAGTAAAGCAATTTTAAAAACAGCTATGCAACAGTTCACTATTTTAATTATTTTTTGTTGGTCTTTATTATTTAGTTACAATAGTCATGCTATTAATGGTATTTCTATTATGGCAAATGAAGATTTACTCCATCAACCCAATACCCAAAAAACTATTGATGATTGTATCCGACTGCTTCAGCAGGCTTGCAATTGCCCTGTAGATGCTAATAATCGAGAACAGGAAATTTTGCTTCAGTTGCCAACGGAGGTAATTCCAGCTGCCGACTCACTGAGCAGTTATATCAAAGACAATATTACCTATTTAGCTTATCCTGCACAAGATTATACTTGGCGTTCGGTTCGTCAGGGCAATCAAATTATATTGACGCTTGACGCCCAATCTTACGAAGCGATTAGTTTTGGTTTGTATGGATTGCTACAGGAACAATTGGGTTTTGGTTTTTATCATGCTAAAGAAACTTATATTCCAGCACTTAATTTTTGGAATTTGACCGAAAAGCTAGAATGGGAAGTCACACCAAGATTTAATAAGAGAGGGTTTCATATTCACACGATGCACCCGCTCGAAATGACAGAGCCGCTACTCAATCCAGATTGTCCCAATGGCATAACATTGGTCAAGGAATATATAGATTGGTTGGCACGCAACCAACAAAATTATCTAGAGTTCAATTTGCTCGAAACTGATGAGTTGGAACGCTGGACAGCGTATATCAAACCTGCCATGTTGTACGCTCAACAGCGTGGTATTATGGTCGCATTGGATATATCGCTGCACATGACGCAGCAAAAAGCGTTTATGTTGTATCAATCGTTTCCCAATACATTGCAAGGCAAAAAAAAGCAGATAGAAGCGAACTTGGACAAACTATTTGAAGTGCCTTGGAATTTGATTTCGATGGAATTTTCGGCAACTGAATTTACGGAAGGAAATGTCAAGAAAAAACAAGCTCTAGAGTTGTATATCAATGACTTGATAACAAATAAATACAACAGCCGCCTCTATGGTCGAGAACACGTAGTAAAAAAGGAAAATACATTGGGCAAAGCCAAAGAAGAATTGGTTTTAACATCGGATCAAGCTTTGCTCGATGCTACTCGTGGTATGTTTGTGCACACCGTTATGTTCTATGGTTTGCGCGACGAAAAAGCCCCTGTTTACGAAAATCCAAATTTGCTACACATGTTGGATATTCTGAAAGAAGAAAAAAAGACTAGAGAAGTATGGTACTTTCCAGAATCTGCCTATTGGGTAACGTTCGATAACTCTGTGCCGATGCTACTACTGCCGTACTTGCAGACTCGATTGGACGATATTTTATTGATGGATACACTCGGCATAGAAGGTCATTTGACCTTTAGTTCAGGTTGGGAATGGGGGTATTGGGCGATTGATTGGAGTATTGCCCGCTGGTCATGGAAAAGCAAATTTAATGGACAAGAGATTGTCCCAGGTGCTATTACTTTTATTGGTCGAATATTACAAAACAGCGAAGCGACCAATTTGCTCAAGCAAGCAGCCGATTTGCAGCAAGAATATATCAAGGACAAAGAGTTGATACGTTATTTGGTGGCACAAACCATTACCGACGAATTGCCATGGGGATTGAGTATGGAATTTCACCCCAGGCCGCCCCAAGCATATCCCTACATGGCTCGCAAAGCATCGCAAACGACTATTGACGAATGGTACACCAATGCCATAAACCCACTCAAAGAACTGCACGAAAAAACAGTGGTTATTTTGGAGCAAATGAAGCAGGATTTTGAATGGACAGAACAGCAGGCTGCTATTTGGGAAGAGCTTCGTCTAGGTATAGAAATAACCAATTTGCGTGTAGCCCACAAAATTCAAACCTTGCAATATTTATTGCAAAAAAGAGTCCAAAAACTAAATAAAGATATTCCTGAAAGTGACGCTGAACAGTACCTTTTTGCAGCTCAAGAAATTCGCAAAAATGCCCTAGAAGTTGTCCGATTGCAAGAAAAAAGCTATCGTTATCCTTACA
The DNA here is from genome assembly GCA_937139495.1 of uncultured Saprospiraceae bacterium. Classification (GTDB taxonomy): domain Bacteria; phylum Bacteroidota; class Bacteroidia; order Chitinophagales; family Saprospiraceae; genus Aureispira. Next base: position 14,117 of record CAKZQC010000008.1, on the reverse strand, counting down.
ATTGGATAGCCGAAAAAATAGAAGGTGGCGGTTCTACCAGCTACGATTTTGGTTATCTCTATACGGTTAGCAATTTGCACTTTTGGGAGCGAGAAGAGGAGCAGATTAAGCAAAATAAATATGGGGCTTTGTTTCGTAATATTTGGGACGTCGCTCGTATTGGCGGAATCGTAGATTAAAATTTTTCCAATTATGATGGAGGGCGAATGCAATTCGCCCGTACGGCTCTATCGGAGCGTTTCTGTTGGGTTGGGGCGAATTGCATTCGCCCGCACGGCTTTTAAAATGTATAGAATTAGATAAAATCTAATAAAAAAAATAATGCAGATACCTAGTTTATATAGCAATACTAGCCCATTGGGCGGTCGAGGAATGTTTTGTGCGGAAGATATTACCGCCAATAGTGTCATTGAAATTTGTCCTGTGGTCGTAGTGCCAGCCAATCAGATGAAGCAGTTGAAACAAACAGAATTATACAATTATTATTTTGATTGGATAGACGAAGCAGGTGCGATTGCCTTGGGCAACGGCAGTTTGTACAATCACAGCTATACGCCCAATGCGGAATATGAAGCCGATTTTGAATTTCAGACCTTGACGATATATGCCTTAGAAGATATTCCAGCAGGCAGTGAGATTTTGTTTAATTATAACGGCGACCCAACCGATAAAACGAAGGTTTGGTTTCATTGAGATGTAATGTCTATACTGTAAATAATTAGATTAATTAGAAATAACAAAAAATGAAATTATTATTCCAAAGTAATCTTGAGTTAGCTCTTGAACCAATTAGTGTGGAGAACTTAAATAAACATAAATCTGATTCCGAATTACATAGAGTTTTGCAAGATTCTTCTTTGTATTTAATAACAAAAAGACCAGTTCTTTTTTTTTCTAATTTAGAGAAAATAAAAAATACAATAACGTTCAAAATTGTCCAGCCTCTTACTAGAAAAGAAATATACTGCACATTACCGATATATCAAGAAGAAGTGATAAATGATGAGAATCTAGAGATTGAAGTAGGCTATAATTCTGACAGGAGTCAACATCAAGATATTTATTTTTTCACATGTAAAAAAGGAGAACAGAAGGTAATAAAATGGTTTACTCCTGATACAATACTTACGTTGTTTTTATCTGAAAAAATAGATTGCAAAATTAGTGGAGATGTTAGAGCGTTTACCATTTATGAAGTGAAATATGTTGGAGAAGCTGTTATTCAGAATATTTGGAAAAGACTAGCAAAACATGAAAACTTACAAAGAATATTGACTGAAGAATCATCAGATACACAATCAGTGAAACTGTCAGAAGAGTTAATGGTTCTATTTTTCAGAGTCTCAGATACATATGATTATAGAGGTGGACATGAAACATTAAATTTAGATTATCAAGAACGAATAAAAAACTCACCTAAAACAGCAAATATATATTATGATGCAGAGAAGGCTCTAATAAATGTATTAGGCTCTGGATTATTTAATAAGCGGGTTTATAAGAATTATCCTCAAAGTAAAGATGGTCTAATAAATGAAAGTTTTGATAGCTGGTCTTACTCGATTATTGATAGAATAACACTTAAATATAAAGGTGGTACAATTGAAGGAGGAAATGACACTATTTTAATCTCTAAAAAAAACAAGCCTGTTGTGCTAAAAAATTGGAAGATGCAACACAATACCTAATTCAATGTACAAAAAATACTAATTATGAATCTATTAATAGTCAGTGCGACCACCTTTGAGATATTGCCTCTATTGGATTACCTCAAGGCAAATTTTAAGCAAAAAGAAGGCATTCGTTTTTTTAATAATAAGCTCGATATACGTATTGTAGTGACAGGAGTAGGAGCGGTACAAACGACCTTTCATGTTGCTACTTTTTTGTCGAGTATCCCGACAGATTTAGCGATCAATTTGGGTATAGCAGGAGCATTGGACGAAAGTCTAGCAATAGGCGAAGTCGTACAAGTAATAGGCGACCGTATGGCAGATATTGGCGTAGAGGAATCTAATGGAGATTTTACCGATGTATTTGAGATGGGATTGGCTGCCGCCAATGAATATCCTTATCAGAATGGCGAATTGCAGCTTGCTAATCCAAGTAGTTTTTTGAAGGCAGTAAAAGGGATTACGGTCAATAAAGTGCACGGAACAGCCGACTCTATCGCCAAAATAAAAGCCAAATACCCAGCAGCAGCGACCGAAAGTATGGAAGGAGCAGCTTTTGCTTATGCTTGTCAAATGACCCAAACCAATTATTTGCAAATTCGCTCTATTTCCAATTATGTAGAGCCACGCAATAAAGATAATTGGAATATTCCGGTGGCAATAAATCAACTCAATGAAGTTGCCATAGAATTGATTGAAACGCTGAATAGTTAGATGGAGTAGAAATAAGTTGAGTAGAGGTGTCTTTTATTGTCCGATAAGTAACAATTTTGTTTTTTTTTTATTTAGCTTTGTAGCAATAATCAAACTGTATAAACCAAAAAATAAATAAAAATGCAACAAACAAACCCAACGTACTTACAAAAACAATACACCAAACTCACCCAAAAGCTCCAAAAAGCCTATCAATCAGGCAAATTCTACCAATACACACAATACAAGCAAAGCCAACTGCTCGATAAGCTCGCTTCTTATACACTACAGCTCAAAAAACTCGGTATGGCTGCTGCTGTCGTGACTGGCGTCGGTATGGCTACACCTGCTGCTGGGCAAGTGAATCCTATACTATTCATGGAGAATACGGGTACGGCTAATCCGCTGAACGTAGATGACACGCTCAGTCGCTGTCCAATTGATTTTGTAGATTTGGATGCTGATGGCGATTTGGATGTGGTTGGTTTTTATTATAACTATTTCACGAATGAGAATGTCTATTACGAAAATACAGGAGCAGCTGATAGTACGGTCTATACGAGACGAAATAAATTATTTTTGAATGTCAATATAGAATATCCTTCTTTTGTAGACGTAGATGGAGATGGGGACTTGGATTGTTTTGCAAGTACTTTAGACCCGTATTTGGCTACAACAGGAGAATCAATTAGTTACTTTGAGAATACAGGCGATTCAATCAACCCTTCTTTTACTCAGCGAACAGGAACGGCGAATCCTTTGGATACAATCAACTCGCTGTATCCACAATTCCCGAATGTAAATACCGCTAACAAAGGCTCTACTTTCATAGATATAGATATGGATGGCGACTTAGATTTATTTTACTATGTTAGTATTACAGCTGGAGCAGCTTACCTTTATTTCAAAAATAATGGTAGTAGCACTAGTCCAAATTTTGACTTGGATCAAGCCAACACTCCTTTCCAAGATACGATACCAGGTGGGGCTACTTTTAGAGGTGAAATGCAATTTATAGATGCAGATAATGACAATGATTTGGATATACTCTTAGATGAGTATTATTATGAAAACGAAGGAAGTGCCGCTAATCCCTTATATACAACTAGATTAGCCTACAGCAATCCTGCCAATCCTTTCCGTAATCTAAATAATACAGGAATTAGCAGTGATGTCCAATTAGTAGATATTAATGATGATGGCGATTTAGATTTGTTTGGATATAGTTTAGATTTAAGAACAGCTATATATCGAGATAGAAAGGACACCATGCGTTATTTTGAAAACCTTACGATTACCGCCTTACCTCAACTACAAAAACAGCAAAAAATAAACTTAACTATCTCTCCTAACCCTACTACAGGCTATATCCAACTAGACCGCCCCATATCAGGAGCGATGGAAATATTCAATACCGCAGGACAAGTAGTACAGTCAGCACAACTCAACGAAGAGCAGGCAATTGATTTGGGTGATTTGACGAATGGTGTGTACTTCTTGAAAGTACAGACCTTGGAAGGTTTGATTAATGAAAAAATAGTATTGAGCAAATAAGTAGTGAAGTAAGCTCTAAAAATAATAGGCGTATCATTCCAGCAGGAGCGATACGCCTATTTATAGTTTTTGGTAGTAGCGATGCTACTAAACCGTCTCAAAAAGCTCGTCGATAGAACGACGTACTTTAGGGGCGGAAGCCGTGCCGTCTTCGGCAGAGCGATAGCCTACGGCTAATACTACGGCAGGCTGTAGGTTTTTATCTTCTAGTTCGAGTATTTCGGTGTATTGGTCAGGTTGAAAACCTTCGATTGGGCAAGCATCTATTTTTAGTTCGCCACAAGCAGCCATGGCATTGCCTAAGGCAATATAAACCTGCTTAGCTGTCCAGTTTTCTATTTCGCTAGGAGTTTTTTCGGCTAGTTTGCTGTGCATGAAGTTGGCATATCCTTGTAGGTTTTCGGCTGCAATACCTTGAGTTTTGGCTTTGAGAGTGACAAAACTGTCAATATTTCTAGCTTCAATCTTTTTGTGATTGCAAAAAACAAGCAAGTGCGAAGCATCTACAATCTGCGTTTGTCCCCAAGATACAGGCTGCAATTTGGCTCTAGTTTCTTTATTTTCTACTATCAATACTTTGAATAATTGCAAACCATAAGAAGTAGCGGTGAGCTGTATGGCTTCTTGAATAACCGCCAAATCTTCGGTACTTACTTTTTTGGTCGCATCAAATTTTTTGGTGGCATAGCGCCAACGCAAGCTTTCTATTAAGTTCATTAGTTATATTTAAAGTGGTAATCTCAACGGAAAATAGTGTGGCTAAGAATTACATGTAGTAACATCTATTTTTGGAATTTGTTTATTATTGCCTTCGGCAATAGAATACAAGAATTGATTCGAGTATGCTGAATAGGGCGAATCAACAACAATTATGTATCTTTGCATTCTATTTCAAACCACAAATTACTAAAAGATATGTACAATAGACGTTCTTTTTTGACACAACTCGGCAAAACAGCAATTGTAGCAGGAGCTACTACTATGTTACCTAAGTTTGTAAATGCCAAGGAGGCTATGAACGAAGACGCCAAATTGCATAAGCTAACTATTCTGCATACCAACGATGTACACAGCCGTATAGAGCCGTTTCCGATAGATGGCGGCAAAAATCAAGGACGAGGAGGAATCGCTAAGCGTGCCGCTTTGATCAAAAAAATTCGAGCAGAAGAAAAAAATGTCTTGTTGCTAGATGCAGGGGATATGTTTCAGGGGACACCTTATTTTAATTATTTTGGTGGCGAACTAGAAATCAAACTCATGTCTAAAATGGGTTATGATGCAGGGACGATTGGCAACCACGATTTTGATGGCGGTATTGATGGATTGCACAAGCACTTCAATGCACAAGCAAATTTTCCGTTGATTAATTGCAACTATGATTTTTCGGAAACCATCATGGAACACGACACCAAACCTTATCAAGTATTCCAGAAAGGACTCCTCAAAATAGGAATATTAGGCGTAGGAATTGGGCTGGAAGGATTGGTGCCTGCGGCAATGTTCAAACAAACAAAATACCTCAATCCAGTAGAGCAAGCCAATAAATATGCTCAAATACTGAAACAAGACGAAGGCTGTGACTACGTCATTTGTTTGTCGCATTTGGGTTATACACCCAAGGGTAATTCAGAAGATAAAATGTGTGATTTGCTATTGGCAAAAGAAACCAAACACATTGATTTGATAATAGGAGGGCATACCCATACTTTTTTGGAAACGCCGACTATTGTGCCAAATAAAGCCAATCAAGAAGTATTGATTACGCAAGTCGGTTGGGCAGGAATGGTATTGGGGCGTTTAGATGTTTATTTTGAGAAAGACTTTGGCAAAAAATGCGTGCAGTGCAATAATACAGTAGTGGGGAAATAATAACATTTAGTGCAAAAAAAGCTGGCTGATAGTGCAGGAATTTTGTAAATGAAAAGTCAAAAAAACAAGCGTAAAAAGAACTATTATAACCCAAAACGAAAAAGCCCGTTTTTGCTTAAAATAAATATTCGGAAATCGAAAAAAAATAAGGGTTTATAAAAAAAAAAACTAGGGTTGATTTCCATTTTTTTTTACGACCTTAGCAGACCGATGTACACCCACACGCTCTATGTGGTTGCATCGGTTTATTTACTAGAATGAACCACTACCTATGGCAGACCACAACAAGGTTTGGAATAACTGTTTACAAATTATAACGCAATACGTTACCGCTCAGAGTTTTAAGACTTGGTTTGAGCCTATCGTGCCTCTACGTCTAGAGGGAAGCGTATTGACGATACAAGTACCCAATAAATTTTTCTATGAATTTTTGGAGGGGCATTATGTAGATATACTCAAGCAATCTATTCGTGCAGAAATAGGGGAGGAAGCTCGTCTCGAGTACTTGGTGCCTCGCAAACAGACGCCTCAACCAGGTAGCACCAAAATAGCTGTCCCGACTAATAAATCGAACAGTAAATATAATAAAACAGCTCCTGATAAAATCAAAAATCCCTTCGTGATACCAGGGATTCAGAAGCTCAAAATTGATTCGCAACTCAACCCGACGTATATTTTTGATAATTACATAGAGGGTGATTGTAATCGATTGGCGAGAGCGGCAGGCGTGGCAGTTGCCAAACGCCCTGGTGAAACCGCTTTTAATCCATTGATGATTTTTGGCAATGTAGGATTAGGCAAAACGCACTTGGCACAAGCGATTGGCAATCAGGTCAAAAGCATGTTTGAGGATAAGACCGTTTTGTATGTTTCTTCCGAAAAATTTACAAACCAATTTATTGATGCTTTGCGCAATAATGCGATTAGTGATTTTGCTAAGTTTTATCAGTTGGTCGATGTCTTGATTGTCGATGATATTCAGTTTTTGGAGAACAAAGTCAAGACACAAGATATTTTCTTTTCGATATTCAATCACTTGCATCAAAGTGGTAAACAATTGATATTGACCTCTGACCGTCCTCCCAAGGAAATGAAAGGGATAGAGGATCGTTTGATTTCTCGGTTTAAGTGGGGCTTGTCAGCAGATTTGCAAATTCCTTCCTTGGAAACCCGTATGGCGATTATTCAGCAAAAAATGTCTTCTGATGGGGTTGATTTGCCACCCGATGTACTCGAATTTATTTCGTACAATGTTCGTACAAATGTTCGGGAAATGGAAGGGATTTTAATATCTATTATTGCACAAGCGGCACTCAACCAGCGCAATATTGATATTGATTTGGCTAAAGAAGTAATCAGTCAATTTATAGATAATATATCGAACGAAATAACGGTAGAATACATTCAGAAAACGGTAGCGGAACATTATGATATTCCGATGGAGAAACTGAAAGAAAAAACACGTAAAAAATTCATTGTTCGAGCTCGACAAGTATCCATGTATTTGGCTAAACAGTTGAGCAATAAATCACTTAAGCATATCGGTGGCGCATTTGGTGGAAGAGATCACAGTACGGTCATTCACGCTTGTAAAACGATCGAAAATATGCTCGAAAATGATAGCCGATTCAAGTCGGAATTATCAGATATTGCCAAGCGATTGCGCAATTCAGGTATTGAATTTAATGAAAGTGATTTGGGATAGGGACTTGTAGTGGGTGTTGATTTTTGCTCTTTCGAGCAATTGTTTGAAAACTGTTTGACTGTTTGGTCGCCCTTTGGGCTTTGTTTAACCAATTACAAATGGTTGTTTGTTTTCGCCTTCGGCAATTTATCATTTCAACCCTAAAAATTATAGTTTATGTATTTATTCCCATTTGAAAAGTTAGAAGTTTGGCAACAGGCTAAAAAGTTGAGTGTATTGATATATTCAGAAACAGCGAATTTTCCAAAAGAAGAATTGTATGGAATAGTTAGTCAGATACGTCGTTCTGTCAATTCTGTTTCTGCGAATATCTCTGAAGGAACTGCTCGGATATCAGGAAAAGAACAAGCTCGTTATACTGAAATTGCCTACGGTAGTTTGATGGAAACAGTTAGTCATTTGGAGATAGCAAAAGCATTGAATTTTTTTGATGCAAAAATAGTAAATCAAGAAATACGCCCCCAAATAGTACATTTAGCCAATATGTTGAGAAAATTAAGACAGTATCAATTGTCCATCAACAAAAAGTAACCACCACAATTGGCTCAACAGAGCTCGAAGAGCGAACAAACAAATCAACAAAAAGTAACCGCTCACAATTGGTTCAACAAAGCCCGTAGGGCGACCAAACAATTTTTTATGCGTATAGATATTATATCGGCTCAACCTCAATTGTTGACCAGCCCATTGTCGCACTCGATTATGCAGCGTGCCCAAACCAAAGGATTGTTAGAAGTGCGATTGCATGACCTACACGAGTATGGTATTGGCAAACATAAGCAGATAGATGATTATCAGTTTGGAGGTGGGGCAGGCATGGTCATGATGATAGAGCCGATTGCGACAGTTATCGACAAGCTGAAAGCCGAACGGGATTACGACGAAATTATCTACATGACGCCAGATGGCGAAACCCTAAAACAAGGACATTGCAATCAACTTTCGTTGAAAGAAAATTTGATTATACTTTGTGGACATTATAAAGGAGTTGATCAGCGTGTGCGAGATTTGTACATTACCAGAGAAATATCGGTTGGAGACTTTGTGTTGTCAGGAGGTGAATTGCCCGCAGCAATACTCGTCGATGCTATTGGGCGATTGTTGCCGGGAGTATTGAACGATGAATCTTCGGCACTATTTGATTCTTTTCAAGATGATTTGTTGGCTCCGCCTATCTATACCCGTCCAGCCGATTACCAAGGACATGGTATTCCAGAAATATTGCTTTCGGGGCACCAAAAGAATATAGAAAATTGGCGAGACGAACAAGCCTACCAACGTACCAAAAAACTACGCCCAGACCTGTTGGGCGATGAAGACTAAAATAACTTCCTACCACAAATCAGGGCATTCTCAAAAAAATAGTGTACTTTAGCCTGCTAAAATCAAAAAAATCTAATCTAAACGAAAGAATAGTCATTTTTTTTCTGCGTTTGGGGGCAGTATTTGCCGTATTGGATAGGTACTATTTTACTAGAAGTTCTTCTGTATGAACATTGTTACACTTACTACTGACTTTGGCTGGCAAGACTACTTTGTGGGAGTCGTCAAGGGTAGTATATTGTCGCACGAACACCCTGTAATTTTTGCAGATATTACACACAATATTGAAAATCACAATATTGTGGAGGCTTCTTACATCGTCAAGAATGCGTACAAGAGTTTTCCGAAAGGAACGATACACCTTATTTCTGTACACAATTTTTATCAATCTCGTCCTCGTTTTTTGCTCATCGAGCATCAAGGGCATTATTTTGTAGGACCAGACAACGGTATTTTTTCTTTGATTTTTGATGACAAACCGACCAAAATCTATGAGCTTTTTCATGGAGCAAGCGGACAGGTATTTGGGGTCAAAGACGTTTTTTCGGAAGTAGTCGGACATCTATTGTCGGGCAAGCCACCACACCAAATAGGCGAATCGACCGAAGAACTGCTAGAGCGTCTGACGCTACAACCGATAACAGGAAAAGACCAAATACGAGGCTCTGTTGTACATATTGACAATTATCAGAATGTCGTACTAAATATAGATGCCAATCTATTTAATCGAATTGGACAAAACCGCCCCTTTGAGCTCTATTTCAAACGCTACGACCCGATCACACGTATCAGCAAGAATTATGCAGATGTGCCTGTTGGCGAAGTACTTTGCTTGTTCAACTCGGCAGGGCTGCTAGAATTGGCAGTCAATATGGGGCAAGCAGCGACCTTGTTTGGGTTGGAAGTAGATGAGGCAATACAGATTGATTTTTTGATGCCTGACATGGAGGCGTAAGCACTGTAAATGCAGACAAAAAAATGACACGCCAATTCGGAATAAATTGTTATATTTGTGGCACTATTGGAGGGAACTCTAATGACAATCAAAAAAATAAAAAAGCATACTACTATAATTATACAAAAAATACCAACCATGACTTTTGAACTATCCGAAGAACACTTAGCAGTACAAGAAGCTGCACGTAATTTTGCTCAAAAAGAACTCTTACCGGGAGTAATTGAGCGCGACTCTAAAATGATACACCCTACAGAGCAGCTCAAAAAAATGGGTGAACTCGGGTTTTTGGGTATGATGGTCAGCGAAAAATATGGCGGAGGCGGTATGGACACGCTATCTTATGTATTGGCAATGGAGGAAATCTCAAAAGTAGATAACTCTTGTTCTGTAGCCATGTCTGTCAATAACTCATTGGTTTGTTGGGGATTGGAGACTTTCGGGACGGAAGCACAGAAAGAAAAGTATTTGCGCAAGCTCGCTACAGGCGAATGGCTTGGAGCATTTTGTTTGTCGGAGCCAGAAGCGGGCTCTGATGCTACTTCGCAGCGTACGACCGCTATCGATATGGGCGACCATTATGTATTGAATGGTACCAAAAACTGGATTACCAACGGTGGAAGTTCTAAAGTACATTTGGTAGTAGCACAAACAGATGTAGAGAAAGGACACCGTGGCATCAATGTATTCATTGTAGAAACAGACTGGAAAGGAGTAGAAGTTTCTGCCAAAGAAGACAAATTGGGTATTCGTTCGTCTGATACGCATACTATATTGTACAATGATGTAATTGTACCGAAAGAAAACAGAATTGGAGAAGATGGCTTTGGTTTCAAATTTGCAATGAAAACGCTAGGTGGCGGACGTATCGGAATTGCGTCGCAAGCATTGGGTATAGCTGGTGGAGCTTATGAGTTGGCTTCTGCTTATGCAAAAGAAAGAGTTGCTTTTGGCAAACCCATCATTCAGCACCAAGGAATTAGCTTCAAGTTGGCAGTAATGGCAACAGAAATAGAAGCGTCCAAAATGTTGGTGTATCGTGCCGCATGGCTCAAAGATCAGCACATGGATTACGCACTAGCAGGCTCACAAGCCAAATTGTATGCTTCTGACGTAGCGATGCGTACTACTGTAGAGGCAGTACAAGTACACGGCGGATACGGATTTGTAAAAGAATACCACGTAGAGCGTTTGATGAGAGATGCTAAAATTACACAGATATACGAAGGAACATCGGAAGTACAGAAGATTGTAATTGGTCGTACTATCGAGAAAGGACAATTGTACGTGCCAGTGGCAAAATAGTACTTACAGAAGTCATTACAAAGCAAGAAAAGCCACAAGTCAATTGATTTGTGGCTTTTTTGTCGTTAAAAAAAAGAAATAAAAAAAATATAAAATATGGCAATGATGAATAGTGCTACGGGAGCTAGGCACCGTATGTGGCTCGAAGAGTGGTTCAATACTTTATCGCATGGATTGGGTGCTATAGCTGCGGTTGTAGGAACTATATTTTTGGTTATTTATGGTATGGCAAGCCCCAAAGATTGGGCATTGATGAGCGGAGCTATATTTGGATTGAGTTTGATCGCTGTCTATTTTTCGTCTTCTATCTATCACTCCGTATTAGGTGATATGATACTCAAGCGTAAACTCGGAATTATTGATCATTCGTGTATTTTTTTGCTAATAGCAGGGACTCATACGCCTATCTTATTGTTGGGTGTAGGTGGTGCCGAGGGCTGGTACTACTTTTGGTTGGAATGGATTGTAGCAGCAGTCGGGATTTTGATCAAGGTGTTTTACAAAGATGAATTTGATAAGTACTCCTTGATACTTTATTTGCTATTGGGTTTTGTAGGCGGATTGCATACCGAAGCACTTCGAGCCACTATGGGCGATACAGGTTTTAATCTAATAGCTTGGGGTGGGGCGAGTTATATTTTTGGTGTTGTCTTTTTTGTCATTGACAAAAAAGTACCTTTTGCTCATTTTATTTGGCATTTATTCGTAATTGGCGGCAGTGTATTGCACTATTTCGCTGTTTTGTGGTATTTGCTGTAATCTTGTTAGGTATGCTCTAAGAGCGTGTCTAAAATTATAGTTTTTGATAATTTGTGTAAGATTTTTTTATTAGATGAATGCAATGAACCCTTTAGACTAAGTATCCGCAGGATACTTAGTGGAATGAACCACTAGTGGGCTTTTCATTGCCAATTGCTTCATAGCCTTAGCTATGGGGCAAAAAATAGGTAAAATATAACAGGAAAAGACTTTTCAAATTAGTATAATCTTAGAGATGCTCTAAGGGTTGGAGCAACTTTTGTTAAGCAGTAGAACTATACAGACTTTCTAGTTGTTTACTTGGAAAGTTTTCTTTATAATTTTATAATATTTATATAAGCATGAAAAAATACACACTACTTTTAGTTCTCTTTTTATTTATTGGATTTTCAGCCTTTGCGATTGCTGAAGAAATTGCTTGGCAGATAGAAAGCGAAGGTTATGTGGTGCGATTTGACGCACCGAAAGCCAAGGGCGTATTTGAGAAAATGAACGGAACAATTAGTTTTGACAAAAAAGACTTGCCGACTTCCAATTTCAAAATAAGTATTGATGTCAATAGTATCAAGACAGGAAATGGACTCAAAAATGCCCACGCTAGAGGAGTCAATTATTTCAACTCTCAAGTCTATCCAACCATCGATTTTGAGTCAAGGAGCATTGACCGCAAAGGAGGGAAGTATATTGTGGTAGGTGATTTGACAATGGCGGGAGCTACGCAAGAATTTACGATACCGTTTGTGTTTAAGCAACGAGGCAAAAAGGGTACTTTTGAAAGTACTTTCGACATTAACCCAATGGATTTTGGGCTAGACAAAATGGGCAACAAAGTATCCTTGGAGATACGAGTGCCAGTAGTCCATTAAGCGTATGTTTTTGGTGAATAATTAGGTTTTAAGTGCAATTTATTGTATGTTTATATACTTGATAACCCAATGTTAATGCAGAAGTTGTTCCATCAACTTCCTACTCAGTCCCATTTGTCTTATGAAAAAAATCCTATACTGTTTGTTACTAGTTGGTTTGCCCTGTTGGCTTTTTGCACAGCAAAAAGGAGGGAGTATATCAGGTTTAGTCAGTAGCGAAGATGCGGGCGATCCAGTTGCTCATGCCGCCATAACACTGTCGTTAAATGGTGCGGTTGTCTTGCAGACGCAAACAGATAGCAAAGGCAGTTATTCTATCCAATATTTAGAAACAGGACAGTACCAAATGGTTGTCAGTTCGTTTGGATATGCCACTGTTGTCATCAGCGATATTCATATATTGGCGTATCAGCATTTCGATATCAACCCCATGTTTGAATATGGGAGTTATGACCGCTCCGACACCTTACAGATTTCTTATAGAGAACTAATACCACAAGAAGAGACACATTTTGGCGTAGCCAATCAAAAAAAGGGTAAAAACTAAGCAGTTTTTACCCTTTTTTTTGTGAAGTAGTAAACTAGACAAGATGCTTTAAGCATCGTAGTTTTCGTTGTCTGTCAAGTAATCGACTTCACTGTGCTTGTCTTCGTATTCTTCCTGAATACTCTTGATGAGGTTTCCTTCTTCATCAAAGTCATCATCGTCTGAGATAATTTCTTCCGCTTGGGCGATGGTCATACGAATCAAATAAATTTTCTCTTCTGTCTCGAAGCGCAATCCTTTGATAGTTTTACCTTCTTTATTTTTGAAAGAGATAAGGTGATCGCTATACCCTCTAGGATATACTAGCTTGACTTGCTCTTTAATCTCTTCGCTCAACTTTTCGTAGTCTTGCGTTACTCTTAGTTTTTGTTTATCGTCCATTTTGTAGCAATTGAAAATAGGTGTGTAATTGTTTTATTATATTAGTAATAACCTCTATTAATGAGTGCCTAAATATAGAATACTTTTGGCGACATAGCCATAAACAAGTGTAAAAAAAAGAGATTTTTTGAATGTTAAAATTGTAATAGACTCAGAAAGCTATAAAAAGGACGATTTTATTCTTAAAACAGACTCCTTTTTCAATTGTTTAGAGCTAAAAAAGTTTTTTGGAGAAATGGAATGATTAGAAATTGCTAGAGTAATTGAGGAAGACGGGGGATGAAATACTATTACTACAAATAGCAAGAGCGGTCAAACAGTATCTACTGTTTGACCGCTCTTGCTATTGACAAAAAAAAACTCATGTAAATAGATAAGGCACTCGTTATGAGTGCCTTATCTATTGTTTTGTGGAGAATGACGGGATCGAACCGACGACCTTTTGACTGCCAGTCAAACGCTCTACCAACTGAGCTAATTCCCCTAA
>CAKZQC010000007.1 GCA_937139495.1 uncultured Saprospiraceae bacterium | reverse complement strand
AACGTATTTTCAAGGGATCGTATTCGCTTGTTCTCCATAATGCCCCCTTAATGGCACAGCTTTTACTTGGTTTTACATTTTTAAATAATGTTTTTTAAGTTTTGTCCTGTACTAAAACTTGGGGCAATCTACGAGATTGTTGGAAACATGTTTTTTTATAAATATTCTTAAATAAGCTATTGTTGAAAGTCTAACTTCTAGTATCTAACAGCAAAGTTAACGGTTATTTTTTTCCGAAAAATGACGCTAGCTAAAAAGTGTACGATTTTCTACTATTGATAATTCTTGATGAGTTGTGTTTTCATTTGTGTAAACTCTTCTTCCGTCAATACACCCATTTCTTTGAGTTCGCCCAAGTCTTTTAGTTTCTTGATGACCAATTCGGAAGCGTCAGGTTTGGGCGTGACATCAACAGGCTCTACATTAGTGAATGTAGCGGCATCGGGCTGCTGTGGTTGCTCAAAAGTGGTATTGTTGAAATTATTATCCGTCTTGTGGCGATCTTGTTTCATTTCCTGGGCTACCGTTTTGCCTTTTTCAAATTGCTCGTTGTAGTACTGCTCAAAACGATTGGTATCGAAGTCTAGAATAGTACCTCCATGTTCAAAATGTCGCTTGAATACTTGTCCAAGGGCATAAGTAGAAGCACCCGATACAACAGCCATCGAAACACCACCCAAAGCAGTGCCTACTCCTGGAATAAGTTTTACCAAGGCATTGGCACCCATACGCGAGAGTCCAGAACCCGTCAAAGAAGTAATCAAGGCTTTACCTTCCGATTCTCTAAAGTCAATACCATAGGTATTGGAAACGGTTCTGACCATATCGAGTTGTACGGCTGCTACGGCTACAAAATCAGCAATCGGGATAGGAATAAGACCAGCACCCATCGCCCAAAGTACATGGTTGCGAACTACTTTTTCGGCACGTGTACTTTTGTCTTCATTTGGATCATCGTTGCCCATTTTTCTGATAAAGTTTGCTGTTTCAATGAATTTATTTTCCATAGTATATCGAGATATTTAGGTGAGTTTGCGAAGAGTAGAAAAGAGTTGTAATAGGAAGGACTCAAAGAATGAAGTACCAATCAGAGGTTATTACTTTACAGTATTTCTATACCATATTTATACAAAAAAATGCTCCAATTAGTTGCACGAAGCAAATATATAGTTCTTTTTTATCATTTTCGAGGCTCAAAATGTAATTCTGACTTGGTTTTTGTAGGCTGCCTATTGCTTAATAAGTTAAATATATTGTAAATATAATGATGTTTGAGGTGCAAATGCACCGATTAACAAACAAATCTAAACAAATAATAGAAACAAACTGTTTCTGCTATACTTTCTTAACTCTGTGAAGTTGCAAGAAAAAAGAAGATGTTCGATGAATATTCCTGCTACATTCAATAGAGGTAATTTTCAATAACAATAATTTAAAAACTATGAAACATATTATACTACTTACCTTATCTATTGTAGTAGCATTGACTAGTTGTCAAAGCGAGCGAGCAGCATTGCCTGGCCACCTGGAAGAAGTGCGAGCTAATCAAGCTGCTGTCCAAATGGAAGTGCCCCAAACGGCTCAATTGGCTGGCTACAACGAGCCGATAGAAGCCACAGAGGTGGTCGAGAACCTCCAAGAAGCTCTTTTGGGAGATATAAAACAACAGTACAAACACTGCAAAGCAGGCTATAAAAAAGCAGCCGAAGGGCAGAAACACTATGAAGGTCAAATTGAAGTAAGCGGATTTGAGGGAAAAGTAGTTCGAGAAGCTGCCCTAGAACTTTTTCGACAAAATGATTTGATGCACATTCATATTGATTACCTAGAAGGTATGCCAATAGGCTGCAAGCGTTTTTTGGTGAGTCACAACCAATTGATAGCCGTAGAAATTGTACGACTCAAGGAAGCCACGACCGAAAATGGAACGGAGATTGTCGAGCAATTGGCACAAATTTATTACTACAATAATAAGGAACTGATACAGGCAACAGACTTGCTGACCAACGAAACTTGGGAGAGTAGCAGCAAGTATTGGAACGAAGAAAATCTAAAGGATTGGCAGGGAATACAGCAGTATTTATAGCCGATTAAGTAATCAAATAAAAGAAACCTTATCCTTACTTCTTTAGTAACGATAAGTTTTTTTTTGTGCTGTTTTAAGCGCCTTCATTAGGCTCTTGCTTGCTTTTGGCTGTCGCCAATCGAATAATTTGCCAATAATTTTTCTCTAACAATCCCTTGTCAAAAAAACCACGCTGTTTGATGAGCTGGTGCATCTTGGGCAGGTTGTAAGAGGGGACACCCATCAATAAATGATGTTCTACATGATAATTGACATGATAGGGAGCAAAGAGCATTTTTTCTATGAAATTGGCGTAGGTTGTACGTGTGTTCTCGTAAGGGTCTTTACTGTCGATTACCATCGAATGTTCTGCCATTGACCGCACCCGAATACAGAATTGGAAAGTTGTGAGGTAGGCGACTACCCACAGTAGGTAGCACCAGCCAGAAGCGAAGACAAATAGGATTCCCCAAAGTAGTATATTGAACACAATCGGACCACTTAAGTTTTGATAGAATGTTTTGAGAAAAGCCGTCCAACTTCGATTTTTTTGCGAAACTCGAACCGTATTATTACCCAAGTTATATTCTAGATAACCTAAGTGCATCATCATTAAGCCAATCAACGCTTTTGTGCCTGTCTGTCCTGACAAATCTCTAAAAAACTTGCGAGCCATACTCTTGTTGGAAGTAGGATAGCCTCTGGCGAGCAGCAAGTCAGGATCTTCGTCTAGTCCTGTATGAATATGATGGGTACGGTGATAAGGACGATACCGCAACATATCTTGCACAATAGGATAAGCACCTAACCAACGCCCTACAAAATCGTTTACTTTTTTGTGGCTAAATACGGCATAATGGGAAGCGTCGTGCAGCAAAATGGCACAAGCTAACTGCTTGCCGCCAAGTATCAGCAGCGACAAAATAACCGTGATGGGATGGAATAAAAAATAAGGAAGCAGCAGTGCGAAAACAATCCATGACCAATGAATCGTTATTGCTAGCGCAGATTTCCAATCTTGCATTTGCATTAATTCTTTGCGTTCTTCGGGTGTCAAAAAACCATTGGTAGATAATTGCTGCATAGCATGAAAATTCTAAAAAAGTCCTAAAAAAAAAGATAAAATGCCCACACTAGAGGACCATGTATTTTTCAAGATACTGAATATTAAGTTGTTGTACAAGCTAGGGTTTAGTAGGGTGTCTAATATTTTTTGGTTAAAGGCTCTTTGTTTTGTCAATTACTGACTATCCTTAACGAGGTACTACGCACTTTCAAAGTGTGTAGTACCTCGTTTGGATGCTAAACAATGCCTTTGGAATAAGTATTATTTACTGATGCCTTGTACTCAGGTCTAAAATACTAATTGTAAAGAACCTCAACTTTATGTACCAGTTGTTTGTTGAAGAGTAAGTCGTGCTATTGGCAACTAATAAGCTTGATGAGAAGTGATATGGTCTAATCCCAAAACAGCCAAAAAGGCGTAGGGGGAGTCTCCTAATACTTGATTTTCGGCTATTTTGGCATATTGAATGAGATGGCACTATATGTGATTAAATATTTTGAAGATGCGATAAAATTAGTATCTTGAAGCAACAAAAAAGAAAGACGTCCGTATGATTAATTTTCAGAGGATGCAATACCTGCACTCAAAACAAGAGTAGCATCAAACATAATAACTCATTAAAATTAGAAAAGTGCTACTGGTTTATTTTAGGTAGAAATTTTCCTACAAAATTAGAACGATATGTTTAATAAAGATGAATTTAGAAAATATGCTGTCAAGCACATGGGATTGACAGGAATGCACGTAGATACCTACACCGAAAGAAACGTACAGGCAGCTCAACATGCCGCCCCAAATATTCAAGGATTGACTCCTTATATTATTGAGGAGCGTCAGTTGAATGTAGCTTCTATGGATGTGTTCTCTCGTCTGATGATGGATAGAATTATCTTTTTGGGTCAAGGCATCAACGATTATGTTGCTAATATTGTACAAGCACAATTGTTGTTTTTGGAGTCCACTGACCCCAAAAGAGATGTACAAATTTTCTTGAATAGCCCTGGAGGATCTGTTATTGCTGGTCAAGGTATCTATGATACCATGCAATATATTTCGCCAGATGTAGCGACAATTTGTACTGGATTGGCAGCTTCGATGGGAGCGGTATTGTTGGCAGCAGGTGCTGAAGGCAAGCGTTCTTGTTTGCCGCATGGTCGTGTCATGATTCACCAACCATTGGGTGGCATGCAAGGGCAGGTAACCGATATGGAAATATCGTACCGTCTGATCAAGCAATTGCAGAAAGAACTTTATGATATATTGGCAAAACATACAGGACAACCTTACGACAAAATCAAAGAGGATTGCGAACGTGATAACTGGATGACTGCTGCTCAAGCCAAAGAATATGGCTTGATTGATGAAGTATTGGCACGCAAAACTAAATAACTTCTAACAAAAAAAAATACAGATAGATCCTATCTAAAGCGTATTTACTTGACCACATAACACTCTCATTAGAGTGTTATGTGGTTATTTTTGTAAACAGAAGTACATTTTAGATTACCAAAATATTTGGGGTGCAATAGAGGTTATTACGAATTAATTTGTAATAACCTCTAATAGCCCCAAACAAAAAATAACAACATGAAAGATCAAGGTTCTAAATGTTCTTTTTGCCATAAGCCAAAAGAATATGCCGACATGATGATATCGGGTATTGATGCCTATATTTGCGATGCTTGTGTGGAACAAGCACATCTTATTATAGAAGAAGAAATGCCAGAAAAGGAACGAAAGGAATTGCAAAAAATAGTCAATCCTATCAACAAAGGCAAGGGCATCAAGATGATTAAGCCCAAAGAAATCAAAGCCAAGCTGGACGAATACGTAATCGGTCAAGATGCTAGCAAAAAGGTACTAGCGGTAGCGGTTTATAATCACTTCAAGCGTATCAACCAACCTGCTTCCGACGATGATATAGAAATCGAAAAATCGAATGTAATCATGGTCGGTCGTACAGGAACAGGCAAAACGCTTTTGGCAAGAACGATAGCCAAATTGCTCAACGTGCCGTTCACTATCGTAGATGCAACCGTATTTACAGAGGCTGGATATGTAGGCGAAGATGTAGAAAGTATGCTGACTCGATTGCTACAAGCTTGTGATTATGATGTAGCTGCTGCCGAACATGGTATTGTCTATATCGACGAAATTGACAAAGTAGCACGCAAGAGCGACAACCCGTCTATTACTAGAGATGTGTCGGGGGAAGGAGTGCAACAAGCCTTACTCAAAATGCTAGAAGGAACCGATATATTGGTGCCACCACAAGGAGGGCGTAAACACCCTGACCAAAAAATGGTCAAAGTCAATACAAAAGAAGTATTGTTTATTTGTGGGGGAGCTTTTGCTGGTATCGAAAAAGTCATTGCTAAACGTGTCAATACGCAAGTAATTGGTTTTAGAGGCAAGGAAAAAGAAGACGTAGATGGCGAAAATCTATTGCAATACATCAACCACCAAGATATTAAGACTTTTGGTCTAATACCAGAAATGTTGGGGCGTTTGCCTGTATTGACTCATCTTGAGCCATTGAATAGAAGTACCTTGCGATTGATATTGACAGAGCCTAAAAATGCTCTAGTTCGCCAGTACCAACGTTTGTTCGAAATGGAAGATATTGAGCTGACTTTCACAGATGAAGCATTGGATTTGATTGTTGATAAAACAATTGCTTATAGTTTGGGTGCCAGAGGGTTGCGTTCTATTTGCGAAGCTATTATGACGGATGCTATGTTTGATTTGCCTTCGGAAGAGGGTGTCCAATCCTTTGAAATAAACAAAGAGTATGCAGAAGATAAGCTCAGTTCGGCTAAATTAGCCAGCTTGCAGCAGACTGCTCATGCAGAATAAAATAGCACGTTTTTTTTTGAATAAGTAGGTGGTCGTAAGAGTTATAGTGTTGAAATATATTCTTATGACTACCTAGCTTGACTACCTTTTTTTTGAAAAGGTGGTATTGCCAATTACAACAATGAAAGATTTGAAACAAAAACTGAAAGATGGCTTGTCGTCTATCTCCAAAACGGCTGCCGAAACATCGGAAGGTGCCTTTGGTAAAATAAAAGAAGGAGCAGGCAAGTTGGGTACAATGAGCAGCAACTTGGGCGATAGTGCGATGGATAAAGCGGCAGATGTTATCAATGATTTGATTGCTACGTTGCCGTTGCTAGAAGAAGCAGGCTACGAAGCGAAAGAGTTTACGATTCAGGTAGCTTTTCCGCCCGTTATTACGATTCATTTTTGCAAAATAGCGAATTTGGATGCCGATAGTTTGGCAGAAATTAAAGAAAAGCATCAAGGTAAGAAAATGTTTAAGTTATTGCTCAAGACCTTGACGACTGCCAATGCTTTGTTGCCCAAAATTAAATCTGATATTTTTGATTTTGATGAAATTATTGTAGATGTTACTGTGCCGCCTAGCGTTCAATTACGTTATTTGCGTAGAGCAGGTGGGGAGGTCATTGATTTGTTAGCAACAGACGAAGAAGAGTAGAAGTAATTATGAGGAATAGATTGTATAGAAGGAAATAAAAGCACCGCTATGTTGTTGTTAGTCCAGATAGGATTTTTTAATATTACATTGTGGGATGTACTAGATGTATTGATAGTAGGTTATCTGCTATTTCAAATCTACAAACTGCTGCGAGGGAGTCTAGCATTTAGCATCTTTTTGGGCTTAGTGCTGGTCTATTGCACATGGTGGTTAGTGACCTTCTTAGGTATGCCTTTATTATCTTCTATCTTGGGGCAGTTTATTAGTGTAGGAATGATCGCTTTGCTCATTCTTTTTCAGCCTGAGGTACGGCGGTTTTTGTTGTTGGTTGGACAGGGCTCTTTTCGAGCAAGATTCAAGATGCTAGAACGCTTCTTGAAACAGGGTAATACCGCTACTTCTGATGAGGTAAAAATAGCGAATGCACACGCTATCAATAAAGCGATTCAGCAGATGGCAAAAACCAAAACAGGAGCCTTGATGATATTTGCTCCCAATACCAATCTGGAAGGTCTGTACAGTTCAGGAGTAGCGATTCATGCCGATATTTCTACGCAACTTATTTTGAGTATTTTTAACAAGGACAGTCCACTACATGATGGGGCGTTGATTATTCGCAAAGAAAAAATAACGATGGCTTCTTGTGTGTTGCCAGTATCGGAGAATCCTAAAATTCCTCAAAAATTGGGATTGCGTCACCGTGCAGCTATCGGGATTACCGAAAAAACTAGTACCGTAAGTTTTATTGTATCGGAAGAAACAGGACATATTTCGTATGCTCGCAATGGTCAAGTTATCTTGAATTTGGGCGAAGCAAAGTTGCTAGAATTGCTCGAAAGAGCCTTGTAAATAACTTAGAAATGTAGATTTTTAGCGAGCGTCATTCTCTTCGAAAAGACTAAAAACTAGCGTTGCTTTTATGTTGGTAGATACTAGAAGTTAGACTTTCGACAACAGCTTTCTATTGCCTTTTGAGCGGCTAAGTAAACAACTATCATAAATATAGAGCTAATGGATTGGATAAAACAACTAAAGGTACGTCTGCAAGAGCCGCTTCCAGGGCTAGATGCTCAAGCAGAGATGTTGAGTGTCACGATGCACAAAAATGGTAGAGCGGCTGCCCCTCAAAAAGCTGCGGATAATGCCCGAGAAGCTGCTGTAATGTTATTGTTGTTTGTAAAGAATGACGAATGGCACACGGCACTGATGCAGCGACCAGAAACTCCTTATCCGCATAGCCGTCAAATTAGTTTTCCAGGGGGAGGAGTAGAGTCGCATGACGTTTCTTTTGAAGCAACGGCATTGCGCGAAACGCAAGAAGAGTTTGGAATACACCCATCGGAAGTGGAAGTATTGGGTGCCTTAACGCCCTTGTATATCCCTGTGAGCAATTACTTGGTTTATCCTTATGTTGGCTATATGACGGAGACTCCTAGTTATACATTGCAGCCCAGCGAAGTAGAAGAAGTTATCGAAATTCCCTTGCGAGAATTTTTGGCGGCAGATGCTATCAAAACGACTACGATTACTACTTATAATGACGTAAAGCTAAAGGGTGTACCTTATTTTGATGTACAAAATAGAGTGGTTTGGGGTGCTACGTCCATGATGTTGAACGAATTCATGGCGATAGCCAAAGAAATTCGACCTTTCCATTCTAAATAACCTTTTTTGAGCGGCTGCTTAGAGTAATAACAACTGCAAAAAGCCAGCAACCATACCTAATAAAGCACCAATTCCAATTAACTTCCATTCATCTTCTTGAAAAACAGGACGCAAGAAATTGACAAAGTCATCGGGGGGCAACGTGGACATTTTATGGAATAAGGTTTCTTCTACATCCAATGCTTGTTTGGCGTAGCCAAATACTAGGTTGACTTGTTCGGGAGCGGCATCAATAAAGCGATTGATGGCGGTTTTTTTTATCTCCTCGTAGGTATTGGTACCCGAAGTAAGTTTGATAAGCGAAGAATTGAAGCCTGCCGTTTTATCTACGCCTTGTTGGGCGTGTTTCTCTATAATTCCGACCAATCGGTCGGCGCCAGCACCATTAAACATTTCCGTGAAAACGTTGTCCATGGTCATGATATTATCAGAGATAAGTTTGGAGTAACCACGAGCTACCTCTTTTTGGCGCTTGATGAATAAGCCTTGTATTTTGTACCCAAATAAATTGATAGGATTGACAGGTGAAAAAATCATTTTGAGCGCTAAGACATTTGTCAAATAGCCAACGACCAATCCACCCAAAGGCAATTGCCACCAAGCTTGCTCAGGATAATTGAAATAAATAAGAGCTTGAATCAAGCCAAACAAGAAACCGAAACCAAAACCTGAACGTTCAATAAACTGAAATTCCTTGTCGCCAACTTCCAAGAAGATGCGGTTCATCAACTCTTTGTTCTGCATCAAGAAGTCAATGACCATCTTTTTGAGGTCAAACACTTCTGTAATATTTGTTTTGACATCTACCATGATTTGCTCAATAACAAAGGGGATTTCTAATGCCGCTTTTTCATAAACACTTTCTTTGGTTTTGGTAGGCAAAATTTTCCACATCGGTACATACTTGGTCATGACCTCATCAGTGACTTGGCGAGCCAAGCGCAACATGCTGGGTTCCAATTCTTTGGCTACAATCTTAGGATTGATTAGAGCGAATTGTTCTTCTACATCAATGAGTTTGGATGTAATCATGTCCGTGGACATAGATGCCATTTTTAGTGCTTTGGACGGCACAATCCCTTGCCAGCCTAGTGGTGGTAGCCCTGCCCAGCCGACCGCATTGACGCCTTTGATTTCGAACCCTATAAACTCAATGGGATAAAAAGTCATCTTGAGTGCTAGCACATTGGTGCCCCAACCTATTATTGCGGAAATAAAAGGAATAAGCAGAACACCGTAATAAGTAGCAATGAATTCTAGCACAATAGTGATGGTAATGAAGATTAAAGAAATAGCCTGAAGTATGCTCTAAGGGCGTTCGTTAACTAAGTTGACTAACTCCCCAATTGCCATCGCTACGTTTTCGCGGACAGCATGAATGGGAGCGTCTAACATATAGCAGGGAGCAGAAACAATAAAATTGGTATGATCAACAATCACTTCTTCGATAGTCGCTGTTTCGGGCTGCACACCTAGTGATGCCATGCCTTCGTGAATACCAGCAATATCATAAGGCGAGCTTTCCTTGGGGTCGCCTACGGTCATACTTACATGAATACCTTGGTCTGCCAAAGCAGAAGCAACCACAGTTGGTCCCATGCAGAGTGCGGCAATTGGTTTTTTTGCAGCGATCATCTGCACAATAAACTGTTTGACTTCGGTGTCTATACTAGCCGCAGCGCCATCGACTGCCCATTGGTTGAGGTTTTTGGCAGCGCCAAATCCTCCTGGTATGACCAAACCATCAAAATCTTCTATCGAAACATTCGCTAAATCTTTGACTTCGCCACGTGCAATACGAGCTGATTCTATGAGTACATTTCTAGTTTCCGACATTTCTTCGCCTGTCAAGTGATTGATGACCTGCAATTGATTTTTGTTGGGAGCGATACAAGTATAGGTGATGCCTAGCTCGTCGAGGGCGAGTAAGGTAAAAACCGATTCGTGTATTTCTGAACCATCATATACGCCACTACCTGCCAATAATACAGCAATATTCATAAGTTTGATTTTTAGTTTTGAGAGTTGATAAGAGTGTGTCTAAACACCCTCGAAAAAGTCCTTACACAATAGTACTAATTTTATAGCAAAAGAAAATGTAATGCTTAGTTTTTTAATTTTTAATATCGCAAAAATAACTACTATTCTAAAACCTAATTTGATAAAATAGGATAGGAATTAATCCAAATTGTTTGCCTTTTGTAATCGTTCGAGTAGCAGGATTGTAAACGACTTGTAAGTCATTTTTGAAATTAGTAGCATTGAGGGCCTCTACGTATAAATGATGGGATATAGTTCCTTTGTTATTATTGAATCGGAAGCCCAAACGGACATCAATACGATTGTAGCTGCCCAACCGTTGTGTATAAGCATTTTTGGTATCTCGTATTTCTCTATTGGCAGCTTGCGAAGCTACCAAATCAATTGGTATATAAGGAGTTCCGCCATGTCCGCTGTACCTAAAATCGGCATAAAAAGTATTTCTCTTTTCTTTTCCTATTTTGAATTCCTTGCCAACTACCATCTGTAAAATATACTGCACGTCAAAAATAGTACTTCTCCAAATTAGGTCACTGGCTCTATAACGAGAACGTCCATAGGTCAATCCAAGCAATCCATAATAGCCTTTATTGAAATATTTCTCTAAAGCTAGTTCTGCTCCATAGTTGAACGACAAACCTGTGGTTTCCAAATTAGATACTTTGGGAAAACTAGAAAAAGCACCGTGATTGATGAGCGAAAAGCTAGAAGAATACTTATTAACGGCTATATCTGTATTGAGCTGGGTATATATATTGACATTCATAGACCAATACTTAGCTAGATAAATATTGTACGAAAGTACTGCGTGATGGGAGCGTGTAGCACCTAGTTCTTGATTGGCGTTGTCGTAACTGCCATCCGGGAGCTGTTGAACATGAAATAAAATGGGGAGTGGAGCCGTCTTGCTGTGCCAACCATAACCAAAACTTATTTGGTGTCGTTTACTAACGTGCCAATTGAGCGAAAAGCGTGGTTCTACAGACCACGAATTGTCATTGAGGGACCAGTAGCGTCCATGGACGCCCAATATTGCTTGAAATTTGGCGGAAAATTTATGTCGAATAGTAGCAAATGCTCCAGCAGTATAGAGCACCCCTTCAAAGTATTCTTGTTGCAAGTCCCTGACTAGGAAGTGATTGTCAATGTCTATCAACTCTATATTGCCATAACCTCCTAAGCGTACGAGTGTGCGAGCGCTTATTTTGGTGTTGAGGGTCGTTGATAATCGAAAACGCTGTAAGTTTTCGTCAAGAATTTGATAAGGTTCTTTGCCGATAGTGGTGACGGTGTCCTCTCTAGAAATACGCTGAAAACCATAAAAAGAGGCCGTCGTTTTGAGGTAGGTATTGGACTTCAAATACTTTTGATGGGTAATGCCGATAATCCCTGAATTGGTATTGACTTCTCTATTAATATCCTTGCTAACAAATAGCGCACTGCTGTCGCTGTCTGCTCCAATAAGATTGACATGTGACAATCCTCCTGTACCAAATAGGGCAAAATCGCCCCATTTTTTGGTCGGAATATCTACCTTGAAATTTATATCTTGATAATTAGGACTACTACTAGAGCTAAATTCTAAACCTAATAATTGGAGAAGACTAAAAATACCATAACGATAGGATAGCATAAAAGAAGCTCCTCCTTTTTTGATAGGACCTTCTGCCATTACCTCCGCTCCATACATACTGAACTGCCCCAGAAATTCAAATTTTTCGTTGTTGCCTTTTCGGAGATTGATATCAAAAACACCTGCATAAGCATTGCCAAAATTGGCAGGCATTGCACCATTGACAAAATCTGAGTTGTCAAACATATTGATATTAAGCAATGGAAAAATAGCTCCTGTGTTGCCCAAGGTGGCAAAGTGATGTGGATTGTCAACAGGAATACCTTCTATGTTCCAACCAATACCATAAGGACTATTGCCACGTGATACAATGTAGTTTTGCGTGTCATCCATAGTGAATAGACCTGGATAATTGGATACAATACGAGCAGGGTCGCCCCAGTTTCCTGCATATTTGCTGACTTCCTCTACATTAAGTTTGTAATTGCTGACGGCATTGAACTCGTCCACCGCTTCCATTTTGATATTGGTATAGCGTCGAATGTCTTTTTTTTTGTTGTTGCGCTTGGCGACAACTACAATTTTGCTGACCGTGATTTCTTCGTCTAGCCGAATATTGAGTACTGTTTCTTTTCCTGCTACGATGAGTTGTGGCACTATAAGTTCGTAATAACCTTCGGCTACTACTCGAAAGCGTTGATGTCCTAGCGGAATGTTTTGGAGTGCAAATAAACCATTGCTATCTGCTTGTATAGCAATACGAGGGGAATGATTGAGCAATTCAACGGCGGCTGTCTGGAGTATCTCGTTGGAGGCTCTATCCATGATTTTTCCTCGTACTACTTGACCTTGGTCAATGATGGATTGTGCATTTAGGGCTGCGATGGTCAATAAGACAATACAAGCAGAGAGTAGTATTTTGTTCATAGGAGTAGAGGGTTTGTCATAACTTCTAATATAGAATTTGTTTAAATGTAAGATTATTTTTTCACAAAAAAAATAGTAATGTTAAGATTTTGTAAATTAATTTTGGTGTTTTTTTATTGGGAAAAAATGCCGATAGATAGTTTGTTGATCTAGAGTCTAGTGTAGTTATGTATTGGGAGTGGTTCTGTTTTGTTGTTGTTAGGCAGTCCGAAAGCCTGCATATTTGTATCAATCGCACACTTCGCTACTCCAGTGCAAGTGTACGAAAGAACAACTACAATTTGTATAAAAACAAAAATGAACCTATGAAACAATATATACTATGGATAGTACTCCTACTAGGTAGCAGTGCTATTGCCCACGCACAAGAATCTGGTACTATCAAGGGAAAAGTAATTGATATACAAACAGATGCGGCTATTGATTATGCCGAAATAATACTGTTGCAAGAAGGTACTCAACGTGGTTTTACGACCACTGATATAGGAGGTAATTATAATCTAGCTAATGTAGCGGTAGGAGAGTATGACTTAATGGCTCGATATACTGGCTATCCTTCAGTTACCATCCAAAAAATATATGTCAATAGTGGTGCTATTGTTATCCAAGATATAAAAATGGATATCAACAGTACAGAAATTATTGTATTGATAGCCGATAAGTTTTGCTGTGACCCAGTACCTATTGTGGATATACCCAAAGAGGATATTGAGAAAGCTCCAGAAACAAGTATAGATGCTATAATAAGTGCCGTAGCAGGACTCAATATAGCCGATTCTGGAGAGGAAATAGAAGGTCCAGGTAGGGCTTTTGGTAATGCCACTTATGTAGATGGTCGCTTGGTTGATGCTGCTAGTATCAATCCACTCGATATTGAAAATATATCTATTATGACGACAGGTATTCCTGCTCGTTATGGCAATGCGACGGGGTTTATTACCAATATCACGACCAAAGGACCAAGTAGCAGTTTTAGAGGAGGCGTGCAGGTAGAAAGCTCGCAGTTTTTAGATGCTTTTGGTGGCAATACCATCAATGCTTTTTTCTCAGGTCCTATTATTTCTCGCAATATCAAGAGTGCGGTCGATGGTAGCATCGTTACGAACGAAGATGGGACACCTAAGAAAATTACGGTGTTGGGTTACCGCTTGAGCGGAACATACTTGACAAGTGCCGATAATCGTCCTTCGGCTTTGGGAACTTTTCGATTGAGAGATGACAAATTACAAGAGATATTGGATAATCCATTGGTGCAAAACGCTAGTGGAACAGGTTATGTATCCGCAGCCGATTATTTGACCGAAGATGATTTGGAGCGTACTAGTGTTCGTTCCAATGCTCGTGGGCATATCGGTCAGTATAGTGCTAAGATTGATTATCGTCCATCGGAATCTCTTTATGTTACCGTAGGTAGCCAAGGACAATTCAACTGGGGCAAAGCTGCTGGAGTGAGCAATCAATTATTTAATTACAATTATAATCCAACACAAAACAGCAGCAACTGGGGTGTCAATGCTAGAGTACGCCACACGCTAGTCAATACCATTCCTGGTAACGGAGAAAGTGGTGAAGATGCTGATAGAGTCAAAAATACCTATCAAGTATTTCAGAACTTTAGTTATGAGCTACAAGGTGACTATACCGAAACAAACTTTTCGACACAAGACCCACGTCATGGCGACCGCTTTTGGGACTACGGCTATGTAGGCAAATTCTACGAAAGCAGACAGCCGATAATTGGAGCGGTAGATTCTGTAGCGATTACCAATTCGGTCAGTGATACGATTGGCTGGGATTTTCAGCAAGGACATCAAGCGTTCTACAACTCGTTTGATAAATACGAAGCAAACACCGAAATCAATCCAGGTTTGGCAGCATACAATCAGCACTTGGCAGCTCCTAGAGGATTCGGAAGTATTGGCGGGTTTGATCCTGCGGCACCAAGTTCTATCAACGAAATGGAGATTATCAATGGACTAAATGTAGGTGGTAGAGAAAGTGTTTATGGTTTGTTTAATGCACCGCATATCAATGGCAGCAATTTTAGCAAGAGCCAAACGACACAAGCTAGAGCCAATGTAGTGGCGTATTTTGATTTAGTGACCAATCAAGCATCTGGCAATCCATTGCGACACAAAATAGAAATAGGAGGATTGTTTGAGCAGCGTATAGAGCGTAGTTACAGTATGGATCCTTTTAGCTTATGGAACTTGGCGTATCAGACTACCAATAACCATATTTCTAATTCTACCGATAGAGAAAAAGCAACAGGAGAGGTCTATTATGACCCCATCACACAGCGTCAATACGACTTGTATGAAGCGCTTGTGCGTACCGATGAGGACGGAAACCAAGCAGCGATGTCCACCTTTGCTACCAATATTAGAGCAGCAACAGGTAAGGCAAATAACGAATGGGTCAACGTACACGAAATGACTCCTGACGAAATGCAATTGAGCTGGTTTGAACCGACGACATTGATTACAGGTAGACAGCGAGTATTATCTTATTATGGCTATGATTATTTGGGCAACAAGACAGGTGCCTCTACTACGTTCAATGAATTTTTTACGGCAACTGATGAGCAAGGCAACAAGACGAGACCAATCGCACCAAACAAACCAGTTTATGCCGCAGGATATATTCAAGACCAGTTTACGTACAAGGATATTATTTGCCGTTTTGGGGTTCGTTTCGATCATTATGATGCCAATACGAGTGTTCTCAAAGATCCTTATTCTATCACAGGATACGAAACAGCCGCAGAATTTGAGTCCAATAGTTCGTTGTATGAAGCAGGTAATAGTACCGAATACCGCCGTCCAGAAACGATAGGAGATGATTATGCTGTTTATGTGAATAACAATTCTTCTGATGCAGCTGTAGTTGGTTACCGCAAGGGCGATCAATGGTACGATGCACAAGGTTTGGCGGTTAATTCTGCCAATGAATTGGGTTCGTCTTTCACGCCAGCACTCAAAGGGATTGGTAGTTCGCAAGTAGATCCGCAAGGAGAACAATATAATCCAAATGATGCGTTTAGAGATTATACGCCACAAGTAGTAGTGATGCCTCGTATTTCTATTTCGTTTCCAATTAATAAAGACGCTAGTTTTTATGCTAGTTACGATATGTTGGCACAACGTCCTTCTGCGGGAGCTTTTGCTACGCCTTATGATTATTACAATTTTAGAGAAATAACCAGTGGTGGAGGTGTGATTAATAATCCTAATTTGCAACCCGAAAAAACGGTTAATTACGAAGTAGGATACCAACAAGCATTGACCAAGAATACAAAAATGAAAATATCTATGGTTTATCGTGAAGATAGAAATATGATACAATTACGTCAATATATCAATGCGTATCCAACAACTTATACATCATTTGGCAATGATGATTTTGCGACGACCAAGTCGTTCAAGTTGGAGTACGAAACCAGAAGAGTCAACAACTTGCGTATGGTGGCTAATTATGTGTTGCAGTTTGCAGAAGGAACAGGTTCTAACCCTACTTCTTCGGCAGGTGTAGCAGCGAGAGAACTCAAAAACGTATTTGGGTTGGATACCGACCAAAGGCACACATTTTATGCACTGTTAGATTATAGATTTGGTAAAGGCGACAAGTATAATGGACCTAGAATAAAACAAACAGATATACTCGAAAATACAGGTTTGTCGATGACAATCAACGCCAACTCGGGGCGCCCTTATACCAGCAAAAGCATACCGGGAGGTATAGGTACTAGTTTTGCAGATCGCATCACCGATGGTAGTATCAATGGTTCTCGTAAGCCTTGGAATTTTAGAGTAAGTTTGCGTTTGGATAAAGATTTTACGATTGGCAAAAAAAGCAAAAATCCGTTGATGGTAAACGTTTATGTTCGTGTAGAAAACTTATTGAATACTCAAAATGTATTGAATGTCTATTCTACCACAGGTTCGCCTGTAGATGATGGCTTTTTGACGGCTGCCAATAGCCCTGGAAGTGGTTTTGCAGAGTCGCAAGCAGATTCTTACGAAATGCTGTATGACTTGAGAGCTTCTAATCCATACAATATTTCTAGACCTAGACGTATCTTTTTGGGTGCTAGAGTTATGTTCTAATAAAATAGGAAAAGTTGGTTAATGTGAATAGTTAGGGAGAAGTGTTTCGCTTGGGCGGAATGCTTCTTTTTGATTTTTAGTTGAAATGTATTTGATTGATGCTAGTATTTTGTAGTAATAGCAAAGATTTTCTATTTTTATTTAGATAATGTTACTCCAAAACTTGCTATTGGTCTTTATTAATCGTATTATTGCAATGAACAAATAAAAGAATAGAATGGGAGTATCTAAAACGGAGATGTTTACTGACCAACAAAATGAAATTGCACTTTTTGCGAAGGTGTTTGGACACCCTGCAAGAGTTGCCATACTACAGCATTTATTCAAAATTAATGCGTGCGTTTGTGGGGATTTGGTCAACGAAATTGGATTGGCACAGCCGACCATATCACAGCATCTCAAAGAACTCAAATACTTAGGTTTGATCAAGGGAAATGTAGAAGGAACAAGCGTTTGCTACTGCATTGATAAAGAAAACTGGACAAAAATGAAAACAATCATGTCCGACTTTCTTCATCAAGACCTGACGGACAATCAAAATTGTTGCTAACAAAAAAAATTTGAATCTATTAATCGTATTATCGCAATAAACAAATATAGTTATGAAATTATCAGCAGTAAAAGCGGCTTTAAATAATTTGGAAACCATCGGTTTTCAATTGGCAAACGGAGAATTAGTTCCGAGTCATTTTCATGTAACAGAAGTAGGTAAAATTACCAAAAACTTTATTGATTGTGGCGGAACGGTAAGAAATGAAGAAGTGGTTAATTTTCAATTGTGGAACGCCAACGACTACGACCACCGTTTGCATCCAGAAAAATTATTGAGTATCATAGAGCTTTCTGAAAAGGTGCTTAAAATAGAAGACCTAGAAGTGGAAGTGGAATACCAAGCCGAAACAATCGGAAAATTTGGTCTTGACTTTGACGGAAAAAATTTCTTATTGACTTCTAAACAAACGGATTGTTTGGCAAAAGAAGGCTGTGGAATACCAGAGGCAAAACCAAAAATAAATTTAGCAGATTTGCCTACAGCTTCTTGCTGTTCGCCAGATGGAGGCTGTTGTTAATCACCCCAATAGAGGCATTCTTGCGAAGCTCATTCGTAGGAATGCCTTTTTTTTATGAAAAAAATGAAGAAAAAAGGAACGATAGTATTTTCGGAAATCGAAAATACCATACAAAAATTAGATACTTCGGCTATTGCCGTAGAACGTCAAGTCACGTTGGATTTATTGGCAGATTTTATACAATCAAAAGTATTGAGCGGTCAAGCCGTTCGACTAAATTTTATTTGTACGCACAATTCCAGAAGGAGCCATTTAGCACAAATTTGGGCACAGACCATGACAGCTTATTTTGGTATTCCTGCTATTTTTTGTTATTCGGGCGGAACCGAATCGACGGCACTTTTTCCGATGGTTGCTCAGACCTTGGGAGCGGCAGGGTTTGAAATTGATAAAATTTCGGAGGGAAATAATCCTATTTATAGCATCAAGTATGCTGCGAACGAACTACCTATTATTGGATTTTCAAAAAAGATAGCCCACCCTTTTAATCCCAAATCTGAATTTGTAGCCGTTATGACTTGTTCGCAAGCAGACGAAGATTGCCCCTTGGTATTAGGAGCAGAAAAACGCCTTTCGTTGGCATTCGAAGACCCCAAAGCATTTGATGGTACACCCAAGCAGGCTCAAAAATACAAAGAGAGAAGTTTGCAAATAGCAACAGAATTATTGTACGTTTTTTCTAAAATTAAGGCATAAACAATGGCAGCTAAAAAATTAAGTTTTCTGGATAGAAATCTAACCTTATGGATATTTGTTGCGATGGCAATTGGAGTAGCTATTGGCTATTTGATCCCTAGTTTTCCTACTTTCGTCAACTCTTTTAGTCGTGGTACGACGAATATTCCTATTGCTATTGGGCTGATTCTGATGATGTACCCACCCTTGGCGAAAGTTAATTATGCCTTGCTACCCAAAGTATTTAAAAATACAAAAATACTGTCCATTTCTTTAATTCTCAACTGGATAATAGGACCTATTTTGATGTTTATTTTAGCAATTACTTTCTTGCGAGATTATCCCGATTATATGGTCGGCGTTATCTTGATAGGCTTGGCACGTTGTATTGCTATGGTCTTGGTTTGGAACGATTTGGCAGAGGGTAGCAGCGAATATGGTGCTGCTTTGGTAGCACTCAATAGTATTTTTCAAGTCTTTGCATACAGTTTTTACGCATGGCTTTTTATTACGATTTTGCCACCTTATTTCGGTTTTGATGGAGCCATTGTCGATATTTCTATTGCTACTATTACAGAAAGTGTCGCTATTTATTTGGGTATTCCGTTCTTGTTGGGCATACTGAGTAGGGTGTTTTTAGTGAAGTGGAAAGGCGAGGAGTGGTATGTTACCAAATTTATACCGACGATTTCGCCACTGACACTTATAGCCCTTTTATTTACGATTGTCATCATGTTTTCTCTCAAAGGGGAAATGATTGTGACCATTCCGCTAGATGTGCTTATTATAGCCGTCCCTTTGCTGATTTATTTTACCTTGATGTTCATCGTTGGTTTCTTTTTTACGAAGGCGATGGGAGCAGAATACGACAAAACGGCAGCGGTTGCCTTCACGGCAGCAGGCAATAATTTTGAGCTAGCCATAGCGGTCGCTATTGCTGTTTTTGGACTCGAATCAGGACAAGCTTTTGCAGGGGTTATTGGTCCATTGGTGGAGGTTCCCGCCTTGATTTTTTTGGTGCAGGTATCTTTTTGGCTGCGAGAGCGGTATTATAGAGTGAAGTAGCTTTTGAGTAGGACTTCAATCAAAAAAAATGGGTGGCAGCAATATTATTGCTGCCACCCATTTTATCAGGACTTTTAAAACAACTTCATAGCCTTATTTGACTTTAAAGCTAGTTGTAGTATTCAAAAACTGCTTGACGTTCCTTATTTCTTTGCTAGAGCTAAAATTTAAGGGCACTTTGAGGGACTCGTTAGATGTTTCAATTAGTAGTTCCTTTGATGTTACCGCTATGGAATGAATTAAATATAGCTCAATTTCTGTATTCATACCCAAGCGTTTGTCTAAAACAAAAAAAGTATCTGCGACTGAATCACTTTCTGTCACAACTCTAATACTAATCAAGGGAACATAGAAGGCGATTTTCAGAAAAAACAAGAAACAAAAAAGACTATTGATTAGTAGTAATTTGAAATCCTGTAATTGGTAAAATAGCCATACCGTTAATAGTATCAACCCTAGATTTATCGCTACTCTTTTGTACTTATCGCTTTCATCAGTTTTAGTACTAACCCAAATAACCTTCTTCTTTGTTGCCACTTCAAGGCTAGAAATGCTTCTATACACCATATACTTGTACGAAAGGAATAAGATGATTAGTAGTTGTAATAAAATAACAGTCTCTAAATAAAAATAGAAACATACCATGACACCATGAGCTATTATCATACCTAATATAAAGAAAAATCCTTGCCACCAAAGAGACATGAGCCTACAGGATTCTGTAATTTCGTCAACAATAGGTAATCGCCTTCTTCTCATGTGATTGTATAGCTATAAAATATGAATTAAGATAGGATATATTTTAATATCCGTGCAATAATTGTATGTTAATTCCAACAACTTATCTGCTAGTAAATCCCACATATCCTTGTATGGGCAAAACCATATCAGTAAAGTTGTGGATCAAAAAAGGAATCGTGATAAGATTTAACAGACTAATCTTAGACACGCTCTTATTTACTTTTCGTTCTTTGAAGAATTCTTGTTGCTTGTAGTATCTTTTTTCGATTCTATCTTTAGCTTTTCCAAAAGAACTTTTTCTAAGTCTAGTTGCAATTGTAGTGTTTTTGCTTTTGCTTCTTCAATTTTAGA
Organism: uncultured Saprospiraceae bacterium; assembly: GCA_937139495.1. Taxonomy (GTDB): domain Bacteria; phylum Bacteroidota; class Bacteroidia; order Chitinophagales; family Saprospiraceae; genus Aureispira. Next base: position 78,806 of record CAKZQC010000007.1, on the reverse strand, counting down.
ATCTTCTTTTACTATATCTACTAGTTTATCTAGATACTGTTTATTCAAAGTAATAATCTCAGCTGAATTTATGGCTCCATTATAATGAAACTCACGAAGGGCATATAAGTACTCTCTTGTTATCATCAAGCTTGATGTTCTATTCGTTAATTTTTCAAGTTGGGATTCAATTTTTAGAATAGCCTCTAAGTCAATTTCTTTTATGATTTTTATTTTACCTATGATATCCGTCATACTAGAAACTCCAGCGTCTGGAGATTGTTCTGCTAAAACTTTTACATTCCCATCAGTATCAATGTGCATCAATGTCTGTCTTTGGGTGGGGTCATGGTGAGCCCATATCAACGTTGACCCGTCAGTGCCTTCACCAGTGAACTGAGAAACTCGTACTATTCCAGTAGGCTTCTTAGTGTTCCTTACTACCATAGCTTTATTACAGTTAGCGAAAGTGAAAATCGTTAGGAGAGCTAAAATTAATTTAATGGACATTCTCATAAGTGTATAATTTAGTGGTTTATAGCTTATACTAATTAGTATATTGATTATTAGTATGTTTTTAATTGAGGTGAATTTAATAAAAAACATAAATAAACAATAATATTTGTTAATTTTTATTAGGTGTTTCGTGTTTTATTTTTTATTAATTACCCTACCTAAGGGTAATTAAAGGTTGTCACTCAATTTTGTATTAATTCCAATAATTTATCTGCCAATAGCTCCCACATAGATACAGAACCTTGAGCAGGCAAAACCATATCAGCAAAGTTGGGATACAAAAAAGAATTCATTGCCCATTGAGTACTAGCAAGCATCAAACCAGCCATTTCTATATCAAAAGCTCCTCGATCAGCTGCAAATCCAACATTGCGAACATTCATTTTTACGCTTAAGGTAATCGTTTCTATTAGTTGGTCGGGGATAGTCGTTGTAAGGCTTTTTTGAAGCGTATCAACTGTCTTTTCGATGGTTATTCTAGCAAGGTCAATATGCCCTAGTACGTCCATTAAGCTATTATCGACTTCCACAAAAAGCCAAATGAAATATTTTTTCCAAACATTGTTCAAATCAACGCCAAGCGGTATTCTTTCCAAAAAATCTACTGAAAATTGTTCGGCTTGAGGCGTAGGGAGCATTTTAAAAATATGATTTTGTATGCCCAAAAGTTGTTCTGGAAAACCATACTGAGCCGCAATCGTGTCTCCTTCATCGCACTCACTTATCACACCCATTGCGGTACCTTTTCCATCTTCCCAATAGTTGGATACTGTTTGTTCAATTTTATGTTGAGCAATACTAATTTTTAGTTTTTGTAGTGTATCGGTTTTTAGCTTTTCGCTGTTTAAGTAACTTTTCATGATTTTCTTTTTGAGACAGGACAAACGTTTTTTTTAAGAAACAAAAAAATAGCCTCAGAAAACCAAAAGTCCTCTGAGGCTATTTCAATAAAATAAGACTGGATTAAAAGTCAATATTCTCTTTCTTCTTACATTTCTTGCAGCACTGACGATACTTGGTATTGGTACTAAAGAAGCTTACCATTGGCAAATCGACTGCCAAGAAAGCACCCCATCTCCAACCACTGGTAGTAGAGGTAATGCCATTGTTGGTAACTGAACGAATGTTAGGACCCATTTGAGCTCCTACACCTAAAGAAATAGGATATTTTGGGAAATTATAAATCAAATAACCACCGGGGGCGAGTACATTTTCAAACTTCAAATCAGGCAGTGAGTTGGCACTGTTGTCCTGAAAACGGAACGCTGTCAATGCTCCAATATCTAGCAGAGAAGCCATCACACCGATTGCCCCAGCATTCTGAAAGCCCCAATTGAAGGTCACACCAATAGGTGTCGTGACGGCGTAGTAAGTTTGCGAGCCATAACCGCGCAATACTTCTTGACCTGCCGAAACGCCTACATAAGCATTGAGGGCAATACTAAATTTAGAATATTTCTTGATAGCTGAGCCACCAGGAGGCAATGCAAAAGCAGCAATCGCATCCGATACTTCACTCGGCGTTTTGGCTTGTACTGCTGTGGCTACAAAAGTGCCGTATTTCATCAATACTTTGCGTTCGCAATTGAATTTGCCGTCTGGCAATAGCTTCTCGATCACAAACAAACTATTGATTAGGGCAGAAGTATAATGTTGTTTGCGAATGCTCAAACTCATATTGTTGAGGTCGGAAATGATACTCAAATATTTCTGTACGGCACTATCTTGCTCGCTGGTACTACCCACCAATTGTTTCTTGAATGTATAGGCATACTGCGTCATTTCGCAGATGTTTTGCGTGAAATCGTGGTACTCATCATACTCCATTTCTTTTTCAGAATCTGTCTGAGGGAGTGCGTTGCGATTACGCTTGCGTTCTAGATCTTTTCTACGCATATCTTTTGCCAAACGCTCAATGCGTTTTGCTTTTTCCAGAAAGCCCATGATTTGATTCATAAACTGACGACCTTTCTTCTGATTGCTATGCAATGTAGTCAACAAACCACCCAATGTTTGGTCGGCAATTTCTAAATTTTGTCCTTGTTGGTAAATCAATCCCAAGTACATATCCGTAGTGAGGGTATCTTGTACCATCATCGAAATCATGCGAGTATCTACCCAATACCCATTTTTGTCTTCGTTCTCTAGCGAGGCAGAAAGTAAGCCCAATAGTTTGAGACTAGACTGCATGACAGGCACAAATTTGGGTGCGTCGATAGCATCGGAAGGTACGGCATGAATATAGGCATCATTTGCCAAGTAATGGACAACTTCTGCAGGAGTCGTTTGATCATAAAAAAGCTCAATGACCTTGAAAAAATCACTCATCATGTGGCGAGTGGTGGGGTCTTTTATTTTAGAAGACATTTGTATATAATCGTCTAGATTATAGACCATACTCTCCAAATCTTTGAGAAAACTCTCTCTCAATACTTCCCAAAATGCCTTAAATTGATAAATATCTTCGTCTATTTTGAGCAATATCTTGGTGGTATTCGGAAATAAATATTGCATTTCTTCCGACTGATTGACGATTTTTTGAAAATCTCTAAAAAAAGCAATTGTTAATTCTTGCTTGGTTCTAGTCACCAAAAAATCGGTCAAGCCCAATAGGAAAGTAGAACCAGGTAGCCCCAATCCTGTAGCTGCCGAACCTAGTCCAGCTAATGAACGCTGCCCCGTTACACCAGCATAAATTTCCATACTTTCCAAGTCATTGGACAAGTAAGGAGCGATAAATGGATTGTCGGCATAGGCATCTACAATTTCGTTGTAGGTCAATCCTTCTAGCTCGGCAGTCATGTTGCGAGCCAATATTTGATACAATTGGTTGTTGTTACCTGTTTGTATTTGGTTGCCATTTTTCATTAAGGCACGGAGTGCATAAGCATCATGGACGGCTTGTGCGTGTAGTTGTGTTGTTGCTAGTAGTAGGACTACTAATCCTAAGAAGAGGTTTTTCATAGTGTGTTTTAATAAAATATTGAATGTTAATTTTTTTTAATTGTATTGGCAATGATTTTTTAGAAACGTTCTTATTCAATCAATACAAAAGCAGCCCAATAATAAGGGTTTCTGTATCGTTTTTTCATGATGTGTTGAGCCTTCTCAAAAGAGGCGTGGGCATCATTAGTTGCCAAGTAATTGGTATAAAAAAGCTGCATCAGCTCAGAAGTTTGTTGATCAGGTACTTTCCAATAACTGATAATCAATTGATGAGCTCCAGCGGTTTTGAATGCACGTTGCAATCCCATAATGCCTTCATCATTATCAATGTCGCCTCGTCCTGTTTCGCAAGCAGACAGCACGACCAGCTCGGTCTCAAATAGGTTCATGCCTGCTACTTCTTTCGCAAACAAAATCCCGTCTTCCATGCCTGCTATCTGTTTGCCATCTTTCCAGATGACATTGATGCCTGTCATAGCCAAACCAGAACGCAAAAGTGGGTCTTTGTTGGTCGCAATGATGTCTTCGACCGAAGTACCAGGTTTTTTCATTGATAATAAATTTTCATTGTCGTCCTTATGTTGCGTAGCAAAGAAAAAACCATGCGTAGCAATATGCAGAATATCAGGCGTTTGCAAATCAAGCGTATCTACGTTTTCTTCTAGTGCATTGGTACCAGAAAGTACGGTTGCAGACCAGTTGTTTTGCTCAAAAATAGCGGCAATGGCATTGACTTCTTGTAGGGTACCCGGTAGGTAACTAAAATCTTCGCCTCTGGAGCCGCTTTTTTGGGTGGCTATAGAATGAACCACAGGTCGTAGCAGCTCTTTTTCATCTGCTTTGGATAGTTTTTGTCGTTTGGCAATCGCTGCCAACTGCTGATCATTGAGACTAAATTCTACGCCACCCACCAAGGCTATTTTGTTGGTGAGGTTCGCCTTGCTAGGGCGTAGCATATCCCTAAAGGAAGAGTAATAATGCAGCGACCATTTGTCCATGATGCGCTGATTGCCATAATCCTGCATCAGTAGGGTACTGAAAGAGACTTTGCTGAGTACGCCCGTAGGGCTCAATCGCAGGATTTTAATATCTTTTAGATGTTTTTCTAGCGGCATCCAAGCCAATTCGTACAGATAATGGCTCTCTAATGGGTCAGTAATATAATTGATAGTATTGGGTGCTACTTCGTTGTCTAGGACATAGCCCATTTCGGTTTGGTCAGCGAGCTTGACCAATATAGGAGCAGGGGCATCTGCTCTGATGACCAAGGCATAATATTGCAATACTTGTTCTTCGTATTCGTTCTGTTGACGTACCGTCAAGAAGTCGATAGCGGCTTCATCTGCCGCCAATAAACCTTGGAGTTGTTCAAAGTTTAGCTCTTGGTTTTGTTTATCAAAAGCATTGCGAAGTGCCTTAGATTCTCGGCTCAATTTGCGTTCTAGCTCTTTTATTTGTCGCCCTAGTTTCGATACATCTATGTTGTTCATTTTGCGTTTAGCGGTAGAGAGCGTTGCTGCCTTTGCCATTTTTTTGCGTAGCAACAATAGTTCATCGTTCCATTCTTTGAGCAGTACATTTTCAGAATTAACAATCGCATCTTTGATGTTATTGGTGTTTTCTAGCGACAAACCTTTGATAGTCAAGTGCAGGTTCAATGCTCTGATGAGCAAGGTGCTATCAGGGTTTTTGGTAACAAAAGATAAAAATTGATTGACACGTTTATTGATGGGTTTCAAAAATAAAAGTCGCTCTTCTTCCGATAAGTTAGGGTAGTTGGACTTGATCATATTGGCATCTAAATCAATAGCCGCCAAGTAGTGCATTTTGGCTAGGTGTATAGAATCTCGTGTCTCATAAAAGTTGGCAAAGCTAATTAAGGCATCTGCCAATTCATCTTTATCCCTAAGTTTTTTGATTACTAAACTATAGTAACGTCTTGCCTTTTCGTCCTCTTCTGTTTGGTCGTAGAGCAGTGCCAAATCGCGCATCAACGAGTGATCTCGGTTGAACGAAACAAAGGTAGAGGTTTTTTCAAATGCTTTAACTTTGTTGTAGTAAGACATGGCTAGCTCGTAGTCTTTTTGGTCGAGTGCGATTCGACCAATATTACGGACAATTTTGATGTACATCAAGGCTCCTTTTAGGGACTGAAAACGACCATTTCTGCGATTGTCCAAGGTGAGTAATTCTTCTTGTGCTTTCTCAAAGTAAACCAATGCTTGCGAGTAAATTTTTGATTGCTGATACAATAATCCCAAATCATTGTAAATGCGTATCAGAGGGAGTTTTCTTTTCTTTTTTTTCTGCATTTGCAATTCCAAATCTAAAGCACGTTGGTACATATTCAGCGAACTACTATAACGACCTGTTTTCCGATATATCCGAGCGATATTATAGAGCGATTCGGAGTAGGACAGGTCTCTATAAGACTTACTGGGGTCGTCGTAAATAGCAAAATACTGCTCGTACAAGGGTTCCGCCGCAATGTATCTGCCTGCCTCATAATGCCAATTGGCGTATTTTTTTAGAAACTTAGCATAGTTTATATATCCAGTAGTAGTAGAATTTTTGAGCGACGAATTGAGCAATTCAAAAAAAGCCAAATCAGTCTCCAAGTGCCAAGGCGATTTGTATTTGATAATGTTATCCGTAATCTGTTCGAGGGTTTCCAAGTATTCATATTCAATCCCTTCGACCCCTTCTATATCAGGCAATAGCTGACGATAACCATCGAGCGCTTTCTGTGCATTTGCTGGATTGTCTTGATGTATAAAATAAGCATGAGCTTGGAACCTTTTGACGATTAACGCCTCAAGACTTTTTTCGCCGTATTGTTGTTGCATACTATCTAATGGACCTTCTAGCAAGGTCAACAAGCCATACAAGGGGAGGTTGTCTAGAAATATATCCTGCATCTCTATTGGTGCGTATTCAGGATCTACCTTAAATAGCTTGTTTACATAATCTATTACAATTGCTTCATTCTGTTCGGACATAGATTCTAGTGCAATTTGGTAGTACGGTTTTGCTTTTTCCTCTATTAGTATTTCATACTCAAAATAGCTCAAACCAGCTTCCAAATAAGCAGTGTATAAATCAATGTGGTTGTCTTTTTGTTGGTATTCTAGTGCTTGAATATTGTTTTCATTTCTCACAAAACTAACCCAAGGTTCTGGAACAATTCTAAAAAACTTTTTGACAAAGGTTTCTGCTGTATTGTTCTTTGGTGTATCCTCGGTGGGAACTACTTCTGTTATAATTGGTTGCACTGTTGGGCTGCTGGTGTCGGGCATAGTTGTAGCGGAGGACTCAAATCCAAGAGAATCTAAATCTAGGTTCAAATCATCCAAATCCAAATCCAAATCTTCGTCGTCCCAATCCAAATCATCCAGATCAAAATCCAAGTCTAAATCTTCGTCGTCTAAGTCTAAATCCAGATCCAAGTCATCCAAGTCTAAATCTTCATCATCTAAGTCTAAATCCAGATCCAAGTCTTCCAAATCAAAATCCAAGTCTAAATCTTCATCGTTCCAGCCGAGTGAGTCCAAATCATCGTCTAGGTTCAAATCTAAGTCATCGTCCTCTAAATCCAAGTCAAAATCGCTCAAATCTAAGTCGTCATCGTCGTCCCAGTCTAGGTCTAGACTTGCATCGAAATCTAAGTCTTCAAAAATCTCAAAAACGGCTTGATAAGCTTCCAAAGCCTCTAATTCATCGCCCATTTCCACATAAGCTGCGGCTAATATCAATAGTTGGTTGGCATATTTTTCGGAATAGCTGCCTTCTTTTTTTCGAATATCTTTGGTTAGCAGTTCTTGTGTTTCCAAATATTCATAAGGGTCTATTATCCCAGCGTTGGCATTAGCCACTGCATCAGCATCAAAATCAGTACAAATGGAAGTAACAATCTTATAATAGTCACTATCCACTCCTAACCTTGCTTCGACAGTATCGACTAGTTCAGGACAAAGGTCGGAACTGGACATATTAGTAACATAACTATTATCTACAAAGGTAATTAAGCTTCTGAATTTGAAAATCAAATCATCGTTCACCGCAGGTTGTACCAACACATCAACATAATCCTTATGCAGTTGGTATAGCTTTTTCATTTCAGGATTGAAAAACTGTTGTATCTTATGGAGTCGTTGTTGATCTCCTAATCGTATGGCTAATTGCGAAAGTGGAAAGAGCAGGTCATAGACATCAATTTCAGAGTAGTCCATGTTAGATTTGGATGTGTGTGGCAAGAACGCCTCAATCAGTTTAATCGTTACATCAATATAGGCTGTTGTTTCTGGGGAGGTTTTTTTTCGTTTGAGATCAAGCAATATAGTGGTTGTCAAAAAACGAGGCAGTTGCTTGTTGGCCGCTTTGTAGAGTGGTGTGGACTCTTCTTTGGGGAGTTTTTCGAGTTGCTGATACAGCTTCGTAATCAATTCGTAGGGATCATCTTCATCAAGTTCTATCAATACGGCTATTCGCTCAATTTCAAACAGCAACCGCTGTACCTTGGTGGACGATTTTTTGGGTAGGAGGGCTATTCTATTATTAATATCAATACGTCGAGCTACGGCAGTAGGTATTTTTTTGAGGTTGTCGCTATAGACAGTGCTATTTCGTCCTAGATTTTTGGCTATAAATAAGAGGGCAGGGGCAGCATATTGATCGGCTTCCTCCCACTGCATATCGTCCAGATAAATCAAGGCAGCATAATCAAGTGCCGCTAGTTGATACTGTAGGTGCTTCTTGCTGTACGTAATTTCTCTAGCGAGTAGGGTGTCTTTTGCAGCTTTGAGCAATGCCGTTTTATTTTGTGCTTGTAGGGAGGTATTGGCACAAAGCAATAAGAAACCTAAAAACAATAGGCATAAACTATTTCTCATAATAAGTAGGGTTATTTAACCCTAAAAATACACATCTTGTTCAAAATTAAAAATATTTTGACATAAAAAAAATAATACTGTACACTGTTTAGCTAGCGTCATTTTTGGAGGAAAGAATAAAAGTTAGCATTGCCCTTATATAAGACGACTTCGCTGTTAGATGCTAGAAATTAGACTTCCAACAATAGCTTTTTTTCTTGAAAATTAGCTAAATAAACCTCTAATAGCAACAAAAAAAATGCTTTTGCTCTGCCAAAAGGCAAAACAAAAGCAGACTAATTTTTTTATCGAAAAATGAAGTAATCTAAAATTCTTCAAATTCTTCAAACTCATCTTCTATAGATTGTTTTTCTTGATATTTACTTTCTAAGTATTTCATAATTACTTTAAGTGCATTTTCATCTTTCTTGACTAAGTCAATCGAGCTACTCGCTACATTATCTTTAACAACAAGCTGCATGGTTGCCAAATCATTTAGATTTACCTCTGCAGTAGCCTTCATTAGATTAAATTTGAGTAGTTTGGTGATACTTTCGTTGCTAGCATCAATATTTTTCTTATCCAAATAGAATCCCATCCAGCCGTCAGACAATTGCTTGAGCGTACTATTGTCATGACCACCAGTCATTGCTTTTTCGAGTAGTGTTATTTCGGTAGCCGCATAGAGCATATTGTCTTTGATACGAATAGTATATACAAAAGGATTATTTTCTACCCCTTGCATACTTGCTTTGAATTGCCATTCTGTGCCTTTTTTTTCTGCTCCCAAAGTACGCAACGCATTTTCTATAAGAGATTCGTCTTTGACCCCTACAACCAAAAGAGCAGCAGGTTTTTCGCCACCATATACGGCTATTGCCATATCGCCAACCAATGCCGTTTTGATTTGACTAACAGATAAGCCTATTCGCTGTTCCGTTGCCATAGATGCCATTTGTTCAGAACCTCTATTAGCGATTTGGGTCGCCAATTTGCTAGGATCGATACCCAATGTAAGTGCTGCTAGTAGATTGTCCGTAGGGAATGTCGCAGTATAATTGCTAACCAATTTATTCGGAACTAATCGACCTAGATTGTTCTGCAATGCGTCGTTGATATGCAGGGTTGTATTGCCAACCATACGTCCATCTTGAAACTCAAAATTAGAAGATACAGCATTGCCTCGCAACTGTTCGGTTGGGATTTGAATCATATTCAAGCCTGTCAATACTTCTGGGTAATCCTGCTCCAGCATATCTACCAACACATCATCATCGGCACTCCAAGTGAAAATATCTTTTCTATCTTGATAGCTTTTCGCAAAAGCTTCATTTTGTTGAATGCCATTAGCAGCATCTGCATCTAAAATAGACTGAATGCGAGTGGCATTATTGACGGGCATCAAAAGCGCTATTTTATCATTATACACCAAAAAGCTGTTTTTGCTAAAAGTTACCAAGGTGTAGCCTTCTTTTTGCTCACTAGGCAAATCGCCGCCTGTATTTAGATTCTGAATAGCAGCATCCATTTTGGCTTTGTCTGCCACAGGCAGCAATACCACACCGTCTTTGTTGTCAGTAGAAAAATAGGCAATATCACCATTGATATCTACACCTGATAGGGCAGGATCTTGGAGTATTTCCATCAATTTTGGGTTGTCTCCAATGTTTTGGTTTGCCCAATCTTTGAAAAAAGCCATTTGTTGCACGGCAGTGTAGTCGGCTTTATCTAGGATTTTTCGTAAATTGATAACCCCTAGATTGGTAGCTGTATTAGGTACAAAAGCAGTGACATTGGTCGTGCCACTCTTGCCAACTAACCCTTCGACGGCTGGTGTGTCTGATGTACAGCTACTAAATGTGAGCAAAAGTCCCGATAAGAAGGACAAAAGCAAGAAATTTGTTATTTTTGACATGAAAATTAAAATTTTTTAGGTTGGAAAATGCGGTGTTGTTTTCTAAACACCTTCTATATTAATAATTAATAAATGAAAGCTACTTTTTGTTTTAGTATAATACTTTTTGTTCTTTTTGGTTGTGGCAATGATCAAAATAATGCCTCACAGGAGGTAATTAATACCTTAGATACTGCCACCACGCATTGTTATATTTATTCTCAAGCAGGTTATGAAGAATTGATACAAATCAAAATCAAAGATAATAAAATAACAGGGCAAGGAAACTATATAGAGCAAGGATTGCAAATGAGTTATACATCCACCATAGCGGGAGAACTCAAAAATGGAGAAGCACAAGTATTGGTTACCGCTACCGCTCGTAGAGGCAACAACAGCCTGACAAGTAACCAGATTTGGAGCTTTGGTGCGGAAGGGGTCACAACAGCTAGTAGCAAGATACTCGGAGAAGAAAAATCAATCACGTATCGAAAAATTAATTGCCCATCAAGCAGTTCTGTGGGAGATACGAGCTTGTACGACTATTTTGGTGCTTTTTTTGAGGGCTATGCTGTAGTTGGTCGCTATGGTCGCTATGGACTGATCAATGAACAAGGCAATATAACGATACCAATCAAATATGCAAGTCTAGGGCTCGTCAATGAAGGTAGTATTGAGTATTATGATGATGGGCTAGGGCGCAGTGGTTTGTTGGATGTCAATGGCGAAGTATTGATAGAGCCAAAATATGAAGAAATTCACTGCTACAATGAAGGTCTAGCAGCTTTTTTGAACGAAAGCGGACTTTGGGGATTCTTGGATAGAGAACAAAATGTAGTAATCGAACCGATATTCACAGAAATCAATGTGTTTCAGCCAGAACCCAATCGCCACCCTTTCAATGAAGGATTGGCAAACGTAAAACTAGCAAACAATTATTGGAATTATATCAACACCAAAGGGGAGGTGGTAATAGCTGGCGATTATAGTTTTGCCAAAGCTTTTAGGAACGGTCAAGCAGAAGTACATAAGAATGCTAGAATATTCTACATTGATACAGATGGCAATTGTGTCCGAAATTGCGACTAATTAAGAGAGGTCAAAAGTCTATTTTTGAATGCAAAAGTGACTTTTGTAACAACTTCCCTGTCTTATATATTATAACTAATGCTCTAATTAGTGTTCTTACAACAGCTAATTCAGAACAAAAAATAAATATTTATGAAAATACAACTAACATTACCTTTGCTATTGGCAGCTACTATTAGTTATGCTCAACCACCAGCAGGACACGGAGAGAATTTAGTACCCAATCCAGGGTTCGAAGACTTGATAGGCAAAGCACCGAAGGACGATATAGATGGTTCGGCAGTCTTTCGCTACAATTGTGTGGACTGGAAAAGTCCAACTCAATCGACGCCTGATATTAAACTAGTATTTCCAGATCAAATAAAACGAGCAAAAAGAGACCATGGGGTCGATATTGACAAACCACGCACAGGCTACAAAATGGCAGCAATATTGACGCACAATCCAGGTTCTAAACGAAGTGACACTTATCGTGAGTACATGCAGGTCAAACTCAAACAGCCACTCATAGAAGGTCGTGAATATTATTGCGAGTTTTGGGCGATGCGTGCTAGACAAGGACGTTTTATTTCTAATAATTTAGGTTTTGTCGTGTCGCCTACGCCATTAGAAGGCAATAAATGGGATCCATTGACAGACATACCGCCTACGTACAATAAGAGTGAGTTGATCAATGAAAAAGGACGCCAGTGGGAACGTATTTCGTTTACGTTTACGGCTGCCAATCGCTCCAATTTCTTGATTATTGGCAATTTTCTTAATAACGAAAAAACAACGCTGGTACCCGCTACTGATGTACCAGATTTAATCTTATCCAATGATGAGAAGGCGTTTGAAAACTCGTACTATATGATAGACGATGTCATGCTTTGCTTGACGCAAGCAGAGCCAGAACCAGAGCCAGAGCCAGAACCAGAGCCAGAACCAGAACCAGAACCAACGATGCCAGAACCTAAGGTGGGCGAAAAAATTAAGTTGGATCGTGTGTTCTTTGAGACTGCTAAGTGGGGCTTGTTGCAGGAGTCTAACGAGCAACTTGATGAGTTGGTACAGTTGATGAATGAATATCCGCAGATGGAAGTAGAAATACATGGACATACGGATAGCCGAGGAGGCAGTAGCTACAACCAAGAATTATCCGAAAATCGTACTCGTTCTGTCTATGAATATTTGGTAGAAAATGGAATTGAAGCAGAGCGTATGAAATATATTGGCTATGGTGAAGAAAAACCAATCGAAGATAATATGACTGCTGCTGGTCGTCAGATGAATCGTCGTGTAGAGTTTGTTGTCGTCAAAATCAAAGAGGGGGTAGAAGTGGAACAAAGTAACGAAGTGAAGCCTTATACCGATGAAGACTAAGCAAGTATAGAAAAACTATACAACAGCATAAAAACAGCCCATCAGAAATACTTTCTGATGGGCTATTTTCTTAAAAAAACTTCTTATATAACTGATTAACCTTTCATATACAACTGAGCATATTTTGCAATATACTTGCCTAATATATCAAACTCCAAATTGATTAAATCTCCTACCTGCATATTTCTAAAAATAGTGTTCTCGTAAGTATAGGGAATAATCGCCACGCTAAACTGATTATCAACAGGGTCAACGACTGTCAAACTCGTACCGTTGATACAAACAGACCCTTTGTCCACCAACAAATGTTCGGGCGTAACTTCGTACGCAAACGTAAAATACCAACTGCCATCAACTTCCGCTATTTTGGTGCATTTGCCTGTTTTATCGACGTGTCCCTGCACAATATGCCCATCTAAGCGAGCATTGTGCTGCATGGCACGCTCCAAGTTCACTTCTGTGCCAACTTTCCAAGTGCCCAAGTTCGTTTTGAGCATCGTTTCGTCAATCGCTGTGACGGTATAAGTCAAATCATTTTGAGCCACAATCGTCAAGCAAACGCCGTTGTGAGCCACACTTTCGTCAATATTCAGTTCTGGTGCTAATTCCGATTGTATCGTAAAATGAAAATTGGTACCGTCTTTCTGGATTTCGGTTATTGTTCCTATATCTTTGATTATTCCTGTAAACATGGTTTATTTTTTAACAACTTCTTTGTGTAATAATGGCTACCCCAACCAGTGCAGCAACAAACTATTCGTTCTAGTTACTACCTGATTATCCAATAAATGTTCAATTGCCTTCAATACTTTTTCTTGCTGCAAGCTATCGAACTGCTCCACCAAGGTACGCAAGTCGCATGGTTCTTGACGGAGGTGGTATTCTATTTTTTGTTGAATTTGATAATATTCTTGATGCGTCACATATTTATCATGTCGCCCTAGACAGACATCGCATTGACCACATTTTGGAGCTCCTTTTTCGTCGAAATAATCCAACAACATCTGGCTGCGACATTGCAGATTTTCGGCATAATACAATGCCTTTTCCATTCTAAAAAGATGTCTTTTCTTTAGGAAATGAAATCGCTTTTGGTCAATCACAACCGACTCATTGGGCAATCGCTCTAGCAGGAATGTCAATTGAGGGCTATCTTTTTGTCCTTTATATTCAATAATTTCTTCTTGATGGAGCTTTTGCAACATTTCCACCAATACTTCTCGGCGAATATGTAGAAATTTTGCCAATTGTTGTTCTCGAATATTGACAGGGTGCAAGAATGCCCCTTGCGAAGAACGCAAAATTACCTTAATCAATTTCTCCGTTTTGGGGTTTTTGAGCAAGTAATCATACAAGTGTTCTTTATTGAGCAAGAGTTGCAAGGTAGAAGGCACAAAAACATTATCGGATAAATCCAGATATTCTTCGTGCATCAATATTTTGAGCGAATTGAGTGTCTCAATAGGATTGAAATTATAGGTCTGACAAAAACTAACCAAATCAAAATCAAAACTTTCCCATTGAGCACTACCCACCGCCAATTGATAAAAACTACCCAAGGCTTGATAGACCCTTTTGGTGGCTGCCATCGTCGGAAAAGATTGTTCGTACTGCTGCTCCAACCGAATGCGATCCGATTGATTGTAAATCAGTGCTGCAAATGCTTTTTTGCCATCTCGTCCGCCTCGCCCAGCTTCCTGAAAGTAAGCCTCCAAATTGTCGGGAAGCGTCAAATGAACGACTACACGTACATTCGGTTTGTCGATACCCATACCAAAGGCATTGGTCGCCACCATGATGCGGCTTTTGTCATTAATCCAATCTTCTTGTATCTGTTCTCGCTCGCTGTTGGGTCTGCCAGCGTGGTAATAATCGGCACTAATATTATTCTTATTCAAAAAATAAGCAATGTCTTTTGTCAATCTTCGATTCATGACATAGACCACACCAGAGCCTTTGATTTTTGTCAAAATTTCTAGCAATTTAGCTTTCTTATTTTCCTCATATAGCACGACATACGCCAAGTTATCTCTACCAAAACTTTTCTGAAAAACTTGGCTATCTTTACCAAATTCCAATTTGTCTTGAATATCCTGTACCACAGGAGCGGTAGCGGTGGCAGTCAGTGCCAGCATCGGTGTTTTGGGGATCAGCGTTCGTACCTCCGCAATACCCAAATAAGAGGGACGAAAATCGTAGCCCCACTGCGAAATACAATGAGCCTCATCTATTGCCAAAAGGCAAACCTTCATTTTGGGCAAGCGAGCCAATAGCAGTTCTGTACGGAGTCGCTCAGGCGACAGATACAAAAACTTGACCCCTCCATGTACACAGTTGTCCAATATTCTATCAATATCCTGATACTTCAATCCAGAATAAATGGCTTGTGCCGAAACGCCAATTTTTTGCAAGTTTTTGACTTGATCTTTCATCAAGGCGATGAGTGGCGATACCACGATACAAACGCCCTCCATACACAAGGCAGGCACCTGAAAACAGACAGATTTGCCCCCTCCTGTGGGGAGTAGTGCCAGCGTATCTTTGCCCGATAAGGCAGCTTGTACAATATCCAACTGCAAGGGACGAAAATCGTCGAATCCCCAGTATTTTTTTAGTGCTTGATGTGGTGTTAGTTGTGTCATAAGAATGGCTACAAAAGTACACTTTTTTTGTAATACTAGCTAAGTCCTAAGTAGAGGACAAAACTTATTTCAAGTAATGTGAGGGGTTTAATTAGTAGAGAGGTGTAGGTGCTAAGCACTTTCAAAGTGCTTAGCACCTTATTGGAGGCTAAATAATGCCTTTGGAATAAGTATTTTTAATTTTTGTCCTGTACTCAAAGCTAAGTCTCTAAAGACAAATCCTGTTGTAAGGTTTGTAGATAATCGACCGTGTGTAGCAATCGACTGCCATACCACGAAAATAATTCTCCATCTACAATTTTGATAGTTGCCTGTGGGCAAATGGCTTGAAAATCCGCTATATGCTTTTCGCGAAAAGGGTAGGGTTCAGACGATAAAAAAATACAGTCGGGCTGCAATGCCGCTATATTAGCAGCGGTACAGCTTGGATAGCGTGCTTGATCAGCAAAAACATTGACAAAGCCAGCAGCTTGTAGTAGCGTATCAATAAAAGTGCCGCTAGCAGCGACCATGTAGGGGTTTTGCCAAATAAAATAAGCGACGCTAATCGGTTTCGCTAATTGATTCAATTGCTTGAAATCGGCTTGCAATTGTTGGGTAAGTTGCTGTGCTTGTGGCTGTACTTGTAGGATATTGCCCAGTCGGGCAAACATATCCCAGACATCAGAGAGCGTGACCAAATCGCTCATCCAGACAGGGTAATTTTTTTGAAGTTGTACTATATCTGCCTTGCTATTTTCTTCTTTATTTCCAATAATCAAATCAGGTTTTAGAGCAGCTATTTTTTCTAAATCGACTGTTTTGGTGCCTCCTACACGAGATTTGTTACGATACCATTCTTCGGGGTGAACACAAAATTTGGTAATGCCAACGATTCGCTCTCCCAAGCCCCAATAATGCAACAGTTCGGTTTGAGAAGGAACCAAGGAAACGATGCGTAGCGGAAAAGTAGGGAAGCTAAGTTGCTGCCCCATTTGGTCGGTAGTGGTCTGCATGGTCATAGAAATAAGCAAATTATAAAAAAATAGAAAACTTAGTATAGTTGGTATTTGTAGTAATAGAAGTATTTTTGTGGAAACATAATCTAAAAATCAGAAATGTACACTTTTTTGGACAGTATAATTTTTTTGGTGCGAATACAACTTAGCGTTGCTTTTGGTAAGACTGCTTTGCTGTAAGACGCTAGAAGTGAGACTTCCGATAATAGAGCTCATACTCAAATCTTTGAATAATCTGCTTCGTCACAATAAATGTACATGACTAAGAGCTAGAAAAACACCTTAACTCTAAGAACAACAAAATATACTTTTCTGCTGAACTAAGGATAGTTTTGGAGCAAAATTGAACAAAAACCTATGAAACAGTATTTATTATTTGCCTTATTGATAGGCTCCGTATCCTGCTTAACGAGTTGTGTGGGAGCCAAAAAATATAAGGCACTCCAAGCCGAAAACATCAAGCTAGAGAATACCTTTTTGGAGACCAAAACAAATTTGGCAGCAGCCAAACGAAACCTGAATAAGCTAGAGGACCAGACCACGCAGTCGGTAGAACAGAAGAGCTCTAAAATAACAGAACTGGAAAAACAAGTAGCCCTCTGTGAAACGGTACTCCAAAAAACGCAAAAAGAACGCCTAGCAGTGGAGCAGGAATCCAAAAACATGGCGGCTAAAATGAAACAAGAAAATCAAATTTATCAAAAAGAATTTAAGCCACTAGTAGCGGTCAAAGAAAGCTTGCAGGAGCAGTATAATACCTTGAAATTAACTAGACAAAAGCTGCTAGATGCTTATGCACTTAATCCAGATTTGAAACTCAATTTGGAGCTGGGAAATAATGGCTTGATGATAACTTTTGATGATAAATTTTTGTTCTCTTCGAGTGGTCGCTCTTTGTCCGACAAAGGGAGGGAGGCAATTTATACTTTGGCAGAAGTATTGCTGCAAGATAGCAGTCTGCAAGTACAAATAAAAGGTCATACGGATGCTGATAGCGACAAAAATAACAACTGGAAAAATAGTTCTAGACAACCACTTTCTGTACTTTATACACTGACCAATAAGGGCATAGCCGATGACCGAATGTATGTCAGTTATTATGGTCAATATCGCCCTATTGGCAATGCTACAACTGACGCAGTTGCCACTGATATGAACAATAGAGTAGAGATTGTATTGTATTATAATACGACCGATTTGCTCCAAACTATTCCTATTAAGTAAAATTATTTTTTAATACCGTAGATAAGTGGATTCAATATTGTAGTAATTTTGCCTTATCAATAAAAACGATGAAACTTACTCAAAAAACAGTACCAAAAATTATGAAAATACTAAACTACCTAGTGGTTATTCTATTTATGAGTAGCCTATTTTCTTGTGTTGCTAGCCGCAAATATCAAGACGAAGTCACGGCTCGTGCTACTGCTGTGTCACAAGCTGCTGCTGCCAAGCAAGAAGCAGAAACGGCGGTTGCATCAATGAACGCAACACAACTAAAATTGGACGACCTCAAGAAAGATTATGCAGAAATCAAAGAGGATTATGACCTACTAGAAACGCGCTACAAACAGCAGCAGAAGTTAAACAAAGACTTGCAAGAAAGCTATGATAAGTTATTGCTACTCAACGAAAAATTGACAGGTGATGCCAATAGCAAACGCAAGGAATTGACAGAGGAATTGAGCCGCAAAGAATCTGAATTGAGTCGCAAATCGCTCGAAATGGATAAAAAAGAGCGCGAACTCAAAGAAATGGAAGCAAGAATGGAAAGAGAGCGTGCCGAAATCGCTCAATTGCAAGCTGATATTGCAGGCAAAAATACAAATATTGATGCCCTACAGCAAAACAAATCTGCACTCGAAAAGAGTCTGCAAGATAGAGAGCTCAAAGTGAAAACGCTCGAAGATGCCGTAGCGGCGCGTGAAGCACGTGTACAGGAGCTAGAAGCGGCTATTGCTGCCCGTGATGCCAAAAATAAAGCTCTCAAAGACAAATTGAACGAGGCTTTGTTGGGTTTCAACTCTTCGGATTTGACAGTAGAGGAACGCAATGGTAAAATTTATGTTTCGTTGAGTCAAAATTTGTTGTTCGCTACAGGGTCTTCTAAGCTAGACGGCAAAGGAGCAGATGCACTCAAAAAATTGGCAGGTGTACTCAACAAAAACAACGACATCAATGTGATGGTAGAAGGACACACGGATTCTGATGGAGAAGCAAAAATGAACTGGGAATTGAGTACCAAACGTTCGTTGTCAATTGTTTATAAATTGATCGAAAGCGATGTAGCTCCAGCCCGTATCACAGCAGCAGGACGAGGTGAGTTTATGCCAATCGCTCCCAATACTTCAGATGCAGGCAAAGCAAGAAACAGACGTACAGATATTATTTTGACGCCTAAATTGGATGCCATTATGGACATTATCAAAAAAGGATAAGAGCCATTCTGCTAGAGCGTATCTAAAATTATAGTTTTTGATAATTTGTGTAGGAGTCTTAATATAATAGGAAAAGACTTTTTAGATGACAAATTAGTATAAATATAGACACGTTCCAAAAGAATAGAAGTACTAAAGAAGCTGCTTAGATGAAATCTAAGTGGCTTCTTTTTTTTGCTCATCAGGATACTCAATTCGTACATGATTGATACTTTTGAGTAGCTTTTTGAAGACTACTTTTATTTGCTCCAACTCCTTGAACGAAAGGCGAGTATCTTGTAGCTGTCCTAAGTCTATTTTGTGCTTAATGATCTTATCTACCAAATTATTAATATCTACGCCTGTTGGATTTTTGAGCGATTTGGAAGCTGCTTCTAGCGAATCTGCCATCAGCATAATCGCCTGTTCTTTTGTCCACGGTTTGGGACCTGGATACCTAAATTCGCATTCGGCAATAGTCGGATTAGTTGGGTGTCCTTCCTCTTTGAGGTACGTTCTGTAGAAATATTCGACCCGAGTCGTGCCGTGATGCGTCCGTATGAAATCAATTAAAACAGAAGGCAAACGATGTTTTTTTGCGAGTTTGATTCCTTCTGTAACGTGTCCAATAATCATTTGGGTACTCTCCAAACAAGACAATTTATCATGTGGATTTTCTTCGTTTTGGTTCTCAATAAAATAAGTCGGATTTTGCATCTTGCCAATATCATGGTACATAGCAGCGACCTTGACCAGTAGTGCATTGGCTCCTATTTCTTTGGCGGCAGCCTCCGAAAGATTGGCGACTTGTAGCGAATGTTGGAGTGTTCCTTGGGCTTTGAGCGATAGTTCTTTGAGTAGAGGATTGTCCATGTCAGATAGTTCTACCAATGTAATATCAGAGGTCAAACCAAAGAGCTTTTCGAGTATCGGTATGAGTGGATAAGACAAGAGCGTAAGCAATACATTAAGGAAAACCCACCACAACATCGTCCATTCAATTCCTTTTTCGACGATAGTGCCGTAGTCCGACTTGATGGTCAAAAAAGTACCTGTATGCACCATCTCTAAACTCAAAAAACCAACGGTATAAGTTGTTCCAATATAAAGCAACGAAATGAAATAATTGGACAAGTGACGAGTTTTGAGCTTGGATACAACAGCGACCATTCCTACCAGCATTTGTATCACTATGAATTGATGATCAAGAGATAAGATGAGGGACGTAAGTAGTATCATTACGGTATGTGCAAATAATGCTAACCGAGGACGGAAAAAATTGAGAATAATGATGGGCAGAATACAGAATGGCACCAAATACATATTCAAATAAGGTGTTTGGTCAACAAAGTGAGCCAAATAAATATAACCTGTAATCAAGAAAAGTAAAAGTGCCAAATGCCGAATATTGTTATAGACTGCTTTGGCATAAAAACGAGTAAATAAAACAAAAATCCCAATCAATATCCCTGTCAATAGAAGGTATCCAAAGTAGATGATGTACTTATTCTTATGTTGGTTAATTTCGTCTTTGTATTTCTGCTGATAAGAGACAATCTTGGTGTAGGTGACCGAGTCAATGAGTTGTCCTCTTTCTACTATCAATTCTCCAATATTGACCATACCCAAGGAGGGCGAGATATTATTGACGGCTTGCTGTTGAGTTGTTGCCGTAAAGGTACTATCAAATACTACATTGGGCGTTTCTAGTGTGTTTTCGAGTATCGAAAACATGAACTTATAATCGGGCAATTGCTTTTGTACGTTATCTAAGGTATCTACAAGTAGCTGCAATGCCTCTTTTCGAGTCAATAAATCATCGGGCTTGAATCGTCCCAAATCAACGTGTCCGTCTAGCAAGTTGAACTTAAAGTTTTCTATTTCTTTGTGTTCGTCTTGCAGTCGAATATATTTTCGGCTATAAATAGAGGTAATAAAACTGAGTCCAAACCGAACATATCGACTAGAATCAACTTTGGTAGTCGAATCTTTGGCTAAATAAAGTGGTAATTGTGTCGCAAAATTCTGAATGAAAGCTTCTTGTTGAAATTCGCCTACGGTTTCATTAAAACGGTAGTAATAATGAATACGCTTGTTCAAATCATTCCTCTCCTTTTCTAGTTCGTCAGATGTTTTTTGGATAGCAAAAGAGAACGGTGCCCTCAAATCTTCGTGTTCCCAACGACTGCCTTGGTCGTATTTGTACGCAAACTCTAGCTTGTTGGGAAACAAAAAACTAATCCCTAACACTACTATTCCCACTAGCACTAAGCGTGCAATATGCGGAAGTGTATCTATCGTGTTTTTTATTATTTTGATAATCATAGTGTCGGTCAAATTTCGATTAGCCTACCAATTGTTTTGGAGTTGGAGTCAGCAACTTGGGGAGTTGTGATTGTTACAACTCTCAAAAGTACACAATTATTCAAACATAATTCAAAGCCGAAGTGTTTTTGAAACAGGATTCCGTACTTTTGGAATCTACAAAAATGATACAAATGAAATTATTACTAGGTCTATTTAGCATTTTAACTTTTTTGGGCAGCTGTCAATCCGATGCCGTCACTATTCAAGAACCTGCCCACCAGCGTTTTTTTGATCTAAAGGGCTATGTGCAGCAGCAGGCTACTTTGTTGCAACAACAGCAACCGACTATCAAAAAAACAATCACAAGTGGAAGTATCGTAGAAACTAAAGTACTGCAAGATATGGACTGGACAAAAGAACTGGATTTATTCACAAAAAGTGATATTAACAAACCTTCTTGGGTTGATAAATACAGTATTGATTCTATCTCCAAAGAAGGCGGTTTTATGTTGTTGCAATACAAAGCAAAAGACTCTGATTTGGCTACTCGACAGCTGGATATAGAACTCAAAGGGGAAGTGGTGCAGTCTGTATTGGTTGTTAATCAAGTGACCAATGCCATTTATCAATCGCAGCAATATTTGACTTATATCCCCCAAAAAGGCTATACCATCAAGAAAAAACAAGCGGTGCAGTTGATGGATAAAGACGATTATGAAATAGAGGTAACATTTGAGTAGGAATCATTTAGGGCGTGTCTAAAATTATAGTTTTTGATAATTTGTGTCCCGACGTTCGTTGGGATCCGTGATAGGATTTTTTTGTTAGATGAATGCAACGAATCCTTTAGGGTAAGTATCCAGCGGATACTTAGTGGCATGAATCACTAGTGGGCTTTTCATTGCGATAGACTTAGCTATGCAGTAAAAAATAGGTGAAATATAACAGGAAAAGATTATTCAAATTACAAATTTAGTATCTGATGTTACGCAAGAGCAGTCTGAGTTTTGAATTAAGAAAAAAAATGTTCTAATTTCACTCAAGAACCAAGCCTGCTGAAAATGTGGGCATTATGAAGAACAAGCGAATACGATCCCTTGAAAATACGTTTAAACTTCAAGGGGTTCCACCGTGGCTAGCGGCAATACTTGGTATGCCATACCAAGTATTGCCGTTCACTTCGTTCATCCTTGAAGTCAGTATTGAAAGGTGATGGTATCTTGTTTCGTAATATTCGCCCTAGACTTTGCTTCTTTCGGTAATGGAAAGAAGAGAATATATAATTGACCTGCCCAATTGGCAAATATACCTCTTGCGTAACATCAGTTAGTATAATCTTAGACCTGCTCTTAGAGCTGCTATTCAAGTTGTTTGGTCGCTACAGCTAGTGGATTTTTTGTACTAGCAGAGCGCACTTGTGCTAGATTAGAGGTTATTACGAATAAATTTGTATAGCAAAGAAAATATCTTTTTTCGACTAGTATCATAAATGCTCGAACTCATAGCTAAGGCTATGTAATCCACGAGTGGCACTCTTCGCTAGATGTTCAGAGAACATCTACCCTTTGGGTTTGCTCGTGCGTGTGCGTTTATTTCACTATTCAAAAAAATATCTCTCTTCACTTTCATACAACTCTATTAGTAATAACCTCTAATAATTTGAATTTTTGTCATAAATTGATGTTCTTTATAGGCAAACACACCTACTTTTTCCTTGAAGTTGTTTTAAAAGTCCTGATGAAATGACTTGTCAAGGAATTATCGAGGACTTTTAAAACAACTTCCTTTAGACATTTCTTTAAGCTGATCAATACATCATGGATAATATAGAGCACAATCAAGAATATCTCGACTCCGTCTTAGAACTACCTTGTCCTTCTTGCGGACATCAGTTGTCTTATTCTGCCGAAAAGCAGGTGATTGACTGCGACCATTGTGGATTCGTCAAGCCAATAAGCCAAGCCAACGACATGGTGGAAGAAAAATGCCTGAAAGATGCCGCCAAAGAAATGGCGACCTACACCCCACAGACTATTTCCAAAAAAGTAATGAGCTGCAACAGTTGCGGAGCCCAACTTATGATAGAGGAAGATGCGATAGCGGCACGCTGCAATTTTTGTGGATCGGAAAAGGTCAACGAAACAGCACTCGATAAAAACATGATTCAGCCGCAGGGTATTATTCCCTTTGCGATACCCAAACGAGAGGCTACCGACAAATTCAAGAAGTGGATTGCAGAAGGTTGGTTCACACCCAATAAGCTAAAAAAACTAGCCGCCTTAGGCGATGTACATGGTATTTATGTTCCTTTCTGGACGTATGATGCCAATACGTTTGCCAATTGGTCAGGAGAAGCAGGATTTCATTATTATGTAACGGAAACCTACACACAAGATGGCGAAACACGTACTCGACAGGTGCAAAAAACACGTTGGGAATACCGCAGCGGCTCTTTTGAGAAATTTTTTGATGATGTATTGATTGTCGCTTCCAAGGGATTGCCACACCGACTGATTACGCCTATTTTTCCGTACGAATTGGAAAAAACGATTAACTATACCAACGACTTGATGGTCGGGTGGGAATCGGAAATATATAGCCTAGATGTACTAGAGGGCTACCAAGTAGCAGAAGGGCAAATGGATACTGAATTGCTCCGTATAGCCAAAGAACGAATAGGAGGAGATACCCAAAGAGGGGTGCGCGTGCAGTCCGAAAAGTGGGATCAAACGTTCAAACACCTCATTTTGCCTGTCTGGCTTTGTTCGTATATCTACAAGGACAAATCTTATCAATTTGCTGTCAATGGACAAACTGGAAAAATAAACGGCACGAAACCTACTTCGTGGGTCAAAGTGACTTTTTTGGTGTTGGTGATACTTGCTATATTAGGAGCTATCGGTTACTTCATTTATATGAATGAGCAGCGAAAAGCGGATAATTACGATGCGAGCTTTGATAATCAAGACGCTATCGAAAATGTCATCAATAACCGAGATTTTTAGCCATTAAATAGCAGAACAAGATGAGAAGTTTTATTTGGTTGATATTCCTGTGGAGTATCCTTACTACTACAATCTATGCTCAACGCCCAACCGCTTTTGCATCGCCTTATCAAGTATCATGGCAAGTAGATGTCCCGATGGGAGGCGTAGCTATTGGTATGGGCGTAGCCTATCTGGCACTGAACCGTAAGGTACAGCCATTGACGCAAGTTCAGATACAGGCACTAGACCGCAATAATATTTCACTGTTTGACCGAGATGCTACCTATCATTGGTCAAGACCAATAAAAGTAACCAGCGATGTTCTTTTGTATAGCAGTATGGCAATGCCTTCTGTACTATTTTTGGATAAAGATATTCGTAAGGATTACCTACAAATAGGTACCATTTGGGC
This sequence comes from uncultured Saprospiraceae bacterium, assembly GCA_937139495.1. Taxonomy (GTDB): domain Bacteria; phylum Bacteroidota; class Bacteroidia; order Chitinophagales; family Saprospiraceae; genus Aureispira. The sequence continues at coordinate 54,389 of CAKZQC010000007.1, read as the reverse complement.
ACAAACCTTTGCACTAACGGCAGCTGCTACAAGCTTGACAAAAGTACTGGTCAAACGCCCTCGACCTTATTTGTACAACCCCAATGTACCATTTAGTTATAAGCAAAAAGGCGACAGCCAATATTCGTTCTTTTCGGGGCATACCTCCGTCACGGCTGCCATGTCTTTTATGACCGCCAAAATTTACCACGATTACCACCCCAATAGCAAGGCAGTGCCGTGGATATGGGTAGGAGCAGCTACTTTGCCTGCTATTACAGGTATTTTGCGCAACCAAACAGGCAAACACTTCTGGACGGATATTATTACAGGCTACATCATCGGTGCAGCCATTGGTATTCTGGTACCCGAACTGCACAAAATCAAAATTTAATTTACTTAATAGGTTATTACCTTAGTGATATAGAATAACATGCAAGCAACAGCCAAACAAATAGCCCACTTATTGGGTGGAACAATAGTAGGAGATGAGAACGTAACGGTACAAGGACCTGCCAAAATAGAAGAGGGGGTAGCAGGAGCTATTTCTTTCTTGGGCAATCCCAAATACGAGCCTTATTTATACAGTTGTCAATCTTCTATTGTGTTAGTTCCTAATGATTTTGAACCCAAACAAGCGGTAACCGCTACGCTCATAAAAGTAGCCGATGTATATAGTAGTTTGGGGGTTTTATTGGAACATTTCAATCAAGCAACTCAACCAAAAGCTACCAAAAAAATAGACCAACAAGCTTATGTAGCCGCTACTGTTACGATAGCAGAAGGAGCTACTATTGATGCCTTGGCATACATTGCCGATAAGGTCAAAATAGGGAAGAACGTTCGTATTTATCCACATGTTTATATTGGGGAAGGAGCTGAGATAGGTGATAATGTGACTCTACATACAGGGGTCAAAATTTATGCGGCTTGCCTTATTGGCAATCAAGTAACCATACACGCCAACAGTGTGATTGGAAGTGATGGTTTTGGCTTCGCTCCACAAGCTGATGGTTCTTATCAAAAAATTCCGCAGTTGGGCAATGTTATTCTGGAAGATGGGGTAGAAATAGGAGCTAATAGCGTAATTGATCGTGCTACCATGGGCAGTACCATTATCAGAGAAGGAGCTAAATTAGATAACCTAATTCAAGTAGCACACAACGTTACAATTGGCAAAAATACGGTTTTGGCTTCGCAAGTAGGGATAGCAGGTAGCACGCACTTGGGCGATAGCTGTATGATTGGCGGGCAAGTAGGGTTTGCAGGACATCTGCAAATAGCAGACGGCACCAAGATACAAGCTCAAAGCGGTATCGCTCAGTCGGTCAAACAACCGAATACGGCACTGTGGGGGTCGCCTGCTATGGATTATAGACAGTACGCTAGAGCTGCAGTTGTATTCAAGCAATTGCCCCAGCTACAGCAGCGTATCGCAAAATTGGAGCGTATGCTCCAACAGCAAGAAAATAAGTAATAAAAATTAACGTCGGTGTTAAGAAAATCGCTTTGCTGTTAGATGCTAGAAGTTAGACTTCCGACAATAGTTTTCAAATTAGTATAATCCTAGACATGTTCTAAGACATTGTACCTCAAAAAAAATAGAGAAGGCGACCAAACAATTATTGTTTGGTCGCCTTCTTTTGTATCTGTTATGCTATTGAATTTTACTGCTGTGGAATCACCACTTGCATACGATCTAGTACTTTAGTTTTGTACGCCTCGTCAGTTGATTGAGTTGCAAATCTACCCAACTGCTGTAACATACCTAGGTTTTGCTGTATTTCTCCTGCAAAAGTAGCTTTGTCTTCTGTCCCCAAATCGTTGAAATAACGTTGTTTGTCTAGCAATTGATCTAAGTAAATATCCATGTATTTTTGTGCTTTTGCTTCTTCTCCGAAAGCAAAGTAGAAGTTAATTCCAGACATTGCCATTTGACTTTCGTCATAAGGGAAATTGAAATCAGGAAATGCTTCAAATACTTTGTCAAGTGTCGCAATGGCTTTCTCTCTTTTGCCTTCACGCTCTAGTGCTTCTACCAAACGCATGAAAGAATACTGAATACTGTGTACTGAAGGCATATAACTTTCGTCAACAAAAGTATTGAGTTTGTCAAAGTTACCCCAAGCAAATTTACCTGGATTTTCTTCCGTACCAACCATGTTCTCGTACATCAATTCGGTATCGACACGCCCCATGAATATAGGCATTCCTCTACCTGCTGGATTTGTTGTTTTGTAAGGTACAATACGTAGTGCCAATCCTTCTAAGTTGAGGTATTCGGTCAAACCACCCATTTTGTCTGCACGACAAGTTACGGCAAAGTAGATTGGACGTTCCCAACCTTTGGCGGCGTTAGTCGCAATAATATCCATCAATGCAATATCATCCTTGTACATATAGTCTGTTGTACGCAAGTTGAAATACATTTTGTCTAGTAGCATCGAATCGGGAATAGTGCTCGGAATAGCTCCATTCGCTTTAGCTTTGGCAATATCTACATTCAAATATACTTTTTGAGCAGGAACGAAACTCTCGAAGTTTTCTGCCAATTGTGGATTTGGCCAACGAGTAGGCGTTTTGCTAACAAACTCAACCACCTCTTCCAAGTTGATAGATTTATCACCACGAAGTGGCACCACAGGGAGGTAGTTTCTTTTTTTGCCTTTGTATCCTTCTTTCGGGATAGTCATTTCTACTTTAGGCGAATTATTGATTTTTCTTCTCAACTGATCGACATACCAATCGACTGCCAAAAGACTAAAGTTAATCACACGCACATCAGTACGAATACCTTCTACCTCCTGAGCATACCAAAGCGGGTAGGTATCATTATCACCATAGGTGAACAGAATGGCATTTTTCTCACAAGATTCCAAGAAATTGACAGCATAGTCTCTAGCAGCATAATGATCTGCTCTAGAATGGCTCTGCCAGTTTTGGCTACCCATCAATACAGGTGCCATAAGTGCTGCTACACTAACCAAGGCAACAGAAGGTAATCCACCAATTTTCTCTTTGAGATAATCAAACATAAACGGCACAGACAATCCTATCCAGATACAGAATGTAAAGATAGAACCAACCAATACATAATCTCTTTCTCTTGGCTCTCTAGGTGGCTGATTGGAAAACACAATAATAGCCAGTCCTGTCATCAAGAACAAAACAAGTAAAGCAAAGGCTTCTCGTGGGCGTTTAGAGAAGTGGAAAATCAATCCAATTAGCCCCAAAATGAAGGGTAGGAAATAGTAAACTTGTCTAGATTTATCATTTTTGATGGTTTCGGGCAAATTACTTTGGTCGTACAATCTGCCACTATCAATAAAACCAACACCACTCAACCAGTTTCCTTTTTTGGGGTTACCGTCAGTTCCTTGCATGGCGTTTTGACGACCAATAAAGTTCCAAGCGAAGTAACGACCATACATATAGCCGATTTGATAGTCGAAGAAGAAACCAATATTCTGCCCGAAAGTAGGATCCTTGATACGACCTTTGGTATCTTGTAGATCCAACCATTTGATATATTCGCCACCTCTATCTGCATGACCTAAGCGAGGGAATAGCATCATGTCATCTTTTTCGTAAATAATCGCACCTTTTTGGTCAACAGCTTCATATTTATAGCTACCATCTTCTTGCTCTATCGGACGATATACTTCTTTAGTTTTTACGTAACTCTTAGGACTTGTACGACCATCTGGACCCTTGAGTCTTTCGGCTTTGAAGTGAGGACCATACACCAACGGACGGTCGCCATATTGCTCACGGTTAAGGTAAGAGAGCATACTGTAAGGGTCGCTTGGGTTATTCATATTGATTGCCGTTTCTGCGTTGGCACGTATTACGACCATTCCGTAGGAAGAGAAACCAATCAAAATCATAACCACCATCATCGTAACAAGGTGGAGATAATAGTTTTTGTTTTTGTGTGCATAGGTCAATGTAGCGACAATACTACCGATTATCAATGCAAAGAACAGTAGAACACCACTACCCAAGCCTAAGCCGAGACCATTGACGGTACCATAATCAAATAGGGCAGCGAGTTGAGGAATACGAGGTATGATGAAGTATTGCACCGCACACAAGCCAACAAAACCACCAACAAAACCAATTAAAGCTCCATCAGGCATAAACCTAGTATCGCCTTTTTCTTTTTCTTGTCTTTTGAAATAAAACAATACGCCCAAAAATGGGAACGCTAGCAAACTCAATAAGTGAACGCCAATAGATAGTCCCATCATATAAGAGATGAATATCAACCAACGATCAGCTTTTGGGCTATCGGAATCGTACCAGTGTAGGGACGACCACATGACCAATCCTGTAAAAAAAGAAGAAAGGGCATATACCTCACCTTCTACTGCCGAAAACCAAACGGAGGTAGCGAAAGTAGTACATAAACCTGCTACAGCACCACCTACCAAAATAGCAGCTTTGGTGTGTCCCGTAGGTATGCCTTGTCTTCCGACCAAGGCAAGTTTGCCGAGTATGATGGTCGATAAGGTCACAAACATGACCAAAAAGGCGGTAGAGATACCCGACATCATATTGAGGGCATAGGCTACGTTCGATTTATTGTCGGATATAACAGATGCCATAAAAGCGAACATTCTGCCAATCATCAAAAAGAGGGGCGCCCCTGGAGGGTGAACTACTTCGAGCTTGTCAGCCGCAGAAATAAATTCACCACAATCCCATAGGGAAGTGGTCGGCTCTGCTGTCAGGATGTAAACGGTAGCGGCTACTAAAAATAGAACCCACCCAGTCAGTGTACTTGCTTGTTTGAACGATTTCATGGAGTATTATTTCAGATATATATTGATTGTATAAGGATTGTATTTTAGTCAAAATACAATAAGTAGTTACTTATGCTTTCTTAAAGCTTACAAAGTTAGAAAAACTACGCTTGTATGCAAAAGAACCGCTTTGTTTTGTAGCATCTAGTAGGCTAAAAATAATATTTCCTTAGCAATGTGTCTATTGATAGGAGGGAATAGAGCTTTTATTGCAAAAAAAAGAGGTTCGTTAAGTAGAATACTACCTAATGAACCTCTCTAAATTAGTGGTTTGTGTAATGTATTGAAAATGCGTATTGAAAACGCTTACAATATTACTTCTCCAAGAAATCTTTTATGTTACCAATCAATGAATTGATGTAGTCATAATTGACAGAATAAAAAATTTGTTTGCCTTGACGGTCAGAAGTGACAATATTCGCCAAACGCAAAATACGCAAATGCTGTGAAGTGATAGACTGCTCCAAGTTAAGCGTATTGTATATTTTATTAACGTTTATTTTTTCGTTCTTGTCAATAAAAGATAATATTTCTAGTCTCAAATCGTGCGTTAATGCACGCAAGATTTCTGCTGATGTATCCAGCTTATCTTCATCTACTATTATCATATTTGTGTTCATTTTTTTAGTATTTTTTCGTAAATAATTTTTTGGGAATCATTTAGTAAGGGGAAACAGATGCTGCTTATACTCGGTGAGCCGTTAGGTTCTCTACCAATTCAGCAATCTCCTCCAATCTTTTGTGATTGAGGGTGTAATAAATGAACTTACCGTTACGGTTAGTCAATACTACTCCTTCGTCACGTAGAGTACGCAAGTGCTGTGATGCTACAGACTGCTCTACACGTAGCTTAACATAAATGTCAGTTACATTCATTGATTCGTTTTCTCTCAACAATTCAATGATTTTTTTTCTGAGATCATGTCCTATTGCTCTAAGAACTAAAACAACTTTGCGTAATTCTACAAAATCCAATTTGATGGGCTGTTTCCCATTTTTAAGGGTGAAAGTTTGTGCCTTCGATTTCTTACTCATGTTTGAGATTAAAATTTATAATTACAAGATAAATGTCTAAAACTAAAGGTAAGTATATGTTACTTACGTATATATTAGACGGTATATGATTCGTTTGGTCATCTTATTGATTGTTAATGAAACATTAATACAATCGTGTTACCTTGGGTGGGAAAAGGAAGGGTGGTGTTATAAAGAAAAACAAAAGAAGTAAAATAGGATACTTACTTTTTCTCTTTAAGCGACACTAATTAACAAAAAAACTAAAGTATTTAGTATAACTATTTGGTTAAAGTAATGTTGCTAAGATATTAAAGTATCAATCTTTATTAATATGCTTATCTCTCAATAAGGCTACAAAGATAAAAAAATAATAATAAAAAAAGTCTATAAATAAATTAGTTATTTATAGACTTTTAAAAAAAAATCAAAATTTAGCTGTTTTTCAAGCTCTATATGTCTTTTTTGCTTACTCTGCAGTAGTCAATTCTTCTTTTGCTTCTTCTTGCTCTGCTGTTTTAGCATCACGATAAACTTGAGTTTTTGCTTCAAATGCTTCTTTAGACATTTCTTGCACGTCTTTGCCCATATTCTCGGCAGCTGCTTGCAATACTTTTTGATCCATTAACATATCGAAACGTTTTCTAGTTTCGTTTTTGTCCGATAGTACACGTTGTACCATATTGTCCATCATTTCGCCATAAGCTGGGATTTGATGATTGAAGTAACGTAGTACTTCTTCTCTTACTGAGTTTTCAATTTCTTCCATGCTTACTTCTGCCTTGTAGCGAGCAGCCAATTCTTCACGGATGATGTTCCAACGAAGTCCTTTTAGGAAATTTTGGAAGTCTTTTGTATCAAAATAGCTTTCTTCAATATCTTCGTTATTGCTTTTTAGCCATTTTTTCAAAAACTCTAGTGGCAATTCAATGTCATTTTTAGCAATCAACTCATCGAACGCTAAATCATTGAAGTGAGCCAAAGAAGCTTGTTTGTAGTTTTTGCCAATTTCTTCTTTAATCTTTGCTTTGAAATCTTCAGCAGTAGCGATTTCTTCGTTAGGGAAGAGTTGTTTGAAAAATTCTTCGTTCAAATCAGCTTTCTTAACACGTTTGATTTCTTTGATAGTCAAACGGAATTTTTCGCCTACTTCTGCATCTTCTTCTAGACCCAAGATGTGCTTCTTAACGTGAGCAGCATCTTTGTCTTCCATTTCAAATACATTGATGTCAAAAGTATCACCAATAGTAGCCGTCAACAAATTGTCTTTCAATTTAGCATCAGCTGTATCACGTAGTGCCAAGTAAGTTTCCTCACGTACCACTCCATTTTCTTTTAATTTTTTGCCATCAAGCTCTTCCAAGCTAATCGTCAACATATCCGATTCGATAACGTCTTTGACGTCTTCTTCAAAACCGTTGCCGAAGCGACCACGTACAGACTCTACTTCTTCTTCTATTTGAGCATCTTCGATAGTGATGTCGTAGTAAGGAAGTTTGTTGTCCAAAGAAATTCCTTGTACTTCAAAATCAGGAGTCAATCCAATCTCGAACTCAAAAGAATAATCATTTGGCTTGTTGATGTCCAATGATACTTCTTTTCCTTCGATAGGAAGTGGTTGACCGATTGTTTTGAGTTTGTTTTCGTTGATGTAGTTGTTGATACTTTCACCTATTAGTTCGTTGACTTCGTCAACCAATAGAGAATTTCCAAATCTGCCTTTAATCATCGCCATAGGCACTTTGCCAGGGCGGAAACCTTTGATTTGAGCATTTTTGCGGTGCTCTTTCAATTTAGCATTCACCTTAGGTAAATAATCAGCTTTCGCAATTTCTACAGTAAGAATAGCATTTAGTGCATCTGTATTGTCGTGCTTAACAGTCGGCATAGTATAAAGTATATTGTATGAAGATAATTATTGAGTAGGAGTTCTTGATGTTTTGATAACCCAAGGAGAGATTCCTACCAAACAAAGAATTATTTAAAAATAAAGAAAGTGCAAGCTGCGAATCTACCCTAGAGCAATAATGATTCCTGCAACTTGCACTTTTGTTTGGTGCGGGTGGAGGGACTCGAACCCACACACCTTGCGGCACTAGATCCTAAGTCTAGCGTGTCTACCAATTTCACCACACCCGCTCTTTAATGCGATGGCAAATATAGGGCATACTTTTGGATTTCCAAACTTTGAGACTAAAAAAACTACTTTTTTTGGTGATTTTTATGGAAATAAACCTAAAAAGTAGCTTTTGAGCCTCAAAAACGCTGCAAATGACTGAGTTGATGTGTTTTTTTATTGCCATGAAAAATTCCTTCTTTTGTCAATAAATCGACTCGAACCCAAGCCGAAGCATGCACTATTTTGTCCATATCAGACAAAATTCCAACGTGGGTGATTCTATTTTGATCGTTTTCAAAAAAAACAACATCGCCTATTTTTCTATTTTGCCAATCTATTTGCTGACCAATAGTAGCTTGTTGGTAAGCATCTCTAGGTAGGTTTTTGCCCAAAGTAGCAAACACAACTTGCACTAATCCAGAGCAATCAATACCTAAAGGGGTTCTTCCGCCCCACAAGTAAGGCGTATTGATATACTGCAATGCTAATTCCACACTAGAATTAGGTGCTACAGCAGTCGCCGTTGGTTGGTCATAACTGGGTGTACCCAAATAGCTCAACATAGATTTTTCTTTATCAGTAGTTAATAAAGCTGTTTGTCGATGACTGATAGGTGCATGGTATTGGTCGGCAGTTATTTCCCAGATTTGGCTAGTCGGTAGCCAACCTTCGTAGCCATCGTGTTGACATTTTATTTGATGCCAATCACCACTAGAACACAATAGTTGATACTGCTCTTTGTAGAGCAATTGGGTCACCATTTCGGAAGGGTGGCTCGGCTCGGCTCGGATAGGCAAGGCGGCTAAATGGCATTGCCCGAAAGGGAAAAATGGCTCTTCTGTAGCATTAGATTTTTCCATCTCGTAGCATTTGAGCGTATTGCTTGGCAAAGTAAGTCAAAATAACAGAAGCACCTGCACGCTTGATACTCATCAGCATTTCGGGCATGGCTTTGTCGAAATCTAGCCAACCTTTTTGGGCGGCAGCAATCAACATGGCACACTCTCCACTCACATTATAGGCTGCGATAGGCGTATCGAAATTCTGATTCAGAATATGGATAATATCCAAGTAGGGTAGGGCGGGTTTGACCATTAAATAATCGGCACCTTCGCTCCAATCCAATTCTGCCTCAATGAGTGCTTCACGCTTGTTGGCAGGATTCATTTGGTAGGTTTTCTTGTCACCAGCCTTGGGTGCAGAATCAAGTGCATCTCTAAACGGACCATAAAAAGCAGAGGCATACTTGGCGGTATAAGACATGATAGACACGTCTGTAAATCCGTTTTCGTCGAGTGCTTCGCGCATATATCCTATTCTGCCGTCCATCATATCCGAAGGTCCTAATATGTCAGCACCAGCTTGAGCTTGAGCAATCGACATTTTTGCCAAAATAGGCAGCGTCTCATCATTGAGGATTTTGCCGTCTTTGACGAGTCCATCGTGCCCGTCAGAGCTGTAGGGATCCATGGCTACATCAGTCATGATACAGCATTCGGGAAACGTCTCTTTGAGGGTGCGGATAGCATGCAAATAAAAGTTTTCGTCAGCATAGCTGTACGTTGCTACTTGGTCTTTGAGCGACTCATCTACGGCAGGAAACAGTACAAAAGTCGTAATTCCTAGCTTCAAACAGGCTTCTACTTCGGGCAGCAATCGGTCAAGCGACCAACGATAATTCCCTGGTAGCGAAGCTACTTCTTGCTGGATATTTTTGCCATCATACAAGAACAAAGGATAGATTAATTGATTGGCTTGAATGTGTGTTTCTTGTGCGTGCAAGCGAACAGCAGCACTTTTTCTATTTCTGCGAGGACGTATATACATAGCTTTTTTTTAGAATATGGAATGAAGTAGTTGAGTGAAATAAGCTCTATTTAGTTCAAAAATAGTCTTTTGTATCTGCGATATCTAAAAGTGTATATCTCTGAGGCTTATTTGACAAAAGTCTTACATGAAGTCTTTCCAAAAATAGAAAAACCAAATGAAACAATAGACTACTGTTGGTATCATAATACCACGTACGAACTCATCCAATCGTTTGCGGTTGGCAAGAATAGTAGGAATTAAGTTGGTACAAATGGTCAATAATATCAAGGTGCTTAATTTGAATCCACCCCAGATAATATTGCTATTTCCTGTTATTTTATTAATCAAATCTTTCGCTGTAATCAGGTGGTCTAGGTAGGCGATGAGTGGGTAACAAATTAATGGCAATAACGCACCAAAGGCTAATCCAAACGGAAATTTATTTTTAAGCATAATTTATTTTTTTTGTTTTTGAGTTTGCCTGCGGCAATTGTTTGTTCGCTCTTCGAGCTCTGTTTAAGCTACAATTGACTCAACAATTGCCCGCAAGGGCAAGAATCAACAATGAAACAAAAAAGTAGCCGTTTGCAGTTGGCTCAACAAAGCCCTGCAAAGGCAAACTCAACAAAATAATGCACGAACAAACGATTGGTTACAGTTTTTCTAGCTTTTGCAAGCTATCTAAGGACGAATATTCGGTCAAATCATATTGTACGGGTACGATAGAAACATAGCCGTTTTCTAATGCCCAAATATCAGATTCTTCACCTTGGTCTTGGTATTCGTACTTGCCTGTTAGCCAATAATAAGCTCTGCCCATAGGGTCTTTTCCTTCCAGAAAATCTTCTTTCCAGTAGCCTTTGGCTTGTCGACAAACTTTCATGCCTTTGATTTGGTCAGCAGGCAATTGAGGGATATTGACATTCAATAAATTGGCATTGCCCATGCCGTTCTCTAGCACTTCTGCGATTAGCTTTTGAGCATATGCCTTGGCTCCGTCAAAGTTGGCATCGGCTTGGTAGTCGAGCAACGAAAACCCGATAGCAGGAATGCCTTCCATAGCTGCTTCCATAGCTGCGGACATCGTTCCAGAGTAGATAATATTAGTCGAAGCATTGGAGCCGTGATTGATACCAGATACACATAGGTCAATTTTTTTGCCTTTGAGTACGAGGTGTTTGGCTATTTTGATGCAATCGACAGGCGTGCCGCTGCATTCGTAGGCGACTACTTCTTCGCCAAAAATATCAGTTTTGTAGATTCGGATAGGGTCTTCGAGGGTAATGGCGTGTCCCTGTGCCGACTGTGGGCTATCAGGTGCTACGACATAAACATCGCCAAATTGTTTGGCTACTTCTATTAGGCTTTTTATCCCTTTGGCAGTAATGCCATCATCATTGCTGATGAGTATTGTTTTTCTTTGGCTCATGGATTATTTTTTTGAATTACTTCAATGTGTCAATGTTGCAAAGTAAACTATTTTTGAGATAGAAAACAAACGCTACGTTTTACTCTTACCCAAAGAATTGGATTTGCCTTTCGGCAACGGCGGTTTTGGTAGGGTAGTACCTACAAATCGGTCGATATTTTTCCTTTGTTGTACGATACTAGTTGCTGTCTCCAGCTGCTAAATTTGGTACTGCGGTCATCTATCCAAGCATCGTTCTGATAACTAAAGCGGAACCAAGTATGATTGGGCAAGTTGACACGCAACTGCAAAAAATCGAACCGCTTAGGTTGGTATTCAAAATCAAAACAAGCTGTTGTATTGAGTAGGTGTAGCAGTTGTTGTTTGATTTCCAAATCAGTACCCGAAAAAGTAGGCATGAAGGGTTTGCCCATAATTTTGGGATATTTCTTTTTGGGGTCTTGTCGGCGTAGCACCCAGCCAATATCTTCTGGAGCTAATTCATTGGCAGCACAGCTGCATAATCGAAAACCTTGTGTTAAGTCGCACATAGAGCATATTGTTTTGGGGTAGTTGAGCGAATGAATATTTGATTGTTTTTATTTGAGCAGTTCTATTTTGCCTTGCTTGTAATGTTCCAATTGACGCTGCCAAGTACTCAGGTGATTTTGGCGCTCTTCTTTCCAAGCTCCATTCAGATAACTGAAATGAAACCAATGGTGGTTTGGCAAATTTACTCGTAAGTACAGAAAATCAGATTCCTTGGGTTGATATTCAAAGTCAAAACAAGCTGTTGTATTCAATAAGTGAAGGAGTTTTTTTTTGATTTCTGCCTCACTCAACGAAGTGAAATTGATAGCGGTAGTCCCTACCAAAGGAGGTGGCATGATGTCGTGATTGATTCGTTTGAGAATCCAGCCAATATCTTCTGGAGCTAATTCATTGGCAGCGCAGCTGCATAATCGAAAACCTTGTGTTAAGTCGCACATAGAGCGTATATTTAGGGAGGTAGTGAGTGGGGGATTTTGTTATAAATATAGGTAGCTTGTCGCAATAATAGAACATAAAGAGGTGGATAATTGTATTAATAAGAGCTTATCGCTAATTCATTTGCGGTATAGCAACACCTTGATTGCCCTGAATCCGAACCGTTTATTTAACAAAAAAAAACATAATTAGAAACTATGAAAAATATACTATTTAGTGCTTGCTTACTGGTCTTGTTTGCCATCTCTTGTACCAACGATAATCCTGCTACGGATACAGGTGTACCTTCCGTAGATGATGTAGAAACACCTGATGTATCCAATCAAGTCAAGCCGCTTGATGAAAAGGTGCTGACACCTGACACCGTGACACGAGATGATGTGAACGATATGCAAAAAGACCTCAATGAAAAGGAGGCGGTCGATGCAAAGTTGATGAACTACACTAGCACGGATAAGCCTACCAAAACGACCAATAAAAAGCCTCAAAGCACCACGCCAAAAAAAACTACTAATAATAAAGTAGCAGTAGCCGATGATTCTTATAATCCTGATGATATGAGTGACCCTCGCAATCAACCCAAACCCGAAGAGCCTCCAGTTGTCACCAAAAATACACCAACAAAAACAACTACAGAAGTGACCAAAATAACTAAACCAGCTTACAATCACGATATTTTTGATGGCTTACTTCGCCGCCATGTCAACAGTGCAGGAATGGTTGATTATAGAGGGTTTCAGAAAGAAAAAGCAGCTCTTCAGCAGTACATAGAGCTATTGGCTAATAATGCCCCAGAAAGCAGTTGGTCCAAAAATAAAGAAATGGCATATTGGATCAATCTCTACAATGCTTTTACGATAATGACGATTGTCAAAAACTATCCTGTCAATAGTATTACGGACATAGCAGGTGGCAAGGTTTGGGATACCGAAAAAGTGACAGTAGGAGGCAAATCTTACACACTCAACCAAATCGAAAAAGATAAATTGTTAAAGAAATTTGGAGAGCCACGTGTGCATTTTGCCGTCAATTGTGCAGCTGCTTCTTGTCCGCCATTGCTCAACAAAGCTTGGACAGAAAGCAATGTACAGCGTTATTATGAGGCACAAGCAAAGGCGTTTATAAATAATAATAAGTACAATAGTTTGAGTACCAAAAGCATCCAAATATCCAAAATATTTGATTGGTATGCTAGTGATTTTGGTGGCAAGGATAAAGTACTTTCTTATGTGCAGAAGTACAGCAACGAAACCATAAAAGACAACGCCAAAGTTAGCTACAAAGAGTATGATTGGAAATTGAATAAGCAGTAAAAAAACTGTTTGAAAAAGGCAATAAAAAAAGGGGAAGCGATTATCGCTTCCCCTTTTTTTATTGCCTTTTTCTGGACTACATCCCAAATAGTTGCAAGGCGTTTTGGCTCGTTATTCTTGCTATCTCTGCCACTTCTACTTGCTTTACTTCTGCCAATTTTTCGGCAATAATTTCTACATAAGCACTTTCGTTGCGCTTACCTCTGTAAGGCGTAGGAGCCAAGTAAGGGGCATCTGTTTCGAGTACTAAATGTTGTAGGTCTATGTGTTGTAGGACTTCGTCCAATTTTGCTTTTTTGAATGTCAAAACCCCACCAATTCCCAATAGGAATCCGAGGTCAATAATCTGTTGCGCTTGCTCTAAGCTACCACCAAAGCAGTGAAAAATACCTCTAAAGTTGTCTGTTTTTTCTTCTCGTACAATTTTGATAAGGTCGTCGATAGAATCACGAGCATGAATCACGATGGGAACATCAAGATCTTTTGCCCAATTGGATTGCAATCGAAAAGCAGCCTGCTGTTCGGTCACGAAATCCTTGCTCCAATAATAATCCAATCCAATTTCGCCGACGGCACAAAAAGGACGCTTTTGTAGCCATTCTTCTATTACTTTTAGGTCAGCTTTGTAGTTGGCGTTGACCGAACAAGGGTGCAACCCCATCATAGCGTGGCAACTATCAGGGTGGGTTTTTTCTAGTGCCAACATACCATCAATGGACTCTAAATCAATGTTGGGCAAAAAGAAATGCTCAATTCCATGTTGTTGAGCACGTTCGAGCATCACTTCACGGTCTTGGTCAAACTGAGAAGCGTAGAGGTGTGCGTGGGTATCGATTAACTGCATAGCCGAATTATATTTTTTTGATTTGAAGCACAAAAGTACCATATTTTGTGGCAATAAAAGATAACAAATCATTAAGAGGTCAAAATAAATTGTAAAATAACTTTCAATAATCGCTGAAAGCTAGTCTAAAACTTGAATTTGTAATAAGAATGATTTACATTTGTCCCATTAAAAAAGGATTTAACCAAAAAGTTAATTATCAATCAATTTATATATAAGAATGGACAATCAAGGAACTGGTAAGATGATAAAAGGAGGTGAGTTTTTAGTGACAGAAACTAACCCTCAAGATGTCTTTATTGTAGAAGACTTTAATGAAGAACAAGTAATGGTACTCAAAATGGTAGAAGATTTTGTCAGTACCAAAGTATTGCCTGTTGCTGACAAGATAGAAAAGCTTGACATAGAGTTGACTAAAAAACTACTCAAAGAAGCAGGTGATTTAGGGTTGCTAGGTACCGCTTTTCCTGAAGAATATGGTGGATTTATGCAGGATTTTGAAACCAATATGGCATTAACCTCTAAGCTAGGTCCTGCTGGTTCATTCTCTTTATCTTTTGGTGCTCATATCGGTATTGGTATGTTGCCAATTTTGTATTTCGGTACAGACGCACAAAAAAGCAAATACTTGCCATCATTGATTGCTGGTGACCAGTTTGCTGCTTATTGTTTGACAGAGCCTACTTCGGGTTCTGATGCTTTGTCTGCCAAATCGCAGGCAGTATTGAGCGACGACGGCAAGCACTATATCCTTAATGGACAAAAAATGTGGATCACTAATGGTGGTTTTGCCGATGTATTTACGGTATTTGCTCAGGTAGGTGGTGACAAATTTACTGGGTTTATCGTAGAACGTGGCTGGGAAGGCGTATCGCTAGGAGCAGAGGAGCAAAAATTAGGTATTAAAGGTTCTTCTACTCGTCAAGTATTTTTCGAGAACGTAAAAGTACCCGTAGAAAACTTGTTGGGTGAAGTAGGAAAAGGACACAAAATTGCCTTCAATATTTTGAATATTGGACGTATCAAGTTGTGTGGTGGAGTACTAGGAGCGAGCAAGGAATTGAGTACACTTTCTATTGGCTATGCCAATGAGCGTAAGCAGTTTGGCAAAACGATTGGCAATTTTGGAGCAATCCAACACAAACTAGCGGAACAAGCCATTCGCATTTATGCAGTAGAAACCGCTATGCACCGTTCTGCTAGAGATATTTCTAAGCTAGAGCACAAATTGCAGGCCGATGGCAAAACACTAGGAGAAGCACTATTGGGTGCCGCTGAAGAGTTTGCTATCGAATGTGCTATCCTCAAAGTAATGGGGTCGGAAGTACTCGATTATGTAGTCGATGAAGGACTACAAATATATGGTGGAATGGGCTACTCGGAAGAAATGCCAATGGCAGCGGCTTATAGAGATGCTCGTATCAATCGTATATTTGAGGGAACAAACGAAATTAACAGAATGCTTTCTATTGACATGCTATTGAAGCGTGCAATGGGTGGCAAAATAGATATGATGTCGGCTGCTATGGCTGTACAGAAAGAATTGACTTCTATGCCAAGTTTTGGTGATAAACCAACAGGTGTATTGGCTGATCAAAAAGGACATGTAGCAAACCTCAAAAAACTATTTTTGGCAGTAGCAGGTGCTACCGCTCAACAGTTGATGACTAAGCTACAAGATGAGCAAGAAATATTGATGAATTTGGCAGATATTTTGGCTGAATTGTATGTATGTGAATCGGCTATTTTGGCAACAGAAAAAGCAGTAAGTGTACGTGGTGAAGCAAATTGTCAAGCAGAACTTAATATGACCAAAGTTTATGTCAATGATGCTATCGAAAGATGTAGCACACACGCTAAGAATGCAGTAGCTTCTTGGGCTGATGGCGATACCAAAAGAATGTTGATGTTGGGTATCAAGCGCTATACGAAGCATGACTTTGTCAATACGAAAGAATTGCGTAGAGCAATTGCGGCAGAATTGATTGCAGCAAACAAATACTGTTTCAAATAAATGAAACACACCGTGTTTAAGACACGCTCTGAACTAAAAAGCCTTTCTCCAACTATTGGAGAAAGGCTTTTTAGTTGTATGGTACTACTTGATTGGATAATAAGACGCTGCAAGTGTTGATAGCGTAACCGAAAGCTATTATTGGAAGTCCAACTTGTAGTATCTAGTAGTAAAGTGGTTTTATTAAGTAGTTTTTGGTTTGCCAATGACTGTTTTGAGAGTCAACTGCATGGTATGATGCTGCTCAAAAAGCGTTGCGTTATTTTTGATATATTGATGCAAATAACCCAGCTGAAGCCCTACGGCAGGCGTAAATTGATAGCCCAATCCTGCATAAAACCAGTTTCTATCAAAACTAATATCCTTTATTTTGTTGGTAGAACGAATCCAAAGTTCATCAAAAGCGTGGAAACTTAACTTGTCCGTAATCGGAACTTTGATAGAAATGCGATAGCGGAAACGATTGCCATATTGTACCTCTGCAAAGTCAAATTTGTTTTGTTCGGAATCAAACGAACTCTGAAAACGCTGCTCTAGTCGCAGACGATGCGTCAAGCTTACTTTCTTGATTTTTTGTTTGAACTGTACTTGTTCCCAAATATTGTGCTCGGGTCGGTCAGTTGCTAATGGGTATTGCCCATAAGGGAAGGTATGAATATAGGTATATCCCAAGCTATAACTGACCTGTTTGGCTGGTTGAAAAGTGATGGATGGACGAAACAGAAACTGTTCTTTGTATCGAAAGTAATCATCGAAACGCATGTGAACTTCTGTTTGTACCGACCATTTTTCGGCAAATTTATAATTGTTGTGCCAAAACAGCCAAATATCAGGTTGACCATGAACAGTTTGAGCTTGTAAGTTGGTACTAGAGCAGGCTAACGCCATACTGCACCATAGGCAGATTATTAATTTATAGTTTTTCATTGTTTCTTATTTTTGAAGAGGGAGCCCGCTGGCATAAGTAATTGGATAGACGATAATCAAACCGCCTACTTTGTTGAGGAAAGGTTGTACTTGTGCAATAATAGTTTGCGTAATCTCTTCGCTCGTTATCGTAAACAAAAGTGAGTTGTGTGTAGTTGGGAGCAAACCATCAATTTGTTGTCGTCCTTTTTTGATCCCTTTGCCACCCTCAATAGTGAGTATAGTATAGCCTGTAGCTCCAAGGCTGTCCAATTTTTCTATGATTTTATCCAAATATATATCCGAAACGATGATTTCTACTTTATTATATTGATTCATGATTGTTTGTTTTGTTAGTAATGAAATAAAATTTCAAAAAATGGTTTAAGCCCAAAGTGTTTGTATCGCATAATAATAAACAGGTATTCCAATAGAAATATTGAAAGTAAAGGTGATACCCAATGTCATAGATAGTACGATACTCATATTCGCTTCAGGTACAGCCAAACGCATGGCAGCAGGTACTGCTATATAAGAAGCACTAGCCAATAAAATAGTTTGTAGTAGCGCATCGCCGACACTGTAGTCTAGTGCATAACAAATGGCAATACTAATGCCCCCAAATACTAACGGAAAAATAGTACCGAATGCAATGGCAAAACCAGCATTCCCTTTTAGTTCTTTCATACGTCGTGCAGCTATCAAACCCATATCGAGCATATACAAAGAAAGCATTCCGATGAAAATGTCACCTACAAAAGGAGTCAATTCTTCCTTGCCACCATCACCTACTAGGTAGCCAATAACCATACTACCGACTAGCAAAAATACAGAGCCATTGAAGAAGGCTTCTCGCAAGATATGTTTGATGTCAACTTTGCTGCTCATTATGTCGTCATCGGCTTGCTCTGCTTTTTTCTTGTAGAGGTGTATAATAATTAGACCTGCTATAATAGCTGGTGATTCCATGAGTGCCATACCAGCTACCATATATCCACCGAAGGTGACACCTTGTGTTTCTAGAAAAGAAGTAGCAGTAGCGAAAGTAACAGCAGAAATAGAGCCATAAGCAGCGGCTACGGCTCCTGCATCTACGACCGAAAACTTTTTGGATAGTACAAAATATACAATAAATGGAGTAATGAAAGAAGCCAATACACATACCGCTACTACGGTCAATACTTGTGGCGTAAATCCACTCTCAAAAAGGTGCTCTCCACCTTTGATACCAATATCAAATAAAAGATAAATGCCTAAAAATTTGCCAATTTGTGGTGGTATCTCCAAATCGGACTTAACGACAACCGCCAATACACCAAGAAAGAAAAACAAAACAGGAGCGTGACTAAAATTCTCTAATATAGTATGTATGTTCATTTGAAATAAGAGTAAAATAAGCTATTTTTTTGCTTCGCAATAGGCATCAGTAGCCCATTGCCCGAAAGGCAAAAAAAATCGTGCTAATGTAAAAAAAATAATGAATAGTGAAAGGTGGATTACCTCTTGGGAGGTAAGAGTTGTAGTTGATTAGCAGAGCCGTACAGTATAGACATAGCGATGGTTTTTTGTAGATTAATTTCTACAAAAAAAAAGGCTCTAAGTAAGTAATAATGATAGTTTGACTGTCAAAAATACTTGTCTAACGGATAGCAAAATTAGCTAAAAAACTACGCTTGTAAACAGCAGTCTATTTTGATTTGATGAAACAACAAATAACGCTTGACGGGCTTGCCAGAGCTGGCAGGACTTGGGTCAAGTAGAGTTGTAGTGGTATCGCTACTATTTCCAAAAAGTGAAAACTTATTGGAGAGCAAATAAACAGTAGGTAGAAGTGCTGGAGAGTAATCAGAACCATCAAAATGAAGACCTTCTGATTCATAAACTTCTTCTACCACTTCGCTCCACTCATCTTCTTCCTCAGAGAGGTGCTTCGCATCAGATACGAAACTATTGACTCCTATCATCAGGCAGATGAGGAGGGTCAAGGAAGTGAATAATATGGATACCTTTGGTTGCTTCATGCAGCAAATGTAGTACAACTATTTTTAAAAAACAACCTTTCAGATATTTATTTTTTACATTTGTTTACTTTTGCCAATGATAGGAAAACTATCATGAATGATACCCTTAAAACTCTGGTTCTATTTCAAACGTCATCGCTATTTTGGTGATAGGGTGTACGAGTTCTATCCATTCGGCGTGGAGCAGTAATCTTTCTTCTTTTTTGCCATACAAGTCATCACCTATGATAGGGAAGTTGAGCCCTTCGGGGTGGGCTGCATGCACTCGCAGCTGATGGGTGCGCCCTGTGATGGGATAAAAATAAACACGGGTTTGTTTGCGACCATCGACTTCTATTCTTTCCAACACTTCCCAGCGGGTGCGGGCATTTTTGCCATGCTCATAACAAACCAATTGTCGAGGGCGGTCGTCCAAATCTACTCGTAGCGGCAAATCAATAAATCCTTCTTCGCCCTTGACCCAGCCATCAAGTATGGCTACATAGCGTTTTTTGATGGTGCGTTTTATGAATTGGTATTGTAGCTTTTTATGTACTTCTTTTGTTTTGGCAATAATCATCAGTCCAGAAGTGGACATATCGAGTCGATGAACCACCAAGGGACCCGTAGCTGTTGGGTAGCGTTGTTTCATGCGTAGCAATACCGAATCGTCGATGGTCTTACCGGGTACCGAAAAGAACTCGGCAGGTTTGTTGACCAGTACAATCGCATCATCTTCATAGACAATAGATATTGTTTTTCCTTCGGCAGGATTCTGAAGCATGGGGTTGTCATCTACGTCCATGCCTTGTAGCATGTGACCGAGTATAGGGTGGCATTTTCCCTTGCAAGAAGGGTAGAAATAGCCGTGCTTGCGCACTTCGGATTTGGGCGACTCGCCCCACCAAAATTCTGCTAAAGCAATCGGCTGCATATCATGCAAAAAAGCGTATTGCAGCAGCTTAGGAGCCGCACATTCGCCTGCTCCAGCAGGAGGAATATCGTTGATTGTTGGCAAGAATATTTCGTACAAACTCTTGGACTCTTTCGCTTGATTGAGAAAGGTATATTGATCAAAAAGGCGTTTTTGGAGTGCCGCCGAATCTTTTTTGCGTTGCGTTCGCAATGCCTTAATTTCGTCTAGGTAAACATCGACAGCAGCTTCTGTTTCTGCCAAACGTTCTTTCCAAAAACTGACCGTACGTTTGTAATAAAATTGCTGACCAAGACTCTCGGTTTTGAGGTCGTACTCTAGTGCTTCAAAATCAGCTGGAGATAGCTCCTTTTTGCCTGCTTTGCGCAATACCTTACGTTTGTCTTTATCTTGTTTTAGTTGTTGGCGTTTGAACGCCAATCGTGTTTCTACCAGCTCTTTTTCTGCTTCAAAAATCTGTTCCAAGGCTAAGTAATCTGGATTTTCTTCTAGGGCTAGAAGTCGAGCGTTGAGCTGGTTGAGTGCTGCCATACTTGGATTGAAAAATCCATCTTCTGCGAGTATGTCGAACACAGGCGGTACAAAGCCAGGGTAGTGATTGTCCTCGCCCAACTTGCCCGAAAAACCAGATAAATAGCCTAATTCACCTGCGGTATTTCTGACGACCAAAACGCCAAACATTTTGCCGATAGCCAAGCCTTCTTTGTCGTCTTCTAATCCAAAATTGTGGTCGCTGTCCAATTGCGTTTCTATATGTTGTTGCAGCTGACTAGCTGCCAATAAACTCAATGGATGCGGCTCGTAATAGAATGGAAAAGTGAACTTAGTCGGCAGCGGAATATCGGCTATTGCAGCCTTGTCGAAAGGAACAAAAAAAGAATCTGTTGGCTTCATAAATATTATAGACAGTTTGAAGCACAAAAGTACAACGCTTTTTTCGCTTCAGCGAATATTTAATAATCTTCATACGATTCTTGCACGACTTGATAGTCTTGCCCTCGTTGCGACCACTCAAAATGCTTTATCTCATCACGACCATTATACATTCTATACCGTACTCGCAATTGTTGATGAGTGCGGTCTATCTCAAACGGAAAGTATTCCATACTATCTCGTAAGTACAAGTTTTCTAAAAAAGTGCTATCTGCTTGTTGTAAATAAAAATTATAATAGCCTCTAATAATCACCACCATTTCCACCATTATTGTTGACAATTGCCAAATCTTCTCGTTGGTCAAAATTTAAATCAGCAACAACGATATCGCCAAAGCTATTGTCTCCAAGATAAGTACCAGCAGATTGATTAGTCAAATAAGAGTTATAAGACTGGCAATCAATAAAAACAGGCTTGTCGTAACCAATAGACTCAAAATTGAAGGAATCAACGACCAATTTTGTTTTTTTAGAAAAAATGCGACCTACAACTAAGGGCATTTCTTTACGAATGTCTATTGTTAGGTCGTAGTAGGTCGAAATTTCATAATCATAACTATGGGACAAATTGCGAAAAACGCAAGTGTCTCTATCGGTTGGTAGAAGTTGGGGCGTAGGCAGAGGTTGATTGCTACAACCACTTATTGAGAAAGCTATAAGTATAAGTACAGTGTAAATTGAGTTGTGGTATTGTGCGATTATGAAAGTGCTTAACATCTTTTTTTTAGTAGAAAATAACCGAAATACTCTGTGCAGGAGGTATTAGTATCTAAAATAGAGCTTTTTGCTTCAATTTTTTCATTTTAGCTTTAGTATTTAAATAACTTCGGTATCTTTTTTGATGCAAACTCACGCTAAATACTTTTTTTAAAAAAAACTTATAAACAATTTTACTATGACAAACATTTCAAGGATAATTTTTATCGCTTTAGTTTTATTATGGGGTACCAATAATTTATATGCTCAAAAATGTAAATATAAACACAGGGTTATAGATCCTATGACAGAAGAACTAGCACTAAGAACACAGGTTAAAGTTAGAAACTTTTTTGTTGTTAGCTTTTATAAAAAAGGAGATGATCATCGAGTCGAACTTAATGTTCGTTTTGTAGGGGAACGTAATTTTGTTGTTGCAGAGGGAGAATTACTTTCGTTGAAACTTCCATCAAAAAAAATACTGAAATTTAAATGTGCTAAAAATGCCAATCCAGTATCTTATGTTGTTGAAAATCAAGTATATACAAGTTATGCAATGTCTTATTTTTGTACAAAAGAACAATTGTCTGAAATTGCTGAAGCAGGATTTATTGTGGCTCAAGCAAAGTTAGGAAGTGATGAGATTACTTATGAAGTAAAAGAACAACATATAAAGAAGACAGGAATTAAAGCACGATGTATTCTTGAAGGATAATTTTTAAACAACTTACCTAAAGTCAATAGGAGTGCAGTGTAAATTAAGTTTTGGTATTTCACGATAATAGAGGTGCTTAACATCTTTCTATTCTGATGATAGAAAGCAATCGAAGTGCTCTGAGTAGGAGGAACAAGAGGTTTTAAGTCCCTAAATACCACTTTAGTTAATAGAGGTTATTACGAATAGATTGGTATGGCAAGAAAAATATCTTTTTCCGATTCATTTCATAAATGCTCGACTTCATAGCTAAGGCTATCTAATCCACGAGTGGCACTCTTTGCTAGATGTTCTCTGAACATCTAGCCTTTGGGTTCGCTCGTGCGTGTGCGTTTATTTCATCAATCAAAAAATCTATCTTCTTACCCTCAGACAACTCCATTCGTAATAACCTCTAATGATTTTTTATTTTAGATTTAGTATTGAAGTATTAAAATTTAATTTACAGTGTACTTGAACTATAAGCCCGTACGCAGGACAAGCCTAAAAAACAGCATCAACAGCAGGATTACGAAAAGTAAATATTTAAGGCTCTAAGTACGCTCGCTACATCGGAAGTTGGGTAAAATCCAGCACTATTAATACAGTTGATTTCTACAATTTTCCAACCATGAGTCGTCAAACAAATGTCCATAACAAAGGCTTCTGCCACTCGGAATTTTTGTAGCATGGCTTTCGCAAAGTCAATTCCTTCTGGATTGACGGTACGTTCATAGGTGACATTACCATGAAAACGATAATAGACGGCATCTACAATTTGGTCGCCGACAATCCAAAGTCGAGCTTCTTTGAGCAGCTTGCGAGGAGCAGAAGCTTGTACCAATGACTGAGTATGGAGCAGTGGCGTTTTGGGATTAGAAAGCGAATTGTGTACAAAATCCTTCCATTTTACTTCCGTAAATACTGCTCCTGTAAATATTTTAGCTTCTTTGTAAGGCTTGATAAACTTCTGCTCATTGGGCTGCCAACTGATAGTTTCGCCAAATTCAAAAACGGAAATTCCATGATTTAAAACATGGTTACCATATTGTTCCGCATAGACTTCAAATAAGTGATTGCCACCATAAAAAGAACCTGGATGCCAGTTGGTATTGGCTTTCGCCAATCGAGCTAATTTGACTGAACCATAAATAAAGACATCGTTTCGGTTGGTTGCTGTTGTGATCGTCGTTACAGTTGCATCCAAGTGTATTCGCTCAAAATCGAAGTCCAAACCTTGCAAAATTTCAAAAATTTGAGCGTGGTCAGGATCAGAATAAATATTGGATTGGACAAGGAATAGCATGGGGATTTTAGTTTTTAGTGTCGGAAAGTTTAGTACAGGACAAAACGTAAAAAACATTATTTAAAAGTGTAAAACCAAGTAAAAGCTATGCCATTAAGGGGGCATTATGGAGAACAAGCGAATACGATCCCTTGAAAATACGTTTAAACTTCAAGGGGTTCCACCGTGGCTAGCGGCAATACTTGGTATGCCATACCAAGTATTGCCGTTCACTTCGTTCATCCTTGAAGTCAGTATTGAAAGGTGATTGTATCTTGTTTCGTAATATTCGCCCTAGACTTTGCTTCTTTCGGTAATGGAAAGAAGAGAAGATATAATTGGAACAACTATTTTTAGCCTAGAATACATCCTAAAGTAGGATTGCTGTTATTTTACGCTTCTTCAATATTTTCTATGATATAGATAAAAAAAAATTTGTCCTGTACTAAAGTCGGAAAGTCCAAAGTCGGAAGTTTTCTAAACAAGCTGCTAAAAACTTCCGACTTCCGACTATATACTTCGGACTACTTTTCACTCCAATTAGAAATCTAACTTCTAAGAGCTAGCAGTGAAGCGGTCTAGTATCTATTCCAAAATTAAGAATAAGTAGTATTGTGTTGCTCTTGAACTCTAATAAAAGTCGTGCGTTTGGTCAATTCCTTGAGGCGACGAGCACCAACATAAGTACAAGTGGAGCGGAGACCGCCCAATATATCTTGTATGGTGCTATCAACGGCACCACGATAAGGAATTTTGACGGTTTTGCCTTCGGGGGCTCTGTATTGAGCGACACCGCCAGCGTGCTTTTGCATCGCCGTTTCGGAACTCATACCATAGAACAATTTGTAGGCTTCGCCCTTGTCGTTATGGATAATATCGCCGCCACTTTCGTCGTGTCCAGCGAGCATACCGCCCAGCATCACAAAATCAGCTCCGCCACCAAATGCTTTGGCAACATCACCGGGTATTTTGCAACCACCATCCGATATAATTTGTCCGCCCAAACCATGAGCGGCATCGGCACATTCAATCACCGCAGACAACTGTGGATAGCCAACACCTGTTTTGATACGAGTCGTACAGACCGAACCTGGACCAATACCAACTTTGATAATATCGGCACCCGACAGGAGCAATTCTTCTACAATTTCACCTGTCACGACATTGCCAGCCATGATTATTTTGTTGGGGTGTTTTTCTCTTGTTCGTTTCACGAAATCCAGAAAATGCTCCGAATAACCATTGGCAACATCAATGCAAACAAATTTTAAATCGGTAAATTCTGTTAGAATAGCATCTAATTTTTTTGCATCTTGCTCGCCTGTACCGGTGCTTATCGCAATATGGTTGAACAGCTCAGGAGATGCTTGACGCAAATAACTAACCCATTGCTCCATGGAGTAATGTTTGTGAATGGCGGTAATCAAACCTTGTTTGGATAAGGCGTTTGCCATCTCAAAGGAGCCAACTGTATCCATATTAGCAGCAATAATAGGAATGCCCTTCCACTTATGGGAGCTGTGCAAAAAAGAAAATTCACGTTCGAGCGATACCTCAGAGCGAGATTTGAGCGTAGAACGTTTGGGACGAAACATCACATCTTTGAAACCTAACTTAATATCTGATTCTATGCGCATGATAGCAATAGTTTAGTACAACAATTTTTTTACACACAAAGCTAGTGATTTAGGTACGGAATTGAACTATTTAGCCTTTACTTTGATTAGAATAATGTCCATTACAGTCCTAATGGATAACAACCGTAAAGAAACACAAGAGAACAACAATGGAATTAGCACCAAATGATATTTATCAGAAATTAGAATTTGATAAAATAATACAACTTGTAGAGCAGTATTGCTTAGGCGAATTGGGAATAGAATATTTCAGGAAACTGACTCCTAGCACCCAGCTTGAGGTAATCAAGACACAACTACAAGAGGTTTATGAATACACGCAGACTAGCGAAAATAAACATAACTTCCCGATGAGTGCTTATGGCTCTATCAAGCCAGAACTCAAAATGTTGGCTATCGAAAACTATGTGCTTTCGGCTGGCAGCTTGAAGAGTGTTGCCAACACGCTGTTGGTTTGTCATCAGATATATGAATTTTTTAGCCGAAAAAAAACAACCAAAAATCTTTATCCTGCCATGTATGATATCATACGTGTAGTAGATTTTGATAAAGAACTACTGGACGAAATCCATCGAGTGATAGATGGAGAAGGGAATATTCGAACTGATGCTTCGCCTGAGTTGATGCGTATCGCTCGCATGCAAGGAAGCAAGCGCCAAGAATTGGACAAAAAATTCAAACAGGTGATTGTGCATTATCAATCGAAAGGTTGGCTATCCGACAATTCGGAAAGTTTCCGTAATGGACGAAGAGTACTGTCTGTTCCTGCTGAAAATAAACGTCAAGTACGAGGTATTATACACGACGAATCTGCCACAGGCAAGACTGTATTTATAGAGCCAGAAGGCGTGATTGATCTCAACAACGATATTTTTGATTTGCAACGAGAATACGAGCGTGAAATCTACAATATACTACGAGCATTGAGTGCTTTGTTGCGTCCTTACGGCAATCAGTTGGCACAATACGAAGACATTTTGATACATTTTGATGTCATACAAGCCAAAGCACAGTTAGCCAATTTGCTAGAAGCAACCGCTCCGCAGCTCATGGATAAACCGCACTTTAAGTTGCGAAATGTCTATCACCCATTGCTCAAGCTCAAAAATGCACAAGAAGGAAATGAAACGGTTGCCTTTCATTTGCATTATAAAAAAGATACACGCATACTGGTGTTGAGTGGACCCAATGCAGGAGGTAAATCTATTTGCCTGAAGGCGGTCGGTTTGTTGCAGCTGATGCTGCAATGTGGTATGATGGTGCCTGCCAATGAAGGAGCCGAAATGGGGGTATTTGAGCATCTTTTTGTAGATATTGGTGATCAACAATCGCTAGAAGATGAATTGAGTACGTACAGTTCTCGATTGGCAAATGCACGCCTTTTTATGGAGAAAGCCAATGAGAAAACCTTGGTTTTGATTGATGAATTTGGCTCAGGTACTGACCCCAAAATGGGTGGTGCAATAGCGGAAGCCGTGTTGCGAGATTTGAATCAGAAGAAAGTATTTGGGTTTATTACGACACATTATTCCAATTTGAAAGTATTTGCGTTTGAGAATAAAGGTTTGGTAAATGCCTCTATGATTTTTGATAAAGATACGCTTTCGCCTACTTACCAAATGCGGATAGGTAAACCAGGTTCTTCTTATGCGTTTGAGATAGCGACTAAGAGCGGATTGCCACAAAAAATTATCAATTATGCCCGCAAAAAATCAGGAAAAGCCAATTATAATCTAGACGAAATATTGGTTGATTTGCAGAAAGAAAGACAAAATACGCTAGAGGCGCAATTGCAATTGCTAGAGCATCAAAAACGCCTAGATCAGCTTATCAAAAACTACGAAAATGCTTTTCGTGATTTGGAGTTTCAGCGCAAGCAACTCAAGCTAAAAGTCAAAGAGCAGGAAATGCTCGAATCGGAAAATTTGCACAAAGAAGCACAGAAGTTATTGCGTGAATTGCGAGAAGAAAAGAACAAAGATAAAGCCGTAACGAAAGCAAAAAACCTAGTAGAACGAACCAAAGTAGATAAGAAAAATATTGCGACGAAAGTCGATGATATCAAAGAAGGTATCTACGAAGTGTACGAAAAAATGGACACGGGGGGGGTGATAGAAGAAGGCAGCCATGTCCGCTTGCGTGCTGGTGGGGGCGTGGGTGTCGTGATGAGCATCAAGAAAAAAGAAGCGACCGTAGCGATGGGCAATATTAGTTTGACCATCAAGCTACGAGATTTGGAATTGATCAAAAATCCGCTCCAGACATTCGTTGGGACACGTGGCAAAACCGATACGCTACAGAAGCAAGCACACTTTGAGCCTGTTTGTGATATACGTGGTATGCGACACGAAGAAGCCCTCGAAAAGCTGCAAGAATTTTTGGATAATGCACTGGTGGCAAGTACCAACGAGGTGCAGATTATTCACGGCAAAGGTTCTGGTATATTGCGTAGAATGGTGAGCAAAAAACTGCGTGAATATCCGAATATTGGCAAGACGTATCACCCTGAGGCAAATAGAGGTGGTGATGGTATGACGATAGTGGTGTTTGAGTAGGAAGATAGTTTGTGTAGCAATAATAAAGGTTATGTGATTAAATTTCGTATGGTGAAGAAAATATCTTTTTCCGATTAGCAAATCAAAAAAATCTATCTCTCCACCTGCATACAACATCTACTCACATAACCTTTAATAAATTGAGCAATGGGCATAAAACAGCAATCGTGTTGTTTTATGTCTTTTTTTTGTGCTGATAGCAGGCTACAAAAGACAAGAGTTGGTTTTTCTAAAATACTTAAGGTTTGTTTTTTTTGAGTTTATTTGTTTTTATTGAAAGAAAGGTTTGTTTTTTTAATATAAAAGAATATATTTATGGGGGGTATTTAATAAACCTCAAAAAGATGAGCAAAAAATATTTTAAGAACAAGATGTTCTGGTAGAAAGCGTAGTAAAATACAGTCCATTATGAATAGGTTTTTATTTATCGCAGTAGGTCTTTTTTTATATGCTAGTTCGGCAGAGGCGCAAGAACCAATAGACAGCAACTTACTAAAAGTAGTTCTTCATACGTTGTCCAATCATAAAAAAATAGCTCCATATATTACTTATGAAAAAGGGACTGCTGTTGAGCATTATTACAAGTTTGAGGACTCATTGAAAAATCTAGAACTGGATGTGAAAGAAGATAAAGCCTCGACAGTGCCGATGTTAATGATATATAGACACGTACGACATTGGACTAAAACATTAGATATAATGGGAGGTGAAAGGCATGGAGCTATATTGAGGAAAAAAGACTTTGAGCTTTATTATATGCCCAAAGAATTTTTTGTGTGGTACACGGCTTCTCCACTTGTGGTACAAATAGATAGTATAACGGCTTCTGACAAGCTCTATGATATAGAGTTTAGAACAACTAAAGCAGGTTGGTTTTCTTTTCCAATGAAAAGGACTCCAAAATATTTTTATGCTTTTAAAGTCAGGTTTAAAATAAAAAATGGTATTTGGACTGTATGCCGAATTAAAAAAAATAGACTAAGTCGTTTTGCTCAAAATCTAATGAAATAGGTACTGCATTTGAAAACTTCAACCTCAAATTATTTTTATGAAAAAGCATTATTTGTTATTACTATCTCTTTGTAGTATTATTTTTAGTTGTAATGAAACTAGGAATACAAAACAGCCAAGGGTGGAGGTTAGCGTGGATACCACTGACAATATTGAGCATAAGTTAGAATATTATGCTTATATAGATTCAAGCGTATCAATCCATACTCAAATTAATATTCTTAATCAAGAAGAGTATAGTCGTGATGTAACTTTGACGATGTATAAAGACGGTAAACTTTATGGTAGTAAATATGAAGAGCGTTCATGGAGTAGAGATTCCGCTAGTATAACACGAACGGGAGAACCAGCTTATGAATATAGTGGTACTTATATCAGAGGAGAAGATTGGGGGCGAAATTCAGTGAATAATAAAAGAATGATATTGAACGTAAATCTGTTTGCTCCAAAAGTGATAACCTATAATGAGAGTAAAGGAATTATGAGTCATGTAATGACTGATCTTCAAAGAGCTTTTAGGAATCCAGCTGATACAATTTATATAAGCGATTCGACTTCATTTGGTATCGTATCTGGCATGCTTCTAAAGACGAAACAGGTTAACACGGAAGAGTATTCAGAAATCATTAGAATAAGGGATTGTAAGCCAGAATATTATCAACTTACCCAAGCGGGAGATACAATGTCTTTTTATATAAATTCAAGCTTCATGTTTTCAGAACCAGAAACAATCTTTGACTTATCGACTTACCACTAAAGTACTTTTATGCGAAATGAATAGTGTCTTTGATATGCTTTAAAAAGATATTATTTATAGTCTTTGTATTTAATGAATAATCATCATATCACGAGCAGCGTATCCAGACTTTTTGGTATGCTGCTTTTTTTAATTACCCCAAAAAAAACTATAACTCCATGCACTACAAAATGATAATAATATTGATTTGCTGCTTACTGTCATTGACTGTTCAGGCACAGCGAACACCAAGTACAGACACTGCTATAGTGCTGAAAAATATAATGCCTCCTGTAACAAGACAAGACTATATTGATGACATGAAATATTATGAGGATCTATTGGAGCAAGAAACAGAGGATATAAAAAATATGGGAGATGTGAATGACTTACTTCGTATATGGAGTAGTTATTCTTCCTATCATAAAAATTTTCATGAAAGAGTTTTAGATAGCAAGTCAGAGCGAAATAGTTATACTGGTGAGGTAGAAATATGGAGAAAATTTATTGACGTCTATCGCATTGAATATACATTAGTAGTGCATGCAGATAGTGTCATGCAATTATTAGACTTAAGACGGGCTACAGTCAAAACGGAAGATGATATTATAGCTTGGTATAGTAGTTATGATACGTTAACTCATAGAATATACACTTATCGTCGGAATAATGAAAGTGAAGATAGTATGAGGCGTAGAGTAATACATCTAGAAAATACTTTCAGGGAAGATATCAAAAAATTAGATACTAATCCTATGCGTACAAAACTCAATAATTTGATGAGTAGTATAGAACAAAGATTAGATAGTGTAATCACTTTAGCAGCAGCAGGTGCTCTTAAGGAAGAGGTAGAATTAATGAAAGAAGTTTTGTTGGCAGAAATAGAAAATGATACTACATTACTTAAGTATGATAAACAATATTTTAAATATAGATTTATGGAGATAGAAGTACTTGCATACAGTAAGCCAGTGTATGTCGGTAGAAGGTATCCCATATTGACAGATACATTTGTATTGCTATCATTTCCTATAGTAATAGACGAGTTGTTGGTAGATGTCGCAACTAAAGACACGCAGATAATCGCATCGTTTGAGGATACGGCATTTATCCGATTGCAAAAAAGACGATTAATTCCTAAAAATGGCAGAAAATATGTTGATTATTGGGCTTATTCTGAGCGAGATAGTACAGTAAAGAAAAGAAAAGTAAATGAGAATATGGAGGTGTATTACACCACATTAGTCTATCAAAAATATACAATTGAGCAAGAGTTGAGTATCGGAATTCTTTTTGATGTGAAAAAGGTTTTAAAGTCTCAAAAGAGATGTATGAAGAAACATACTGGAGTCCTACCTAAGCAGTTTATTTGGTGGAATTATCGTATTCAACTTGATAGTACAAATAAAATTATTATTGATCGTTTCAATAATTCAATTGGTGAACAACGCTACATGATGGATGGTATAATGGAAAAAGGCGAAGATGAAACAGGTTATCTAATGACTGCTTTAACCAAAAAAAGTAAAAGGAGCCGAAAGAAGAAAATAATCTATCGACATAATTTCAAAGCGGCTTTTGAAGTGCTAAAAGCTGAAGCTAAAGAGCAATTGGATGCTTTTGAAGAATAGCGAAGTTGAGAACTTCTCTGCATTTTAATTACCCCAAAAAAACGATAACCCCATGCACTACAAAATGATAATAATATTGATTTGCTGCTTACTGTCATTGACTGTTCAGGCACAGATTCCAATAGTATCTAGTAGCTCCCTACTGGAAGTAACGGGGGCTGCTGATGAGGTTTGTGTCTTGATGTTGGAATGGAAAATCGAACAATCTAGAACCGATCAAGGACAAAAAGAAGCAAACCAAAGGCAAAAAGTTAAGAAAAGAGAGCTGGCTATAAAAAATGAATATGGTTATGATGAAACCAAAAAATATAATTGGCGAGCCTTTACAGGCAAAAAAAGAAGATGGTTCAATAAGTTGGTACGAGAAAGAATAAAATTAGCCAAAATAGAAGTGACAAGGTCAAATATTATAGATGTAGATATTCTTCTCGTATCAATTACACTTCGTAAGAAAACAGTCAAGTCACCTATTTCTGAAAAAGAGCTGCTCGTATGGACGATTGTTGACGTTGATACGCCAAGTGACTTTGAACGCATTAATCAAGATGCGGTAAGTCGTTATTTTATCACCAAGCTAAATAATGATTCGCCTTTTAGTTCGAGTGTGGAGGTGGTCGTAGATCTAAAAAAAGGTAGTGGCAAAAGTGCTTCAATGAGCTGGAAATTTGGCGTCGAGACCAATCCAGAGGAGCCGTCAAGAGTTAATTTGGAATATTTGCCAACGGAGGATTATCGAGTTTTGAAACCATTAGATGGTAAAGTAGGGGAGCGAAATGTTTTTTATTCGACCAACTTGATTAAAATTCGAGCCGATTTTTTGCAGGAAGCAAATGCTCAGTTGAATCCATCTAGTTAGAAATGGGTGGCTTGGAATAGAACTTGTATTCAATAAGTTTTTCACCCAAAACGAAAGATAATATGAAACAACTTTTCCTTTTTTTGTTGCTATGGCAATGCACCACCACCACGATACAAGCCCAAACCAAAGACTGCTTAGATAACAAAGATCAGTCTGCTCAATTTATGATTGGCAAATGGGAAGGCACTTTCAAGCAGTATGCTTGCGGAATCAACAATCAATACCCCATGATTGTAGAAATATCGGAAGTGACAGGCAAACGATTTAGAGGCTATTTCTATTGGAACAATGGCACGGACATGGATAACCGCACGGTGCTGGAAGGAGAAGTCAAAAATAATAAAGTCTATTTTTATGAGGGCAAAATTCTAGAAGGCGAAAAAGGTAGCTTGGTGCTAGATGGGGTGTACGAATCCAAACTATCCAACTGCAACGAGTTGACAGGATTCTGGAAAATAACGCAAGCCAATCCGCAATGTCCTGATTTGAAACCGAACAAAAAAGGGGGCGATTATACCATTCGCAAAAATGAAACCTACAAAGTAGTTGAGGAAATTGCAGAACGCAAAGTAATTGTAAAACAACAACTTAGCGTAACAACCGCTACCGTCAAAATCGAAATTTGGGATCACCAACAAGAAGATGGAGATATTGTATCGCTTCGCCTCAATGGCGAAAATGTAGTTGATAATATTCGATTGCTTCGCAAGAAGTACGAAAAAATAATAACCCTCCAACAAGGAACGAATACCTTGGCATTGGATGCCATCAATTTGGGGTCTATTCCACCCAATACCGCAGCGATACGGATCACCAGCGATGGGAAACTGATTAAGGAAGTGGTACTCAAGTCAGACATGAACACCAGCGAAGCGATTACGATAGTACGAGAATAAAACGAATACGTTGTAAACGTAAATAGAGCGATAAAAACTAACTGTTTTTATCGCTCTATTTTGTGCTAAGTAAGTTATTTATTGACCAATAATCAATCTTCTGGTCAGACTGATATGGCTATCGTTATCTGTGATGACGACACTATAAACACCGACTGTAAGTTCGTTCAGGTTGACTTGTAGTACATTGTCTTGTAGAGTTGTTTCATAAACGATTACTCCTATCGTGTTGATAAGCTGTACGGTACGGTCGGCGGCTTGTTCTAGCACGATAGATATGATTTGGGTCGTGGTGGTAGGGTTCGGATAAATAGAAACGGTACCAGTTGACAAATCGCCTATTGTAACAGCTTTGGTGGCTGAATATTCAAATGTACCATCGTTATCGACCAAACGCAGGCGATAGTAATGTGTGCCACTCGCAACAAACGAATGAATGTAATCATAGTATTGGATAGTAGAGCTTTCGCCTACAGCATTGACCAAATCTAACCCTTCAAAATGAACACCATCAGTACTGTGCTGTACTTCAAAAAAATCACCGTTCAATTCTGATGCCGTCGTCCATTGTAGTGTATTGGACCTTTCAGTCGTCTGTACTTCAAAGTTGACTAGCTCAATAGGTAATGAGGTGGTGGTAGGATTATCATCAAAGGTATTATCACCCATCATAAAAAAGCGAATATCCGCTTCTCCAGTATTGTCAATTCTAAAGCCATGAATAGGAGTACTCGTGTTAAATTTAGCTACTTTTACTGCGGTAAGGTGCATTGGTTGTCGAGTCTGATTACCTGGAGCAAAACCTGTATTCCAGTCATAAGGACTTCTGAACTGCAAATCGCTAGCCCCTGCAATGGTATTACCATTGATATCCAATGCAATAACATTAAAAGTAGAATTACCATTACGCTCACCCAATACAATGTAGTCATCAGCGAGCATTCCTCTATTCCATATAATATCAAATTCGCTTCCGTTGGGGACATTGGCAGTCGCATCATATACTAACATATGCAATAGGCTACTATCACTAGACATATCGTTGATAGCCGCATCAAACTGAACAGGATCAGCGGTTGTCGTTGTATTTCCGTCCTTATAAACGCCAACTCCTGTTGTGTTAGCTGTGAAGTTATTGTTCGTAACCGAGGCACCTAGATTAAAAAACTCAAGTGTACGTGCCGTGCCGTTGTCGTTTACCTCCACCGACTTGAGGACAATGTTATGAGTGGAAAAAGAACCTCCTCTGGTAGATGCATTTTGTGTCCATAGTATATCATCTACGGTGTAGGTGACTTTCGTAATGGGAACATTGTTATCGTTGGCTCTGACCGTAATGGTGGTTTGACTGAAAGCGGACTGGGTAATTGAAATGAAAAAAATGATAATAAAAAATGTAGATGCTGTTTTCATTTGTAGTATTAATTTAAATAAATGTTTAAGTTGCTAATAGCTGCTAGTTATTCATATTTAGGGACACAAGTGCCTAAATATGAAGAGATTAAAAATGGCAGGAATAATAAAGGGGATAATTCTGGAGCAACAACTAAATCATAATTTTAAGTAGATGAATACTTAAAATGTAGGGGAAGGAGGTATGCGGTAAAATATAATTGCTTGCAAAAAAAAATAGAATCTATGCAAAATAATATTGCAATATAATTTGATGAAAGGAATGAGATATTCTACTGTTCTGTGTGCATTTTACGGTATTGAATGTATTCAATGGCTTATATATTACCAATGACGCGATAATAAAACTGTTAATTTTAGCCTAAAATCAATAAGGAACCTACATTGTATCTGTTCATACTGCAATAGTGACCAAATTCTTGTATTTTTGCATCGTTTCGCTAGATGCATAACAGCTAAAATAAAATAAAAGCGTGTGAAAATAATACAAATAATTATCTGTTGGTTGGTACTAGTCTTGTGTGTCAATCAGTTGTATGGGCAGAAGACACCATTGCCACATACTACTTATTTTGAGCAAGGAAAAGCGACAATCTCCTTGCAGCAACTGGATAGTATCAAGCAATGGGCTGCCATGGTGCTGCGCAAACCCGATGCAAAAATACAGGTGTTGAGCTACGCAACAGATGCCATGCCAGAGGATAGCAATTATGGCTTGGCAGGACGTAGGGCATTGTTGTTGCAACAGTGTTTGGAGCGTGCAGGAGTACCGCTAGAGTCCATGTATGTGGCTCGTCAAGTGGAGCAAGCTGGTGGCTACCCTTGTGGTAGTTGTGGAGCCATGAAGGTGACCAGCAAGGAGAATTTTCTGTATCGTAATATAGAGCAGGATTTGATCAAAGAATATTTGAGTAGCTATAGTGCCGCACCTAAAGTGGAACATTGGATAGATAGCCGTAAGGATACTTTATTGGCATTGCCCACAGGGCAATACTTGCAGATTCCAGCAGGTGCTTTTGTCAATAGCGACCCCAAACAAGCCATTCGGCTTACCTTCCAAAGTCTAAAAGGAACTAAAGATTTGTTGCTACATGGTTTATCTACTCGAACTAACCAACAAAATAGCCTGACGCTACAGCAAACATGGTCGGTGACGGCAGCACAAAACGAAGGTGCTTTATCGTTGCGTTCAGACAAAAGAATAACCATATTGGGAGAGGCTACCGAAAAGGAACTGCCCTATCATGCCACCACTAATCAAGTTTGGCAGTTTGGTGATAGTAGCCTAAAACAAGGCTATTTTGCAAAAGTACTAACAGGAGATTGCGACCAAAAAGGAGCTTCCACAAATAGAAATATAGGATTACCTAACTTTGCAGCACCTCCAACCAAACCCAATTATATTCGATTTGA
The DNA here is from genome assembly GCA_937139495.1 of uncultured Saprospiraceae bacterium. Classification (GTDB taxonomy): domain Bacteria; phylum Bacteroidota; class Bacteroidia; order Chitinophagales; family Saprospiraceae; genus Aureispira. The sequence goes on along the minus strand of CAKZQC010000007.1, from coordinate 18,498 downwards.
TTCTGTGGCTCATTATCAGGATGCCAAACTAGCCGAAATTCAGAAAAAGCTAGATTATTGGGAAGCTCTCAAAGTCGATGATAAGGGACGACCGAAATCACTTGATGCGGCACAGCGGTCAAATGAATATACCTTGCTTGCCAAAAAAAATCAATTGTTGGTCACTAGAGAACAGTTGATTATTAAGGCAAATAATGCCAATGAGGCAATGGAAGAAACGTATTATCAAGCATTGGCAGCCTATAATAAAGAACGTCATACGCAACAACAGCAATATCTTTCTAGCCTAAAAGGTAATCAAAGACTAAGTCAGCAAACACAAAATGATTGTGCCAAAACAACAGCTACTTTGGAACAGTTGAAACAACAATATACTAACAGTAGTTTTGCACAAATCAACCATTTATTGACGCAACAAAGTACCGCAAAACCTTATTATTGGTTGCCCTCCGACCAGTTGGGCTGGAATAGCTTGGCAATACGAACCGCTACTTCAGGACAAGAATTGGTGCCTTATCGGGTCAAGTTGCCCGTGTCTGCCTACAAAGTGCTTACTTTTTTGGTTTATGACCAACAAATAATAATAGGCGAAATACTGGACGAGACAGATGTAGTCTTTTGGGAAGTTCCGAACCAAAAAGCGGCTCATATTTTAGCCATTACTAAACAAGGGGAACAATTTTTGACTGCTTGGCAACCATTGAACATTGGCGATGATAATCTAACACTTAAATTTTTGCCACAGTCGCTCGAAAAAATATTAGAAGAATTAGAAACAAAAAATAACTAAAAAATGATAGCAAAATATGGGCTAGGGATCGTAGCCATGACATTGATGTGGAGTAGCTGCAAGACAGCTCAAACGATAACAACGACGGATACTACTGCCAAAGAGGAGCAGGTACTGACAACAAGCGAAGCACCGCTATTAATAGAAAAAGTAGGGGGAGGTAGCAAAATACTCTATACCAAGCTAGATAATAGAATAAAAATCTATACCGCCACGGGGAGTACCAAGCATCTAAAAGTGAAAGCTGTGGGGGCTCAGATCCAGGTGATTGACGATAGCAAAGGCATCTATAAAATTAATAGCAGAAAGACAGGAATATCGATTGATGTTTCGGCAACCGATACCTTGACGGGCAAGAAAATTGGCAAAGTATTTCGCTTGGCAGAACTACCACCTCCAACGGCAAAACTTGGGGTATATAGAGGAGGTGTCAATAGAAATATCAAACATACGGCACTTTCTTTTCGTAGTCAGAACGCTATTTTGTTAGCGTATGTGACACCTTTGCCTATTCGATGTGAAGCCAACTCGTTTGATGTGATGCAAATCAAAGAAAATGGAGAGCGCAAAACAATGACTAACGAAAATTTTACGGGCGTGTTTACGGATAAAGTACAAGAGTTTACGGCAAGTGCAAAAGCAGGTGAGGTCTGGATATTTAAGTCCATCAAGACTTCCTGTACTGAAGAGCCTATTCAAGATTTGGTGTTTATATTGGAATAAAAAATAACATGTAATCGTGTCAAAAAGCTATTAATGATAACCTATCATTAATAGCTTTTTTGATGCAAGTGTACGGTTTTAGAGAAGTGAAAAGCCCCTTTGTGGAGGTTATATACGACTTTTATGGTTGCTCAAAAACAGTGGAAAGTGTTTGTGCAAGCTGTTTTGGTTCATTCTTTGAATATTAACATAAATATGCGTTTCAAAAAAAAAACTTAAATTTATCTTTTAGGTTCACAGTAACATTTTGCACTTCATTAACGTACTATCTATAGTAGATGTACTTACATTTAATACTAAGTAACCGTGCATCATTATTTTTGCACGGTTACTTACAAGAATATAAGTTAGCTATTAAAGAAACACAACACACTACTAAATAGCATGATTATGAACTACATATTTACGACAATCTTAGTTTTGTTTGCTTTAATTGGCAGCATTGCAGCACAACAAAAAACACCAACTACGTTCACTATCCAAAAAGGAAGCGAAACAATAACGGTGACTCAGCATATTGACAACGATTTTTTGGGACGGTACAACAAAGCTGCAGGTAACCAGCAGTGGGAGTATGGTTTGTACAAAGATGGTCGAAGCTTCTATTATGAGCAGACACTAAGCGACCCTTTTAATAACAAGTACGATTGGGACGCAACGCAACGCAAATCCATGCACTGGGGCGTGTTGGTGGAAGATGGCAAAATCGTAAAACGAATGGTCAAAGAATATCAAGATGGTAAAATGCAAAATTTTGAGGCAATGGTGCTTTATTACAAATTGGATAACAACGAAGTATATGATGTGCTGTTGTACGAAAAAGAAGGGCAATTTTATTTAGAATCTGCTAACAAAAATGGAACCATGGCGAGCGTTATTGACTAAATCAATCATAGTATTTTTGTTCAGACTGCATCTACACAAATATTATAGAGTTTCACTGCATAAAAAAAACTGCTATTGGAATACTTCCAATGGCAGTTTTTTTGTGCGTAATAAAAAAAAGGTATTGCAGTCCACAGACTGCAATACCTTTTTGGATACCTACTTAATTATTTTGCTAAAAAAAAGCAATGAATAATCAATTAGAACTATACCAAGTTCATGCCTTTGAATGTATCGACTACGCCACGTACAGCTTCAGCAGATTCTTTCAATAATTGGCTTTCTTCTTCGTTCAATTGCAATTCGATAATTTTCTCGATACCGTTTTTGCCCAATACTACAGGAACACCCAAGTAAAGATCTTCTACACCGTATTCGCCTGTCAACCAAGCACAACAAGGGTAGATACGACGCTCATCGCGCATGATAGTAGCTACCATTTGAGCAGCAGCAGCACCTGGAGCACACCAAGCAGAAGTTCCCATCAATCCTACCAATTCTCCGCCACCTTTTTTGGTGCGAGTCACGATAGCATCAAGTTCTTCGTTTCCAATCATTTCTTGTACTGGGATACCCGATACAGTAGTATATCTTGGCAATGGCACCATAGTATCGCCATGACCACCCATCAATACAGCACGTATATCTCTAGGAGATACATCAAGAGCAGTAGCCAAAAATGCACGGTAACGAGCAGTATCTAAGATACCAGCCATACCCATGACACGGCTAGAATCCAAGCCAGAAGCTTTGAAAGCAGCGAAAGTCATAACATCTAACGGGTTAGATACTACTATAATAATAGGGTTGGGAGTATGTTCTAGAATGCTTTCTGTTACAGAAGTAACAATTTTGGCATTGATAGAAATTAAGTCATCACGACTCATACCTGGTTTGCGAGGAATACCTGCTGTAATAACAACTACGTCCGAGCCTGCTGTAGCAGCATAATCATCTGTACCTATCAAGCGAGTGCTAAACTTGTCAATAGGAGCTTGTTGCCAAATATCAAGTGCTTTACCTTTAGCCATGTCACCTTTCAGATCCAACAAGACAATTTCATTGACCACATTTTCGTGTGCCAATACATTGGCACAAGTAGCACCTACATTACCAGCACCTACAACTGTTACTTTTCTCATAATTTTATCGATTGTTTTATAAGTATAATTAAGATATAGATTATTGCAATAGCCTAGATTGAAAACAACTCAAGAAAGGTAGTTATTAGAAGTACTTACCGAACTTACTTGGTAGTAATCTAAGCATAGATTGCAACAGCTGCTAAAATAACATTTTATATCAGAATCCTTGTTCTAATCCTAAAAAAATACTTTTTCTATTGTTTATAATTGTTTAATTAAGTCTAATGTCGTATATTGAGAGACTTCCGACCAACACGACATATGTGATGAAAAAAGCTTGTACCTAATTATGTCTCATCATAACAAAAACAGTTGCCCCTAAATACCTCCCCGCAACCTACCTTCATTCTGTATCTCCATACCACTAAAGCATTGGTTTTTATTAGAGACGTATTAACACTTTCTTAATCATAAGTTAAGAAAATAGACGTGTACTAAGATAGCCTTAAATTTACAAACAAAAAAAACAATACTTGTTGCTACTGGCTTGTTTATCAGTTAGGTAGGTTTTTATTTTTGTTTTTGTTTTGTTTTGGGAATGTGAATTAAACGTAAAAAAGCAGTAAGCAAATCTAACATTTAAGCCCAAAAAATTGTCAAAACCAATAGTTTTTGTTTTTTTTGGGGGTGCAAGTCGATTGTGCTAGTTAATTTTCAATGTATTAAGTTGTTTTGAATTAGATTTAAGTCTAATATTAGGCAGCTTCTATTTATAGATTATAAAATAATTATAAAATTATGACGCGTCATTTAGTTTACCTATTCGTAGGCATTTTGTGGATTGGCTATGCTGGTACCACTGTAGAAGCACAGACACCTCACAACCATGCCTTTTGTGGAGTGGGACTAGAAGAAGGACAAGCTATCAAGGATAGGTTACTCCGAAATAGAAGAAATCAAACAGCTCTTTTGGCTCAATTTGAGCAGGGGAGAGGCAATGATAGTACCACTTGGGTACCTTTGCAGTTTCATATTGTTACCAAATCAGATGGTACTGGTGGAGAAACAGTTGATGACATTCTAGCCAATATGTGTAAGCTGAATGCCGATTATGAGCATATCAATGTAGAATTTTACTTGGCAGGTCCTATCAACTATATTGCACAAGATTTATTGTACAACAATGATTTTGGAGCCACCGCTTCTTTCTTTATGGGAATGTACAGACAGACAGGTGTAGTTAACATATTTATTGGTGACAATATCGCTAATCCAGGTTCTAATGGTGGTACTTTATTGGGTTACTACACATCAGCATTGGATGTCGTTTATGCTATTAGAGGTGCTGTAGATGGCACTTCTACTACCTTGACGCACGAGCTGGGGCACTTCTTTGGTTTGCCACACACTTTCTTTGGTTGGGAAAACCAAAACTATGACGACGTAATGGCTTCTACTACAGGTAGAACGCCTACTTTTTTGCCAAGTGGTGCAGAAGTAGAAAAAATCGTTCGTTCTGGAGGGAAAGAAAACTGCCAATTGGCAGCAGATGGTTTCTGTGATACAGACGCCAACTACCTATTTGGTTTCTTTGGCGGTACTTACAACAACGGTTGTACTTATGCGGCAGGAGCGCACGATCCTTACGGTATCTTGTTCCGTCCAGATGTAATTGCAGCGGTATCACCTAATTTTACTTTTAGAGAGAATGACCCTGCTTTCAAGACTATATTTATGACAGAAACGGCAAAAGGAACTAATATTATATATCCTAAAACTTTGTTGATGTTGACTCCTGAATACAGTATCAGTGGAGGAACGCCAACTACTATGTGGCATGATACTATTGGAGATACTGATAGCACAGATGTCAGAATTAGTGGTTCTATGAATGTCATTGGTTTAGGTGGAGTACAACTACGTGAAGGGTTTGTCACTATGGGCAATCACTTGGTAGATGTAGCATTAAGTTCTACCAATACCAACTTGTCATTTTTGGCAGCAGAGGCAAGATTTACTTCTTTGGGTACTACTTACAATACAAGTTTTGATTCTATTCGTATCACCAACAATGGTGCAACTCCTGCTACCGCAGGTACTGTTATCACAGTAGAAGAGCGTATGCTTGATCAAGGAATCCAAGTAGCTTCTGAAACTTGGACGTTTACTTTGTCAAATATTATTTTGCCAGGTGAATCAGCAACATTGACGACTATTGCAAGAAATGCTAAATCAACTATAGCGGGTGTCAATATGTCTATCAAAACAGAATCTGTTAGCCCTATTATCACAGGTACTACGGAGACAAACGTAATGAGCTACTATACTGATGCTTGTGTTATTGGCTTTTCGCCAGAACAGTCTGCTGCTATGAAAGCGGATATTGCATCAAGAGGTTTTGCTAGCTTGTATCCAGCACCAACTGATGTAACCTTGACTAGTGCGCCTAGTTTGGTTACTCCTGTAGGGCCAGCAGTAGTAGCAACACATGTTGTTAACTTCGAATGGACAGCAGTCAACGGTGCTACACTTTATCACTTAGATGTATATGAAACCAATATATTGGGACAACGATTGATTGGTGGTGATGCACATGAGCGTATGATAGCAGGAACTGATATTTGGATAACATTGAAACCTGGTGGTCGTTATGGCTGGAAGGTAACAGCATTAAACTCTACCAACTTCTGTGATGCCGCATTGACTTCTACTCAAGGCGAATTTAGAGTGACGATGACGATAGACGTAAAAAAAGTAGCTTCTGCTATTGCTTCTTCTTCTATTTATCCTAATCCAATTGGAGCTAGTCAAGAATTGATACTAGAGGTTCAATCTACTAAAGAAATGGATGCAGCTATCTCTATCTACAATAGTGTAGGACAACGTGTTATGTCTAATCAAGTGATGACTTTAGCTACTGGTACCAATGTGCAAAAATTGAACATTGCTAGTCTAGCAACAGGCTTATATACCGTAACTATCTCTACAGAAGATGGACAAACTAGCCACAAATTGCAAGTGAATAACTAAGACAAACTCCACTCTAACTTGTAGTGGATAAGTTTTAAGTAAATGCCTTCTTTCTATTAGTTTAGAAAGAAGGCATTTTTTTTAGTTTCTATACGATGGCAGCAGTTTGAAAATTCAACGGCTCCTGTATAGAAATAGTTTTTTTTCAGAACAAAATAGAAGGTATTTTTATTAAAGCAATGGAGCGTATAGAAACAAACAAAAAAAAAACTCCTATAAAAACACCTATTATAGACTAGCTAGTCTGCACGGCTACTTAACGATTGACGTTAGGGGCGGCGACAAGCAGACAGCAAAATTATACAAGAAAATGGACGAAGGTAAAGAAGATAAAAAAGTAGTATTTGACAAACTCAATAAATTGATACAAGAAGTTGACGAGTTCAGAGAAATAGCCAAAGCCGAAGGCAAAGAGGATACAGAGAAAGCAAAAGCACTGTATAAATTGCAGGCAGAGGCTAAAGTGACGGTTGCCAATATGAAAGCAGAAAATCCCTTGTTAGCAGTAACAGCCAATGTTGTGCCTCCTGCCGATACGGTTCAGAATACTTTAGCGACAAAACCTGAGCGTGTCGTTACACCCCCTACTACCACTGCAGAAACACCTCAAAACATAAGTATAGAGGGAATGCTAGACAAAACACTCAATGAATACAGCACCGAAGAGATACATCGAGATTATGCCTATGTCGCACCGATTGTGCTGACTGCTACGATACCTGCCAATACTGTTTTTTTGACCATATTGTTAGGAATAGAAGTGCAGTCGCCTAGCGATGAATCAATGACCGTAGAAGCAAAAGTTGATAATACAGGCATTAGCATTGTGTTTACACCTTATTTGTTTATTGACGGACCGCTCAATGGTCGATTGTTTAGTATTTATTTTAATTTCTCGACAGGCAAAGCCGAAGTAAATGCAAAGGGACTACTTGGTCAGCTAAAATCGACTGTAGAAAAAGAATTGCAAAAGCTAGTTAAGGATACGATTTTGGATCAAAATGCTGTAGCTAGCAAATTCCCTTATCAGCCTTTTGAGGACGAAGATTTGAAAGGAACGCTGGCTATTCTGCAAAAGCAAGTGATGGATAAATTTGCAGCCAAACCAGGGGAAGACGTTAAGCCAGATAAACCCAAAACGCCATTGCCACCACTCAACGCAGCAACACTTTCGGCAGGTATGGTCTTCAAAGAAAATTTTGTGCATAATTTTGGTATTGGTCAAGCTACTATACCTACTGGACATAGCCTGTTGGCAAAGATAGAACTGAAGGGAAATCTCAATCAATTGGATACCATAAAAATACCTTATGTAGGAATTACTTCCGAGGGAATTAATGTAGTCATTGATAATAAATTAGAAATCGTTATTCGAAAAATAACCCTTCGTTATGGCGGTAATATTTCGCTAGATGAAGTAGAAATAAAAAGCGAAAATGTAAGTGGCAAACGCCTAGCCGATGCCCTAAATGTAGTACTAGACGAACTTGTATTGCCAATAGTCAATGCCAAGATAAAAACTACCGTAACAAAACTGATAGAAGACAAAGTAGATGCGATGTTGGTCGGTCGTGGCATTGATGCCAAAAAAGCATTGGGACTGGTGTAATTTCAATAGAAATAACAGCTAATTGTAATAAGGAGAGTATTGCCTAACTAAAGGCGATATTCTCCATTTTTTTGCTGTGGACAGGGCTGATATTACTTAATATTTTGTATTTTTGAATCAAAGGAAACCCATGAAAATTTATTATTGCAGCTTATGGCTGGTTCTATTATTGTTGATTGGTTGCGAACCTCAAACAAACGATGTCACGCTATTAGATGATGCCCCTGAAGCAAAGTTGATTGTCACCGAAAAGATTATGTCGCCTCAAGAGCGAGCCTTACAAAACAAAATAGCCGCACGGGCATTGCTGCAGCAAGTAATTGACCAAAAGGAAGCGACCCAAAAAGAAGACATTTTATTTGAATGTTCGACGACTACGGGCGGTTTGCTCACGAAAATCAAGACTGAAGAAGAGTGGTTAGCTATCAAATTTGCTCAAACAAAAGCCGCTACGAGCAATTTTTATCATTTGTATTACAACAACAACCAACTACAATTAGTCGTCCACGAAATACAAACTTGGCAAGGCGAAACGCAACAAATTGTACAAACTATCTTATATTTGGAACAAGGAATGATTTTTCATTGTTTGACAAAAAAAGCAACTGCTAACGTAGATAATATCGAACAGGCAATAGCGACTGCTTCGCTTGAATCTTCGGCTGCTCCCCTCGAACTGTGGGAATCCATACAGGCAGAAGAAATAAAATGGCAACAACTCATTAATAAACAAAATATAGCCTATCATTATTGCTCGTAGAGCATCGAAAAAATAACAAATCATGCAGCAAGAACGCATACCTGTAACGATATTGACTGGATTTTTGGGAGCGGGCAAAACCACGCTACTTAATCAATTGATTGCACAATATCCTGATACTAAATTTGCTATTATCGAGAATGAATATGGCGATATAGGGATTGATAATGAACTCGTAGTAGGAGCTGATGACGATATTTTTGAGTTGTCGAATGGCTGTATTTGTTGTACGCTTAATGCGGAACTGGTTAAGGTATTGGGTAAGTTGGTCAATAGTAAGCACCAATTTGATCACCTCATTATCGAAACAACAGGACTAGCAGAGCCCGATGGGGTAGCGGCTGCTTTTGTTGTCGATCCTGCTGTGCAAGCTTATTTTAGGCTAGATGCTACGGTATGTTTGGTCGATGCTCCGCACGTACTCGAAGTGCTGGAAGAGCGAGAAGAAGCCAAACGACAATTGACTTTTGCGGATTATATTATTATCAATAAGCAAAGCGAAGTAGATACGGTCGAATTGGATAAAGTAGAAGCAACGCTGCAACAAATTAATGCTTTTGCAAAAATAGAACGATGTAACTATGGCAAAATAGAGCAAGATATATTGCACTTGGAGGCTTATGAAGCCCACCAAATAGAGCGAGAAATCGAAAATCAATTAGAAGCAAAAGAAAAGCCACACCATCACCATCATCACGACGATCACGACCATCACGACCATCACCACCACCATCACAAAGATATTATCAGCCATAGTTTTGTGCTAGATACGCCACTTGATATACTCAAATTTAGACACTGGCTCAATGTATTGTTGATGATACAAGGGCAGTACCTCTATCGCATCAAGGGAATTATTAACTTTCAATATCAAGATAATAAGGCAATTGTACAATCGGTCAAAAAAGCCTGTGTCTTTCAGCAAGGAGAACCTTGGAAGGCAGACGAAAAGAGGCAGAGCAAAATAGTATTTATTGGCAAACATCTCAAAAGAGAAATACTAGAGAAACAATTGAGCAATTGTTATTCTAAGAGCCATATTCCAAAATAGTTGAGAATGATACGTTTATACGAAAAAAAAGATGCCCCCGAATTATTAGCCATCTACACGCATTACGTCCAAGAAACGGTTGTGACTTTTGATACAAAAGTGCCAACATTGACGGAGTACGAAAGTAAGATTGACCAAATTATGGAAACCGCCCCTTGCTTTGTATGCGAGTTGGCTGGTCGTGTTGTTGGGTATGCTTATGCCGCTCCTTATCGAGACAAGGGGGCTTATCAATGGACAAAAGAATTGACGGTCTATGTGGACGGAAATTATCAAAAACAAAAGATAGGAACGGCACTATATATTGCCTTGGTTGATGTACTGAAGTTGCAGCGCTACAGGCATTTGGTGGTAGCGATTACGCTACCCAACATACCGAGTGTTGGTTTCCATCAGCGCATGGGCTTTTTGCCTGTGGGCGTGTTTGAGAATGTAGGAATGAAGTTTGGCAAAGGCTATCGAGTGGGCTGGTACCAACTTGCGTTGCAGGATATGTACGAACCTGCCGAGCCTATTTTGCCTTACAGACCGCTACTCCAACAAGCCGAAGGGCAAAAAGCTTTGATACGTGGTGCTAATCGCATATTGGCGTAAGCGATAGACCAACAATTTGCAATTCTATCTGTTGAATTGATATTAAGAAGTTGTCAATAACCTCTAAGAAGTTGACAAGCTATTGTTGGATGTCTAACTTCTAGTGTCTAACAGCAAAGTGGTCTTATAATATTAGATAACACCAAAAAAAATAACAAAATGGAATACCGATATTTAGGAAAATCAGGATTGCAAGTAAGTGTTTTGTCGTTGGGGTCTTGGTTGACTTTTGGCAAACAAATAGAAGATAGTGTAGCAGAAAAAATGATGGTAACGGCTTACGAAAGTGGCGTTAACTTTTTTGATAATGCCGAAATATATGCTGCGGGCGAATCGGAGCGCGTGATGGGCAAAATCCTGCAAAAGCAAGATTGGAGAAGAAGCTCTTATTTGGTTTCGTCCAAGGCGTTTTTTGGTGATGGCAACAAGTTGCCCAACGAAACAGGATTGAGTCGCAAACACCTTATAGAAGCTTGCCATGCGGCACTCAAACGATTGCAAGTAGAGTATTTGGATTTGTTTTACTGCCACCGTCCCGACAAGAATACGCCTATTCTGGAAACAGTACGAGCGATGAATACACTCATAGAGCAGGGTAAGATTTTCTATTGGGGAACTTCCGAATGGTCGGCTCAAGAGATAATGGAAGCACACATGTGTGCCGAAAAATACGGCTTGATTGGTCCTACCATGGAGCAGCCACAATACAATATGTTTCATAGAGCTAAAATGGAAGTGGAATTTGACCAAATTTTCAAAACCGTCGGTTTAGGAACAACTATCTGGTCGCCTTTGGCATCAGGTGTCTTGACCAACAAGTACTTGGATAAAGTGCCTAAAGATACCCGCCTTTCGATGGAAGGAATGGAATGGCTCAAAGAAAATTCGCTGACAGAAGAACGCCTCCAAAAACTCCAAAAAATAGAAGCAATTGCCAATGAATTGGAGACTTCTATTGCTAAAATGGCAGTAGCTTGGTGTGCTAAAAATGAAAATGTAAGTACCGTTATTTTGGGGGCTTCCAAGGTGCATCAGCTCGAAGAAACCTTGACGGCTGTCGATTTGCTGCCTAAGATGACCGCAGAAATTATGACCAAAATAGATGACGCATTGGGTAATAAGCCTCAAAAACCAAGTTTCTAGTCTAGCAAAAAATATTGAGTACAGGACAAAAACTATATTCAAAATATAAATAGCCTACTTATTCTTATCGGAATGAGTAGGCTATTCTTTTTGATATTCGGGCAGATTGCTAGTATACTTCTGCTATCGCCAATTCGACATCGCACAAATCATCAAACAACAACAGATCTAAGTCTTCTTCTGTATTTTGACGACGAATTTGAGCAATCAAATCTTTGAGCAATTGTAGCGGGTGGTTCTCTTGACCAATCAATTCCGTGTTGAAATTAGTACCCATCAATACTTCTTGCTCGTAGAGTGGAAAGCACCAAACTTCCAGAAAAGCAGCTAGTTTTATCTTGCGAGGCTCATAATCTGCCCACTCTGCGGTCGCCGCTTGTTGAGCAGCCGATTTGCTATCCCAAAAAAGATAAACATCTAAGTCCACTACTGCCGAAGGACAGCTGGCACAGCCTTCTTCGCCTGTATGCAAGTACCATATAACTTCATTGCGAACTACTTTTTCTAGGAATTGTTGGTGATTTTGAGCGGCTATTTCTTGCGTTTGCATACTTTGTATTTTATTAACTAACGTCTTTGGTAAGAATCAATATTGACTGCAAAAGTAATCAAAAAAACAACGGTTGGTATTGGTTAGCATTTTTTTTTGTATCGCAATGCTGTTGCAAATATCAATAATCCCCCAAAACATAAAAACTCATAGACAATCAAGCCACCAATCTGATAGCGATAAATACCAAAAGCTACTAGTAAATTGGCAAGACCACCGACCAAAATATAAGGCAGTTGCAACGGTCCTAGCCATTGGCTGCCCAAGATTGCCAATGGCAACAAAAATAGGGCATTCATAAACAAAATGCGGTCATAATGGTAATGCCACAAAAATGGAAAAACGAGCCAAGCAACTAAGCCAGTTGCTAATAAAGGCGACCAAAGATAGGAGAGTGACCGCCGTTGTCGCTGCCAGTGTACGACGCCAAGCACAATCAATATCCAAAATACATCGAGCGTTCGATAGCTCTGTTGTACCACATAATACCAGTTGGTAGCAGGCGGTTGTTGCTGGTTGAATAAAATCCAATGATAAACCGTTTGCCCAAACAGACACCAAGTCAGCCAAGAACCTAAAGCTAAAACGATGAAAAAAGTAATTCCGATAATCAAATATTGGCGTAGCTTGACGCGAATAGTAGTGGGCTGAAAAGCCACAAAGAAGAACGTAAATAAGCCTACAATTAAGCTACTTTCTTTGATGAAAAAACCTAAGCCTAGCAAAATGCCAAGTTGTATCCACGAGCGATAACTAGCAGATTGCGGCAAACGCATCACCCAATAAACAACGCCCAAAATATACGCCCAGCCGAACATATCGACCAATCCAGCCAATCCATAAACTGCCATCGGTTGGCATAGCAATAGTAATAATGCCGCTAGGTATGCTTGCTTTTTATCTTGAAATAATATAAAATTTATTTTGCCAAAAAAATAAATGGCAAGCCACCAAGATATGGCTTGTTGCAATAGCAAACCAACCAAAAAAGGCACACCAAAAAGATGCAAAAAAGAAGGGAGAACTAACGCCAATGGTTTGCTCCACCGATACAGTCGGTCAGGGGTTTGGCTTTCGCCAAATGCCAACTCCAGTGCTTGTACAAAACTGCTAGTATCGTCCTGCACGTGCAGGAATGCAAACAAAAAATAGGATAGCAAAAAGCAAAAAAAATAGAGCATTCCCCAAAGGAGAAAGCTCTTATATGTAGTCGAATAATGTACGTTAGAGACGTTCATGGCTGCTTATTGTGGCAAGGTGCCCAACATGTTTTTGTAGGGGATTTCGTTATCTACGCTACCCGAACAATCGGTAGAATCTTGTCGATTGAAAAGCGTCTGTCCAAAGGTGTTGGCTCTAGGAAAAAGCTGCATCCACTTCAAGTTTGATTGCAAAAAGAACAAATCGGCATAGCCTTGTATATTGTATCCTTCGGCACAAAGAACTTGCATGGATTTTTGGTCGTAAGAGGCGACCCCAGTCGTATCGTAAGGTATGTCTTGCAATTCCATCAATACATCGTCGATATTATCTACATTGCCACCCAATGCCAAATCAATCATGTAAGGAACCGAGAAACGATTGGTCAATTTTTGGGTAGCAGCTTTGCTTTCGCTGCAAGCGGTCAAGCTAGTGAGTACGCCCATCAATTGTGACTCATAGTTGAGTGTCTGCAATAAGTCATTGTAGATATAAACGTGTCCACCGGGAGCTACAAAAGCGTTTGCTGTTGGTGTATTTTTGTTGTGCAGCAAATGAATGGTCGTCAACTGACTGAGGTAAGGCGTGTTTTTTATCTGATTTTGTAAATTATTTATATATTTGTGTGCAACAGGATAGTTGGCAATAGAGAGCAGTACGATATTACTATCTTTCTGCCATTTTTGTAGGAATGCCTGATGAATAGATTGTCCAATAGCAACTTCATCAGCAGTCGTTAACTCGTTTTTGTCATGTGCCTCCGTTGAACAACTTTGTACAAATAGCATTGTACTAATAAGAAGGAAAGACAAAAATATAATCGTTCGAGATTTCATGTCAGAAATTAAAAAGTGGAAGGTAATAAATGCCCTCAAATAAAGTGAATGTAGTGAGCAGATTGCTTGCATATGCAGCTAAAGGGATTTTTTAAATAACTTCATAACTTCAATGTCTAATAATTGCGAGTTTATGTGTATTTTTGCCCTTCGTTCTGCATGATTTTAGGTTTGGGGGAGCAAATATAAGCACTCTTCTAGGATATTTGCATAAAGTATCAAAAAATATACCACATTGCATTAAGCGATAAACAGGACAAATACAGCAGATAGCAAGTCCAAAACACCAAAGATACCAATGGATAATTCTCAGGAATTTATAAATATATACGGTGCTAAAGAGCACAACCTCAAGAACATAGATCTCAAAATACCACGCAATAAGATGGTGGTAATAACGGGCGTAAGTGGTAGCGGTAAATCTTCGTTAGCATTTGATACTATCTATGCCGAAGGACAACGTCGTTATATGGAGACTTTCTCTGCCTATGCTCGTCAGTTTATTGGCGACATGGAGCGTCCTGACGTAGAGAAAATAACAGGATTGAGTCCAGTGATTGCGATTGAGCAAAAAACAACGAGCAAAAACCCTCGTTCTACCGTGGGAACGGTTACCGAGATATATGATTTCTTGCGACTGCTGTTCGCTAGAGCAGGGGAGGCGTATTCCTACAATACAGGACAAAAAATGGTTCGATATTCTGAAGAGGAAATTACCGAACACGTTTTTTCGCATTTTGAAGGTCGCAAAGGTTTATTATTAGCGCCATTGGTCAGAGCCAGAAAAGGACATTACCGAGAATTGTTTGACCAGATGCGCAAGCAAGGTTTTTCGAAGGTGCGTATAGATGGCTACATTATCGACCTTTCTCCAGGACTGCAAGTAGATCGCTACAAAACCCATGATATAGAATTGGTTGTTGATCGCCTCAAAATAGAAGAAGATCGCAAAGATCGTTTTGGGAGTTCGCTCCAAATCGCCCTTCGTATAGGCGATGGTTTTATTATGTTTATGGACGATGAAACCGAAAAAATATCGACGTACAGCAAGTACTTGATGTGTGCCGATACAGGACTTTCTTACGAAGAACCTTCTCCAAATTCGTTTTCGTTCAATTCGCCTTATGGTGCTTGCCCCAAATGTAAGGGATTGGGTGTGGTGCATGAAGTAGAAATCGAACGAGTAATTCCAGATTATAGCAAGTCTATCAATCAGGTGGGGATTATGCCCTTGGGCGAAGTTCGTAACAATATGACATTTAAGCAATTGAGAGCAATTGCCAAAAAATATAATTTTACTTTTTCGACTCCAATCGAAGAACTTACAGAAGAAGCCCTACACGTTATTTTGTATGGCGGAGACAATACCTTTGAAGCGCGCAAGTTTGGCAAGGAAGAATTTTCGCATAATCTAGCCAAAGAAGGCTTATTTGATATGCTCAAACGCTACTACAAGGAATCTACTTCCGAGAAAGTAAGACGTTGGGCAGAAGAGTTTATGGTCATTACCGATTGTTCGGAATGTGGCGGTGCTAGACTCAAAAAACAGGCGTTGTTTTTCAAAATAGCAGAAAAGAACATTGCTGATTTGGCTCGTATGGATATTCAAAATCTTCATACCTGGGTAGCAGAAGTTGATGATGATTTGACCAAACGTCAAAAAGCGATTGCTAAAGATATTCTGAAAGAATTGCACTTGCGTTTGGGCTTCCTGCTAGAAGTAGGATTGGATTATCTGAATCTTAATCGTCCTGCACGGACACTCTCGGGAGGAGAATCGCAGCGTATTCGCTTAGCGACTCAAATCGGCTCGCAACTGACAGGGATTACCTACATACTAGATGAGCCAAGTATTGGGCTACATCAGCGCGATAACGAACAGCTGATCAAAGCACTGCGTGAGTTGACCGAAATAGGCAACACAGTATTGGTCGTAGAACACGACAAAGATATTATGATGGCTGCCGATTATATCATTGACCTCGGACCCAAAGCGGGCAAACTTGGTGGCGATATAGTAGGAGAGGGCACACCAGAGGATTTTCTGAAATTGGAGAGTATTACGGCTAATTTTTTGAGTGGCAATGTCAAAATAGAAGTACCTGCCCAACGTCGTAAAGGCAATGGCAAAAAAATACAACTCAAAGGAGCCACGGGCAACAACCTCAAAAATGTAGATTTGACCATTCGATTGGGAACATTTATTTGTGTGACGGGTGTGTCTGGTAGTGGAAAATCCACTTTGGTCAACGAAACACTTTATCCTATATTGAGGCACCATTTCTACAATAGTCTAAAGAAACCAATGCCTTACGAAAGTATCAAAGGGATTGATAATATTGACAAAGTAATAGAAATAGATCAAGCTCCGATTGGTAGAACGCCCCGTTCTAATCCTGCGACGTATATTGGTGTATTTGATGAGATCAGAAAACTGTTTTCTAATACTCCAGAATCCAAAATAAGAGGCTACAAACCCGGTCGTTTTTCGTTCAATGTCAAAGGCGGAAGATGCGAAGTTTGTGGTGGTAGTGGCAAGCGAGTTATAGAAATGCAATTTTTGCCAGATGTAGAAGTGGAGTGCGAAAACTGTAGTGGCAGACGCTACAACCGTGAAACCTTGGAGATCGTCTATGCTGGCAAATCTATCAACGATGTACTGAATATGAACGTGGTAGAAGCGGTCGATTTTTTCAAGAAAATCCCCAAAATTTATCAATATGTTTCTACTTTGGAGCAGGTTGGTTTGGGTTATATTACCTTGGGGCAATCGGCAACGACCTTGTCGGGAGGAGAGGCGCAGCGTATCAAATTAGCCAAAGAGCTATCCAAAAAAGATACAGGAAACACACTTTATATCTTGGACGAACCAACCACTGGTTTGCACTTTTCGGATATCAAGTTGCTACTCGGAGTACTCGACGAGTTGGTAGAGCGAGGCAATACGATTTTGGTTATCGAGCACAATATGGACGTCATCAAAATGGCGGATTATATTATAGATGTTGGTCCAGAGGGCGGACATAGAGGCGGTACGATACTAGTAGAAGGTACCCCCGAAAAAGTAGCTAAAAAGAAAGAAAGTCATACAGGTAAATATCTTAAGTTGGAACTGTAAGATTGTAGTAGCATAAAATAGAAGAAGGCGTTTTCTCGTTTGGAGGAAACGCCTTTTTTTGTTTTTTTGGGGTTTTTACAGTCTATCTAATGGGCTTTTAATCATTGTTTTACTGGTCGTTAATAGGTGCGTGTATTGCTGGGTTGTTTTGATGGAATTGTGTCCTAAAAGAGCTTGTATATAACGAATATCTGTTCCATTTTCTAGCAGGTGGGTCGCAAAACTGTGTCTTAGGGTATGTACTGTAGCTTTTTTTGTGATATTTGCTTTTTGTAGTGCTTTTCTGAATACATTGCGTATACTAGTAGCCGAATAGACTTTGCCGTGATCTCCCTCAAACAACCATTGTTTGGGGTGGTAATCTTTATAATAAATTCGCAATAATTCTAATAGTTTTTCCGAAAGCATCACCTCTCGATCTTTATAACCTTTAGCTCCTTTAATATTGATAACCATTCTACTAGAATCAATATCTCGCAGGTGTAATTTAATAACCTCGCTTATCCTCAAGCCTGCACTATACAAACAACTGATCAGAGCTTTATGCTTTTTGTTGGTAATTGTATTGAGTAGGGCACGTACCTCTTCTTGAGAAAGGACTACAGGTTGTTTTTGTTCCCGTCTATCAGGATATAAATAGTCTATTGGTAGGTGTCTGTTGTACATTTCTTTATAAAAAAGCTTGATAGCACCTACTATTTGTTTTTGTGAAGAGAAGGCTATTCCTGTGTTCACTTTTTGGTGTAGGTAAGCTTGTACTTCCTTAGCTCCTACCTTTTCTATAGGAATTGATAATTGTGCAAAGAACTGTAATAAAGCTGTTTTATAACTTTTGATGGTACTTCTAGCATAACGTTTAATAAAGAGAAGTTGGGTAAATTCATCTAGTACTTTCATTGGGTGGAAGCTAATAACTAAAAAATGGTTGGATATCTACACTTATTATTAATATTTGTTAATATCTACTAATATAGTTGGATATCAGAACATTTTCTAAAAAATGCACTTATTTTTTGTATACTTGTGTTTATACAATTGTTCGAGTCAATCCTCCCTACGGTCGGATGGACTCGAACGGGTCGGGGACAAGTCCCCTTGTTTTGGGCAGCTCTTCCCTTCGGTCA
>CAKZQC010000006.1 GCA_937139495.1 uncultured Saprospiraceae bacterium | reverse complement strand
AAGGTACTAAAAGTAGCTACTCATAGGTCATTCTAGACAAATACAATTCCGTATTGCCATAGCCTGTTGCTCTCGACAACGTCAAAAACGTATTGGCAGATATTTGTAAACTGTGCCGTAGCTCCATAATAGCTTTGTGTCGTTTTTTGTGGTGTGGTATTACATTGCGGTTGATCTCGCCTTTACCTGTTATTAGGTATTCCAATATACCACTTTCCCAATGTACATTATCATTGAATACCACTCGTATTTCCGATCTTCCTCGGAACAAAAAGTAAGAAGAATATCGACCATTGTCATCGCTAGAAACCTGTTCTTTGTGTAGTATTTTTTGCCATTCGGAGACACCATTCGGAGCGACAGAAGCCGCCAATATACTTTTGTAAATATAATCCTTGCTCCTCCCGCTGCCTATTCCTTCGTCAAAAGCTGCATTGGAATTATAAATATAACGCTGCTCTGCTAGCAGCAGAATACCGCCATCTCTACGCAATAAAATATCGGTAGGCTCGAAATTTTCGACCAGCATTTTTTTGTCTTTCTTTGTATTGGGATCCTCAAATTCGGCTACAGGCGTATAAACAACCTGAGCATCTAATCCCTGTCGAAAAGAAAATAAACCATCTATTTGATTGAACTTGTTCGAATATTTGCCTACTCCATAAAATCCTGCAATAACCAATCGCCCGTTCCACTCGTCATATTGCAACACAAAATCATAATAACGATACCCAAAATCTAACCGCTGTGTCGGCAAATCGGTATTGCTATACAAGGTATATAATGAAAAATGAGGTAAGTTATCGCCCGATGTATTTCGCTGAATATGCTGCTCTAGCAAATAGGCAGTTCCGTCATTGCTTACCGTCAGTTTATCCATATACTTAAATGATTTGGGTTCGGTTTTGGGTAGCAATTGCTGCCAAATAATTTGCTCAGTCTGCAAGTCGTAACAAAATACTTGCTGCTGCCCACTCATTCGTTTGTACCATACAAAGTAGCGCTGATTTTTAGAGAAAATAACTTGGCTGTCGTCAAAAAAGCTCTTAAATTGGTACACCAATGTATCAGATACAAATTCGGCAGCAGCCGAAAACGTTTGTACATGGATTTCTGTATTTCCTTTTTGGTAATAAGAATACAGCAGCTGAAAAGTTTGTGCATGGGGAATAATCGCCAACAGCCGAGTAGAACGATTGGTTTGCAGCTCTATCGGTTTAGTCCATAGTATGTCCAGCGAATCATCAAAAGCTTGGATTTCCGTCTTGGTATTGCTTTTTTTGTATATCAATGTCTGTTTTCCGACTTGACCAATCAATTGATAATCATTGATTAATTTAGTATCTTCCAGAGCTGCCATTTGTAGCGTTTGTGCTGTTCCTTGGTAGGTTCCGAACAGTCCTATTAGCAGAATAATTAGCCCAGCGAATTTATTTTTGTACATAAGGTGTCTGTTATAATCTTTTCAATTTGTATTTTGTATTTTGTGGTTTGAGGTAAGCTAGTATAAGATACCTAAACACAATATTATAATACAAAAACTAAACCTTTATTGGTATGTCCACTAAAACAATCCTAGTCCTTTCTAGTTTTATATTTCTATTTTTTGGGGCTTGCAATAGCCAAGAAAACCCAGATGAGCTCATCGTAGAATACGGCAAAACAACAGGAATACCCGAAATTGATGCCATTAGCCAAGATATTCAGAACAGCCCAAAAGATGCTAGTTTGTATGCCATTCGGGCGGAAGCCTACTCCCTAAATGGGCTCTACAAAGAAGCAGTTAATGATGCTCAAACGGTATTGAGCATGGACTCGACCAAATGGCAATCCTACAAACTGCTTGCTTGGATGTACCTTGACAATGACGAGTCCAAACGTTCTATCAAAACACTCGAAAAAGGCTTAGAAATTTTTCCAGAGAATACCAAATTGCTCTTAACGCATGCCGAGATTTCGCATATTCTCAAACAATACGACAAAGGCTTGATTTCGGCTGAAAATATCCTAAAAAAAGAACCTTACAATACTGATGCAATGTTCACAAAAGGGCTTATATTGAAAGATATGAAAGATACCCTTGGTGCTATCCGTATTTGGGACGCCGTAGTATCACAAGATGCCGACCATTTTGGAGCCTACTTGGAGCTAGGCAATATTTTCTACAAAATGCGCAAACCAGTTGCAACGGCTTACTACAAAAATGCTTTGCGGATTGATTCGACGAGCTACTTGGCACTGAAAGGAATGGCAAATTATTATCACCAAACAGGAAATTTGGAGAAAGCAAAAGAGGCGTACGAGCGTACGATTTATCACCACCCACAGGAGGCAGAAACCAGCTATGATTACGCCCTATTGTATATGGAATTGGAAGAATATGAGAAAGCCTACAATTTCTTTAATGTAGCGGTACAGTATGATCCGCAGTTTGGTGAAGCTTACTACTACAAGGCGTTTGCTGCCGAGAAGCTTGGCAACATGGACGATGCCATCATCAACTACAAGAATGCAGAAAGTAATGGCTCTAAAAACAATCGCTTGCGTGCTACTGATGCCCTAGACCGATTGCAAAAAAAATAAAGACACACACACTTTTAGACGTACAAAAAGACAGACACTATGATTAAGATATTAGTAAATGACGGTATTCACTCTGATGGAAAATTGCTACTCGAAGAAGCTGCCTATCAAGTCAATACCGACAAAATACCACAAGAAGAATTAGCTACTAAACTGCCCGAATACGATGCCATTATTGTTCGTTCGGCAACCAAAATACGCAAAGAACTCATCGACCTATGCCCTAACCTCAAGCTTATTGCTCGTGGTGGCGTTGGGCTAGATAATATTGATGTGGCTTATGCCGAATCGAAGGGAATCAAGGTCATCAACACGCCCAATGCGTCTTCGCAATCGGTAGCAGAACTAGTGGTAGGACATTTGTTTACCTTGGCTAGATTTCTACATCGTTCCAACAGAGATATGCCGACACAAGGCAACACCGAATTTAAAGCCCTCAAAAAGCAGTATTCCAATGGTGTACAACTTTCGGGCAAAACGCTTGGTATTATTGGATTCGGTCGAATCGGACAAACTGTAGCACGCCTAGCTTATGGCTTAGGTATGCGTGTATTGGCAGGTGATGTGCATAGCAACAATGTCGATATTCGTCTATATACGCCAGAAGCTTCCAATGTTTCTTTGGCAATTACAGCTCGGACTGTATCCGTACAAAAAGTCATAGAAAACAGTGATTTCATCACGATTCATGTGCCTAGCACCGACAAGCCTGTTATTGGCAAAAAAGAAATAGCCGCTATGAAAGATGGTGTTTTTCTAATCAATACGGCTCGTGGTGGAGCTATCGACGAAGCGGCACTACTCGAAGCGCTCGAAAGTGGCAAAGTAGCCGCAGCAGCACTAGATGTATTTGCAAATGAACCAACACCCAACATGACCTTGTTAAATCATAAGCAAGTTTCTGTTTCGCCGCACATCGGCGCTTCTACCCTAGAGGCTCAACGCAATATTGGTTTGGAATTGGCAGATGCTTTGATTGATTTCTTTGGTGATGATCGCCCTAGCTAAATTGACCTAAAAGCAAAAAAAAGACAGTTTTCGCAGCCTTCAGAAGCTGTAAAAACTGTCTTTTTTTTGTGCAAACCAATCGTTACAATGCCATATTGAGCAAGAAAAACAACACTAAGAATATCCATAAGCCGTCCAAAAAATGCCAATAAATAGTAAGCAATTCTAATCGCATTTTTTTGACTGGATCCGAAAAATAAATAAGTACCGTAACTGGTTCTTGCATCTTGCTGTAAGCATTGTACAAAAAGATAAACAAAAATGGCAAACCGCCTATAATATGTGCAAAATGCAAGCCTGATATTGCATATAAATAATGACTTCCATTACCAATATTCTCTCCGATAAGAGCCTCTTTGAAATAAAACCAGCCCGCTATCTGCATCGTCATAAATCCCCATGTCAGTATCATGGTTATCAGCAAATATTTTTGGTAATCCTGTGTGTGGTCGGCTCGATACGATTTATTGGCTTGATTGATTGCCCAGCTGGACGCCAATAAAATAACGGTATTGACAATAAAAATAGGTGGCAAATAAACCCCATCTGTCCCCACTTGGTTGCGTGTAAATACATAGCCTATCGAGAAGGATATGAATAACATCGTCATACTCAATAGCAATAAAAAAAGGGCTACTTTTTCCATCGGGAATCGAATTGGAGAAGCTTCTGGGGCTCTGGATTTGCGTCGTTGTTGGCTCATAGTAGGCTATAAATTAAATAGGTGTGAATAGATATTCCATCATGACTATAACAACCTAACAGGAACTCTGTTTATGCCTTACTCCAAGTTTGCTTTTTTCATTTCCACCAACCATTGTTTACCTATTTTATGCAGTATCAGCGGCTCTACTTCCTCTAGTCCTTCTTGATCGCAACAAATACGGCATTTGGCGACATCATCTATCGTCTCGCACTTCACTTTTCGAAGGGTTGCCATATTGATTTGCGCTTCACTAATTAGGCGTTTTTTTTCTTCTTCGGGCATAGATTCCAAGAGTACTTCTAGTAGGTGTAGCACTTCTTGCGTGTTCTCCGTAGCAGCTCTTTTTGCATTCGCAATATCAAGACTCGCAATCGCTTTAGTGAAAAACAACGCTACTTTTTCTGGCTTTTTGTAATTTACTTTTTGAAGTCCTTTATTGCAATTGGCAAAAACAAAACTCATGATAAGAAGTAAAAATAGGCTATATTTTAAATTCATTGATAGTATAATAAAAACCCTCCGAAACAGTACGGTTGACTATTTCGGAGGATTATTTTTTTAGAAATTATGCTGTTGTATTTTCACCTAAGAGCGTATCTAAACTAATCTTTTGGCTTGAATATAAGCTTTTTGCCAATATCCTAGACCCAATGTCGTTTCCATCACTCCCCTACTGCTAGAAGCATGAATAAATTTGACATCATCTGGATTGCTGCTATTGGTCACCATACCTACGTGATTAATTCTACCAGGAGTACCTGTGGCGAAGAATATCAAATCGCCCTCTTTGAGTTGGTTTTTCGATACGGCTGCCCCTACTTGAGCTTGGTCTCTCGATACTCTTGGCAATTCGATGCCAATCGCCTTAAAAGTCGTTTGCAAAAAACCCGAACAATCCATACCGCTTTGAGTCGTACCGCCTGTACGATAAGGAACACCATAGTAAGAGCGAGCCTTTTGGATCAAGCCATCTATTTTGAGCTGTTTTGTATTGAGTGTATTATTATTGCTCCCTATATTATCGAGTGTATCGCCTACTACAGGTGTCGTGGTAGTACTACTTGTCTCATTGGCTAATTGCTGCAAAAATGCTGCAAATGCTTTGCCGTGCCTACGCAAATCAACTACGGCTGTTGTTTTATTTCCTTGATTATCATATATAAACTGTATTCCGCGCATTATACTCATGACTCTTCTATTTTTGTAGGTGGATAGGATTAATTTTTTGAAGTTGTTTAATGAGTCGTGATAAAATGATTGATAAGGGCTTGGAAATCAAGACAATGCTGCTTTTTAATTTGGTAGCCATAGCTACCATGTTCAAAAGAGCAGAAGTATTTGTTTTTCAATGGCTTGTCAAGCGATTATTGACGACTTTTTAAACAACTTCTTTGTATTTGAATGTCCGTATTGGTTTTCATTCAATCAATATTAAGGGTTTTTTGATTAAAAATTCAATTTTGAACGCTTGTTCGTGATACAAGACGATATTTTTTGCTATTTTTCATCAATACCTGACTACTATTGTTCCTAAATTGTTCTGAAAAGAACAGTAAGTGAAGTATAATTCTAGGACAATTAACCGTCAATTTTGTTTAGATTTTATCTAATTTTTAGCAATCTGTAAGTACTGATTAGTACGCTTTTGCTATATTCCTTTAAAAAGAAAATATGTTGTATTCGATGACTGGTTTTGGACGTGCCGAGCAGGCAACCAAAGCACAGCGAATTGTGGTAGAAATCAAAAGTGTTAATAGCAAAAGTTTTGATTTGCGAACACGTATCTCTAATCAATTTCAAGCAAAAGAAATAGCTATCAGAAAATTGATTCAACAGCAGTTGATAAGAGGAAAAGTAGATGTGACAGTGCAGGTAGAATCTGTCGGAGAAACCGACCACAACATCAACGAAACGGCGTTCAACAACTACTACAATACGCTCAATCAATTGGCTAATGCCCAAGGTATTGACCAAGGAGATTTGTTATATACGATTACTCGAATGCCGGGGGTGATTCTACAAAACGTAGATAAAGTATCGGAAGAAGATTGGCATCAAGTGCAAGCAGTGATACAGCAAGCACTCGATGCTCTGGTCGCTTATAGAGCCGAAGAAGGAGAAGCGACCGAAAAAGATATTGTTCAGAATATCAATGCTATTCAACAACTGCTACAAGAAGTTGATCCACACGAACAAGAGCGTATTGATAAAATCAAAAACAGACTACTCCAGTCGCTCGAATCGCTGCAACTCAACAACAAAGTAGATGAGAATAGATTGGAACAAGAAATGATTTTCTACTTGGATAAATTTGACCTCAATGAAGAAAAAATACGTCTAGAACAGCACTGCAAATACTTCCTAGAAGAACTCGAAGCTAACAAGCTAGACAAGGGCAAAAAACTAGGTTTCATATTACAAGAAATTGGTAGAGAAATTAATACGCTTGGCTCCAAGGCTAACTCTGCTACCATACAGTACTTGGTCATACAGATGAAAAACCATGCGGATAAAATCAAAGAACAATTGGCAAATATTATGTAATCAGTAGGTTTAGTCGGAAGTCTTAAAATCTAAAGTCAGAAGCCGCAACTAAATTTTATACTTAAGACTTCCGACTAACTACTTGATACCTTTTGCAGCACAAGGATACTTTGGACTTCAGACTTGATACTTACGACTTTTCAATAGTACAACTTAGGTTAGAATAAAAAAATATGGAACAAGATTACGCTCCATGGAGAAACCGAATCCATGAGATTATATTTGAAGCAGACACCAAAGCAGGCAAAGCCTTTGATGTAACCTTGCTAATACTCATTGTGCTGAGTGTAGTACTCGTCATGCTCGAAAGTATAGAGGCGTATCAAACTGCTTATGGGCACTATTTTGTTATACTCGAGTGGATTTTGACCATATTTTTCACAGGGGAATATATTCTACGGCTCATCTGTGTGTACAAACCAACTAAGTATATTTTTAGCTTTTTCGGAATCGTTGATTTGATTTCTATTCTACCAAATTATGCCGCTTTATTTGTTGGAGCATCTCCCTATTTGGCTACAATTAGAGCCTTGCGGCTCATGCGTGTATTTCGTATTTTCAAGTTGGCACAATTCCTCAATGAGAGCAATAAAATCATGGCTGCCTTGAAAGCTAGCCGACCAAAAATCATTGTTTTTTTGACGTTTATAATGATGATGGTAACCGTATTGGGTTCGTTCATGTATTTCATAGAAGGCGGGCAAAACTCAGGATTCACGAGTATTCCACGTAGTATTTATTGGGCAATCGTGACGTTGACTACCGTTGGTTATGGCGATATCGCTCCGACTAGCCCTTTGGGACAATTTGTAGCTGCTCTAGTTATGATTATGGGTTATGGCGTACTTGCTGTCCCCACTGGTATTGTGTCTGCCGAACTAGCTGCTAACCCCAAAAATGTAAAAATGGTAACTACCCAAGCCTGCAAAGCATGCCTCAAAGAAGGACATGATATTGATGCCAAACATTGCAAGTACTGTGGAGAGGAATTGTAGTATTTGTTACTTTATCACCACCTCAAAGCCCCCCTTCCATGATTGCGACACTAGATGATATAGAAGATTTATTCAATATCTTTCATGATGGCTCATTGGTCATTCAGGATAGGCAAAGCAATCCTCAAACCTGGAAAATAGATTGTGAATACTTGGCAGAAATGATTGATCCTACTTTCAATTTTTTCTACCTCAAAGTATATGCTGTTCAGCAACTTAGTTTTGAACCTTGGTTTGATGATACCTCCAAAGAGAAAGTGGCTTGGACAGGAAGTAAGCTAGAGGCTTTAGATTTAGAAATCTTGTCTGCCAAGTCAAACGAAAAAATAATAGAGATAAGCGGTCTAGAAGATTTTGTAGATGGTATCTCTGGTGGTACGCTCTCTCTACTTTGCGAAAAAATTGAAATTTTTGACCAACAATCGCAATCTATTCCGTTGGAGGATCTAAAAGTAATTGCTGAGTTTTATTGGCAGAAAAAATGCAATGCACGCTAGATTTGAGAGCAATCTAAAGCATTGACAATCTTAGACTTCCCTCTCCTTTTTCATTTTACACTCGAATTAATAGCCGACTAAGCCCTCTTTAGTTTTCATTAATTTGTTTTAAGTTTTTATTTAAATTTAGTCTAAATAAGTTTTAAATTTAGAAATCTACTTCTATATTTGCGGCACACTATTCTTAACTAGACTTAATCTAAATAAAATGAAAACAAGATTTTTAAACCTCATCCTAGCTTTACTTCTTGCCAATACGGCATACTCTCAAACAACAAATCATCCTATTTCAGCAGGTGCTAGTTATGCTAATGCAGAATTTTATGAGCTAGCCACTGACCAAACAAAAAGTATCGCACACAGTAGTTGGGATATTGCTTTTAGTATCTATGGCTCTACTGATGGAGGTATTTTCATCAATGAAGGAAGTAGTTATTCGGGTACTGCCCCCAAATTATATCTCGTACCCAACAAAACTTTTGCAGATAATATCACCACAACCGACTTTGGCGATGAATTGAGCAACGATGAAATGGAATGGAGTAACGGTGCTTTCAATAGTATCAAAAACCCAAGTAGCTTTGCCGACTATGGCTGGGGAAGCTACAATATGTCCAATCACAAAATAGAAGGAACGGCACTATATGCTATCGAATTGAGCAATGGCAGCCACAAAAAAATAACCATTGATACACTTACAGGAGGTACATATTATTTCCGTTATGCTGACTTAGATGGCAGCAATCTACAACAAAAATCAATCGTAAAAAGTAATTTTTCGGGACAGACACTCGCCTATTTTTCCTTTGCTACCAACGCCACTATTTCGGGCGAACCAACTACGGGTTGGGATTGGGTTTTCACTCGTTACAGTACCACAGTTTACGATGTACAAGGTACTCCAAGCAGTTATCCTGTTGGCGGCATATTGACCAATAGAAATGTAAAAGTAGCTCTTGCTGATAATATTGCCCCTGCAACTGTTGATGTCTCAAATTATACATTGACTGATGATAGCCTATCAACCATCGGACACGACTGGAAAAGCTATGACTTTTCGCAAGGTTGGGTCGTTGATGCCGATAGAGTTTATTTTATTCAGACTGCTGATAGCAATGTTTACAAAATTCAATTTATTGATTTCAGAGGCTCTTCTACGGGACAAGGTACTTTCACCAAAACATTGCTTGGCAAAGCTACTCCTATACAGCAAATTAAAAATACTCCTTTCGAGCAATTCAATATTTTCCCTAATCCTGCTACGAACCAAGTTAATGTCGCCTTTTCGTTGAAATCAAGCCAACAATCGGTACAAATAAGTATCACTAACCTACTTGGAGTAACTGTATTGACACAAGAAATAGCGGCTCATCAAGGATTTCATGCTACCATAATCAACACCAATAATTTGGCTAGTGGCAATTATATCCTACACGTACAAACACCAACTGCAATACAAAGCACCAAGCTTAGTATCCAATAACCAAGCACTTCAAAAACTATCTTTCAACATAGACTAGCCGATCCATCTATAACAATGGGTATGGCTAGTCCAACTATAATTTTCGAATGAAAAATCTATGTTATTTATTGCTTCTATTACTCACAATAGGTTGCCAATCAGAGGAACAACAAACACCTTCTGTAGAAGAAACTCCTGTCGCCACCGAAGAACTAGCGCCTGCCAAGATTATTTCTCTTAATGGTACGATCACTGAACTGCTCTACGAAATGAATCTAGGTGACCAACTAGTAGGAATTGACCGCACAAGTACCTATCCTGCCGCCACACAAAACGTAACTAACTTAGGGCATGTATCTCAACTAAATGCCGAAGCTATTTTAGCATTGCAACCTACCGCCATTTTTATTGACAAAAAAAATGAACAAAACGAAGTACTTGATCAAATAAAAGCAGCTGGAATTTCAATACACACCATTGATATTCCTTATACACTTAATGGTGCTGTAGAAGCCATGGAACAACTAAGCGACTTACTTCAGCAAGAAGTTAACACCGCTAACTTGCGTCAAAAAATAGCTACCAATCAGCAAAAAATAGAACAGTTAATTGCCAAAAGTAGCTCTTCTCCTAAGGTACTTTTCATCTATGCTAGAGGAACACAAACGCTCATGGTAGCTGGCGAAAACACCTTTGCATCGGCTATGATAAAAATAGCTGGAGGCACGCCTGCAGTACAAGATTTTGAGTCGTTCAAACCTCTTACACCTGAAGCACTTTTGGCTTGCAATCCTGATGCTATCTTAATGTTTGATTCTGGTTTAGCTAGTCTAGCCAATGAAGAGGAAGAGCAGTCTGCAATAGAAGGATTGCTTAGTATCAAAGGAATGGACAAAACACCTGCTGGCAAAAACCAGAATGTCATTATTATGGATGGGGCTTATTTATCTGGTTTTGGTCCTAGAGCCAGCGATGCTGCGCTCGAATTAGCTCAAAAAATTCATTCGCCTAGCAAATAAATTGACCATGAAAGAAATTAGGCAGTCATTTCGTCCCAGCCGTAATCGCATGATACTCTTGCCCGTTTTGGTATTAGCTATTGTTGTACTTATATCACTATGTACAGGTGCCTATCACTTATCCATGGTCGAAATAGGTCGTACTTTATACGCTCAACTGACAAGTAGTAGTCAATCCCTTACTGACGAAGATAGTACTGCTTTTTTCTTGCTTTGGAATATTCGATTGCCTCGTGTACTCATGGCAATATTAGTGGGGAGTGGATTGGCGGTATCGGGTGCTACTATTCAGACTATTTTCCGTAATCCGCTCGCTGACCCAACACTAATTGGGGTATCGAGTGGGGCGATGCTATTTGCTGTATTTTTTATTGTATTGCAATCTTACTTACCCTTTGTGGGCGAGGGATTTTCCAAGCAATTGTTATTAGCTGCCTTTGCTTTTGGTGGTGGACTACTGACTACAGCACTAGTCTATCGACTTTCGTCCAATGGTAGAAAAACAAATATTGCAACCATGTTATTGGCTGGAATTGCCATCACGGCACTCTGTGGAGGCTTGACAGGTTTATTGATTTATTATGCCGATGAATCGCAATTGCGAGACATTACCTTTTGGAATTTAGGTTCATTGAGTGGTGGCAGCTGGTCTGTTATTGCACTCATCGGAACGGTTACACTGTTGGCGACTTTCAAGATTAGTAGCTATTCCAAAGAATTGGAAATCATGCAACTTGGCGACCAAGAAGCGACCTATTTGGGTGTACCCATCGAGCACATCAAGCGAAAAACAATTGTACTAGTCTGCTTAATCGTTGGTTGTAGTGTCGCTTTTACGGGCTTGATTGGTTTTGTGGGACTCATGGTACCGCATTTAGTTCGCCTACATGTTAGCAAAATAAGCTTCAAGCAATTGATTTGGCTGTCGAGTTTGGTCGGTAGTATTCTATTATTGTTGGCAGACACCTTGGCACGGACTATTATTAGTCCTTCCGAATTACCGATAGGTATATTGACCGCACTCATGGGCTCACCTTTCTTTCTTTGGTTACTAATCAAAAATAAATACTAAGCCGTATGTTATTAGAAGTAAAAAATCTATCGCTCAAAAGAAGCGAAAAAACCATACTCCAATCCATCAACCTATCCGTTAATCAAGGGGAATTGATGGTGCTATTGGGCGGAAATGGTGCGGGAAAATCTACGCTACTACATGCTTTAGCTGGAGACCTCCCCTATCAAAAAGGAAGTATTATATTCAAACAAAAAAAAATCACCAATTGGCAAAAGAAAGAATTGGCAGCTCATCGAGCCGTTTTGTTACAATCCACTTCGCTTTACTTTTCGTCCACCCTACTCGATATTGTACTCATGGGGCGTTACCCCTTTCGGGACAACCCAAAAAACACAACCATTGCCCTTGAGGCATTAGCCTTAGTCGGACTACAAGACCGTGCTAATCATGATATACAAGCCCTGTCAGGAGGACAACAACAACGTGTTCATATTGCTAGAGTATTGGCTCAAGTATGGGAAAGTACGCCAAGCAATCCAAAAATTATTTTCTTGGACGAACCTACTGCGAGCTTAGATATTCACTACCAACATTTACTATTGCAATTATTGCAACAAAAAACTAAAAAAAACGAATTGACGGCAGTCGTTGTATTACATGATATGAATTTGGCGGCACAATATGCTTCTCGGATTGCATTGTTACACAACAGCCATATAATCGCTACTGGAACTCCCACACAAGTACTAACACCTGAATGGATTAAACAAGTATTTGAAGTGCAGGCTTTTGTTCAGCCGCATCCTACTTATCCCTGTATTCAACTCTCTTTCACACATTAGATAATATATTATTACAACTAAAATAATAAACATCATGACTATAGCATCGCTTAAACAACAGTTGACCACCTACCAAAAAGAAAATCCTAAGGCTAGAATTTATAACACGGCCCAAGATCTAGGGGTGTCAGAATTGGAAATATTGGAACTTGATGAGAAGCAAAAAATAACCTATTTGGGTAACCAATACAAAGAGATACTACCCTCACTTGCACCACTTGGTAGAGTCATGGCATTGACAAGAAACGAACACGCTGTAAGCGAAACAAAGGGAGTCTATGACCAAGTAAGTTTCATGGAACGAGCTCCGATGGGCATCGCTCACAACGAAATAATTGACATGCGTTATTTTATATCTAATTGGGCGCACGTGTATGCCGTGACGGCTACCACTGGTCGTGGAGAGAGCAATAGCTTGCAGTTTTTTGACAAATATGGCACCGCTATACACAAAATATATGCGACTACCGATACTAACTTGGAAGCCTACCACGCACTTGTGGAAAAATACAGTAAAACTGCAGGTAATAGAACCACAGAAATCGAAAAGAATAAACCTGCCAAGTCCCCAACGGCTTCACCAGATACAATTGATGCCGCTGCTTTTGGCGAAGAGTGGCTCGGCATGAAAGATACACACGACTTTTTTGGATTGCTACGCAAGCATAACCTAGACCGTCAAGATGCGTTCCGCTTAGCTCCTGCTGGCACGACTTATCGTGTAGAACCTACTGCTATTGTACAGATGCTCCAAGAAGCTGCTAAAACCGAATTGCCGATTATGGTATTTTTGGGCAATCCGTCTTGTTTACAAATTTTCACGGGTACCGTGCACAAGCTTTTTGAGATGCAAGATTGGTACAATGTAATGGATGAAAATTTCAATCTGCACCTAAAAACTAACAGTATTGCGACTGCTTGGATTGTCAAAAAACATACTTCTGATGGAGTCGTCACTAGCTTAGAATTATTTGACGAGGCAGGCGAACACATTCTATATTGTTTTGGCAAACGCAAACCTGGTATTCCAGAACTGCCTGAATGGCGTGCCTTAGTTGATAAGTTGCCACAGCTATCCTAAATAGCTATCAAAGATTATGTAGAGCCTCCTTGTTTTGGTTACGATGGGTAGTGTAATTATAGCTATTCAAGGGGGCTTTTTTATAGCCATATCTCGCTCATTTCATCATGTATTTGATTATGCCATTATTCTATATTTGCTCGCTTATCGTATTCATCAGTTCTCCTATATTACTGTTCGCACAAGTTGATACAGATAGTACTAGTAACCATTCCGATAGTATTCCATTATCGTTCTCTTTCGACCCTGATATACTCATTGTCACAGGGCAAAGTATCCCAACAGATTTGCAATCTTCTGTACTTCCGACCACTGTTATTACCAAACAAATGATAACACAACGGGCAGCAACAAATGTACTCGAAATATTGCAACAAGAGCCTAGTATTCGGATACAACGAGATGGCGTTTTGGGTACTTTTATTACCATGAATGGACTAGATGGTAAGCATATCAAAATATTGATTGATGGCGTGCCGATGATTGGCAGAAGCGATGGCAATTTGGATTTGGAGCGGATTCCTGTACAGAATATTGAGCGTATCGAAATTGTAGAAAATGCCCTCTCGGTCGCTTATGGTACCGATGCTCTTGGTGGCACGATCAATATTATTACCTATCAGGCTCAAAAGCAACAATGGGAGGCGAATATAGTGAGTCAATTGCAAAGTAATAATACATTTAATAACAGTATAGCATTGGGTATGCAATGGAAAAACTGGCAACTGGATTTATATTATCAACACCATGATTTTGGTGGTTTCTCGACCGATACTTTCCGTAGCCAAACTTGGAACCCTAAACAACAACACGCTGCCGATGCTAAATTGACCTATGCTTCTAGCAACAAGCTGTGGCGAATTGGTTATCAATTCAATTACCTCAACGAGACGATTGATAATCGTGGCAATATTCGACTTGATAATTTTCCGACACTCTCCTATGCTCAAGATTATTTGTTCACGACTCGCACGCTCAATCATCAATTGGTAAGCAATGGTTTTTTATCCAAAAGCAAAAAATATTATCTCAACGCTACGCTCTCTTTCAATGATTTTAATCGTCAAAAAAATAGTTATTTTCGTTCATTGAATGAAAATGAAAGTCCTGACTTGCTCGATACGCTCGACTCTGATACTACTGGTTTTCAGGCATGGAATCTTCGAGCTTCTATTGCTAGCAAATACTACAAAAAAATCAATTTTCAGCTCGGTACGGACATTCGATATGATTACACAACAGGCGGACGCATTGCCAATCAATTTAGTGTTTTGGGAGACTATGCTATTTTTGGAACATTAGATTATCAACCCATTTCGAGCATCAAAATATCGTTGGGCACTCGGTTTGCTTACAATACCTTGGGTCGTACTCCTTTTACGTATTCACTGGGTGCCAAGTGGAAAATACAGGACGGCATGCAGCTTCGTTTTTCGTATGCAAGAGGTATTCGTATGCCCTCTCTCAAGGAGCTGTATCTCGACTTTGTAGATGTTAGTCATTACATACAAGGAAATCCTGACCTCCAACCTGAATACGCCCATAATCTCCGCCTAAAATGGAATTGGAACAAAGTCTATCCTCAGAATCATCTTGTACGACTTGAAGCTAGTGCTTTTTATAATTATATCGACCAGCAAATCAATTTGTTTAGTTATGAACTTGACGATCAAGGTAATTTTTTGCCAAGTGTCAGCTCCAATCAATATGCTTATTTTAATCTCGATAAATATCAAAACTGGGGAATTGATGCCGCTGTCAAGTACCAAACAGGTGGCTTGACAATCCGATTGGGTGCTTTGACAACTGCTAATTATAACCTAGCACACGAATCCGCTCCCAAGGAAGTTAAACCGTTTACTTATACGCTCGAATTATCGCAAGAAGTAAGTTATCATTTCAACAAAGCAGCTTTTACACTCTCTATCTTCCGTAGAGATTATGATCAATTGATTCGATACACCGTATTAACTTCGCCTATTACGCAAGAACCTGAGATTATACAAGGTAGCATAGATGGCTATGCTTTACTGGATTGGACAATGACTAAATCTTTTTGGAAAAATGGGCTGCGATTATCAGGTGGTATCAAGAATATATTGAATACTCAAAATATTGGTCAAAGTAGTTTGGGCAGTACCCACAGCGGAACGGATAGCAGTTTACCGATTGCGATGGGCAGAATATTCTTCATCAAAATAGCCGTTAATCCTTTTGCAATACAACAAGCATTCAAAAAGTAAGTATTTCTATTTTTTATTGTTCCAAATTACGAAACCGAGCCAAGCTTTTTTGCATTGGATCGGCTCCGTCCTTCGTTAGTACTAACCCAAAAGGCTCATACACCAACTGCTCTGGGTGGGTCGTCAATTTCCAATACAAAATACCTTGTAAATTGATTTGTTCAGCTCGTACTACTTCGTAGAGTGCATCAATCGCTAACCGACGTTCTGTATAATTAATCGGTTGTTTGCTCCATACGAGCAGCTCTTGTTTATTGCCATTGCCAATCACCGAAAAGCCAAATCCTTCCCAAGGGGTAATTGTACAATTATCTCGATAGAGATAGCCTAGTTCTGTAAAAAGCAGCGGCATTTCTTCCAATTTTTCTTTGGCTCTAAATTGATTAATTTGCCGAAAGGCTCGCTGCCAACCTGCCTCCAAACTTGTTTGCATATCTGCTTCTGTCAAAGGATTTTTGCTAAGATTCCGCAACGGAAAATAAGCATTAATACCCATTAAGTCCAGTTCTTCCCAAAAATCAACATCCATATAGTTATCAAAATTGGCGGCATAAGTCAATTTGCCTTTATAGACTTTTCTTGTTTGAGCAATAAGCTGTTTCCAATGTTTTTTGATTGTTCTTCGACGTTTGTTCATACGTCCGACTCGATTCCATTTGCCTCTGAAGGTGGCAAATTTGCCCCAATTATAATGGGCTTCTATTCGGTCATCCACATAATTATCTAAGTCGGCATAACTGGCTTGACCATGTACTTTCATGTCTTCCTGTTGCAACTCTTTTTCATATTTAAAACTGCGGTTCTCCCATTGTTTTTGTAGCGGTTTATTATTGAAATAAGCATAGCGATGCGGAATTTTATTGATAGGGCAAGTAGCCACCAAAGCGTTCAGTTCAGAACCTACGCCTAGTATTTCTACGCCTTCCTCTTCGGCTATCGCTGCCCAAGTCGTTACGAATTTTTCATATTTTCGAAACCAATTTTGGAGTTTTTCGTTGCCTGTCGGCAATATCATACCATGCCACAAAAATTTATTTTCAGGCAAAGCATTATCAAGCTGTACTCGCAGCAATAATGCTACATGTAGCCCTGCCTGCTTGGCAGATTGTATGCGATACAACGCCACCGAATCTACCAACGGAATAGCCAAATCGTCGCTGTCCCATGCTCCTTGTTGAGCATAAATCGTCACCTCTACCGTATTCATTTTAGCAACTTTCAATTGGGTAGCAAAATCCGCCTGACTGGCTTCATTGATTTGAATACCACCCAGATAAAATATTGCCGTAGGCGACCACCAAGAAAAACTACTCAGCCCCACCATTAGCACAAAAAGTACACTTAGCTTTTGTATTCTCATCTTAACTTGATACTTTTTCGTAACTAACAGATGCTTGCAATTTTTCCAAAATTTCTTTGGTACGTTTGAGTGTCTTCACGCCTTCACAAACCAACATCAAGTAACGAGGACTTTGCTTGAGGAAAAAACGATGGTCAGCATTTTTTTGGATATGTGCCATCATATTCTGAAAGAACGGACTGTCATAAAAAGGCGATTGTTGATTATTGATAAAATAGCAACGCACTTTTTGATTTTTGAGCAAAATCCGCTCAAAACCTAAGCCTTTAGCGATCCATCGAATGCGCAACGCCTCAAATAAATTATGCACTGGTTGTGGCATTTTGCCAAATCTATCGACTAGCATTTTGCTAAATTTCTCAATCCCTGCTTCGTCCTCAATCTTGCCCATTTCTTGGTACAGTCGCAGACGCTCCTGAATGCTAATCACGTATTCATCGGGTAGCATCATATCAATATCCGATTCGATATTGACTTCGTCCACAAACTCCCTTTTTTGAGCCAATTCTTCTGCAAACAAATCTTTATAATCCGTTTCTTTGAGTTCCTGAATAGACTCATTCAGAATTTTTTGGTAGGTTTCGTAGCCCATATTCGTCACAAAACCACTCTGTTCTCCTCCCAACATATTGCCAGCTCCTCGTATATCCAAATCACGCATAGCGATATTAAATCCGCTGCCCAATTCCGAAAACTGCTCAATCGTTTTGAGTCGTTTTCTCGAATCGCCCGAAAGGGTGGACATTGGCGGAGCCAACAAATAGCAATACGCTTGTTTATTGGAGCGACCTACTCGCCCCCTTAATTGATGTAAATCACTCAAGCCAAAATTCTGTGCATTATTGATAATAATCGTATTCGCATTGGCAATATCCAACCCCGTTTCGATAATATTGGTACACACCAACACCTCATAATAACCTTTGATAAAGTCCATTAATTTTTGTTCCAATTCTGTGGCATCCATTTGCCCATGAGCAATAGCGACATCTACCGTCGGGCACAATTGCTTAATCATAGAACCCACCTCCGACAAACTTTTAACGCGATTATGTACAAAAAATACTTGTCCACCTCGATTCACTTCGTTCTCAATCGCTTCCTTGATATGTTCGCCATTGAACGGTATGACTTCCGTCTGTATCGGCTGTCGATTGGGCGGCGGCGTATTGATAACCGAAAGGTCACGAGCCGCCAACAACGAAAATTGTAGCGTACGAGGAATCGGCGTAGCCGTCAAGGTCAGTGTATCAACATTAACTTTGATATTACGTAGTTTTTCCTTCGCTCCTACTCCAAATTTCTGTTCTTCATCTATCACGAGTAAGCCCAAATCTTTGAACTTTACTTTTTTGTTCAGAATGGCATGCGTGCCAATCAACAAATCAATCTCGCCCGCTTCTAGCCTTTGATAAATTTCTTTCTTTTCTTTAGTCGTTCGAAAACGGTTGATGTATTCGACTGTAGCACCAAATTCTTCGAGTCGCTTGCGGAAAGTTTGGGCGTGCTGCAATGCCAAAATAGTAGTTGGCACTAGTACAGCTGCTTGTTTGCCTGCGGCAATAGATTTGAATACGGCACGTACAGCGATTTCCGTTTTGCCAAACCCTACATCACCACAAATAAGGCGATCCATCGGATAAGGCTTCATCATATCTTCTTTGACATCCTGTGTCGCTTTGGCTTGGTCGGGCGTATCTTCATACATAAACGACGCTTCCAGCTCATTTTGGAGGTAGCCGTCAGGCGGAAATTCAAACCCTGGGGTTGCTTTTCGTTTGGCGTAAAGTTTAATCAAATCAAACGCCAATTCTTTTATTTTTTTCTTCGTTTTTTTCTTGGTATTCGCCCAAGAATTGGAGCCTAATTTATGGATTTTGGGCGAAGTGCCTTCCTTGCCTGTGAATTTAGAAATCTTGTGCAGCGACTGAATACCAACATACAAAATGTCGTTATCTTTATAGACGAGCTTGACCGCTTCTTGTCGTTTGCCCTGCAATTCTATTTTTTCGAGTCCGCCATATCGCCCTACTCCATGATCAATATGCGTAACATAATCACCGGGTTTGAGCTCACTCAATGCCTTGACTTTGAGTGCCGTATTTTTGTCAAAACCTTGACGGACTTTTGATTTGTGGTAGCGTTCAAAAATTTGGTGATCGGTATATATCGCCATATCCAACTCCTTGTCTATGAACCCTTGATACAGCGTAGCTGGAATCGAATGCCATTTGACCACCACATCCAAATCTTCAAAAATGCTATAAAAACGCTCTATTTGCTTGGCATTTTCTGCAAAAACAAACGTATCAATTCCTGCTTCCGTATTAGAATGCAAGTCCTTAATCAATATATCAAAATTCTTATTAAAACTTGGCTGAGGTGTTGTCTTATAACTTACTTTGGTAGCTGCCGCAAACATGGTTTTGTTCGTCATTTCGAGCAGCGGCATTTTCTCCAAGCCGTCTATTATTTCTCTCGGAAAAACAAACGATTGACTACGCAACAGCTCCGCCTCTTCCTTGCGGTCTTGCGTGTCCATACTAGACAATTGCGATTGAAGCGTTTGAGCATTTTCAAAGCAAATTTGCAGCTTATCGAGCATGATTTGCATATCAGCCGCCCAAACCACCGTATTGGGCGGAAGCACCTCTAGTACCGTTACTTTTTGGTCGGCATCAAACTGCGTATTGACATTGGGTACAATCTTGACAAAAGCGATATTTCTAGTCGATAATTGCGAGGTAGGGTCAAACGTACGAATACTCTCTACTTCGGTATCGAAAAACTCGACTCGATAGGGGTATTCATTGCCATACGAATAAATATCAACGATACCACCACGGATAGCAAACTGCCCTGGTTCGTACACAAAATCTACTCGATTGAAACCATATTCTATCAATATTTCTTTGATAAAATCAATATCCGTTTCCGCACCTACTGCTATATCAATGGCACTGCTTTTGAGATTGGCAGGAGCAATTACTTTCTCAAATAATGCCTCTGGATAGGTCACAATAACGTGTGGTGCATCAGGGTGTTCGACCAAATTACTGACCACTTCTGTGCGTTGCAATACACTCGTACGATGCAGCTTATCCAGTCCAGCGGGTCGCTTATACGAATCAGGAAAAAGCAGGGCTTCCCGTCGCTCTTCGAGCAAGGTCGAAATATCATTTTGCCAAAAAGCAGCTTCTTCTTTGTCGGTAGCAATAACCAAGAAAGGCAACTTAGCCAATCGACTAACGGCTGCGACCACAAAGGCGATTTGTGAGCCAACCAATCCTTTGAGATGGACATTTTTTTGTTTAACAATGCTCTTCACAATCTGTTGAGAGCGGCTATCGGTCAGGTACTTATTGAATAATTGTTCTAAATTCATGGTAGGCGTTGATAAACGTTTGTAGTTGGTATGAAAGATATAACACCAATAGTAGTATATCGTTCGCGGTATTAGAGCGTGTCTAAAATTATAGTTTTTGATAATTTGAAAAGTCTTAGACATGCTCTTACCCCGAAGGGCTACAAAAATACAATAAAAAGCAGGAAAAGAAACTGCCTTAATTATTTTTAATACTCGTTTATGATAGTCATGCTATTCTGTTTATCAAACAACTTCTACATCTACTCTTGATAAATGCGAGCAGGTTGGCAGTTTTTTCGTAATTTTCGGCAAGAAACAGCAACAGAAGAAAAAACACAGCTGTTTCTACATTTTTTTATACTAGCAATTATTACGAATAGTATTGTAATAACCTTTAATAAAGACGAATAAACACCATGGATAATAAATTTGATGGACTAGATATACTCGGCGAAGAACTCTTCATGGATACGCCAGAAGGCGACGAGGCTTGGTTGCAGACACAATTTGAGATAAAAACAATGTTGGGAGTGGATCAACTGCCCGACTTACAAGGTATTTTGTTTGCCATTGGGCTGCAAGAATTAGGACAAATCAAAGACGAGTTCACTAAGGAAGAACGCCAAGATTTGATGCACATTGCCGTTTGTCGCTTATTGAGCTACGACGGTTATTACGAGCTAGAGGGCTATGATGCCGACGGCTGGCCGCATTGGCGACAAACAGTCGTTCCCCCCAAAGGAAAAATCAATCAGGAACTGTTGCTGCGCCGCAAGATTGCCGAATACTTAGAACACATCAAGAATAGCTAATCCCAAAAACTTCCTTTTCTATGAAAAATATATTTTTCCTGCTGCTGTTGCTAAGCCTTGGGGCTTGCAATACAAGCTCCACAGAAACAACAACGGACGACGAGGCTGCTAAAGCTATAATTGATAATATGCCTCGCCAAAAGGTAAAAATCAGCACGCAATATGGCGATATGGTTTTTGAGTTATTCAACCAAACGCCGATGCACCGCGATAATTTTATAAAACTAACCAAAGAAGGTTTTTACAATGATTTGATGTTCCATCGCGTGCAATCGAATTTCATGATACAAGGTGGTGACCCCAACTCAAAAGGCGAAGTAAAACCTGAACAAATATTGGGCGATGGTAAATTGGATTATACAATTGCTCCAGAAATCAATGCTGATTTCGTCATGCGTCAAGGGGCGTTGGTTGGCTTTCATGAGGGCGTGGGCAAAAACCCAAGCAAGGCATCGAATGCCGCTCAATTCATGGTCATACATGGGCAACCACTCAAGGCGTATCAGCTACAAGATATGAGCGAAAAAAACAGTATGCAATATACGCCTAACCAAATTATGCTCTACGAAAAACATGGCGGTTCTCCTACACTTGATGGCAAATATACCATCTTTGGGCAGCTCGTAGAAGGTCAATACGTACTCGACAAAATTGTATCCGTTAAGACCTACCGCATGCAAGACGGCACCTTGCCTGACCGACCAGTAGAAGATATTCGTATGCAGGTAGAATTGGTCGATTAAGTATATTTTTTGAATGCTAATTACAGTCTAAAAAGAAGAGGTTATTACGAATTCGTAATAACCTCTTTTATATTTCAGCCTCGAAGCTTTATTTTACTCCTATCGCATCAGATACATTTTGCCAAAACCTTGGCGGAACATATAATCCGTTCGTGTGCTATACTGTTCAAAATCCTTTCCGTCTTTTTTGGTAATCACTCGATACAAATAGACTCCATTGGCGAGTTGGTCGCCATACTCATCTCTTCCGTCCCATGCATAGCTTGTTCTGTTGACACCAATACGCAAAGGACCTAATTCGTCCATCGTTATTTCTCTTACAACTTTGCCTGTTACCGTCAATATCTGAATCTTCATATAATCAGGCAATTCTCTACCTGTCATCGTAAATACAAACTGCGTAGAGGTCGTAAATGGATTGGGATAATTGAGCAAATGCGATATCGAAGACTTATTAATCACTTCAAAATCTACACTATAACTCTGCTCGCCTGAATTATTGCCTGATTGGTCGGTTGCCGATACAAACAATGTATATTGTCCATCAAATTCAAAGTCATGATTGATCACTATTTTGGCTCTATTCTCTATACCCAACTTGGTAGGATCGGCAGGATAAAACTGCATATCAGTGTTGATGGGCGTTAGCTCAACCGTACCATTTGGCAGACTTGGGTGCTTGAGCAATACACTGAAGTTATCCAATTGGCTGACCCCCAAATATAGGTTTTCGTCCAATAAACTAATGACAATTTCGGGTCTGCCCGAAACAATATCTTTATTCATAATATGAATACCATCAAATGTCACGTCTAGCAGTGGATTAATTTCATCTTTTTTCACCTCGAAGTTAATCAATCCGATATTATTGAAACGATGCTTTTCGGGTTGGTCGTTTTCTGGGTTAATTTCTACCAATAATTGATAATTGGTTCCCGTCAAGTCGATACTCGAAAACGTAACATTTCCATGTAAGGTATCCCCTACCAATAAGGGCGCTAATCGTTGATATTTAATCATAGGCGTAGCCGCTCCTATTATCTGGTAACGCACCAACATACTATCCATATCCACGTCGCCAATATTCTCCATGGCTATACTGAATCGCAAATCTCGCCCTTGCTGAATACAACTGCTATCCAGTACGTAATACATTTCGGGGCGTAGTGCTGCTTCTGGAACCATATCAGCGATTACTCGCCAATATTCCAACTGTGGTGATGTTTTATTGACCGAATCCAAGGTATTCCAAACCAACTCCAAATAAGGATAACTATTGGGGTTAATCCCCAACAAAGAAGTATCTCCAGGGCTTAGATTTTGCATCAAAAGCGTGCGTACATTCTGATTGGAATCTACTCCATACAAATCTACTTTAAACTCGTCATTGATAACCAAGCCATCGGTAGTGGCTGATTTCCACGCAAACAAGTTCCACGAAGTGGCAGGTCCTATAATAGTAGAAGTTTGATTTCCTTGATACCAATCTTCTTGCAATTCGCCAGAAATGGCTAAAATTCCATTAGGATCTAAACTAATTTGCGAGTTCTTTTTGATATAAGTACTATCGCCTTTTTTGAAAAAGAAACCCCACGGCAATCCTTCTGTATTGTTAGAATTATTGACCAAATCATCTACATACCAAGCTCCTTCATCTTTGAGCGCATTGATAAGCGTAGGAGACCAGGTGTGTGCATAGGCATTATTGAGCGTGTACATCAGTACATAGTACCCGTTGGGGACAATATTTTTGATAAAATTTTCGAGCGAATCCTGCTTAGAAGCAGATGTGGTCTGAAACAAGAAATTGGGTGCTGTTCGACCTGCTCCATCACAGTTGACACCACCGTATAGTTCATTGAAAGCAGGACCTGGTACATTCCAAAAATCAAGCGTCCCCGGTTCGATAACGGCTACATATACCCCGTTTTCGTACGGGCAGCGAGTTTGTTCTAGTCGAGAACCGTTGAAATAAATCGCTACGTTTTCGTGATTTAAGACAGCAGGTGTTTTCGCAGTAATTGCCGATACTTCTTGTATCGAATTGATATACTTGAACTCGCGATCAGGCTCTTCGAGTACCAAAGAAACTTTGTCATCTTTGAGATACTGAAAAAAGTGGGATTGATTCCACCCTGGATAGGTATTGTCCAAATGTATAAACGAACTAGTTGCCCAAAAATAAGAGCTGCTAGGCGTCAAAGAATCGGGGCTTACTCGCCAATAATAGACCGTACTGTCTTGATAGTTCAAATTAGGTGTCCACTCTAGCAGTCCACCTGTTTGACTGATGGTTGTTTGCTGTAGCAATGGACTATTGAAATACTCGGTCGTATCTATCTGCACAATATAGTCGGTTGCTATTGCGAAACTATTGCCCGTAGAGGCTTTGAGTGTAATCGTGTCCTGCGGCACAATCGCAAATTCGTACGGATAGACAGGCAATACTGCATTGGATAAAATACGTACTTCGTAATTGATAACGCTGTTGTTATTTTCGGCACTTGGTGCAGGGCGCTCATCTACTTCGTCATCATTATCAATATAAATATTGAAGTAATTGAGTCCTAATGCACTACTATAAGCACTGCTATTACTTACCGTAATCGGTACCGTTATTGTTCGGTTGTAAAACGGAGCCGTCACACGCTGACTAGCAGCAATTGGATTGATGGTTCCATCAGGAAAAATACGCTCTACTCGAATATTGAACGTGTCGTCTTCGGCACGACCAATATTATATACGTCTAGTTC
The DNA here is from genome assembly GCA_937139495.1 of uncultured Saprospiraceae bacterium. Classification (GTDB taxonomy): domain Bacteria; phylum Bacteroidota; class Bacteroidia; order Chitinophagales; family Saprospiraceae; genus Aureispira. Next base: position 201,654 of record CAKZQC010000006.1, on the reverse strand, counting down.
CAAATTGAAGGTATTCATCTGCACCGTCACCAAATTCGGGCTGTGCGTCACAAGTTTTTCATCAATATAATAATCAGGATCCGCAGCGGAAGCAATCTTATACGCTGGGTCACCATGATAAGCCATATAATTGCAAGCCATTTGGGCGGTAGTCGTATATAGCGCTCCACCCGATACCGTTTCGAGCTGCTCTATCGCATACTTGACCGACTTGGCAGCTCCTTGATTGTATTGAGAATCGCCAATACCATCATAAAAACGAGTAGAAAATTGATTGAGTGCCGACAAGGCTGCCGCTCCTACGGACGCTAAAAACACACCCGCACCAGCTCGCTCTTCAAACACAAACTTTTCGCTGATAAATTCTCCTGTTTTGAACATCGTACCTCCATAACAACCCAATGCCATGATGAGTGGATATTTCTCTGCATTCGTGTAGTTCTCTGGATAATCCAGATTGAAATCAAAACTATTGGCGGACGAGTGTCCGTAAAAAGTAATCATCGAAACACCACTATTAATCAGCGAATCTAAGTAAGTCGATTGAGCCGCTTGGATTGGGTTGGAAGAGGTCTTGAAAAAAGACTGCACTTTAGCTCCATACTGTACGCCCTCCACTTTAGTTTTCATAAAATTGAGGTTCGTACGAATGATATTTTGTTCGCTACTGTTTTTACCCCCTCCTAAGTGCAGAACGTTTTTCGTCCAGCCCAAAGAATCCAGCGATTGGTCTGCTCTACGATGATACTCGACCTCTTTCATCTTACGCAAATACAGACTAACATGGTCGCCCGTAGTAGCTGCCAAACGCCCTACCGCAATCGTTGGGGCATCGCTGTTGATAGAGCCTAAAAGGACATTGTCGGAAGCTGGGTGACCAAAACTAGGCACTTGCAAACTAGAGGGTATCACCTTACGTACGGTTTCATATTCTATCCCTTTTCCTATCAAAAATATATATTCTGGATTTGTCCAATGCTGCTTCACGAAGTGGGCAAAATGACGAATAGCTAGCGGGTGATGCGTGACACCATACGCAAACTGATCGTACAATTGATTGACATTGACATCTATTGGGGTAAACCCACCACCTTGCGGCGATTGACGATACAGCAAATATTCAAAAATTGGATTATTGCCTTGTGCATCTCTATACAAACTAGGATTGGTCACGATAATATAGTTGCTCGGCGAGTACAATGGCGAAGCATAATTGATAAACGTGACTGGAATCAAAGCGGGTACCGTTGTAATACTATTAGGATTTCCCTCATTGACCAATATCAATTCTCGGTCTAAAGCCGAAGGGGGCAAATCAACTAACGCTCTACTATTGGCAGCATCCCAAAAACATTGTATTCTGAGTTTATTGGTCAAGTCATATAGAAATACATTACTACTCGTGGCGTTCAGTCCATTGACATTATCTATCTCCAAATACTTTCTGCTAGTACTCGCTTTGACTTCAAACTTGCGCAAAAACTGTGCATTGAAATCGAACGTATGTGGGTAATTAATATCTACATGCGAAATGTAGTAAGTATCGCTCCCCCCTGTGTTTCCTGTTGTTCTTACAACCGTATTGGTCGTCAATACATTGGCAGCTACTGTTGCTTCAAAGTCCGCCACTTTAGAACCCGAAAAAGGAAAATTAGCATAAGTCGTTCCTGATACTGCCAAGTCTAGATTGTGTGTAGTGAATACATCAGCAAAAGCTCTGACAACTACTTTGGCACTTGGTCCAGCGGTATAGACATTGTCCGTTGGGACATTAATAGAATGCACCCTTGCTTTGTCCGAACCAAAACCCTCTCCTTTCTCAAAAATTGATTTGGTCAGCTTTTCTTGTGCCACTTGCCACAACAGTCCTTTGTTCCAAGTATCGCTAAATACTCTTTGGCTATTGTGCCAATAATAAGGCTCCTTGGCGGGCAAATTGGAAAGATTGGCACTGCTGTTAGTATATTGAGCTGAAGAAGGAGCAGCATTTTTCCACGTAATAAAATAGGTTGCTGTGTCATTGATCAAACTATAATTTTGATTGAAATGATCCGCAGGGTCATTATACATATCTACATCTAGCTCCCCTCTATTTTTTTGACCATAGAACTGCACATAACTCAAGCTACCACTGCTTGTTTGTACCGAAAGAGGCACAGTTTCGCCATTGCAATAAACTTCTAGACCTGCCGTATTGAGTGTAGCTAAGTCGATACCAGCTTGCTGCAATACATTGGCAGAAACTCGATACATTCCGTCTCTAGTCACCTTTATCTTGAAGTATTGTTGATTATAATCAATCCATTCATTGCCATAATTGCCATTGTGCATTTGGGCTTGTAGCCCTGCTCCTATTAGTAATAAGCAAAAGAAAAAAAGGTGTTTTTTTGTTGTATGTAATAGCATATTTCTAGTTTGTTTGAACCAATGGAAAAGAGTAACTAGAGCGTTTGATACGCTCTAGTTACTCCTACTATTTTCTATTTAGCAATACAATTATTGAAAAATATTAGCTTTCATCGTCCAATGCTTTTTTGATATACTTGAAGTCAATGTCTATCTTAAGTGACACCAAGTGTGACAATACCGCCCCTTGCGAGTTATCAATGATAGCACCTCCTGCATTCATACCCAACGCATAATCTACGTAGAATTTGTAAATACGGAAGCCAACACCAAAGTTAGGCTGTACTGCCCATTTTTGGTTGTCACTAATGTCTTTGAATTGTTGAATATTATTGACACCGCCTCTCAAGAAGATAAGGTTATTGTAATGCAATTCGAGCCCCATAGTAGGGTCTATACTAAATGGACTAGCACTGATTAAGGTATTTCTACGCCCATCGGTCGTGAAGTTGAGGTCTATCTCAGCAGTCAAGCCAAAATATTTTTGTTTCTTCCCTTCTTTGGGTGTTCCCAATTTAAAATCCTTGATATAAGCGAAGCCCATACCAATCGTAGGACGAGTGATTTCCATCGACTGAATCGGCACATCATTACCAGTCAAGTTCAGTGTTTCTTTTTCGTCGTCCGTAAAATTGAAAGACCACGCATTGAAAGTCGTCGTGATGTCTTTGAGCATCAACCCAAAACGCCAATCTCCCTTGCGGTACTGCGCCCCCAAATCGACTCCAAAACCCCAAGCGGTAGCAAAAGGTCCTATCTTGCGGTGTACCACCTTGGCAGTAGCTCCTATCGACAAACCTATAGAGTCAAAAGATTGTGCATAATGAAACATAAACGCATAATCGGCGGCATTGAAAGTAGTGACATTGTTGTAGTTGATGGTACCATCACTTTCGTAGAGAGAAAGTGTATTGGGGATTTTATCGACCCCAAAACGAATAAAGGAGAATCCTAAATAACGCGAACGATCTGCCAAAGGAGCAGCTATTCCGACATAATCGTACCGTCCGATACTCGCAAACCATTCGTTGTGCATAGCAGCTAACTGCATATCCAATTCGACCCCAGTCAATCCAGCAGGATTCCAAAATCCTGCGGTAGCATCTTGGACACTGGCTATATTGGCTCCACCCATTGCTTGAGCTCTCGCTCCTACGGGTATCGATAAAAATTCATTGCTATACTTTTGAGCAAAAGTAGGCAGGCTAGCTACCAGCGAGGCAGCAATTAATAGGATTTTGTACATCAATTTTTTGTTTTAATTAAAATTCTACAATTTTCAAGAAAAGTAGACCAATTACAAATCTACAAAGAATGTATAGTTTTGTGGCATAACGATTAGGATTTTGTTGCTACGCACCACATCTGCAGCTAAATAGCACAAAACCTAGTACCAAATTTTCTCGAAGTCTTTAAAAATGTAAAATTGCTTACATAAACAGCTTTAGAACAAAAAATAGAAAGATTAAATACTAGTTATTGCTCAACTAGTACTAGCCCTAATACGTTCTGTATCTTGGATATGCTGCCTACTATGTCCTTTTCTGTATGTTAAATTTATTTGCAGAGGTAAGTATCTCCACACCGCATCACCACTAAACATTGATGTAGCTTGCGAGTAGTTAAACGTTTGATTGTTAACAGCTATCGAAAGGCGATTGTTTGTAAGGTACACCTTTATTATATTGTAGGAATAGTTGTATTGTGAATCACAACGACAAATAAGGGCTAGTTTTAACCAAAATAAATCAATATTTGTGTTATTTTAACGAATAATTAGTGCTAAAAGAAGTGATTTTGCTTCTTCCACGTTTTCCAAGAATAAGAACTTTCCATTATATGAAAAAGAAAAAAAACGGCATTTTTCAGTCTATATTCAAACAAAAAAAAGACAACGTCTTATTTGGAAAATCCGTCCTAATAACGGGTGCCACACAGAAAATAAGCGTACAAACCGCCAAACAATTTGCGAAAGCAGGTTGCAAAATATTACTAACTGACAGCGATTATGATCAGCTCGAAAAAGTAAAGCAAAATTTAGCAGACTACACACGCCACCCTATCGAAACCTTTGTCGTCAATCCTGCCAACAAACGAGCAGTGCAGCAGTTGGCTAGTCATATAGCCGTCAATGATTCGATTGATATTTTGATTAATAATACAGGCGACAACAGCAGCTTGGACAACGATAGCAGTCCCGCAGGATTGCAGAAGTTAATTATGTCCAATTTGTGGCAGCCGCTTTATTTCACCTATGCTTTTCTGCCCCTTTTCAAGGAGCAAAAATACGGTACAATTGTACACGTTTGTGCAGGACAATCGGCTCTCAAACTACCTGATTTTGGTATCAATATGGCTATCAAGGCAGCGATAGGTATGCTATCGGAATTGCAACAGCTTGATGCACAAGAATACGATGTCAATATTGCTACGATGTATCCCTTTGGTCTCGATACCGCGATGCCTACTTCCAACGATTTGAAATCGAAAGTAGCCACCGCTCTAGCTCCTATCTATGTACAAAAACCAAAACGAGTAGCCAAAAATATACGCAAAATGGTAGAGAAAGGCAGACATGCCGAGCTTGCTCCTCTTTGGCAGTCGGTCACCAAGGGCTTGCCGTTTTTGGGTCCTGTGACCAATGCCATCAGCAAGACGATTAATTTTTCTATTCAGAAGCAAGTAGAAGGTGACGATAGTATTGATTGGGAAGACGATATTGTCGATCCATTCAAGGAAAAGCTACAAGACTTTAGTCAAATGCTAGAGGGCATGGCTTACGCTAGTATTGGCGAATTGGGTTTCCGACTAGACGAAAAAATGAGTGGCTCTTATCAGTGGGCAGACAAACCTGACCAATCACTAGACATGACCGTCCATCTCAATTGGGGTGCCGATAGTCTATTGACTTGGCTCAATCCCATGAAGGAAGAGTTCATGACCAATTATCTAGAAGGTACGGTATCTATAGAAGGACTTTGTGAGTCGGTAGCCTGCTACGGCAAGCTCGAATTGCTGTACTTCAAGGAGCAAAAAGTACGCTATTCCTTCGACTTCGAAGTTGAGGAACAGGTCTATACCTTCATTGGCGAGAAACAAGATATTTATCCTTGGAATTTGGCGTGGCTCAACACCCCTTGTGAGGGCGAAATACGCCTACTAGGCGACCTAGAAGTCGTCGCCACTGCTACGATTAATTTCCAATTCAAGGACTTACCGAAATTGTTGAAGAGTTGGGAGTGGTTGAAGTAGGGAAAGGATAACCGTAGCAATATAGTATAGAAGGGTAAACCTCAGTGATGAGGTCTACCCTTTTTGTTCTTTTATTTATTGAATCCAAGCATTAATTCTAACGCTTAATCCTAATTACATATGCTAAAATCATTTTTAATTCTAAGTATCAGTTGCTTCTTCATTTCTAATAGCTTTGCTCAGCATCGCTTACTCAAAAGAGAATTAAAAATTACGAAATATGATAATTATATAGACACTCTAATCATGGAGTATGATAAGGAGGGAAATCTTACTAATGGTTCTAAATATTCCGTTTCAATTAACGCAAGTGATATAATATATAGAGATAGTATCGTTACGATTCCCTCTCCTAAAAATATTCTTCATCAGAAAGAATATTGGTCGGACAGCACTGTATTTGACATTTGGAGAATAAGAAATAAGGATACACTTTTGTATTTGCGTATAGATGACAATGATACTATTCAAATCAAACACGTTTCTCTGCAAAAGAGGAAAAAGCAACTTAGGTATGAACATTATGATAGCTACATTTATTTCTACCATATTTACAAGCAGTTTATTCACTACAAAAAGAGCCTTCCTTTTGTAGAAAAAGCAATGGTAATTTCTCTAGAAAAAAATACTATGACTTCTGAACAACTAGATACAGTCAAAATAGTTTTTCACAAACTATTTAATAAATTTGAAATTTATAGCTTCAATGAAGAAATGAATGAATGGTTTATAACCAGGACATTTAGTAGAAGAAAAAATAAATTAGTTTATGAGTACACCTTTTTTCACGAACATACAAAAGAATACTCTATATCCAAGGAAGTTTTCGTAAGTGACTCAACTGGAAATGCAAAGACGATAAAAAGATACGACAACAATCATCTACGTAGTGAGACAACTTTTATTTATGAGTATTATTGACGACTACCTAATTTCTACTCTAAAAGATACTTAATCAAACAAAAAAACAGTACAAATTACTTTTTGCAGAATTAAAAACAAACCCACCCCCACTATTACATTTCCCCTCAATATTGCGTATCTTTGCGGTCAAATCAAAGTAAACGTACATGTCCAACTTAGTCAAAAATCAAAAAAGTATCCTTCGCAAACTCGGAATAGAGCAGCTTAATCCCATGCAGGAAGAAGCCGCTTTAGCCTTGAGTGTCAGCGATAATTTAGTATTGCTATCCCCTACGGGAACAGGTAAAACGCTGGCTTTCTTATTGCCGATATTGGAGCAATTGGATAGAAAACTAGAGCAAGTACAGTGCTTGATTATTGTGCCGTCCAGAGAATTGGCTATCCAGATAGAGCAAGTAGCCCGCGAGATGGGTTCTGGTCTCAAAATCAATGCAGTCTACGGTGGTCGCCACTTCTCCAAAGATAAAATGGAACTGAAGCACACGCCTGCTATTGTAGTGGGTACTCCCGGTAGAGTTGCCGACCACTTGCGTCGCAGTACTTTTTCGACTAAGCGAATCGCTCACTTGGTACTCGATGAGTTCGACAAGTCGCTCGAAGTCGGTTTTGAAGACGATATGAAAGAGATTGTACAAGCCTTGCCCAATCTAAAACAACGTATTTTGACTTCTGCAACGGAAGGTGTTGCGGTGCCTGATTTTGTCAAATTGGACAATCCTGTTTATGTCAATTACTTATCGGAAGGCAAAAAAACGATTAGCATTAAGCGCATTATTTCGCCTGACAAAGATAAACTCCCGACCTTGGTCAATGCACTCAAACATTTGGGCAACCAACCAGGGATTGTGTTTTGCAATTTCAAAGCAAGTATTGATCGTGTGAGCGAATTTTTGACGGATAACGATATTCCACACGGCTGTTTTTATGGCGGTATGGAACAGAAAGATAGAGAACGTGCCTTGATTAAGTTTCGTAATGGTAGCCACCAATTGCTGCTGGCGACCGACTTGGCTGCTCGTGGTATAGATGTACCCGAAATCCAATTTATTATTCATTATCACCTACCGCACAAGCTCGAAGAGTTTACGCACCGAAACGGTCGTACGGCTCGTATGCACCAGACAGGGACGGCTTATGTGCTACAATGGAAAGACGAAACCTTACCTGAGTTTATTCCAGAAAGTCCAATAGAGGAAGTGTCGCTTGACACCGATATTGAATTGGCTTCGCAATGGGATACTTTATTTATTTCGGGTGGACGAAAAGATAAAATATCTAAAGGCGATATTGCTGGTTTGTTCTTCAAGGAAGGCAAATTGCAAAAAGAACAATTGGGCGTTATTGAACTCAAACAAGATTGTGCTTTTGTCGGTATCCAAAAAAATGTGTCGGTCAAGATTGCCGAACGTTTGAATAACAGCCGTCTCAAAAAGAAAAAAGTTAGAATACACAAAATATAAGCCTTATGCACTTCGGTTCTTCTTCCTCCAGATTGGTACACGAGCGTGATCAAAATTTATTGTATGTACAAGTTTTTGCGGAAGCAGAAACGGTCAATAGTGGGCTTTTTAGCAAATCAAAAGTAGCTAAAGCCGCTCCTAAATTGACGAATATCGCTATTTATGATATTGCGAAAGATACCACGACTTATTTGCTGCCTACAGATGCTCAACGACAGATTTATACCTTTATGTTTGAGCAATCTTTTGATACCGAAAAAGAACAGTTGATATTCCATAATGAGGGCAATGTCATTAACAACGAAAAATTGGAGGCTTCTCGCCTACCCAAAGATAAATTGCTCGTGATTATTCGTAAGGAAGAAAAACGACAATTGGAGTTCTGGACAAGCAACAAAAAAGGAGAACAATTGCAATGCGTCCATACGATGCCTTGGAATTGGCTATGGCGATTAGATGTCCTCAACAATAAGTTTATTTTTATTAAGCCACTTGACAACGGAGTCAAAATTGAAGCGTTGGATTGGTGATAATTTAGTCCAAAGTATCAAGTTCAAAGTCCGAAGTTTTCTAATTAGACTTGCAAGTTGTTCCCCTCAAATATTCAAGAAGTCCAACTTCTAATTTCTAGTATATAACCATCTAAAATCAATCATGAAAGTAGCCGTTATTGGAGGAGGTGCCGCTGGTTTTTTCTCGGCAATTGCTGTCAAGCAACACCACCCTGAAGCTGTCGTTATCTTATTTGAAAAGGCAAAAAAAGTACTTTCCAAAGTCAAAATATCGGGCGGTGGTCGCTGCAATGTCACCAACGGCTGCACGTCTATCAAAGAACTCGCTACGGCTTACCCTCGTGGGGGAAAAGCGCTTAAAAAGGCATTCAAAACTTTCCATACTAAACATACGATGGAATGGTTTGAGAAACGAGGCGTAGCCTTGATGACGCAAGAAGATAATTGCGTTTTTCCTGTTTCGCAAGACTCTCAATCCATTATTGATTGTTTGCTCAAAGAAACGCGACACAAAAACATAACAGTAGCGACTGGACAAGGTATTCAGCAACTGAACCCCTTGGAAGATGGCAAAATAGAGTTGACTTTTGCGAAAGCTGACCACGCCCCCCAAATATTTGATAAAGTGATTGTGGCAACTGGCGGCAGCCCTACCCGCAAGGGACTCCATTGGTTGGAATATTTGGGTCACCAAATAGAAGATCCTGTCCCTTCACTTTTCACCTTCAATATGCCGCAAGAACCTATCCGCAAGCTGATGGGAATCGTGGCAGAAAAAGCCTTGGTGAGCGTTCAGGGAACCAAATTGCGTACCGATGGTCCATTGCTGATTACACATTGGGGCATGAGTGGTCCTGCTATACTCAAATCTTCTGCTTTTGGTGCAAGATTACTGAGCGAATCTGGTTATAAATTCAATGCTCAAATCAACTGGGTAGGCGTTGTCAATAATGCGGCTGTACTAGAAGCATTGCAAGAAATTGTGCAGCAGCACCCACAAAAGCAACTGGCAAATTATCGCCCTTATTTATTACCTGAAAGACTCTGGCATTTCTTGCTAGAAAAAGCAGAATTGCCCCTACAAAAAAAATGGAATGAGCTCGGCAAAAAAGGATTGCATAAGCTCACCACAATATTGACGAATGATACTTACGAAGTCAGCGGAAAAACGACGTTTAAGGAAGAGTTTGTAACTTGTGGAGGCGTGAGCTTAGAGAGTATTGATATGCGAACGATGCAAAGTAAGGTTTGTCCGAACCTGTACTTCTGTGGCGAAGTAATGGATATTGACGGTATTACGGGCGGTTACAATTTCCAAGCGGCTTGGACTACTGGTTTTATTGCAGGCAAACTGCTCGACTAGTGCATAAAAAAGTCTTACTCCTAAATAAATAGAAGTAAGACCCACACTATAAGAACACCCAATTAAAACCTTTTTTATATTTATCAGTAAGCCAATTTTTGTGCCAAGCTACTGAAAAGTTGGTATCATAAGATAAACCTAACTCTTTTCGGGAAAATTGGTAATTTTGTGCTTAAAAAGTCCCGCTCCTAAATAAATAGAAGCGAGACCCACACTATAAGAACACCCAATTAAAACCTTTTTATATTTCTCAAATAGTCAAGTTCTGTGCCAAGCTGTTGCCAAATTTACTTTAGGCAATCATTGCAATACAAAAAAGACTATATTTTAGAGTTTAATAACACTTTGGTTTATTTTATTCTGATACCTTAACCAAAATACTTATTTCGTATATGATTAAGCAAAAAACAATCCAAACTATCTTTGAGACTGTTAAAGTCGAAGATATTGTAAGCGACTTTGTGAAGCTGACCAGACGTGGCGTCAATTATATTGGTCGCTGTCCTTTTCATAACGAAAAAACACCTTCTTTCACCGTTTCGCCTGCTAAGAATATTTATAAATGTTTTGGCTGTGGCGAGGGTGGCAATGCCATCAATTTTGTGATGGAACACGAGCAAATGACCTACCCCGACGCACTGCGTTATGTCGCTCAGAAGTACGGTATTGAGATAGAAGAAAATGAACTAACAGAAGAAGAAAAAGCAGAAATTAAGCTCGCCGATAGCTTGTATTTGGTCAATCAATTTGCTAAGGATTATTTTCAGAAGCAGCTTTTTGAGACCGACTATGGCAAAAGTGTAGGTTTGAGCTACTTCAAGCAACGTGGATTTAGAGAAGAAACCATACAAAAATTTGGTCTGGGTTTTGCGAATGGCGGTGCCAACGATATGCTGCAATCTGCCCGTACGCAGGGCTACAATATGTCCACGCTCGACCAAGCAGGATTGACGAAAAATGACCGTGATTTTTTTAGAAATCGAGTCATGTTCCCAATACATAATGTATCGGGCAAAGTCATTGGTTTTGGTGGTCGTATCTTGACACAAAACAAAAAAGCTCCCAAATACCTCAATACGCCTGAGTCTGAAATTTACAACAAACGCAAGTCGTTGTATGGGGTTTACTTTGCCCGTAAGGCAATGGTCAAGCAGGACGAATGCTACATGGTAGAAGGCTACACCGATGTTATTTCACTGCATCAAGCAGGTATCGAAAATATCGTGGCATCGTCGGGTACATCGCTGACCGTAGAGCAAATCCAACTCGTAAAGCGTTACACGCCCAACATGACTATTCTTTATGATGGTGATGCTGCGGGTATCAAAGCCGCTTTGCGTGGACTCGATTTGGTGATTGCGCAGGACATGAATGTCAAGGTGGTACAGTTGCCACAAGGCGAAGATCCTGATTCGTATTTGCAAAAACTAGGTGCGACTGCCTTCAAGGAATATATCGAAAAAGAAGCACATGATTTTATTCTGTTCAAGACCAATCTGCTGCTAGAAGATGCCTCAGGCGACCCTATCAAAAAAGCGGGTCTGATCAAAGATATTGTACAATCTATTGCGAAAGTACCTGACGCCATTAAGCGATCGCTGTACGTCAAGTCCTGTGCAGCTCGTATGGAAATGAGCGAGCAGCTCCTTCTACAAGAACTCAATAAGCAATTGCGCAAGCAAATAGAGGAGTTCAACAAACAAAAGAATTACAACCAAAATAGAAATAATAGTACTTATCAGTCCAATAAACCGTCTAATCCGACCAAGAAAAAGACGACGCCCAATGCCCAACCAGATGGCGATGTTCCCTACGACCCTTACGAACACGTCCCGATGGACGGAGAGGACGAAATGCCGCCCGATTTTGATGTGGATAACAGCATGGACGCTCCTACATTTGCCGAAAAGGCAACCAGCCAAACGGCTATGGAACGTGCCAACAAAGAATATCAAGAAATGGATATTGTCCGCATCTTGGTCAACTTTGGAGAACGCCCGTTGGACGAAGAAAGCACCGTAGCCGAGTTTCTGTTTTTGGATATGGAAATGGTGGATTTCTTGAATGAATTTAACGACAAAACTTGTATCAGCATCGTTACCGAATACCTCGAACGACTCAAAGCAGACCTACCTACGCCTACTAGCTTTTTTACAGGACATAGCGACCCTGCTATTGCTAAATTTAGCATTGATTTGGTATCGTCTATTGACCAATATACGTACTCTGATGGTTGGGAAAAAATGAATGTATTTTTGAATACACAGGAGATGCCCGACAAAAATCACGTAGCCGATGCCAAGAGTTGCATTTTGTATTTTAAGCTCCGAAAAATAGAGGGCATGATGGTCAAAAACCAAAAGGAACTCAAAAAAGCACAAGAAGAAAAAGCTCCTTTCGAAGACGTTATTATATTGCTCAAAGTACAACAACAATTGATAGAAATCCGCACGGGTTTGGCGGCTCAACTGCATACAGTAGTGTTGCGGTAGCTATTGGGATTTTTGGGATTTAGGGATTTTTGGATTTTCTGCTGGAATGTAAACTGTCAGTATTGGGATTTTTTGGATTATTGGATTTTTGGATTTTCTGCTGGAATGTAAACTGTCAGTATTGGGATTTTTTGGATTTAGGGATTTTTGGATTTTTTTGAAAGTTGTAGCTCCGTATTTGGAGTTTTTTGGATTGAAGGTTTTTTGCTGAGTACAGGACAATAGTTAAAAATACTTATTCCAAAGGCATTGATTAACCTCCAAATTAAGGTGCTAAGCACTTTCAAAGTGCTTAGCACCTCGTTAAGAATAGCGTCTTATACTCTACTCAAGGATTTTTGGATTATTGTGGCTCGGAATAATCCCTAAATCCAACAAATCCCAATATTACATACTCACCACTACTTTTCCAAACTGTTTGCCTGCATCTAAATGATCAAATGCTTTGGCGGCATCTTCGAGTTTCCAAATGCTATCGACTACAGGTTTGAGTTGTGTTTTGTTGACAAAGTCAATAAACTCCGCAAACTCCTCAGAGCTGCCCATCGTAGAGCCAAAAAGGCTCAATTGTTTCCAAAACATCTTTTGTGGGCTGACCTTGAAGCTGCCTCTCGTACCACCATAAAAAGCGATACGACCGCCCATATTAGCAATATCCAAAAAGTACCTAAAGCCGTCGCCTCCTGCACTATCTATAATCACATCAAAAGCTCCTTCGGCTTTTTCGAGCAAGTCTTGATGCCAATTTTCTTCCTTATAATTTGCTCCACCTTTAGCACCTAGTGCGATGGCTTGTTCTATTTTTTGTTCAGAACTAGACGTGACCCAAACCTCTGCCCCTGCGGCTATCGCCAATTGACAAGCAAACAGTGCTACGCCACCTCCTATTCCCGAAATCAAAACTCGCTCACCTGCTTGTACTTTTGCTTTGGTAAACAACGCTCGATACGCCGTCAATCCTGCCAGCGGCAAAGCAGCCGCTTCGTTCCAAGTCAAGTGATTGGGCTTAGGCAATAGTGCCAAATCGGCTACTTTGATCTTTATATATTCCGCCAAACAGCCCTGTGTCGGCATACCCACAATACTATAATCCATAGGTTGTACAGCCGTATTTTTTTGCCACCCAATACTCGGATTAATAATCACTTCTTGCTGTAGCCACTTGAGTGGAATCGCATCGCCTATTTCGACCACCACACCAGCACCATCAGAACCCAAAATAATAGGCGTCACAATTCCGGGGTAAAGCCCTTGTGTGATATAAACATCTCTATGATTGAGTGCTGCGGCCTTGATTTGTATCAATACTTCGTCAGAAGCCAAAGTCGGTTTCTCAAAATTTTGATAAACAGGAGCTGTTTTGACTTCGTGTAGGACTAATGCGTTCATGTTTACTAGATATTGTATATTAGCCTCAAGGCTATATTTTGTTACTAAATTAGAAATCCAAAGTCGGAAACTTTCACCGACTTATTGGCAAAAGTTTTCGACTTTGGACGTATTATCTTCAATTGGTTACCTTAATTTTCAACTAAGAGTAAACACCTGTTCTTTTTACAATCATCGGAAATTCTTTGTATATCGTAAATGGTTTACCTGTACGCAAACGGTGTTTAAGAACACTCAACAAATCACGGATACGCTTAGATTTGATACGCTTGTATGTTTTGTGCAGGACGATTGCAAAATGCGGTTCCACCGCTATTTCTTTTCCATCAATCCAGTAATCGCCCTTACGAACATACATAATATGCCCTAGTTTGTAAGCTTTGCCTCTAAACTGTTCCGTGCCACGCCACTTCTGTAGTTTGCCAATGACCAAAACATAATCTTCTTCTACATTTTTTTTGCCATCTTCTATATCGCTATCCGACTTTTTTTTCTTGTATGGATAATCTGCCATAATCGTTACAGGCTGAATCATCATGTAACTTTTGCCCATCATGTAGCGATAATCCTTGACCAATTGGTCATTGAGTTCTTTTTTGGTGTATCGCTTGACCGAACGATGATCTTCACTAGAATTTTTGGTAATATCCAATCTTGCCTTTCTTTTTTCGTGCTTGAATGGCAATAGCGGTTCTGGCTTCGTGTTGGTCATTCCCAACAAAGAACCTAGAATAGTGGTATCCTCCTCGTCATCCTCTTCTTCCGAAGTTGAATTTTCGCCTGTTATTGCTGACAACAAATCCCCCTCTGTTGATGGATCATCGTCATCGTTCAAAAAAGCAAACAAATCTTCGTCCTCAAAGCTTTCCGAATTACTGTTCTCTTCTGTTGTTTCCTCATCATCATTCAAGAAAGCAAACAAATCTTCGTCTTCAAAATTTTGTTCGTCAGGGGTATCCTTTCCATTTGGTAGCATAGTGGGCAGTTTTATTTTCTTAAAAATACAAAATTTCTAGCAAATAGACAAGCTACATTCTAAGTGCGTGTCTAAAATTATAATTTTTGATACTTTTGTATAACTTCAAAGATACGACAAGAGCATCTCTAAACTATTTCTTGACCAATTTCAGCAACCATGGCAACTGATTATTTTTAAGCTGATAATAAGGCATTCGCTCTGCTCCAAAACTCTTATAAAACCGTGCAATACCTTCCACACTAGACCCTTCAAAATCAATATATTTGTGTTTATTAGCTTCTCGCTGTACCAGCGAGTCAATCAAATAGTGCATCGCTCCTACTTCCTTTCCTGCTTCATTACTGAAGTTCAATAAATTGATAATAGCTGCTCCATTAAACATCAAAAAAGCTCCTGCCAATATATTTTTGTCATCATCAAACGCCCCCAATATCGTTCCTTGACCACGATGCAAGCAATTATAAATCACTCGATGAGCGGTATGATAAAGTGCATCAGGGTGCTTTACCCCTTTTTTTTCTTGCGCTTCTTGTACCAATGTCACAAACTTTTCGGGTTTCAATCCTGCTGTCAAATAAATACCTGCCTGATCTGCCTTTTTAAGATTCCGCTTTGTATTTTTAGAATACTTGGCTTGCAATTCTTCGTAAGGTTTATTAAGATACAAGTGATAATTATCTTTTTCAGTAATATCGTAGGCTGGATTATCTCTCAATCCCAATACTTGTTGGCTACCATCATTGAGGTTTATATCCCAATATTTATATTCCTTCGGAATCGCTTCCAAGAACTGTTTTATTCGTTCTTTGGAGAGCATATTGACCGAAAAAACACCCAATTGCTGACACAAATAAGGTGAATACAATTGCTTTGTTTTTAGCAATTTGTCATTCCACACCAGTGGCATTACCGACTGATAATCGCCCTCTACCAACCCGACCCAATTGCCATTGCAGACATTGTCCAAGTACCAACTATACCCATAAATCTTGCTGTTGCTAGCATAATGCACACAACCATTCCATTTGGGCGTTTCTATTTCGTCACGATTCAATAATCGTATTTCCATTTTTTTATTTTTTTATTTCTTGCCCTTGCAGGGCAATTGTTGAACCAAAGGCAGCTTAAACAGAGCTCGAAAGAGCGAATTTATTCTCTAATCACTTTCACTTTGAACCAAATATCTTCTTTGGGACGTGCCACGCCATCGGTTGGCTGCTGACAAATCGCATCAATCACCTCAAAACCGTCATATACTCGCCCAAATACTGTGTATTCCATATCCAGCTGTGGCGAACCACCTAGTTTTTTGTATAATTGGCGTTGTTTTTCGGTATAGACCATATCGTATTCTCGCTCGTTTTTATCCAATTGTGTCGAACTTACATTTGCCCCTTGCACAATATAAAACTGAGAACCCGATGATTTTTTTTCGGGATTGATTTCGTCTGGCTGCCTAGCTGCTGCCAATGCCCCCTTGATGTGATAATACTGCTGCCCTATTTCGGCAGGCACTTCGTAGCCAACGCTGCCTGTCCCGAGTTGGTCGCCTGCTTTCGCAAATTTGGAATCAGGGTCGCCTCCTTGTGCCATAAAATTTTTGATAACTCGATGAAAAAGTAAGCTATCATAAACGTTGGATTTGGCGAGTTTGAGAAAATTGGCTCGATGCTCTCCTGCATCAAAAAACAACTCAATTTTCATTGTACCAAAGTTAGTTTCCATTTCTACCAAAGCAGAATACGGATCTGGCTGCAAGCGCACCGTGTCAGGTATTTCTATACGAGTCTCGCCTGCTGTGCGTACGACGACTTCATTGCCATCAATCGTTTTGGCAGTTGTAGTGGTTTCTTCTTTCGGTGTTGTCGTCGTTACGTTGGTTGTGGTCGTACAGGCACTCAACAAAAGTACCAACAAACCGAGCCAATAGTAAGACGAAAAAGTGCTATATTTCAAAGTCATTTTTTTTTGTTATTGCAATAATAAAGCTTGTACAAATATAGTACCCCCTATCTCCAACTGCACCCAATAATAACCATTGGGCAACTCCTTGCGGTCTATCCACAGCTCATGCTCCCCTATCGGCTGTATGGCATCGTATAGTTGGCGTACTGGTCTGCCTGCACCATCATACAACACAATTTTGACGGTAGTGGTTTTGGTCAACTCGTAGAGCAGCGTACTACCTATGCTACTGGGGTTCGGAAAAAGGGTTAGTGTAGGTACTATTTTGGCTTCCGCCAATGTCTTGATGGTCAACAACGTATCCATTTCGAACTTGGCGACAAAGATATCATAACCAAATTGGCTAATCATCGTATCGGTCATAAAGATAGTCGTATCCTGAAAACTTCCCGTAATATAAATGGTACTGGCATCTATTATTTGCATATCATAACAGAAGTCATTGTAATAATGTCCTAAAGTCTGCGACCATTTGTAATCGCCTTGTGCATCAAACTTGGCTATAAATATATCGGCAGGGCGATTGAGGTGACGATTAGTCAGCGAATCGCCTCCTATAATGAGCAAACTATCCAGTGTTCCCATCAAATAGACATTGTCTTGTGGGTCGAACCCCACTTCATAACCTCGCTCATCAAATTCATGCCCTAAGGATTTTGCCCAAACTAACTGCCCATTACTATCAAATTTAATAAGATAAGCATCTTCCTCTTGTCGGTCGAGCAAGGTCGTCCCTTGCACGGTAATATTGGCAGAATACCAGCCTGTAATACAGATATTTCCCTGTTGGTCAACTGCCACGGATTGTACCCTATCGGACGAAGGACCTCCTACGGTTTTAGTCCATTGGCTTTGTCCTGTTCGGTGATCAAATTTGGTAACAAATATATCGGCACCCAACTTGCCCAACAACGTATCATTATCGACTACTATTTGGTCTCGATAGAGTCCTGTTATGTAACCATAATCGTCGTCCATAGCCAAGGCGAGTCCTTCATCAAACCCCAACCAACCTAGTTTTTTTGTCCATTGGGTTTGTCCATTGGTATCCAAAGCCCAAATGAAAGCATCTCTATTGCCGAACGACTGTATAATCGTCTGATCTGTCTGTAAGTTTTGCTCAAAATAGCCTGTAACGCAAATCGTACCATTCGCATTATGTGTAATATCTACAGCACTATCATCGCCTAATCCACTGCCTATTTTTGCCCACTGTACCTGACCGCTGCTGTCTATACTCAACACAAGAGCATCTAGTCGGTCAAGTGCGACCAAGCTATCGGTAGCATTATAGCGAAGGGTACCTTTTATCTCCCCCGACACTACTATTTGGTTGTCATTGATGATGGTGATTCCGCTCAAGCGATCGGTACTAGTTCCCCCTAAGTTTTTGAGCCAAATCAAGTCGCCAGCACTGTTGTATTTGGCAATAAAGCCATCTTCAGTACCCACAGTAGTAAGATTGCCCAATTGTTGCTGAAAAAAACCAACTTGATACACATCACCACAAGGAGCGACGGCTATTCCATTGCTTTGCTCGTATTTATTGCCACCCAAGGAAGTCACCCATTTGGTCTGCAATGCTTGTGCTTGAAGAACAGTCGTACTCACCCCAAAAAATATCCAGCCCAGTAGGCTAATCTTCATAAAGTCTATCATCTGATGGAGTTAAAAAACGTAATAATCAAAGTCATTTAAAAACATAACTAGTGTTATAATTGTCTAATTTCCAAAAATACTATAATCTTGCTTTCTAATGAAACCTTTTATTTGTATATTTGAGAACAAACAACTTTTATTATAGCAAAGCAATCTATGAAGATGTTCAAAAGTCGTCAATAATCACCCAACAAGCCATTGGAAACCATCTTATCACGACTTATTAAACAACTTTTATTCTACAACAAGAGTTTTGCTTTGGCTGTACTATTTTTCTTCAAAAAATCACTACACAAAAAATATATTTATGAATATCAAAAAATCTACATTTCTATTTTTAGCAGCCTTGGGGATAACCAGCTATCAAACAAAAGCTCAACACAACAATGAGTTTTTTAATGATGGAGCACTGGTACATATAGAAGCTGGAGCAGAAGTACATGTATGGGGTGATGTCCACATGAATGGTGCAACTGCTACACTCGAAAATGATGGTTTAATCAAGGTACAGGGAAATATGTATTCTGATGCTTTGTTTCAGCAAAGAGGTACAGGTACGACCCTACTCGAAAATTCTGATGTCAACACAGGCGAACGCCAGTTTATTAGCGGAAGTTATGCCGTAAGAGGTGGCACTCCTCAAATAGGCGTCAATGATGGTTCTTTTTACAACTTGGAGGTCAACAATGATCAACGTATTGTTTATTTGGTCAATAGTGGTGTAAGCTCCTATGTAGCTGATGTACGCAATAGCGTTAACTTTGACCCAACAGGTTTGGGGCCTGCTAATGCAACCAATATTGTAACACATGATGTAGGTATGACTGGTGCCGTAGCTTATCCAGCTAATGGAAGTGGATACACCGCAGAGTTTGGTATGATGAACAATACTCCAGGTTTGGGCAGCTATATCAATGACACTTGGCACCAATCAGGTGGCGATAATATGTCGGTACAAGACAATGGTTACATTGTAGGTAAACACCGCCGTGCAATTCGTGCAGCAGGGGGGAATTATAGTTTCCTATTAGGGCTAGACCCTGGTACTGCTGTAGCCAACAATGGTTCGCAAAAAGGATTTCAGTACACGCAGTTGAATATCCAAAATAACAACTACGATGTATTGAGAGGTTATTTTCAGGCAGGTAGCTCCAATGCTGCTACACCTGATATAGAATGTAGTGGATACGAAATGGACGACTTCTGGGGAAACAGACACGGAGAATGGGTGTTTGATGATATTTCGGGAAGTGGCGCTGGTGAATACGAAATAAGAGTATGGCCACAAGATCCTTCTCTACCTTTCACGGGTTCTGTTTGGACAATTTCCAAAGATGATGTATTCTCTTACCCTACTCCTAGCCCACTGCACAACGATTGTGGCTCGACTACCAATGGATTGGACAGAGGTCCTTTTAATGGATTTTCGGAATTTGGAGTAGTAAGTGCTACTATTTTCTTAGAAACTGAATTCTTGGATTTGACAGCTACGGCTATTCAAAACAAATTTATCAAAGTAGATTGGTCAACTAGCAAAGAGCAAAATCTTGATTACTTCGAGATACAAAGAAGTACTGATCAAGTAGCCTTCCAAACGATTGCGACGCATACTGCAGTAGGTAATAGTGCTATTCCTCAAGAATACTTTATTGATGATAATGCCGTATTGCCTAATGTATATTACTACTATCGTATCAAGTCCGTGAATACTGATGGCACGTACGAATTTTCGGATATTGTAGTGGCTTCATTGACGCAAGTCGGAGCCGTAGAGAATGTTAACCTCTTCCCTAATCCTATTACCTTCGGTAATGCCACATTGGAGATTACAGCGGCTAGTGATATGGATTTGACGGTAGTCGTTTATGATGCGATTGGTCAGCGAGTACAGGTACAGCAAGTCATAGCCAAACAAGGACTTAACACCTATAGCATTGCCACCAACGATTGGTCAGCAGGTGTCTATTTTGTGCATATCAAAGGAGCAACGTTTAGCTCTGTCAAAGAATTGATTAAGTCAGAAAGATAAACTACAGATAAGTTTAGATCTATAATAAAAAAAGCAGCCTAGTTTTCCGAGTAGAAAACTAGGCTGCTTTTTTTTTGAGGGGGGCTGGGCTTACCACATCAAGACCAAAA
Source organism: uncultured Saprospiraceae bacterium (assembly GCA_937139495.1). Lineage (GTDB taxonomy): Bacteria > Bacteroidota > Bacteroidia > Chitinophagales > Saprospiraceae > Aureispira. The sequence goes on along the minus strand of CAKZQC010000006.1, from coordinate 181,114 downwards.
CTACTCCTCCTCTTCGTTGATATATTTGCTCATGGTAGCATACAACTCCGCAGGCACAAACGGCTTAACGATAATATCGTTCATACCGCTGGCGAATACCTTGTTGCGATCATCAGCTAAAGCCGAAGCCGTCAATGCAATAATTGGTACTTGTTGATAATAAGAGCCTTCCATCGCTCGGATATGCTGCGTAGCGGCATATCCGTCCATATTAGGCATATGTATATCCATCAGAACCAAATCAAATTGATGACTCTTGATGGCTTCTATCGCCTCTATTCCGTCGGCAGCCCTAGTGATGACAACACCCCATTTCTGCAAGAATTTCTTGACCACCATCACATTGATTACATTGTCTTCGACAACCAATACGCTTACGCCTTGGAGTACAGAAGTAGCAGGTGTAGTCTGTTCTCCTTTGCGTTCTTGCTTGACCAAATCACCTTTCTGAAAAGTCAATTTGAAACTAAAAGTAGAACCTTTGCCCAATTCGCTTTCTAGCTCAATGGTAGAACCTTGAAGCATAATTAATTTTTGAGAAATAGCCAATCCGAGTCCTGTTCCGCCAAACTTACGAGTCGTGTCGGTAGATGCTTGTGTAAACATTTCAAAAATATACGTTTGTTTATCGAGTGCAATCCCGATACCCGTATCTTTGACCTCAAAACAAAGTTCTGTCTCTTTTTCATTATCTACAATCGTCTTTATATTGAAAAATACAGTTCCTTTTTCTGTAAATTTCATGGCGTTGCTAATCAGGTTGTTGAGTACCTGTGTCAGACGACTAGGGTCACCTATTAGCAGGTGATCCAATGAAGCATCGCAAGAAGTTTCGAGGACAATATTTTTGCCATTTGCCTCTTTATTGGTGGCATATGCCTCCATACTATACTTGATACTTTCCATGAGTCGGCACATATCAAAAGGCGTTTCTTCAAACACTATTTTGCCCGATTCTATTTTATTAAAATCCAATACATCATTGATAATCGCCAACAAGTTATCCGCAGAAAACTTCAATACATTGAGGTTTTCTACTTGGTTTTCTTTGGGTTGGTCTTGCAACAAAAAGTTGGTCATATTGACTACTGCATTCATTGGAGTACGAATTTCGTGCGACATGACCGATAAAAATTCGGCTTTAGCTTGCGACGATTTTTCGGCTACTAACTTTGCCTGTTCCAAATCTTTGGTTCTGGTAGCAACTTTTTTTTCCAGTCTTGCCTGCTGTTTAGCCAAAACAAATACTCTAGCCCTAAAAACACCCACGACAATAAATAAGACAACTAAGGCTGCTAGTATCAAAAATTCGTACGTCTTATAAAAAGGTGTCAGCACCTTGATTGGGATTTCCAATCGGTTCGTTGACCACTTGCCATCAGAGCCCTGCCCTTTTACGATTAGCGTATAATTGCCTGCGGATAAGTGATTGAATCGAATTTCGTTGCCATTTGTGTATTTCCAATCTTTATCTATTTCCTTGATACGATAGGCATAACGATTGCTCGATGGATCTCTATAATCCAACAAAGCGAGTTGAATACTAAAAAAATTATCCTTTGGCTTTAATACAATTTCTTGCTGCTGAAAAAACGCAGCCGTTTTATCTTCTATCTTGCTAGTAATGTCACTCATTTGCTGAATAGCTGTAACATGCAAGGGTGTTTCATTGACTTCTTTGGTACTAAAATCACGTGGATCAAATACGTTAATCCCATTGATAGTACCAAAGTAAAAGTATCCTTTATCATCTTGATAATAGGAAAGAGAATTGAACTCTTCGGTTGTAATACCATCTTTGGGCAGGTAAATTTTAATCCATTTTGATGGTTTATTAAACTGCATTAAACCATAATTGCTACTCAACCATAGATTGCCAAAATCGTCTTCTAAGATACCATAAATAACATTGTCTGACAATCCTGTCGCAATCGTATAATGGGCTCTAACGGACTTTACGCTATGATAAGGATTGAACTGAATCAGTCCGCCCCCCTTCGTTCCTAGCCAATACTTCGAAGGGTTTTGCAAATCTCGATGTATGGTATAAATATAATCATAAGGCAAATAATTATTGCCTGCCCCTTTGGTATGAAAATGCTGAAACACCAACTGCTTGTCGTACTGATAACCATAAACGCCTGTCGTGGTAGCGAGCCACAATACTTGTCGGCTACTGTCTTCTACTATATCATAAATACGGCTACCATTAATGGCTTGGTACTTCCCATCGGTGCCATACATGGTATATTTAATGAATTGTTGTTGTGTTTCATCTAGATAAAAAAGTCCATCGCTGCTGCCCATCCAAATACGTCCATTTTGGTCTTGGTGCATCTTCGTGTTCATAGGACGCAAACTACTAATGCCATATCGGTTGCCACTTACACACTCATATTTTTGGTATGTATTGGTTGCTACATCTAGTTTTTGTATCGTAGTATTTTCTCCACAAAACCACAAATTGCCCGCTCTATCCTTAAATATAGCCAACTCTGGAGCCTGCTTATCAGCAATAGCGGTATATTTTCCTGTTTTCAAATCAATCAACTGTCTGCCACTGTAGGTATTGACAAAAAGGCTATCCTTGCCTCCCATTGCCATACCTCGAATACTAAACGAAGCACTGTTGGGTCGAAAATCATCATGCGACAAATAACTTTTGAATTTATTGAGGGCAATATTGAGCATATACACCCCGTCAGTTGTTGCTATCCAGATAATATCATTCTTATCGAAATAGACACTATAAATAGTCCGCTGTGGGAGGTAACTCGAAAAATCAAAAATCACCTCTCCCTCTGCACTCAATATTCTAGAGTATTCCTTGTCATGATACCAAATAAGCCCATTGGGTGCCAGCTGTACATGACTATTTTCATTCAGCTCCTTGATACTCTCCAAGAATAGTGGCAACGATTTTATTTCTAATTCCTGTTCATATTTTTTGACGAACACAACCAATTCCCCTGCTTTATTTTTGGCAAAACCATGCAGATCACCTGCTTCCAAATACAAATCCAAAATAGACTGAAAGTAGATAGGCGTTGTCTTGACCAATTTGCCAGCTCTACTATATTCCAATATTGCATCTTGACAAACAACCCAAATCATGTCGTCGGTACACAAAACACGTTGTAAGGTGTGTGCAGGATAAGGCAGCTCAAACAAAAGCTTATATTGCTCCCCTTTTCCTAGTTCTACTATTTTTTTATCTTTAGTGAGTACAAAAATGGACTTTGTATTGACTTGATACACATCAAAAATATCTCCCGCCAATAAGGGAATTTTGTTTTTAAATTTATCATTAAATCGTTCTACTTCTCCTGTATTGATATTGATAATATCAATCTCATTGAGGTACAGCCCATTGGCATCGGAGTAGGTTACCCATAGGTTTTGATCGCCATCTTCATAAATATCATAGATGGCATTGCTTACCAAATTTTTGTTCTCTTTGGTAAACAACTCAAACGAATATCCGTCATAACGATTCAGTCCGTAGTCGGTTGCCATCCAGACAAATCCCCTCGAATCCTGAAACACCTTTTTTACAAATCGATTAGAAAGTCCCTCCTCTATCGATATTTTCCTAATCTTGGTAGAATAAGACTGTGCCTTTCCTATCTGCCAACTACTCCCCAAAAAGAGTAGAACCATCGCTATTGTCCGCCACCATTTTATATTCATACCACATTGAAATTTTTCCAAGGAAATTCTAAGTAGGCGGATAAAAACAATAAGGCATTTCAAAGCTGTAATTTTTACGATTCTTATCGTCCTGTCCTCTATAATCAAAAAAATTAACGCACTTTTAAACACCCATTATTTGTGTCCACCTACTTTAGCGTATCTAAAATTATAGTTTTTGATAATTTGTGTAATTTTAGACCTGCTCTAATTACAAAGTTAACAAACCAAGTCATTTTATCTAATTAGATTCTAAATACATTAAAAAAATTGCTCTCGCAATTATTAGAGGTTATTACGAATAATAAAAAAAATGCCGTACAGCTCACTTTAGCTGCACGACATTTTTCGTTCTATTCAATAAGAGCTAATAGATTAACTTCCCCCCATCTTTCCTTTTTTGCTCTTCTTAGGCTCAGGCTCAGTTGTAGGTGTGGTCGTACCTGATTTCATTTTACTACTTTTGGTTTTTTCAGGTACTGCATCTGGATTAACTGTATTGGTATTGTTTGGCTGATTCGTTCTGCTATTGTTTGTTGGTGCGGTAGCAGCATTGTAGATAACGACAGTTGTTACAGTTACCTGTCCATCACGGTTACGAGCATTGATACTGAAAGTGTTATTGCCTGTACCTAGACGAATACCATCTGCAGCAAACGTATTATTGGACAAGGTATAGTTGGTATAAACTCTACCATTGACGGTGAACGTCATATCACTTTTGTTCACTACATTGAGTACCGTTGCACGCAAGTTGAGTCTGCTGTCTGCCGTTGTCAACGGATTCTGTGCTGGTGTCGTAAACGTCACTACTGGTGTTGGCAATACAGGGTCGTAAATGATTACAGTTGATTTGCTGTCTTGTCCTCCTGCATTTCGTGCCATCACAATTACGGTATTATTTCCTTGTGCCAAATTTAATGCTCCCGTACGCAAGGTGCCATTGCTATACGATTCGATAGCTTGATTCACACCATTGATAGTCACAGTTACATCATTTACATTGGTCACATTAGTTATTTTCGCACGTATTGCGATGTTGTTATTCGTACGTACAGTAGTAGGGTTACGGTCAGGTGCTTGTATGAGCACCGTTGGAGCTGGCACAGGATTATAGACAACTATGGTTGATTTGCTATCTTGTCCTGCACTATTTTTCCCTGTTATTACAAAGGTATTGTTACCAGTATTTAGTGCAATATTATTCATACCAAAAGCTGTCCCTCTGAAAGAAAAACCAGTTTCGTTTCTTCCATTCACCGTAAAAGTTACACCACTTCTACTGGATACATGATTGATTGTAGCCGTGATATTGACCACACTTGTACTAGACGTGTGCGGGTTCGTGTTTGGGCTAGTAATTTTCACTGTTGGTAATTGTTCCAATACAGGAGCATTGTAGGTCACTACTGTCGATTTGCTATCCTGACCAGATTCATTACGTCCAGTAATCGTAAAGGTGTTATTACCTGGAACTAGTTTGATACCTGTAGCACTAAAACTCCCTCTGCTGTAATTAAAATTCGTTACATTTTGACCATTGACCGCAAAGGTAACCCCTGCTTTGGTATCTACGTTTCTAATCGTTGCTTGTATATTCGTGTTACTACTTGTCGTTGCGGTTGGGTTACGATTCGGTACTGTTATCGTTACGGCTGGTGGCAGTACTACTTCTTTTACTACTCTCAAAATCACTGTTGACTTACTGTCTTGACCTGAAGCATTGGTTCCTGTTATCGTAAAGGTATTATTGCCAGGATTCAACGCTACATTGCTAGCACTAAAGCTGGTTCCTGAAAAATTGAAGTTGCGTACATTCTGTCCATTGACGGCAAACGTTACATTGTTGCTACCTGTTACATTTTGTATGGTCGCTCGTATATTGGCCGTAGCTGCTTCTACACTATGTGGATTATCACTAGGACTCGTAATGCGTACAATTGGTGCAGGTATGACAGGTGCTTGATAGATCACTACTGTTGACTTGTTGTCTCTGCCCGTGCTATTCGTTCCTGTGATTGCAATCGTGTTGGCACCTGCATTGAGGGCAACTCCTGACGATACAAATACACCATTGTTGTAGGTAAATGCACTGCTCGATTGACCATTGACGGTGAAGGTCACGCCACTCGAATTTGCTACATTCTGAATACTCGCTCTGATTACTATCGTCGAATTGCTCACTGTTGTTGGGTTGCGATCTGGCGATTGTATGGTTACTACAGGCGGAGGAGTTGGAATCGTATAGACCACCACTGTTGATTTGCTATCTCTTCCTGTCTCGTTTGTTCCTGTGATTACAAATGTATTATTGCCTTGACGCAAGGTAATATTATCGGCACTAAAACTCGTTCCTGAAAAATTGAAGCTAGTTATTGCTTGTCCATTGACCACAAAAGTTACATCGTTTCGGCTTGTTACGTGCTGAATCGTTGCCTCTATCTTGATAGAGTTCGTTTGTGTATTCAATGGATTTTGTCTAGGATTAGTAATATTCACAATCGGTGCTGGTGCAGCAGGCGCTTGGTAAATAACTACCGTCGATTTAGTATCTCTTCCTGTACTATTTGTTCCTGTTATCGTAAAGGTATTGTTTCCGCTGTTCAGACTGACTGTCGAAGAAGTAAAAATACCATTGTTGTAATTGAATGCGGTACTGGTTTGTCCGTTGACCGTAAACGTGATGCCACTGGCATTCGGCACGTGCTGAACATTTGCTCTAATCACTATCGCTGGATTGCTTACTGTAGTCGGATTGCGGTCAGGCGACTGTATCATTACGATAGGTGCTGGTGTCGGCTCACTGTAGATAACTACGGTTGTTTTGCTATCTCTTCCTGTCTCATTTGTACCTGTTATCGTGAAGGTATTGCTACCTTGACGCAACGTAATATTGTTCGCAACAAAGCTAGTTCCTGAGAAACTAAAGTTGTTAGTTGCTTGTCCATTGATAACAAATTGTACATCGTTCTTGTTGGTTACGTTTAGTATGCTTGCACGAATGTTAGTAGTCGCTGCTTGCGTATTGAATGGGTTAGCATTCGGGCTAGTAATCGTCACTATTGGTGCAGGCTCTTCTTCTTTGTTATAGATAACAACCGTCGATTTGGTGTCCTGCCCTGCACTATTGGTACCTGTTATTGTGAAGCTATTGCTTCCTTGTGCCAACACAACATTAGGTGCAGAAAATTGAGTACCCGAAAAATTAAAGTTCGTTACATTTCTGCCGTTGATGCTAAATCGTACATCTCTACTGCTACCTACATTTAGTATCGTTGCATTGATGTTGGTTACATTAGTAGTCGTTACGTAAGGATTTTGTCTTGGTGTAGTAATCGTCACTACAGGAGCAGGAGTCGGCATATTGTAGATAATTACGGTCGATGCCATATCTTGACCTGCTGTATTGGTACCTGTTATCGTGAAGGTATTATTGCCTTGGCGCAATGGAATATTGCTCGCTACAAAGTTAGTCCCAAAGAAACTAAAGCTATTGGTCGCTTGTCCATTGATGGTAAATCGTATGTTGTTTTTGCCAGTTACGTTCAGTACATTTGCCTGAAGTTCTATTGTGTTGCTCGTCGTATTATACGGACTCTGTGCTGGATTCGTAAACGCAACTACGGGCAATTCTTGAGGAATCTCATAAATTACAATCGTTGATTTGCTATCCTGCCCAACAGAATTGGTGCCGATTACAGTAAACGTATTGGCGCCCTGACGCAAGTTGATATTAGAGGCACTCAATACGCCCCCCGAAAAGTTGAAGTTGTTAGAAACTTGTCCGTTAACTTTGAACGTCACTTCGCTACGAGTCGTTACATGCTGAATAGTAGCCGAAATACTTGTTGCATTTTGCTGTGTATTGTATGGATTGGCAGTAGGATACGTGATACGCACTATCGGTGCAGGCAACACTACTGGCACTTGATAAATCACTTGTGTTGTTGCTACGTCTTGTCCTGCCGTGTTGGTTCCCATAATCGTGATGGTATTGCTACCTTCGCGCAATGGAATATTGTTGGCAACAAAACGTGTATTATTGAATGAAAAACCTGTAAAAGATTGTCCGTTGATAGTACAGCTTACGCCCGAACGATTGGGTACGTAATTGATAGTAGCCATACAGTTGACACTTGGTACATTCATCGTAGCTGGATTGCGAGTGGGGTTCGTAATCGTTACGATAGGCAAATTTGTGTTTTCTTGTGCGTAGATGACAATAACAGTTTCTGTATCTTGTCCTACATTATTAATTCCTGTTATCGTGAAGGTGTTGTTACCTTGTTGCAGTGCCATGCTGTTCGCCAAAAACTGTGTTCCTGAGAAAGAGAAATTGTTAGAAACCTGTCCGTTGACTTTGAAAATAACATTGCTGCGTGTCGTTACATGTTTAATCGTTGCATTGATACTTACTCTAGAATTACGAGTAGTAAATGGGCTTGGTTGTGGACTCGTAATCGTCACTATCGGTGCGACTTCATTGGAAGGGACACTCTGGTTTTGTATATAATTGACAATAACGGTTTTGGTATCGCTGCCTGACTGGTTCGTAACGGTAATACTAATCGTATTGCTTCCTTGTTGCAGATTGACATTGTTGGCTACAAAACGAGTACCTGACAACGTAAATCCACGAGAAGGCACACCATTGACCGTAAAAGTTACATTATTGGCATCAAAAATATGCAAAATGCTAGCCGATACAGTAGTACTACTGATATTGGTCGTGCTGTTGTTGTTCGGCTGACTAATAGACACTACGGGTACATTGCCTACAGGAGCTTGATCTTCTGGCTGATACATAACGGTCACCTGCTGGATTTGCACACCACAGCTATTTTTCGCTTTGAGCGTAATAACGTTTCTGCCTCTTTTTAGCTTCACATTACTATTCCAATTGCTATTGCTATACATAAATTCGTAAGAGCGCTCGCCATTGATAGTATAGGTAATTTGTCCGCTTTTGACGTTCGTCACATCTGCTTCCAAATAGACATTTGATTGAGAGGTTGTGTAGCTGCCATTGTTTTGAGTTGGTAAGCTAAAACGAACCCTTGGGCATTCTACCGAACCTTGTGCTTCGCCAAACAATCTCCAATGCAAATTCAATGCAGTATAATGGTGTATAGCACCAGGAGGGTCTCCTGCCGTATTGTTTTGCAATCCATCAAAACGGTCGTCTAGCGTGAAACTAGTTTTGTGCCCGATAGCTAACGCAAAATGTGGCGTAAACCAATATCCAAACTCCGCACCGATTGTAGGTGTAATGGTTAGACGATTGTATAGTTTAGTTTCAAACTCGTGGTCACGCATAAAATTAATATCATCACAAATTGCAGCTTCTGTTTGGTTCTGATCAATACCATCATAATTGTATGGATTGTCCAATAGGTCCAACTGATCGACTCTAGTCGAATAGAAACCTAATCCTACTCCTGCATAAACAGAAAGTAAAACCCTATGTTTGCGACGCAATTCTTCAAAATTCAATCGAAACTCTGCCGAAAAATCATGTAGATTAGTCATGTGATTGTGAGCAAAAAACCCTGTACTTGGGTTGTAGTTATAAGGTGCTTTGCCCAATATGCTATTTTTGCCGAGCGTGTTATCAGCCGAATTTTGTCCGTATGTCCAAGTCGCCATGTAGCGCAAGCGCCAATCAAACGAAAAAGGACTGGTAGATTTGTGAAAAATACTGTGACCGATATACGCCCCAAATCCAATACCTCCGTTGGTATTGATGTCGCTATCTTGCCAAGCACCACCTATATTGAGACCAAATGTCCAGTAACCTCCATCGGTGGCACCCATTCGGCTTTCTGCTCCTATCTGAGCCTGTGTACTACCGACGGACCCCAGCAGGAGCCCAAATAGTAGTATATAATAGTAGATACTATTTTTCATATTATTAATATTTAATTTTGAAATTGAAATTGATGTAAAGGTAGGTAGTTCTATAAGTTTAGTCAAATAAATAGTAGCATTTCTCAATGCCTACCAATGGACATAGAACCACAGGCAAACAAAGCTAAACTAATAATATATCTAAAATTAGCTTGCTTGTTTAGCAATTATAATAGCGTATGTGAAATTATCAAAAACTATAATTTCACATACGCTCTAACACATAAAAGTGAAGGAGGATGGATTAGCGAATGCTATCCACATACTCTTGCAATTCTCTAGCAGTAGACTTATAATCAAGAGAATTACCTACTATGTCGTAATATTGAGGATCGACCGTATAAGCGTAGGCAAATTTCGCCATTTCCAATCGATCGTTGTCATAATCATACGCTGACATCAATTGAGCCACTTGCTGGCTACTGAAATAAAAGCGACTAATTAGACGTCTGCCTGTGCTTAGTCTGTCACTAGCGAAAGTTTCTGACTTGATGGCATTATATACATAGTTGAAGTCTTGTGGAGAACAAGCTCTTTTATTGCCATACTGACCATTTCCATTGTTGTTGCCGTTATTGCCATTGTTGCCGCCAATCTGTATATTGATACCATTGTCTCCAAAAATATCACCTAAATCAATTTGAGCAGAAAGATTGAAATTTAATACCAATAAGAAGCTGAGTAGTAATAATTTGTTCATGATTTTTAAATGTTGAAGTAATAAAATAAATGTTTTGATTTTGTTTTTAGAAGTTGTACTTATCCTATTTTCTAAAAGTATGCCAAAACAAACTTTCAATATTCAAATCAGGACAAAAAACACCAACAACAAAGCCATAAATAATTGATAATCAAATAACTATTAAACTATTAAAAATAGTTCAACTATTTTTTTAGTTAATTAATTTTTATCTTAATCTGGAGCCAATTCTTCAATCACTTGCTTGAGCCAATTACTAGCAGCCACAGGAGTGAATTGTTCTTGTTTTTGTTTCAGCTTGGCGTATTCCTTTTTGTATTGACCTGCGGTCAAATAATCACTTTTTTCCTTGACCTGATAAGCTTTCTTGATGACTCTAATAAAATTGAGATAAAGCGCTCGGTGTATCGCCACCAATTGGCGATTGCGTCGAATATAAACCTTGAATGTATCTATCAGTGCATACAACGCCTCGCCCTCATTGAGTTCGTAATAGCTTCGGAGCTGTATCATTTTGGCACCCATATAATACGTCCAGTTGGTAAACGTTACTTGATAAAGTGCCTGCAAAGCTCCTTTGTAGTCCTGCTCTGCATACAGAAAAAAAGCAAGATTGTACGAATACGCACTCTCACGAACGGCAGTCGGAAGATGAATTTTATACGCTTCTATGAATTGCTCTACCCATTCCGATTCGCCCAAAGATATGCCCGTAGTAACGATAGTTTTGTATTCCCAAGGAGGCAAAAAACCATCTATAAAAATAATTTTTTGTTCCACTACTAGCCTATAAATTTCCAACATTTCTTGTAGATAATAGCGGCTACTCGTGTCCTCGTTTTGTTTCCAAATACAGTAGTTAAGACTAAAATCATAAATATCTCGCAACTCAGCAGCCGAAAAAATAGCACTGTACTTTGTTAGTAACTCTTTGACAACTGGATAATAATTTTCTTGCTCCCAATACAGCAGCATTTTGAGTAGGGCTATATAGACCTGTATGCTTGGCTCTTTCGCATAAGGATTATTGGGTTGAGCGATGTAGTCAAATAGTTCGGGTACAAAGTGATAGGCATAATCGCTCCCAATTACTTTGTTGCGACTCACCATATCGCAAGCGGTCTTGAGCTTTTTGACCATAAAAAACAAATCTAAACTATCGCTTTTTTCTTGTAGATTGCTATCATAGGTTCGGCCCCCTTGCGTCAAAAAATGAATATCTAACTCCTGATGGTACAGGTATTTTTGCCAATACTTATTTTCGATGTGTTCAGGTGCTTCCTCTAGCGTTTTATCTACTTTGCGAAGTACCGCTGCATAATCCTTGTATTGTTTTTTGCTCCGCAACTCTCCTAGTACTTTAATCAAGTGCGTAGTTTTGTTATCTTCGTGGGCAATGATTGCCAAATAATCATGGAGCAAATTCAGGAGTTTGGACGATAGCAAATGTAGTCTTTTGGCATCTAGCTCTTGGTCTGGGAATAAGTATTTCCAGACTCGTTGTTGTTCCAACTTGTGCTTTTTTTTATCGTCAGGGATATACTTGTAGAGATAGCTACACAGCTGTCGAACTTCCTTATGTTTATTATAAAAAGGAGATTGCACATAGTCTTCAAACCGACTCCATTCCTTATTATTGAGGTGTTTCAATAATCCTACTAATTTAGTTTGCTCCATACTTATTCAAAAAACCATAATGTATTAAATTATATTTCACGTTAAGTTATAACAAAAAATACAAAAACACGCTTCTATATATATAATTTTATACACTAAAAAAAATAAAGGACTCTATTTGTATTTTTAAAATCCTATCAAATACCCCATCTTTGTAGAGTCAAAAACCTAATTCTTTGACAAAAGTAATCTTCTAATTCTATTATTATGAAAACTAGATTTACCTTATTTTATTTTTTGTTGTGCTGTTTTGTTTGCCATTATGGTCAATCAGTACAAGCTCAGACAATTGTACCACACCAATACATTGACAGTACCTGTCAAGTTTTTTTGTCATTGGATGATACCCTCGGTACTATTCCTATCTCCCATTCTGCCCCCTACTTATTTAGTGTCAATGGTCGTCATTTCAACAATAACTTTGTCGCTACCACCAATTTTGATGCCTCTACGTTTGATAATGGCACTTATGTGATTACCATCACAGATGGTCTGCAAAACACCTATACCGACACACTAATAATCAGTTGTGGCAACACCCCCAGCAGCCCTCCTAGTGTATCCCTACAAGACAGCAGCATCACCAATGTCTCTTCTTGTGGACTCTGCGATGGTAGGGCATCTATATACGTTCAGAATCTAGCTTCTGGCACACCAGTCACCTTCTACGTTGAGAATGACACCTTCCAAAACGGCTTCAATAATCTTAATTTATCCAACCTCTGTGCTGGCAATTACAATATACGAGCCGTTGATAGTTCAGGTGTTAACTATACTAGCACCCTACAAATCACCTGTCCCAACAGTGCCAGTGTAGCCACTTGTTTTGGCAACGGCTCTATTAATTTGGGACTAGACCAAGCAGGACAATTACTATTAACCCCCAACCTTATTGGCTTTGGGGCTAGTAATGCGCTGTCTCTACTGATAGATAAAAATAATCAACTCCAATCCAATATTCCTTATACTTGTCAAGACCTTGGCTTTCATTATATTTCCCTGATTACTTTTGATAGCCTTCAAAATTCGTTTGACAGCTGCCGTGTATTGGTACAAATTACCGACTCTTTGTCCGTCTGCAATGGGCAAGGCTACACGATTACAGACTCCACTACTGCTGCTAGTAATTGTGCTACTTGCGATGCTGATTATAATTTCAGAGGCGTACAATTGACTGCCAATGGGCAGCTACCTCCTGCCCCTTATGCTTATATGTGGAGCGATGGCGCCACGACTGCCAATCGTACCGACCTCTGTCCTACTCGCCCTTATCGCTTCACGGTATTTGATGCCAATGGTGTTGGTTATTCTAGCCAAATGATACCTGATTGCCCGTTAGCTATTGCCAATAGTTGTATTGATTTGAGTCTGATAGATAGCAGTATGGCTATACCGAACACCTACGCACCTGTTTGTGGTTGCAATGGCGTGACGTACAACAACGCTGCGGAAGCTCGCTTCTTGCATGGTATTGATAGCTGGCAATCTGGCATTTGTCCTCAGACAAATTCTAGTATCCGTATCACCTCCAGTACAGTTCCGTCCTCCTTTGGTTGCGACACCTCGGTTATCGTCTGCAACGGTCGTATCAATATCTCATTTTCTAACATCAATCCGCCCTACAGTATTGTGTGGGCAGATAGTGCTGCGTTTGGCTTCAACCCTATCAATCTTTGTGCTGGAGCGTACATAGCTACGATATTCGATGGAATTGGTGATAGTATTACTCGTTCTTTTTTGGTGGGCACCGATGGCTGTGTTTGGGCAGGTGATACCGACGAAAATGGCATTGCTAACAATTTTGATTTATTGCCTATCGGCTTGGCTTATGGTGACACGGGTACCAGTCGTGTTACGCAAGGTATTGCGTGGCAAGGATACAGTGCTCTTGATTGGTTTACCGCCAATCCTATTGCAGGATTAAGCAATTATAAGCACATTGATTGTGATGGAAATGCTTTTATTGACAGTAGTGATGTCATCGCTATTGATCAAAACTATGGTCAGTCTTATGCTCGTCAAGCGAATAATTCACTCCTTGGCACTATTCCTATTTTTATACAATCCACTAGAGCTAGACCTGGTGATACGATTACTTTAGATGTTCATCTGGGAGAGCAGAACAATCCTGTAGTCGATGCTTATGGTGTTGCTTTCACGATTCAGTACGACCCTGCCGTGATTGCCAATATCAATACTATTGAATTTGATTATAGCAATTCTTGGTTGGGCAATGACTTAATAGCCGTACAAAAAAACTTTCATAATCAAGGCGAACTAGAAATTGGTATTTCTCGTAGAGATGGCAACCCTATCACTGATTTTGGCGTACTTGGTCAAGTTTCGTTTACGATTCGAGACGACTTGGTCATGAGTCGCAGCACCAATACCGACACGACTATTACCACACCTGTTACCATTGGAGGCATTCGCCTAATCAACCACCAAAATCTAGAAATCGGAACTTATCCGACTACAGGCATTATTTTACTACAAGATTCTAGCACCTTTATGAATATCATTCCGACCGAAGCCGCCAAGGCAGGTATATTGGTATTCCCTAACCCAACTACGGGTATGCTTTCTATTAGTAGCCATCAAGAAGCATTGCAAAGTATTGTGATACAAACAGTTACAGGACAGTTAGTTAAACAAATATCCGCTATACATTCTTTTCAGCATCAGACTTCGTTGGCAGATTTGCCCAATGGCATCTATATTCTACAACTAAAAACAACCGCTGGTAACTACTTCCAAAAAGTACACCTCCAGCGATAAGTATCTTTCATAGCTCCTACCTAAGCCCTATTCTCTTAGAATAGGGCTTTATTTTGGGGGTATGTTCTACAATCCTTTGATTGAAAATCCCTACATTTGATTTTACACAATTTTCAAACCACCTCTTTTATGAAATTCCATTTTTTATTATTCGTTGTTAGTTGCTTCGCCATTGCTTGCCAATCCTCCAATAATTCTGAAGAAAAAATTGCTACTGCTACTACTTATAACGCCGACCAGATTGACTGGACAATCCCTGTCCCAGCAGACTGGGAATATGTCCCAATAGACTCTACCGACCGAGAGGACGAAATAATAGACCTGTTGCACATCAAAAAAAACGAAGTCAATACGCTCTCCGCTACTATTGAGCCATTCGATCCCCTAGAGTTCGACATGAGCTGGACGACTTACAATCGCTTAGTGAAGGAGATGATATACGAAAGCTATCAGAAAGATGGTTTTTCGGTCGATACCTCGGCTAGCCGCATCGTGACCGTTGACGGGCAGCCTTTTGAGATGTATCACATTGACTTGAGTCAAAACAATGAACCTTATGCCCAGCAAGTGCTTTTTGGTGCCTTTATCAATGACTTAGATTTCAATGTAGTGCTGACGAGTACCGAAGAAAAAACTTTAGCTGATATGAAAGCTTTATTTCTAAAATCTACCTTTGGAACAACCAATTAATCCTACTTTTATACCTTAATTGTAACTATTATTCATTCCAGCGAGTGGACAAAAGTTGGCAGCATATTGGAAGGTGTTTTGAAATGCTGCGAATTTGTGTCCACTCACTTACATTTCATACGCTCTTTCTATGTATCGTTATTCTATTTTCTGCTTATTCTGCCTGCTACTAATCGCCTGCCAACCCGCAGTAGAAAAAGAGCAGCCTGCTCCAGTTGTCGATAAGACTACCACTATTTCGTCATTGGGTTGGACACTTACCTACCCTCATGAATGGGTCATACTCAGTGCGGCACAGCTCAAAAAAATGAATGGGCAAATTTTGGAGACCCCCGATAGCGAAGCAGGGCTATATACACCCCATTATGTTGCTAAGATTTTTTGGAGTATCAATGCCGTCGAAATATCAACTACACCTCTAGTCGATACCTTGCCACAGGCTTGGGACATTACCCACCAATTCTTGAAGCAGCGCGAATATGGAAAAATTGTTGCCGCAGGTATTCAGATAGATACCTCTGCTACTGATACCATCCAGATAGATGGGCAATCGTTTGAGGTTTCTACGCTCTATATCAACAAAGGCGACGGCATGAATTTGATACAACAATATTATACTACTCAACGCAAGGGACAGCGAGTTTTGATTACGACATTGGCTATGAATCCTGCTATGGCAGAACAAATAAATAAGATAGTAGCGAGTTCTAGTTTTGACGACTAACAGCTGCCCACCTACTTATAATTGCACGAAAGTGCGACCACCACAAAATCATAAAAGGGTAAAGGAATTAGGATTCCTCTACCCTTTTTTAGTTGAAGTTATCGAAGAATAGTATCTTTACTAAGCTATCCGAATAGCTTGCTTGATTGCAATTAAGTACATTTACTAGACAAACTTTATTTGATATGACGATTTGGGTCAACCAACAGCAACAGTCCGTTGTTCCTCCTATTACACTACTTACTCTACTGGAACAACTTCAGAAAGCTACGCAAACAGGTATTGCCGTAGCTCTTAATAACCAAGTTATTTCCAAAACAGATTGGGCGACGTACAACCTAGCCAATAACGATAAAATTACGATAATAACAGCTACTCAAGGTGGCTAATTTTGTTGAAGTGAGTTCTTGTTACAAGACTACTTTATTACCATCAAACAACCATATATTTATGAAAAAGGATATAATCCCTAATCACGATATTATTACACGCACTCCTTTTCCTGCTTCCAAAAAGATATTTGTAAAAGGAAGAATCCATGATATCAAAGTGCCAATGCGCGAAATTTCATTAGAGCCTACCACGCACAAATTAACGGGTAAAGTCGAAGAAAATCCTGCGGTTACTGTTTATGATACGAGTGGTGCTTATACCGATGTCAATGTAGATATTGACATTACCAAAGGTCTTGACAGAACAAGAGAACAATGGGTATTGGATAGAGATGATGTAGAATATTTATCTAATATTAGTTCAGATTATGGCAAGGAGCGGCTGGAAGATAGCAAATTGGACTACTTGCGTTTTCCTAATCTGCACCACCGACCACTGAAAGCCAAAAAAGGGCAAAATGTGTCGCAAATGCACTATGCCAGAAAAGGCATAATTACACCCGAAATGGAGTATGTCGCCATTCGTGAAAACCAACGCAGAGAGGAACTCATGCAGCAAGGTATTGACTTCAAACAACACCCCGGACAGAGTTTTGGTGCCAATATCCCTACTGGATTTATTACGCCCGAATTTGTACGGGACGAAATCGCCAAAGGACGAGCAATTATCCCTTGTAATATCAATCACCCTGAGCTAGAGCCAATGATTATTGGTCGTAACTTTTTGGTGAAAATTAATGCCAATATTGGCAATTCTGCGGTTACTTCTAGCATCGCAGAAGAAGTAGAAAAAGCTGTATGGGCATGCCACTGGGGTGCTGATACGATTATGGATTTGTCCACAGGACAAAATATCCACGAAACTAGAGAGTGGATCATTCGCAACTCGCCTGTACCAATTGGTACCGTTCCAATCTATCAAGCACTCGAAAAAGTAAACGGTGCTGCCGAAGATTTGACTTGGGAAATTTTCCGTGATACACTCATCGAGCAAGCCGAACAAGGCGTTTCGTACTTTACGATACACGCAGGCGTACTATTGCGTTATGTGCCACTTACAGCCGACAGAATTACAGGAATTGTATCGAGAGGTGGCTCTATTATGGCAAAATGGTGTTTGGCTCATCACAAAGAAAATTTCTTGTACACACACTTTGAAGACATTTGCCAAATTATGAAAGACTACGATGTTTCGTTTTCTTTGGGTGATGGGCTCCGCCCTGGTTGTTTGGCAGATGCCAATGATGCCGCACAATTTGGAGAACTAGAAACATTGGGAGAGTTGACCAAAATCGCTTGGAAACATGATATACAAGTCATGATAGAAGGACCTGGTCACGTACCGATGCAGCTCATCAAAGAAAATATGGAGAAGCAACTTGATGATTGTTTTGAAGCTCCTTTCTACACCTTAGGACCTTTGACAACAGATATTGCCCCTGGTTATGACCACATTACTTCCGCTATCGGTGCCGCTCAAATCGGTTGGTATGGTACGGCTATGTTGTGCTATGTCACCCCTAAGGAGCATTTGGGTTTACCCAACAAAAAAGATGTAAAAGACGGGGTAATTACCTACAAGATTGCCGCTCATGCCGCAGACCTTGCCAAAGGACACCCTGGGTCTCAGTACCGTGATAATGCCCTCAGCAAGGCACGTTTTGAATTCCGTTGGAATGATCAATTCAATTTGTCGCTGGATCCTGATACCGCTCGTGAGTTTCACGATGAGACATTGCCTGCTGATGGTGCTAAAATTGCACACTTCTGCTCTATGTGTGGACCTAAGTTCTGCTCTATGAAAATTTCGCAAGAAGTACGTGAGTATGCAGCTCAAATCAAAGAAGACGAAAAAGCTGCCTTGGAAAAAGGAATGCAAGAAAAATCTCAAGAGTTTTTGGATAAAGGAAGCGAGATTTATAGTTAAGAAACCTTCTTACAAAATAGATAAAGCACTTTGTTACTTCGGTAACAAGGTGCTTTTTTTATGGGCTTATGCAATACTCGTAAGCATCGAAATGGACACAAAAAAAAGCCTTGAACACGATTTGTGTTCAAGGCTTAATATTTCTGCTATTGCGTTACAAAGAATACTAGCGCACAATCACTACTTTTCTTTGTGTGTAAACATTCTCGTTCTGAATAACGAAGAAGTAAGTACCTGTACTCAAACCATCGGCTTCGATTTGGAACAACTCCGTTCCTTGATTCGCTTGACCTGTTTTGAGCGTTCTGCCCATCACATCAATCAACTGCCAATTGTAATCTCCCTCTATTGCTTTGCTAAACTCTACATTAAAGTAGCCGCTTGCAGGATTAGGATATACTTTCAAGTCAGTCACTTCTTGACCTTGGTTATCCTCAATATTATCTACTGGTATAAACATTACTAGATTCTGCGTACTAGCAGACTGGTAAACTTCTTTGGTTGTCAAGTTCTGAACAAACACCACCACTTCCAATTTGGTTGGGTCAATATTGTTCGGGATACCTCTCCAAGTTTCAGACACAGCTAATCTATTACCTGCACCGAATGCACGTGTATATTCACGTCCTTGAAGCCCATCAGGCAACATTTTGCGCATGACGTTTAGTTTTTCGTTACCAAACTTATCATAGCTATTGCTACCCTGAATAACAACCGTGTGTACAATGTACTGATCAAACCCTAAGCTATCAAGTGCTTCAATATTGGCATCTACTTGTAGTTCGTTGCCATTCTGAAGAACAACTGGATCAATATCTATCTGGAACTTAGGATACTGAAGCATCGCATAATCCAAATCATTTTGAGCCAAGTTCGATGTTCTACCATTACCCACTCTAGCACCATTCAATAAGTATTGGTTTTCGCTAGCCAAACCATAGTACAACTCTCTTGAGTCTGCATCTGGTTTATTCATTTGGTAATTAATATCACTCGCACCAGCTATAGAAGTATGGTACTCTATCAATTTGACATCCAATCCATTGTAAGGGTTAAATACTTGTCTGTAAAGATTTGTATCAATTGTGTGCATATCTGTACCTGCAGTAGTATAGTTTTCGTTACTAAAGTGTTCGAGCAATATATTTCTAGTACGCTCTCCTACCCAGAAGTTATCAACAGCTACCCCTTCCGATTTCAGACTCAAAATAGTCTGAGGAGAAGAAGCAAATGCCAAACGGAAACGAATATCTTTCTGTCCTTTGAACTGATCCAAGCGGAAACGAAGGTCTTCCCAGCCTTTGTTATCTTTCGAACGCTTCGGACTGTCACCTGTCCATCCCATTGGGTTACTAGCCAACTGTTGTTGACCTGGTCTAGAGAGTACAAAAGCAGATTGATACCAATTGATACCTTTGTTATTATCTCCTACGACTACCCAATCGGCACTGTCTGCACGATAGTATTCCAATACAACACCATCTACATTCTGCACCATATCGCGCCACATATCGAGTACGACCATCGGTCGTTCAGATAACGTAAAGTCAAAACAAGGAGTATATAACCAACCTGTCATATTAGCATTGTAAGGATTGTTACCTGCTGTTACCCAAGCACTATTCAACAAATCAACAATGGTGGTATCTCCATTCAATCCTTGTATGTATTGCCATACCTGTGTAGTATCGGTACCAAACGGTTGTGCATTGTACCATTCACCACTCGTTCCTTCAAAGTTTTGGTCATAATCTGCCAAACTCAAATCAATAGAAGGCGACACAATCACATCTTGTGTATCACTTACGGTACATAGCCCCTGATTGGTAATACTCATAATGGCTTGGTAAACACTACTACTATTATATTGATGCGAAATAACAGGAATACCTGTTGGAGTCGTATCTAATGGTGCGTTATTGATAACGGTTCCATCTCCGAAGTTCCAACTAATATTCGTAATCGAATCTACAATAGACCCATTAAGCATTTCTCCGTCAAAGGAAACATCAGAACCAACACAACCTCCAAATGATTCGTAAGTAATACTTGGCGTGCTGAATACGTACACCATAAAGCTATCGGTATTGCTACACAAAGTACTACTATCTGTAAAGTTATAACTCACTAATCTAGGTCCTACTGCCGCAGCCAAATTCAAGAATGAATCTTGGAAGATGCTCGTCAGTGCTAAATTATCTGTGAACGTTCCGTAATCAATAGAATTTGGAACTACATCCATCAAGTTATGCAAAGAATCTACATCACGACAGAATGAATCCTGAATACCGCTAAAGCTGATACGTGGGAATGGTCTTACTTCAAAAGTATCGACACCTTCGCCCACACAACCTCTAGTATCTTCGTAAGTATAATACACAGGATAAACATCGGTAGATGGCCCTGCCCCAACTAAATTGCTCGGTACTATCCAATAGAATGAACTATCAAAACTAGTTGTATCAGGAGCTGCTCCTATCTGCAAGTAACCAGATCCAACCTTGTACGGTGGGAACGCTAGCAATAAGCTAGAATCTTGGTTTTCGCAGAAATAAGGATCAATTCCTTCAAATCGTATAATGGGTACACTATCCATTCTGACAGAATCCGACAATGCAGCCGAACATCTGTGAATATCCGTATATTCGTAATAAACGTGTGAGTAATCTACGTTTCTATTGACCACTGAAGCCACCAAGAAATCAGATAGACCAATAAAGTTAACCGCAGGTGTAGTCGTAAATGAACCTGTTTGGACACCTAAAGTATCTATTCCAACAACATTACCCAATGCACCGCTTACTTCTCTATTAATCACTCGAACTTGTATGGTATCTCCATTAAAGCAAATGCTGTCAGGCAAGTTTGCCCAACTCAAGTCTGGCGTAGCATGTACACGTACTGTCTTTTTGGTAGTGTCCACACAACCCGAACCTGTAGGGAAAATATAGGTAATTTCCATATCACCTGTTCTACCTGCATCTAGGATAGCACTATCTGGATAGAACATAGCGACACCACTTCCTAAGCTATCACCACGAACACCGTATCCAGAGAACACGCCAGAGGCAGCCAAAGGACTAGTAGCATTCACAATCAAAGCAACACCATTTGCATCTTCACAGTATCCGACACCAAAGCTGTCTATCTGTAGAATTGCAGTATCTACAATTTCTTGTATAACGACCGTTTCTTGTGCAAAACTACTACACAAAGTAGCAGGGTCTGTATAAGTATAAGTGACAATATCGGTTCCTCCATTGGCTGGCCAATAAGTAGCTGGCGTAAATTGAGGACTCAAAGTGTCATATAAATTTCCTGCAACAGTATTTGTAAATGTTCCTCCTCCAGGGTTACCAATCAATGCTTCTGCTGGCATATTATCACAGTACATTGGATCCAAATCCGTCATGGTTACCACAGGGAAAGCATTGATAGTTGTTTGCTGAACTAAACTATCCGTACAACCATACTGGTTGGTATAAGTATATTTGACATTATTAATACCTGGACTGATTGCTGATGGATCAAACTGATAGAGCGAATCTACTATGTTATTAACTCCTGCACCTGACATAAATCCAATACCACTGTCGTAACAAGCAGGAGCAGTAATATCGCGCATACGCAATTCATCTACTCGTATAGAGCGTCCCCAGTCCTCTGTATATACTTGCAATCCTAAGAACCATGGTCCTGTAATAATTGGTGTATAATTGACAGTGAAAGGTACGTAAGTTGCATCATTGCTCAACTGTGGATAATCGGCAGGAACAGTAGTTAATGCTGTAATAACATTTTGTCGTCCTAACAGTACTCGCAATTTTGCATTACAAGGACTAACCGCAGCATTTGGTGCTGTACCAGTATTAACAGCACATTCCCCAGCAACTTCTGACACTTTAGCCAAAAAAGTAATCTGGTACTGATGTCCAGCTATTAGTTGTAAGGTATCTGTTACCAATGTAGTACGGGTGTCGTTGAAATGTGTTGTATCTACTACCACACAACCTGTTCCACTATAAGGATTTGACACATCTGTTTGCCATTGCTTAGAAGCTGGTCTTTCGTTATAGACCGTCCAGTTGGCTGGAATACCTGCATCAAATGTCTCATTGACCAAAAATTGGCTCGCAGTAGAATCAAACCCTGGACAATAAGGACTAGGGTTAACTACAAACTGCTCAATCGGATCATTAGTACAATATTGCCCACCTATTGTCTGACTAAAAGTAATATTAGGTAAGCCATGTATAGTGAACGTATCTTTAGTACTATAAGTACAACCAAAAGTATCTTGTGCTTCTAGCTCTACTACGTGCGTACCAGGATTCAATGGAATCGGACGGAACAAGTAGTTTGATTGAGGAACACCACCTACTTTCCAGATAGCTGTATCTGTTGGCATGATGCTATGCGTAATTTGAACAGGAGCATCACTATCACAGAATTCATCTCCGCCTGTTGCCGTGGCAAAAGCAGTATTCAGACGTTCTGGAATAACAATATTCATAGTATCGGAATTCTTACAAACCACACCGTTCAAGTAATAAATTAGTCGATAGGTTACATCCATTGCACTATCAATATTGTGGACAGTATAAGGATTAATAACATTATTAACTAGCGTAGCTTCTGTTGAGTAAGCTCCAGTTCCACCCTCTAAGGAGAAGTACCCGCCTACTCCACTATTATTAATAGCAGGTATTCCACTCAACAAATGCAAAGCGTTTCTTTCGCAATAAACAGCATCTACAATACTAGAATCAATACGTACGGTATCATTTCTAGCCTCTATATAGATTGGTTTGAACACTTTTCCGATTACATACTCAAACGAATCAGGTGTACCACCTAAGCTATCTATTTTTCTATAGAATTTATATTCTATGACAATAGTATCATGACGAACAGTACTCGGCAATTGAGTTACGTCATACACGTATTGTTCTAGGTTTCTAGCATTTGATATCGTATCAATCGCTTGATTATTAAGTGTTGAATAAACACTCATGATGTTTTTAGTATCATTATATAGTGTCGTTCCATTATCCACATTGTATGGATTAGTGGTTGTCTCTATATAAGCAGCATCTCTACCAAAAGCAAAGGGTGCAAAATTGTCACAAATCGTATCAGGCATTGTCAATGCTCTTGGTGCGGCAATGACGGTAATACTATCTTGTACAGAATTACTACAGACACCTGTAAGAACATCTCCCGTTGTGATTTTATACGTCAACGCATGTCTGCCAATTCCTGCATTTTGGGGCAAGAAGTATTTAGGCCCTCCAGCAGGACTTGTAAAGCTACCACTATAACTAATATTGTAGTGAGGGCGGATTGCTTTGGCACGCTGCGGCGTTGTTCTATTGACCAAATAAGCAAGTGTATCTCTTGTCTGTGAATTAGCAATTTGATTGAAAGATACCGCACTCAAAAATACATCCTTAGCGACAATAGGTACTTGTACCGTATCTAGTACCGGACATAAGTTATTGTTCGTATAAGACTCGGTAAAACCATACACTACGTGTAGTGGGTATTCGCCATTGACATATTTCGAGATTGGACGCAACTTGCTTGGATCAAGCGTATCGCCAGACATTACCGTAGGTAGTCTAAGACCACCAATAGCTTCTTCTACAAAGAAATCACCTCCCAAAGGCGAACCTGCCAATACAATCGGACTACCATTGCTACACAAAGCGGTAGGCAAACCTGTAATCTGTAAATCTTGGTTGTGTACTAACAAAAATGGCGTTAGTAAGGTATCAGTATTCGTAACCAATCGCAGAGAAGACTCTTTCGCATCGCTTGGTACTTCCAAGTGTATCGTTGTGTTATACACCGTATAACCACCATATACATTGGTATCAACTACCATAGAATCAATAGCTATAGTAATATAGACCCCTTGTTGGTCATGTACTTGAACACTATCAGGCACAAAGCTCAAATTTTGTGTTTGTAATATCAGTGTATCAGTGACACAAGCTTCGTAAGCAACAGAAGCTGGATTGGTATTAGCAATCGTAACCCCTGGAGGAGCTAGTATTTCCAATACATCACTTGTCTCGAAGCTACAACCTGCCGTATCATATTGATAAGTTACCAAGTGGAAACCAAACAAATTATTGGCTGGTGTAAATATACTATCAATTAATCCTGCATTAGCAGCTAAAGCTGCATTGTAAGGTGCCGTACTAAAACTATCCGATACCGCAACATTTACAGTGGCAATCGAACGAATATAGGCTGGATATAGCCACTCTCTCAAATTGATTGGATTACCTGTGGTGGCTAATGGTGTTCCCACCAAACTGGTAACACTGGTATCTGCCAAACGTAGATCAAAACCTACGGGAGGGGTCACTTCTATAATTTTGATTCTAGCGGAAGTATCCACACAGCCATTGTTCAAGTTTGTTACTTCCAAAGTATAGTAGCCATCTTGTGTAGTGGTCAATTGTGGATTGGTGGCTCCATTGACAGGAGATCCAATAGTATCTATTGCCGAAACTGGAATAAAGATTACTGTATCTGACCTTAACCAACTGTATCCACAACTAGTACAATTAGATTGTGCGACAGCATCATAAGACATTGTAATTGATTGTCCATTACAAATACTAGTATCAGTAAAAGTAGTAGTCATATCAATGGCTGGTAAGTTATTAATCTGCACCAAGTTCGAGTTCGCTATGCAGCCTCTATCTTCCCCCTTTACTAAGTAACTCCCTGTTCCTGCAGGACCTTGTTTAGTCAGGTAATTATTTGTACTAGAAAAAGACTGTTCTACAACATTAGGACTAGCCACTTTCTCAAATTGGAAATTACAGCCTACACAATTACTTGCCTCTAAATATACTGTTCCATCAGGCCCACAGATGGCACTTGCTGTAATCGAGGTAGGATCAGCAGTAGCACGAGCCTCAAGTACTGGCGATATATTTACGGCATCCATCTGTACTGCTTGTGTCAATTGCTTACACCCTGCAGCATTTTCGATTTCTACCGTATATACACCTGGTGTTACCACTATAAATTCATTATTAGATTGTCTAATATTTCCTGTAACAGGTGTGTTGTTTCTAAATAAAGTATATAAATTTTGGCTATTAAATGGTATTGTAGTTGTAATTAATCTTTCAGCTGTTCCATTACAAATAACATTATGGACAGGATCCGTGCTCACCAAACTAATGTTGTTAGAAGCATATCCTCCGTTCGTTACTCTTAATGTATCCGAAACATCTGAGCACCCACTATTATAAGTAACCGCTACACTGTATAAACCTATATTAGATATTCCTGAGACTGCAATAGCAGTGTCATTAGGACCTCCAATAACTGGATTACCTTCTTTTAGCCACACATAATCACAGTTCATACAACTATTCGTAGAAAGTATAGCACTTCTCCCATTACAGACACTAGGTGCACCTGAAGCAGAATAGATTGCTGGCTTCACAACTGAATTGAAGTTAATAGAAAGCACATTGGATTTAGCAGAACAATTATCTCTACTAGCCAAAACATAAACATCTTTTCGTCCAGCTACAATACTACCCATTTGATTCCTATAAGAAATCGTAGAATCTATACTAATAGCAACCCCAGTAGTATTATCAAACCATTGATAACTACATCCAGAGCATAAAGAAACTGTTGTTACTGCTGTATCTCCAAAACAAACATTGGGTGTAACAGTACTAGCTATTGGTTGTATTAAAGAAGAACTTGTTAGTAGTTCACGGTTAGTATTAGCTTTGCATAAATAGTCAGTGGTTACACTAGCATAGTATTCTCCTGGCTGTGCAGCCAAATAACTCGACCCTGTTGCACCACTAACCAAAACTCCATTGCGATACCACTGATACTTCCATCCTGGACGCAATGGTGTAGATACAATAGAGGCATTTCCAGGGCAAATAGTATTGTTACTTACTGTCATTTGGGGACTGAAAGTGGCTGCACTTATCTTTAATGGGTTAGAGGATTCTATACATCCATTAGCATAGGTTACCTCTACATGATATCGTCCGATGGTATTTACAGTCAACATCGTGTCTATTCCTGCACTTACAATGACTCCATCTTTGAACCATTGATAGCTATACAATGGGTTGTATTTAGTCCATAGTGTAGCGATGCCATTGTTTCCACAAAGCGAATCTGTAGATTGGTAGGCTATAGGTGTTCCGATAGAATTGGTGGTAATACTAAATATAGCACTTTCAAATTCACATCCATTCTGATTGGTCACGACTGTATAATAATCTCCAACCGTATCAATTTG
This sequence comes from uncultured Saprospiraceae bacterium, assembly GCA_937139495.1. Taxonomy (GTDB): domain Bacteria; phylum Bacteroidota; class Bacteroidia; order Chitinophagales; family Saprospiraceae; genus Aureispira. The sequence goes on along the minus strand of CAKZQC010000006.1, from coordinate 154,327 downwards.
AATCCCTCTTGTTTGACCAACAGTATCTTGCTGTGCTATCGAATAAGAACTATTGCGATACCAAGTATACTGACACCCTACGCAAGCAGGTACATCCAAATAAGCTGGATTTCCTCCACATATTTCAGATGGTCCTCCTGTCACAGGGCTATTATAACCTTCTGTTGACTGAATAACCATAACTGGATTACTAATCGCATCACAACCGTTAGCATCTTGAGCGGTAAGATAATAACCTCCTTGATTATTCACATAAATATCGGATGTAGTCTGCCCTGTATTCCATCTTACATTACATCCCACACAGCTACTAGGCTGTAGCTTGAGTGTATCAGGATCATACCCACATAAATAATGACTTGTTGCTACAGGGTCATCATTGCTATCTACAATGATAGGTGTTTCTGGTACATAAGGTAAACCATAAATAGAATCTTTTTCACTACAAAATCCTGTTGTAGCTGTGACTTTATACAATCTATTATTATTTATAGATATGGACTGGCTAGTTTGTGTCGTACTCCAAACATAAGTAGAAGGTTTAATCGTATTTGCTGTAATTAGGACAGAACCTGTTGGACAGAAACGAGCGGCGGTATCCACATTGGATGTAGGATGTACAATCGATAATCCTGGTAAAGGGTTGATCTTGACATTACTTATTACAGTATCTGGACAATCATAATAATCTTTCGCTATTAATATGACTCTAAAATCAGTTGTACTTGAATAAAGCTGTCTTATGGTATCCCCCGAAACACCACTAACACCAGTTCCGCCATTAAAAGAATAATCGACAGGAAAAGCACAGGTGGGACAAGTAGCTTCTGCTAATAAATCTTCTCCAAAACATACAGCCGTATCTCCTGAAGGAATCATGTTTAATTCAGGAACTGATAAGTAAGTAGTATCAATTATGTCTCTTACAATCTGCTGCGTTTCTAGTGTATCGGTACAATAAATATACGTACTACTGCCACTCGAATTTACAGTTTGTGATGGTGCAATTGTAATAGAGCCTATATTGGGGTTTAAGACAGGTCTATTCTGATTGATATTTGGACCACAACAAGGTGTAAGTCCTCCTCTTATTGGCTCGTGTTCGAGTTCTACATAAGGAGTATAAATCACACCACAAACATAACGAATAACCTCTGGTTGAGTAGTAGAAACTATCACCCTATTCATAACCTGACGGGGAGTACTAGGCCCGATCGGAACTCTTATGGATTGGGTCGTGTCCTCACCAGCATTCCAATCATAACGATAGTCTGGACTTGACCCTAAAACGTTCAGTTCTAGGGTGTCTCCTATACATATTCTGTCTTCTACTACAGAAAGTGGTCCAGTTGGCGTTATACGAAGTTTACCTATTTGTATAGAGGTATAATCAACTACGTCAAAAACATCTGTCTCCACATCAGATCTACAGCCAATACCATCTTCGTCTGTCACAAATACACTAACCTGATACCCCAATTGCTTTGGCAATGAATCTATCGACAAAATATAATTACCACCATTGTTGTTAACAACTGAACTAGTTGTTGTTGTCGTAGTATTGGTGTATGGGAGTTCTATTCCAGTAGTAGTTATATTATATGTATATTGGGGGTTATTGCCAGTACCATTATCTCCCGTACCATTACTGGCAGGCATATTAATCGGAATAGCGGCAAGCGTAGGGTAGGATGGTGTAGCGTTTAGACTTACTGTAGGTTTACTATATACCTTGATGCTAAAAGAGTGTTCCGTTTTACAGTCTCCTGAGCTGGCAATTAACCTAAACTTGACATCTCCTGAAGTCCCTATATTCGTCAATAAATAATCAAATTCAACAGCCGAACTATCTTGTAAAACACTAACCACCTGATCGGAAGAATTTAATAATTCATACCGATAATTTTGGGCTTGTGTCGTGGATATCAACCTAACAATATCTCCTACACAGAATTCCGTCTTTGCGACCGTTGGAGTCGCAGGATCTGCTGTTAGTACTTGAGTAGCATCTGGAGTAGCGGTCACTTCTACTTCTATTTCTTGATCTCCATAACAATAGTCTGATCCATTATAAGTATAATACGTTCTTAGTGAGAATATATACGATGGAGCTATTGTATTAAAATCATCATCAGCAGCAGCATTGGGAAAAGTATGAGATGTGCTATTTCCACCTTCATATATTCCAGGATCACTTAAATCGTTATATACGATTCCTGTTATATGTCTTCCCGTTACATTTCTACTACTACTAGCATAAGTTGGATTGAATGCAACTAAGGGTAATATATTGGTAGCCGTAGGAGAAGGATTTACATTCCCTGGAATAGATTGTGGATTACTAGCATTTTCCCACCAAAGGTAATCTAGGTCGTTATTAGTATTGGTTTTCGTGCCGTCACAAGTACTACAGCCAGTCGATTGTAGGTTCAGTACTTCTCCTTCACAAACAACATATTTAGGGTTTCCGTTGGCATTCAAAACTCCGGGAGAATCAAAAGTGGGTGTGGGAGTAGCTTGCGTCGTCAATACAACAGCATCCGTACTGGTACAACCATTGGCATCGGTTACGGTGACGGAGTAAGTCACAGGATTTTTATTATCACTATCTGCTGTACTCTCTCCCGCACTTGAGGTATAACTAAATTGATTTTTGCTGGTACCAGAAAGGGCACTAACAGTGGCTCCGGTTGACTCATAAAACGGGATTACTGCGGTTCCATCTTCGGAAGAAGTCGCTGCCCAGGTGTAGTTGTTATAATTAATATTATTAGGGGTAGCTCTGAAAGCTATAAACCCCCCTTCGCATAATGTTGCAGCGCTACTAGTTGGTGGCTCTGTACTTCCTACTGATGAGAAAGTGCCATCAATATCATACATTAAAGTAACCGCAGGTTCCCCATTCACTATCAAATTCTGTGTATTCGCAGGTGTAGCTGGAGGTCGATATCTTGTTGTACATCCAAAATCATTGGTTGCTTCAAACCCTAATCTATAAGTAGGATTACCGCTAGTATTAGCAGCAATGTTATCAGTTGTTGGATTAATTATCCTACTAATTGAAATCGGATTAGGAGGGTTTACAACTGTTCCAATTCCAGGTAGACTAGGTAGATTACTGATATTCATACCCCCATTATCATCAAGAATCCATGTGTAAGCATTAGACGTAATATCTGTTGGACAAGCACTTACACATGTTATCTCAGCAGTAATTACATCATGGCTACAAATTTCCCCTAGAGAATTACCATTCAAAGTAACACTAGTAAGCACCGGTACAGGGTCTATCCGAAAATGACTATCAATAGTCACAGCACAAAGCCCCCCTGTCGTACCGCTTCCAGTTACCATATCTAATCTCCCTGATGCGCTCATAGTCAAGTAGGCATTATACTCTGCTGGCGGCAGAAACGAAGTGTTTGGGGTATAATCTGACGCTGAAGAAGCCGCTTGACTAGCAACTGTTGTCCCACTCATATCCTTAATAACCCAGCTATATGTTTGCGTATTAGCCCCACCACAACTATTACTACAAGATCCTCGAAGATAAACACCCTCATTGGCACAAATGGCAGTTGGTGCAGAAATTGCATTTGTGAAATTATTGTCCATTTGTGCAATTGCCAAACTTGGTAGAGCTAACGCTTGAAATTCGTATGAACACGGCGAAGCAGCACCATTCTTCAGTGCCATTACCATGCTTGCTCCTGTAAACACAACTCTAATTTCCGTCCCCTTAGTCAAATTATCAATTATAAGCGGGTTAGCAAAATCGTGAGATATTGTATTAGTTGCAATCGCTGGATAATAGACACTTGCTGAAGGAAAAGTATTAATAGTGTCTCCGTCAGGTAAATTAATGATGTACTCAGTACCTTGACATACATTAAAAGCAGTAGTATTACCAGCAACTAAATTTGTCTCATCTCCTGCTGCCGTTCCGCTTCCTCCTCCTACTCTTTTGATAGTAACATCACTACCCGTTGGACAAGTCTGTGCCATTGCCATTTGTGGCAAAAGATAAAATAAGACAATAACTAGAAAAGGTAAAAGTCTAAATTTATTCATAATTATTTTTTTTAGGGAATGATCATATCAGAAGAAGAGTAGAAAGGAATCTAGAGTGGGTGAAATTACAACCCACTCTAGATTGTTTTTATTTGCTTATAATTATTTTCTCACTAATCAAACCTTCTAGGGTCTGCACTTTCAAGAAATAAATACCATTCGTCAACTCACCCAAGTCAATTACTTGCTCTTCGTTGAGTTGTGCCGATTGTACTACTTGACCTGCCGTATTGAAGATTTCCATCGCTCCTGTTATGGGGCGGTCTAGCTGCAAGTCGCCTGTGGTGGGGTTAGGAGATATAGTTAGGTTTATTTTTTGCTGTTCTACTTTTGGTAGAGATAGCACTATTGTTCTATTTTCATATAGATTTCTACTGTTATAAAAACCACTACCTACTGACACATCTAAATCTCCATCGCCATCTATATCAACAACTACTATACTTCTAAGATCTGGAGATGCAGTTGCACTTAACGGGGAAACCAGTGTATCATAGGGGTTGTCCGACCCAATTTGCTCTACAAATATTGGATTTGTGGCACTTCCCGTATTTTCATAATACTGACTCCTAATTAAAACATCGAAGTCTCCATCTAAGTCTCCATCATGAAAATTTAGTGAACCATAAGTTAATATCCGTGAAGAAACACTAAATTGACTTAATGGATTACTAGTTGTTTGTCTCAAAAATATTGGGGATGTAGCTGTTCCTGTATTTTCATAAAAATCTAAGACTGCTGCACCCAAATTATTCGTTGATCTATAAATAAAATAATCTGAATCGCCATCTCCATCTATATCACTAAAGCCCGACCCAAAATTATTACTCTGAAACCCCTGTTGAGGCTGATGCTGATTAACACTATCTAAAGGGTTTAAGTTACCTGTCCTTTCTACAAAGGAAGGAATAGTTGCAGTTCCTATATTTTCATAATAAGCTTGCTTTGTTCCCGAATAATAATTATAGTATCGATACTTACCTGCAAAACAATCTAAATCTCCATCACCATCTATATCGACAAAAACTGGGTTGTTTACATCGTCTACACTTAAAAGTTTTGTTCTCTGCAGATAGTTAGGTTGTGTAGTGCTACCCACATTTTCAAAATAATAATTATCTGATCTTTGAGTAACTCCATTATAAACTGTATGGAAGCCAACAATATCTAAATCGCCATCTCCATCTATATCCACAAAATTAGCTCCATCTGATTTTAAAAATGTATCCAAGTGCGTTGTAAACAAAAAAGGAATCTGCTGCCCTACCGCAGGAGTAGCCATACCGACTCCAGTCACGACAGCCGCAGCCATACCGAGCTTCTTGAGCTGAAGCGTATAGGAAGCAAGTTTATCGAGCAATTGGCTTTGCTTATATTGTGTGTATTGGTAGAATTTGCCTGATTGATAGGCTTTTTGGAGTTTTTGGGTGAGCTTGGTGTATTGTCTTTGTAAGTAAGTTGGGTTGTTCATAATCTTATTGTTTTTTGAAGTTTGAATAAGTTTTTTTGATATTATTATGTGTGTCTTTGTTTGAATTTAGTACTGTTCCGTTCATAACCTAAAGATGCCCATCCGAAAAGTCACTTTTTGATAAAGCTGCTTTTCAGATAGGCGTATTCGTCTCTTATTTGGTCATTACCAACCCTTTATGGTCGGCGTATGATGACTTTTCTTTGCGTATATATATTGTCATTCTTAATAGTAAATATATACATTCCTGATGACAATGTTGTAGTTTCGACCTGCATTTTTTCAGTTCCTTTGGTCGTTTCACCACTTTTCAGGACTCTACCAAGGGCATCAATAAGCTGCCAATCGTAGTCGCCCTCTAGTGGCTGTGTGAATTCTACTTGGAAATAATCCTGTGCAGGATTCGGATAGAGGTTAAGGTCTATCACCTCCCATTCGGTCAAATTTGGTAGATTTTCTACACTCACATCAATACTATCGACGGGTGCTCCTATCCATTGTGTAATGTTTCTGGAAGAAACTACCTGATAAACTTCTTTGGTATTGACGTTCTGCATCATCACGACTAACTCTGCTCTACTCGCCACAATAGAATCCAAATCCAATACATCTACTAAGCTGTAAATATCGTTATCTCCTGTTGCCCAAGCACGGTTGTAGCGAATGCCGCCGTAGCTCGGCAAGAAATGACGCATGACTGCCTTGGTAATATGACTATTAGTGGTTTCGATAGAGTCTTCCGTTACCACCAAGCGCATAACATATTCATCAATTGGCAAATTTTGCATAGCCGTGACCGAAATAGTAGCGGTTATTGTTCCATTGGGGTCGATATACATACCGCCACCTGGTAGTACAAATTCTAAAGCAAATTCAGGGTCGCGTAAACTTTCAATATCCAAAAATTCTAAATCTGGGTAACTGAGCATTTGGCTTGTTGTGCCTACTAGGTTCTTTCCATCAATACGCACTTGATTGACTGCCGTAATCGAGTAGTCAATAATTCTATCCTCTACATCGATAATATTATAACGATATAATGGATCGGTTCCAAAACCTGGAATAGATGGACTCACTGCTTTCTCTGTATGGTATTGTATCAGTGTGACATCTCTACCATAGAGTGCGTTGTAAATGGTGTTATAGAGTTGCTGTTCGATTGCTTCGATACCAATATAGCCTCTACCAGAGAAGTGCTCTACGAGTACGTTTTTGGAACGGTTCCCTACCTTGACACTATCAAACAGAATTCCTTCATTGACACCCAAAGCGGTATTGTTGTCGGAAGCAAAAGCCACACGGAAACGAACATCTGATCTATTGCGCAAGTCATTGCCCACATTATCTAAACGATAACGAGCATTTTCCCAAGTAGCTGTCCTGCTATTACCTGTCCAGCCGATTGGTGTACCTGTTTGCCCACCGGGAGCACTCACTACAAAACCATCGTTGTACCAGTTGATCCCTTTGTTTGGTTTACCCAATACTTTCCAAGTATTGGTCGCATCGTCATGGTATTGGAGGACCGCACCATCTACATTGTCTTGCATATTGCGCATGATTGACATTTGTATCATTGGTTTATCCAATTGTGTCAAATCAAAACATGGACTATACACCCAAGCATTTTCTCCTTGGCGGTAGGTGTTTTGTCCTACTACAGGATTCAATATACGTGTTCCCCATACGGTATTGCCACCGCCACCATTGGTTCTAGTGCTTAGTTTGGTACCATTCGCCACACCCCATTGCCATAGCGAATCATTCACTACGCCATTGTTAGAAAATTTAGTGGCAGAAGCTTGGAACCAACCTCCTGAAGAGGCATCAAAGTTTTCTACATAAGCTTGTTGTACTGTTGGTGTTGCTACGGGCGAAATAATCACACGTCTAGCAAACGTTGTATCACATTTGCCTTGATTCCATACGGTCAATGACGGGTAGAAAATCCCTGTACCTACGTACGTATGCGTATCTGATGGCACTACCAAGGTATCTGGCAAGTTGAGGAGTGTATCAATGACTCCATCACCAAAGTTCCAGATAACCATCGAAATACTATCAATAGCGACTCCATTATAATCAATTCCTTTTACTTCTGGTACGAATTGTATTTGATTGCCTTGGCAACCACCTTCTACATCAAAAGTAATTTTTGGTAAGGTATAAACTTCTATGGTACGCTGAATTTGGTCTTTACAACCCGATACTGGATCGGTGTAGCGATATTCTATATTACGAATACCTGCTTGAGCCGTCGGGTTAAATAAGGTATCAGCTACAATTCCTGCGATGACACCAAAAGTCTGATCTACAAATATTCCTCCTGTCGGTATTGCAGCCAAAGGCACTCGTTGTTGGCTGTCTTTGACACAGAAATGAAGCGGTACTGTTGTTGCCCAATTCAAAATAGGTGCAGGACGAATTTGTATAATCTTGGTTAAGGTATCGGAACAAATCGCTCCATCTACATAACGCTGACCAATGTAAGCATACTCTAAAGGATAATCGGTGTAAGTACCCGGTACGACTAGAGTATCTGGTCTCAGACGGAAAGGTATCGCTGTAATATTCTGCGTCCCTAGCGTCAGTGTCCAATCTACTCCAATAGGAGAAGGTAATATCAATGGTGGATTGAGTGCTTTTTCGCAATACACATGTCGATTGAGTACGGGGTCAAAATTGCCCAATCCTGCAAAAGAAAGATTTGGTATGGTATCCACCACAATAATCTGTTGTGTACTATCGGTACAACCTGTAGCATCGGTATAGCGATAAATAATCGTGTCCTTCCCTCCTTTGATAGAGTTGGGGAAGTAAGCAAATGCTAAGGTACTCGCTCCATTGAGCGAACCTGCTGAATCTACCCCTGATGTAGAGAGGTTATAAACTCCTGTATCTGGCGAAATCAAATCTGGGGTGTTCAATACCACTTGATTACCTACATAATAACCTGTTTGGTTGTACGGGTAGATATTAAGTGCATCAAAACGCTCACAGATGTGATTGAACGTATCATTCGGATTGTTCGGCAATGTTAATCTAGTTCCTAATGGCTGTATATTCGGGAACGTTGCCTCTGACAAAGTCAATGCTGGTAACGCATGAATATAAGCGGTATCCGTAACAAAGGTACTACACAAGCGAGCGGTATCGCTGTACGTATATTTCAACACTACATTACGAGAAGCATACTTGACACTAGCAGAATCTGGATAGAATACAACGGTATCTCCCTCTACAACTCCTGCCCCATTGGGTGGCATATAGAAGGCGTTGACATCGCTACTGCTAAAGGTGCCATAAGTAGCCAAATCCAATCCACCATTTAGGTTCAGTCCTATGCCTACTTCGTAATCACTGGCACAAGTATCTTGTGGCATTCCTACAATAGTAGGATCTGTTGTAAAGTTTCGTGCAATAACAGGACGCAATGCCGTATCTCTACAACCTGTAGCAGCTATCTCAAACCAATAGAAGAGCGTATCATTCGCTATTCCGGGAGAGGTACCTGGCATGTCTGGATTGTATCGGTAAGAAGTTGGGCTCAATGTATCTAGTCTATAACCAGGTGAACCTAAACTATGGTTAACCACATTGGTATGGTACCCAAATCCAAAGTAAAGTGGATTAGTAGATTGTGGCGATCCTTTCAATAGTATGGTATCGTTTTCACAATAGTAATGTTGCAAAGCATCCCCGTTATCCAATGTCAAATTAACAATAGGCAATGGTAGAATTTCTACCTGCATATTGATGGAATCCGTACAACCCAAAGAATCTGAATAGGTATAAACTAACTGGTGCATACCTACTCCTGCTGAGTCTGGCTCAAATACTGCATTTGACGGATTTGGACCAAAGGTGCTATTTCCACCTACTAATATTCCCGCTCCTTTTAGTGTGACACTTCCAGATCCTATATTATCATCAGGAATGGTTGCGTAAGGACTATTAACAGAGAAAACATCAAAGTTATTTGCCCACCAGTAATTGATACTCAAATCTAATGGTGTTGCTGCGTCATTAAGACAGAAGCTGGTACTTGCTGGGAATGTTATCCCGATATTAGGTGTCGGAAAGACATTAAATACAGCGGTATCAGATTGCTCACAGCCATATATATCCGATACGACATATTCCACCGGGAAGAACTCTAATGTATCGCTACCCAATGGGTAATTCTGAATTGGGTCAAATACTGGTGTGGACAACGCCCCTCCAATGTAGAACTTAGTTGAATTACTGTCAATCTGCACAGAGTTACCTTGGAAACTAAAAGAAATAGAATCCGCAACAGATGTTGCACAATAGGTTTCTAGTGCTTGTAATGCAATACTAAACGAGTCTGGTATATAAATCCCAGTAGAAGAAGAATCCGAACAAGCTTGTCCGTTGTAAATATATTTCAACTTATAACTGTTTCCGGGCATATAATCTGTTGCATTAAATATATTGGCATTGCCATTATGCACCAAAGGCGAAAGTGCCGCTCCAGTAGTCGTATCTCCAAAATAGAAATCTCCACCAGAAGGTAAACCTGACATTTGTACTGGCAAATTGACAAAACAGAAATTAGTATCTGCTAATACCACAGGACTAATAGAAACCGTAGGTGGCGTTTCGATGTTGATTACTTTTTGCACTTCTGATACAATGTAATCTACGGTATCCACATAAGAACTTGGTTGAGCATTTAGATAGGTCGTCAATCTTCTATTACGGAAACGGAACGTTAAGGTGGTATTGTTGCCCGTGACATTCGCTGGAACAAAATAGAACAACTGTGGGCTACCGACTACAGGTGTCACATAGTTGATAGAATCCAATCCGCCATTACTAGAATAGATTTCCATAATGTTCAATTGCTCATTATAGATAATATCTGGTGCAAAGGTTCTGTTAGCAAACTGATAGATGTAACGGCTATCGGTATAAATGAGTTGATTACGGTAAGTTACGTTCAATGCCGTAGTAGTACGTTCTATGAATACCGTATCACTTGATCTACAAACATAATTTGGTATAGAATCAAGAATAGCTGGTGCTGGCCAAACATCTAATGAGTCTTGGCTTTCATTAACACATCCCCCATTATTGATTTGATAAGTTATCTCCTCTCTATTGACTCCCGGTGCCGCCAAATCAGGCACACTCGATGCCAAAACGTCGCCATTGATTACATAAGTCCCTGTGTAAGTATGTGCATATTCCATAGCCGAATAAGGATAAGTAATACGACGCAAATTCTCCATGGATTCGATCGGCTGCGAGATAGCAATTGGAGAATAAATAACACTATCTATTTCTGAATTCCTAACTTCAAAAAGTGCAGAATCACGAGCTGCTGGACATATTCCTAGTCCATTGCTATAGGTTGGATTAAAGACATAAACAGCATACACCTGTTGTGTTCCCGTAGCATCATATCCTGTTATATTTTCCAATATTAAACTGTCGTTGGAAATGAGTGTAGGGTCGTTGGGCATACTTACATAATGTACCTCAAACCTAGACCCAGCTACTGCTGGCAATCCAATCAACTTGGCGGTATCATTGCTAGAACATAATGGTAAGGTAGTTCCTACTACATTAATACTAGCAGCAGGGTTTTGTACTTGTACAAAATTAGGATAGGTGTATTGACTAGCACCATTGGCACTAACCAACTTAATTTTACCTGTGCGTGCTACCCTTGGTACACGTACGCGTACTGTACCAGAATAAACTCCAGCAAACGAAGTAACTACTGGATTTACTTTGATAGAAGTATCTCTATTGCCTGCTATTACGAAACGTACGGTATCAGGAATAAAGGTAAAGTTAGTCAACGTAATGGTTAAAAAGTCTAGAATACAAGCTTCATCGCTTGGAGCCAATGTATCGTCATTGGCTAGGGTCATACCCATAGGGTCTAATATCTCTAAGGTATCAAAAGTACTGAAGGTACAATCACTGTCATCATAACTAAAGGTAATGACGTGTCGCCCTGCTCCTGCTGTACTCGGTCTTAACGAATCCAGCTTATTGCCGAATATAGCTGGACCAGCTGTTAGAGAAGTATATCTGCCCGTCGCGTTATTTCTCAAATTGACTGGCATCAAGTAATCATCTAAATGCAAATCACTAGTAGTATAAGGTATAGCAGGTCCTAGTGGCGAAAAGTCGAGTGCAAAAGCAGGATCTGGTTCAAATTTTTGAATCGGAATAGCGTTTGAAATTTCTCTACAATTGTTGGTATCCACTACTTCTACTTGATAGCTACCAGCACTATCCGCTAAGTAGGCTTGGAAGCCTGCTTGTGGAATAGGATTGCCATCTATTAGCCATTGGTAATTAATCCTAGCCCCCGAACAGTTTGTACAAACATCTAGCATTTCGACAGGTCTGTCACCACAAACTGTTGGGAATTGACTATTGGGACTCAAAGCAATATTTACTATTAAGGGTGCTGCGGTATCCAAAACAATACTATCTCTAAAAACACAGCCTCCAGCAGTAACATCTACACTATATTTCCCTTTAGAGGTATAACCACAAGCTTGAGCAAAGGTATCTCTGTTACTTAAAGCATTCCCTTCATAGTACCATTGATAAGTACAACCTATACAGCGATCTATTTCTAAATCAACGCAAGCCGTAGAACCACATATTTTGCCTGTAGACTGGCGAATGGAAGTTCCAACAGATATATCTTGGAATGTCACAATCCCTGAAGTATCTTCACAACCATCGCTATTAGTAATAATTACTCTATAATTTCCTCCTTGAGATATTACTTGTTGAAAATCGTATATAGAGGTTGTTGGTTGCATATCTATACCATCTCTCTGAAAGAGATATGTACAGCCAGAACAAATAGTACTGTCAGGTATAGCATCTATAGTAACTGTATTGTTATTACAAATACTTGTAACAGCAGGTGTGGCAATACCCGCATTAATATCTTGGAAGGAAGCTTGAACAATATTAGAGGCTTCTGTATTACAAGAACCAAAGTTATTTATTTTAACTCTGTATTTACCCGAAGTATTTATTGCATAGATATTTTGTAATGTGGTAGCAACAATATTAAAATTACCAGTCACCGTATCTAATTTCTGCCATTCATATTCGCAATTTGAACAGGTACTTGTACTTAAATTAATAGGTCCAGTAGCACAAAGAGGACTCGAGGTTGCTATTAACGTAGGTGCAGGGAATGCAGTATCTTTTACTTCTACGATAGGAGAAGCGTATGAACAGAGGGAACTACTGTCTGTAGTAATAACAAAATACCCATTTGGTTCTGATATTATTATAGAGTCATTATTGTTACCTGTTGAGTTATTACTTGCCTTTCTCCATAAATAATTTGTATTAATATAGTTGGGGGCGATTAAAGTAGAACTCGTAATAGCTGGATCACAAAGAAGTACAGGGTTCGCAACGATTATGGGGGTAGAAGCATTTGTACTTAACCTAACTTCTACTTGATTAGATGTAGAAGTACAACCATTTCTATTTTGAGCTATTAAGGTATAAGTGCCTATTGAATCTGTGATAATACTAAACCCTGTCTCTCCTATAATAGTATCCCCATTAAACAACCATTGGTAAGACCAATTTGGTGGTGTTTCATAAGTACCTGTCATACCAATAACCACAGATCTGCCATTACAACTATACACAATGTTACTCGGTGCTGGTTGATAAATTGGATCTTGCTCATCTTCTACTTCTGCAATAACTGGCGTATTTCCAAGAATTTGAGGAGTAAAGACATCTTTAATTATGTTAATATTATTTGCGGATCGTTCATAACAACCATTTGGATATTTCACTACCGCATAATAAGTGTTTGGTTTGTTGGTCGTCAATACAGAACTATCCTGATTACTAATTTTTTTAGCAAAATTTTGCGTTGGAACAATAGTATTGGAAAAAGTCCCTATAGGAAAAGGTGTAGTACAACCACTGTTTGGAAAACAAGCTATTAATCCACCTTTATTCCAATCTGCTGTTACATAGTTACTTTGAGGGCTTCTATTAGTCTTTCTATACTGCCACCCTTGAACATAATGCCCATTACTATTAGTATTGTGCCCTAGTACATCAACTGTTTGACCTTGGTATTGTATAAATACTGCATCATTTCCATTTGCTACCCCTGTATCTGGAACAGATAACGTTAGGTCTGGATTAAACCCGAAGTAGTTTCTGAAGGCAACTGTATTTGTAGCTATATAAAAATAATCCCCTTTACTGAGCGAAACAGCTGGCAAATTATACTTAAGAGTATCCCCTAAATTTCCGAAATTGGTGTCTACTCCAAGTTTATACTGACTTAAGTCACTGATATCACCACTAGCATATATTTCTACCATTCGTAAATGCCTAAGAACTGCTGTACTTGTACTAGTATCTGTATATGATAAAGATGACGCACCAGATATAACAATTTTAGATGTATCTGCTATATCAAAATAATACCATTCATAATCACAGCTTGAACATGGTATAGTACTTATTGTTGCTTCGTTTCCTCCACAAAGCCTATTCGTATTCGTGGTCAAGGAAATTGTTGAGTTGATAGCAGTATCTACCGTAACTAGATTAGAATTCTCTGTACACCCAAAAGTATCCTGAACCGTCACATAATAATCACCCTTATCTTTTGTTTGATATCGTAGCCCACTATTCGGTAGAGCCGTGGTATGGTCTGGTCTCTGATACCATTTATATTTACAAAAAACACACGGACTTTCAACTTCTAAAACTGCGTTATTATAAGCACTTGAACCTGTCTTACAACTATTAGTAGGATCTCCTATTAGTGTAGGGGCTGCTAAAGTAGTAACAGTTATATTTAGAGGCGAAGATACACCTACACAACCAGTCCCATTGTCGGTAACCGTAACTGTATGAGTAGATGCCCCGTAAGCAAAATTATAGGGGCCCGTCGTTCCATCACTCCATAAATAACTACAAGTTGGACAAACTACAGGATCTGTAGTATGTAATGTTAAAGGACGACCATTACAGATAGTAGATAAAGTACTATCTAGAGCATCTTTACCATAAATAATTGGAGTTAAGTAAGGTCTATTTATTATGTCTACTTCTCGTTGATAAGTACAACCATTCGCATCCGCAATATTTACTCGATAACGACCAGCTACATCTGCGACAATAGTACTAGCGTTAGACGACACAGAAGAACCTGGAGGTGATACCCAAGTATAACTACACCCTGGACAATCTAACACCTCTGCAATTGCCCCTCCCCCACATATAGTAGGTGTATCGGGCGATACAAGTGGACTCATATCGATATAGTTATTTAATGTGACAGATGCTTGACTTTGACAACCATTTCTGTCTGCAACCACTGTATATGAGCCTGCTTTTTTAGTGACCAGATTAGATACGTTAGATAAAGTGGTCGTATCCCCACTTCTATTCCACTTGAATGCGACATTATTTGCTGGAGTTACATTTGCAGTAAAAGTAACATCTGTTCCTGCACACACCAATGTTGAAGTAGGCGTTACACTTAATGTAATTTCTGGCTCTACTATTATATCAATACTATCTGATGAAATACAGCCTGTATTACCATCTGTTATTTCTATTTTTCTACCATTAGCCCCCAACGCCCCACTAAATGTATATTCAGAGCTAGAAGTCGTAAATGATTGGTTATTAACTCTATCAGTCCATCGATAAGCATAATTACAGACACCACTTGGACATTCTGCTGAGATATCTAATGTAATTGCTGAATTTTCACAAAAAGCAGCATTCCGAGCAGTAATAATAGGTTTAAAACAAGTGTACTGAGCTACAAAAGCATCAAATGCCCCGTAAGAAGATACAGTACTTGCAATACTAGGGGCTGGTTCAAAATCACAAGACCCTGAGAATCGACCAACGACCATCAGTTTTTCTTCGTTTGCAGTACACCCAAGTGCAAAATCTAATCCCTGACCACCTGTTACTTTTATATATACTCTTTCTCCTGCATTGGTATATTTACCAAATATCATATCAATAGTAACATTGGAATTGGTCGTGGAGGTTTTAGATGAACTATTATCCATAGGTAAGTCATAATAATCTACTCCAGACTCTTGAGTAGCTACTAGTATAACATTTCCATCTCCATCTGTAGTCAAACTAGAACCTGTTGCTATATTCATTCTACCTGATGATTCTAATCCCTGTACCCAATCTACATGAACTTGTTTATCATAAAGATCTCTTTTTGAATTATATAGATACGTATACTTTGATGGAATCGAATTTGACAATTTCACTAAATAAGCTGCCTGAGCCCCCTCTAACCCTAAAGATTTCTTAAGATTTGTAGAACTATTATTGGACCCTGAAGTATTGATATAGGTATAATCATCCGTATATGAAGTCTTGCTATGCAACAGTACATATACGTCACTATTTGTAGCAACAATATCATTAGCTGATTCGTCATTATTACCACCTATCTTACCAGTCCAATTCAGTGCCCCAGTACTAGAATATTTGAATACAAAAGCATAACTTCTAGTTGTCGTGTCTAGTGGTTGACCTGCAGCCAGCCCATTTGTATCTATAGAAGAATACCCAACTAAGGCATTTGGATTAGTTTCTTCATAACAAGTTGCACAACCACCACCTCCAGCGGTAAGAGCTTCCAAACTACCTACAGCACGTCCGCAAACATATACATCTGTACCTGAAATGGCGATACCGTTACCACTTGAGTTCTCAGCAAACTCAGCAATCTTGACCCATTCAAAAACCCCAGTTCTGTTATACTTTCCAAAAAAGGGCTTTCTAGTGGTATTTTTTGTAATGCCCCCGCTAGTACAATTAGTTCTACAGGTATATCTTTGTAAACGCTTATTACCAATAAATAAAGAATCATCAGCATAAGTTCCTACGAAATATACATTCTCTGAATTATCTATTGCTATATCACTTAACGAAAAATCAGATACATCTTTTGCTGCTGCTGCTGCTGTTCCATAAGCAACTCCAGCAAAAGGAAGCCTATCTATTGTATTGGACCAAACATAATTACCTGCGGTATCTAACTTTGCAATTATTGCCTTATACTTGTTTCCTGCTGCAGAATTAGCTATATGTATAGCTGTCTGTGTAGTTGTAGTGTATTCATTAATAAGAAATTGTGTAGCAGCGTCACTTGCTCCTTCAGAACCTGCATAGGCTGCAAAATATACTCCTGTAGGTCCAACTAGTATATTAGTAGGGTACACATCTACTTTAGCACTACCATCCTTAGCTTGTAAACTTCTTCTCCAGATCACATTACCATCTACATCGTACTTGACAATACCCATAGAAATCTGGGTGGAGGCGCCAGCCTCTTTATACCCAAAAACACTGTACACGTTTCCTTGAGCATCAAGAGCCACTCCCTTACCTACATCCGCGCCTTGGCTACCTAACTGGGGACCTATTTGCCCCGTAGGCAAAACATCTCGAGTAACCCAATCCAAAGCAATCTGACCTTGCAATGCTTGCGACTGAAAAAATAGTAAACCAATAACGAGTAGTATAAAATGTAATTGTTTGGTTCTCATATTATTATTATTTTGAATTGGTGGTAAGGGATTTCAGGATAGAATATAATTTTTCTTCACCTAGCTAAATTACAAACTTTTAATTGATAACAAGCTATTATAGATGTTATTTTTTAGTTTCTATTACTGGAAAACCTTTGTTCAATGTCATCAGCAAGAATAATATTCCCTAATATTTTCAAAAATTAAATGAATTTAATTGGAGTCATCACTTTTTTCGTACACCACTAACAAAAAAACACTTACAAATGATATAAAAAATAAAGTAAAACTTATATTGCATTTTTTATAAAAACCTTAATAAATCAAAAACTTATACCAGATGAAATTAAAATTAATTATGGCTACACTTGCGAGTGGGCTAATTCTCTACCTAATGTTACTCAGTAATGCTGCTGCCCCTACCACTACCGTAGGTGACTGTACAGGCTCTCCATTCAATAGCAATGACTGTAATAGCTGCCATTCTGCCATCATTCCGGGATCCTTCCAAAATAGATTGACTTGGACTCCTTCGCAAGATGGCGTGGCAATGACCATACAACCCGTCGGGCAATACACCCTAGCCTATGAAGCAGGTTGGGATAGTATCAAAGCCTATCGTCCGGGACAAACTTACTTATTTGTTGCTACTCCTAGTTCAGAGGAATCTTACGATGCTCAATCAAACGAGATACGTGCCTCCTTTGGACTACAAATCACTGCACTATTGGCTGACAGTACACAAGCAGGAACTTTTGTGGCTGATGTTGACACCAATTTGACTGTTACGACACTTAATGGCATTGATTATGTTGAACAAAAACGAGTATTGAGAGGTGTTTTTTCTAGTTCTGGACCTATGAGAGGAGATACTTACTATGCTGCAGGCATGAGCTGGACAGCTCCAGCAGCAGGAAGTGGCGATGTCACCTTCTATGCGGCAGGTATGGCTACGGATGAGCGTAATACGACCACAGGTGATACAGCTTTCTTGAGAACGTTTGTTATTCCTGAAGATACTAGTACTATCGTAGCGGTAAAGCAAATCAACCTACTGGAGCAAGTAGAAGTGTATCCAAATCCTACGACGGATGTGGTTAACTTACAATTCGGTGATGCAGGTGATTATGACTTATTTTTGATTGACTTATCGGGCAAGCGTGTTTTCCAAACGAGCTTGACGGCAGCAACCAACTATCAAGTAGATATGACGAACTATCCTGCTGGTACTTATATGATTCACCTCTCTGATGGTGAGCAAGTAGCTGCACACAAAATTGTAAAGCAATAACTTTTGCTTATTGGCTTAAAATACTTAGATTTTATTATTAAGATATTTTTTATGAACTGTTTGATTTCTCTTTGGAGAGGTCAAACAGTTTTTTTTGTACCTTCACAAAAAAAGAATTTCCATGGCTGGTATTTATGTACATATTCCGTTCTGCAAGCAAGCTTGCCACTATTGCAATTTTCATTTTTCGACTTCTGTCCGTTACAAGGCTGCTATGCTCGAATCGATTGCTCAAGAGCTGGTGAACAGAAAAACGTACTTGCAAGGACAAACCATTGGTTCTATCTATTTTGGTGGTGGTACTCCCTCCTTGCTTTCTCCTAATGAAGTAGAGCAATTGCTACAAGTAATACAAAAAAACTATACCCTAGCAGAGGATTTGGAAATTACATTGGAAGCAAATCCTGATGACCTGACCACTAGCTATTTGCAAGCGATTCGGCAAACGCCCATCAATCGGTTTAGTATTGGCGTGCAGTCTTTTTTTGAGAATGACTTGCAGTTTATGAATCGAGCTCATAATGCTCAAGAAGCACAGCGTTGTATTCAGTTGGCACAAGACCAAGGTTTTGACAACTTGACGATTGACTTGATTTATGGCTCGCCTACTACTAGCCATGAGCAGTGGTCCATAAACTTAGCAATCGCCTTTGAATTAAATGTACCTCATTTGTCCTGTTATGCACTGACCGTCGAGCCTAAAACTGCCTTAGATTATCAAATTAAAAAAGGTATTGCCCCTACCCTATCCGAAGATCATGCGGCGACTCAGTTTGAGATATTGCTAGCACAAATTGCAAAAAATAATTATGAGCAATATGAAATTTCTAATTTCTGTAGAGGTGGCTTTTATGCCAAACACAATACCAATTATTGGACTGGGGTACACTATTTGGGGGTAGGTCCTTCTGCCCACTCTTTCAACGGGCATTCTAGGCAATGGAACGTAGCTAATAATGCAAAATATACGGCTGCCATAACGAAACAAGATTCTTATTTTGAAATCGAAGAATTATCTCCCACCAACCAACACAACGAATACATTATGACTGCATTACGCACCAAGTGGGGCGTGCAGAAATCTAAAATAGTTCATTGGGACACCCAACAAAAAGAAGCCTTCGACAAGAAAGCAACTCAATATCAACAACAGGGCTATATGCTGCTGCAAAATGAAGCCTATATCTTAACTCCCAAAGGAAAATTAATTGCAGATAATATTACTGCTGACTTTTTTATATAAAAAAAACATCATGACACAAAATTGGTTTGCTACTTGGTTTGATTCTTCCTACTATCATACCTTATATCAACATAGAGATGATGCCAAAGCTCATTTTTTCATGGATAATCTTGTCGATTATTTAAAATTACCTAAAGGCTCAACAGTACTAGATTTGGCTTGTGGAAAAGGACGACACTCTATTTATTTGGCTAAAAAAAACTTAGCAGTCGTAGGCGTTGATTTATCGCCCGAAAGTATTGCTTATGCACAGCAATTCGAACAAGAAAATTTATCTTTTCGAACACACGATATGCGCGACCCAATTGAGTTTGGTTCCTTCGATGCTATTTTTAATCTGTTTACAAGTTTTGGATACTTCGAAACAGAAGCGGAGCATATAGATACATTGCTTGCCATGAAAAACGGTCTGAAAAATAAAGAAAGTGTCTTAGTTATTGATTTTTTCAATGCCAAAAAAGTCATTCACAATCTAGTACTAGCAGAAGAAAAGATAGTTGATGGTATCACTTTTCACATCAAGCGTTGGGTAGAAAATGGTGCCATTATCAAAGATATTCGCTTTGAGGATAAAGGACAGGATTATCACTTTCAGGAAAAAGTACATGGATTTGATTTGGCTAAATTTCAGGCATTTTTCGAGACAGTAGGCTTCGAACTAGTCGCTACTTTTGGAGAACATAATTTGACTGCTTTTGACGAGCAAAATTCTGATCGTTTGATTATGGTTGTTCGACCTAAATAGTTCGATATGGAAAGTTTATTATCTTTAGACCAAACTGTTTTCAAATGGGTCAATCAAGTGGCTACGGCAGATTGGTTAGATACTATTTTGCCGATTTGGCGAACCAAAACGACTTGGATTCCTTTGTACTTGTTGCTACTGTTTATGATTGCTCGCAAACATCGCAAAAACACCTTTTGGTTCTTACTTGTAATTGGAATTACCATCTTATTGAGTGACCAAATTAGTAGCGAACTCATCAAAAAAACAGTTGGTCGCCTTCGCCCTTGTCGAGAACCTTCTTTACAAAATACCGTTCGTACCTTGATACACTGTGGTGGCGGTTATAGTTTTCCGTCTTCGCATGCTGCCAATCATTTTGCTGTGGCAATGCAGCTTTTTTTGCTATTCCGATTGGAGTGGTCTCGCTATTATTTTGTGCTGCTGTTCCTTTGGGCAAGCCTAATTGCTTACAGCCAAGTATATGTTGGCGTGCATTATCCCTCCGATGTATTGGCGGGGGCTTTGTTGGGCGTGCTAGTAGCTGCTTTTGTGTATTTTATTGCTATAGCAATCAAAAATAAATGGCAACCTAACCGCTCCTAAAAGCATGTTTGAATAACCTTTATTGATAAATTGCTCTCTAGAGCATTACGAAAAAACATGAAAGATCGACTATTGCTTATTTTTGTTAAAAATCCTGTATTGGGTACTGCCAAAACTCGTCTAGCAGCTAGTATTGGCGACCAAAAAGCATTGGATATTTATAATTTCCTATTGCAATATACTGCTACGCTTACTCAAAAAGTAGAAACGGAACGTCGAGTTTTGTATTCCACTGAAGTGGAAGCTTCTGACCTATTTGATTCTGCTCACTTCCAGAAAGGAATACAAGAAAAAGGTACTTTGGGCGAAAAGATGCAGGCAGCTTTTACACAAGCTTTTGAAGAGGGCTACAAGCGGGTTTTGATTATTGGAAGTGACTGTTACGAACTGCACCCTAGTATTGTAGAGGCTGCTTTTGAAGCCTTAGAAAAGCAATCGTTTACGATTGGACCTGCCAAAGATGGTGGTTATTACCTTTTGGGAATGCGACAGTTAGAATCTGCCGTTTTTCAACACAAAAAATGGAGTACTAACCGAGTTTATCAAGATACCATTATTGACTTTGAAGTATTGGGTTATCCATACGAAGTATTGCCTACATTGAGCGACATCGATTATCTCGAAGATTTGCCCCAAGAGCTAAAAATACAATTTGGGGTGTAGGGACGGAAGTCTAATGATAAAAAAAATGCCCCTTTGAGCGTTATAAATTAGAAAAAAAAATCGACTTAATACTTTAGACCTTTTCAGCCACTGATTCTAATAACTCAAAAAATTTGGACTTTGGACTTTGGACTTAATACTTTGGACCTTTTTAACTTGAACTAAAAAATACCTATTCAAAATTTAAACTTAAATATACAAACATGGCTATAAGATTTAGACCCGACGAGCAACCCAGCAATAATAATAGCAACAACAACCGTGGTGGCGGTAATGGAAGCGGTGGCAAAATGCTAATGGCAGCCCTATTTTTCGTATTTCGTTATCCCAAAATTGGGATTCCACTCTTGATTGTAGGCGGAATTGTTTACTTTTTTATGGGTGGTTTTGGTGGCGGCTCATCCGCCAATGACCAAAATAATATGTATGGAATGGGTGGTCGCATTGACCAAGAAAAATACGACAAAACATTGGTCTACCCTGCCCTATCGACTAGCTCCAACAAGTATGGTTTGGCTAAAGCAGCTTCGCTACGTGCCAATGCACCTAGACGACTCAACCAAGGCAGTCAAGGTTCTTGTGTCGGTTGGGCTTCGGCTTATGCGGCTCGTACTATATTAGAATCCGTTGCTACAGGAGCTCCCCCCAATAGCATTGCTTACAGTCCTTCGTTTTTGTACAATCAAATTGGGCTACAAAACTGCCAAGGAGCTTATACTGGCGAGGCACTCCAGCACATGACACAGAAAGGTTTAGTAGCTTTTTCTAAGTTTGCTTATAATGAAAATGACTGTAGCCGAAAACCTGACAATCAATTGCTCCGAGAAGCCATGGAGCATCGAATTAGAGGTTATAATCGATTGACTCGCTCAGGCAAAAATTATGATGTAGATTTGGAAGCCGTCAAGCAAAATATTGCTCAAGGAGCACCTGTCATTATTGCCATGAAAGTCCCTTATTCGTTTCAGGATATGATGGGCAAAAAAGTATGGCAACCTAGTCGTAGCGATGCTCGTGGCATCGACAATTTGGGTGGTCATGCCATGTGTTTGATTGGCTATGATGACGACAAACAACTCTTTGAAATTATGAATAGCTGGGGCGAAGATTGGGGCGATCAAGGCTTTGTTTTTGTTCCTTACGATGCCTTCAAAACATTTTGTAGAGAGGCTTATGGCGTATTTCCACACGGCAAAGCAAAAACTGCTTCTACTACAGAATTTGCGATACAATGCGGCTTGTACAACCTGAAAAACAAATCGGCTATACCTGTGCGCAGAGTGCGAGACAACTTATTTGAGACGACTCAAAAAATAGCAAAAGGAACAGGATTTAAGATAGAAATCACCAATGCCTTGGAATGTTATGCCTATGTTTTCTCTAAAGAAACAGAAGCAGATGGTGGAGCGGCTATCGTAGTTTTTCCGCCCAATCGTCAGTATTCTACTTTCTTAGGAATTGTAGGGACGCGTTTGTTTCCTGATGGTGGCGAACTCTATCCCGACGACAAAGGAGATAAAGATTACATGGCAATTGTCTATTCCAAAAAAGAACTCAATCCTGAGCAATTGCGCCAGCAAATAGATAATGCCAATACAGGTAATTATCACGATGATGTTATGAAAGCGGTTGGTAGCAATGCGTTTACTAATATCAACTATAAGGACAACCAAGGCTATATTGCATTCAATCAGACGACACGAAACGACGATGACATAGCTGTAGTCGTTATTGCTGTTGATAAGTAATAGTCTATATTATTTATATTCAACTAATGCAAAGAAAAAATGCTCTCTAGTATGCTAAACTAGAGAGCATTTGTTATTTTGAGTACCAAATATTTAGATCTAAAAAACAAAGCAATCTGCATGGCATATTTTACCAATAAAATCATTTGGATAACAGGCGCTTCTTCAGGTATTGGCGAAGCACTGGCCTACGAATTGGCACAACAACAGGCAACGCTGATTCTGTCGAGCAGAACAGAAAGTAGCCTCCAGAAGGTACAACAAAAATGCCTAGAATGGACAAAAAATGCCCATATCCAAACGCTCGATTTGGAACAATACCATGACTTGTCGATAGTAGTCGATAAAGTAATCCAACAGTTTGGTAAAATTGATGTATTAGTCAATAATGGCGGTATTTCTCAACGTTCCTTTGCCCTCGACACCTTGATAGCGGTCGATGAACGATTGATGAAAATCAACTATTTGGGGACCGTGGCACTCACCAAAGCGGTCTTGCCTAATATGCTGGCACGAGGTGGCGGACAAATCGTGTCGGTCACTAGCCTAACAGGTGTATTTGGTACGCCTTATCGCTCTTCTTATGCTGCGAGCAAACACGCCCTACATGGATTTTTTGATTCGTTGAGAGCAGAATTGAGCGACCAAGGAATTACGGTGACGCTTATTGCTCCAGGGTTTGTCAAAACTAATATCTCTTATAACGCTTTGGTCGGTGATGGTTCGCCACAAAACAATATGGACAGCCGACAAGCAGCAGGTATGTCCTCGGAGGTTTTTGCCAAAAAGATGGCAACCGCTATTCAAAAGAAAAAAAAGGTCGCTTATATTGGCAAAAAAGAAGTCATTATGGTCTATATCAAGCGTTTCATGCCTTGGCTGTACTATCGCATGATTGCGAAAGTCAATGTAAAATAACTATTGGAAACGTACACTTTTTAGCTAGCGTCATTTTGGGGGAAACAATAGAAATTAGCGTTGCTTTTGATACGATCGCTTTGCTGATAGATGCTAGACTTCCGACAATAACTTTCTATTGCCTTATTAACTGACGTTACGCAAGAAGTATATTTGCCAATTGGGCAGGTCAATTATATCTCCTCTTCTTTCCATTACCGAAAGAAGCAAAGTCTAGGGCGAGTATTACGAACAAGATACTATCACCTTTCAATACTGACTTCAAGGGAGTTTTTAGACCTGCTTTTAGGTTCAAAGGACGTATTTTGCTAGATAAATACGCCTTTTGGCTATTTTCTGCGGAAACCCTTGAAGTTTAAACGTATTTTCAAGGGATAGTATTCGCTTGTTCTCCATAATGCCCACATTTTCAGTAGGCTTGATTATTGAGCAAAATCAGACCAAATATTTTCTTAATTCAAACTGTTTTTGCGTAACATCAGTTATTAATACTTCTTTAAGAATATCTATTAAAGAGTATGTCTAAACTAGACATTATTACCATCAAAATCCATAAGCCATTGGCAATACGCTACTCCACCAATCGGTCGTAAACCTAATATTTAATCCAATATTGTGTCGAGCTACAATGTTCTGCTCTTGTTCGGCAATTAGAGGCATCTTGTAACTGTAAGATACATAAAACCACAATACAGGTGTCCTGATCGGAACGGCTATACCGGGAGCTATTCGTACATCAAACGCACCTTTGTAGTTGGTGTAAGCCATCAGATCCATCTGCAAAGAAATGGGTTCTTTGATTCTGGTGTAGTTATATCCCATTCGATACCCCATCAAAAAATCATCATTTTTTAGGTAGTTCCATTCCGTACCGAACGAAAAGGTATGAAAGTCAAAAAGTCTAGGAACTTTTGCACCTTCGGAGTTTATGGTTTGATTCAAGCGATCTACGGTTCGGTCTCTTTTCTTTTGGATAGAAGCTCCGCTCACATAGTGTAGAAACTCGACTCCTGTAAAAACGGTTTGCCCCCAGCCATAATTCATATACAAACCTATATTTCCCCAATATTCTGGTGCCTTAAAACCTTTTTTTAGGTTTAGATCCAATACACAATTTTCGGGTAATGCTTGGTATATTTTTTTGAAATGAAATTCATTTTTGAGCAGTTCTGTATCAAATTCAATATACTTTAAGCTCGTTAACTGCTTCAATTTTCGAGTATTCAACCCTGCTCTTTTGAGTTCCCCCTCAAATACGAATCGCTCCAATTGACGAAGCTCAAAAATAGCATTTGGAAACCTTTCTAAATAGTAATGCATTCCTATTTCGAGCTCTTTTAGTGCCTTCAAATGCCTAATACCATCTGGAAACCTAGTTACCTCTTCCGATTCTAATATTCCAGCCATCGTTAACTTTGTAAGCTTTTGAAGGTATTGAATAGAATCGGAAAGCCAATAAGGACTGACATCAAGCTCTTCTAAATTAGTCAACTCATAAATACTACTAGGCAACGGAGTCTCTCTGCGTTCACTTCTGTTATAAATCCTCAATTGCTTCAAGCTAGATAGGCAACTAATCGAGTCAGGAATATTGAAAACGCCTCTCATATTATAATTATTAAGCGTCATTTTTTTTAAGCTTTGCAAATAACGTATAGAATCCGACAAGTATCTATATCCACTTATTTCCAAACTTTCTAAACGTGTTAGTTGATAAAAAGAAGCTGGAAGTATAATTTTATTGGTTGACATAATAACCAAATGTTTGAGATTGATGTATTTGCTAATGTCGGAAGGAATAACATAAGTATAAACAAATCTATTACGTTGTTCGCCACCTGCCAGCTGCTGTATCAAAGTCAAATTTTCTACCTCAGGCATAGGAGTTGGAAAATTCTCTCCTTTTACCACTACAGAATCGGTAGCAAGTGGGAATGGTTGATTCAATTGATCAAGAAAATACACCCTATTATAGAATATCCTATTGATGTTATTTTTGAAGCTGACATGAAAACTACGCCTGATATAAATGGATTGAAGCTGTGTAGGAAAACTAAATACTATAGGTTTGTCGTACGAAGAATAAGACCAGTTCTCGGCAGGATTATACAAACGTTTTTTTGCATATTGATAGAGTATCAAGGTGCTAATAGAAGACACCTGATGAAGATAAGGATTTTGGGTATATATATCCAACCACACTAAAGTATCTAGTTGTACAATCTGTTTCAACCCCTTAGCTACCAAGAGACTAGTATCGGCACATTCTATATATTTCAAATGTTCAAAATACTTGTAATCTCCAATATTCTGTAGATTCTGAGAAGTATATGATCTCGAATTAGGTCGAAACATGACTTTTTCGATAGAAGTATTTTGGGCTAACCATTGTATGAATTCAAGTGGCACATATTCATACACGTACAGATTTTTGACAGGCTTTATTTTTGCAGCGAAGCTGTCCGAATAATGCGTCATAATAGAATATACTAACGACAATTCGCCATAAAAAGACATTAAGTCACTTCTGCGGACGCACAATGCCTGGACAGGTACCGTAGCAGACAATACTTCTTCCAAGCAATAAATTGGAGCTTCACTTTTTACGAAAAAACTATCTTTTTTTAGGCACTTTTGTGCAGACAATTGACCACCTATTATCCAGAGTATCAACAGAGCTAATTTTAGTTTTATATCCATGTCTATTTCATTTTTTGGGGCGAAGTATAGTAACCGCATTCTAAAAGCAGGTCTAAGTAATACTTGTAGAATAACGCAAAAAAGGTCAAAAAGTAACTACTACTTTTTGACCTTTTTCATTTTGCTTTGCTGTATTCTTAGTAATCCGTTCTATCCATTTTCTCCGTCCAAGCTTCAAAAGCACCTAAGGCTTCCTTGCGCATAAGGCGAGTAATTGGTATTTTTCGGTCGTCAATTTCTTTTTCCAACTCATCATAGATGAATTGATCATCAAATCCAATATTGGCAGCATCATAACGCGTACAGCCCATATAAACTGCCTTGGGTCTAGCCCAATAAATAGCACCCAAACACATCGGGCAAGGCTCACATGAAGTGTAAATAATACAATCATCGAGCTGAAAAGCCCCCAAGTTGGTACAAGCATTTCGGATAGCCGTTACTTCTGCATGTGCCGTAGGGTCATTGGTCGAAGTCACCCGATTGTAGCCCTCTCCTACTATTTTGCCATCTTTGACGACAACCGCCCCAAAAGGACCTCCTGCATTGATGCTCATGCCTTCTTTTGCCAAATCAATGGCACGCTGCATGAATTTTTTATCTTGATCTGTCATTTTTATTTTTTGTTTCTCATGAAATTGAAGTTGTTTAAATCAAGCCTTCTGCTGCCAAATAGCGCTCTGCATCTAGTGCAGCCATACAACCTGTACCTGCTGCCGTTACCGCTTGACGGTAATCTTTGTCTTGTGCATCACCGCTCGCAAAAACACCCTCAATATTGGTCTTCGTGCTACCTGCTTTGGTTATCAAATAGCCTGTATCATCCATATCCAAGAAGTCGGCAAATATTTTGGTATTAGGCACGTGTCCAATCGCTACAAATACACCCCAAAGATCTAACTTTTGGGTTTCTTTGCTTTTGTTATTCACAATCTGAACGCCTGTTACGCCTTGCTCATCTCCTAATATTTCTTCTATTTCGGTATTCCAATAGACTTGAATTTTGTCGTTGTTCAACACACGCTCCTGCATAATCTTGGAAGCACGCATTTCGTCTCTACGAACAAACATATGTACTTTCGGACACAACTTAGAAAGATAAGAAGCTTCTTCGCAAGCACTATCTCCAGCACCTACTATAGCTACCTCTTTGCCTCTATAAAAGAAGCCATCACAAACAGCACAAGCCGAGACCCCTCTATTCATATATTTTTTCTCGGATTCTATACCCAACCATCGAGCCGAAGCACCTGTTGCTATAATGACAGAATCGGCATGAATTTCTTGCCCTCCATCTGTCCATAACTTGTGTGGTCTGCTCGAAAAATCAACTTTCTCAATCATAATACCCACATTGATTTCGGTATCAAAACGAGCAGCTTGTTTCTGAAGGTCTTCCATCATCTGTGGTCCCATTACCCCATCAGGATAACCTGGAAAATTCTCCACATCGGTCGTGATCATCAATTGACCTCCCGGCTCTCTTCCCGTGTAGAGTACAGGATTCATATTAGCTCTAGCGGCATAGATAGCCGCAGTATAACCTGCTGGTCCAGAACCAACAATGACACATTTTTCTTTTCTTATTTCTTTCGTTTCCATTATTTATTGATTGTGTTTGCTTGCATTCAATTTTTGCTAAAATACTAAATTATTTTTAGACTATTCAACATTCTAAAAGCTAGAATAGATGCATCTAGTTGCAACTAGCTTATTATTTTACTTTTGTATAACATTTTTTTGTTCAATAGAGGTTAGAGCATGTCTAAATTTAGTCCCTATGAATTTAGAAAAAGCTAAAAATAAACGTACCCACATGATAAATAACCCATATATTGAATATGAATCCGATTAAAAGTAATCCTCCATACATAGCCAGACTTACATTGACATAAAATTGTCGCCGATCATCTTCCTCTTGTTTTTGTTTTTCAGATTTCATTTTCCAAATTTAGTTTGCGCTGCCGAGCAGCTTCTTTCCATTGTTGCACCTGTACCCTACTGATAATCAAATCAATAGATTCTTCTATAATTTCATTGCCCAATGCTCTATCAGTGGTCGGCGGTTCGGCGAGTAACACATCCAGCAAGCTATTGACAGCTAACTTCAACACCTGCTGATGTTTGGCTTCTGCCGTATCTTCTATCAGCCGATTGACCACTCCAAACACAATCTGACTAACAGCCGTATTGAGCGTATCTTCTATTTGTCCGCCCAGTATCGGTATGCGTGTAAATTGTTTTACTTCCTTGTTGGTAGAAACCTCCGTTTTGACTACTTCCGAGATATGCTTTTCCAATATTTTTTGATATTGCGGATACTGCTCTGCAATACCACGCTGAATCAAGCCGACGACCATATCCGCAATCGTTTTTTGTTTGGGTTTGACAATATCATTTGCAATCGTCATCAAGAGTGGCTTGCCTGTCGTCAACTCATTTTTTGCCTCCGAAAGCACTCGTATAGCGACTCTATCCGATACTTCTTCGAGCAGAATGTTGTAATATTCTTTAAACTTGTTGTAAATAGCAAAATTCTGCAACTCAATAACCTTCCAATGATCTAGACGATACAACAGCCCAACCATACGCAACAAGCGCAATATTCGGAACGAACTCGTAGGAATACAACCTAGTACATCGTACCAATGAAAAAATGGATAAAAGAACCACTTGTCGTAATCCTTTCGGTAAATAGAAAAGATCCATCGTCCAAAAAATTCGACAATAAAAAACGTCACTACTATCGAATCATAAAAATAAAAATTGTCGTGAATCGGTTCGTAATTAAACGGCAAAATAGCATCTATAAACTGTCGTATAATCTTGGAACTATAAGCCGTATCGAACCCTAGCCAAAGCAAGTCCAGAACAGTAATCCCCAACATAAGCAAGTCAATAAAAACACCTAACTTTCGACGAGGACCTCTAATATTTTGTAGCTTGGGCAATACGGACATCTATATAGTTTTTTGGTGAGCATTGGAGTTCATTCTTTTGTAGATACAAAAAGCATAATCGTGCGGATTTTTTTCATCTGCCTCGTGCTTTTCTTCTTGGTGCAATTGCCAATCTACCTCACTCAACGTAGGAAAAAAAACAGTAGATTCTTCCACAATTACATCAACTTTAGTCAAATAAACTTGCTCGCAAAGCGGTAAACCTTCCCGATATATTTCGCCACCACCTATCAAGAATATTTCGCTTGGATTGCTGGATTTAGCTACTTGTATAGCTTCCGCCAAACTATGCACAACCGTGCAGCCTTCCGCCACATAATCTGGATTGCGAGTGATCACAATATTGAGCCGTTGGGGCAATGGTCGCCCAATAGACTCGTAGCATTTTCTGCCCATGATAATCGGACAGTGCAAGGTTGTTTTTTTGAAATAACGTAAGTCTGCGGGCAAGTGCCAAGGAATCGTATTGTCCTTCCCAATAGCATAATTTTGGTCGATAGCGACAATGGCAGATAGTGGCATAAAGAGTTTATTTTAGTAAATTCAAAAAGGTATTCTGACACAAAGAAAAGATTACTGACTACAAAAACAGCCCACTAAGGCGATTAGTTTAATATTTTTTTTGTTCTTTGCAGTTCTATTTATTTTTCAGCCCTTCAGACCCTATATTTCATGCTTGATTTGATGACCAAAAAAATCATACATACGGCTTGCGTGGCACAAGTTGCCGACAAGCGCCAAACAATACAGCAGCGATTGGACGACATTCAAGACTCGCTCGGTGCCGAAACCAAAAGCAGTGTTGGCGACAAGTACGAAACAGGCAGGGCTATGTTGCACCTCGAAAAGGATAAAATTATGCAGCAGCTCGCCACCGTTTTGCATTCCAAAAAACTATTGGCACAGCTAGACCCTACCCAAACCTACTCAACTGCACAACAAGGCGCATTGGTACAAACCAACCAAGGTACTTATTATTTGGGGGTCAGTTTGGGCAAAATAATTATTGAAACAACGCCCTATTTTGCTATTTCCTTGGCTTCGCCTATTGGGCAGCTATTGCTACAAAAAAAAGTAGGCGAAAGCATTCTATTTCGTCAACAAGAATTTACTATCTTACACATTATTTAATTTTTTCACAAAAAAAACAAAACTACTCCATGAGAACACTCAAAACCAACCAAGAATTCTACGATGAAGCAAAAGCAACCATGACAGGACAATGGGGCATTGCTGCAGGTACTACCTTTATATACATGTTTTTGGTCAATATATTAGGTATGATTCCATACATCGGGAATCTTTCTTTTCTAATTGCGGGTCCATTCATGCTTGGGTTCACTTATTTCATCATTAGCCTAAACAACAGAGACAACCCTAATATCGAGCAACTTTTTAGTGGATTCAACGACTTTGTTCGCAGTTGTTTAGCCTATATTGTCATGATGATATTTATACTATTATGGACTTTATTATTCATTATACCCGGCATTATGGCAGGTTATAGCTATAGCATGACTTTCTATATCTTAGCCAAAGACAAAGATATTCCGTTTATGGACGCATTGCGCGAAAGTAGAGAAATGATGGACGGACATCGTATGCGTTTGTTTTACTTGCACCTCAAGTTTTTAGGCTGGGCAATTCTAGCTATCTTTACCTTAGGAATTGGTTTCCTTTGGCTTGTTCCTTTCATGAATGTGGCCGTTTACAAATTCTTCCAAGATTTGAAAGGAGACGAGGACGACAATGAATTTGACCAGTTGGCAGACCACTTAGTTACTGATTTTTAATCCAAAACCAATTTACCTTTTGACAAAAACAAAAATAGACTAAATATGATAACCGTACTCGCAGGAACCAACCGAGAAGGAAGCCGAACCAAACTAATTGCCGACTATATTTATGGCTTATTGGTAGAACAAGCAGAAGAAGAAGTACAATTTTTTAGCTTATTGGATTTGCCTGATGACATGGTACACACAAAGATGTATTCGGAAGATGGGCAAAGCAAAGCACTCGCCGAAATTCAAGATGAATATATGGTCGCCGCTAACAAATTCTATATTGTACTCCCTGAGTACAATGGTGGAGCAGCTGGTATTTTCAAGCTATTTATAGATGCTTGTTCCGTCAGAAAGTACAACGAAACGTTCAAGGGGGGCAAAAAAGCAGCCCTGACTGGTGTATCTGCTGGGCGAGGCGGTTGCTCTAGAGGCATGGAATATATGACTGGTTATTTGAGCTATTTGGGTATTCATATCCTGCCCAATCGTCTGCCTGTTTCCAATATCGAACAGCTCGTCAAAGAAGACGAACTAATAGATGAAGGCACTCAAAGAGCAATTCAACAACAAGTAATAGAGTTCTTAGAATTTTAAGCAAAATCAACTACTAATATCAGCGACTATTGACAACTAATCTTGTCTGTAGTCGCTTTTTTTTGTGGTAGCAATTTTAAGAACTATCTTTGATTTTATTTTATCTTAGATAATAGAGGTTATTACGAATAGAGTTGGCGAGATAGATTTTTTTGAGTAGCAAGGAAAGACAGAAATTCGTAATAACCTCTAATGTACACTTTTGTCTGATAGCTAAAATTCCTTATTAGGAACATGCTCTTAGAATAAGTATTCGTAAAGGAATAAGAAGCTATTGTTGGCAGTCTAACGTCTAGTATCTTACAACAAAGCGGTCTTATCAGAGCAACGCTAGCTAAAAGTCTCTATTTCTAAGTTTTTTTATTCAAATGAATAGCTGTTATTTGCCATAAACAAACAGCTAATAACCACCAAAGCTATGTTAGCTGTTATCCATTGGGGTCCAGACCCTATTATCGCCCATTTAGGCGGTTTTGCCTTACGTTGGTATTCTTTACTTTTTGCAGTAGGGTTTATTGTCGGTTTTTTTATGCTTCGCAAACAGTTCGTGCAAGACAAAGTCAATCTGGATATACTAGATAGTTTGCTGCTCTACTCTGTGGTGGGAACCATACTCGGTGCTCGTATTGGCAACTGTCTTTTTTACGAATTTGAATACTTCTCCCAGCACCCTGCCGAGATACTGCTCCCCTTCAAATTCAGCCCCGAATTTGAGTTCACAGGTTTTCGTGGATTAGCTTCTCATGGTGCCATGCTTGGCTTGATTATCGCCTATTGGATACTATCCAAACGTACAGGTAAACCCATTTTGTGGTTCTTGGATAGAGCGGCATTGATTTCTGGTATCTGCTTGGCTTCCATTCGATTGGGCAATTTCATGAACTCCGAAATATTGGGTGCTCCCTTTGATGGTGCATGGGCAGTTGTTTTTGACAAACTTCCGCCACCTACGGGTACAACTCCTCGTCACCCTGTCCAACTCTATGGATTCATTGTCTATATGGGTTTGTTCATTTTCATGAATTGGTATTACGCCAAAAAGCGAAACACCGTAAAAGATGGTCACATTTTTGCAGTTGGATTGACGATATTGGGTACCCTCCGTTTCTGTATGGAATTCATCAAAGAACACTATGTTTTTGATCCTGACAGCATCATTAATATGGCTCAACTATTGAGTTTACCAATGATAATTGGGGGTATTATTTTGGCGTACTATACCCGTCAACAACCTACCCAAAGCCCTATTTTAGACGAATAAATCACAATACAACATGACTAAAAAAAAATACTATTCTTCTCTTTTTTTTGCTGGTGCAATCGCTAGCAGTAGCTTTCTATTAAGTGCTGGCAGCACCACCAATACAAAGACCGACTATCAGCAAAAAAAAGCGGCATTAATCGAAAAAATATACCAAGACATTAGCACTTCCGTGCAAGATTATCGACAACCGCCTGTACTCGAATTTGTCTATAACGAAGGCAAAGCCCCCTACTACAATGCCTATTATAATCCCAAACGAAATACGATACATTTTGGCGAAGGAATTTATGATTTGGCAACTAAATTCGGGAAAGATTCTATCAATGTAATGGCTGCCGTAATCGGACATGAATTGGCTCATTTCTACAAGGGACACGGCTGGCAGCATGCTTTCGGTAAAGCTAATCCGAAGACGGACATCAAAAAACAGGTCAAGCAAGGTATGTATGACAATGAGAATAGAGCCAAAATGGAAGCTCAAGCCGATTATTATGGCGGTATTTTTGGGTATTTGGCAGGATACAATACCTTGGCGGCTACGCCTGCTTTTTTTGATACACTTTATACGGCTTTGTCACTAGACGATAAGCTCGACGGCTACCCTTCGCTACAAGACCGTAAGGCTATTTATAGCAATTCGCAAAAAATGCTACAGCGTTTGTTGCCTGTTTTTCAGGCTGCCAATGTGCTGAACTTGGTTGAAGAATACGAGAAAGCAGGCATTTGCTACGATTATATTATCGAGACGTTTCCGAGCAGAGAAATGTACAACAATGCAGGCGTAGCACTGGCTCAACAAGCATTGGGCTACTATACGCCCGAAGAGCTACAATTTATCTATCCATTGGGTATCGACTGGACGACACGCCTACAACCGACAGGCACTAAAGGAACCAGCATAGATACCAAAGTATTGCGCAAAAAATTGCTGCAAAAATCCTTAGTCAAGCTACAAAAATCCGTACAACTAGACCCCAACTACACCGCTGCTTATATCAATTTGGCACTTGTGCATTCGCTACTGCAAGAACACGATTTGGCGATTGGGTTTGCGAGCAAAGCCATACAGTTACCCTCTTCAAAACTACTGCTCGCCAATGCTTATTTGGCTCGTGGTATTGCTTACGCCAATAAGAGAACGAAAGGTGATAAAGCAACTGCTCGCCAGGATTTCAAAACGGCACAAGCAGACAATGAATTGCTGGCTACTGCCAATCTCGAAGCACTCCAAAACAATGTATTTGCAAAACTTTTTCAGAAAAAAGCAATCGAAGAAATTGTAGGCTCAGAAGAAACTATTGCAGATATTGGTATCGAGGCACTCGAAGCTTTATTTGATGCACAAGAAGATTTTTCGGTGACTCGTATTCGCAAACAAACAAACGAGCGTCCTTCTACTTTATTGGTTACTATCGAAGAAGAGGAATTTGATGCACTGCTAGTTTCTACAAGTGGCAGCCTGAGCAGTATGAAAGGCTTCCTGATGACCAAACCGATGTATAAGGGGCAAACCGCTAGAGGAATAGCCGTAGGCAGCCACTTGTCGGACATCAAAAAAGTATATGGTGAGCCAACTCGCTTACTCAGCAGCGTGCAAGGCAATTATGCTTTTTATAAAAAAACAGGGCTGTTATTTTTGTTAAATGCTGATAATAAAGTAATTTCTTGGTTGATTTATGGAGGTTAGCCTTAGAGTATGTCTAATTAGTTAATTCCCTCTTTCAGCAAGCCACAACCTATGCAACCAACTGACCTACATTTTTTGGATAATCTCCAACAAAAACTTGCCATTGGCAACCGCCCTTCTATTTATCTGCACGCCCTACCCGAACAACATTCGGCTAGTATAGATGCCGCTCAATTAGATGGTTTGACCTCCGATTTGTCCAATCAATTTATACAACTGCTGTTGAGCCGTCCCAACTTTGACTGTACGATTTCGGTTGGGAATACTCCCAATGGCACACAACAACATTTGCTGCATAAGCTGCACAATATTGCTATCGAAAACAAAGACCATTTGGAGGAGCACGGGCGTTCTACCTTTGGGTTTGGGTTTCCGATTTTGCTGATGCGTGACCCCATCGACAGCAGCAAAATTATTCAAGCCCCCTTGTTCATTTGGTCGCTAGATTTAGTACGTAATTTGGGTCATGCCGAGCAATGGCACATCAAGCGTAGCGAGGATTTTGGTGTAGTCCCCAATCCCGTGCTAGATGCTTACGTATTGCGTCAAGCCAAAATACAATTGCCTCCTATATCCGATCAATTATTAGAAGATTGGATTATTGACAAAGAGGAACTTGTACAGCTTGTTTTTGACCAATTGCAACAGCTCGTCCCTACCCTAGCAGCCACTATCAAAACTACGTTTAGAGCAGCACTTGATCAGCCTATTTTGGCATTGCCATCGGCAGCAAAAACAGTCGCTATGTCCCTAGAAGCACCTACGGTGCTTTGGTCGGGGATATTGGGTCTGTTTCCGCCTTCCAAGCGAGCTATCCTCAAGGATATTGCTTCTTTTTCGGCAAATCTGGACAAACTAAACACACAAATAACACAAGTACAAGACGCACTCCCCAAGGGCGATTCTGCTTATATGAAACACGCCGTTAGTTTGCTAGAAACAGACCCTAGCCAACAAAAAGTATTGCACCTGCTCGACCAAGGAAAAAATGTACTCATAGAAGGAGCTCCCGGTAGCGGAAAAAGCAAAACACTAGCAGGCGTTATCGCCAATACCATCTCCAATGCAGGGACTTGTTTGGTGGTTTGCAACAAAAAAACAGCTCTAAATGATATTTATAAAGAGCTACAAGAATTA
Organism: uncultured Saprospiraceae bacterium; assembly: GCA_937139495.1. Taxonomy (GTDB): domain Bacteria; phylum Bacteroidota; class Bacteroidia; order Chitinophagales; family Saprospiraceae; genus Aureispira. The sequence continues at coordinate 117,896 of CAKZQC010000006.1, read as the reverse complement.
GGGCTAAGTGAGCTGGCGGTTGTCATCGAAGATACTCACAGAGATAGAACCAAAGTGGTCGATAGTGTTCGGGCTAGAGCCAAACAACAGCATGCCACTTATCAGCCCTCTCCTACATTTATTCGATTGCTGCGCAGCTGCACCAACCATGTCCAACAACTCCAACAATACCACGAACAAATGCACGTGCCGCTGTCAGGCGATGCTACGTTTAGCAATCTCGTTGGGCAGTTGTTGGCAAACAACAAGATGGAAGATATAACGCCTATTGGCGACCGTATCAACGCTCGTCAATTCAAGTTCACGCCCACCGAGTATCAAGCGGTCAAAAGTGTCTTGAGTGAAAGCGAATACCTGTTCAAAAAGTTGGGAACGATGCAACATCCACTCAACGCCTTAGAAGATCATTTCTTTCAGCAGGTAAACGTGGTGCAAGTAGAAAAAAATATCCACGAATCGCTCCAGAATTTATCTAAAGTAGTACAATCTGCTCAACGGGATATGTTAACGTATTTGTACGAATACGAAAATTTATTGGAGCAGCATTACGAAGATATTTATCTCAAAAAATTGGCATTGACTAGCAAAGCTACCGACATTATTGAAGGTGGATTGAGCGATAGTAAGTATTATTTCAATACCAACAAGGGGTTTTATAGAGGGCTGCTCAAAAGTGTGAGCGACAAGTACAAAAAGCTAGATCAAGACAAAGCGACCGTCCTACAAATCTATATTGAAATACAAAAACTACATGCACGTTATCGTTATTTTGATTTCAAATTTGAGGACATCAGCGACCACAATAATTTGATATTTGAAAAACTCCACAAAAATATAGAAGCCTATCAATCGCAGGTCTATGAATGGCATGAATCGAGAGGGCCAGTGATTCGAGATTTGGTCAACGAACTGAGTCCAAGCAATATCTATAAGCACATCAATTTCAATACAAAAGTACAAGAGGTAACACAGCATTTAGATGTATTTGAGCGTAACTTTGCGAAAAGTGATGTATTCAAAGTTCGTTTCAAATTTGTGAGTAGTCAAATTCGTAAGCGCCACAAACAGCTTGAAGGATTGGAAGTAAATCTAAAAAAACTACAAGCTAAGTTTGAAAATTTTGGCGACTATCATGCCCTCAAATACTTTTGGTTGAGCCTAACGAATGCACAACGTGCCGTCATAGAACAATTGATTGAAATCAATCCGCCAGATTGGCAAAAAAGCTTTGAGAGTTGGTACCTCAACGCCCTACTCAAACAGCATCAAGAAGGCAATATTCCTGACGAAGCCAGTTATACTTTAGCTCGCAGCAGCTATGTCCAAGAGTTGGCACTTTTTCAGAAAATGCTGGTGCCGCATACACTCCAATATTGGAGAGGAGAACAAACTCGACAAGTACAAAAATTTCATACAAAACAAGCTCCTCGCACACTGTACGACCTCTACAACAAGCGTAACAATGGTGTTCGACGCAATAGCTTGAGAACTATGGTGGGCGTAGCTCCTCGACTATTTCAGTGCTTCTTTCCAGTCGTTTTGGTTAGCCCCAATGTCTGTTCAGCAATCCTCCCCCTAAAAGCAGGTTTGTTTGATTTGGTACTATTTGATGAGGCGAGCCAACTCCGTATCGAAGATACTTTTTGTGCCGCTATTCGAGGCAAATATCAATTGGTAGCTGGCGATAGCCAACAGATGCCGCCCATTGATTATTTTCAAGAAATCCCTGCCTTTGAGAAAAAAATAAAACCTCGAAAAGAAGACATTTGGGCTACTGCTTCCTTCGAACAAGACAGCCTAGATTACTTGGCTAGTTCCGAATCGCTGCTCGAATTGAGCCTAGCCAAAGGCGAGTTCGAAACCACTGCCTTGCAGGTGCATTATCGTTCGGAGCATCCTTATTTATTTGATTTTTCGAATGCTGCTTTTTATGCCAATCGCTTGCAATACTGCTGCGATACGCCCAACACAACACCCATAACAGTAGTAGCTGTCAATGGAATCTATAGCCAACACACCAACGAGCAAGAAGCGACTGCTATTGTCAATTATTTGGTGGATTGGGCAAAAACTCAGCCCTCCAAAAATACGATTGGAGTGGCAACACTCAATAGCTACCAACGCAATTTGATATTGCAAAAAATACAAGAAAGAGCCACACAACAGCCAGAAGATGGCGTGGCTTTGGAGCAACTGTTCCAACAAGGTTTATTCGTAAAGAGCATCGAAAACTTGCAAGGCGAAGAACGAGATACCATGTTGCTTTCTACTACTTTTGGGGTCGATGAGGCAGGCAATTTTTTGCAGCAATTTGGTTCTATCAATCAAGAAAACGGTTATCGTTTGCTCAATGTATGGATTACGAGAGCCAAGCAAAATATTCGCTTGTTTACCTCTATACCGCCTGCTTATTATCAAAACTACAAACTCGATATACTTAAAACAGGCAATAGAGGCAAAGGTATTTTTTATGCTTATTTGGCGTATGCCAATGCCGTAGCCAACCAAGACGATAGTACTCGACAGGCTATATTAGATTTGCTAGAAGAGTATGCCACTACTAAGCATTCCACCGCCTTTCCTGTGCTAGCACAAGCAGCTAGTTTTGAGCAGCATATTGTCGATTTTTTGGAACAAAAGTTATCTAATTATACTTTGGTTGCCAATTACAATTATGATGGTTTTGTATTGCCTTTGGCAATACTAGATGCAGACCAAAAGCTGCAAGTAGCCTTGTATTATGACACCATGACGCAGCACAATGGTGCAGCGGCTTATGCTTGGGAAATTTATACAAAAAACTATCTACAAGCCAAGCAAATTGCTTCTCTGAGGGTGTGGTCTAGCGAGTGGTGGCAAGACCAGCAGCAAGCTGCTCAAAAATTACTAGCACAACTCGAACAGGCGTTGAATTAGAATGGCACATTTTTGGCGTGTAGCTAACTATAATTTCACGCAACAAATTACAAAACAACTAATTATGAATCTCCTTACAAAAATAAGTACCGCTTTTTTTATCTTCTTATTGCCCTTCGGGCTAATGGCTCAAAACGAATATATTACGCACTATAACAATGGTGTAAAAGCTTACAATAATTTTGATAATTTTGCTGCTATGAGTCATTATAACAAGTCTATAGCTGCCAATCCAGATTACGCCAACGCTTATTACGGTAGAGGATTGGTACACAAAAACGGCAACAAACTAGAGGAAGCAATTGCTGATTTTGAAATGACGCTCGAAAAAGATGCTACTTACGTCAAAGCGTACGAGCTTTTGGGATTGTGTTATCACGACCAAAAGAACTACCAAGAAGCGATAAAGCAGAATACCGCAGGTATCAAGGTGGCGAAAGATGCCAAAGAAAAAGCAAGATTGTACCACAACCGTGCTTGGGCGTACGATAAATTGTTAGACAACAAAAATACGTTGGCTGACTTTGAAGCAGCTGTAAAATTGCAGCCAAAAAATGGCGAATATCAGTACTTGTGTGGTAGAGCCAAATTTGCAGTAGGTGGCAAGGTTTACAACACAGCTATCGACAACTTTAATGCGGCATTGGCTATCAATAGCAAGCACAAAGAAGCATTGATAGAAAGAGCAACTTACTACATGACGAATCAGAAATTTGAGAAAGCATTGGTTGACCTCAAAGGTGCGAAAGCAATGGGTTCTACGGAAGTAGATCACTTGATAGAAGCGGCTGAATTTGAATTAAAAATGATACGGGAAGAAGGCGAATAATTCTTATTCGATTCTATATAAAGTAAAAAACCTTAGTCCGCTGGACTAAGGTTTTTTACTTTGTTAGGTACGCTGCCTACTGTGGGTGTGGGCGAATGGCAATTCGCCCTTACTTTGCCTCCTGTTGGTTTCCCTTTCCTTGACGTTGGGGCGAATTGACATTCGCCCGCTCGGTTGTTGTTGGCTTTTTTCCTACTGTGGGTGTTGGGCGAATAGCAATTCGCCCTTACTTCTCTTGTTGGTGCGCTATTATTTTCGACTAGACCATGTGGCGCTAGCTGCATTTTGGATAGGAGCTGTTTTTTGAGTTTGTTTGTGTTGAGCGACTAAGTACGCTCCTAATTGGGCGGCTATTTCTGCTTCTTTTTCGTTGATTTTGCCAAAATCAGCAGAATCGAAGTGCTTTTTGACAAAATTCGTATCGAAATTGCCTGATACAAACGCCTCGTGTTCGAGTACATACGTTCCAAAACCAAGGGTTGTTTCACAGCCTTCTATTTTATAGTTTTTGATGGCTTTTAGCATCAATTTGATAGCTTCTGCTCTATCCTTGCCATAAGTAATCAGTTTGGCAATCATCGGATCATAATAGATTGGAATATCCATACCTTCCTCAAATCCATCATCTACTCGTACGCCCTTCCCTGTTGGGCGTTGATATACTTCTAGTTTGCCGATACTCGGCAAGAAATCGTTGGCAGGATCTTCGGCATAAACTCTCAATTCTAGTGCATGTCCTTGTATTTGCATATCTGCTTGCGTGATAGTCAATTTTTCGCCTCTCGCTACTCGTATTTGCTGCTCTACCAAATCAACTCCTGCTATAATTTCGGTCACAGGGTGTTCTACTTGTAGGCGAGTATTCATTTCCAAGAAGTAGAAATTAAGTTGGTCATCGAGCAAAAACTCTACCGTACCAGCTCCTACATAATCGCATAGCTTAGCTACTCGTACCGCACAAGCGCCCATTTCGGCTCTCAATTCAGGTGTGAGTACTACAGAAGGAGCTTCTTCGACTACCTTCTGATGGCGGCGCTGTATAGAACATTCCCGCTCAAAAAGATGCACGACATTGCCATGCTTATCTGCTAATACTTGTATCTCGATATGTCGAGGAGAGGTGACATATTTTTCTATAAAAACAGAACCATCGCCAAAAGCAGATAATGCTTCGGATATCGCTCTATCCATTTGTTCGTCGAGCTCTTCGACATTTTCGACAATACGCATACCCTTACCACCACCTCCAGCAGAGGCTTTGATGAGTATAGGAAAACCAATCTCAATAGCTATTTTTTTTGCTAATTGGTGGTCTTCTACCGCTTCTTCTGTACCAGGGACAAGTGGAATATTATTCTTTTTGGCGGCTTCTTTAGCTGCCAATTTACTACCCATCATTTCGATAGCGTGCGGCTTAGGACCAATAAAAGCCATGCCTGCATCGGTCACTTTTTGAGCAAAAACAGCATTTTCACTCAAAAAACCATATCCTGGGTGAATCCCATCTACTCCAAGCTCCAAGGCTACTTCTATGATTTTGTCGCCCAATAAATAGGATTGATTCGATGGCGGAGGACCTAAACAAACCGCTTCATTGGCAAAACGCACGTGTGGTGCATTTCTATCCGCTTCTGAATAAACGGCTACCGTTTGTATTCCCATATCATGGCAAGTACGCATGACACGCATCGCTATTTCTCCCCTATTGGCTATCAGTATTTTTTTCATTGGTATGTGCTGTCGTTTTCTAAAAATTTCTATTGAAGTTGTTCAAAAAGTCACTTCATTTCCTGCAAATTACAAAAAATAATAAATATTGCTACACAAAAAAGACCATTGAGTAGCTTTTACTAACTCAACAGTCTTTTTATCAACATGTTTTGCCCCTTCCAACACATTCCTATATAAAGAAAATCACTCTACTTTCAACTTCCCTGTACTAAGCAACTCACCATCTCCAATAAGTTGAAAAACATAAAAACCTTGTTCTAGCTTTCCTCTTTGTAATTCTACTCTATCGCTTTGTCTTGCTTGCTGATAGCTTACTTGTCTGCCTAGTAAATCAAATACTTGCACCTCCAATTTATCAAACATTTTTCCTTCTATCGCAATAGTTGTACTCGTCTGGAATGGATTGGGAAATGTAGTCACATTCAAAGCATCGTCCGAAACCTTGTCTAATGTCAAGTAAGTATTGGTAACAAAATTATCTCCTATCGTATGGAAAGTAGTATTCGTAAAAATAGGCGGATTGTAATCGAAATAAATGGCTGCTTGATTATAGATAACCGAACCCAACGCATTATTGGGCTGCTGTGCTATTCTGTATCTGAAAAATCCGTGCGACAAGGGTTCGTTGGCATTGCTATCCACTAGCATAATATTCTGAAAATCAACTCTCAATACATTACCGTCTTGTATCGACCAATTGTAGGCGTGCGAGCTCGCTCCCATCGTCAAGGATCCTATATCGACCAATGGCGAAAGCGTATCCAAAATCACGATATTGAACGCCGTGTCATTACCTGTATTCTGAAATCTGATTTTGTAATCAATCGCAATATTGGCATAAATATAATGTTGATTGTCATAACCTGCGGGTTGTGCCGCTTTGTCGTTAGGGTCATAAGCTGCTATGTTTTGTTGGCAGTCAATCGCTTGAGTAGGCTGGCTTAGTCCGTTTGAAAACTGCGTCACAAAACCTGTATTAAATTCGCCATTAGCATTGGGGCGACAGCCCTCTGTAGTCAAAGAAAATACAGCATCACCTAGTATAGCAGGATAATTTGGACTTTGATCTACTTCTATTCGGTAGGTTTTTCCCATGTTTGCAGCCTGCGCAATCAACATTGTTTGTCCATTATTGAGCTGTATAACCCCTCCTCGCATCGCAATATTATCTTCAAATATTTCATATTGATGTGTCTGCGACATCGTCACACCAGTATTTTCTAACCTAAACAAAACAGTATCATTCTGGCAATTAACCTCTCCGCTCACTGTCGGAAGGTTGAAACTAGGCAAACAAAGGCTATCGGGATAGATGTGCACTTGCGTACAATGCGTTTGCCCTATCAAGGAGCTGGTATCTACGACTGTTTGTATATCGAAAGAACCGCATTGTCCTGCTGGCACATTGCCAATATCGAAACGATAACGACTACCTACTTGACTAATCAAGGGCAAGGTAGCACTCACATAATTCAAATCATTGTCTAAATCTACTTCTACATAGGCATTTTGTGCCGTAGCTGTTCCTGTGTTGCAATAAGAAACAGTATAAGCACTGCCACCGCCTGTCATGCGCAGAAATGGAGCAGCTATATCTACTGTCAGATACGGACAAGAAATCGTTGGCTGAATAGAGAAACTAACCTGCTGTGAACTAATGGTTGTATCTACCGTAAAAACTTGATTGGTAGAACACAGTTGCCAATACGGGTGAGTCGATACTACCGAAACAATATACATTCCTGTGTCGATATAAAAAGGATACGTACCAGTATTACCATAAGTAGAAAAATAACTAATATCTCCATCACTTTGACGCTCAAACTTGACAATTTGATTAGATAATATAGGTTCGTTGCTCTCAACCAAACAGTTGTTATTAGAATCTATTACGACTTGAACTTGAACCGCATTTGTCCCACAGCCTGTAGTATAAATAGCCGTCAAATCTTTTTCCCATACACTCCTGACGAAACTTAGATCTCTGACACAAATTCTCAAAAAAGGACGGTTTTGTGTACAATACAGCCCACTCAAACCTATATGATCAGATAAGTCAATACTCGTAATTTGATTGTCACTAATACCGAGTTGCCTAAGATCAAGATTATTGGACACATCAAGTGCTGTTAGCTGATTATCGCTAACATATAAGTACTGCAATGAGGATAAATTAGAAACATCTATACTCGTCAAGCCAATTCCATTGCAAGACAAAGAAATCAAGGCAGTATTATTGGTAACATCAAAAACACCATTGAGTGGGTTGTTGCTTATGACCAAGTAATGTAAGTTGGAATTATTGGTTAAGTCTATACTACTAATTTGATTATTAGAACAGCTTAAATTTCTCAGCAGGGGATTGTTGGTAACATCAAGCGTTGTTAAGTTATTGTTTTCGCAAACAAGGCTCTCCAGCACTGTATTGAGCCCTACATAAATCCCTGTCATTTGATTATTGGCACACCAAAAAGTACTTAAATTTAGTTGCCCCGATACATTTACACCAGTTAGCTGATTATTGACACAAACAAAATTTGTAATGGTACCTGCCGTAGGCAGTACGATATTAGTGATTTGATTATGCCCACACCACAGTTGTACAATAGAAAGATTACTGACATTTATTGTCGAAATTTGATTACTATCACAAATAATGCTTGAAATATTGACAAACGACTGAATACCTGTCAAATCTGAGATATTGCTAGAACTAACTCGTAGCGTCCCTGTAACAGCCGCCGCGTCACTATCCAATATTTGTCCGTTGACCAATCCGTCAGAATCAATTCCTAAAGAAATTAGTTTTGCTTCAAAATTAGCATCTGGAATCGCCGTTGTTTGGGCAGCTATTGGCTGGTACAGTCCTATCATTATGGATAGTAAGTATAGTATATTTTTCATGTTTTTATTTGATTTATTGACACAAATAGGAGCTTAGATAAGAGTAGTTCTCACTAACCATAGCAATGGAAAAAAGCTTCTATATGGTGTTTAATTATTAAGTTTGATTCCTTTCACGATACAAACATACTCGCAAAAAAGAGCACTAACAACGACAAATAAAATAGAATATTCATTTCTCTTGTATTTTTTTAACACCTTCAGAATAGGCACAACAGCTAACTAATTACTGTTCTAAACTAACGACTATTTGTACAAAATTAAGCTTTTATATAATACGTTCATTTCTCGTCCGCAATCAACAATTATAGACTAATACTCTTTTATTAACTTAGCGAACAACGAAAAAACAATTCTAAAAACACTAGTTTACCTAATAAATTAAACTAGCACCAATAATCAAAAAACAAGTTCCAAACCTAGAAAAACTGAAAGTACAACGATCGCAAATTTATTCACTTTTCATCGAAAAAATTATTTTATTGAATTGAAATAAAAAGAGTCAGACTATTTGAAATAACCTGACTCCTTTGAAGTATTTTAATAAAAAATCGTATTCCCCTTACTCGGCTACTTTCAATTTGCCTGTACCAAGTTGTTGTCCATCTCCTAAGAGCTGAAAGATATAAAAACCTTGTTCTAGTTTTCCTCTTTTCAGTTCTATTCTATCACTTTGAGTATTTTGTTGATAAATTACTTGTCTGCCCAACAAATCAAATACCTGTAGTTCTAACGTTTCAAATATTCTATCTTCGACAACTACTGTCGTGCTGGTCTCAAATGGATTTGGAAATGCTTTTATATTCAATTCATAATCAGGCACGTTATCCAATGTCAAGTAAATTTTGGTAACAAAGTCCTCTCCTATCGTATGGAAAGTAGTATTCGTAAAAATAGGCGGATTGTAATCGAAATAAATGGCTGCTTGGTTGTAGATAACAGAACCCAAGGCATTATTGGGTTGCTGTGCTATTCTGTATCTGAAAAATCCGTGCGATAAGGGTTCGTTAGCATTACTATCCACTAGCATAATATTGGAGAAATCTACTCTCAATACATTTCCACTCTCTATTGACCAATTGTAGGCGTGTGAGCTCGCTCCCATCGTAAGTGTACTGACATCTACAAAAGGCGACAAGGTATCCAAAATCACGATATTGAATGCCGTATCATTACCTGTATTCTGAAATCTGACTTTGTAGTCAATGGCGGTAAGGCTATCAATATAATGTTGATTGCCATAACCTGCAGGTTGTGCCGCTTTGTCGTTAGGGTCATAAGCGGCTATGTTTTGTTGACAATCAATCGCTTGTGCAGGCTGACCAAGTCCATTGGAAAACTGTGTAATAAATCCTGTATTGAAACCTCCATTGGTATTGGGGCGACAGCCTTCTATTGCTAAAGAAAAAGTATGATCACCTAATATGGCTGGGTAATTAGATACTTGTGCTACCTCTATTCGGTAAGTATATTCTAGATTAGCTGCCTGAGTTATGGTTGTAGCCTGTCCATTATTGAGCTGAACGGTTCCTGTTCGCATCGCAACATTATCTTCAAATATTTCATATTGTTGCCCCTGCAACATATTTGCACCTACATTTTCGAGATAGAAAATGACCGTATCATTTTGACAGCTAGCACTACCGACAACACTCGGGACACTAATAACTGGCGAACAAATACTATCTGGATAAATATGTACATTAGTACAATGAGTTTGTCCAATCAAAGAAGAAGTATCGACGACTACTTGTACATTGAATGAACCACATTCTCCTGCAAGGAGATTCCCTACATCAAATCGATAAAGAGTACCTGTTTGACTAATCAATGGGAGACTTGCTCCTATGTAGTTTAAATCTGTATCTAAATCAACCTCTACATAAGCATTCTGTGCCACATCGGTCCCCGTATTGCAATAAGATATGGTGTAAGAGCTTCCTCCTCCTGTCATGCGCAAAAATGGAGCAGACATATCAACTTCCAAGAACGGACAAAAGACAACTGCCTGCATCGAAAAATCGACCTCCTGCAATACAGCATTGGTATCAATGGTCAATATCTGAATAGGCACACAAGGCTGCCAATAAGAATGATGGTTAGCTATAGTTACGATATACGTACCTGTATCTAAATAAAAAGGGTGTGGATTGGCGGTATCGTACGTGTAAAAATGAAGCATATTTCCATCGCTTTGACGTTCGAACTGAATAATTTGGTTCGCCAAAACCAACTCTGTGCTGTCTATTAAACAATTGTTGTTGGCATCTACACTTACGTTCACTTGCACCGCATCAGTACCACAACTTGTGGTATAAACGGCATTTGTATCTTCCTGCCAAGAGGCTCTTACCAACAAAAGATCGCTCACACAAATAGACAACCCAGGGCTATTATTGATAGTAATAACATCTGCCAAATTATTATTAGCACTTAGATTTAATTGACTTAATTGATTCGAAGAAACATTGATGTAAAGCAATCCTGGATTGTTAGTGACATCAATAGTTCGTAAAAAATTGAAAGACATCTGTATATACATCAAGCTCGGACAACCACTCACATCTATACTAGTCAATTGATTATTAATGAAACTTATAGTCTGCAAAAAAGTACTATTTGGTAGCATCACATTGGTCAATTGGCAGACATCTGCCAGTACAGTAGAAAGTGCCGTGTTGTTCGTCAAATCTAATGTTCCCAATTGATTGTGGGAGATTTTTAGCTGGTCTAGGACTAGATTATTGGAAACATCTATACTAGTCAATTGATTAAAAGTAAGATTGATATGAAGGATTGCGGTATTATTCGTAAAATCAATGGCTGTTAGTTGATTATTCGAGGCATCTATGTAAGAACACAACGCATTACTTGTTAAGTCAATACTCGTCAGCTGATTGTTTTTGACGTAGATTTCATCAATAACTGGATTTCCGCTAAAATCCAACTGCGTCAATTGATTATGTGTTCCTTCAATTTTTTCTAGTACTACTTGATTAGATAAATCAATCGTAGTCAATTGGTTGTAAGAAAAGTACAATTCTCTTAGTGCCGTATTCGCATTCAAATTTATTGCCGTCAATTGATTGAAATAAATATCAAGAATATCTAAAGCGGTATTGTTAGATACATCTACAGTCGTTAGGAAGTTATTTCCAATTCTCAAATCGGTCAATAAGGTATTGTTCGCCAAATTAATTGACGATAATTGATTGTGTCCTAAGTACAAAATTGTCAATAAAGTATTGTTCGTTAAGTCAATGCTCGTAAGACTATTATTAGTGCATTGTAGCTCCGTCAATGCGGTATTGGTCGTCAGGTTTAGTGTGGCTATTGAGTTGATACCCATGTCTAAATATTGCAAATTGGTCTGTGCTGCAAGTGACAAACTCGTCAACTGATTCTGACGACAAGTCAGCTTTTTGATAGTGCCACTAGTGGGCAAAACAAGTGTAACAATATTGTTATTGACGCAAGACAAGGTATCAATTGAAGTCTGGCTAACATCGAATGTTGGGATATTATTGTGGTCGCAAGTCAGCTTGTTTAGACTCGTGAACGCCGCGATGCCTGTCAAATCGGTAATATTGCTACTCGTCAACTGAAGTGTTGTAACAGCCGCTGCGTCACTATCCAATATTTGTCCGTTGACCAATCCGTCAGAATCAATCCCTAAAGAAATTAGTTTTGCTTCAAAATTAGCATCTGGAATTGCCGTTGTTTGGGCAATGGTAACTTGGCACCAACTCATCAGTGCGAGTACAATGAATAATATTTTTTTCATGTTTTTATGTTATTTGTTGACACAAACAAGAAACTTCTATTAGAGGTTATTACGAATAAATTTATATAGCAAAGAAAATATCTTTTTTCGACTAGTATCATAAATGCTCGAACTCATAGCTAAGGCTATAAGTCTGCGTGTTTATTTCACTATTCAAAAAAATCTCTCTCTTCACTTCCATACAACTCCATTCGCAACAACCTCTATTTGTGTTCGATTATTAAATTTGATTTTTTTGACACTACAAACATACTCGCAAAAAAGAGCAAGCACAACGACAAATAAAATACAGTATTCATTTTTCTTGTATTTTTTATTATCTTTGAATCATGTACAATAGCAAACTAATTACGATTCTGACCAAGCTAACAACAGTAGAGAAAGAAGCCTTCCGAAAGTGGGTACATTCTCCGATGCACAACCAACGCTCAGACAGAACAAAACTTTTTAATTACTTACTTTCCAAAAGAAAGTTGACGCCCAGAACTACTGACCGGTACCAAGTCTATCGAGTAGTTTTTGATTGTACTGACTATCACGATACTACGTTCAAAAAACTAATGAACCTAAGTGTACAATTGTTGGAAGATTTTATTCATTTTTCATCGCAAAAAAAAGACATACAAACAAAGCAAAAATCTCTAATTAGTTTTGCAGCAGCCCATCAGCTTGACCAATACAAGCAACAATCTATTGCGAAAGCTCAAAAAAAACTAAAACTACTGACGGTACAGAATCACAGTTATTTTGAACAAAAAACGCAGTTAGAAAAACTGATTTTTGAAAGTAACGAGACTGCCACAGACCGAAGTCAAACCAACTTGCAGGATGTTGTTGATCAACAATATATTGCCTTTATATTAGAAACTTTACGTTTTGCTTGTGAAGCCATTACACACCAACGGCTCTACAAATCTAGTTATAACATACCGCTTCTGGAAGCTATTCTACAAGACATAGCTAATGGGAAATATATGGACACACCTGCTATTCAGTTGTACTATTACAGCTATTTGGCACTAAGCAATCCTACAGAAGAAACGCACTTCAAGACACTCAAAAAACTGCTCAAAAAACACCCTGCCGTAATTTCGCCCAAAGAGCTAAAAAGTATTTATTTGATTGCCATCAACTATTGTGTGCAGCAGCTCAACAATGGTGCAGAAACTTATGTGAAAGAGGTATTTGAGTTGTATCAATATGGTTTGGAGCAGACTATTTTGATAGAAAATAATTTATTGAGTCGATTTACGTACAAAAATATTGTGGCGGTCGCCATTCGGCTAGAGCAATATACTTGGCTCAAAGACTTCCTGCAAGCCTACACGCCTTATTTAGAAACCACTTATCGACCTCATTATGCCGCTTATGCTCAAGCGAAACTGTCCTTTGCTCAACATGACTTTGATAAGGCACTGCAAATATTAACAAAAGTAGAATTTGACAATATATTTTTGAATATGGATGCCAAAGTGATGCTCCTCAAGATTTATTATGCGAACGAAGATTTTGATGCACTAGATGCACTCTTGACTTCTTTTAGAAGATTTTTGCAGCGCAAATCTATCTTAGCATATCAGCGACAAATTCACGAAAATATGATTAACTTGACTACTAAATTGCTTCATATCCCGAGTCGTGCCACACAAAAACAACTTGCTTTGCGACAAGAAATAGAGCAAACGAATCCATTGACCGAAAAACCTTGGCTATTGCAGCAGCTTGATTGCTTAGGACGACGATAACCAACCTAATTCAACTTAATATGCGTTATTATTTTTTTCTACTTTGTCTTTTTTTGTGGACTAGTTGCCAATCTGACCAACCGTCCGACCAAGCAAATTTATCCACAAATGCTATCGAAGAGCCTATTGCCATTCCAGATAGTTTACATCGAATTAAGTTAACTTTTGTCGGAGACATTATGGGGCATACTGACCAAATTCGATCAGCCGCAGGCAAGCCCGAAAACTTTAAGAGTGAAGATGTTAAAGTATTTGATTACGAACCTTGTTTTCGTTATGTCGCTCCTATTTTGAAACAAGCCGATTTGGCAATCGGCAATCTAGAGTTAACACTCAGCAACAAAGGCAGATATACAGGTTATCCGATGTTTAGAAGTCCTGACCAACTAGCCTACGATCTCAAAAATGCAGGTTTTGACTTATTGACGACTTGTAACAACCACTCCAATGATGGTCGAGTGTATGGCGTGGATCATACTATTGAAGTACTAGAATCGTTGAAAATTGCTCATACAGGTACGTTTAGAGATAGTGCCGAAAAGGCAGCGACTTACCCACTTATTATAGAAAAAGAGGTTAATGGAACGGTCTTCAAATTGGCTTTTCTGAGCTACACGTATGGCACGAACGGCGTTGCTACTAGGCTTCCTAATATTGTCAATATTATTGACGACAGCACTATTTTGGCAGATATTGCCTTGGCGAAAGCCAAGCAGCCCGATATCATTATCGCTATGATGCACTGGGGCAGCGAGTACAAACTGAACGAACGACCAGAACAACAAAAACTAACACGATTGCTTTGGGATAATGGCGTAGATGTCGTCATAGGAGGACACCCACACGTGATAGAACCCATTAAGTTGGATACGCTCTACCAAGCTACAGATAGTAGTTTTGTTAAGGAGCGTTTAGTTACTTATTCGTTAGGCAATTTCATTTCCAATCAAAACAAAAAGAACACTGACATTGGACTTATTTTTGAGTTGGAATTGGTCAAAAATGATAAAACTAACCAAACTACTATTGGCAAACATAACTATATTTTTGGTTGGCGATACCGCCACCAATATATAAAAAACAGCGCCTTCGGGACGACTTATACGATTGTGCCTGTTAGTGCTTTTGAGTCCAATCTTAACCCGTTGCCACTCTCGCCCAAAGATTCTGCCGAAATGATGACAGTAACCAATCGTATGCGAACACACTTGGGCAAATGGCAGAGCTCAGAACGTAAGGTTAGCCGTCAAGAATTGGAGCCTATTTTGCCATTGGTCAAAGAAAAAGCACCAACAAACACCGCTCAGAAGTAAGAGTGTGTCTAAGAGACACTTGAAAAAAGTAAAAAAGCTCTTATTATGAAAAAACTATTGGTCATAGGTGCTACTGGAAACATAGGTACAGCCGTTATTGATGCTCTCCTTGCTCATTCGAACAAGGAAGAAGTACAAATCGTAGCAGGATGTAGAAACATTGCAAAAGCAAAGAAAAACTTTGCCACTTGGCACAACCAAGTCCAATGGCTGTCTATGGATTTGGAAAATACAGCTACTTTTGAGGAGGAACTATCAACTACAAACTGCGTCTTTTTGTTGCGTCCACCTCACTTAGCAGACATGAAAGTTTTCCAGCCCATCATTGATTTATTTGTCAAAAACAATATCAAAGAAATTGTCTTTCTGTCCGTACAAGGAGTAGAAAAAAGTACTATTATTCCACATTACAAAATAGAACAGTCCATCAAACAAAGTGACTTGAAATATGTCTTTATTCGTCCTAGTTATTTTATGCAAAATTTGACCACAGAACTATTGGCTGATATCAAACACAAAAAGGCAATTGTATTACCTGCTGGCAATGCAAAATTTAACTGGGTCGATGTACAAAACATTGGCGAAGCAATCGCTGAAATCATACACAATTTCGCCCCTTATTGTAATCAAGCAATAGAAATAACAGGCAAGGAAAATAAGAATTTTGAATCAGTCGCCACTTTACTCAGCGGCATAACTGGCACCAATATCAACTATAAAAGTGTCAACCCTTTTCAATTCTTTTTTATCAAAAAGAAGGAAGGTATCCCATTCGGTAAAATTTTAGTTCTATTTATGCTTCATTTCATTGCTCGATTTGAGCCAGAGCCTATTATTTCGGACAATTACACAAAAATAACAGGCAACCAACCAACTCTGTTAGCTCAATTTATAGCAAGAAAAAAACAGCATTTTATAAAAGGAGACTAACTAAATTATCCTTACTTGCTTTACGCAAACAAGAAATTATACAGTTCTTCAATTTTGGCAACAGGGATTATTTCAATATCGTATTTCTTTTTTTGAAGTCCTTTCATGTTGAATTTGGAAACAAAAATTTGCTTAAACCCGAGGCGATTAGCTTCTGCAATACGCTGTTCGGCACGTTGTATCGAGCGAATCTCACCCGAAAGACCAATCTCACCAGCAAAACAAATATCGTTGGGCAAATTGACATCTTCGAGCGAAGAAATCAAGGCACTGACGATTGCCAAATCAATGGCTGGATCGTTGACTTTGATACCGCCTGCTATGTTCAGAAATACGTCATTGCTACCAAACTGAAAACCACAACGCTTCTCCAACACCGCCAACAACATACTCAATCGACGCAAATCAAAGCCCGTAGCCGAGCGTTGCGGAGCAGAATAAACAGCCGTAGTGACCAAGGCTTGCGTCTCGATCAGCATGGGGCGAATGCCCTCCACAGTAGCCGAAATAGCCGAGCCACTTAGCCCATCTTCCATTTGCGAAAGCAACAATTCGGAAGGATTCGACACTTCACGCAGTCCCGTTCCTTGCATCTCATAGATGCCAATTTCGTTGGTAGAACCAAAACGATTTTTGATGGTACGCAAAATACGGTGCGTATAGTTTCGGTCGCCCTCAAACTGCAACACCACATCTACAATGTGTTCCAATATTTTGGGTCCAGCTATGGAGCCTTCTTTATTGATGTGTCCAATCATAAAAACAGGAACGCCACTTTCTTTGGCGTATCGCTGAAATTCACTGGCACATTCTCGCACTTGCGAAACCGAACCAGCAGGCGACTCGACATAACTAGACATCATGGTTTGTATAGAATCAATAATCAACACATCAGGCTCCAACAATTGAGCTTGCATCAGGACATTGGCTAGACTAGTGTCCGACATCACATAACAGTCCGAAAGTGACTTGCCAAGTCGGTCGGCACGCATCTTGATTTGCTCCTCGCTTTCCTCCCCCGACACATACATCACCTTGACAGGCAACGACAACGCTTGTTGCAGCATCAGAGTAGATTTCCCAATACCTGGTTCGCCACCAATCAGTACAATAGAACCACCTACGATACCGCCACCCAATACTCGATTGAGTTCTTCATCATGTGTTCTACGGCGTTGAGTTTTGCCTGTTTCTATTTGGGCGAGCTTACGCGGGTGTGGTTTATCTTTTTTGGTACCTTTCCGCCAAAGGTTTTTTTGTTCTTCTTTGGGCGTTTCTTTGACAATTATTTCTTCCTGTATGGTGTTCCATTCTTGACACTCACTACATTGACCTGCCCATTTTTGGTAGGTGCTGCCGCAACTCGTACAAGCAAATACTTTTTTTACCTTAGCCATGATTCGTCTATTTCGTTTGGTACGAAAGTACAAATAAAAACAAGAAATAGCAACAGTAAGTTTGAATTAATAAAACATTTTGTTTCTAAACTAAGGCAAATATCTAATGGATTTTGCGTATTTTGTACAACATTTTTCACTACTTCAAAATCATATTTGTCATGAAATATTTATTTGTTCTGTTACTCAGTATCGCTTTTGTCGCTTGCCAAGACAAAGAATGTTCTCAAGATAGTGCTTGCCGTGCGTTTACGCCGCCTGTCAAGCAGGGCATTACTTGTACAATGCAGGTCGAAGGCTATTATTACGATAGCAATACCAAAACTTGCCTCTATTATTCAGGCGATGGTTGTAGCCAACCTCCTTTTGAGTTAAAAAAAGATTGTCTGCCTTGTTTGTGTGAGTGATCATAAAGGTTTGGGGATTAGAGGTTATGTAAAAGCATGTCTAAGAAGGAAAACAACTTCCTTGTCAAAATTGACAGAATCCAATTTGTTAGCATCAAAATTACTCGTATATTTACCATCTAACCCGTCCTTACTCTCATAATCATGCGTTTATTTTATCTTTATTTCCTTATTCTACTCCCCATCATTAGCTGGGGACAAAACAAGCGTTTTGCAGTGCCACTATCGCCACGAAATGCCAATTATAAGATGCAAATAAAGCTGGATACCGCTCAAAAGAAAGTAACCGCGACCCAACAAGTGACGTTTGTCAATCCATCTTCGGATACGATTTGGACGATGCCTTTTCATTTGTATTACAATGCCTTCAAGAGCAATCGATCTACCTTTGCACTCGAAGCAGGTAGTTTTTCCTTTGGTAGGGGCGAAAACTGGGCTTGGATAGAAGTACTACAAGTGCTAGCGCCCAATGGTGCCAACCTAACGGACAGCCTCTATTATATAACCCCCGACGATAATAACACCTACGACCAAACGGTGTTGGAAGTGCGTTTGCAAACGCCTATTTTGCCTTATCAGAGCTACACCATTGACATGGAATGGCAATCCAAAATCCCACTCAAATCTATCCGAACAGGTTATAATAAGGACTATTATTTTATGGCTCAATGGTATCCCAAACTGGGCGTTTATGAGCCTGCAGGTACTCGTTTTGCTACCGTTGGGCAATGGAATTGCCACCAGTACCACGCCAATACAGAGTATTATGGCGAGTTTGGGGTTTATGAAGTCGCCTTGACTGTTCCTAGCAATTATGTCGTGGGAGCAAGTGGTTTTTTGGACAAAATGGATAGTAGCAGCACCCACAAAACCTATCATTTTTTAGCCGAAGATGTCATTGATTTTGCTTGGTCTGCCAATCCGCATTTTATGATTATGACGGATCGTTGGAAAGACGTAGAAATACAGCTCTATCTCAAGCCAGAGCATGTCTGCAATGCCAATCGTTTTTTGGACGCTACCAAATACACCCTTGATTTCTTTGAAGAACAAATTGCCCCTTACCCCTACCCTAATTTAACGATTATTAGCCCGCCTTGTTATGGGCTTTTTTCGGGGGCGATGGAGTACCCTACGCTGTTTACGGCACCGACTTTGTGTATTTTACCAAGCAATATTCGCACCACCGAAACCCTAACCATACACGAATTGGTTCACCAATATTTCATGCAAATGCTGGCAACCAACGAACAAGAAGAGCCGTGGTTAGACGAAGGATTTACAGCCTATTATGAAGCTAAAATCATGGATAAATATTATCCCAAAGGGGTATTTTATTGGGACTATATGCAAATAAATGTGGGTTCTGTTGCCTATCGAAGAGGACGTTATTTCAATTCTGAGCATTTAGGGACTGGTAGTTTAAGTCAATATGGTTGGCTTTTTGAACATGGCGGACAACGAGAACTTTTTTATGGCAAAGGGGCGCTAACCTTGCAGACACTCGAAGGCTTGGTAGGGGCTACTTGTATGCAAAAAATTATGAAAACTTATTTTCATACCTGGAAATTTAAACACCCTTGCCGACTGGACTTTGAAGCTATTGTTGCTGATATTGTCCCAGAATTTCACACCCCAGCCTACACACAAAAAGTAATCGAATATTTGCACCAAGCGATTTATGAATCAACGGTCTGCGATTATGCGGTGCATAGCATCAGCAATACCCCTGTTAGTAGCCCTCAAGGCTATCTCAATAATACCACTACCGTGGTCGAATCCACGACCTCTAGTCCGCTTATCGAATCGCAAGTAATTTTATACAAACTTCGTCAATTGACCGTACCACAAGAAGTACTAATTACATTTGACGATGGCACAACAGTACTCGAAAAATGGGACGGTAAAGCACCAAGCATGGACTTCACTTATGAAGGTACGCGCAAGATGGTTTCGGCTCACCTAGACCCCTACTACAAGATAATGCTCGACAAAAATTTAATTAATAATAGCTATACTATTGCCCCAGAAACAGTAGGAACTACTCGATATTTTACTTCATTTTTGACTTGGATACAGGGCGCAATGGTCACTGTTAGTTCTTTGCTCTAAATCTGCTTTAGCATGACCATTTTTTCTATTATCAAAACAGGATTATCTGCTACTTGGCGATACCAAAAAGTAGTTTGGTTACTCTATTTGGTGCTGCTAATAGCCGCAACAGGTATTGCCTATCCGTTCCATCAATTATTTGCCAACACCGTTGGTCATTCGATGCTATTGGGCGACTTGGTCGAGGGATTTAATTATACCTTCCTCAATGATTTCAAGAATACCTATTTGGGTGCTTTTGCTACTTTTTTTGAACAATCGTTGATTGCGATAGGCATCGTATTTCTAATCCTCTCTTACCTAACAGGCGGTTATTTAGCTATCTTGGTAGAAGCTCCGCAACGCTATGATTTTGCTTTGTTTTGGAAAAGCTGTATCGTTTTTGGAGGTCGAATATTGCGGCTCTCCTTATTTTTTATGCTGCTGCATGGACTGCTACTTAGTGTTTATATCTTCATTTTATATCAATTGACAAGTGGCTTTTCTTTGTTTGCACTGGATTGCGAAAAAACCATTTTATTTCACTTTAGTTGGCTAACGCCCGTCTATATCTTACTGGCTAGCTTGGTGTTTATGTGGCAAGATTGTAGCAAAGTTATTTTGGTCAGCGAGCAAAAAAAATGGATACTTTCGGCAGCATGGTCAGGATTGGCTTTTGCGGTCAAAAATTTCGCTAAGACCTACACACTTTATTTTATTTTCATGCTCCTTTGGGCAA
Organism: uncultured Saprospiraceae bacterium; assembly: GCA_937139495.1. Taxonomy (GTDB): domain Bacteria; phylum Bacteroidota; class Bacteroidia; order Chitinophagales; family Saprospiraceae; genus Aureispira. Next base: position 97,110 of record CAKZQC010000006.1, on the reverse strand, counting down.
TTCTAATACTGGGCAATTATTGGCTTTCTGGACTTATTTATATCCAAGACAGCCGCACGATTTGGCTCTCTTTTTTACTATCGCAATGCTTTGTTTTAGTTCGCTTATATTTCAAAATTTGGCTAGCAGGTAGCTTGGTCGAATGGTACGAAGAAAAAAGAATCGCCAACTAGATTGCTGTTCAAACAAAAAACCTTATTCCAACTAAAAAACCAAACCCCATGTTTCACAAAAAACTTAGCGACAGTCCTGAATTTGTAGCGGGCGATGCCACTCGACTACGAGAAATAATGCACCCCCAACAAGATAATTTAGCCATTGGATACAGCGTAGCACACGCAAGTGTAGCCGTTGGTAATGCTTCGCTGCCCCATACCTTGAGCAGCTCCGAAACCTACTACATACTAGCAGGTGAAGGCATTATGTATGTCAATGAAGAGACCATAACCGTAGGCAAAGATGATATATTTTTGGTGCCTGCCCAAGCGACACAACACATAGAAAATATAGGGAGTGTTGATTTGGTATTCATTTGTATTGTAGAGCCTTATTGGCAAGAGCATGAAGAGGCTATTTTGTAAGTGGTGGTGGTGTTTTTTGTGTTTGCCAATCGGTCTGATGGCACAAAACGAATCGACGATTGAACAACTAGAAACCTACACAAAAAACACGGCTTTGAGCAATGATAGTTTGGCAACTATCTATCACCAATTGACGATAAAATACGTACAACAGCAAGAATACGACCAAGCGCTTCGAGCCACCCAACGAGAAATAAGATTGCTCCCAGAAGCAACCGAAAAACGAGGCAATGCCCACTACAATCTAGCAGGTATTTACAGAAGCTTATCACAATACAATCTAGCATTGGCAGCAGCCAAAAAAGCACTCACCAACTACGAAAAAGCATTGGGTACGGCACATTCTGAGTGTGCTTCCGCACAGCTTTTTATTGCTCAAACCTACTACCTACTCCGTCAACTAGATGAGACCAAAACATGGACAGAAAAAGCATTGACCACCTATCAAAAAAATGCAAATATACCACCTAAAGTTGTCCTAAAAATACAACTTTTGCAAAGCAGTGTTGCGGCAGAACAACTGGATATGCCCGCAGCAGAAGCAACCTTGCTGGCTGCCGAAGCATTTTATCAGCAGCACACACAGAAGCTATCGCAAGAGTGGCTGGCTAGAATATACAACAACTTAGCCTCGATTGCCGATAAGCAATACCGCCCAATTCAGTCGTTGGCGTACCACCAAAAAGTAGTCGGTATTCGCCAAGCAATACACCACCCTAATCATGTTTCTTTGGCGAATACGTACAGCAATATTAGTATTTGTTACAATCAACTGAATGACATTCCACAAGCGATACTTTTTGAACAAAAAAGCTTAGATATATTGCAGCGAGTAGCACCTCTGCCGCTCGCTCCAATAGCAGCTGCCGAGTATCAGTTGGGGTACTTGCATTATTGCAATGACAACTTATTGGAAGCTGAAAGGTGGCTGGATCAATCTCTGAAAAATTATGCTGTAGCATCAAACCGTTATGCCTTGGAAATAGCGAATAATTGGTGGCTATTGGCTCGTATGGAGCAAAAGAAAGGCAATTTTGACAAAGCAAATTATTGGCTACAAAAATCAATACTTGCCAAACAAAAACTGCCCACTAGCACGCCTATTGATTTTATCAAATTGTATCTTGACCAATGTTTGTTTCTAGAACAACAAGGCAACTATTTGGCTGCTTGGCAGGCGAGCCAATTGGCATGGAAAATAAGTACCGACAGCAGCCTATCTATTCCTTCCATTTTGTGGTTTCGGGTATTGTCCGCACAACTCAAAGTGAGTAGTTATTTGGATATTGACGCTCAAGCAGTAGCTTTTGATAAACTGTCTTTATTGCCTGCCGTACTTGACCGTGCTATGCGTGATTTGGTCATAGAAAGTGACCAACACTTACTGACAGAAGGCATTCGTATTGTCTGCAACTATGGTCTCAAAGTTTGCTTGCAATTGGAGCAGAAAAAGCACGACCCTATCTACTTGCAGGAAGCACTACGACTGATGGAATATAACAAAGCTGTTGCCCTACAATTTACCTTACAAAAAAGGCAACAAATACAACAATTGTCGCCTGCATTGCAACAGCAATATTATCAACTAAAAGCCGATTTACAATTGCTCGAAGCACAGTTTCTACAATATACGTCCTCGGCTACCAACACGGATTTTTCGCAAGCTGTATCCCCTTTATTGATACAAAAGAAACAAGCCTTACAGCAGTTTTATCAGCAGCATTTTTCCAATCAAAAAATAGTAGGTTACACCTGTATTGAGCTCTCTAAACTGCAACAGAAGCTAGTCAAAGACAGCAGTCAAATCATTAGTTATTTTTATGGCAATACCGATTTGTATCGCTTAGTTTTGGAGCACAATTCTTGTCAATTGACCGCTATAAAATTGAATTTCGAGCAACCCCTAGAGCAGTTTGTAGCACAGCTTACCCAACTAGAAACCAGCAAAGAAGATTTGGAAAAAGCATGCCAACAATATCAAAAAATAGCGTATCAAATTCGCCAACAACTACTGCCAGAACGATTATTGCCACGAGTGCATATTATTCCTGATGGCAAATTGCATTATTTGCCTTTTGAGGCAACGACCAATAGCCTAAAAAATAACCCTACGGGTTTTCATCAATTGGATTATCTGGTCAAAAAAACAGCCATTAGTTATGCTTATTCTGCCACTACTTTTTTTGCTCAACAGTATGAGCATACCAACAAAAAACAAGCAGCTGTAGCCGCTTTTGCACCCGATTATCGTCCTGATGGCAAGCTGCCCAACTTGCCACACGCCACGCAAGAACTGCACTATTTGCAAACGCATTTTGCAGGTGATTTCTACACCAAACGACAAGCTACCAAACGTTGTTTTGAACAGCTCCAAGCTCCTTATGGCTTGGTACATTTGGCACTGCATGGGCAAGCCTCTATTAATGACTATTCTAAGCCTGCAAGCCTTTATTTCAGCGATTGGGATAGCGACACGTCTATTTTGGTTGCTTCGCAAATCATTGCTTGTCCGCTCCAAACCGATATGCTCACCCTGAGTGCTTGCCAAACAGGTATTGGCGAATGGAAAGCAGGTGAAGGGGTATTGAGTTTGGCTCGTAATTTTATGGCGGTCGGTGTACCGACGGTACTAACTACGCTGTGGCAGGTCAACGACCAGTCGAGTAGTGAGCTATTGCAAAATTTCTATCAACACATCGATACACAAGATAAAGCCACGGCTTTGCGATTGGCAAAGTGTCAATATTTGGACGAAGCGTCTGCTTTTAGGTCGCATCCTTACTTTTGGTCAGGTTATATTTTGTTAGGGAATACTGCTAGTTTGGATTTGAAGCCAAGTGGTTTTAATTTTTTGTGGTATCTTGTGCCCAGTATAAGTTTGGTAGTATTTCTATCAAGCTTATTCATTTATTACCAAAAGAAAAAATCATGAATTTCAATTTAGATAAAGACCTTATTGTATTTGATATCGAATCGACAGGGGCAGACGTAGTTAAGGATAGAATTATGCAGATTGCACTCATCAAGTATCCTGCTGATGGCGGTGAGCCGATAGAAAAAAACCTACTCATCAATCCGCAATACCCCATCAAACCTGATGCTCTAGCAGTCCATGGTATTACAGTAGAAATGGTTAGAAATAAACCAACCTTTGCAGAAACAGCAGAAGAGTTATTGGCGTTTATTGGCGATGCTGATTTGGGCGGATACAACCTCAAACGTTTTGATATTCCGATGCTAACGGAAGAGTTTGGTCGTGCAGGTTACGATTTTTCGATGACCAACCGCAAGGTAATTGATGCGATGCAGGTCTTCTACAAGATGGAACCTCGCACCCTCAAAGCGGCTCTTAAATTTTATTGCAATAAAGAACTAATCGCTGCACACGATGCCATGGCAGACACCAAAGCCACCGCAGAAGTCATTTGGGGACAAATACAAACCTATCAAGATAAGGATCATATTGATGCCGATGGCAATGTCACGCCTACGCCTGTCAAAAATGATATGCAGTCGATTCACGACTTTACCAACGACCCTTCTAGTGTCGATTTTATGGGTCGTTTCAAAAAGAACAAAGTAGGTAATATTATCTTTAACTTTGGTAGCAACAAAGGTGAGGAAGCACATAAACACCCCCAAACACTCAAATGGATTATCAGCAAGGATTTTCCGATGCAGGTCAAAAACATTGCGAAAGCTATACTAGCAGGCGAGTTAAAGTAATTTTTTGATTGGTTTTGTCTCTCCCAATACTTGATTGCTGAACTCTCGGAACATATAGTACCGACTTCTCTAAATAAAAAGGATTGTGTATCTTTGCCTATCCAATTTTTGATTGATAATTATCAAATGATTCTTCACTACTTTTCTTAAAGCTGTTGGGGAGGTTGTTTGCCACTATAAAAAGTAAAAATAAATGAGTGTATTGACCACCAAAAATACCACTGATAGAACGGCACTATTGCATCAAGCTGTCGCCGAACGTATTCTTGTCATTGATGGTGCCATGGGTACGATGATTCAAGAATATCGCTTGACCGAAAAAGATTATAGAGGCGACCGCTTCGAAGATTATCCTTCCGACCTGAAAGGTAATAACGACTTGTTGTGTATCACTCGTCCAGATGTGATTGAGAATATACATAAAGCCTATTTGGAAGCAGGTGCCGATATTATCGAGACCAACACGTTTAATGCCACTAGCATTTCGCAAGAAGATTATAATATGCCCGAAGTGGCATACGAAATGAATGTAGCAGCCGCTCAATGTGCTAGACGTGCCGCAGATTATTATAGCAATCTAAACCCTGACAAACCAAGGTTTGTAGCAGGTGCAATAGGACCAACCAACAAAACCGCTTCGCTCTCACCAGATGTGAATAGCCCTGGTTTTCGTGCCATTACATTCGACCAATTATTGGCAGCTTATTATGAGCAAGCTAAAGGTTTGGTAGAAGGCGGTATTGACTTGTTTTTGATAGAAACTGTCTTTGATACGCTTAACTGTAAGGCGGCACTATTTGCTGTCGATAAATTGTGCGAAGAGTTGGGTCGCAAATATCCAATCATGGTATCAGGTACGATTACAGATGCTTCTGGACGTACCTTGTCAGGACAAACAGCAGAAGCTTTTTGGATTTCGGTGAGCCACGCCAACTTATTTAGTGTCGGGCTGAACTGTGCTTTGGGCGCAACTGAAATGCGTCCGCACGTCGAGGCACTTTCCAAAATGGCAGATTGTTACATTTCGGCTTATCCCAATGCAGGTTTGCCCAATGAATTTGGCGAATACGACCAAGATGGGGCTGAAATGGGTCGCTATATCAAAGACTTTGCTACTTCTGGTTTTGTCAATATTATTGGTGGTTGCTGTGGCACTTCGCCAGAGCATATCCAAGCGATGGCAGAAGTGGTAGCAGGTGTCACTCCTCGCAAAAAAATAGCAGGCAGCACTTATAGCACCTACGCTGGATTGGAGCCATTAATCGTAAGAGAAGAACTTAATTTCATCAATATTGGAGAGCGAACCAACGTGACAGGTTCTCGCAAGTTTGCTCGACTCATCAAGAACGGCAACTACGAAGAAGCACTCTCCGTAGCTCGCCACCAAGTAGAAGGCGGTGCCCAAGTCATTGATGTCAATATGGACGAAGGACTGTTGGATTCAAAAGAAGCCATGGTCACTTTCTTGAACTTGATAGCTGCCGAGCCTGATATTTCTCGCTTGCCGATTATGATTGATTCTTCCAAGTGGGAAGTGATTGAAGCAGGCTTGAAATGCGTACAAGGCAAATCCATTGTCAATTCGATTTCGATGAAAGAAGGCGAAGAGGCCTTTATTGAGCGTGCCAAATTGGTGCAACGCTATGGTGCTGCTATGATTGTCATGGCTTTTGACGAAGAAGGACAAGCCGATACCACTGAGCGCAAAGTGGAAATTTGCCACCGTGCTTATAAGATATTGACCGAAAATGTTGGTGTCAAACCACAAGATATTATTTTTGATCCTAATATATTTGCCATTGGCACAGGGATAGAAGAACACGCCAACTATGGTATCTATTTCATCGAAGCTTGTAAGCAAATAAAAGAACTGATGCCGCTTGCCAAAATATCGGGCGGGGTTAGTAATATTTCGTTCTCTTTCCGTGGCAATAATGTCATTCGGGAAGCGATACATTCTGTATTCTTGTATCATGCTACTCGTGCAGGACTCGATATGGGGATTGTCAATGCGGGTATGATCGAAGTATATGACGATATTCCTGCCGAATTGCTCAAGTTGGTAGAAGACCTACTCTTCAACAAAAACCCTGATGCGACCGAAAAGCTAATGGAATATGCCGAAACAGTAACAGGTGGTGGCAAAAAACGCGTCATTGATCTTTCGTGGAGAAATGGCACCGTAGAAGAGCGTTTGACACACTCTTTGGTCAAAGGAATTACCGATTATATTGTAGAAGATACTACTGAAGCACACCAAAAATATGTCAATCCATTGGTTGTGATTGAGGAGCCATTGATGGCTGGTATGAACGTAGTAGGTGACCTCTTTGGCTCGGGCAAAATGTTCTTGCCACAGGTCGTGAAGTCGGCTCGTGTCATGAAACAAGCTGTTGCTTATTTGACCCCATTTATTGAGGCTCAAAAAGCAGCTTCGGGCAGAAGCTCTAAAGGCAAAATATTGATGGCGACCGTCAAGGGCGATGTCCATGATATTGGCAAAAATATTGTCGGTATTGTTTTGGCTTGCAATAACTTTGAGATTATTGATATTGGGGTGATGGTCTCTTGCGATAATATCCTAAAAGCCGCTCGCAAACATGATGTGGATATCATTGGTTTGAGTGGTTTGATTACGCCTTCGCTAGACGAAATGGTGTATGTAGCAAAAGAAATGCAGCGCCAAGATTTCCACTTGCCATTGATGGTAGGCGGCGCGACTACTTCCAAGACACACACTGCCGTCAAAATAGAACCACAATACACCAATAATATTGTCGTACATGTACTTGATGCTTCTCGCTCAGTAACGGTAGCGAGTTCGCTCCTCAACGACAAAGAAGAAGATAGAAATGCGTATGTACAAGGCATTCGAGACGAATTTGAACGCGTCCGCTTGCAACGTGGCAATCGTAAATCTGCCAAAAAATATTTGACACACAACAAAGCTAAAGCAAACAAACTACAGCTAGATTGGGACACTTATACCCCTCCTACCCCAGCATTTGTAGGCATCAAAAGCTTTGAGAACTTTGATTTGAATATACTGAAAGAGTATATTGATTGGACGCCATTTTTTGCCTCTTGGCAATTGCGTGGTAAATTTCCTGCCATACTCGAAGATGAAATAGTAGGGGTAGAATGTACCAAACTCTACAAGGAAGCGCTGGAGCTACTGGATCAAATCATAGCAGGCAAATGGATAGAAGCCAGTGCCGTCATTGGCTTTTTCCCTGCCAATAGTGTCAATGATGATGACATAGAGGTCTATACCAATGAAGATAGAAATGAAGTCGCTTATACGCTGCACAACTTACGTCAGCAACGCCAAAAAGCTCCAGGGCAAGCTAATTATTGCTTGACGGATTTTATTGCTCCTAAGGAGACAGGGCTAAAAGACTATATTGGTGGTTTTGCCGTAACGGCAGGTGGTAATATCGAAGAAAAAGTAAAAGAGTTTGAAGCAAACCTAGACGATTACAACGCTATTATGCTCAAAGCATTAGCAGATCGTTTTGCGGAAGCTTTCGCTGAATATATGCACGAGCAAGTACGCTTGCAGCATTGGGGTTATGTCGAATCAGAAGAACTCGATAACGAATCGTTAATCAAAGAAAAGTACGTAGGTATTCGTCCTGCACCAGGTTATCCTGCGTGTCCAGAACATACCGAAAAACGTACCTTGTTTGAGATGCTGGACGTCAAAAACCAAACAGGAATTTTCTTAACAGAATCTTGTGCCATGTATCCTGCAGCTTCCGTTAGTGGCTGGTATTTTTCGCATCCCGATTCCAAATATTTTGGCTTGGGCAATATCGAAAAAGACCAAGTAGAAAATTACGCAGAGCGTAAAGGCATGAACAAAGAAGAAGCCGAACGCTGGTTGATGCCTGTCTTGAATTATGATATTTAATTTACCGAAAGGCTAGGTATAAAATAGGAAAAAGGCAAACATTTCTTGATTGAAATGTTTGCCTTTTTTTTCGTTTAGAGCATGTCTAAAAATTATCTTACTCGACCCCTACAAAAATATCTACTTCTGCATCGTTCGGGTTCATTGCTTTGAGACCATGCACTTCAAAATCTGCCGTGTAGGTTCGTTTCAAATCTGTTTTCCAGATTTCTAACCACGTTTGGTACAGTGCACCATTGATCATGTCGCCTTTAGAAACAAATGGTACGTAGCTACTTGCTTCAAAGCTTTGCCCAACCAAACCTGCTGGAATATGGTCGAGGCTACTAACCTTACAGCCCAAAATAGTATCATAGGGCTGCGTGTGGTCGCCTTCATAATTGGTATAAATACAAAGCACCTCTTCGCTTATTTTATTCGGAATTTTAGAAGCGATTTGTTCGGTCATGAAGCGTTGCCACAATTGTGGAATGTCTTGAGCGGCACTTCCGTCGTTAGCAGTTTTTACTTTGATTCCAATGACGTGAAATGGCTCAATGGTTACTTTTTTCATGTTTCTTATTTTTTGGTTCGCTACAAAGGTAACCGTCGCCGATGTCAACCCTATGTCAGGGGTCTGATTTTGTTGCCATTTTTTTCTGGCTTCCTCAAAGTATTGTTGCAAGGTCAGTTCATGTGGTTCAAAATTTCTGCCTGTTTCTTGCAGTACTTGGATTCGGTCGAGCCGAAATATTCTAAAAGCTGCTCTCAATTGACAGTGTGCCACCAATACCCAATTGTTGCCTTGTGTATGAATGAGTGCAAATGGCTCTATCGTTCTTTTTGTCGCTTTTTCCTGCAACGAAAAATAATCTATTTCTAATACTTGGTAGTTGGTGATAGCGAGCTGTAATCCCATCAAGTAATTGCTTGTTTTCTGAACTGCATTGGGCATTCTGACTTGCATTCGCTCTGCCAGCAATTCCGATTTATCTTTCTGTTGGTATTGCAATATAGATTTGACTTTGTCAATCGCCAATTGATATTGTTCTGCCAAAGATTGGTCCGCATTATTTGCTATGATTTGCTGTGCCGTAATCAAAGCATTCGCTTCCGCTTCTGTAAACATAACAGGCGGCAATTGATAACCTTCCATTAGGCGGTAGCCTTTGCCCTCTTCGGTTACGATTGGCACCCCTGATTGCTCCAAGGTGCGAATATCTCGATAGATGGTTCTAATGCTCACCTTGTGGCGTTGTGCTATCTCATTGGCGGTGATTAGTCGCTTGGATTGTAGCTGTGTCAAGATAGCCGTCAAGCGGGTTAATCTTGGTTTTGCTTCTGACATTTACGGTTTTCTTTTTTGCTATTTATAGATTGGATTTCTATCTTTAAAATATATCTAATACCGCTCCAGCCAAGCCAATACCAACGGATAAATCTCTACACTCGCTGAGCGAGAATGCAGTACCCGACTGTGCGTATAATCTTCTTGATAACCGTTTGCTTTGGAGGCGACCAAGAATTGATTTTGGTCATTGGCGAAAGCCTCCAAAAAAGCTTGGCAGCCCGCAGGTGGAGCGATGAAATGATCCCCTCCGCCAGCTATCGCCAAAATCGGCAGGTTTATTTTAGACATTTGTTGCCGATAATCCGTCCCATCTTTAGCCAAAAAATTGCCTGTCAAATTCCAATCGTACCATTGATTCATAAAAAAATGCGGTTCGCTTTCCTCGCTTGCCATCAATCGGGCGGGTAAGCCTCCGAGCAGGTAGCTGCCGTATTTGCCGAGCTTGATTTGCCAATATTTCGTACGAGAAGTAACCGCCCCAAATGATTGACAAGCAAACAAAACAATACTTTTGATGGCTTGCTGATAGGCTGGAAAATGAATCAAAAATAGTGTCAATAAAATACCGCCCCCGCTGTGCGTAATACAATCAAACGTGGTAATTCCTTGTTGCTCTATCAGAAAATCTAACGCTGTCTTGAAATCTTCTTTTGCTAAATCTTCAAAACTGTATTTTTTACTCTTTGTCTTGGGGCTACTGCCATGGTTTCGCCATTCTAGCAGCCAGCAAGTATAGCCCTTTTGCGTCAAGCAATCAGCAAGACCAAGCATCACTTTTTTGTTGGATAAAGTGCCGTGTGTCAGGAAAATGTGTTTATTGGCTTGACTCACAGTAGCAGTTATTTGCCATAAGGCAACCTGCAGCTTATCCTTGACGGGCAGTAAATGCAATTCTTGGTGCATGGCAGACTCTTTTTATATTTCGTCAACAATTTTTTTTCTTTTTTGTAAATACTCTGCCTCCGTTATCACTTTATTTTGATAGAGCTGTTCCAATTTCTGTAAACGTTTTTCTATTTTGTCCAATCCTGCTACATCAGCTTCTTGATCCTTCTTTCCTACTATGTCTTGATAGGCTTCTTTGTATATTGGCGTTACTTCTTTGATCATATCTTTAGCAACAGGCAAAACAATTCCTGCTTGAAAGCGAAGTATTTTATCAACGTAAGCTATAAAAAAGCAAATTCCACCTGCCATTATCATAAACAATCCGATAGGCAACAATCCAATCCAGTATGTTCGGTCGATAAGTTCTGCTGGTTCTACTCCTTCGGCTTTCTGCTTTCCGAGTGCTTCTTCCCAGAGTCTTTTTTCTAAGGCTTCTTTTTCAGAATCAGGCATGCGTCTATGATTTTCTCTGAAATAGGTGTGTTCGGCAGCTGCTTTCTTTGAAAATATATCCTGTCTTAGCTTGGATTGCCTTTTAAAATTTTGATGTTTGGTTGTTCCATTTTTAGAAAAATCTTGATGACTTTGGCTAATTTCTTTCATTCCTGTGACTGAAAAAATAATTCCAAAAAACAGCAATAAAAAGCCATACTTTTTGAAGTTACGTTTGCGGGTTTCAAGTGTAGATACCGTGGAAATCATAATTTAGGGATTTTATATTTTGTTCAGAATACAAATATAATAACTTCCACTAGAATATATCTAATGTACTATCACCAAACAAAAAAGAGGTTGCCCACTACTAGGCAACCTCTCTGGTAAAGTCACTACACCTTACACTACACTTCTTTCTTGATGAACTTGCGGGTTATTTCTTGACCGTCATCAAAACTGATGGTAACAAAATAAGTACCTGCCATTAATTGTTCTACAAAATTTATTTCGATACGCTGATGACTCTGAACGGCTTGACTAAATTCGTGCAAAGCACGTCCTCGTACATCTGTAATTTTTATCTGGCTATTTTTTATGTGTGCAGGAATAGCTGCAAATCGTACATACAGTACATTGGCGGTAGGATTCGGAAACGTTGCCACTTCTATGCCTGCCTGCACCACTTTATTGTCCACGGCACGAATAGGCGAATATTCAAAACTTCCGTCAAAATCGACTTGCTTGAGGCGATAATAACTGACTCCTACATAACTATTGTTGTCCAAAAAATCATAATGGCTCGTATTGGTCGTGGTACCATTGCCATCTACAAAACCCACTTGCACAAATTCTGTTTCATAGTTCAACATACGTTCCACCTCAAACCCTTTGTTGTTGAGTTCGGCAGCCGTCGTCCAGTTGAGTAGTACTTTGTCTGCATTTTGGCGATTGGCATCGAATGCCAATAACTCTACAGGCAAATCAGTAGGCTTGGTCGTCACACCAAAAGGAGAAAAATTACTCACCCCTACTCCTGTTACTTGATAGCGTCCTGTCGATACCGTAGTCGCAGCTCCATAAGTGAACGTTTTGTCCCAAGTACCACTGGTGTAGTGCATAAGCCCTACATCAAGTCGATCAAAATTGGGCAATTCTTGGCTGGTTTCCCACTCCAATGTAATGTTTGCAACGGAACCTCCTGCTACTTCTTCATTGATTAACCAAGTACGATCCACGACTTCTTCCGTGAAAGATGCACCTGTCGTCCCGTCCTGCAAAATTTGGTCGGTGACACGGACTCCAAATACATCGGTAGTCCCTGAATTGGTAATGCTAGCAGGATTGTAGCTGCTATTGCCTACAGGAAAAAAAGTAGCTCCAGCTCCCACTGTCTGTCTCAAACGTCCTGTGCTATTCGTGATAACATAATGGCTAACATCTGCTCCAATAAGCGTCGCTCCATTGTCCAATGTTAGGTTATTGGTTCCCAACTCAATATTGCCGTTGTTCCTCAAGTCAACTTGCAGACTTACGTCAATAGCACTATTGAGGCGCAATCTATTGTTGTTATCCACTCTCAGCTGTGGTATTGTCAATGTATTGGCAGTTGTAATGTTCTGTAGTCCACTCCCCTCAAAAGTGAGCCACCCCGTACCACTATAGTCTGTTGTTGTTCCTGTTTGTGTCCAGTTTGCATCTAGGTGAATCGTACCATTATTGGTAATACTTCCGTTATTGCTGTTCTGAACATCACCTTCTACACGGACATCGTGTCCTGTATTGATGACTATATTTGCACCATTGTTGATTAGGTCACCTTGAGCCGTCAATTGCCCAAAGCAAAATAAAAACCCACTCAAAATGGCAAATGATAATTTGTTCATAATACCTTTTTTTTGAATGAAATGATTATTTGGTCGAACCTGTCATATTGAGCGTCGATTTGATGGCTTCTACTTCTGCTTTCAAGTTCTGAAAGCCTTGGTTCTCTAGTTTGAGTACTTCATTTTCTTTTTCCAAGGCTTCTATGCGTTGTAGCAATGCCTGTGTAGCAGAAATATTCAAGGTAGTCAAAGCATCATAATCTACTACATGAAAATCATTGACCATTTTACCATAAATAAAAGCATCCTTTTCGTTAACGTCTTGTCCACCTACTCTAAAACGATCTTCTTCTATAGCCACTACCATGGTAGAATACCTTGTCTCTATACCATCTTTAGTGACGTAATACTCTATGAGGTCGCCTACTTTTAGATCTGCGTTTGCTATAGGAATCCAACCATCACTAATATTGCTATGTTGGTAGATACTTGGAATCATACGACTTGTCAATGTCACAGCTTCTGGATAGACTTCCCTCAGTTCTTGTGCAATTACCTTCTTGACTACTTTATTGCCTTTAGTTAGCGTATCTTTGTATTTGTAATCTGTGATTTGAATAGAATTTAATAAGTCCAAATCTTCTTCTTTGATAGAATATCCTAATACATTTTTGATACGAACATCAGAATGTGCAAAGAAATTACCACCCGCTATGTTAAAGTCAGCATGAATCCCAAAATAATCTGTAGGGTCAGTATGTCCATTAGAGTGAATGGCTCTAGCAGCAACAGCAGCATTACTATTAGTTATAGTTCCTATACTATCATATTCTCTAATGTTAGACCCATACAATATACGCTGTGTTCCTCCTCTTACTTCTAATACAGCAGGATTAGTACCTGCTGGGAATATAGTAGAGTTTGTAACTTCCCAAGGTTGATTGCCAATAGTGATAGATTGGTGTATATAGTTTTGCATACCAATAGTACCATCTGGGTTACGTACCATCAATGGACCTGTTCCTTTAGCCATTTGTAAGTCACCTTGATTATCGATATACAAACCTGCATTGCCATTGCCTGCCAAATCAGAGAGCTGCAAAGTACCACTTTCTACTGCTATAGCTGGTTCGATGATAGGAACAGTATAAGTCAGTACATATTCAAACCATAGACCTGCGAATCCACAGAAGTTACTACCTGCGCCAGCTCCACCTGCATCTTCAGCTGTAAGTGTTAGAGTTGATAGACCTGTCACTAATGCCGTTACATCAATGGCTGTAGCTACAGTTGGATAATAAACACCTCCATTATTAGGGTCTCCACAGCCATCTACTCCTGTAGCTGCGTTTATATCCATAGCAATATTTGTTCCTTCTATATAAGCATATCCTCTTACACCAAAACCAAAGTTTCCTTCTACATTACCTCCTAGATTAATTGTCAGATTTACAGCAGTTGCACTGTTAGCTATATCAGAGGGAATAGAAAAATTAGTTGAACCAACAGAACCATCGGGACTACCAGTAAAGTTACCAGCATTGTCATAAACATAAGCCCTGTATTCTATTGTTCGACTACTAGCAACAGCACCAGTACCCTCTACATTGAGTTTTGCTCCACTAGGGGTAGTTGTACCAATACCTACATTGCCTGTATTGACATTATAAACATCGTTGCCATTGACAGTCCAGTCCGTACCGCCTGCAGCAGCAGCTGGTGTTACAGCTACCCAAGCCGCGCCATCATAGACATAAAATCCAGCGGTGGCATTCGTCTGATAAATCAACAAACCTGTAGCAGGGGCAACAATAGCATCGCGCTGCATCATGGTCATGCGTGGAGCCAATAGTCCTTTATTGGTGGACTTGACATCAAGCATAGCGGAGTTGTCAGGTATGGAGTTGTCATTGTTGATACCTACCCCTCCTTGGGCAAATAGGTAGTTGGGTAGGACGATTAGTAATAAAGTTATGACAAGTAACAAATTCTTCATTTGTAGTGCAATTTAAATTTTGAAAAAAATAGCAAATTTTAATGTAAAATTTAGATGCTAATATCTGTTATTAATTCTCCTCAAAATAAATGCTATCCACCAAGAAACATAAAAATGGAGGTGGACAAAAGGTGGACAAAAACCAAAATGCGGTATTCCGACCGTAATTTTTTTAATGAAGTTGTTTAAGTACCTGCATCATTTTGCATTAACTTATTTATGCACGGTTACTTAGTGTACCGAATGGAATGTATATAAGTATCTAGTTTAACCTCTGTAGGTAGTACTATTTTTTTGCGGATGCGATAGCGGCTCTTCTTGACACCATCAGCTGATATTTGTAGCAAGTTGGCAATACTTTTATTGTCAATACCAAATCGAATCAAGGCACATACTTTCACTTCTGTTTTGCTCAATTCTGGATGTTGTTTTAGGAGTTCCTGTACAAATTTAGGGTCTGTCTGATTGAGTTTTTCCAAGAAACCTTCCCAATAATCGTCTTCTCGAACCGAAAGCTCTACAAACCGACTCATCGCCCGCTGAAAAACAGAAACCGTTTCTTCTGTTGGGGTCTTGCATTGTTGCTGAATCTGAGAAAGTACTTCGTTCTTGCGGGCTAGCATTAGCAAATAATCATTGGTTTCTTTGCGCAATTGCACATTTGATTTTTCCAAAAAATCATTTTGCTGCTGAATCAATTGCTGTTCTACTTTTCGTCGCTGCTCCTCTAGCTGCTTCTGGCGAAGAGCCGAACGCATTCGAGCCAACAGCTCCACGGGTTCTGCTGGTTTCCTCAAAAAATCAATTGCTCCATGTCTCAATGCTTCATTAAGATGCCGCACATCGGTCATGGCACCCGTGTACATAATCGTAGGAATATATTGCCAAAGGAGATGCCCCTCCATTACTTTCAGTACTTCCAAGCCATTCATTTTTGGCATTTCCCAATCTAGCAACACAAGGTCAATTATAGATTGCTTCTTTTCTAGAATCTGCAATGCCTGCTTTCCATCTTTGGCTACTAGTACCGTCATAGTAGGAACAAGTTCTAGCATCAGACCGACCAAAAAACTTCTATTATCCGAATTGTCATCAACCAATAATAAGGTCGTATCGTTAAGCCATTCACCAGACGCAGAAGTAATAAAAGTATTCATATTATATTTCGTTTAAGATAGCATGATACAAGCTATCATCATTTTCATTAATACTACGTTTTAGGCGGCTCAACCAATCTTTGATAGCAGGTTGTTCTTCGGTAGCTAGGAGATTGATTTGACTCAATACTTTCTGAATAGCAGTCCCCTCAAACACTTCGTACGCTTTTAGTTGTACTACAAAGGGTTGTAGCAGTATTCTGTCGTGGTTGATGAGCTTAGTTGAGCTGGGGGCAGGCTGTTGTTTGGTTATTTCCGAATCGGTAGGCAGTTGGATGACATCAGCTTGCGGAATCTGGACGGACACCGTCGCACCTTTCGTCAGTACATTATTGCTAATATCAATACCAAAGTCTAATGTTTCACATATCTCTCTAACAATAGACAAACCTAAACCATGTCCTTTTTGCGCTATAGATAAAGCATCTTCTTCGGCAATCTGCTCCAGTAGTTCGTCCGAAAACCCTTCGCCTGTATCTTGTACCAAGATATGCAATTGCCCTTCCTCCACTAGTGCATTTATTTGTATTTCTCCATGAATAAAGCTATATTTTATAGCATTGGTTATTATATTCCTAAACACAATTTGTAACAATGCTTGATCGGAGTTAATTTGGATACTCGTAGGCACATTGATGGCTATTGTTACTTTATTATTTTCCAAAACACCGCCTAGATCTGCTACCGTTTTTTGGAGTACCTTTTGGGGTGCAAAAACTTGTTTATTGACTTTATAATTTTGTTTGCGAAGTACCACCCACTGCAATAGCCCGTCCATCATCATATAAGCTTGCTTAGAAGCGCGGTGTAGTTGTTCTAGTTTTTTTTTCAATTCCCAATTCGTTGTCTTATTGGCAAACTCCAGTAGTTGGCTACTATGACCAATCACCACCGAAAAAGGCGACCGCAAATCATGCCCAATTGCCGAAAGCATGACTTCCTTGGTCTTGTTACTGGCTTCTATTTCTTCAGAATAAGTCTTAATTAGTTTGTTTTTTTGCTTAAAAATGACTGCAAAAATGAGAATCAGTAGCATAGTAAATAGCACTAAAACCAATACTACATACAATGTATTGATCAACACTTTTTCTTTTTCAATTAATTCCCTTTGTTGTGCGATGGTAATTTGGTTTTCTTTTTCCAACACCATCTCATTGACAAGCATTAATTCGTCCCGTTTGTTTTCTGTAGAATCTCGCATAGTCATATACTGTGTGGTATAATCGAATGCTTTGGCATAGTCTTTTTTCAGACTGTATATTTCAATCAATACTTTGAGTGTGCGTCCTAATTCCAAATAATTTTTTCTAGCCTTCGCCCAAACAAGGGCAGAATCTAAAAGAGGAATAGCTTCCTCATATTTTTGCTGCCCAAAATAAATCTCTGCGGTTCGAACAGCCACCAGTAACTTTGCTCCTTGCAGGTCAAGGCTCTCTGCACTTTTTATACTTTTCGCAAAATATATTGTCGATAAGGAATCTTGTCCTATCAGGTCAAGTGCATAAGCCATATTTACTTCCAACACAGGCAAGTAGCGTATAAATTGTTGATACTGCGATTTTTCTTTGAGCTTGGGGTTACTCAAGTACTCAATAGCTTTCTTGTAGTGATACGCTGCTAGGTCTTCCCTCCCTTGTTTTTCTTCTATATACAGTCCACCCAACATATAGTGACTGAATGCCAACTGAAAGGTATCTTTGACTATTTGTTCTTGCAACTCCAAGTACTTCTTGGAGTAATAAAAACCCGTATCTAGTTCACCCTGTTGACTAGCAATTAGTGCATAGTTGCCGTACACCGTGCCTAGTCCCTTATACGCAAGCTCATCTTTTCCTATTGCCTCTACAAATATACCCTCGGCTTCTTGATAGGTTTTCTTTGCTATTTTATACAATCGTAAATTAAAGTAAAGGTTTCCTACATCTATTAAAAAATAGCCATCATCAGCCCCTTTTTTATCAAAAACCTGAGCATATTTTCGATAGCAATCTAGTGCTTTCAAATTATTGCCCTGTATAGCATAAGCAAACCCTTTTGTCCGATATCTAAGTCGATTGTACTCCTTTTCGCCCACTACCTCACGCCCCAATAATGCTACAGTGTCTATCTGCAACAATACGCGATCATAAGAAATAAACATCTCCTTATCTACAATATCTTTCAATAAACTATAAGCTTCCCAATCACCACTCTCAGAGGCACCTATTTGTATGGTATAATACTGATTGTACAACGAATCCAAAGATTGTGCAGAGCTAGTCCCAACAGACAAAAAAAAGATAATAGCACCAAAAAGATAAAATAGCTGATTCATAAGTTAAAATGTTCGAGGTAGTAACTACAATAATACTAAAAATTTATCACTTAGCCTATACGAAGAAGAAGACAGCCCTCAATACATGGGGGTGCCTTCTTCTTCGTTCATTACTGTTTTATTTATTGCTTAATCACAACAACAGACCTGTGATTATCTTCCTTTAATTGAGGAGTTTACCATTTTTTTTATTGACTTACCAGCGCCACAATGGCAAAAAGCGTATAAATATTTTAGCTAAATTTTCTGCATCTGAAATCGCTCTATGATGTACACCATCGAAATCAAAACCTTCATGCTCTACCGCTCGCTTGAGCCCCATCGAACGTCCCATGTTTTTGATTCGGGGATATTGGTCTTTTAGGTTAATGTGCGTTTTTGCCCAGTCGCCTTCTAGTCCGTGCATTTTGCAATTTTTCATCAACGCACTTCTATCAAAAAAGCCCCAAGAACAAAGCAAATATTCCTCTTCGGCATTCATGCCTATCCATTCTTGAAAATCTTCTATGACCTCTGGAAACTTATCCGCTTGATTGACATCTACTTGCGTAATGGAAGTCAAGTCGGTACAAAAGGGCGTGAGCGTAGCGTGAAAAACGGGACGTACAAATGACTCAAATCGAGATTGAATATAACCGTTTTCGTCTATTTTCAAGGCTCCAATTTCTATAATTTCTTGTTTTTTGCCTCTTGCTTCATAGTCGTTTTGCCAACAGGTTGCTTCTAGGTCAAATATAATATAATTCATCTTTTTTTTGCTTCTTCTTTTTTTTGTTTACTAAAATTCATATCGTGCCAACGGCGTAATATCATGCCCCACAAAATCCTGTTCCAAATACTTGTAGTAAGCCGTCATGGCAATCATGGCGGCATTGTCGGTACAGTACTCAAACTTAGGAATGAACACCTGCCAACTTTTTTTGGTTCCAGTGGCTGCGAGTGCTGCTCGCAATCCTGAATTGGCGGAAACGCCTCCTGCTATCGCAATCTCTTTGATACCTGTTTGCTCACTGGCTTGCACCAATTTCTTGAGTAGTATGGATACAATTCGTGCCTGTACAGACGCACAAATATCCGCTAGGTTTTCTTGGATAAAATCAGGATTTTTTCGAACTCGTTTTTGCAGAAATTGCAGAATATTGGTCTTCAGACCACTGAAACTAAAATCCAAATCAGGAACATTGGGTTCTGTAAACTTAAAGACGACTTGCCCTTCCTTGGCGAGTTTGTCTATAATCGGCCCAGCAGGATAATCCAATCCCAATAGTTTGCCTGTTTTGTCAAAAGCTTCGCCAGCAGCATCATCTATCGTCGTCCCCATTATCTCCATTTCGAGCGGACTGTTCACCCGCACGATTTGCGTATGCCCACCCGACACCGTCAAGCACAAAAAAGGAAAGCTAGGCTTTGGTTCATCTATAAAATGAGCCAAAATATGTGCTTGAATATGGTTGACCTCTATCATCGGTATATCCAAACTCAATGCCATTGCCTTGGCAAAGGAAACCCCCACCAACAGCGACCCCATCAACCCCGGACCTCTCGTAAACGCAATAGCCGACAAATCACTTTTGGCGACACCTGCCCGCTCCAACGCCCTCGATACTACAGGCACAATATTCGCCTGATGGGCTCTGGAAGCCACCTCTGGCACCACGCCCCCATACTCCTTATGTATCACTTGACTAGCTATACAATTAGATAATATTTTTCCGTCTTTATACACAGCCGCAGAAGTATCGTCGCAAGAAGATTCGATTGCTAAGATGCAAATTGATTTCATGTTTTGTTGGTGTTAATTAGTCCTATTGTGCGAACAATAGAAACACAATAAAGGTTAAACAGACAACAAAAGTAAGGAAGTTGTAGGGTAACTTTGACACGAATGCTCCAAAACTCTAAAAAATCCTTTTTTTACCACTCGTATCTTTCGTCACTAACACTATTTGACTCAACCTAATCATGCCCGAGCAAACTAATACAGCCCCTACTCTTTCGCTCACCACTCGCAAGGCATTGCGCATCGTGTGGAAAGTCCTGAAATGGAGCCTAATTGTTCTGATTAGTTTATCAATAATTGGCTATGCACTACTCTGGACACCTGCCGTGCAGCGTTATTTGGTCAATCGAATGACCAGTGCGGCTTCCGAAACATGGGGAACAAAATTCACGATTGGTAGTGTCAGTATCACGCCAATGAGCTACTTCGTATTCCATGATTTTCATGTAGAAGACCATCATCAAGATACCTTGCTTTACGCCAAAACCGTCGAAGCTGCTGGTTTTGGTTTTTGGGACTTGTGGAACAAAAAAATAGATATTCAGCGAGCAACAGTAACCGATGCTGTTTTTCAGGTACAACGATTGCCCAAAGAACGGAACTTCAATATTGATTTTATTATTGATTTTTTCAAGGCGGAAGATGCAGTGCCTATGGAGGATAGGTTTCAGTTCAGTATGGATACCGCTATCGTCCACCGAGTACGATTCAAATTTGCCGACGCTTCCAATGGCACCAGTATGACTGCTAAAGTCAAACACATCTATGCGACTAGCACGGATATGAATATTATTGCACGAAAAATAATTCTGGATAGTGCTTATATCGAACAGCCTATTGTACGAATGCACACGCACAATCCAGTACCAATCCCTAGCGATTTGCCACCCTCACCCTACAACTTGGAGCCAGATTCGTTGGTTCCGCCTTGGCATATAGCAGGTCGCACTATCAAGATACACGACATGACCTACAACAGTACAGAGCCACTAGTACAACAAACTGACGCCCACGCTAAACACAACAAACAAGGTAACAACCACAAAAAGAATAAAAAAAGCGTTGAGGCAAAACAAACTCAAAAGCAAAAAAACAAAAAACTATTTGCTCATAAACACAAGCGAAAAGATAAGCCCGAGAAAGAACGTCATGGCATTTTCTCCAAAGATGGGCTATTTGCCAAAAAGGACAAAGCACCAGAAACAACTGGATTCCATTTCAAACATATCGTAGTAGAAATTGATGATTTTGAAATGCTAGACGATCATTTCAAAGGAAGATTCCAGCATTTGGCGGGAGTGACACCCGATGGTTTCGAAATCAAGACCCTAAGAGGGAATTTCAAAATAACTCCTAAAGAGTTTTCAATTACAAATTTTAGGCTCAACACCACCAATAGCTCCTTTGGCAATTCCATTATATTCAAATACAACAGTTATGATGACTTTGACGATTTTGCTGCCAGAGTCAAAGTCTATGCAGAATTGCATGATTGCAAATTCACATTAGCAGACATTGGCGTTTTTGTTCCCTCTTTGCTTGATAATCTATTTGTCAAGTTCAACAAAAAAACAACAATCAACGTGGACGGTGTATTTAGAGGCGTTATGAAAGAATTTAAACTCAATGACATTGATATAGAGATCGGCAAAGATGTAGAAATAACTAACAAACAACGAGAACACAAAAACGTAATCGAATGGGTAGCTTCTTTGTTTACCCCCAACAAAGAAGACGACAAAGACAAGCAGCAGCATTCGCATAGCACAACGAAAAAGGAAGACAAGGAAAAGAAAGGAATATTCCAAAAAGGGATATTCAAAAAGAAAGACAAATAATCCCTTCTGCAATCCTCCCTTTGTAGGCAAGTAGCCTTATTTTGGTTACGAACAAGTTAATAGCCATTTTCTATACTTTTTCACTCATTCAGGCTAGATTTTTGCTACCTTTGTGGAATATAAGTCCCCTACCACTAACCCATTAAACAATCTATACGTTTTAATGGTTAGTAAGTCGTGCCACTTATAGACATGCTCTAATCCTATCATTACCAAAAGTCAACTACTATCAGCCAACAAGAAAACCATACCACACCTGCCGCTACTCCTTCCAAAAGTTGGATACGCCGTATATTAGGTTTTGGCTGGCGAATGACTAAGCGATTATTACAATTTATAGTTGTTTTATTGATTGTCATTTATATCGCACTTTGGTTTTCGCCTGTACAGACATTCATTGCCGATCAAGTCGCCAACGTACTCTCTACCGTATGGGATACAGAAGTGTCTATTGGCAAGGTCAAAATAAAACCCCTCTCCAATTTTGAATTTGAGCAAGTGTTCATTGGTGACCAATATCAAGACACCTTGTTCTATGCCGACTATGTTGAAGCCGCTGGCTACAATGTACTTTCGCTACTCTACAAAGAAATAGACATCGGAACGGCTACGGTGCGTGATGTTGTCTTCAAACTACAACGACCTCCTCAAGAAAAAGAATACAATATTCGCTTTCTCATTGCGTTTTTTGAGGGAGACGGTACGCAGCCTGCTGGTGCCAAATTTAAGTTTAGCCTCAAGCAAGCTCGCTTGCACAATATACGATTCAATTATCTAGATGCCGCCCAAGGCACCGAAATCACGACAACGCTCAAAAGTGGTCATATTGATGCCTACGATGTTGATATGATTGGCAAACGGGTTTGGGGTGACACCGCTGTGCTAGAAGGTGCTGTTGTGCGTATGCACATTATGGATCCTATCGAGATACCTGGTATTGATTCTACCTATTGGGATCCACTACCTGTTGATTCGGCCAGTACAATCCCAGATTGGAACGTTTGGAGCAGAAGGCTTGGACTCAAAAACTTGGATTTCAAATTGGTCAATGACCGAATTGGAATCGACAAAACACGCCAATTGGACTTTTCTGATTTGCACTTTGATGATATCAATCTAGCAGTAGATAGTTTTTGTCTGCACAAAGAAGCCTTTTCGGGCTGGCTCCGTCGTTTAGATGGCACCGACCACCGTGGTTTTGCCGTCAAGTCAATGAAAGGACACGTCCAGATTAGTCCCAAAGAATTAGCGATTACTAAGTTTAGATTAGAAACTAATCACAGCTCTTTGGGCGATTCTTTGGTATTTAATTACGATGGCTACGCCGACTTCAAAGACTTCGTCAACCAAATACAAATAAACAGTACGCTCAAAAACTGCGAATTTACTTTTTCAGATATTGCTGCCTTTGCTCCTCCTATATTATTGAACGAGTTCATAGGTGCCAACAAAGACAAACCGATTCGAGTCGATGGCACGTTCAAAGGAAAAATCAATGACTTTAGAGCCAAAAACATGGATATTCGCATAGGTCAATTGACGCATATTGCAGGTACGATTAGTATCAACGAGGTAACCAATCCTGATGCTACTTTTATGGATTTTAATCTGCGAGAAGCCAAGACTAATTACGAGGAATTACGTAGTATCATACCCTTCGTAAAACTCCCTAAAGAATTGCAAAAATTTGGAACCGTGCAATTCAAAGGAAACTATACAGGATTTTTTCAAGATTTTGTTGCCCTTGGGCAAATTAATACCGCACTTGGCACCATCAGTTCTGACCTCAAACTCAACTTGCGTGGCGGGCTAGCTCAAGCCAGTTATCAAGGCGGACTGCAGCTCTCTAATTTTAATATTGGCAAATTAATCAACAATAGAGATGTTGGCAAAATATCCCTACAGACCAAAATACAAGGTCGTGGATTGACCTTAGAATCATTAGATGCTCAACTCAAAAACGCTCGTATTGATAGTTTTATGTTCAGAACTTATGCCTACGAGAATATTTTGGTTGATGGGCAAGTCAAGCAAAAGAAATTTATAGGAGATATTATCTCTAGTGACGAAAATATCAACTTTCAATTGACAGGTATTGTCAATCTTAACAATACACTCCCAGAAGTCAACGTACTTGGCAAAATCAATTCGCTAAAACTAAAGAATATCAACCTTTCTGAGGAAGTTATCAACATTCATTTGGATACCTTCTCGATGGACGCTACAGGAAACAATATTGATAACTTTGAAGGAGAACTGTCGGTCAAAGGCATCGAATTTCAGCGAGGCAAGGTCATCGGCACCCTTCCATCATTGGAAATAATTGCCAAGGACAACAACACCGACACCACAGGTTACGCTAGCGATAGTAGCATCGCGATGGAGTCTCATAGAGAAGTCCTCTTGCGTTCAGATGTAATCAACGCAGAACTAACAGGTGATTTCCAAATCGTGCATGTGGGGCGTTCTATCGAACAATTTTTGCGCAGAAACCACCCCAACCTATTCAAGAAACTAAACTATACGACAGATAGCACCCTCAACACGACAGTCAATAACACAACCGATATAGGTACATTGATTACGGAAATCAATCAAGAGACTATTAGACGTACCGTCCCACATCAAGATTTTGAACTAAAGGTATCGGTCACCAATTCCAAAAACTTAACCGAACTGCTTGTACCTGATTTCAAATCACTACAAGACATAGACCTCTACGCCAACTATAATGGCACGGACGAACAAATGACTGTTGACGGTACCATAGGTAGAGTAGAGTTTGCCAATTTTTCGTTCAATGATATTGATATAGAAGGGGGAGCTATCGAAAATCGTTTCGACCTCAAAGGCGGTATCAGTAGTATGGAAATGAACGATACTACTTTTTTGCCCGGAACATTAGTTTCCTTGGACGCCGTAGGCGATTCTGTTTTATTTAGCGTCAATACGAGTTCTATTGGCAATGTTGCCTCCAATATTGCGATGCAAGGAAAGCTAGAAGTTAAAGAAAAGGCAATTACAATTAAGTTAGATAATTCCAACCTAAATCTATTGGGTATTGATTGGAATATCAATGATGACAATTACATCCGAATCGGAGACAATACACTAGACATACACAATATTAGGCTAACCAGCCAAGATAAATCTATTGCGGTAAGTACACTCAACAAAAAAGGACTGAGTGCTAGGGTCGAAAATATAGACTTGGGCTGGCTCTACGGCTTGGGCGAACCCCTACCCCAAATACAAATAGATGGCAAGTTTTCTGCTGATGCTTCTATTGGCGACTTATTCAAGCAAAAAGACATCAAGGCATCTGTTTATTTTGACACCTTGATTATCAATAACGATTATTGGGGTAGCAATTCTAAAGTGGTCGCACATGCCGACAGCCTAAAATCGACTTTCTTTGCTACTTTTACACATAATAGTAGCTTTATGGACACCGTATTGGTCAATGCAGAATTTACACCTGCCATGGCAACCAAAGACCCCAAAAAGAGCAACTTGCTAGAAATAGATGCCAATATGCGAGGAGCTAAAGCCAAAATCTTAGAATACTTCTTGACCGACCAAATATCCAAAACGAAAGGTTCTGCCAATGCCCGAGCCAAAGTTTCTGGCAATATTGACGGCAAAAACACCAAGCTCAACATAACAGGAAAAGGCGAAATGTTGGGCTTAATCACCACGGTCAACATGCTCAACACACGCTATGCTATTGACGATGGCAAATTGACGATTGATAATAGTGGCTTCCATATTGATAATCCGTTGGTGATGAACGGACAACGACGAATAAAAGGTGGCGTGGCACTCGTAGAAGTGAGCGAACCCGACAAAAAAGGATACATTAGTGGTAGTCTGACACATGACCACCTCAAAAACTTTGGACTAGACTTAACAGCTTATTTTGAAAACAATCTAGTTATGAATACCACTGGAGCAAACAATGAACCTTTCTATGGTGTTGTCTATGCTTCTGGTACTGCCAATTTTATTGGACCATTCGAGAAGCTCAAATTGACAGTAGATGCTTTATCTGAGCCCAATTCAGAATTGGTGCTTCCGCTCGGTAGTCCACTAGAAGTAGCCGAAAACAATTATATCACCTTTGTAGATAAAAGTAAAGCACCCAACGACTCCATTCAAAAAAGTATCAAAGAACAAGTATGGGGCGGGCTTGATGTTGAAATCAATGCCCGTGTCACTCCTGACATCAAGATGAAATTGATTTTCGATGAGAAGGCAGGCGATGTGATGCAAGGAACTGGTTTCGGAAACTTAACCATTAATTATACCTCGCTGGGTGAGATTAAAATATTTGGCGACTATGTGATTGAGGAAGGCAATTACTTATTTACGTTCAAAAATTTCCTCAATAAGCCGTTTGAAGTCAAAAAAGGCGGTAGTATTATTTGGGGCGATAACGATGGAGACCCTTTCAAGGCACGCCTAGATATACAAGCAGTCTATAAGAAAAATATAGCCTTGACCAACCTAATAGCCCCCTATATTGCTACCAACCCAGATTTGGCTACACTAGCGTCCAAATCGACCGAAGTCAATATCATAATGAACCTAAAAGGTGAGTTATTCTCTCCTGACATTACCTTTGATATAGAAGTGCAGGACATGGATCCTCGATTGCGTACCTATGTAGATTTAGTGCTCAAAACGATTCGCAATGACAATACAGAGCTCAATCGACAAGTATTTGGAGTCATCACACTACAGCAGTTTTTGCCTGTAGATAATGCCCAAAATGCCAACGCTGCCGCAGGTTTGGGTACAGGGTTTATTAGTACATTGAGCGAGATGCTTTCGCAGCAGCTTTCTTTGTATGTCAATGGTCTGCTTGCCAACGTAATAGAAGGCAGTGATATTGTTTCTAATTTTGAGTTGGATTTAAATTTCAATTATCAAGGTGAGGGCGTTTCGAGTGTGGACGAGTCTGCCAATTCCAATGTACAATTGGGGAGTGATGTCTCCTTTTTTGACAATCGTTTGCGGGTCTATGCTGGTGCCAATGTCGATATTGCCAATAATAATAGTACCTCACTCAGTCAACTCAACAACACCAATGGCACGAGCCAATTTGGAGGTGATTTTATTGTCGAATACTATTTGACGCCTACGGGCGAATTAAAAATCAGAGGCTACGGTCGTACAGAATCTACTATTTTGGGTAGAGGGTACCGTACAGGTGTAGGACTTTCTTACCGCAAGGAATTTGATTCCGTCAAGGAATTGATAGAAAGCTTCAAAACAAACAAGACCAAGAATATTGAAGGCGAAATGATGGCGATTGAAACCAAAATCAATAAACTCAATAAGAAAGCTATTGACGAAAGTGATATTGACAAAAAGCGAGCTATTGAGCTAGAAATCCAAAAACTCTCCGAAAAACAAGTCCTAAAAGCTGAAAGCCTTACTGCTCACAAAAGCAAAATAGAAGCTCGGGAGAAACGCAAAAGAGATCGCAAAGAAGCTCGTAGAAAAAGAAATCAAAGAAATACCGTAATAGAAAAATAGAAGGAAGTAGGTGATTGAGCTAAGGGGTTTGATTATAAAAAACCCCAATACGAAAAAAATAACCCACTGCACACACCAAAACCAAAACTAGCTGCATCTTTGTTTATAGTTACCAAATACTTTCCTACTTTAGCTACTTTCCCAACAAGTAGCACCAACAAGAGGTAGTACCCTCCCCTACTGTATCTTAGTGATTTGCCAACATCTTTTAGTTATTTTGTCGGTTATGCTAATATTTTTAGTATCTTCCACTCTTAATTATTACTTTCTATCAATTTATCAAAAACAGGATTCATTCCTATCCTTGGTATTTTTTGGGGAGGAATGCGATATTAGCCAACAAAAATTTTGTATTGTCCTTTTTATTTACAATTTTTGTGCATTACGCTACACTAGTAATCTAACTAGAACGTTTATTAGGCTTAAAGAGGTGTTATATATTGTAGTTTTCAAATACAGGACTACAAGAAATACACCTTACGATTAAAAATAAAACAGGAGAGGTGCCAGAGTGGCCGATCGGGTACGCTTGGAAAGCGTATGTACTTTTGCGAGTACCGTGGGTTCGAATCCCACTCTCTCCACTACAAACTAACTC
The DNA here is from genome assembly GCA_937139495.1 of uncultured Saprospiraceae bacterium. Lineage (GTDB taxonomy): Bacteria > Bacteroidota > Bacteroidia > Chitinophagales > Saprospiraceae > Aureispira. Next base: position 69,190 of record CAKZQC010000006.1, on the reverse strand, counting down.
GTTGCTCTCCCACAAGGGGAGCAACGATTGTTTTGAAGTTGTCTAAACATTGATTCTTGTATCTCTAAGGCTAGGCAACTGCTACTATCAACAACTAATATTAATTATTGTCTTTTAAAAACTTGGCAAACCACATTGAAGTTATGAAAAAGGTTTTCGTATTAATTTTCGCACTTTGTATAAGTGTAAGCAGTTACAATACTGTACTGGCACAAGATTCTTCTGCTACTTCTACTGAACAAGTAGATCCATCCACTGAACCAGCTACTGCAGTTGATAACATGGAAGATGATGTAGAAGTACTAAATGCAGGTGATGGCTCTGTAGAAGTAGTCAATCGTTCTGCTCACCAGACCATGAAAAAATATTTCATTGATGGAGGTTGGCAATTTATGTCAGTCGTTTTGATCTGTCTTATTTTAGGACTAGCTGTAGCGATTGAGCGTATCATCACGTTAAGTTTGGCTACTGTCAACACCAAAAAATTGGTGCGTCAACTCGAAGGAGCAATTGCCAACGGCAATATTGAAGAAGCAAAAAGCATCTGTAAAGCAACTCCAGGTCCTACCGCAGAGGTATTGGGCGAAGGATTGAAGCGCGTAGATGACGGTATAGATGCCGTAGAGAAAGCAATTGTAGCCAATGGTTCTGTACAAATGGGACTCCTCGAAAAAGGATTGGTATGGTTAGCACTATTTATCGCTCTAGCTCCGATGTTAGGGTTTATGGGTACCGTTATCGGTATGATTCAGGCGTTTGATACGATTGAAGCCGCTGGAGATATTAACCCTTCTATGGTTGCAGGTGGTATTAAAGTAGCACTTTTGACCACTGTATTTGGACTAGTAGTAGCTATTATTCTTCAAATTTTTTACAATTACATCACTGCTAAAGTAGATGGATTGGTCAATACAATGGAAGATGCAACTATCAGTTTGATTGATATTCTTATCGACAACAGACAAGTAACAAACAAAGGACTATAATATTGTCTCCTTTTAATAGACATTGGCACGAATTACTTTGCTTTGATGCAGTAATTCGTGCCGATTTCTAAGCAATTCAATCTTTTTAAAAAAATTAAGTGAAATCATGACTGGAGCATATCAGTTTCTAAAAAAATATGGTGTAGCGATAGGTTTTGGTATAGGGGCAATAATATCTGCCTTAACCTATATTATCATCTTCTCAAGCTACCCTGCCACCGAACCTAGCAAAGCAGAATTATATAACAGTAGTACCTTCGATTTCGGTATTACCAGTTCTATGATTTTGATTGGTCTCGCCACATTGGCGGTATTGGTATTCTTTGTAGTGCAAGTGGTACAAGACCCTAAAGGTTCTATCAAACTATTGGGTGGATTGGCAGTACTTGTAGTCGTGTACTTCGTAACACAAGCAATGGGTGACGGTACATTGACCAGCGATATCGTGAGTAGCAACGAATCATTGATACCACAAGGCGAAATATTCAAAGAAGGAGTATCTGTATCTCCTGATGTTAAGTTTTCTGATGGTGTTATCAAATTCGGTTACTTTATGTTAGGAACCGCTATTTTATCTTGGGTATTGGGCCTTGCATACGGATTTGTTAAACAACAATAATAATCAACATTATGGCACAAAGAAAAATACCAGAAATTAATGCAGGTTCGATGGCAGATATTGCCTTCTTGCTTTTAATTTTCTTCTTAGTTACCACCACAATACAAACGGATACAGGACTTAATGTACTGCTTCCTCCTTACGTAGAAGTTCCACCAGAAGCAGATAAAGTAAACCGCAGAAACGTATTTGATGTAAAAATCAATGGTAGAGACGAACTATTAATACGTGGAGAGCAGGTTGCTGATGTATATTCCATCAAAGAAAAAGCTAGAGCCTTTATTATGAATAATGGTAGAGATCCTAACTCTTCTGATAGCCCTAAATTCGCTGTTATTTCATTGATGAATGATAATGCTACTTCTGTAGCCACTTACGTAGCGGTTTATGATCAACTCAAAGCAGCTTATAACGAACTTTGGAATGAATCTGCTCAAGCAAAATATGGCAGAAATTACGAAGACTTGACAAAAGAAGAACGTCAAGATGTTCGTAAAGAAATTCCATTAGTTATCTCAGAAGCAGAACCAACTAACTTTGAGACCGCTCCTTAGTGGAGTGATAGACAACTAACAGCAGTTTTGTTTAGCTACTTATTGAATAATAAATTTATAGAATAATATGTCTAAGTTTAATAAAAAAGGTAAAAAAGAAGCACCAGGTATTACCACCGCTTCGCTACCAGACATTGTATTTATGTTGCTTTGTTTCTTTATGGTAGTAACCAAAATGCGTGATAGTGAATTGCTCGTGAAGGTAACCGTGCCGAACGCAACACAATTGCAGAAATTGGAGAAAAAGACCTTGGTCAGCCATATTTTTATAGGACCTCCTACCAAGAAATATCAAGCGACTATGGGTACTGCACCACGTATTCAGCTCAATGACCAATTTGCAACTGTTGAGAAAATTCCTGAGTTTATTGCTAATGAAAAATTCAAAGTAAAAAACCAGAAAAAGCACAGCCAAATGACGGCTGCTATGCGCATCGACAAAGATGTAAAAATGGGTATTGTCACGGATGTCAAAACAGAACTTCGTAAAGTCAACTTCCGAAAAGTAAGTTACTTAGCAACAGACATTACCAAATAATAACAAACAATGGGTGCTTTGCACCTCCACACTATTACTACCCTTTTTTCTTATTGTAATAGGTTATACATCATACTAAGCTGCCTCAAATTCATTATTTTGAGGTAGCTTTTTTTTAGTAGTTGCTCAACTCTTTGCGTATGTTATCTATCAAAAAAATACTTTTTCCGACCAACTGCTCTGAGGCAGCTAAACCAACCTTAGCGTTCACGCTAGCCGTAGCCAAGTACTTCCATGCAGAAGTAGTCATTCTATATGTCTGCGAACTCAAAGTAGATACCATGGCTCCTAGTGTCGTGCGGTATCAGCTGCTCCAAGAAGAAAAGCATAAAGCCGAACAAGTATTGGATGCGTTTCTCAAAGATTTTGGGACCCATCACGTACCAGTAACTAAAGAGGTAGAAATTGGATTTGCGAAAGAAAACATCATTGCTTACACCGAGCGCAATCCATCAATAGACCTTATCGTAATGAGCAGTCACGATACGACCTCCATGATTCAGCGAAAAATATGGGGAACGACTATTTCTACCGTGATAGATAATGCCCAGATACCTATATTGGTAATCCCTAAAGGGATTGTATTTCAAGACATCAAGAAAATGGCTTACTTGACACCTAACAAGGATCATTGGCAAAAACAACACCCTCCTATTCAAGATTTGGCACATTACTTCAAGGCACAATTGCTTGTTGTTCATTTGGCAGAAAGCCAACATGCAGAAAAAGAACTGCCTCAACATTTTGTATTGGAAAACTACGAAGAAGACTTACCTTCTTTCATTCACAATCACAACTTGCACCTGCTGGTAACGGTGACAACAGCACGCACGGCACTACAGCGATTATTGCGATACAGTTCCGCCCAAAAAATGGCACTTAACACGACTATACCGCTTTTAGTTTGGAAATAAGTCCAGTATAAGTTCAGAAATAAAGTAGGAATCTATATTTTGGGGGGCTTTGTTCCGTTGACTCGTTCAACACATACAATTTATCATTTTTTAGCCGTATTGTCCTATCCAAATACGCCTACTTTCAACCACTTTTTTATAAGCTACTTTCACTATGTTTCAATATATAATCAAGCGTATATTGATTTTTATCCCCACCTTTTTTATCATTTCTCTACTCATCTTTGGGTTGAGCAAGCTCACATCTGGTGACCCTGTATTGGTTATCATCAAAGGAGCCAGTCAGACAGGAGATACTGGACAGCGGGCAGATTTGGCAAAGGGGGAACAAGCGTATGCCGAAAAAGCCGCTGAATTGGGGCTGGACAAACCAGCTTTTTATTTTGCATTGACTTCCATGGCGTATCCCAAGGATTTGTATCAAATACAAAAAGCAAATCACCGCCAATTGATTAGTCGATTGATTGACCAATACGGAAGCGCAGAGCTTGCCCTCGCCTACTATCATCAACTCAAAGAAATACAATATAGCATTAGCGATATTCCTACCGATTATTATACGATTCGAGTACAACTCTCTAGCAATGTCAACGACTTGTATTTGGATTACGATCACAATGGTATCCATTATAAATTGAATGAGGTAGCCACTGCATTGCAGGAGGCAACTCAACAAGACACTTCAAATAATCTAGATATAATTTATCAGCAGTGGCAAGTCTTGACACAGCACTACAATGCCTTGCGAGCCAATACCAACAAAACGGCGTTGTATATCCCTCAATTGCATTTTTATGGATTGGGCAACCAATACCATACCTGGATGTTTGGAGATTATCCTTGGTGGCGAACCGTAGATAGTACCAACCACCTCCGAATAGAAGAGCTAAGCGAACAAATCAAAGCACTTCGCCCTGCAGAACGCGTCAAAAGCCGTAGTATTTCTACGCTCAAAGGCAAAAATTATCGCTTACAAAAACAAATAGAAAATCCAGAGACTAATTCGACAACAGTCGATAGCTTACAGCTACAACTCGTCTCTAACAATACCGAAATAGAAGCTATACAGCTACAAAAAGCAAAAATATCTGAAGAGATAGCCCTTCTTTTTGAAGAACAAAGAGAGCGTGCTAAAAATATAGAACATTATACCAGTAAGGGGTTTTTGAGGGGAGATTTTGGCATTTCTTATACCGATGGACAAAAAGTATCTTCTAGGATTACACATGCCATGTACTGGACAATTATCATGAATTTGGTTGCCATTCTATTGGCTTACCTTATTTCTATCCCTTTGGGGGTCAATAGTGCCAAGTGGAAGCTAAAAGGCAGGAAAAAGGTTGATAATTTTACGACTACCCTATTGTTCTTACTCTATTCTTTGCCCAACTTCTGGATAGGAACTCTGTTGGTGATGTTTTTCACAACAGCCGAATATGCCGAATGGATGGACTTATTCCCAACCAGCGGAGCACAGGATTTAGATATTCGGGACGACCCTAACTCAACGGCTTGGGACGTATTTTGGAATACCGTACACCACTTAATTCTACCCATTTTTTGTATTACATATGGTTCTTTGGCGTACCTTTCTCGCCAGATGCGCGGATCGATGCTGGGCGTACTGCGTCAGGATTATATTCGTACCGCTAGAGCCAAAGGTTTGAGTGAACGAAAAGTAGTTTGGAAGCATGCTTTCCGCAATTCCTTGTTTCCGATTATTACCCTGTTTAGCTCTGTATTTCCTAGAACCCTTTCGGGAGCGATTGCTATCGAAGTAATTTTTGCAATACACGGCATGGGGTTCGAGCTGCTGCATGCCATTGGGTTACGAGATTGGCCCGTTGTGTTTGCCATCGTTATGCTTATTTCTATATTAGCCATGATTGGCAATCTAGTCGCCGATATTTTGTATGCTGTGGTTGACCCTCGTATCAAGTACTAAAGAAGAATTATGTTTTTTAATTTCAATAAAAAGAAGCAGGATAAGGTAGTTGGAGCGATGGAACAATCGCACCAGCATGAGAGCTATGGGGCTATTGTGCGAAAGCAGTTTTACAAAAACCGATTAGCCGTCTGGGCTTTGCGGGTGTTCTACCTCATTCTATTTGTCGCTGTATTTGGTGATTTTATTGCCAACGAACGTCCTATTTATTGTCAAATAGATGGAGAAACTTATTTCCCTGTCTGCCATCAATACTTAGTAGATTTGGGGGTCACCAACTGGGATTCTAAGTTCATTTCCAAAAAGTGGCTGGAACAAGATTACGAATCGGCAATCTTCCCTCCCATCACCTATTCGCCCCATACACAAGACCGCCCCAACGCCAAATTTATTTCGCCTTTTGGCGAACAAACCTTTGACAAAAATCCCAACGGTGGCTGGCATTACTTAGGTACGGAGCGATTAGGTTTAGATATTGCTTCTGGGCTTATTCATGGCACTCGTACCGCTATGCTTGTCGGTATTGTTGCCATGTCTATTGCCATACTGATTGGTTTGTTTTTGGGTGCCTTGTCAGGCTATTTTGGCGATACTCGAATGCGTATCTCTAGGATACGGCTGCTGCTCAATAGCTTGTCGGTCTTCTTACTGCTGTTCTATGCCTTTATTGTCAATGGTTATGTCATTGGCGATTGGATTGCTGAGGGGCATTTATTGCTGGCTATTGCTTATATTTTGGTTTGGTGGGTAGGTTTATTTATTGCTGCCAATCTGCTAACGATACCGCTCAAGCTGATACCTGTTTTGAGCAAAAAAGTAACAATACCACTCGATTTGTTAGTGATGCGACTGATTGAAGTACTCAATTCGATTCCATTGTTGGTTCTGATTTTAGCGATTGTTTCGATTATCGAAAAACCTTCTGTACTGTTTGTAATGGTTATTTTGGGTTTGGTGAGCTGGACAGGGATTGCAAAATTTATACGCTCCGAACTGTTGCGTATTCGTCGATTGGAGTATATCGAAGCCGCTCAGGCATTCGGCTACAGCGAATTTCGGATTATTGTCAAACACGCCCTACCTAATGCCTTAGCTCCTGTATTGATTGCGATTGCGTTTGGGATTGCCTCTGCTATACTGATAGAAGCCTACTTGTCGTTTTTGGGTGTAGGTGTTCCTGATGACCAAATTACGTGGGGTTCGCTACTCAATATGGCGAGAGAAAAACCTTCTGCTTGGTGGCTTGCTGTTTTTCCTGGTACCGCTATTTTCGTTACGGTTACGGTATTCAACTTGATTGGCGAAGGGCTGACCGAAGCACTCGACCCCAAATTGAGAAATTAAGTAAAGATATACACTTAGCAAAAGAGCCTTCTTCCCGTTAGTAACGGAAAGAAGGCTCTTTTGAACGGGTGTAAAACAATGCTCTAATTTTATACCTGTTCAAAAGTTCTAAGACTCAAAAACATCGGTTTCTTGTAGGAACAAAACGGCTTGATGCAAGTCTTCTTGCAATAATCTATCTTCGTCCAGGATAGGCACATATTTGCGAAAAGCTACCAAAAGCTGCTCCACAAAGGAAGACGAAGAAGCCTCTTCCGACAATTTGCGTAAAGAAAGTGCTTGTCCTGCAGCTATGATTTCTATGGCTAATAAGCGCTGTACATTTTGGGTCACTCGATAGAGTTTGGTCGCTGCATTGGCAGCCATACTCACATGATCTTCTTGACCGTTGCACGACACGATCGAATCGACCGAAGCAGGGCTACACAATTGTTTGTTTTGACTCACAATACTTGCCGCCGTATATTGCGTAATCATCAAGCCCGAATGCAAACCCGAATGAGGAGTCAAAAAAGGTGGTAAGCCTCGTTTTCCACTAATCAATTGATAGACTCTACGCTCCGAAATACTCCCCAATTCAGCTAATGCAATTGCCAAAAAATCAAGGGCTAAAGCAATCGGCTGTGCATGGAAATTGCCGCCAGACAAAATAGCATCGCTATCGGCAAATATATTCGGGTTATCTGTCACACTATTTATTTCTATTTCTACTACTCGCTTGGCATAATCAATAGTGTCCTTGCTGGCACCATGTACTTGCGGAATACATCTGAAAGCATACGGGTCTTGTACCGTCTCTTTGGGAGCTGCTGCGAGCTCACTTCCTTGGAGTAGCGTTCGGATACGAGCCGCCGTCTGTAGCTGTCCAGGGTGAGGACGCACCAAGTGCAGGCGTTCGTCAAAAGGAGTCAATAGACAAGCAAAACCATCAATAGACATCGCTGCTATGCTATCGGCCTGCTCTGAGAGTTGTTGCGTTTGTAGCAATGACCACACGCCATAAGCCGTCGAAAATTGTGTTCCATTAAGTAGTGCTAATCCTTCTTTGGCTTGTAACTTAATGGGCTCCCAACCTTGTTGTGCCAACAGCTCCGCAGTCTTTATTTTTTGATTTTTGTAATATACTTCGCCCTCTCCTATTAGCGGCAAGCTCAAATGAGCCAATGGCGACAAATCGCCCGATGCACCAAGTGAACCCAACTGATAAATAACAGGATAAGCACCTGCATTATACAAATCAATTAAGCGTTCTATCAAAGCCAAGCTTGTGCCAGAATGCCCTAAGGAGAGATTACGAATTTTGAGCAATAACATAATCTGTACGACTTCCGTTGGCACTTCATCACCCATTCCGCAAGCATGCGAACGCACTAAGTTGGTTTGCAGTTGTTCGAGTTTATCCTTTTCTATCTTGATGTCGCAGAGCGAACCAAATCCTGTATTGATACCATAAAAAGCCGCTTCAGAGCCTTGTATTTTTTGGTGCAAATAATCATAACAATCGGTGATTTTTTTGCGGCTTTCTGTTGATAAAGCCAAGTGCTGTTTTTGGTCAATAATCTGGCGAATAGTAGCCAAATCTAAAAGCGATTCAGAAATATGATAAGTCATAAATAAGTTATTTTTCAAAGGTGTTTTTGTGTAGATTAGTGAGGGGGGGTACTTGCTCGCCAATATAATATAAAATATTAGTATCCGCCTAATTTTAGAGCTGCTCTAAATGCAAATCACTCGTTAGTCTGCAACAAAAACAAATGTAAGCAAACAAGATTGGAGAAATCGTATTATTTCTGTACTTTAGCAGGTAGAACAACAAGCGAATTACATTTTGCAGAATAACTGCTGATTGTCGTCTGTTTTTTATCTATTTTTTTCTAATAATTTAGTTTTCATAAACTCCGATAAGTTAATGGCAAATCCTAACAAATCAAAGCATAACTATCTTTTTTATGGCACCAAAACGACAGCAAAAGAAGTCTATCGTTTTGTATCGCACGCCATAGAAACTAACCAGCGTTCGGAAGCAGCAGGCAGAAAAAAAACGCCTATTTGCGTTTGGGGCAAACACGGTATTGGCAAAACCCAATTGGTAGAAGCCTTTGCGAAAGAAAATGGCTATCAGTTTGCGTACATCGCTCCTGCTCAATTTGAAGAGATGGGTGATTTGGTCGGTATGCCTCGTATCGTAGATGGCATGACCAAGTTCTTGCCACCAGATTGGGTGCCGACTCAAGAAGGACCTGGTATATTATTGATAGATGATGCTAACCGTGCCGATGATAGAATATTGAGAGGTATCATGCAATTGCTCCAAAATTATGAGCTGATTAGTTGGAAATTGCCTGCTAATTGGGATATAATCCTAACAGCAAATCCTGATGGTGGAGATTATTCTGTCACGCCAATGGACGATGCGATGCTGACGCGTATGATGCACATTACGATGGATTTTGATGTCAAAGAATGGGCAAAATGGGCAGAAGAAAATGGCGTCGATCAACGTGGTATCAACTACGTATTGACCTACCCAGAAATGGTAACAGGCGAACGCACGACTCCTCGTACCTTAGTCCAGTTTTTTGAGTCGATTTCAGGCATCGAAAACCTAGATGAAGACTTGGGATTGGTGCAGATGTTGGCAGATTCTTCTTTGGATAGCAATACGGTGGCTTCCTTCGTCTCATTTATCAATAACAACTTGAGTAAATTGGTGACCCCTGAACAGATTGTCAATACCAAAAACTTCAAGAAAGACGTACTCGAACACCTGAAGAGCATCGTGATGAAAGGCACCCTACGTGTCGATATTCTAGCTACCTTGTGTACTCGTTTGGTCAATCACTTGGTTATCAATGAAGTAAAACCAACCAAAGAACAATTGGATAATATCAAACAGTTTATCAAAATTGACTTTATTCCGAATGATATTCGCCTCTCCATGGCTCAAGATTTGGTCAGCTCGCCCAACTTGAAGCTGATTATGGCAGATCCCGAAATCGGAAAATTGCTATTGAATAGAATGTAAAATTTTATGTTGCATTAGAAAACCTCCTTGCCCATTGTTGGCAAGGAGGTTTTTTTGTATCTTGGTAGTATTAAATATTGCAAAATATAGAGATACCTCAATCACAGGATAACTAGCATACAAAATGAAGGGAATAAAAGATACATCCAACAGAACCTATCGCCAATTGATGGGTAATGGTTTAAGATTTGAAATACCAAAATTTCAGCGAGATTATAGCTGGGAATTGGAGCAGTGGGACGATTTATGGCAAGATCTATTATCAGTTCTTCATGCAGAAGATGAAGAGGAAGAAGAGGATCATTATATGGGCTATCTAGTACTTCAAACAGACAATAACAAAGTTTTTCAAATAATAGATGGGCAACAACGCTTTACCACATTGAGTCTATTGATTTTGGCAGTGCTCAAAGCAATCAATGATTTGATTGAAAAAGGTATTGAACCAACCAAAAACAAATCTCGTCAAGAGGCTCTTCGCAATAGCTATATTGGCACACTAAACCCTGCTACGCTTATTTCTAATAATAAGCTAAAACTGAATAGGAATGCAGATGAATATTATAGAAATTATTTAGTCATTTTAGCAGATCTGAGGGTTCGCAACACGAATCTATCTGAAAAGAAAATGAAAAAATGTTTTGACTATTTTTACAAAAAAGTAGTACAAAAATATACCACTGGAGAACATCTAGCAGCATTTGTAGATACTTTCGTAGATAAACTTTATTTTACTGTCATAGAAGTAGGTGACCAATTGAATGCTTTCAAGGTTTTTGAGACACTCAATGCTCGTGGTGTCCAATTATCTTCCGCCGATTTACTTAAAAATTACTTTTTCTCTATTGTTGATACAAGACAACCCCACAAAGAGGAAATAGAGGCTATTGAGGAGTTGTGGAGTGGTGTCATTAGTAAACTTGGAAAGCTCAAGTTTGAGGATTTTTTGAGGTATTATTGGAATAGCAATCATAAAACAGTACGAAAAAATCAATTATTCAAAACTATTAGGAAGGAAATTAAGACAGAGGAAGAAGTCTTTATGCTTTTGAGAGCATTGGCTCGTTATGTTCATATATTTAAAGCACTACAAGACCCAACAGATGATCTGTGGCAAGACCCCAAATATACAGATTCGAAAACATATATAGAACAGCTCAAACTCTTCCAAATTAGACAAACCAACTCTATCCTTCTGGCTGGGTACATTGAGCTATCTCCAACAGAGTTTATAAAATTAGTAAAAATATGTGCCACTATATCTTTTAGATATAACGTAATTGGCGGACTAAATCCTAATGAGCAGGAAGACGTTTACAACAAGATTTCTAATATTATTTCAACAACCAAAACTTTACCTATTTTAGAGTTTGCTCCTATCTACAATGACAGCAGCAATTTTGTAATACAGTTCACTTCTAAGCAGTTTAAGCCAACTAATAAAAATCATAAAATTGTTAAATTCATTTTTAGTAAAATAGAAGCTCATGAGTACCAACATAAGATTGATTATACCGATCAAAGCTTTACCGTAGAGCATATTTTACCACAAAATTCTACACAAGAAGCCTGGTCTAATTTTTCTTATGAGCAAGCGATTAGAGCTCGATTTAGATTAGGTAACCTCACCATCTTAGAAAGAAATCTTAACGAAAAAATTAAAAATGAGCCATTTTTAGATAAAAAAAGTAGCTTTGAAAAGTCTAAATTTGAAACTACAAAACAAATAGCCTCCACATACAGAGATTGGAAAGAAGAAGATATTATTGCTCGTCAACGAAAATTAGCTAAAGCAGCCAAATCTATTTGGCAGATACAAGAACTAGAAAAGCGATAATTTTGGACAGTGAATCCAAACACAAAAAAGAGCCTTGCAAAATAATTGCAAGGCTCTTTATATTGTCGATTACATCGCTGTAATTCTATTTTCCTTCTAGCGCGGCTACCCCACCAACAATCTCCGAAATTTCGGCAGTAATTGCCTCTTGACGAGCTTTGTTGTAGTTGATTTTAAGCCCTTTGAGCATATCTTCAGCGTTATCGGTCGCTTTATCCATTGCTGTCATTCTAGAACCCTGCTCCGAAGCATTCGAATCAAGTATCGTTTTGTGGAATTGCGTTTTCAAGATAGTTGGAACTAAATAATCCAACAAAGTCTCTTGATCTGGCTCAAATGTAAAGTTTGTGTTTACATCGCTCGCTACACCTTCTGCTTCTATCTTCGCCACAGGCAAAAATTGTTCTACCACAAAGTTTTGAACCGCAGCATTTTTGAACTGACCATATACAATTTCGATAGAGTCATATTCACCCGATTCAAATTGTTCCATCAGTAAGCTCGCTACTTTTGCAGAATCTTCAAACGAAAATTCTTTACCTACCAATTCCGTATAGTCTGTAATCAAGTTAAGGTCTTTGCGTCTTCTGAAAGCATCAAGCCCTTTCTTGCCAATAAACAACAAAGACAAATTGCCATTCTCAGCCAAATCTTGATATTTTTCTTCTATCAAACGCTTTGCTAATTTGGTTACTGACGAGTTGAACGCTCCACACAATCCTCTATTGGAAGTGATAACAACGACCAATGCTTTCTCTACTGGACGAACAACACCAAAAGATGTTTCGACATCTCCTTCCAAGTTCGACAAGATATTGGATAACATATCGCTCAACTTATTGGAATACGGACGCATTTCTACGATAGCTTGTTGTGCACGACGTAGTTTTGCGGCAGCTACCATTTTCATTGCTTTGGTAATCTGTTGCGTAGAGGTTACAGAGGATATACGGTCACGTACTTCTTTTAAATTTGCCATTTATTTTTTGTACTTGTATAGTATATATCGTGTAGAAATAAACACTGATGGTTTATTGCTACACGATGAAGTTTTTTGAGAGATCAATTTGTGGAAAAACGAGTAAGATTTTTCTTTCAATCGAGTTAAAAATTTGATAATGAACGAGTGAACTCGAAGAGTGAATGTTTTGAAAACATTCAACAGAGAGGACCCCGTGCTATTCAGTCAATTTTTAAAGAAGAGTAGGAGAAAAAGATATTTCATTTTCACTTGAAGTGACTTCTTAAAGAACTTCTATAAGTTATATTTTATTAATCTTAGAATCTAGCTGCCAATTCTTTAGCCAAAGCTTCTACTTGTGCCAAATCAGCTTTGTCATATTTACCCGAGCGGAAACTAGTCAAAACCTGTGGAAGACGCTCTTCCATTTTTGCCAAGAAAGCACTTTCGAACTCTTGTACACGATTGATAGGTACACTTCTCAATAGACCTTTAGTACCCAAGTAGATAATAGCAACTTGCTTTTCTACTGATACTGGAGAATATTGTGGTTGCTTCAAGATTTCTACGTTTCTAGCACCTTTGTCTAGTACAGACATAGTAGCAGCGTCCAAATCCGAACCAAACTTAGAGAATGCCTCCAACTCACGGTATTGAGCTTGATCAAGTTTCAATGTACCTGATACTTTTTTCATTGGCTTGATTTGAGCAGAACCACCTACACGAGATACCGAGATACCTACGTTAATCGCTGGACGTACACCAGAGTTGAACAAGTTCGACTCCAAGAAAATCTGACCATCAGTAATCGAAATTACGTTTGTTGGGATATAAGCCGAAACATCACCTGCTTGTGTCTCAATGATAGGCAAAGCCGTCAAAGAACCACCACCTTTTACCAATGGTTGACCGTTGGCATCTTTTGCATTTTTGAGCGAATCAGGCAAGTCGTTCATTTCACGAGCGATCTCATCTTTGTTGATTACTTTAGCGGCACGCTCCAATAAACGAGAGTGCAAGTAAAATACATCACCTGGATAAGCCTCACGTCCTGGAGGACGACGTAGCAACAATGATACCTCACGGTAAGCAACTGCCTGCTTAGACAAATCATCATATATAATCAATGCTGGACGACCAGTATCACGGAAATATTCCCCAATAGCTGCTCCAGCAAAGGGAGCATAAAATTGTGTTGGAGCTGGATCAGCAGCAGAAGAGTTAACGATAACAGTATATTTCATCGCACCTTTCATCTCCAAAGTCTGAGCAATCTGTGCTACCGTAGAAGCTTTCTGTCCGATAGCTACATAGATACAGAATACAGGCTCTCCTTTATCATAAAACTCTCTTTGGTTCAAGATAGTATCAATCGCAATAGCAGTCTTTCCAGTCTGTCTATCACCAATAATCAACTCACGTTGACCTCTACCAATCGGAATCATCGAATCAATTGCCTTGATACCAGTTTGTAATGGCTCACTTACAGGCTGACGGTAAATAACACCAGGTGCTTTACGCTCCAAAGGCATTGCGTACGTCTTGCCAGTAATAACTCCTTTGCCATCAATAGGACGACCAAGTGTATCTACTACACGACCGATAATGTCCTCTCCTACATTGATAGAAGCTACTTTACCTGTACGTTTTACTTTATCGCCTTCTTTGATTTTCTCAGAAGCTCCCATCAATACCACACCAACGTTGTCTTCTTCCAAGTTCAATGCGATAGCTTGTACGCCACTAGCGAACTCTACCAACTCACCTGATACTACATTGGTCAAACCATAAACACGAGCAATACCATCACCTACTTCTAGTACGGTACCTTGTTCTTCGAGTTTAGATTGATTGTCGAATCCACTAATCTGCTCTTTTAGTATTGCAGATATTTCATCTGGTTTTACGTTTGCCATTATTTATAAATTTTTGGTATAAAGGTTTTCACTAAATTTCGTTCTTAATTTTTCTAGTTGATGTGCAACACTAGCATTGAAGACTTGGTCTTCAAACTCTAGTATAAATCCACCCAAAATCTCGGGTTTCACTTCTTTCACTAGATCTACATCTTTCTGTAGCAATCCTTTTTGCTGGAATACTTCCAATAGTTCATTGGTCGTGTTGTCCGACAAATCAGCAGCCGTAGTCAACTTGGCAGCCGATACTTTCTTTTCGCTATTATATAGCAAGTGAAATTCACGACAGAAGTCTCCTAAATAGGCTTCTCTTTTGTGTTCGAGCATCGCATCAAACGTACGTAGTACTGTTGTATCTACTTTATCGCCAAACACAGCTTTGAACACATCTTTCTTCTTATGTGCAGGAATGATAGGATTCTTCAGAAAATCTTTAAATTCTTCTGTTTTGGCTACCTCCCAAGCATACTGAACATCTTCGTGTACTTTGTCTAGCTGACCAGCAGCTTTAGACAAATCGAAGAGGGATTTAGCATACCTCGAAACAATTCTTATTACAGACATAATTATTTTTATTTGTAGGGACTTTATTGCTTAAGCCACCAATTCTCCTCTTTTGATTGCTTCAATTTGAGCTTTTACGTATGCCTCGTGGTCACCGTTAAGCTCTCTACTCAAGATTTGCTTTGCAATCTCGATAGAAGTTTGACCAATACTATTTTGGATATTGGTTTCCATTTCTTTGAGGCGGTTTTGTTTGTCTTGCTCTGCCGCTACTAAGATATTTTGCTCACGCTCTTTACCTCTAGTTTCGCCTTCTGCTATTTTTTTCTTTTTGATGGATTCTGCTTCACGCAAAATCTCTAAAGAGCGTTGCTCTGCATCACGTATTTTGGCGGTTCTTTCGCCTTCGATACCAGCTAGAGCAGCTTCTGCTTCTTTGGCCGTAGCGATGGAGCCATCAATAAAGTCTTCACGTGTCTGTAGTGCTTGGGCGATATTCTTAAAGAAGCGACCCAAAAACAACCATACCAAGATAAAAATCACGGTGGTCCAGAAGAACAATCCAAAACTTGGATTTAGTACTGAAAATTCTGCAAGAAATAACATAGTGTATATGATGTTGTATTATAATATAATAGTATTGGTAAAATCAACTGTGGTATAAAAATCATTTAGATAAAAAGAGCAAGCTGACAGCCAATCGCTGCCAGACTTGTTCTATTTTTCTTTAAGGTCTTATCCTTTTCTTCTTATTTGATGAAAAGTTTAAGAAGGTCAACTACAATTGCAAATAGTGCCGCACCCTCAATAAGAGCTGCTGCTACAATCATACTTGAACGGATGTCACCAGCAGCAGATGGCTGACGTGCGATACCTTCCATGGCTTTAGAACCAATCATTCCGATACCCAAACCTGCTCCAATTACTGCTAATCCTGCTCCAATTCCTAACATGATATTATATATTTATGTAAATAAAAAATAAAAAAAATACGCTTCAATGTAGTAGCACTAAGCTACTGTTATAATCTGTGTTGTAGTTCGCCTACTACATAGGCTCTACTTCGTGGTCATGGTGGTGTTCTTCGATAGCGGAACTGATGTACAACGATGCCAATAGCGAGAATACAAATGCTTGCAAGAAGGCAACAAATAATTCCAACATATTGAGTGCAAATACGAACGGCACTGCCAATCCCATACCTGCTACACCTGCTGGTACACCACCTGCTTCATTAAAGAAGAAGATCAAACTAACCAAACTCAAAATGATAATGTGTCCTGCCGTGATATTGGCAAACAAACGAATCATCAAAGTAATAGGCTTCATAAATAATCCTACCACCTCAATTACTGTCATCAATGGTTTAACTCCGATAGGTACACCAGGCATCCATAATACGTGCAACCAATAATCCTTGTTACCGCTCAAGTTAACGACCAAGAATACAGACACTGCCATTACTAGGGTAAATCCTACATTACCTGATACGTTGGCAGATCCTGGAAAAAATGGAACAAGTCCCAATAGGTTGACAATCAAGATAAAGAAGAATAAACACATGATATAAGGGAAGAATTTTTGCCAATCCTTGCCCAATGATGGTCTCACTACTTCATCTCTCATAAATATCAAGAGTGGTTCCATAAGCGACTGCACACCCTTAGGGGCAGCTACACCACGTGTCGTGTAAGCTTTGGACACCTTGCTAAACAATATGACTAAAATAATTAAAGCCAATATCATCGTAAATACATTCTTTGTGATAGAGAAATCAATCCAAGAAGTACCAGGGTTTTGCAACGCCTTGCCATCTTCCAAATTGTAAACAGTGCCATTATAGCTTACTGCTGCTCCATGTTGTTTCTCATCTTTCAGCTCATCTACTACTGGAGTATGTACACCATCAGGACTAACTGTTTGGTGGTCATGCCCTTCAGCAGTACCATGTGCTTTCACGGCGTGTCCAGCAGATATTTCTACTAGTCCTTGTGGGAAGTTAGCATTATTGACACGCATCAATTTGCCGTGGTGCAATGTATAACCATTATAAGCCTTGTGTCCATGCTCAAACGTGCTTGACAACGCAAACATAAATCCGCCGTCACTTGACCAAGCAATACAAGGCAATGGAATACTGTACTCGCCAAAAATATGAAACTCGTTTCCGTCCGCAATGTGATGCAACATGGCATCTACTGGACTTTCTTTCGTGTCGTGTCCCTCTTCGTGTGGGTCCGTTGCAAAGGCTGTTTGGAGACTACCAAACAGTAAAAAAATAAGTAAAAAGTATGTTGTTTTCAATGCTATAATTCTTTGATAAAAATCTAAAATTAACCCCGTTTCGACCGCAAAGATATGTATTTATTCAGTAATAAAAAACCTAGACAAATATTTTTTAGCTATTATTGAGATATATTTTTTTGACAACTAAAATCTTAACAATTAATCAGCTAATTATTGAGATTCTAAACAAAATTCCGAATGTCTTTACAAACCCTTACTAGAAGCCAGTTGGCACTCCATAACGGACAAGATAAACCTACTATTTATGTTGCCTTTCAGCAACGCATTTATGACGTAACCAATAGCCGACTTTGGCGAGATGGCAAACATTATCAACATTGGGCAGGACAAGACCTAACGGCTGAACTAAGTGATGCCCCTCATACCGAAAAAGTTTTTGAGCGGTTTGAGCAAATCGGAACGCTTGTCTAGTTATTGACTATAACATTATAGCTATTAGAGGTTTTTGCAATACAAAAAAACTGCCTCTTATCTGATAACAGACAAGAGGCAGTTAAGCATACTTTTAGGTTTATTGGAATATATTCCAACCTAAGTCAATGATTACTTAGCGAGCTTAAAGATAAATTTCGCATCGCTTACTTTCTCAAATGCTTCGTTGGCTTCTTGTAGCTTGGCTGCATCTGCTTTGGGTACGAATAGCTTTTTGGTGATGTACGTAGATTGTACACGAATCATATTCGGTTTCATTTGTGTTACCTTCAGCTCATAGCTGGCATAAGCATTATCGACGCTTTGTGTCAACTCTTCTGCATTTTCTAGTACCACATCTTTATCAAAAACCAAGTAGAGGTCTTCCGTGTCGGTTCCCAAATATGGTAGATTATAATCTAAGGTACGTTTTTCGGAATTGGACACCCAGCGTACGTTATGACCAATCATATCTTCTCCTTTGATCATATATTTGCCGTCTTCTTCTTTAATCAAGTTATTGACCGTTAGGTTATAGCTGTACTTAAAGTCATACGGAGGCATCGTAGAAAATTTATTTACTTTGGCAGCATCTACTACAAATTTGATTTCATCTCTCCCCTCAAAGTTATTCTCAAAAGATAAGCCCATTGTTTTGAGCAAGGTATCTGCTTTGTTGGCGGCTACTACACCTCCTCTAGCTCCACGGGCGTACATTCCCGCAAAAGAATTGCTCACTTTTTGTGTAATCGCATTTTCTGCCAAATTGATTTGTACCTGCGAGCGAATAAATCGCTTGTTGTTTGGGCTTACCAAATCAAGGTCTTGAAAATTGATTTCTTTGAGTTCTGACTTTCTATCTGCCAAGTCTTTCATCAATATTTTGGTATCGGCAAACGCCCAAGGCAACTCGCCCCATGCTCCATTTCCATTAATAACAGAAAAACCTTCGCCATTTTTGAACACAAAGAAATATCCTCCAATTTGAGTATTGGTAACGAAAGTCATATCAATAGGACCATCAAATCTATTTTTGGCAATAGCCAAATAATGCTCTACTTCAAAACGCTCAAAAGCATCTCTATAAATACGCATCATGCTTCTGTAATCAGCTTTACCATTGACCAAAAAGTATTCGATTCCTTCACTTTTTTCAAAATCTTCTAGCTCTCCTACTATCTGTAGTTTGGTAGCAATGTATTGATTGAGCAAAAATAATTTTTCGATACCGCCTAGTTCTTCTGGCTTTTTCTTGAACATAGTAGCTCCTTCTACAAATAGATTATTGTAGAATTCTTCTAATTTTTTCTTTTTGCGGACACGCACTTTCAGAAAATCCTCTGAATACTGCCACATCAAATCCGACCATGTTTCTATCTGAAAAGACATGGCATCGGCACGGAAAGCATCAAAATTGAGTTCGTACACGAAATATTCCAAATCCTTGGTAAAGATAGTTCCGCTAGAGTTTGCCTCAGGTACTGCCTTTAGATTTTGCATTTCCCACTTATAGATAGCATTCGTCGAAGTCTTGCGCACATCGGGCTTGGGCATATTGTTATAAATACGTCCGTCCAAACGTACCTTCAGCGGTACTGAAATGGTGTAAGAGTTATTGAGAGTTGGGTAATCACTGTATAAATTGACAATACGACCTTGATCCAAAAATTTAGATTCGATGACATTTACAATTTCGATTTCGTCCCCTACTTCCAAGTTAGGTATCTCGTAAATCAATAAATCTTTACGTCTTTCGTACAGGTCGTCGTCCTCTGACAATACAGGTTGTTTGAGACTACGAACGCTATGATCAGTTACTTTTCCATCCTTCTTGCGGACACGTACATCTACGTTTTTGTACTGTACATAGTCAGCAATTCTACCTTTGAATTTTTGTACAATAATACGGTTATATTTTTCGAGTGCGTCTTCATTTTGTATCTTGATGTGTTGTTGGGTACGATAGGTCGCCAACTGCTCGATATAAGGGAAAGTTCCCGAGAACGTTCCACGGCTATACGTTTCGTTATTGATGATAACTGCGTCTGCATCTTGGTATTCCTTCGGAATTTCCTTGACGACTGCCATATCTTCTTTCCAGTCGTAGTCGCTAAAACTTTGTGCTTGTGCTTGCCAGCCAAAAAAGCTGCTGATAGCAATTAATACTAGGCTATTTTTTTTCATTGATTGATTTATTATAGTTTAAGTAATTTGTAAATTTGCTGTTTGATTCGTAGAGGTTATCATGGGGAGTTGCAATAACCTCTAGTATCAAAATTACGTATTTCTACTCAAAAAAGATTCCACATTTTAGAGCAATTATAAAATATTGGACAAAGCTCCTGTTTTTACGGACGAAGTAAGCGTATGTCTAAAAATAGCAACCCTTCTTCCAACCTTTTGTTTATATTATAGAAATTGTAAAAGACCTCCTTCTTCCTAATCAACCATTGCATGAAAATGAAACTATCCAACCTGGTACGCAATAGTGCACTTATTACTTGTCTGTTGCTTATCGCTAATAGCCTAGCGGCTCAAAAATATACGATAAGCGGCTACATCAGAGATGCCGACAGTGGCGAAGAGTTACTATTTGCCAATATATTCAACAAAGACAATAATATAGAGGGCGTCACTTCCAATAGTTATGGGTTTTACTCCTTGACATTAGAGAGTGGTAGCTATACCATAATAGGTGCCTATACAGGCTACACCAAACAAGAAATTGTCCTTAATCTGACAAAAGACACGATTATCAACATAGAATTATCGAGTGGTGTTGTGATGGATTCGGTCATTGTGGTCACCGCAGAGGACAAAGATGGCAATGTAGAAAACACGCAAATGGGGACGATTGAGCTACGCATGGACGATGTCAAAAAACTGCCTGCCTTGCTAGGCGAAGTTGATATTCTGAAAACCATACAGCTCCTGCCGGGGGTCATGTCTTCGGGTGAAGGTACTTCTGGTTTTTATGTGCGGGGCGGTGGCGTTGACCAAAATTTAATTCTATTGGATGATGCCGTTATTTATAATTCGGGGCATTTATTGGGCTTCTTTTCGGTCTTCAATTCTGATGCTATCAAGAATACTACCTTAATCAAAGGCGGCATGCCTGCCAATTATGGCGGACGTATTTCGTCGGTATTGGATATACAGATGAAGGAAGGCAACAACAATCGTTTTGCCGTAGAAGGTGGTATTAGTATTATCTCTTCTCGGCTTACTTTCGAAGGTCCTATTGTCAAAAAGAAGGGTTCGTTTATGATTTCGGGTCGTAGAACCTACGTGTTTGATGTCGCACAGCCGTTTATAAAAGGAACAGCATTTGAAGGCACCAATTATTATTTTTATGACCTCAATGTCAAGGCAAATTATAGAATAAACGAAAAAAACAGAATTTATTTATCTGGCTATTTCGGTAGAGATGTGCTGAACTTCAGCAATCCAGAACGAGGATTCAAGTTTGATATGCCTTGGGGCAATGCTACGGCTACCTTGCGTTGGAATCATACCATCAACAACAAGTTGTTTATGAATACGATGTTGATTTTCAATGATTATGATTTCAGCATTAAGGGCGGTTTAGATGATTTTTCGTTCAATCTTTTTTCTGGGATTCGAGACTATGGAACCAAGGTAAGTTTCAATTATTACCCTGCTCCTCGTCATGAGATTAAATTTGGTCTGGATTATACCTATCACACATTCACGCCTAGCAAGACAGAAGTAATGTCGGGCGAAACGCCTCTTCTAATAGACCCACCTACCAAGATGGCACACGAAGCTGGCGTTTATTTTCTGGACGAATGGAAGATCAGTAGCAAATTGACTATCAATGCAGGTGTCCGTTTTTCTGCTTTTCAGCAAGTCGGCCCTTATACGTCTAAGCTAGACAGTGGGCGTACGTACCGCTCGCTAGAGCCTGTCAAAACTTATTTTGGGGTAGAGCCTCGTGCCAACGCCAAATATACACTCGGCAAAACTTCCTCGCTCAAAGCAGGCGTGACCTTAGCGAAACAGTATGTTCACTTGGTTAGCAACTCTACTTCTACCCTGCCTACTGACCTTTGGGTGCCGAGTACCGAAAATATCCGCCCACAATGGGGATTGCAATACTCTATCGGCTACTTTCGTAATTTCTTCGATAATGTATTGGAAGCTTCCGTAGAAGTTTATTACAAAGATTTGTACAACCAATTGGACTACTCAGAAGGTTTTGTGCAAACTCCTGACACCGATGTAGAAGATGAATTTATTGCAGGGCGTGGGCGTGCTTATGGCATCGAGCTATTTGTGCGAAAGCAAAAAGGAAAATTCACGGGTTGGATTGGCTACACGCTGTCTCGTTCAGAGCGTTTTTTTGACGATATACAGGGCGGAACTTTTCCTACTTCATTTGACCGCACACACGATTTGTCGATTGTGGGGAGTTATGATATTCACCCTCGTTGGTCGGTTAGTGGGACGTTTATTTTGGGTTCTGGTTCGCCTTACACTCCTATCAAGAGTATTTACTTGATCAACAACAACCCTACGCTAGAATATGGCAATCGCAATGCGGCACGTCTGCCGCTGTATCACCGAATGGATTTGGCGGTCACCTACCAACTCACCAAGCCCGACAAACCTTTTGTGAGCAAGTTGGTTTTTTCGGTTTATAATATTTATAATCGCAAAAATATCTTTTTCACCTACACCGTTCCAGAGACCGATGCTAGTTCGGGGCAACTAGAGTTGCGTTCGTATCAAGTTTCTTTATTTCCAATTATTCCTTCAGTGGCGTTCAATTTCACTTGGAAACAACCCGAAAAAGGCTATTATAAAAATCAAAGAGCAGCCAGACGTGCTGCAAAAAATTGATTTGCAGCCTTATTATTAGACTTTAATAACATGACTTTGAAGCTGGCAGCTTATCAATTTTTGAAAGCACTATGTTTTCATAATTCTTGAATTATGCTATCTTTGATACCTTAAATTATACATGTACACCAAAAAACAATCAATCATACAGATGACTTATAAGACTCTTTTGACAGAATATACGGATGGCATTTTGACCGTTACGCTCAATCGCCCAAAGGCGTTGAATGCGTTAAATGCTCAACTTTTTACAGACTTACGTCAATTATTTTTAGAAGATGCGACAATGCTTGATGGCTTGCGAGGCGTTATTTTGACAGGTGCTGGAGGCAAAGCTTTTGTAGCAGGTGCCGACATCACTGAATTTGACGGCTTAGATGCTCAGGCAGCCATGGACTTGGCACAACGAGGACAAGATATTTTCTTTTTGATTGAGCGTTTTCGTGTGCCTGTTATAGCGGCTGTTAGTGGTTATGCTTTGGGTGGTGGCTGCGAGTTGGCAATGGCTTGCCATATTCGTGTAGCCAGCGAGCGTGCTAAATTTGGTCAACCAGAAGTAAACTTGGGTCTAATCCCTGGATATGGTGGAACTCAACGCTTGATTCAATATATCGGCAAAGGTCGTGCTTTGGAATTGCTGGTAACAGCCGACATGATTGATGCCCACAAAGCACTAGAGTGGGGCTTAGTGACGCACGTCGTTACACACGGAGAAGAAGTCAATGCCGCTAGAGAAATATTGCAAAAAATTGCGACCAAAGCACCTATTGCAGTAGCAAAAGTAATAGAAACAGTCAATGCTTATTTTGACAAAAAGCAAGATGGTTTTGCTCAAGAAGTGATGAAATTTGCCAGCATGGTCAATACCGAAGATTTCAAAGAAGGAGCAACTGCCTTTGTGGAGAAGCGCAAAGCGGTCTTTACAGGCAAATAAATGACGAACTCGCAATAGACGTTATTAGAGCTTATTACGAATTAATTCGTATGGCAAAGAAAATATCTTTTTCTGATTAGTATCATAAATGCTCGACTTCATAGCTAAGGCTATGAGTCTGTGCGTTTATTTCACTAATCAAAAAAAACTCTCTCTTTACCTTCATACAGAGTAATTCGTAATAACCTCTATTACTATAAACAAAATGCTAAACTTATTTTTACTATAAGTTTAGCATTTTGTTTATATTGGCAGTCTGCTCAATCTAATCAACACCATCAACCTATTAAATATCAATCTATAATTATATTATTATGAAAAACCGTTTTATTTTACTTTTATTCACTTTACTGAGTCCATTTTTTGCGTTGGCTCAAGACCCTAATGCCCCCAAAGGCATTGATCAAAAAATAGATGAAGCATTTGCTCCTTTCTCAGAAGCAGTGCAAAGCATCATTTTCTATTCCATCAAACTAGATGGTGGGTTAAAATTACCCATTGTACTTATTATCTTAATTTTAGGGGCGAGTTTCTTTACCTTATATTTTGCTTTTCCTAATCTGCGTTATTTAGGTTTAGCCATTAGGACAGTAAAAGGCGATTTTTATGAACCTAGTGTAGTAGCACCAACTCCAACTGTTGACGAAAATGTACGAGAAGATATATTAGATGACATTCCTAATACGATTCGAGACGAAAGTATGGAAGGAGAAGTGACTCCTTTTCAAGCTTTGACAGCAGCCCTATCGGCTACTGTTGGTCTAGGAAATATAGCTGGTGTGGCAGTCGCTTTATCTATTGGAGGACCTGGAGCTACTTTCTGGATGATACTTGCAGGTCTTTTGGGTATGTCCACCAAATTTGTGGAATGTACATTAGGTGTAAAATATAGAGAAATAGATGAAGATGGTACGGTACATGGTGGACCAATGTACTACCTCAAAAAAGGATTGGAAGAAAAAGGCTTAGGGATATTAGGTGTTATTTGTTCTGTATTCTTTGCGATCATGTGTGTTGGCGGTTCTTTTGGTGGTGGCAATATGTTCCAAGCCAATCAAGCTGCTAGTCAATTTTTGATGATGGCTTATGGAGATGCTGCCTCTATTCCGATTAGTGCCAAAACTATTTTTGGAATTATTATCGCTATTTTGGTTGGTGTTGTTATCATTGGTGGTATCAAGCGTATTGGTCAAGTTACCGAAAAGGTTGTTCCATTTATGGCTGTACTTTATGTAGGTGCCGCACTCATCATTTTAGCTATGAACTTTACGGTTATACCCACTGCTTTTGGGCTTATTTTTGATGGTGCCTTCAATCCTTCTGCTGCTTTGGGTGGTGTATTGGGTGTATTGATTCAAGGATTCAAACGTGCTGCTTTCTCTAATGAAGCAGGTGTTGGTTCGGCTGCTATTGCTCACTCTGCTGTGCGTACATCGCACCCTGCATCAGAGGGAATGGTTGCTTTGTTGGAGCCGTTTATTGATACGGTTGTCATCTGTACGATGACTGCCTTAGTGCTAATCATTACCAATATTGATGGCAATTTCATCACCTATGGTTCAGCAGTTCCTGATGGTGTTGGTGTCACTTCTATTGCCTTCGAAAGCACCATACCGGGAGCTTCTTATGTATTGACGATAGCAGTAGTATTATTTGCTTTTTCTACTATGCTTTCTTGGTCTTATTATGGCTTGCAAGCTTGGAAATTCTTGTTTGGCAAAAGTAAATTTGCAGATTTGACTTACAAAATACTTTTCTGTGTATTCGTAATTATTGGATCAGCAGCTAGTTTAGGTTCGGTTATCGGATTCTCCGATGCGATGATTTTCGCTATGGTATTCCCCAATATTATTGGACTACTTATTTTGGCTCCTGTAGTCAAGAAAGAAGTAACCGAATACATAAACTATACACGTAACTACAAGAAGTCGTAGATAATACGAGTATTATATAGAAATCAAAATGGGCTATTTGCAAACCGCAAATAGCCCATTCTCTATTGTGATAGTATGGCACCAAAGTGCTTAATCGACTAACGACAATTGTATCCGTCCTCGATTCTTGTCGACTTCCATGACCGTCACCTCTAGCTCTTGACCAAGCTTAACAATCGTGCTTGGATCTTCTACAAATTTAGTCGCCATTTTGGATTTATGTACCAATCCATTTTCTTTGATGCCAATATCGACAAAAGCACCAAAAGCGGTAACATTGGTCACAATCCCTGGTATTTTCATACCACTGCTGAGATCATCAATCGTATTGACATTGGCAAACGAAAAGACGGTTTTGACTTCTCGTGGATCACGCCCAGGTTTTTCTAGCTCCTGCATAATATCTTGCAGTGTTGGCAAACCTACTTTGTCTGTAATGTATTTTTTGAGGTCGATTTGCTTCCGCAATTCAGGTTGAGCAATCAAATCAACTACTTTACAATTGTTATCCTTTGCCATTTGCTTCACGATTGAATACGATTCGGGGTGAACTGCTGTAGTATCCAATGGATTTTTAGCATTTTTGATACGCAAAAAACCTGCGGCTTGCTCAAAGGCTTTTCCACCCAAACGAGGTACTTCTTTGAGGTCTTTTCTACTCTCAAAAGCTCCATTCGCTTTGCGGTACGCTACAATATTACGCGCCAAGCTATAGCCCAATCCAGATACATAAGTCAACAAATGCTCGGAAGCTGTATTGAGATCAACACCGACGGCATTCACACAACTTTCTACGACAGCATCTAGTTTGCTTTGCAATTTTTTCTGGTTCACATCATGCTGGTATTGTCCTACGCCGATTGACTTGGGATCAATTTTGACGAGTTCCGCCAATGGATCGACCAATCTTCTGCCAATCGAAACCGCTCCACGTACCGTTATATCTTCGTTTGGAAATTCCTTGCGGGCAATGTCAGAAGCCGAATAAATAGAAGCTCCATTTTCGTTGACCAAAAATACATCTACAGGCTGTTCAAACTTCAGACTTTTGACAAACTGTTCTGTTTCTCGTCCACCTGTGCCATTGCCGATGGCAATGGCTTGCGTTTTGTATTTTTTGACCATACGTTGTAATACACGTTCCGAATCAGCTATTTTGTTACGTGGTGGCGTCGGAAAAATAACGGTATTTTCCAACAAATCACCTGTGTCTGACAGACAAACGACCTTACAACCTGTCGCATATCCAGGGTCAATAGCAATCACACGCTTCTGCCCTAGTGGTGCAGCCAATAGCAATTGACGTAAGTTATTCGCAAAAATATCAATAGAATATTCATCGGCTTTGTCCTTATACAAATTGCGAAACTCGGTACTAATCGACGGCTTCAACAGTCGTTTATAAGAATCACCAATGGCATCTGCCAAATCGTCCTCTGCGGCAGATTTGCCCTTGATATACTGGCGGTCAATACTCTCTAGTACTCTGATTTCGTCAGGTTCGATATTGATACGCAAAAAACCTTCATTCTCAGCTCTCAATATTGCCAATAATTGGTGTGGTAATACTTTTTTAAGCGGCTTCTCAAACTCAAAATAATCTTTGTATTTAATCGCTTCTTCTTTCTTGGACGCTACTACTTTTGCCTTACTAGTTGCCCATTTATCAAAGTGGTTACGAACGGTTGTTCTTACTTTTTCGTCCTCATTGATCCATTCGGCAATAATATCTCTAGCTCCTTGTAGTGCTTCTTCCAAATCCTTGACTTCACCTTTCACAAATTGCTTTGCTTCTGCTTCCAAGTTATTGGTTTTTTGAGCCAGAACAATACTCGCCAATGGCTCCAATCCTTTGGCTCTAGCCTTGGCAGCTCTAGTGAGGCGTTTCTTTTTGTAAGGCAAATAAATATCTTCCAACTTCGTCAAATCAAAGGTCGTTTCTATTCGCTTACGCAAAACATCGGTTAACTTATCTTGACTTTCTATTGCTTTCAGAATGGTTTCCTGACGTTTGAGCACATCTTTTTGGCGTTCCCATTCCTCAAAAGCTTGCATAATGACGACTTCGTCCATACTTCCTGTCGCTTCCTTTCGGTAACGAGCAATAAAAGGTATTGTAGCCCCATCTTCAAAAAGAGCAATTACATTTTCGACCTGCACGACTTGCAGGTTTAGGTTTTCGGCTATTCTATTTATCATGTTCGTGTTTCAGTATTGGATAATATCTAAGAGCGTGTCCAAAATTATAGTTTTTGATAATTTGTGTAGAATTTTTTTGTTAGATAAGACTCATTTTTCACCTCATAGCCTTAGCTATGGGGTGAAAAATAGGGAAGATATAACAGGAAAAGACTTTTCAAATTACAAATTAGTATAATATTAGACATGCTCTGAGCTACAAATTTAGCTAAATAAAAACATAATGTTGCATTTCTATACTTATTTATATAGCTCAAAGATATTCCAAAAAATTTAAACTTTAAGTACTTTACTTCAGTTGTATAGGTAGAAACAATTTGCATACAAAAGTAAAAACTAACAAAAAAAAATAACATTCATGAGAAATATAGCCCTCATCACAGGAGCCAGTAGCGGAATAGGAAAAGCATTAGCAACCATTCATGCCAAAACAGGTGGTGACCTTATTATCGTAGCTCGTAGCAAGGATAAACTAGATGCACTCAAAGAAGACTTGGAAGAAAAATATGGTTGCGAAGTCAAAGTTATCGTCAAAGATTTGACTCAGCCGAATGCTCCCAAGGAAATATTCGAAACTATTCTGGAAGAAAAAATTGCGATCAATTATTTGATTAATAATGCAGGTTTTGGGGGTAGAGGAAAATTCCACGAAAGGGATTGGCACGACGACCACAACATGATTCAACTTAATATAGTGGCACTGACTGCTTTGTGTCGTTATTTCTTGCCTCGATTTGTCGATCGCAACGAAGGGAGAATACTCAATGTATCTTCGACGGCTAGCTTGATGGCAGGACCAATGCAAGCGGTTTATTTTGCGACCAAAGCCTATGTGACTTCGTTTAGCAATGCCATAGCCGAAGAGCTACACGATACCAATGTAACGGTGACAGCCCTCCTACCAGGTGCGACCGATACAGGATTTGCCAAAACCGCAGACATGGACAAAACAGCTTTATTTAAGGAAGCATTTAGTGCAGAAGAAGTCGCTCAAACAGGTTATGATGCGATGCTGGCGGGCGAATTAGAAGTATTGGCAGGTGTGAGCTTCGCTCAAAAAGCAATGATGAAAGCCGTTCCATTGACACCTAAAAAAATATTGCTTAAGCAAGTTCGTAAAATGCAGGAAGTGGACTAAGATTGTTGACTAACGCACCTAAATACAGAAGGCTATTTGAGTACACTTTGTACTCAAATAGCCTTCTGTATTTAGGTGCTGTTGCAATATATCTCTACTTCAAATCTTCCACCGCCTGTTTCAATCGCTTAATCGCTTCTCGCAATTCGGCTTCCGAATTGGCGTAAGCAATACGCACACAATTATCTACGCCAAAGGCAGAACCTGCCACAATCGCCACATAAACAGTTTCTAGGACGTAGGTAGCAAAGTCGTCCGAATCATTGATGGTATGCCCGTGAGCCGACTTGCCAAACAACTCCGAAATATCAGGAAAAATATAAAATGCTCCTGTCGGATTATTGAGCTTAAACCCTTTGATTTCTTTGAGTAAATCCAATACTAAATCTTTGCGTTTTCGGAAAGCTGCCGTCATATCTTGTGTTGGCTTTTGGCTGCCCAACAAGGCTTCCACTGCTGCTTTCTGCCCAAAAGAATTAGCTCCAGAAGTAAACTGTCCTTGCATTTTGGTACACGCATCGGCTATCCACTTGGGAGCTGCCATATAACCCAATCGCCAGCCTGTCATTGAGTAACCTTTCGAGAAGCCATTGACTACAATACATCTATCTTTGATGCTATCGAATTGGGCAATACTATAATGACCAACTTCCGAAAAATTGATGTACTCGTATATCTCGTCCGATACCACCAATACTTCTTTGTGTTGCTCCAGCACCTTGACCAACGGTTCAAAATCTGCCTTGGTATAGACAGTTCCTGTCGGGTTGCAAGGCGAAGAAAAGAGTACCATTCTGGTCTTGGGCGTAATCGCTGCTTCTAGCTGCTCGGCAGTTACTTTAAACTCCGAGTCAATCGTCGTTTCTATAAAAATAGGATTCGCACCTGCCAACTGAATAATCTCCTTATACGACACCCAATAAGGCGAAAAAACAACTACGTCATCGCCCTCGTTCAGTAGTGACAGTGCCAAATTAGCAATTGCTTGTTTGGCACCATTCGACACCACTATTTCTGTGATTTTATAATCCAGTTGGTTATCTCTTTTGAACTTTTGTACAATGGCTTCTCTTAACTCCACCAACCCATTGACAGGCGTATATTTGGTATAACCATCTGCCAAAGCTTGTGTAGCAGCTTGCTTGATATGTTCAGGAGTATCAAAGTCAGGTTCGCCCAAACTTAGACTAATCACGTTATGTCCTTGAGTCCTTAATTCGCGAGCCAATTGAGACATCTTAATCGTAGCCGATTCAGCCATGTTTTGTAGTCTATCCGAAATATACATAGTGTGTTTTTTTGTGATTTTTTTTAAAAAAATTAGCAGCTCTAATTTCAGAAATATTCTTTCAGCAAGAAGCCAAAGTAGGTTTAGAATACTTTAGATATACTCTTACTTAGATTTATTTTTTTGCTTTCTTTTCTCGATTGCCTTTGCAGCATCCCAAAGCTCGTCCATATCCTCTAACGTCATATCTACCAAATCAGTTTTCGCATTTTGCTCGATATACTGAAACCGTTGTATAAATTTCTTATTGGTGCGTTGCAGTGCTGCTTCTGGATCAATATCCAAATAGCGAGCGTAATTGATGAGGGCAAATAAAGTGTCGCCAAATTCCTCAGAAATTCGTTCTTTTTCTTCTTCATGGTCAATAGCCGTTTGCAATTCGCCAATCTCCTCTTCTACTTTGTCCCAAACGTCGTCTATATCTTCCCACTCAAAACCAACTTGCTTGACTTTTTCTTGTATGCGGTAGGCTTTGACTACTGATGGCAACGATTTGGGGACACCCTGCAAGATAGAATATTTTCCTTTTTCTTGTAGCTTGAGTTGTTCCCAATTTTTTTTAACTGTCTCTTCATCTTCTGCCACTACGTCCCCATAAATATGCGGATGGCGATGCACCAGTTTGTCGCAGATAGCATCAAGCACATCTTTAATATCAAAGGCTTTCTTTTCGCTGGCTATTTTGGAATAAAAAACCATATGTAGCATCAAATCGCCAATCTCGCCTTTCAGCTCGTCCAAATCACCTTCTTGTATGGCATCTACGAGTTCGTAAGTCTCCTCAATAGTCAAGTGGCTCAAACTCTCTAGGGTTTGCTTTTTGTCCCATGGGCATTGTTCTCTCAACTCGTCCATGATTGTGAGCAGACGCTCAAATGCTTGTAACTTTTCTTTCATTTTTTGCTATTATTTAAGGATTAAAGCCATCTTTTAAAACTTCTTTATCTATATACCTAAAGGTAGAATAATATTTTAGCTTTATCAAAAGCTGTCTTGCTAAATCAATTAATTAAAAGGAGAGTAAGTTCTCTTTCGTTTTGCTCCACTTTCGTGCAATATCAGATAGACAGCTTTTGTATTACTCCTGATTATATCCCCTGCCTATTGGTATTAATACCAAAAATCGCTGATTAAAGCTCCTATTTATTCGACATTATCAAAAAAAGTGTATTTTTGGAATTCCAAAGAACACAAAGCAGTTGAATATTCGTAGCAATACGTCAAAAAACAACTATTACAACTAAAGAAAAATGAAACAACAATATATACAAGATTTCGACCAAATCGAAGATGGTCAAGTGGTAACCGTCAAAGGTTGGATTGCAAAAATTCGCAACAGTAAAACCAATCACTTTTTTGATTTTAGAGATGGTACAGGCTTTACGCAATGTGTAGTATCGCTAGACGCAGTAGGTGAAGAACAATTTGAAGAAGCCAAGCGTTTGACGCTCGAATCTTCTGTTTCTTTTACTGGTACGCTGTTGCGCAATGAAAAAAGTTTGGGCGGATTCGAAATCCAAGTAACCGACTTTGAAATCTATCACGTAGCCGATGGTTTTCCGATTACGAAAGAAGACAAAGAACACGGCGTCAATTTCTTGGAAGAGCGCAGACACTTGTGGTTGCGTCGTCGTCGTCAATGGGCAATTATGCGTGTCCGCAATCAGTTGATACAGAGCATTCACGACTTTTTTCAGGGAGAAGGTTTTGTGCAAATGGACGCTCCTTTCATGACAGGTTCTGCTTGTGAAGGTACGACAGATTTGTTTGCTACTGACTTTTTTGGAGATACCGCTTACCTTTCGCAATCAGGTCAATTATACGCCGAAGCGATGGCGATGGCAATGGGCAAAGTTTATACTTTTGGTCCTACTTTCCGTTCCGAAAAATCGGATACCCCTCGTCACCTTTCGGAGTTTTGGATGATAGAACCCGAAGTAGCTTATGCAACCAACGAGGACAACATGGACACCATTGAGCGTTTTATCAAACACGTCATTGGTAGAATATTGCGCGTATGCGAAAAAGAACTCGCTATGCTAGAACGGGACACCACTAGCCTACAACAAGTAGTTTCGGAAGGGTTTCCTAGAGTATCGTACACCGATGCAGTCAAGATTCTGAACGGTACGCAAGAAGTCAACGGCAAAAATGCCATCAAACTACAAGAAGAAGATTTGGCAGCAGCCAAACAACTAATCGAGGACAGCAACAAAGAAATAGAAGAGCGTCAGACTGCTATCAAAGCTGGCATGAAAAAAGGTGCTAGAAAGCACAGCGAAGGCATTATCAGCAACCTACAAGCTGCTATCAAAGTAGCAGAAGAGCAGTTGCGTAACATTCCAAAATGGATAGAATCTGCCAAAAACTTTCAAGATGGAGAAGATTTTGGTGGTTCGGACGAAACTGTTTTGACACGTGTCTTTTCGTTGCCTGTTATGGTCTATAACTGGCCTACCAAAATCAAGGCATTCTACATGAAAGAAGTAGAAGGACAGCCTGAGTTTGTGAAAGGAGTCGATTTATTGGCACCCGATGGCTTTGGAGAAATCATTGGTGGTTCAGAGCGTGAAACAGATATTAATATCTTGATTCGCAAAATCGAAGAACACCAACTAGATCAAGATGATTTTGAATGGTACTTGGATTTGAGACGTTTTGGATCAGTGCCACACGCTGGTTTTGGTCTTGGACTAGAGCGTTTAGTTCGCTGGACGTGTGACCTGCACCACGTACGAGAAACCAGCCCGTTCCCTCGTCGTTATGGACACATCAAACCGTAATTTCAGATACTCTCTAACTTAATCCTAGAAGGATTATTCTAGAATTTAAAAGTTGGTCAATTTCTTGTATAGAGAAATTGACCAACTTTTTTTTAGCCCCTAATCCTCCTATCCATGCCCAGAGAAGAAGAACCTTTATTAGATATTGACTTGTTGCCTGTATCTCCTCCCACTCCACCCATCACGATTGTCATACCGTGGATTTTTGCCAATTTTTTGTTAGCAATCCATCTTTATACTGCGGTCATATATTACGAAAAACAAGGTAAAGCGTGGTTAGCTTATTTGTTGTTTGGTATTATTCCTGTTATTATATTGACACTTTTCATTCATTTTCTAATCCATACTGCTCTGTCTTTTTTTTACTTTATCATAAAGGGTATGGGGTTGCAGCTCGACCGAATTCGACTTCATATTGCGTGGTCTTTTGCTTTGAGCAATCTAATTTTTATCTTATATTATTGGTAGCACCAAGATTGAATAATTCGCTTTAGAGCGTGTCTAAAACTATAGTCCCTCCTCAAAAATGGAGCTAGCTAAAAATTGTCCATTTTTATAACATTCTTAAACAACTTCATAATTTTAGACCCGCTCTGAATAATAGTTTGTATTTTTTGGCGATAAATAAATTTTGCTATATCCGAACACTTTGTTCATTCTATTCTTATGGTTATGCGTTCTATTCTACTTTTTGTTTTGTTGGGAGTTTCTAGTTCTTTTCATTGGCTTACTGCTACCTCTGATTTGACAGCTGTGGCAGAAGCAGAACCCTTGGTTATTGACAAAGATGTGATTCCTGCTGCTAATCAATTTTTTAAGTACGAAAAATATGTCAAAGGCAAAAAATTAGGGCTGGTGGTCAACCAAACCTCTATGGTGGGTGATGTCCACTTGATAGACGACTTGCTAAAGCGAGATTGTGCCGTACAGAAAATATTTGCCCCTGAGCATGGATTCAGAGGAACAGCAGACGCAGGCGAAAAGATAAAAAATGGCGTAGATGGCGAAACAGGTTTACCGATTGTGTCGCTCTACGGCAAAAACAAAAAACCAAAAGCCAGCGATTTGGCAGGACTAGATCTAATCATTTTTGATATACAAGATGTAGGGGCTCGATTCTATACCTACACTTCTACCATGACTTATATTATGGAGGCTTGCGCCGAAAATAATATTCCATTATTGATACTAGACCGCCCCAATCCAAACGGGCATTTTGTAGATGGCCCCATCTTGGAAGCTACTCAAAAATCGTTTATTGGCATGCACCCTGTACCGATTGTACACGGACTAACTACTGCCGAATATGCTCGCATGATTAACGGCGAAAAATGGCTCGCCAATGGCGTACAATGCCAACTCTACCACGTGGAATGCCTCAATTACAATCATCAAAAATTTTATGAATTGCCTGTCGCACCTTCGCCCAACTTGCCCAACATGAAGAGCATCTACCTCTACCCTTCTTTGTGTCTGCTAGAAGGCACCAACGGAGTTAGTATTGGCAGAGGAACGACCAAACAATTCCAAGTAATTGGACACCCAGCAGCCAAAGGCGATTATCAGTTTACACCCATACCTAGAGCAGGTGCCAAACACCCAAAACAAGAGGGCAATCTATGCCAAGGGCAAGACTTCAGCAAACAGAGTATCGACAAATTGCAGGCACAAACGCAACTGAACTTGGATTACCTCTTGGACATGTATCAACAATTGCCTGCTGCCGAGCAAGCAGATTTTTTCCGTAAGGACAATTTCTTTGATTTGCTTGCAGGTAACACACAACTGCAACAGCAAATCAAAGACAAAAAAAGCAGTGCAGAAATTCGCCAAAGCTGGCAACCTGCATTGGACGAATATCGTTTGCTTCGCAAAAAGTATTTGTTGTATAAAGATTTTGAGTAGCTATTCTTTGATAATTTTATATTGCCCCGATTAAATAACTCTAAGAAGTAAAGCCTATTTTCTTATAGTTGTTGAGTAGTAGTCCTATCTTTAAGCCTATTATTTTTGTGAAAATGTCGCTGAGACGACAAATGGATCAAAGTATTCTTCGTATTTTTAAGTAGTGCTACTACTTTCCGAACAGAAGGACACCAAACAACATCATTGGTTATTACTTCGCTTAAATGAGACAATGCCTATCAAATTTCTATTTTTTATTTTTTTTTCGTTGTGGCTTTGCCAATCTAGCATCGCACAACGTACTACCTTATCCGATTTTGGCATTGCTTATCATTTCGAAGCCTATCACAAAGCCGTACGCTTTGGCGAACAACTATTGGTGCAACCTGCCATACAACAAGATCAGGCACAAACACTGGGCATACAGACCAAACTAGGCATTAGCTATTTCTACTTGGGCGACTACCAACGGGGGCTGCTGCACCTAGAGACTGTCATTAAAAATAGTGCCTCCAAGCCTGATTTTTTGTATTATCAAATGCAAGCCACTACTCAAAAAGGGGTATTGCTTTTGGAACTCAATCAAGTAGCGGAAGCCAAAGCCTCTTTTTTGCAAGTCATTGCCCTGCATCAAAAAAAAACAGCGCTCATTGAGCAAGATTCTTCTTTGCAGGCGATTTATGCTCGCACCCTTACGGGAATGGCAACCTGTAGTTGGGCATTGGAGCTGTTTCAAGATACAGAAAAGTGGAGTAGAATAGCCATTCTATTACTAAAAAAAGAAACACACATTCCTCAGCACGATGCACTGTTGGTACAAAATCAATTGCTGTTGGCAAAAGTACTGATGGAAGTTGGCAATTTTAAAACTGGTCAAGAACTCCTTCGTTTAATAGATCAATCCGCTAAAGAAAATCAAAAAAATCAATCTCTAGATTGGGCAGTTACTTTTGAACAAGTCGCTCATTATTACCTTCGTACCGAAGATTTAGCTACCGCTATTACTTACAATCAATATGCACTAAAAGCACTCCTTCCCGAATGGCAAACAGGGGAAATGCCGAGTAGTCGCCTCCTTAATTTCACCAATCTGCCAAGTGCTACGGCTACCGTACTGGCTCAACGAGCCGAAATACAAGGACACAAAATCGTGCAACAAGATAGCACGCTCCAAAAATCCCTACAAACTTACCAACTGCTAGACGTACTATTAGGGCGATTACGCAGAACCTACACCGACGAACAAGCCCGACTCCTTTGGTCTCAACGAGCCTTGCACTATCATACCATTGCCATCAAAACCGCCTTGCGACTTCATGCCAAAACTAAAGACGAATCCTACAAGGAAATTGCCTTTCAGTTTTCGGAACGTAGCAAAAGTAACCTATTGCTAGGTGCTTATCAGAAGGCAAAAGCACAAAAAATAGCTCAAGTTCCTGCCGAAGTGCTACAAAAAGAACAAGAACTAAAAGAAAACTACGAAGAAATTCATACCAAAGTAGCCAGCATCGAACGCAAGCGTTTTCGCTCTAGAGCTAGTAGCGAGGAACTCGACAAACTCAAAACCACCTTGCAAATCAATCTGCAAGTTTATGAGGACTATTTATCCCAATTGCAAAAGCAATACCCTGCTTATTATCAACTCAAATACGATTTGAGCGTTGTTTCTATTGCTACCATTCAAGCGAATCTCGATAATGACCAACTACTCTTAGAGTATTTTATTACTAGCAATGAATTGATTGTATTTAAGATTAGCAATCACAATTTTGAGATTATTAACATCCCCCTAAACACGGATTTAGAAAAAGATATTAACGCCTTTCGAGAAAGTATCTACGGCTATTATTTGCGTACCAAAACATTTGAAGACAATCATAAAGAAGTTTATCTAACAGCCTACAAACAACTCGGCGAAAAGCTCTACCAAACGCTACTTGACCCTGTCCTCAAAAACATTCATGAAGACCGTTTGACCATCATTTTGGCAGGTCACTTGGGCTTTTTGCCCTTCGAGGCATTACTCACCGAATCCAGCACGACCGAAGATTTTAGAGAAATGCCCTACTTGGTCAATAAGTATGCTATTTCTTATTGTTATTCGGCTACATTACTGCAGCAAATGCAAGAAAAAGTACATCAGCCCGAAAAAATATTTCTAGGTTTTTCGCCCTCTTTTGATGAAGACCGATTGGTGGAAGGCAAATATAAATTTGATCCACTAACACACAGCCGCAAGGAAGTATCTGAAATATTTAATATTGTAGATATGATGGGGCAAGTCTATGACGGAGAGCAGGCAACCAAACAAAACTTCAAAGACAACTGCGAAGATTATTGTATTGTCCACGTTGCCACACATGGAGTAGTGAACAACAACAATTCCGATGCTTCTTTTCTAGCCTTTTCGGGCAATGCCGACTCTACCAATCAAGATGAACTACTTTATGTACGAGAATTGTACAACATGAATTTGACCGCAGAACTAGTGGTGCTGAGTGCTTGCGAAACAGGTGTGGGCGAGCTACTAGAAGCCGAAGGAATAGCCAGTTTGGCGAGGGGGTTTTCTTATGCTGGTGCCAAGAGTATTGTTACCTCCCTTTGGGCGGTCAATGATCATGCAACCGCTCAAATCATGCAAAATTTTTATACTAATCTACAAGAAGGACAGCCAAAAGACAAAGCGCTTCAAGCTGCTAAATTATTACTTATTCGGAGTGCTGGAGCACAGACAGCACACCCTTTTTTGTGGTCTGCTTTCGTACAGATTGGCGATCAATCTCCATTGCCACAAGACAGAAAAGCCGACAAAAAAGAAGGAAGTTTCATTCTCAACCTATTTGGAATGCTACACTGGATTTTGGTGGGAGTAATTGTATTAGCCATACTTTGGGCTATAATTAGCAGCTTGTTTTCAAAAAAAACACCTAATTAGTTTCTATCAAAGCAGAAAACAATTATTTTGAGTACTAAACCTATCTCACTAATTTTTTCATTTAGTAACACTAACTATTATCACACCCATTACTCATGTACAAAATCATACTACTAATTACTAGTGTTAGTATCTACTTATGTGCTTGCCAAAGCACCCAAAAAACCGCTTATAATTCTGAATCCTACTGGATGCAAAAAAATATGCTCGAACGTTTTGTGGGTATGCAAGAAGGACTCTTTGTGATGTACGACTCGACTGCTACACAAGCCCGAATTATGAAATCTGGCGATAGTATTCTACTATACACTACTAGCTTCGGAGACCCTGCCAAAGATGGCGTTTGGTTGTTCCAGAAGATGTATATGTCTTCATTTCCAGAAGAACCTCTGAGTGTCAACTTCCTCAAAATAACACAATCAACCAAAGATTCGATAATAGTAGAGCAGTTTGACCCAGACGATATGGCTAAGTATATCGAAGCCGACAACAAACCCAGCTTACTCAACCAAGTAGAGTTTGACCTGCTCAAACCTATTCGCTGCAATAGCAACTTTAAGAAAACAACCCAAGTCACTTTCTTTGGAACAACTCCTATCTGTGAAATAGATTTTGGTGGTGGAGCGATACAAGTCTTTGCCAACCAACTCCACGTGAGTGCCAAGGGCGTGAGTGTCAAAACACTCTATTATGCCAAAGATGAGGCAGGCGAATATCAATTCCGTTCGCAAGGAAACGGCTATTTGGTCAGAACCAAAAAGAAATAAAAAAGAGAACCATTCCCCAAAAAAACAAAACAATTTGTTTTATATTTGAGTGCTTTTGAAGTTGTCTAGTGGGCTTTTTGCTCTTTAGACAACTTCTTCATTATTAGAAAGAATCGACGACTATGCAAATCAAAAATATACAGCAGTTCAGAACCAATTGGAGAGACAACCAAGGTTATAATATGCCCAATTGGGACGAAAATTTCATCGGAAGTATTCATGGCGACAACAGTGGCTTCTATAAGATGGTCAACGGTATTGTTCACAATATCAAAGCCGACCTCACACCCAAGCTCCAAAATGCCCAAGATGAACAGGCGATATATGAATTTTTGCAGAATGCTGCCGACAGTCAATCGACTGCTTGTGCGGTCATTTATGACGAAGATTTTTTTATGGTATTGAATAACGGAAAGCCCTTTTCGGAAAAAGATCTGAAAGCATTGCTCAACTCGTTCCAAGGAACTAAATCCGACAAAACGAAACCAGAGAATTGCGAAAAAATCGGTCGTTATGGTATTGGATTTAAGTTGGCTTACCGCCTAATGGGCAAATCTGACGGAGCCGACGAACTACTCAACGACCTAGCAGGTCCGTTGATTTTTAGTTGGCACAATCAACAGCAATATCAAGACTTATTGGATTACCAAAAAGATAAAAACCTAGTCGCCAACGAAGCTGTAGATAGCACGGTAGCCCCTTGGTTGCTCAAAATTATTTTGGCGTGTTTCCCGACCTTCCCCAATGAGTCGGTCAAGGATTTGAACTATCAAGATCAAGTCTTATTTCAGTCCGAAGAGGTACAAGAACTTGTTAGTTTCTTGCACAAACACCAGCACCTATTAGAGCAATTCAATCTAGAACAAGGTTCTTTGTTTTTCCTCAAATTTGGTCCTAAGAAACACGAAAAACTCAAAGAGTCGCTGCTCAATATCAAATCAGGTATTGGCTATGCCCTCAATACGCTCAAAACACTAGAAAAAGTAGCCCTCCAAGATGAAGTCATCGAACGACAACCTGCTATTTTTGAACGCTATTCGGTATTGCCCAATACGGCAGATTTCGAAGCCATCGACCCTGAATTTCCGAGCTGCCCCATAGAAATATCACTAGGTTTCCCGACCAGTATCGAGGCGATGAAAGCCTTGCAAAAAGCACCTAGTTTGTATCAGTTTTTTCCGATGCGGAACGAACGCCATCAGATGGCGTACTTTATACACAGTTCGTCGTTTGCCAAAATAACCGACCGTACTAGACTCGATGATCAAGGCGAAGCCAACATCGAAACGTTTAAGTATATTGCCAAAACCCTGCAAAAAAATCTCAATCGCTACCGACAAGACAACCTCAAAACCTTCGTACAACTGTATCAAGGACTTTTATTGACGTACCAGTCCACGGAGTATGATGCCGAACTGATTAATCAGCATCTTTATTTTCCATTATTGGAATACCTCAAAAACAATATCCCGACCAACAAAGGTAATTTCTACCTCAAAGATTTAGTCATTGCCAAAGGCACCGCCTTGCCCATAGAACCGATGCAGTTGGGAATCGGTAAAGAATGGCTGTATTGGACAGATACTGTCGAACACAAGTCACTCCTAAAAGCAGCCACTTACGACCAAAAACTAGGCTTAGAACTTTGGGGATTGCAGCAGTTGATAGAAGTAGCCAATCTTGGGTTGCTCAACAACTGGATTACCAATCTTTCGCCTGACGATTATACGATTTTTGTTGCCGAACTCAAAAGCGTTAATTTTGAAGCAGAACTATTAGAGAAATTCGCTCAAATCAAGTGTTTTAAGTTTACCAATCAAGAAGGCGAGAGCCTTTTTTATGCCATTGATGACCTGCAAGCACAAGCCGATATTTTCTTAATGAGCGAACAAACCTTGGTTATTAAAGAAGCCATTCAAGGACTCGGTTTTTCGGTATTGGAATTTAATATCTTGGATTATGCCGCAGTATTACAACAGCTAAAAAGTCAACTAGATTACCTCACCAATGACAAGGCATTATTTGAAAAGTTAGTCGCCAAATCAACCAATTCCAAACTAGCCGCCGCTCAAAAACACGAGTTATTTGATTTCTTACAGACGCTCCAAGGCGTTTCTAAAAGTCAATTGCGCAGCATCGCCTTATTTGAAAATCAACAAGGTATAGCTGCCCCGTTGCAGGGCTTATTATCTGCTGATGCAGACGTACCTAATTGGTTGGCAGATTTCAAAATCAAGCCAGAAGAAGATGCCGATAGCTTAACCGATTTCTATATCGAAAGCGATGCTCCTTGGGAAATATACAGCCATATTATTGTTCCGCTTTGGGACAGCTTGACCGCTCCTATTGCCGAACAAGAGGAAGCAACTGTTCTGGAGTTTTACGAACAGGTACAAGGCTATTATCAACACAAAAAAGGACAAACCAAATTAGGCGATGAAAATGCCTATGTATATAGTGCCGTAGAGCAGGCTTTCTTGTTGCCTTCGGCAATTTTTCATCATGGTGTATTGGAACAGTTCGAGGGCGATTATCAAGACCTAACTACCGCTGTCCAGAAAGTATTGAATTTGGCATTACCTGCACAAGCGGTATTGCCATTGCTAAACAAAGATCCATTTCGCTTGGCACCTACGACTGCCAACCGCAACTGGAAAAAAATACTCCAAACACTACTAGAAAACTGTGTAACCGTAGAGCTTTCCGCCAATGAAAAGAAGGCATTATTTCCACTTTTGGTGGCGATATTATCGCCCAAAGATTTGGCAAAAGTCGCTTTGTTTGGCAATATAAAAGGCGAACGCCTGCCCCTTTCCCATCTCATCGCACCTGAACTAGAATCACCAAAATGGCTTGCTGATTTCAAAATAGCAGTCACCGAATATTCCGATACCTTATTGCCATACTTGGCAACAACCGAAACGATTTACCCTGACATAATAGTCAAAGAATGGGCAAAAGTAACGCAATCAACGACTATAGATGAAGATGTAGCTGGATTCTATGAAGGCGTTTGGCAATATGCTCGCACTGCCAAATCAACCAAAAGTTTGATTACAAATGCTTATATTTACATCAATAAAGAACTACGTTTTGTCAATAGCAGTGCCGTTTTTTATCATCAAAAAATGAGCAACATTGCCGACTATGGCGGCGACTATGCGAGCCTACAAACTGCCATACAGCTATTGACAGGCAACAATGCCCCAACAGAAGAAATTTTGAGCTTTTTGCAATATCCTATTTTCAAAACAAGAGATGGATTCTTATCCAAAGTCTATCACAAACAACCCGTAGAGTTGGAGCGAGCGGAAGCCATTAGCTTGATTCGTTTCTTTGAGTTGACAAAAGAAGATATTTTTACTTTTTTGAGTATTACGGCAGGCGAAACTAGCCGCAGCTACTTGGTTGCTCCCAAAGAAAGAAACACCCTTTTTGCGGTACAAAAAGGACAACAAGCACTAGCCGACACCATTATTAGCAGCTTTGGCGAACAATACCAACAGTTGCCAACCAAGCTGTTTTTTGCCGAATTGCAAAACAAAGGATTACTACATGGAGCGGCTCTTTTTGAGCTACTTTCCAAATCTAAAAATGCCTCGCCTGAGTTGCTTTCTTCCTTGATTATGGAGAGTGGAAACGCTTCTGTGCAAGAGCAAGTTTTTAGCAAAATCGACAAAATCGAGCTCAAAGAAGGCGAAACCTACGATAGCAATTCGTTTGAACATCAAGCCTTGCAGATATTCCGCAACAAAGAAGCGGATCATAATAAGATTAGAAATAAAATTTGGATTGTGGCTGCTGACGAACAAACTCACAAACTGACGGATATTGCTTTTTCGGCTGATTTGACGGTTGCCGTAGAGCGTTTTGGCAAGTTTAGTTTGCCCTTGGCACAGGTACTACCTGCATTTGCGCAGCACCAAACGCTGCTACAAACGATTGGTAGCCAACTAACCGATTATGAAGCACCTACCCTACTCCAAAAACGAGCCTTGGAAGGTGATGAAAAAGAATTGCAAACGGTGTTTGCGACGCTCAAAAAAGAGTATAAAGTACTAGAAAATGCCGCTCAATTGGCTTTTGTATTGCTTTACGCAAAATTGCAAAACGATAGCAAAATTATCAAAAACTTTGAGGTACATACTTTAGCAGCCGAACCGATTACGTTAGCTACTTTTGATGCCTTGCACTTAGAGCAGACCGACTTCGTAACGCCTGCCGCTATTTTAGATAGTACCGTTTATCCAGATTTGGCAGCCTTGCTCAAAATGGAAACTAAAAGCGGTGCTTTTACCTTTGGTAGCCAGCAAGTAGTACTCGCTCCGTTCTTGGAGAAAAACACCTTCTATTGCACGCCAATACGTGCCACCGAAACCGAAGAAGAAGCGACGTTATTGCAGCAAAGTTTATTAGATTTCGTGTATCAACAATGGCAAGAAACCGCCCCAGAGCAACGTCCGCAAGAGGTACAGTTGCAAACGGACGACAATCATACCTTAGCAGGTCTGACGCTCGCACAGTTGGTTTATCCTGCTTCGATGGCGTTGCCATACGAGCAATTGCCAACATGGCTAGAAGATTGGCTAGAAGCCGAAGAAATAGAAAACTACGAGGAGTTAGTGACCGCTCCTGTCGCAGCTGCATCAAGCGAAGAGAATAACGAAACTAGCACTGAATCGGAGACCGAAGCAGTCGAAACTCCTGCTCCTACTGTGGAGTTAATCCCGACAGGCAAATTATCCTTTTTGAAAGCGATTGGCGTGCATACGCCTAGTAGTATTTTGGTGACGGTTCGTCAATATTTGGCTACGAATGAGGGCGAGCCAATTAGTCAGAAACAACTCAATTATTTGACCAATCAAGATCAGCAGCTACTTGCTGCTACCTTGGATTGGTTGGTAGAAAAAGAAATTACATTCTCTTCGGAAGACGAGCGTTTGACGTGGTTGCGCAAGCTCTACAATTCGCTTCCTACGCTTACCGCCAATACGCCACTGCCTTATATTACGCAAGTATTGGGTGAAGCAGATGCCCCTATTTTTGAGTATCAAGTTGCACCACTTACTGAGCAAGATTATTACTATTTTGACAATAAGCAGCAAACGCAATTATTTGATAAGTTTGGCATTTCGATGCAGCAAGTACAGGAAAAATTAACCAATGACAATGCTCGTATTACGAACTTGGAAAGCAAGCAAATAGAGCCCAAAACCACTAAAATTTTCAATGAATTGGATTTGGAATTGCTACAGCAGAATAGCCAAGAATGGGCAGCTGCTCACTACCTCAAGTGGCGTGAGCAATTTGATTACAACATCTACTTGTACGAAGGCGAAATGCCGTATCAAGTGCAGTTTTTGGATAGAACCATTTTGCACTATACCGATGGTAATGCCGTGCTAGAGGGCAATATTGTGTATGTCAATAGCCAATCGAATAATATAGAGGAAGATTTATTTGCTATCGCTAAATACAATACCCTAAAAGAGACGGATTTGTTGGTGCTACTTCGCTACAAAAACGAAGGACAACAACAACCAACCGAACACCAAGTCATAGAGCGTGTTGTTGAAACAGTCGTAGAAAAAGTCCTCGTAGAAGAGCAATTAGCGGACAATGAAGAAGCGATTGAAAACCCTACGGTCGATAAAATCAAATCGTATCAAGATACGCAAACCAAAGGGGAGCTCAAAGTAGCGTTTGATATTAACGAGCTGCCTGCGGAGGTGCTGGAGCAGCTGATGCAATATGCGAAAAAGAGTAAAATTATTGTGGAGAAGGAGTAATGTCTCATATACTATCAAAAAAAAAAAATGAAAGATAT
The DNA here is from genome assembly GCA_937139495.1 of uncultured Saprospiraceae bacterium. Taxonomy (GTDB): domain Bacteria; phylum Bacteroidota; class Bacteroidia; order Chitinophagales; family Saprospiraceae; genus Aureispira. The sequence continues at coordinate 24,756 of CAKZQC010000006.1, read as the reverse complement.
TTTTAAAGGGTTTTATAGAAAAAGCGATTCAGAGATAAAAAAAATTTGGGATAATTGTATAATTACTTTTGACGCAAATGTACTTTTAAATCTCTACAGATATTCACCTAATACACAAACTGAATTATTGAAAATCATTGAAAAGTTTTCTGACAAAATATGGTTAACACATCAAGCATGCCTGGAATATCATAGAAATAGATCTGAAGTAATTTCTGAACAAGAAAAAGTGTATAACACATTCCGAACAGATATAGAGCAAATAGAGAATAATTTGAGTAATCTAAATAAACCCCCCTTCTTATCCAAAAAATTACACTCTAAATTAAAAAAAGTGTTCTCTGATGTTAAAGTAGAAGTTGATGAAAATAAAAAATCGTTATCTAATATGATTACAAAAGATAAAATTTATGACAAAGTAAATCTATTATTTACAGGTAAAATAGGTCTCCAATTATCAGAACAATCAACTACCCAAATACTAAAAGAAGGAGAACAACGCTACAAATCAAAAATTCCTCCTGGGTATGAGGATAATAAGAAAGAAGACATAAGCAAATACGGAGATTTACTTATGTGGAAACAGATAATTGAGCATTCCAAAACGTGTAAAAAGCCTATAATTTTCATTACTGACGAACAAAAAAAAGATTGGTGGTGGAAATTAAGAAATGGTAAAATAATTGGTCCTAGACAGGAATTAATTGAGGAATTATGGAAGGAAGCAAAAATGGATTTTTTAATGTATTCCTCTGAACGATTTTTAACTTATGGATCTGAACTATTAGAAGAAACATTGAATAAACAAGCTGTAAATGAAATAGTTGAACGTCAAAAAATACGTAGAAAAATAATTAAAAAACCAATAGTACTTAACAAAAATTCTATAAGTTTTGAAATTCACTCATTAGCAAGACAGATACAAAACAAAATGCTTTATTCTGATCATATTACCAATAAAATCAATTCGTTAAAACATACTAAAGAGTTATTGTCAGATGAGGAAATCAAAACACTTCAAAGACTAAAAGATGAAAGAAAAGAACTAGGGAATCATATAAAAAAACTAATACAAGAACAAGAAAATATAGCCCTTCAAAATTACTCCAATAATAGATAATAAAACAATACCTTTTAAGTACTTCATTACTCAAGACCACACCTACTTAAAAAACCAAAGGGAGTTGCTATTTTAAAATAGCAACTCCCTTTGAATATATTATTGGATATTGTCTTCCTCTCTACCCAACCCTACAATTTAATAAACTGATATGCCAAGCCATTGCTGGTCAAGTAGAACGTGCGTTCATCAGTGAAATCAATTTTTAGTTCGTCGTCGAATGGTCCCGAATCAGATTTTAGCGTGAGCAGTTTGCCCTCTTTGGGCATTTCCCACGTTCCTGTTTGATTGAACCATTTTTGGTTGTCAGAGAGCATAATTTGTGCATCAACGGTACCATCATCATTGAAGGTGATAGAAGCATTTTTGAGCAAATAATCTCGTTCGCCTTTGAGATAACGTTGGAGCTCGCCTGCATTTTTGAGTCGCCACTCGCCTACTATTTCTTCCCTATAATCAGGTAATCCATCATTGCCACAGGCAACAAAAAAAAGTAAGATACTAGTCAATAGTAAAAATAGAAGGCTATGTTTCATGGCGATTGTTCAGTTTGGTGTAGATTGTTTTTGCAAAAGAAAGATACAATAGTTTCTACAAAAATTGTTATTCTTCGGCTTCCAATTTTTCCAAATTTTGCTTCAAGCGGCGCAAGTAGCGTTTTTGGAGATAAAAATCTAAGATTTGCTTTAAATTATCGTTTTCCGTGGTGCTTCCTGCTTCATAATTTGCCAATACAGCAACAATACCATTTTCGAGCGTTTCTTCTTCTTGATTAACTTCCGCTACTATTTTCTGGTATGCCACGGCATCAAAATCAAACTGCAAATCCATTACTTTTTCGTTGATGTCCATCATTTCCATCAAGAAAGCAGGCGACATTTTGTTGTTGGCGTTATCGCCCAAAAGCCCCTTTTGTTCCAAGACATATTTGATTCTTTTATCTCGATTCGACAATACTTTGTAGGCTTCATTATTGAGCGTAGAAAGTGCCAATATTTCTTCCTGTTTGGCTTCACTTTCTAGCGTAAAAAAATCGGGGTGGTATTGCTTGCTTTTTTTCAAAAATAGCTTGCGCAATGCCGTTTCGTCTAGCTCAAAAGCAATTGGCAAATCATAGAAATCAAAATAATTCATAGTTGTATTTTTGTTATTTTATTCAAACCCATTAACGCCATTGACGGTCGTATATTTGAATTGCACTTTCTTTTCTGGATAGATATGCTTGAAAGCAGATTGCACCATAAGTGTCGCTTCATGGAAACCACACAAAATCAATTTGAGCTTACCGGGGTAGGTATTAATATCGCCGATAGCGTAAATTCCAGGTACATTGGTGCTGTAGTCGAAGGTATCGACCACGATAGCACTTTTAGAAATATTCAATCCCCATTCGGCTATTGGTCCTAGCTTAGGACTCAACCCGAAGAGTGGAATAAAGTGGTCAGCTACATAGGTTTTTTCGCCTTCTGTTTTGCTCTTGATGACAACTTCATCAAGTTTGCCGTTTCCGTTCAGCCCCACTACTTGTGCGTCTGTTATCAAATTGATACGCCCTGAAGCTGCCAATTGTTCTACTTTCTCTACAGAATCCAGAGCTCCTCGGAAACTCTTGCGACGGTGTACCAAACTAACTTCTGCGGCTACTTCTGCCAAAAAGATAGTCCAATCCAAAGCAGAATCTCCTCCACCAGCAATCACAATTTTTTTGTCTCGGTACAATTCTGGCTCTTTGATAATGTACTCTACGCCTCTATCTTCAAACTCTACGATATTGCCAATAGGTGGCTTACGTGGCTCAAAACAACCCAAACCGCCAGCTATCGTGATAACAGGTGCTACGTGTTTAGTTCCTCGGCTAGTGGTGACACAAAAGCGACCATCTTCGAGTTTTTCGATATGCTCTGCACGCTCTCCTAGCGTAAATCCTGGTTTGAATGGTTCTATCTGCTCCATTAAGTTATGCACCAATTCGCCAGCCAATACACTCGGATACCCAGGTATATCATAAATTGGTTTTTTGGGATAAATCTCTGTCAGTTGTCCGCCTGCCTGTGGCAATGAATCAATCAAATGGCATTTGAGCTTGAGCAATCCTGCTTCAAAAACCGTAAATAAACCACAAGGACCTGCTCCTATTATTATTATGTCTGTTTCTATCATTTTTTATTCTACGTTAAAAACTTAAATCTTCTACTTCAAAAAACCTTCTTCCTTTAGTTGTGCTACCCATTGTTCGAGTCGCTCATCGGTTTGGCTCGGCTGATTATCTTCGTCTATAGCCAGCCCCAAAAATTGTCCTTTCTCTTTCTCTGCTTTCGACTGGGTATATTCATAGCCTTCTGTTGACCATTTGCCAAATATTTCTCCGCCATTTTGTAGCACAATATCGCCAATAATACCGACACCATCTATAAAATATTCGTCATAGCCTTCTTGATCGCCTAGACCAAACAAAGCTACTTTTTTGCCACTAAAGTCAATGTCTTGAAAACCTCCATTGTCATGAAATTCTTCCCAATCGCTTTGCAATTCGCCATCGTACCAAGTCGAAAGACCCAAGATAAGATATTCGTATTGCTCTAGCTGTTCTTTCGGGTTATCAAATACATTGTAGGTAGCAACCTTGTCAGCACCAATCATTTCGACTAGTACGGTCACAATCTCTTCGGTCATACCTGTATCCGTTCCCCAAAAAAGACCAATTTTGTTCTCCTCGTTTTTCATTCTTCTTTATTTACCTGCAAATGTCGCAATAAAATTTTAAAGCAACTAACCTTACTCTATTATATTAATTAGATTAAATCTAAATGGTTGAGTCCAACACGAAAAAAGACCATTCCCTGACAAGGGAATAGCCTTTATAACGTTACTTTTTTCGATATTTTTTCTCTAAAAAACTTCATTGGGCAGTCTTTCGACCAATAAGTGATTGTCTTTTTGCAAAATAACCGTGTATTGATTATCTTTTTCGGGTGCTGGAAAAGAGATAGAATATTGTTCTTTGATGGTCATATTATGCTGCTGCAATATAATTTTGTTGCTGCGGTCTCTGACCGTAATTTGTACTCCTGTAATCGTGTTGGGCGTCTTGAAATAAATTCTATTTCTGTCTGCATCCAAAGCGATGGTTACGGTGTGGAGTACATTGGTTTCGTCTGCTGTAACTATGCTAGTAGTCGGCAATACGCTACTAATACTAGCCGTGAGTGTTGTCACTCTATTTTGTGCGACACTTATCCATGCTAGAAGCATAAAAAAAGCGATGGTGATTATTTTGTTCATACTATTTGTCGTTGGTTATACTACTGCATATTCCAAATCTGTTCCAAAAACTGCTCTGAGCTATTTATTATCAAAACAAGTGAAAAATAGTATAAAAAACATGAGCCGCTCCTACCAAGTAAGAACAGCTCATTTTCGTCTAATAATTTGACAAGAAATATTAATATTTTATTCTTCAATTAAATGCTCCATCATATCATCATTTTCATCGTTGCCTTCGCCATGAGGATTGAGTCCAAATCTATTTGGACCATACTCACTATCTGCTACTGCTAATATAAAGTTGTAAAACGGTATCAAAAAGAACCAACCACTTTTCCCTACATCGTGCATTCTACGAACACCTACTGCTATTGTAGGAACAATTGTAGCTAGGACGTAAACAACACTCAATATTTCCATATCATCTCCGATTACCCCGCCAATAATAATTAATACAATACGAACCAGAAAATTGAACAATACAAAATACCAGTATTCTGAACGACTAGCTCTTCCTTCAAAAACGGCATATTTGCGAAATACCTGCATTACATAATTAATCATAATATTTTCTATTAAATTAATTTAGCTTACTGCTCCTACAATGACAGCAAATACAATTATAAGCCCATAGAATGCTAGTACAATAGCCGTGAATACGCCAAAGAACTTAAAAAAGGATTTCAAATTCTTAAAGCCTTCTTCTATCATCGAATTGGTAGAAGAGTTAACTCCTTGCTTGACTAAGGTAGCAAATTTGTACAAGTAGTATAAAGGGAAAAAATACATCGCCATTAGTAGGATGTAGAAAATGATAATAGCTGTAAAAGCCGTACCACTAGCTCCACCAAATGCTTGAGCCATTCCCATTCTGAAAGCATTGCCACCAACACCAACTAGCACCAATAAAAACATAAAAATAGCTAGCCCCATCATCACAAAGCCTGTAATTGCCAAAAATTTAGACCACTTGGCAGCGGTCAGTAAGTACGTCTGCGAACTAGAACTAACATGCAAGTCGGTATCCATTCCACTATCTAAACTATTGAACTCCATTTGAATAATGTTTTGTGTAGCAATTGTACGGGACGTACAACCACCGTTTTAATTAAAAATGATTTAACAGTTCAATAATACTATTATTATTCAATACTAAATAGAAAATCCCTTATAAAATAGTGCTTTTGTAAGCCTGCAACTGCTCTACTAATGTCGGTGGGTCAAAACCTAGTATTTTTTGGGCCATTGTATGCGTTAGACTAACATCTTTGGGGCGTATGCCTGCTATATCTATATCTTGTTGTTTGGTGGCTACAATCGTCTCTGTCGGTAGCCCATAGGTACGAGCTATAAGATGGGCCAAATCATATCTAGAAATAGATTTTTGACTACCCAAATGAATTAATCGTTCGTGTTGAGGAGTGGTCGCCAATATATAATCTATCAATTTTCCCAATACTTGGCTAGCTACCTTTCCACTCAATGGAGTTCGATATTCATCGACAAAAGCCGAAACAGATTCTCCTGCTTGAAGTTGCTGTATGGTTTGCACCATAAAATTGCTACCATAGCTCGGCACAGCACCAAATAAAAGTGGCAAACGAACGACCATCGTATGGTCAAAATCTGCCAATAAGCTATCTTCTGCCATCTGTTTCTGCGTACCGTATTGCGATATAGGATAACTAAAATCGTCTTCTGCATAAGGAGCTGAAGCACCATTAAAAACCATATCAGTCGAAGTAAAAATCATTGGAATACCAAGCTCTTGGGTTACTTCTGCCAAGGCAATACTGGTATAGACATTGATGTGATGCGATAGCGCAGGGTGTTCTTCACAAAAACCCATCTTGCTAATAGCAGCCAAATGCAATACCGTATCAGGTTGAAGTTCCTTAACGAGTTTTTTGAGTGCAGGTATCTCTAAGAGATTGATACGCTGCCAATCTACTTGGGGCAAATCTGTCGGAAGATTGCGAAAATGAGTGCCAATTATTTGATAATAATCTTGAAATTCGTGGCAGAAGTGCCACCCCAAGAATCCAGAAGCACCTGTTACTAATATTTTTTTTGACATCGTATAGCTATTCGGTTAAGTGAAGTTTGAAGATAACAAAAAAAATGCTCTCCAACTTTGGTTGGAGAGCATTCTATCTAAGAGTATGTCTAAAATTAGTATAATTTACTAGTTTGCTTTATCATTGGTTGGTGGGGTGGGTTGTTTGACTGCTGCTGGCTCTGGAGCCGCTTCTTGATTGTAATTTTTTTGATATTCGTCCCAAGGAGTAGAAGTATAGTGGTCTTCTGCTAAATAGTGCATGATAGCATCAAAAGTAGGAATATTGAGATAGCCAGGTATGCGCTGCAACATTTCAAAATTGTTGTTGTTAAAATGAGCGAACACAACAGTAGGATAACTCATTTTTCCGCCTAATAAGGCAGCTGCTAACTCGTGATACCCTCTTCTGCCATTGGCGACATACTTGAAGGTATTGCCTGCAAACTCGATGGATTCTTTTTGCTCTGCATTGAATTTAATGGGATAAAAGTTTTCGTTGAGGTATTTGGCTACTTCAGGCTTTTCAAACGTTTCTGCATCCATTTTTTTGCACCAACCACACCAGTCAGTATAAATGTCCATAAACATTTTTTTGGGCTTTTTGCCTGCGGCTCTAGCAGCACTTGTAGCAGCAACAGCTTCTTCAAAAGTCATCCATTTTACATTCTTACCAGTTGTTGTATCTTCTTGGGGGGAACTACTAGGGATAGCAAACGAACAGATTGCCAAAAGTACGAGTAGTGCAGTTGTGCTGAGTAATGTTTTTTTCATTTTGTGCTAAATTAAGAAGGATTATGCAAATAAATAGAATAGTTTGAATTTTTAGGCTGCTCTAAGAGTGGATACTAATAAAAGTACCAAATACAGTAGATGTTGCCAAAGAATTTATCTTTAACTTGATTTTATAAATTAACCACTCAATAGGTTATAGAATTGGTACCAAGTACCAAACTACAGTAAATTGTATAAAGAACCCATAATTCAAAAACGATTCCAAATTTAATAAAAAAAACTGATGAAGAAGCTAGTAATCGCCGTGGGTGGCTCCAGCGGAAGTATTTATGCCAAGGTTTTGCTCGACAAATTGCAGTCTCTTAACAATCAAATAGCGGCTGTTGGGGTTGTCATGAGTGAAAATGCCAAGCTCAATTGGAAGCTAGAACTCCAAAATGAGGACTACAAAAAATACCCTTTTGATTTCTACGAAAAGAACGATTTTTTTGCTCCTTTTGCCTCTGGATCTGCCAAATACGACACCATGATTGTTTGTCCTTGCTCCATGGGATTGATGGCTAGAATTGCCACAGGAGTCTCTAATGACTTGATTACCCGTGCTGCAGACGTGATACTCAAAGAACGCAGAAGATTGATTGTAGTCCCTAGAGATACGCCTTACAGCTTGATTCATATCAATAACATGAAAACCATTACAGAGGCTGGTGGCATCATCTGCCCTGCTTCGCCGTCCTTCTATAGCAACCCCAAAACGTTTGAAGAAATGGCGGCGACAGTAGTCGATAGAATCCTTGATTTGGCTGGATTAGAATTGGATACTTACCGCTGGTCGGAGTCCTAAATTAAGATTGGTTAAACTATGGTTAAATATATAGTTTAGCAAATTCCAACGTTATTTCCGTACCGTAATTACCCATGAGAACAGAACAAAACAATACTTTGTTAGATGAACTGAATTTGGATATGGCACCCAATGTTCATTTTCCTAGAGTAATTGTCTATTTATTGAATGCTTTTTTTAGCATATTGAATGTTTGGCTCTTATTGTTCGGACAGGAAGCCCTATGGAATTGGCTCGGCTTGGCACTCGCTATTATTTTTTATTCTGTGATTGCCCTCCTACTTTCTACTGGTCTTTTCTTGGCAATAATACTTAGTCTAGGTTTATTTTATGTTCTACTGATGATTATTCCTTGGGAGTGTATGCTACCTTTGCGGCAATTAGCCAAGTTCTGCAAGGAAGTAGTTTGGCAGACATTATCTATTGCTTGGCTAACCTTAGCATTGCATCTACTAACCTTCGTCAGTATCTTATATATTGTGTTGAGCGAAATTCCACTTTCGTTACCCTCTTTGGTGATTTAGCTGCTCAAAAAATCCGAAATATAGAAAGCGGCTCACACAAAACAAGTAAAAAGCCCACCACAAAACCTAGATGGCTTTGTGGTGGGCTAAGTATATTTTATCGAGATTATCCCGATAAATAAGCAGTACTAGGACACTGCCGATAGTTCTTCTACAATAGAAGTACCAGAGCCTTCTGCACCTGATGTCCAATGCCATTTCTCAAACAATCGAATGCGACCGTTGTACTTTGCTTCTGGAGTAGATTCGCAATAGCCTGTGTACATTTTTCCTTCGTTCGTAATATGCTGATAATGGTACTGTAGCTTTCCATCTGCTAGGACTTTGCCTACTATAGTCCCCTTCGCAATAGCTCCACCTTCATACGTTCCCCAAAGGACAGTTCCTTTTTGGTAATAATAGAAAGTAGTATTGCTGGTCACATGACCTGTATGATCGTTAACCAATGCTTTAAACACCTTGTTATTGTAATCAATAATTGTTGCCATCATAATCTATTAAACTGATTGTAAGATAGAAAAAAATAGCAGCCTATCGGGCTGCTATTTTAGGATTACGAGCTGATGCCGAAGCATCATTTTATAGGTATAATATTATTTGACGTTATTTCTTAATCTACATTGTCATGCAAAAAAGAATTGTTGTCTCTTATTTCTGGTTCGTCTTCATCGGAGATAGACCACTTAGATACAGTCGATTGCGACGAGTGTTCTACATTATCTAATTTGACTCCCTTACGCAAATAAGCAGGCTGGTTTTCCAGCTCGTTTAGTACTTCAGGATTATTTAGCTTAATGCTCAAATTTTGCAGACGCTGTCTGCGCTCCTCTAGCGTCTCCACGCTAACCTGTTGATTTTCAGGCTCTTGCGGTATCTCTTTTGGCGTTTCTTCCTTATTTTCTATTGAATAAGTTTTTTTTTCGCTGTTTCCTCCTTTGCTCAGATTGAAGTTAATTTCATCTTCGCTGTTATCGAGTCCGCTCAAAAAAGAACTTTTCTTAGATGCAGGCAAATCCATATCGTCATCTAACGATACTTTGATTGTCTTCTCTACTACACGCTCTTTCTTAGCTACTTGCTTAGGCGTTACTTTTCCTGTCTCAAATCCAGTAGCGATTACTGTTACGGATAGTTGATCTCCAAGTGTTTCATCATAGCAGTTACCCCAGATCAAATCTGTTCCATAACCCGCTTCTTCTTGCACGTATTCTGTTATTTCGAATACTTCGTCCATGGTTACCTCATTGGTACCCGATGTAATATTCAACAAAATATGTTGCGCTCCTTTGATGTCATTGTCTTCCAATAGAGGCGACTGCAAGGCAGCTTCTACTGCACGCAAGGCTCTATCTTCGCCTTCCATAGTAGCTGTACCCATTACCGCTACACCAGAATCACGCATAACTGTGTTGACATCTTCAAAATCCACGTTGACATATCCCGGTACCGTAATAATTTCGGCAATACCTTTAGCGGCAGTTGTCAAAATATCATCTGCTCTAGAGAATGCTTCACTGAGGTTAAGATTGCCATGTATTTTGCGCAATTTATCATTAGAAATGACAATAAGCGTATCTACATTTTTTTGCAATTCTGCCAAACCGTCCATCGCTTGTTTCATACGACGACGTCCTTCAAAGGTAAAGGGAACCGTGACAATACCTACCGTCAAAATATCCATTTCTCTAGCAGCTCGAGCAATAACTGGAGCAGCACCAGTACCTGTACCACCGCCCATACCAGCAGTGACAAAAAGCATTTTGGTTCCATCGTCAAAGAACTGTTTCACTTCCTCTAGTGATTCGATACAAGACTCTCGTCCTATCAATGGTTTGGAGCCAGCTCCTCGTCCTTCCGTCAAGTCGGGACCCAATTGAATTTTAGTCGGAACATTGCTTTGATTCATAGACTGGTTATCGGTATTGCTTATCGCAAAATCTACCCCTACAATCCCTTGATTGTACATGTAGTTCACGGCATTGCTACCGCCACCACCTACGCCTATTACTTTTATGATATTTTGTGAATCGTCTGGTATATCAAACTGCATAATTTGATTGGTTTCGTCTGTTGTTTAAAATCTTTGCTACATTGAGTGTTCATTGCGACTTGAATAGTCAAACAAAAAATCGCCCTTGTTTTGAGTATATCCCTAAAATCATCTAACATTTTTAGATGATTTCTTGGTGTAGTTGACAAATATAATACTTTTGTCTTAGAATATACAACGTCTATCTAGTAGATGTTCTATAAACCTACAAAAATGTCCATTTCTACCTGTGAAAAATGGACATTTTGTATTTATATTAAGATTGCCTTAGCAATCTATTACTTGTTAGAAGTAATTACGTGGTTTACAGGTCGGCATCTGGTTCTGCTTCAAACCACTCTTTGGTACGTTTGAATATTTTATCGAACCATTTTCCACCCGAATTTGCAGTTTCTGCTTCTGAGCGTGACATCTTCGATACAGGAATGGCATTAGAAACATAGCTGTCTAGTTCTTGAACTACTTCGCCTCTCTCCAACTCCTTGAATCCATTAAGTACCAATCCGATGCTAGTCGCATAGATAGGGCTAGTGATTGCTTGATCATAGCCGTGTGCCAAATGTTCTGTTGGTACCCCCATACGAGCCGATAAGCCTGTGTGCAATTCGACCAAATCAACCATATCACTCAACAAAGCTCCACCACCAGTCAATACGATACCGCCAATCAATTTGCGTTCGTAACCAGAGCGACGAATTTCCCAGTAAATCAAGTCCAAAATTTCTTCTACTCTTGCTTGGATAATTCTAGCCAAGTTGCGTTCTGAAATTTCCTTGTGCGAACGACCTCTCAATCCCGGAATCGTTACAATTCTGTTTTCTTTGACCGCACTCGCCATGGCGCAACCGAATTTCACTTTCAGCTTTTCGGCTTGGTTTTCCATTACATTACACCCCTCTTTGATGTCTTTGGTAATAATGTTACCACCCAAAGGTACGACTGCCGTATGGCGAATAATACCTTCGTGGAAGATAGCCAAATCAGTTGTTCCACCTCCAATATCAACGAGTGCTACGCCTGCTTCTTTTTCTTCGTCGCTGAGTACAGCCGCAGAAGATGCAATAGGCTCTAGTGCCAAGCTCGCCATTTCTAGCCCTGCTTTCTGCACACACTTGTAGATATTTTTGATAGCTGTAATTTGTCCTGTTATGATATGGAAATTTGCCTCAAGGCGAATACCCGACATACCAATAGGATCTACTATTCCTTGTTCGTTATCTACAATAAATTCTTGTGGAATAACGTGTATAATTTTATCTCCAGGAGGGAGTACCAACTTATACATATCCGATACTAAATCGTCAATATCTTGTTGCGAGATTTCATCATGGATACTCTTACGAGTCAAAATACCACGGTGTTGTAGGCTCTTGATGTGCTGTCCTGCAATACCAACATTTACTACTCCGATTTCTACTCCTGAGCGTCTTTCTGCTTCAGCGATTGCATCCGAAATAGCTTTTACTGTTTTTTCGATATTAGACACTACACCACGCAATACCCCTACGGATTCCACTTTGCCAGTTCCTAATATTTCCAATTTCCCGCGCTTGTCCATACGCCCTACCATTGCACAAATCTTGGTAGTTCCAATGTCTAATGACACTACTAGTTGATTCTCCATTGTTTAAATTTGTTTCTATTCTTAGAGCGTGTCTAAAATTATAGCTTTTGATAATTTGTGTAGGATTTTTTTGTTAGATAAGACTCATTTTCGACCTCATAGCCTTAGCTATGGGGTCGAAAATAAGCGAAACATAACAAAAAAAGACATTACAAATTAATATAATCTTAGACATGCTCTTAGTACGGCATTGAGACACACCTCGCTACCGTTTTATGTTAGTTATTATATAATATACTTAGCTTCTATCTTTTCTTCGCAACTACTTGTTTCTCAAACGAGAGGTCAATAGTTCTGTATTTTTCCCAGCCTTCTACTGGTAGTCCTTCTTCCATAAATACTTTGAGACGGTAAAATTTGTCTGCAATTTTTTCTTCAGGGTCGCCAAATTTTATTTTTTGGTCGCCCAGTTTTGGTATCAATGTGGCATCGCCACTATTATTGATATTGACTTGTTCTATTTGAGCTTTCCAGAATGGATTTTTGTCAATAAATTGTGCCAATTTCAGTATTTTTCTCAGTCGATTGTGCGGAATCGTTTTATAATTGGCATTATATCGCCCTACGTTCCCTGTCACCACTAGTACTCTAGCCGTAAACTTAGAAGAGGTTTCTACCCAAGTGCCTTCCTCATCGAGGTAATAACTAGGTTCTTCCAAATCCATAATGCGCACAATCGGTATGCGTTGTTCTATGGTGATGTGTACTTTATTGAGTGCATCAATATAAATCTCTGCGTTCTTAATAAAAATACTCTTCTCCAGTACTCTTTCTATTTCTTCTATATCAATCAGCTCCAACGGCTGTCCTACAATATCGTGTTTAAAGTTTTTGAACAAAATATCTCGCACATCTTGTGCCGCAATAAAATCGTTGTTGGCTGTGTTATTTACTACATCTATAATCAATCCATCTTGAGCAACAATACTCTTTTTGCGATACTGCACCGCTCCTATTATGACGAGTACTAGCGCAAAAACTCCGACTACCAAAGCTAGCCTTTTGGCTATCCATGCTAGACGCTGTGGGTGTACTTCCATGTTATTTTTTTTGCTACCCAATCCTATTGGGTATCTTACTTATTTATTGTCTATCAAGTCTTTGATGTCTTCTACCATCGAGCCTATATCTCCAGCTCCTAGCGTCATCAGTACCTGTATTTCTTTATTGCCGAGTACCTCCAGTAGTTTCTCTTTGGGTACCAATTCTTTTTTGACCAATTTCATTTTGTCCAGTATCATCTGCGAACTTACGCCTGCTATCGGCAATTCTCTAGCAGGATAAATATCCAACAAAATCACCTCATCTAGTTGATCCAGCACAGCGGCAAATTCTGTCGCAAAATCTCTGGTTCTACTGTATAAATGTGGTTGAAAGACGCCTGTTATTTTTCCTTTCGGAAAAATCGTACGTGCGGCATAAATTGCCATTTCTATTTCCGTAGGGTGATGGGCATAATCATCGACATACGCACGGTCATTCTGCGTCAAGGTCACTAACTCAAACCTTCGTTTGATACCCTTGAATGTTGCCAAACCTTCTCGAATTGCTTTATCTTTGACGCCCAACTCTTTGGCTACACTGATTGCCGCCAAGGCATTGAGTACGTTATGGTGTCCTGCTAGCGTAAACTCCAAGCGAGGTATTGTTGGTACTTTATTCTGATTATTGATGTAGTCAAATACAAAAATCGTCTGAATGGCACTTACATTATTAGCTCTAATCGTACCTTGATTGATACCATAGTTGTACCAGTCTATCCCCAAGTTATATTGACTATCAATAGGCAAGCCTGCTTGATAATAAATACTTTGTTTGACTTGTCCAGCAAACTCCAAGAATGTTTGTTCCAAACTTTCCTTGTCACCGTAGATGTCTAGATGATCGGCATCCATAGAAGTCAAAATAGCAATTTCGGGACGAAGCTGCAAGAAAGAACGATCAAATTCGTCTGCTTCCATCACGACCCATTCGCTTTCGCCTGCTACAAAATTAGAATCAAAATTGCCTGCTATTCCACCCAAGAAAGCACTACAATCAACACCACCTACCTTGAGCAAATGAGCCAAAATAGCGGAAGTAGTTGTCTTGCCGTGGGTGCCTGCTACGGCTATTGTTTTTTTGCTTTTGGAAATCAAGCCCAGCACTTCTGCTCGCTTCATTATCGTATAGCCATTGGCACGAAAATGCTGCAACTCTTGATGCTCTGCAGATACAGCAGGGGTATAAACCACCAAATCTATCCCTTCGGGAATCTGTGCGACATCATCTTGATAATGTATGTGCATACCTTCCTGTTCGAGCTGCTGCGTCAGTGCTGTTTCTACTCGGTCGTACCCAAACACGGTTACCCCAAGGTGGACAAAGTAACGTGCTAACGCACTCATTCCGATGCCCCCTATCCCTACAAAATAAACTTGCTTGAGTTGTTCGAGTTTCATACCTATTTTTTATTAATGCTAGAGCATTTCAATCGCTCTTATTTTAATACTTATACTTTGTTTTTATGCAATTATTCTTCGTATTCTTCGCCTATTTCTGCCTCTTCCATCATTTGGCTATTGTTGGCAGCTACTTGATCGGCAATACTGCCAATATTTCCCTCGCCCACTGTTGTTTCTATATACTTGGATACACTCAATATGATACCCAAAGAAATCCCCGTAAACAAAAGCGATGTTCCACCCAAACTTACGAAAGGCAGCGTCAAACCCGTAACAGGCAATAAGTTGACATTGACCGCCATGTGTACAAATGCCTGAATCACTAAACTGAAACACAACCCTAGTGCCAACATCGCTCCAAATGCCTTGGGGCTTCTAGTTACCAATCGAATACAACGCAACAATAGCGTTGTGTACAGAGCTAATACAATCAGTCCGCCTAAAGTTCCATATTCTTCCAATATTACACAATAAATATAATCGGAATACGAGTGTGGCAAAAAGTGTGCGTGCTGTGCATTGCCTGGACCGACTCCAAAAAATCCGCCTTGGGCTATTGCCATTTGTGCTTGACTTACTTGCAATTGGTTGCCATCTGCTCCTGTCCAAAATTGACTCAAACGACTAATCCACGTTCCTACTCGTATCGAGTCAGGAAAGAAATTGGCAAGCATCAGCAGTACCGCAAAAGCACCTACCCCTAGCATTACCAACGAAAATACATTGCGCATATCGACTCTGCCCACAAACATCAACAATGTACAAGTAAAGAACAATATCAGTGCAGACGATAAATCGGAAGGGGCTATAATACCGCAAATCAATAAAATCGGCAACATCAATTCGCCCTGTCCTATCTTCTTGGACTGCATCAACGAAAGCGTTCTAGCGGTATAAGTTATCAGGGCTATTTTGGCAAAATCCGATGTTTGGAAGGTAATTCCGACAAAGGGAACCTTAACCCAACGGGTCGCTTCATTGTACGTCACCCCCAACAATTGGGTATAGACCAGCAGCGGAATCGCTATCACTAGCAGCACAACCGATATTTTGGCATATTTGACGTAATTGACCAAATGGCAAATGTACATTAGCATCAATGCGCCAACCAGCAAGACAACATGCTTTATCAAGAAAGCTTCAGTATCCACTTCCTTGCGCAGTGCCAACGCTTCTGCTGAGCTATACACGGTCAGTACAGAGAATATAGCCAATAGTCCGATGACTAGCCATATCACTTTGTCGCCTTGTAGCAGTGCGCCTAACTTAGTTTGTATTAATTTAATGTCCATTTTTATATTATTGTCAACCGCTTTGCGGTCTTTTATTGTCTTGTTTTTTAGCCCTTTTTTCTACTGGTTGTCGTCTGTTCTACTATTAACTGGATGTATCTCCAATTTTGCATTGATGGTAACGGTGATTCCTTCCGTCATCATTTTTATCTGGTGCATCAACACGCCTTTAAATTTATTTCCTCGGTCTTCGTAATTTTTGAACAAATCAAAACTCGCACAAGCAGGCGACAACAAAATCACATCGTCTTGTTCTGCGTATAAGCTGCCCACTTTGATTGCTTCTTCTACACTTCTCGTTTCTATTATTATATCGTGTATCGGCTCAAACGCCGCTTGTATTTTGCTGTTGTCTATTCCTAGACAAACAATAGCTCTGACTTTTTCTTTGACTAAGTCAAACAAAATACTATAATCATTGCCTTTGTCCACGCCTCCTACAATCCAAACAACGGGTTTGGTCATTGCCTCCAAGGCATAATAAACGGCATCGACGTTGGTGGCTTTACTATCATTGACATATTCTACCTGATTGATAATACAAACTCGCTCTAGTCGGTGTGCTTCATTCTGGAAGCTAGTCAGTGTCTGCTGTATGGCTTCCTTGCTCACGCCTACGGCTTGCGCTGCCAACACGGCACACTGTATATTGAAATGATTGTGTCGCCCTTGTAGCGTCAAATCGGCTTTGGCAATCACAAAATCTGTGTGTGGGATATGCAGTTCGGGCTGTTCCGAATCAGGCATACTTACTCCCAATAGATTCTGTTGGTTTTTATTGTAATAATGCTCAAAACCGTACGCTATATTTTTATCTTCTTCATTGTAAATAAATACCTGTTCGTCTTGCTTATTCTGTACTATTCTGAACTTGGAAGCGATATAATTTTCGAGCTTGTACTCGTATCTATCCAAGTGGTCAGGCGTGATATTGACCAAAACAGCGACCGCTGGCACAAAGTCTTGCATACAATCAAGCTGAAAACTGCTCAACTCTAGCACATAATATTCTTGGTCGTTTGTGGCGACTTGTTTCGCCAAACTATGACCAATATTACCCGCCAAACCTACTTCATAATCTGCTGCTTTGAGCATTTCATAAATCAATTTGGTTGTTGTTGTTTTGCCATTGCTCCCCGTGATAGCGATTATCTTGGCTGCCGTATGTTTGGTGGCAAACTCTATTTCGTCTATAACAGGTATTCCTTGTTTTTTTAGTGCTTGCACTAAGGCTACCTTTTCAGGAATCCCAGGGCTTTTTATCACTAAATTGGCTTCCGCCAATATTTTTTCGGTACTGTGTTGACCTTCTTCAAAATCAATATTTTCGTCAACTAATACCTGTTTATATTGGTCTGCAATGCTGCCCAAATCTGACACGAATACAGTATGCCCCAGATGCTTCGCCAACAAGGCTGCACCTACGCCACTCTCTCCTGCTCCGAGTATGATTGTTTTATGGGTCATTGATTACAAATTATTTATCTAACTTTTAATGTAATAATTGTCAGCACGGCTAACAAAATTCCGATAATCCAAAATCGTGCAACAATCTTGGATTCGTGCATTCCTTTCTTCTGAAAGTGGTGGTGCAAGGGCGACATCAAAAAGACACGTTTTCCTTCTCCATACCGCTTTCTGGTATATTTAAAATAAGTTACCTGAATGATAACGGATAGATTTTCGACTAAGAAAATACCGCATAATATAGGTATCAACAATTCTTTTCGGACTAATATAGCCAGTGTGGCAATAATGCCACCCAATGCCAGCGAGCCCGTATCGCCCATAAACACTTGTGCAGGATAAGCATTGTACCACAAAAAACCAATACAAGCCCCCAAAAAACAAGCTGTAAATACAACCAGCTCCCCCGAATACGGCACATAAAAGACCCCCAAGTATTCCGCTAAAATAGTATTGCCCGATACATAAGCAAAAATGCCCAAGACCGCACCTATTATCGCAGAAGTTCCTGCTGCCAGACCATCTATTCCGTCCGTCAAATTAGCCGCATTAGATACCGCTGTCACTATTATAATAATGAATGGTATAAAAATTATCCATGCCCAGTCTTTGGCATTGTCACCCAAAAACCACAAAAAATATTGATAATCAAATTCATTTCCTTTGAAAAAAGGCACATTTGTCATCGTTGTTTTGACGTAGTACATTTCTTCTTTATAGACTCCTGCCGAGCCATCTAACTTATAGACCGCTCTGGATTCACTTACTTTTTCTACTACTTCGTAGCCGTATTTATCTACATCTGCTTGACTGACTCGCACCACTACATCTTCATGAAACAGCATGACCAATCCGATAATGGTACCGACAATCACTTGCCCCAATATCTTGTAACGCCCTGCCAATCCATCTTTGCCCTTGGTCAACTTCAGATAATCGTCTAAAAAACCTACGCCACCCAACAAGATGGTTGTCATTAGCATCAGCTGAATATAGACATTCGTCAAATCTGCCAATAACAAACAAGGAACCAGTATCGCAAAATGAATCATCAAGCCACCCATAGTAGGTGTATTGGCTTTCATTTCTTCCCCCGGTAAGCCCAAAACACGCTGCTTCTCTATGATTTGCATCTTCTGGATGAGTCCAATAATTTTTTTGCCAAAAATCAAGGTAATCATCAATGAAATCACTACTGCCAAACTTGCACGAAAGGTCAAGTACTGAAACAAGCCTGCTCCTGCTATATTATGTTCTTGTAAGTAATCAAATAAATGAAATAGCATCGTTGGGTTTTCTATTACTTGACGGAATTTCCGCCTTATTTTATATTAAAAATTAGTATAATTTTAGACACGCTCTTAGTTCTTCTTTATCATCAAAAGGCAATTTGACGCCTTTTACATCTTGATACTTTTCGTGTCCTTTGCCTGCCACCAATATAATATCGCCATTGGTAGCCAACTGACAAGCCGTCCTGATGGCTTGTCTTCTATCTTCTATAATTAGTGTATTGCGTTGGGCGTATTGTGGTACACCTGCTTCCATCTGCTCCAATATGACCGAAGGTACTTCGGTACGTGGATTGTCAGAAGTCAAAATCACTTGCTGACTATAGTCGCAAGCTACCTTTGCCATCATGGGGCGTTTGTTGGTATCTCTATCGCCCCCACAACCAACTACTGTTATTATCTTTTCGGTGCCTGTTCGTAGCTTGTCTATCGTTTGCAATACTTTTTCGAGTGCATCGGGCGTATGGGCATAATCTACAATACTCACAATCCCAGTTTTGGCATCTTGCCAAAAGTCAAAACGACCTTCTGCCGAATCCAAAACACTCAATGCGGCCATTACTTCTAGCTTGTCCGCTTCTAGCAATCGAGCTGTTGCGTACACACAAAGCAAATTGTAGGCATTGAAACCACCCACCAAACGAGCATAAAACTCTTCGCCATCTAGATTCATAATCAATCCAGACAAACTATTCTCTATCACTTTTGCCTTGTAAGTAGCCATGCTTTTGAGGGCGTAGGTCACTTTGGTAGCCCGTGTATTCTGGAGCATCACAGCTCCTCGTTTATCATCTATATTGGTCAGTGCAAACGCCGTGGCTGGCAACTGATCAAAGAATTTCTTTTTGGCATAAATGTAATTCTGAAAAGTCTTGTGATAATCCAAATGATCATGTGTGATATTGGTAAACACACCTCCTACAAAATGTACACCTGCTGTGCGCTGCTGCTCTACGGCATGCGAACTCACTTCCATGAACGCATATTCGCAACCTGCCTCATTCATCTGCACCAACAATCTATTGAGTGCCAACACATCGGGCGTAGTGTGCGTACTGGGTATTATTTTTTTGCCAATCTTGTTTTCTACCGTAGAAATCAAGCCTACAGTGTAGCCCAAATTCATAAATAATTGGTACAACAAGGTAGCGGTCGTTGTCTTTCCATTCGTTCCCGTAATACCGACCAACTGCAAATTGGCGGAAGGGTTGCCATAGAAATTACGTGCCATGATTCCCATTGCCAAAGCAGCATCTTCTACTACTATATAAAGAACGTTTTCTTTTGGCTCCACCATTTGCTCACACAAAATAGCGGTTGCCCCTTGCTCGATAGCCTTATTGATGTAATCGTGTCCATCTGTCTGTACGCCTTTGAGGGCTACAAACAAAGTATGGGCGGTCACTAAACGAGAATCAAATTGTATAGCGCTAATCGCTACGCCCTCTGCCTCTCCTATCTGTTGTGCCAATATACCGTTTAGTAGTGCTTCTATTTTCATATTATCCCAATACTAGTTTGACAGACTGCACCCGACCTACACTCGTACCTGGTTTGATAGACTGCGATTTGACCTTTCCAGAACCGACTACTTGCACCCTCAGTTTTTTGTTTTCCATTAGATACAACGCATCTCTCAGCCCCATACCGACTACATTAGGTACCATATTGTCCTGAAAGACTCTCGTTTTGAGAATCAAGCTATCTTGCTCTACACGAGATACCGACCACAAAGTATTAGAGTTATCTCTATAAGGCATTTTCAAATCATTCATTACCAATTCAAAATCAGATTTGTAACCTATCTGAAAGTCGGGCATTTTGGCACTAGCATAAACTCTAGCCGTATCGTTGATTGGCTCATGCACGTCCAATATTTTGGAATAACACTTGTCTGCAATTTCTCTGAATACAGGTGCGGCCACCGTACCACCATAGATATTATTTCTAGGATTGGTAATCACCACGATACAAGAATAAACAGGTTTTTCTGCTGGAAAATAACCTGCAAAAGATACTCTGTACTTCTTCTCTGCTTTACGTCGGCGATACGCCCCATAATTCATAATAGAAGTACCTGTTTTTCCTGCTATTTTGTATTGATCCGTACGGATACTTCTAGCCGAGCCTTTAGAACCTTCTACTACGCTCAACAGCAGTTGTTGAGCATATTTGACAGTTTGTGGCTTGATTAGGTTTCTATTAATAATATCTGGCTCAAACGCTCTTTCCAATTTGCCAAATGCTCTAATTTCTTTGACAATATGCGGCTTCATCATTTTGCCATTATTGGCTACCGTGTTGTATAGATTGAGAGTCTGCAATGGCGTTAGGTAAGTTTCGTAACCAATAGACATCCATGGCACCGAAATACCACTCCAGTCAGGGTGTTCAGGACCTTTGATAAACGAAGAGCCTTCTCCCAAAAATCCTAGTTTAGAGTCCTCGAAGCGCAAGTCACGCAAATACTGCACGTACTTATCTCGGCTTTCTTTGTCTTTGTTGTAATACTTGTTTGCCATTTTGGCAACCCCTACATTCGAGGACATTTCAAAAGCCTTGGCTAAGGACGTGCGATACAGCCCATGATAGGACGCATCTTCCATCTCTTCATCGTAAAATTTTGTTTTACCCAAAGATAGATTGACAGAATCGGTTGGTTTGGCGTAGCCATGATCGAACAGTGCCATCATGGTCGTCAACTTGAACGTAGAACCAGGTTCTGCCGCTTCTCCAATCGCATAGTTTTGTGTTTCCCAATAATTGCTTCTGTCACTCGTAAACCCAATATTGGCAATGGCTTTGATTTCGCCCGTAGCGACTTCCATCACGATAACACAACCGTGGTCAGCCCTATCTACTTGCAAGCGCTTAAGTAGTGCTTTTTCTGTAATGTCTTGAATATTGACATCAATAGTCGTGACAACATCTTTGCCTGATTGTGGCTCTATATCGCTCATGTCCGACAATGGCACCCAAATATTGGAGCCAATCCGCTTCATGGCTTTCATTTCTTTTTCGCCTGCTAGCACGTGATCAAATGCTTCTTCTAAACCGACTCGCATCGTGTCAAACAATGGTACACCAGCACTATTGCGAAGGGTATCGCCCTTACTGATTCTTGCCCTGTGGCGAATATAGCCAATCGTACGGTGAGCCAACATCTTGAATGGATATTGACGCTTGCTAATTTTGGTAACAATCAGACCACTCTTATTTGCTCCACCTTTGTTGAACAAAGGAAATTTTTTGATTCGGGAAAGCTCCAGATAAGAAACATTCTTACGAATAGAAAAATAGCGATTATTTCTTTTGTGTGCCTCTATTAGGCGATTGCGATAAGCTCCTATGGTGTATTCGTCATCGACATAACGAGCCAAACAAGATGCTAAAGTATCTACGTATTTATAAAAAGTATCTTTAGGAACTACTCGTGTATCGAAGTGCAACTGAAAGTACGGCAACGAAGTCGCCAAAAGGCTACCATCTGCTGCTAAGATATTGCCTCTAGGGGCTTCTACAATCTGCTGTGCTACATAAATCTCTTTGGCTTGCTCTCGCAAGGCGTCGCCATCAATATACTGTATCTTGCCAATCCTCAAAATAATAATGACTGCCGACAATATTGCCAATAACATGATGACATAGATACGCCACAGAATGGCGTTCTTGGCATCTGCAGTACTATCGGTTCTATTTTGTTCTGATTTAGGCATGGTTTTATTAACTATTCGTTACGCGGTATTAGAGGTTGTTACTACTTTTCTGCTTGTTTATCAATAATTTTTTTGGGTGTTGTTTTTAGTTCTTTGAGTCCTAAGTGATGTACTTTTTGCGAAACAATAGACTCCATACTTTGGTACATCAAATCCGATTTTTTGGAATTGCTTTCCCAACTAATTGTCGTCAATTCTTCTTGTATGCCTCTTATTTCCTTAATAGTCTGCACCGCATGATGCGAATTGGCAATATAAATAACTCCTAAAAAGGCGATATAAAAAATAAAATGGACATTGTTAAATAGATAAAAAGCCGTCATATTCAATCCGTCCATCAGGGCAGGGTTGCGTTTAGGACCTGTCCGCCTTACCCTTTTGGGCTTAGGAGGTGTTACGGGTGCTTTGTATTTATTTTGTGCCATTTTTTATTAATCTATTTCTAACTCTTGTGCATCTGTTTTTTCTGCAATACGCATTTTGGCGGATCTAGCTCTCGGATTGCGTTCTATTTCTGTTGCCGTAGGCACTATCAACTTGCGATTGACTGCCCGCAAGGGTTGATAAGAATTGCCATAGGCATCTTTTTCTATTTCTTTCTCAAAAGTACCTTTCTTAATTAGGTTTTTGACCAATCTATCTTCTAGCGAGTGATACGAAATAGCGACCAATCTGCCTTCTACTTTCAATATCTCTACCGATTGCCAAAGCATTTCCTTTAGCACTTCTACTTCTTCGTTTACTTCTATTCGCAATGCCTGAAAAACCTGCGATAAATAGCGGTTCTTTTTTCCTTTGATACAGCGATCTATGACCGCCAAAAAATCGCCAATAGTTTCTAACTTGGCACCTCCTTCCCTTGCATTGACGATATACTGTGCCAATGTTTTGGAATTTCGGACTTCGCCATACTCTCCAAAAATGCGTTGCAAATCGGTCGCCGAATAGGTCAACAGTACTTTTTGAGCTGTCAACTCTGCTTGCTGATTCATACGCATATCCAGCAGGGCATCAAACCGAAACGAAAACCCACGTTCAGCGGTATCGAACTGATGAGACGAAACGCCCAAATCTGCCAAAATACCATCTACTTTTCGTACGCCTTCTAGTCTCAAAAAACGCTTCAAATGCCTAAAATTGTAAGGCAATAGCTTGAATCGCTCATCTTCAATTATATTATCCGTAGCATCTGCATCTTGATCAAAAGCATACAATCTGCCGCTGGGTCCCAACTTCTCCAATATAACACGAGAATGACCGCCTCCACCAAAAGTAACATCTACATAGATGCCATCAGGCTTAATGTTCATTCCCTCAATACTCTCTTGGAGCAGTACGGGATCATGATATTGTTGTTCCATTGGTTCCATCTTCTACTTGCTTATTGCCCATTACTTCTTCTACCAAACTATCAAAATCTTCGGGTTCGTCCTCCAATAGTGCCTCATAGGCTTCTTTCGACCACACTTCTATTTTGTCAAAATAAGCAAATAGCACCAGCTCTTTGCCTATCTTGGCGTGATCCAACAACGACTTCGGAAACAACAGTCGGCTATTGCTATCCAACTCCATTTCGGTCGCTCCACGAAAGAAATAGCGAACAAAACTTCTATTCTTTTTCACATATTGATTCAACTTTTGAATATCTTGCGAAATAGTATTCCAAGCTTGCCTCGGATACAAAACCAAGCACTCTTCAAATCCTCGGTTCAGAACAAAGCCCTCCTGCACCAAATCCCCTAGTTGTTTGACTAGAGGAGAAGGCAGTCTTAGACGACCTTTGGTGTCTATTTTGCAGCTATATTCTCCTAAAAATTGAATCATTTCTTGACTTTAGTGAACCAAAATTACCATTTTCTACCACTTTTTACCACTTTTTACCACCTTTTGTTCAAAAAAAAACCCACCATTCTCTAGTTTTTTCGTTTTGATACAAAAAGGTCACTTTGGGAGCGTACAAAAAAACAGCCCCAACCCTTTTACATAAAGGATTAGAGCTTGTTTATCAATCTTTTGATTACACTTTTCTATAATGTGGAAATTTAACTTTTTGCGTCTAAAATTTCCCCTTAATCTATCTTCTTTTGTTCTCCAAAGTCAACTTTTGAGTCTAAAAACGATGCAAAGTGGGAAGAAGTGGAAAAATGGTTTTTTCTGTGCTTAAATTGCCCCAATAGAGCCGTTTTCTCTGCGAGAATAGTACGAACATAATAGGAATACAACAAAATCAGCCACCACCCAAAAATAATTTCATAAAAAACCTTTTATTAAGTTTTTTTTTATTTAGTTTTATGTATTATTCAATAATTACAAACCATAAAACCAATA
>CAKZQC010000005.1 GCA_937139495.1 uncultured Saprospiraceae bacterium | reverse complement strand
TATCAAGTGAACCAGCAACAGGAAACAAGTTATCAAGAATTTTAATCAAAGAGACAATTAGTGGAATTAATTTGAACGTGGTATACGTTTATGATCGGAGGTCGTTTACCACAGACTGAATGTGTCGTGTTGTTTGATTAGAACGTTGACACTGCTCTTGACGTTTCTAAAATGACTCTTCAACTCTGTGATTGGTGGATATTTTGAGACAATCTGATTTACATAGGCCTTCGTCAAAGCTTCACCTTCACAATGGTCTTCATTCCAAGTTTGATGAGGTATTTTACAGTTGGACTCCAAATTTGTTATAAGACATTTAGACCTTCGACGGCTCTTGTAATGCGAACTGAAATGGACTCTGGTGACAGTGGTCAAGTAAGTCTTGTATTTCTCCAGCAACTGGTCCAGGTCCTGCAGGTACAAATCCACGTACGTGTTGATGGAATCCACTTGAGTTGGTGTCAGTTGTCCAGCCTGATGATTCAGTCGAGCCTCGTGGATCAACATCTGGAGGTGGAAGAAGGCTCCATTAACCCAGATTTTAAACCCACGGGAAGTGAGGTGTCCATCGAGCAGCAGGGAGTTCCTGAGGATGGTGAGATGGCCGCTCAGCTGCATCTCTAACCTGTGGAGCTCCAGTCGCAAACGCTGCTCGTTCTTCATGAATGTGCGATGGCGTCTCACGTACTCTGTCATCGTGTCCCGGACAGATGAACCTTTCTCTTCAGCAAACACTCGTCGCATCATGCTGTAGGAATCCTCGCTTGCTTCTGTTGTGTTCTTGACGATGATCTCCAAGATCATGGAAATCACCAACGCACCAAGTCCAACAGCATTTGGGACTAATGTTAACGGGGCCACAGCAGATCCAAACTTATCAACGAAGTCCGGCACGCTGTTGATCAGCTCATTAGAGAAACTCTGAAGCTCAGCAGTGGAGTTTGCTCCAGAATATCTCAGCAGGGACTGATCGATGCCCACATCTGGTAAGAGGCATGGGTTCTGTAAAGCAAAGTTATAGTACTGAACAGAGATTCCCTCAAAGTCTACCAGTGAGATTTCACCGCCCATGTTTTCACGCTCGGTCTCTGAGACTCGACCCCACGACCACCAGACTGAACAAGTCAGGAAGCAAGAAGATAAAGTCCAGAGGCAGCTGCCACGTAAGTAGGAAGCACGAGGACACCAGCGACCAACCAGGTCTGAGGAGAGGCAGGAGTATTTGTTGATTCTTCTGTCGAGTGCCAGTTTGTCAAAGTCCAGAAGTTTAGAGCAAATATTAACTTCAGCAAAACTCACACAGTGTGTTGGTATTTGTTTTGTGGACATTTGACAGTTTTCACTTGTCCTGCCGATGATAGAGTATAAAGTAAAGAGTTCTATTCAAAATACAAAGAATTATTCAATCACAGGGAAAAACTAAGTTCAGAGATTAATAATGCTGAGAATGAAGTTGAGAATCTTTTTTTTTAAATTGTAGAATTCAATGAAGAAACCCAAATATCCAGAACATGACGTCAGTGACCTCAATAGCATTTGCAGCCCTTTCTCTGCCCATTAAAACTAGTTCTTCTCGTAACTATAGAACTATCACTGGGTTGATGGTTTTATTTATTATTTATATTAATAAAATAAGCTCCTCGAATGTTCCCCCAAAAACAGAGGGAATACGTTCACTACACACTACAAAATTAAATTTCCATGAAAAAGATATTGACTACCTTCTTGATGCTTGCTTTTGTAACCATGTCCCAGTTGGCTTCCGCTCAAACAGAAGAACCTAGATTTCCAGGGTGCGATGATGTCGGTGATGTAGATTGTGCCGACATGAAAATGATGCAATTTGTATTTAGCAACTTGAAACACCCCGACGGAAGCCCTGGTGGAGAAGTATTGGCTAGTTTTGTAGTCAAATCTAGTGGCGAACTTGCTTCTATCAAGATAGAAGAGGGATTGACGGATGCGTGCAATGAAGAAGTAATTCGTATCTTGAAACTAATGCCCAAATGGTTAGCTGCCGAAAAAGACGGTGCCACAATAGACATGGAGTGGGATATTGTTGTCAAATTCACAGGAGGATAAAAAAATAAACAGGAGGTATGAAAACGATATTTTTGACCATATTGATGAGTAGCTGCTGTACCGTAGGGGCGTTCGCTCAATACTTGTCATTGGACGAAGTGGATATTCCTCCTTTGTTTGCAGGTTGTCTAGATCCATTGACGAGTCAAGCTCAACAGCAAGCCTGTTCTAGTCCCAAAATACAGGCATTCATCAAAGAAAATATCCAATATCCAGACTTGGCAAAAGAGAACGGAATAGAAGGACTAGTAGTGGTTCGTTTTGCTATCAATGAAGAAGGACAAATCAGCAAAATAGAACTGCTCAGAGATATAGGCGGTGGATGTGGGCAAGAGGCGATGCGTGTCATACGCATGATGCCCGACTTCGCACCAGCCATGCACCAAGGCGAAGCCGTAGCTACTCAAATGGCACTGCCCGTACGTTTCCGAAAAATAGAAACGGCTCAAAATAACAACCAAAATTTATATCAAATACATTGGGGAACTACCTACGAGGAAGGTATTGCTAAACAAGAACTAGCTGTACTGAGCGAGTCAACACCACTTGTCATTAGAGATTATTACGGCAATGTCTATCCTATCACTTCTTTGACGCTACAAGTACAGTCGAAGAACAAGATTAAGGAAGAAAAAGGGAAAGGGAATGAACTGACTCCTGCCATGCAAAAGTTACTGTCGAAAGCAAAACCGCAACAACAAATTACTTGGATAGCAATAATCAAAAAAGATTACCAAGACATAGAAGTAAAAAGAACCTTATTGGTAGAAGGCAAAAAATAGTTACTTATTTTTTGCCTTTTCTTTTGCTTGAGCAATAATCACACGTATGGGAGCAATAACGTGACGGTAATACCCCCAACCACAAGCTACTAAACCAATCCCTGCGGTTGCCAATAGGCTATAAGGCATCATCATGGCGTTGGGTATCTGATACCACTGCAACGATGCAAAAAGAACAATAATAACAGCTGCCATAATAGTAGCTACGGCACTTGTTGTTAGTGTTGCTCGAATCCATGCGGGGCGATTGACCAAGAAGCATTGTTGCAACAACTCCGTATGCAATAGTTGATTGCTATCAATTCCAACTAGTTGTTGAGCCAGTTGAATGGCTTTTTGAGTATCGCCCAATCGAAGGTGTGCAGCTGTTTTCTGATACAGCAACGTGATATAGACATCATGCCCATCAATGTAGTCCAAATTATTGATAATAGAGACCTCCAACAGCTTCTCCGCAGTAGTGATGTGCTTGCTGTAGTAACCATTTTCATACAAGGCATTGCTATAATAAAATAAAATGGTCATGCCTTCCTCAAAAGGCAAATAAGAAATATCCTTGTGGTGCTTGTCGTAAAAACTGATTAAATACTGATAATCAGTATGCGGAATGGATCTAAAATCTTGGAACAATCGGGATTGTTTTGTAAAATTTATACTCATTGGTGGTTACCTACTTAAGATGTGATAGAGGACAGTTAGAGATACTTAAAATTACTAAATAAAACGCATCTTTTGGCATCTTGGTTGGCAAAAAAAACGAAATGCTTGCAAAGGAAATGTTATTTTATTATTCTGTGGCTGCATCAATCGTCGCAATACTATCGGGATAAAATAAGTACGTCTTGAATAAACTAAAGGCTGCCGTAGGAGCTTGTTCTTGGTTAGGCGTTATTTCTGCCAAGGTTTTTTTATAGACTTTGAGCGTATTTTCTTCCGCTATGCCATAATACAAATGACTTCCAGCAGCATAATAGGAATGCAACGTAAAAGCCGTTTCTTTCGGAATATTCCACGTCTTGCGTTGTTCTGCATCATCGACTGGTAGTCCTCCATGTTCTATTACTAAGAGTACACTATCGTTGGCTATGGTCGAATAGATATAGAACGCTGCCGAAGGCATATTGTCTTTGTCGGCTAGTATCTTGGTACGAATACTAAAATCGGTTCCTTGGATAGGGAGGGGTGTTGTTGCCATGGCTTCTGTGTTGGTAATAGAAGAGGATGTACTAGAGATGACTTCAATAGTTGGCTCACCACTTGGCATGCCACAACTAAAAACAAGAATTAAAAAAGAGCTAGAAAAGAGTGTAGATAGTTTATTCATGAAAATGTACCGTTAGATTATGTATGAAAATGAAAATATAATCTTAACAAAAATAAGAATCCTTTTGTTTGGTCAATCAAAGAATAACCTTTATTGCTTATGAAGCACCAACGCCTCAATCCCCGTACTTGGGTTGTGTATAGCTAACCAATAAATACCTGTATCCAAATGACTTATATTTACTTGATGATTGGGCGGTAAAATCTGCGTATGGCAAGCGATACCAGTACTGTTGTAGATGGTCAATTCATATCTTAGTGCCTCCTTCAATCCTTTTATTTGCACGATGCCATTGATAGTCGGATTTGGGTACGCCGTCAGCGAAGGGGTATCTTTAACTAGCGTATTTGTAGGGCTAATTAGATTAAATTTATCTCGTATGACGACCATTTGATTATCGGAGTTATAAGTGCCAAAACCTGTCACCATAAAGCTTTCGTTGGGCAATACTTGAATATCGTAGCCCATGTCAAAGCTATTACTACCATAATATTGCTGTGCCAGAATCTGCCCCAACGAATCTACTGCCATGACCTGTATGTCGGTGTTGCTCGTGTTGTTATTGTAGCTGTAACCTGTCAAATAGTACTTGTTGTTATGGACAATGGCTATATCAAATATGGCATCTCCTCGATCTGATTGTGGGATTGTTCCTTGCCATTGCAATTGACCTGCTAGGTCTAGCCGAATAAGATACCAATCAAAAGCACTACTAGTCGGGGTAGCCATTTCGCCCACGATTACAATTTGGTCTTGATAGAGTTGCATATTTTTGCAACCACCATTGTAGGGATACCGAATAACGTTGTCCCATTCTCTATTGCCCAAGCTATCTAAGGATAAAATAACGACATTATAGTTGTTGTTGCGTTGGTTTTGGTCGCCTGCCACCAAGTAGCCCCCCGTAGGTCTTTCGACGATGGTTACCCCAATATCATTTTGCCCCAAGTCATAGAAATTTAACCACTGATTAGCTCCCAAGCTATCAAATTTGGCTACCAAAAAATCATTGCCGACCACATTGGGAAGGCTACCAAAGCCCGCCACTACAAATCCATTGTCACGAGTGGGTTTTATATCAAAAAACTGCTCGGATTGTCCTGCCAACCCATGTTCTGACCACGACAATTGCTGACCAGCAGTATCTAGAACTAGTACAAAACCGTTGACACCAGCAGTACGATGGATTTCGCCTACGATAATCAGTTGATGATCTTGGACTAGCATATTGTTGGGATAATCTAAATCAGGTGTACCAAAATAAGACGGATTACCGATAGGATTGCCAAGGGCATCTAAACGAATCATCACGATATCGCCTCCTCCAATAGTACCCTGTTGCGTAGCGCCCACTAGCCAAATACTACTGTCAGGCATGAGGTGCGATACAAGCCCTTTTTCGCCTATCAGGCTGTCGCCCAATATGGTGGTATAGGTTTGAGCATTGCTTGTATTAACAATACAGAGTAGTGCCATAAAAAAACAAATAGATTTGAATACAGACATAATGTAGTAGATTGGAATAGAGGATTGAATAATATCAGGACTCCACTTTAAAATACAATTTTTTACACTATCTTTGAACCTAAATAAGATAGTCTTATTTTATTAGTATTAGATAATCGAACAACACAAGAAATAAACAATGGCACTTAGTGAAACAGAAGTGGCTGCAATGCAGCAAAACTTAGATGCAGTACTGAACGATAATAGATTAGGTGAACGCAAGCTCAACGATCAAGAAATTGCTAGAATCGAAGCACTCAAGGAATTGGTTGATCTCAAAATCAACCCTTATCCCGCAGATAAATATGAAGTAACGCACTATGCTAAGGACGTCAAAGCAAAGTTTGATGACGATAATGCGGAAGCATTGGGCAAAGTTTCTTTGGCTGGTCGATTGATGGCGGTGAGAGGCAAAGGTGCCGTTTCGTTTGCCGAATTGCAAGATGCTTCTGGACGAGTACAGTTGTTTATTCGTAGAGATAATCTATGTCCAGACGAGGACAAAACACTTTATAATACAGTAGTCAAAAAACTATTGGATTTGGGTGATTTTATTGGCGTGACTGGATCGGTATTCCGTACCAAAACGGGCGAAATATCTGTACGTGTAGAAGAACTAACGTTCTTGAGCAAGGTACTCCGTCCGTTGCCTGTTGTGAAGACAGATGCTGATGGTAAGGTACATGATGGATTCAATAATCCTGAATTGCGTTACCGCCAACGTTACTTGGATTTGACCGTGAACCCACATATCAAAAAAGCATTTGTGATGCGCTCTAAGCTGATTACGACGATGCGCACTTTCTTTGATAGCAAAGGTTGGCTAGAAGTCGAAACGCCTATTTTGCAGCCAATACATGGTGGAGCAGCAGCAAGACCATTCGAGACACACCACAACTCTTTGGATATGCCGTTGTATATGCGTATTGCCAATGAGCTGTACCTCAAACGCCTTATCGTAGGTGGTTTTGATGGTGTTTATGAGATTGGCAAAATGTTCCGTAACGAAGGTATGGACAGAACGCACAATCCAGAGTTTACGTCTATGGAAATATACGTAGCATACAAGGATTATATTTGGATGATGGAAATGGTAGAAAACTTATTGGAAACCATCACCAAAACACTCCACGACAAAACTACCGTAACGGTAGCAGGCAAAGAAATTGATTTCAAAGGACCATACGAGCGTATGACCATGTACGAATCTATTCAAAAATATACAGATATTGATGTGTCTGAAATGGACGAAGAAGGTTTGAGAGCCGTTTGCAAACAATTGCACATTGGTGTAGATGACACGATGGGTAGAGGTAAGTTGATTGACGAAATTTTTGGAGAAAAAGTAGAAGCGAATCTTATTCAGCCTACCTTCATCACCGATTATCCGATTGAGATGACACCACTCGCCAAAAAACACCGCAGCAAAGAAGGCTTGGTGGAGCGTTTTGAGATATTTGTAATGGGCAAGGAGCTTGGCAATGCTTATTCGGAGTTGAATGACCCGATTGATCAGCGTCAGCGTTTTGAGCACCAACTAGAATTGGCAGCTCGTGGCGACGACGAAGCGATGGTATTGGACGAAGACTTCTTGAGAGCTTTGGAGTTTGGTATGCCACCTACCGCAGGTTTTGGTATTGGTATTGACCGTTTGGCAATGTTGATGACCAACAATACTTCGATACAAGAAGTGTTGTACTTCCCTCAGATGAAACCAGAAGTACTACAGGTAGAAGAAAACTAAACTACAAAAAAAATAGTATTAAGAAGAGCGGTTATTTTGCATGGATGCGAAATAATCGCTCTTTTTTTGGGACGGAATAAGAAGGTAAATGGTATAAAATCCTAAACACCTTTATATAAGCTCTACCTACATAACCTTTATTTAATTCCTTCTTGGAAACACGCTCTTAAGAGATATTCTCAAACAAGCATTAAGAAAGCTATTGTAGGAAGTCTAACTTTCTAGTATCTAACAGCAAAGCGGTCTTGTTAAGAGCAGCACTAACTTTTATTCTTGCCCCAAAAATGACGCTAACTAAAAAGTGTACGATTTTATAATGGAAATATTGTATATAATTGTA
Source organism: uncultured Saprospiraceae bacterium (assembly GCA_937139495.1). Taxonomy (GTDB): domain Bacteria; phylum Bacteroidota; class Bacteroidia; order Chitinophagales; family Saprospiraceae; genus Aureispira. Next base: position 37,960 of record CAKZQC010000005.1, on the reverse strand, counting down.
TAATCGAAAGTAGTGTTGTATTTTTGAGAGAATAATATATTCTCAATTTTAATCTAATAAAAAAATAACATGAAAGTATTCAAAACGATATTTGCTCTTGGTTTAATCGCCTGTTTGGTGAGTTGTGGTCAATCTTTTTCTGACAAGGAAAAAGAAATGCTCAAGGAGGGTATTAATGAAGCAATCGAAGATGCCAATACTAAAAAGCCCGATGTAGTCGAAACAGTAACGAAGTACAACTTACCTTTTTGCAATCTATTGTCCACTGATGAGATTAAAACAGTCTTTGCTGAAGCAGAAAATTTTGAAATAAAAGAAGGGAAAGAACGCAAACCAGATTGTCAAATTACATTTATTAGCGGCAAGCTAATGGAAGGGACAGATATAATAAACCCCGGTGGTATCCTTATATCTGGATTCATACCTCGCAAAAGAGAAACTACACGAACATTTTTGGAGCGTTTTATGGAAGTAGAGAAAGGTTACGAAAAAATTGAAGGATTGGGAGATGAAGCTTACCTATTCCCCAGTGAAAATTCTTCGTCCATTATCATGATTCAAAACAACCGTAGTTATCGCTTGCAGTTGAATAGAGTGTCGGAGAATGAAAGCAACAGCGAAATGGCCATAAAATTGATGAGAATCGTAAGTGGCAATATAAAATAGAGGTGCTACAATTGTCGTGAAAACGACTTGCAGAAGTAAAATAAAAAAGCGGTCATTTTGCATCAATGCAAAATGACCGCTCTGCTTGAGAGGAGCTTTATCTTAGCTCAATTGCTCCTCTGTAACACGCAATTGGAAACCATTGCCATGAATATTGACAATCTCAATAGCTTCATCTCTTTTGAGGTACTTGCGTAGTTTGGTGACAAACACGTCCATACTTCTAGCGGTGAAGTAATTGTCTTCGCCCCAGATTTCTTTCAAGGCGACACTTCTTGGCAAAATATCGTTCATATACAAACAGAACATACGCAATAGCTCCGACTCTTTTGGCGAAAGTTTATCTTTTTCGTCATTGTCGAAAGTCAAGATACGTAGTGGGTAATTGAAATGATATTTTCCAATATTAAATTCTTTTACTTCTTGGTTCTGACGTTCAGGTTTCTGACTTCTTTTCAAAATCGCTTTGATTCTGTACAGGAGCTCTTCAGGAGCAAATGGTTTAGGAATGTAATCGTCTGCACCTGCCTGAAAACCTTTGATAACGTCTTCTTTCATTGTCTTAGCAGTCAAGAAAATAATCGGAACATTTTGGTCTTGCTCACGTACTTCTTTTGCAAGTGTAATGCCATCTTTTTTGGGCATCATTACATCAAAAATACATAGGTCAAATTTGCCTTTCTGAAAAGCAGCAATGCCTTCTTCTCCATCTACCGCGAGTGTCATTTCAAAATCGTTCATCTCAAGGTAGGAGCGTAAAACATCACCAAAATTCTTATCATCTTCTACTAACAATATTTTTCCTTTATTATCCATAGTCTTTTTTTTTTGAAGGGTTACCTACCTATGAAGGTAAGGATTCTCCTTGTTTTTGGTTGAGCAGATGTGTAGGGACAGCACCTGCAAGTGTGCAAATGTATTATAAAAGTGTTCGGGGGTTCTTTAATACTTAATGACACGAATTCTCATTAGGTTACCCGAGCGTTAACATATCAAAAAACGTGCGAACTATACTTTTGGTTCTCAGGTTCTTAACATTTCTTATTTTTTGTAGCAAATTTAATTGCTATTCTCTTATCAAGACCTTATTTTTGCAGCTTCCTTGACATTAAATTAACTTTAAAAACTAGATGAAATAAGTTGTTTGGACTGTTTTTCTAGCATTTTTTCATCTAAACGACTGTATATTAATGAGAATTAGACTAAAAGAACAAGCAAATTATCCATTCAGCACTACTATACAGATTCGCGTCACCGATTTGAATTATGGCAACCACATGGGCAATCAAATGCTATTGAGTTATGCCCAAGAAGCACGTTCACAATGGTTAGGTTGGTTAGGAGGTTGGTCAGAGGTATCTGTTGCCGATCAAGGCATCATTATGGGCGATGCGGCAGTTGTTTATCAGTCGGAGGGCAAGGGCGGAGAAATATTACTGATAGAAGTAACCGTTGGTGATATTAGTCGAGTAAGTTTTGACTTGCATTATCGCATTACCGAACAATCTACTGGACGTGCCGTAGGTTTGGTCAAAACAGGGATTGTCTTTTTTGATTATCAGACGAGCAAGGTTGCGGCGGTGCCAGAAATGTTTTTGGCTGCTATTGAAGCAAAAAAATAAGGTTCAGTAAACGCTATTTTTATCCAGAGGCTTAGTTTGATGACTGGAATGAATAAGAGGTACTATATTTGTACAACAAAATAGAGCTTATTAACGTTAAGTCTATTTGAATAAGACTAACCTATTCAATAAGTCTAAATTCTACTCACCAAACTACTACACTATTAGCAGAAACTCTACACAAACTACTTTTTAGGCTCGTTGCTTTATTTATTTTGCAATGCCTTTTTTTAGATATTCCATTACCAAGAAAAATAGATAACTGTGAGATTTTCAATATTGCTAATCCTTTCTATTTGCTGCATTCAACCTTACGCACAAGCCCAATATTGGGAATTTGGAGCGGCAGCAGGTATTACCAACTATCATGGTGACCTAGCACCCGATTTTTCGTTGCAAGCACCCGGTGTAGCCGTCAATGCTTTTGCTCGATACAATATCGATAGTCGGCTCTGTTTTCGGGTCGGTGCTGCCGTAGGCACCATGAGTGCTAGCGATGCCAACTCCAATAATGCGTATCAACAAGCTCGAAATTTAAGTTTTAAGTCGGAAGTAATTGAAGGATCAGCCGTTTTTGAGTTCAATTTTTTGCCTTATCATCACCGAACTAGGAGAGGAAAAAATGGATACGGAACCTTCACACCTTATATGGTAGCAGGTGTTGGCGTATTTCGATTCAACCCCAAAGCTAAATACAAAGAAAGTTACTATCCCTTGCAGCCATTAGGCACCGAGGGGCAAGATATAGGCAGTGAGTATAGCCTTATTCAAGGCAACTTGATTATTGGTGGTGGCTTCAAAATAGATATTGGCAAGCGTGTTTCGCTCAATATCGAAGGGTCAACCCGCATTTTGTTTACGGACTATCTAGATGATGTAGGTGGCACGTATGCCAATGCTAGAGTAGTAGCAGGTCAACGAGGTTCGTTGGGTGTAGTGGCAGCAGCTTTGGCGGACCGCTCCGTAGAAATAGAAAATGCGACCAGATTGGGTAGCGAAGGAAAACAACGAGGTGACTCCAAGACCAATGATGGTTATACAATGTTTACCATCGGTATTCATTATACCGTTTACAATTTGGAATGTCCTGCCTATTCGTTCAATTATTAGGCACACATTTGAGCAGGCAATCCCATAGTTTGCGAGCGGTCAAGTCCCACGAAAATTTAGCCGCTTGTACCTCACAGTTTGTTACCAATTTTTGATACAATGATTTGTCCGACCAGATGTCTTGCATTTTGGTTGCAATATCCGACACATCAGTTGGTTCTACCAACAATCCAGCATTACCTACTACCTCAGGCATCGAAGAGGTATTGGATGTGATGCAAGGCACGCCGCAACTCATGGCTTCTAGCAATGGGATTCCAAAACCTTCAAACAAAGAAACATACGTCATCGCATAAGCTGCTCCTACTATTAGGGGCAGTTGCTCGTTAGGGACATAGCCCAAAAAAACAATCGAATCTTTGTGCTTTAGAGTAGGCAAAAGTGTACCTATCTCGCCTGTTTGCCATGCCATTCTACCAGCCAAAACGAGCTTTAAGTTACTAGGGTTTTGTTGTTTGAATTGCTCAAAGGCACGCAAAAGATTGGCTACATTCTTACGAGGGTGAATAGAACCTACGTACAAGAAGTAAGGACAGCCAGCAGTATATTGTTGTTGTATGGTCTCTTTTTGAGCTTCCGCCAATGGTTGATAATTGGTATGACTACCGTTGTGTACTACAGTGATTTTGTCTGAATCAATATCAAAACTCTGTACGATGTCCTGCTTGGAATAAGTCGATACGGTAGCGATTTGTGTTGCTTTTTGGCAATACTTAGGCACATAATGTTCATAAAACTTTTGAGCCGTATAATACACTTGATTAGGAAAGTGTTTCCACGCAATATCATGCAATACCATTAAGCTCGGCACTTTCGTGTGTAGGCTCGTGAAGCCGTCAGGTGAGACGAATACATCTGCTTTTTCTTGTCGCAATATCTTGGGAATCGTACGCTCGTACCACCACCAAAAAAGCAGCGGGTGCCGTGCAGGCGGAAAACTAGCAATCGCCTTGACATTGTCACCAAAAATAAACTCTTCGGAGTACGCTCTATCAAAGATAAATACAAATTCGTGTTCTGGATACCACGTCACCCAACGCTGGAGTACTTCGTGCGTAAACCAACCAATGCCCTCTAACTTATTAGGCATCAAAAAACGCGTATTGACGGCTATTTTCATAGATTATTTTTTCAATAAATTAAGTGCTTCGGCTGCCGTTTGTACTGGCAAATGACAAGTGTAATCCGTACAAACCATTATTTCTGTCTGTTCCGTGCTGTCGTCTAGGCGAATAATCGTGTTGAACAAGGCTTGTTGTTGTAGCTCAGATAAGGTAGCAATATTAGCGACACTGTCCGCCTTGCCTCGTACCGTAATCGTAGAAAATGGATAGGCTTCCGAGAACAAAGCGTTTGCCCAACGCCCAAATGACTGTGGAAACTTCTGTACGGTTTCTTGTACTGCCAAAAGTGTTTTTTGTGCGTGTGCTTGATAGACTCTTCCGTCTAGCAGTATGCCCAAACGCTGTAGATTCTGCACCATGGTGGAGTTGCCCGATGGCGTGGCATTATCATACACCGATTTTTTGTGTAGCAATACATCTTGTTGTTTTGCAGAGGTAAAATAAAAAAGGTGGTCTTTTTTGTCCAAAAATTCATTGATAACTAATTCTGCATATTCTCTAGCTACTACCAAATAACGGTCGTGTGTAACCAAGGCATCACATTCCAAACAGGCTTCTATCAATAGGGCATAATCGTCCAGAAATGCCAATGTATCTTGCTTTTGGTTGGTATGCACTAGGTGCAATCCTTCTTCTGAAACTCGGAAATCTTCGAGTACATTTTCTAGGGCTTGTATCGCAATATCTTTGTAGGCAGTGACCTGCAATGCTTGATAAGATTTGGCGTAAGCTGTAATCAACATGGCGTTCCAGTCGAGCAGTACCTTGTGGTCTAGCCCAGGGCGGACACGCTTGGCGCGAGCGTCCAATAATTGTTGACGAGCGGTAGCGAGTTGCTGTTCTAGTGCAGCCAATTCCAATCCATTGGCAACAGCAAAATTAGCGATACTGATAGGCAAATTAAGAATATTGGAACGTTTGCCTGCGTGTTCCCAATTGCCTTCTTTGGTCACATCATAGACGGCACAAAAAGTAGCACTAAAATCGCCCAGAATAGTATCTATTTCTGCCTTTTGCCAAACATAAAACTTTCCTTCCACACCTTCGGAGTCGGCATCTAGTGCCGAATAAAATAAAGCATCAGAACTAGTCATTTCACGAGCGACCCAATCCAATGTGTGCACAATAGTATCTTTGTAAAGTTGATTCTTGGTCAGTTTGTAGGTGTCGGCAAGTAAGCCAATCAATAAGGCATTGTCATACAACATCTTTTCGAAATGCGGAACGAGCCAAGCAGCATCGACGGTATAGCGAGCAAATCCACCACCCAACTGGTCATAAATGCCACCTTGTATCATTTGCTGTAGCGAAAATTGGAGATGGTCGAGTGCGGTTTGGTTTTCGGAAGGATTCGATAAGTAATAATTCAGACAAAAGCGCAATGCCATCGTAGCAGGAAATTTGGGCGCAGACCCAAACCCGCCATATTGCGTATCAAAACCTGTGGTTAAGTTTTCAAAACATTGCTGCAAGTAAGCAGCATCAAAAATAGACTCATCAGTAGCAATGTCTAGCTTGCCTACAAACTGCTTGTCTGCCAACTGAATGTGCTGTGTGATTTGCTCTGCCTGTTGGCGAACATCTTCATAGCGGTTGTGATAGGCATCACGGAGATTTTGCAATACTTGTATCCAAGAAGGACGACGATGGGCAGGCTTTGGTGGAAAATAAGTTCCCCCAAAGAAAGGTTGCCCGTTGGGTAATAAAAAACAATTGAGCGGCCAGCCACCTTGTCCATCTTGTACCAACATGACCGCATCCATATAGATGGCATCCAAATCAGGACGTTCTTCACGGTCTATCTTGATATTGACAAAATGTTCGTTCATGTAAGCCGCTACTTCTGCATCTTCAAACGACTCTCGTTCCATGACATGGCACCAATGGCAAGTCGAATAACCAATACTCACTAAGATGGGCTTATTCTCTGTTTTGGCTTTGTCGAGGGCTTCTTTGCCCCACGGATACCAATCGACAGGATTGTAGGCGTGTTGTTGCAGATAAGGGCTAGACTCCTGTAGGAGTCGATTCGGCTGGTTGTGTTTATGATGGCTCATGTTATATTGACTTATTTATTTTTTCGTAGAAATGGGAAGATAAACAGGATATTGAGGACAATCTGTAGGCTAATAATAGCGGTGTAGCTCAAGTCTTTAGTCCAAAATATCTGAGACATTCCCAACAGAATAACAAGTGCTAAGGCATTGATGGTAACAGCTCGTCCTATTTTGATACGGTACTTGCGTCTAAAAAACAGCAACTGCAAGACACTAACGACAATCAAGTAAATACTGACCTGAAAGAATACCAAAGCAAGATTATCAATCATTTGATGCTTCGGGTTGGTGACATAAGCACGGTAGAGTAATTCTTGTTGTTGTTGTGCTGGTTCGAGGTCTTCTAGGATTTTGTCGGAAGTGCCGATAGGCGAATAAAAAATAAAGTCTAAACTTGGGCGATGTTTAATCATAGCCATTCGTTCGTCACGTTCTAGGTCGTATTTTATACCAATCCAAGAAATCAAAAAGAGTGCTGCTGCGATATTGAGTAGCAATAGTAATTTTTTCATAAATAAGCTTTGAGAACAAGTATATTAGCAGGCAATTCTGTATAATAGAGGGAAAGATTTCCATTATGAAATTAGCCTTAGTTTGTTAATAGTAAGGTGGAATATACTTTAAAAAAGGAGAATTGTAATTAAAAGAACTTATCTTTTTGGGTAATGAAGTTGTTTAAGGTTTCACTTCATCGATAAATGAAATGTCTTTTCTTGTTACTTATCGCCCCAAAATGGTCAAATAGCGAAGGCTATTAGCCATTTTTTGACTTGATTAGTCAAAAAAATCCTATTCGATATTAAAAATAGAATAACAATAGAAAGATAAATAATGTCTATTGGCAGCATATAGAAGTATGAATCAAAATCATCAAATTTTAATAGCAATAATCTTGTTTTTTGTATGCGTAGCTACCTTGCACGCACAGCAAGAAAATCAAACAATGCGGGGAGTCGTAGTAGATAACGACACCAAGGATCCCATTTCTTATGTCGTCATCGAAATATTAAATTTCTCACCTCCCAAATCAACTACGACAGACAAAAGAGGACATTTCGAAATCAACAAGATTCCGACGGGTGCCTACAAAATAGCACTTAGTCACCCTGATTATATGTCTATCATTATCTCCGAACTCTATGTGGGGACAGGGCAGGAAGCTATCCTCAAAATCAATATGGATAGAGCATTTGTCAATCGAAACAAACCAGAAGTGACGACCGCCAAACCAGCCCCTCGAATTGTGCCGCAAACGGCACTCAATAACCAAACTAGCAAAAATAATATCATGGGGCTAGAAATAGGCAACACCATCAAACCTGCCGATATACAGCGAGTTCCTTATAGTTTTGGCGATCCTTCTCGAGTATTGGCAAAGTTTGGCTCTGCCTACAACCGATTTGATCAAACAGGACTTTGGGTGCGGGGGCATCACCCCAACTATACCCAATGGCGAATCGAAGGACTGCCCGTAAGTAGCCCAAATCACTTGGCGATGGGGGCAGGCAATACAGGATATATGCCCATTTTTAATACGAGTAGTTTGCAGTCTGCTAGTTTGTACAATGGCTTATTTCCAGCAGAATATGGCAACGCCCTCAATAGTGTTATGGATGTAGATTTGCGCTCGGGCAACCGTTTTGGTATAGAAGGCAGTGCCGAAGTGAATGCTGCGGGTATTGGAGGAGTACTAGAAGGGGCGCTAGGCAAGGAAAACAAAAATGCTTTTCTGGTAGGTTTTAGAGCGGGATACTTGCCTGATGTGACAGGGATTCTGTCCCCTTATGTCTATCCATTGCCAAGGGTTCGTGATATTACGTTCAACCTCAACTCTAAAACACTAAACACCGAAACGAATGTATTCGGAATAGGCGGAATGAGTAGTATGAATGTACTTCGAAAACAGGTATTGCCACACACCAGATATACGCAATATCGTGGCGATGTACGACAAGAAAAAACCTACGGTGTGTTTGGTATATCCTTCAAGGATAATATGTATGCTCGTAAAGGCTACTACAAAATAACATTGGGAACCAATTATAATGGAGAAAAGGAAATAGAAACAATTAATGGAAAGCAAATAGGAGGTTACAACTCTCAGAATACCGCTACAAGCCTTTTGGGGTACTACCATCACACGTTCAATAAGACACATCAAGTGCGAGTGGGAGGTGGTGCCACCCATTATTATTTAGATTATTGGGCATTCAATAGAGATAACCCTCGTTTTGCCACCAGAGATTATAGAGGACACAGCCTGCTAGGGCAAGTGCATGCCCAATGGCTTTGGCAGCTTGGCGAGCAGCTCGAACTAACCACAGGGGTACAGGCTCAGTACTTACTTTGGAACAATGATTACAGTATCAGTCCTCGTTTTGCGTTGGCGTGGCAGCTCGCCAAAAGTCATCGTATTACCTTTGGCTATGCTTGGAATCATCAAATGCAGCCTTGGGAGGTGTACCTCAATGTGAGTAACGAAAGTGCTACGGCTGGGCAAATGCTAGACAAAGATTTAAAATTTATACAGAGTCAACATACTTTTTTGGCATACGAATGGCGAATTGGTGCCGCTTGGCAAATCAAACTGGAGGGTTTTTATCAACGTCTATATGGGGTGCCTACTTATACACGCAATCCCAACTTGTTGCTGACCAACCACAGCCCCAACCAAAACTTGTGGGAGCTGACAGGCTATGAAAACAATGGTAAAGGTTGGCATTATGGAGGAGAGGTAACCTTGCAAAAATATTTTTCTAAGGGCTATTATGGGATTTTTTCTGCTACGTATTTTGAAGCAAGATATGAAGCCAAGGACGGCAGTTGGGTTAGCAAGGAAGGAAATCATCAGGCAAATAGTAACCTCATGATAGGGAAGGAGTTCAATATAGGCAAAAATAAAACGAACCGCTTTTTTGTGGAAGCCAATTATCTGTATCGTAGAGGGGATCGTTATACGCCCATTGATCTCCAAGCATCTATCGCAGAGAATCGTAGAGTACTAGATTGGTCAAGTGCTTACCAACAACGATACCCTTCCACGCATCAAGTAGATGTACGTGTAGGGTTTACAATCAATGCCAAAAAGAAATTATTGGCTCACCGGTTCTTTGTAGAATTGCACAACGCACTCCACCGAAAAACAGTCTATGAAATGGGGTACAATCCACTTCTGCAACGTATAGAATCTTATCGTTATCAAGGAATGGTACCTAGTATTACTTACAAAGTTAATTTTGGTTTCAATCCTGTACAGTAGTTATTCTAACAGTGTCCACTTACTTAATCTGATAACTATCCAATATACCAACTAATTGTTGAGATTGAGCCACTAAAAGTGCCGTTATTTGATACTGCTGGAGCAGTAATTCTGCTTCCCAAATAAGCGTGTCAGGAGCTATTGTTTTTGGAGATACCGTCATAATGTTTTGAGCAATTAAATCAAAAAATGATGCGTTGGGGTGCTGATTCAATGCCCTACGCAAATCACCATCAGTAATGATTCCAGTGATTTTTTGGTGGTCATCGACCAATACGACTAAGCCAAAGTTGGAACTAGACATCGTCACGACTATCTCCTGAATAGGAGCATCAATATGAGCGGTTGGCAGCGGTTCACGCTGCATGACAGCACGAACAGGCGTTACCAGTTTGTGACCAATATTGCCGCCTTGGTGGAGTTTGGCAAAATCATCGGCACTAAAGTTCTTGCTAGATAATAAGGCTGCCGCCAAGGCATCGCCAAGTGCCATACTCGCTAGCGTAGATGCCATTGGCACAATCGTCAAGCTGGCTCCTTCCTCTTGTACATCTGTACTGAGGTACCAATGGGCATTTTGGGCGAGCGTACTATTGGGATTGCCAACGATGGTAATATGCACGATACCCAATGCTTGTATAGACGGCAACAATCGTAGCAACTCGTCTGTCTCGCCCGAATGAGAAACTGAAATCAAGCAATCTTCTGCACTGATACAGCCCCAATCTCCATGTATTGCCTCCGAAGGATGCAGAAAAAAACTAGGCGTACCCGTCGAAGAAAGTGTTGCTGCAATTTTGCGAGCGACCAAACCAGATTTGCCCATGCCACAGAGTACTACTTTGCCACGACAGCCCAGCAGGCTAGTTACGACTTGCTCAAAGGTATGATCCAGTTGATGAGACAAATAGTCTAATGCAGCCGCTTCTGTACGCAGCACTTGTTGAGCAGTTTTTAGTATATTGGACATAGGTCTAATGGTCAGTAACAGTTTTTGTGTGTCAAAAATAGGTATTTCAGAACACTTTTTGGCAGAATGGCTGGTCTTAGCTATTGGAATAGCATAAGTTTAGTATTTTTAAGTAGATTAGCAGGCTGGTACTCTGATTAGGAGTCCTACCTTTTGAGCTACTTCCATACTTTTGGGAGTATATTTTAAAACAAAAAAAAAGTAAAAAAAATGAAAAAACTACTTGGTTTATTGAGTTTGAGTGCTGCCATGCTATTGGGAGGACAAACAAATGCACAAGTCTATGTAAGAGCTGGCGGTGGTGCTGGTATTGGAGTCAACAAAGATGCTTACGCGGTGCCTGATTTGCGTAGAGATAGCAACAATTTAGTGGTCGAACAGCATACTACTTTTGGCTCATTTGGCAGTGGAGCTCGATTTGGTGCAGCAGTAGGTTATATGATTACGCCTTACTTTGGTGTAGAGCTTTCTGTTTATTATTTCCAAGGATTCAAGCAGGATTATGGAGCAACTACAGGAGGTAGTACTACACAATATAAGCGTACAGGTTATTCGTACCAGTTGCGTACCTTACCTTCCTTGATTATACAAGCACCAGAAGGCAAGTTCCGCCCTTTTGCTCGTTTTGGCGTACTGATACCGGTAGCAGGGCAAGCAATTATAGAAGAATCTTGGGCATTCAATAATCAATCAATTCGCTCTAAAAGAACGGATATTGAAGGGAAATTTTCAGTTGGTTTTGAATCAAGTATTGGTGTAGCTTATGCTATCAATGACAATCTAAGTATTACACTAGATGTCACGCATACCGCATTGCGCATCAAATCATCTAAAGGAACGGTAACCGTTGATGAAGTGGAAGATGCGAATGGCAATGTATCGAATAACTTAGATGGTGCAGATAAAATCACTACAGAAATTGTATTCCAAGATGTATTGACTAGAGAGTCTAATATTAGTAAGGTATTAGCTAGTTTTTCGCAAGACTTCCCTGAAGATGTTGTTATTGGGATAGATGGTACGTTCGATTTGGATAGACCATTGAACCTACCAACACAAAGCAGTAATTCTAATTCGCTTTCGCTCAATATTGGTATCCAATATAGCTTCGGAAAAACAAATTAAGATTATTCCGAAAGCACTTTTGAGAAAATAATGACAATCAATTTTAGGGGGGATATTGCGAAATATGAAATAATGTACCTACATTTATATAGCATGTTCTATGACATGCTAATGACATTATTTTTTAATTACAAAAATATTTATCTATGAAGATGAAAATTATTTACTTATCAGCAGCACTTGGATTTAGTACCTTAATGGGCAGTTATTCTAGTGGACCAACTAGTCAACGAGGCGATCGGACAGGTTCTCCCATCAGCAATACCACTTGTACAGAATGTCATGGTGGTGGCAATTTTCAGCCTGCACTCAATATTCAGGTAAAAAATGCGACGACACAGGCATTGGTGACCAATGGCAAATATGTACCGGGAGAAGATTATATCGTGACGTACACGGCAAGCTCTGCCACAGGTTCGCCTCAGTTTGGTTTGCAGAGTACTATCTTGAAATCAGGCAACACACAGGCAGGTACTTTTGCGACACCGACTACAGGTGCTACAGGGGCAGGAACAGGAGCCAAATTGACGACTTCGTCTAGTGTGCAGTACTTGGAACACAATAGTAGGAGTATGGATGGTGTATTCAATATAAATTGGACCGCTCCAGCGGCAGGTACTGGCGATGCAACTATTTATGCTGCTATGGTAGCGGTCAATGCTACTGGAAGTACTGCTGGCGATAATGTACTGGCTACTTCTATGACAATGGCAGAAGATACCAGTAGTGTGACCACTAGCATCGCAAATGTACCCAACCAATTGGATTATCAAGTGTATCCTAATCCTACGCTAAGTGGTCAAGTGACCTTGCAAGGTGTAGAAGGTACTGCTCAGGTCATCATTACTGACTTGACAGGTCGTCAAGTTTGGCAACAGCAAATCAACTCCAATCAATTGGAATTGACGGCATTGCCACAAGGTATGTACCAATTGACGGTAATACAAGACAAAAAACAGGGAACTCAACTATTGTCTATTCAATAGACGACACAACTTGATTAAATAAAAAATAGGACAATGCTCTCGTAGCTTGTCCTATTTTTTTTGCTTATCGCAATCATGCAATATTATGTATTTTCGTTCCAAATTTCCCAAGCTTTATCAGCTTGCAGTTCCAACATAGGCAAGCCGTTTTGTATGGTCGCTCCTTGGTTTTTTCCTTGCTGCAAAAATGCGGTAACCGCTGGATTGTAAACCAAGTCAAAAAGCAGATGATGGGGCGTAACCGCACTATAATCCAGTTCTGGAAGCGTCTGTAAGTTCGGATACATACCCAAGGGCGTCGTGTTGATCAGCACCAAATGCTGCTGCAATATCGTAGCATCTATTTGCTGATAAGCCAACTGCGCAGCCGTCGGTTTTCTGGATACCAATTGATAGGGTATTTGCAGCTGTTGCAATACATAACTGACTGCCAATGCAGCACCTCCTGTACCCAAAATCAAGGCTCGACTAGCTCGCTGTTGTTCGGTCAAGCAAGCTAACAGTGATTGTTCAAACCCCCAAATATCGGTATTGTGTCCTATCAGCAGATTATTGCGAAAAGCAATGGTATTGACAGCTCCTACTGCTTGTGCAGCAGGTGACAAACGATCTAAATAAGGTATGATGGCTTGCTTGTAAGGTATGGTTACATTCAGCCCTACTAGGTTTTTTTGTTGGCGAAGCCAAACAGGAAAATCAGAGATGGCAGCGAATGAAAACAGCTCGTAAGAAGCATCGTTGATACCGCATTGCTCAAACTTTTGAGCAAAGTAAGTAGGCGAAAAAGAATGTTTTAATTCTTTGCCTACGAGTCCAAAACGTCTTCGTTTTTGTTCCATGATTCGGGTTTTGTATCGGGTTCTTGACTTCCAAATTTTTCTAATAAAAACACCACACCAAAGCCCAATACAGACAATGCAAGACAAGCAAATAAATAAGCATCGCCATTGTAGCCATCTGGAGAAGTATTTTGCATAATCCAAGGCACTTGTTCGCCATGGCTATTGATACGTAGTTTGAGCACATTTTGCCACGGCCATACCTTGTTGAGCGACCCAATCATGAAGCCTGCCAACACGGCTAGTGTCGTATTGCGAAAGTTTTTGAATGTCCAAGAAAGTACGTGCGAAAAGGCGAGTAAACCCGCTACACAGCCTACCATAAAAGTACCCAAAAAGACAATATCTCTGTCAGTAGCAGCATTGAGTACGTGTTTGTACATGCCCATCAGGAGCAGTATAAAACTACCTGATATACCGGGTAGTATCATGGCACAAATGGCGATTGCTCCCGCCAAAAAAACCATCCATGGAGCGGTAGAAGCTTCGGTAGGGGAAATGAGCGTGATAATATAAGCCACGGCAGCACCTGCTATCAATCCGATGATAGCGGCAGGCGTCCAGCGTTCGACTTGCTTGACCACATAAATAGCAGAAGCGATAATAAGCCCAAAAAAGAACGCCCACAAAAGCTGTGGATAGGTTTCCATACACCAACTCAATGCCTTGGCTAGGCTAAATATACTTGTAGCGATTCCAGCAAATAAAACAAGCAAAAAAGTACCATCTACTTTTTCCCAAGCGGCAGCAAAACCCTCTTTGAATAATAGTTTGACGGTGGCAGGGTTAACGGATTTGATGGCATTGAGCAATCGCTCATAAATACCAGTAATAAATGCAATGGTTCCGCCAGATACGCCAGGGACTACATCAGCAGCACCCATAGCCATGCCTTTCAAAAAAAGTGTCAGATAGTTCATGTTATATATAATAAATAATTAATGAGCATGATAGGTGAGATAGCACAATATTGTACTATTTGTTCTATCAAATTCCTAAGAAAAACCAAAAATGAGGTTTTTTTTTCATTTAATACCTACTTTATATTACTTTATTGCTATTGCAACGTTTTGTTTTGGGAGAATTGCAAAATTGCACGTAGCTTTGTGCGTTGTTATGCTAAGAGCAGGTCTAAAATTATAATTTTAGACCTGCTCTTAAGAATCATCTTTTATTGCTCTTAGAGCAGGTCTAACTATATCAATAATGAATATTTACACACGTGTTTGCTTACTTTCTTTTTTCTTTTTCGCTGTATGGCAATTGCCAACTGCAGTGGCACAAAAAAAATATTCGCAGTTGACTGCTGTCGCTAAAAAAGGTGATGGCATTTATACGCTATTGGGGCGATATAATTTGTCGCACAGCGTGTGTGCTTTCAATAACTTTTGTAAGCTCAACAAACTGACCAGCAAATCACACCTAATGGTAGGCAAAACGTATCAGATGCCTATCCGACAATATAAGTACAATCAAAAATCAATACGCTCTACGGCTAATATCAAGGAATGGAAATATGCCAAATCCATAGAACATTATAATGATTTGATGCTAGAAATTGGGCGCAAGACCAGCGATTTTAGAACAGGCAAACGAGAGTTGTGGGTGCCTTATCACCTGCAATATTGCCCGATGAGTACAGAAAAATTTATACCCAAAAATAGAAACTTTCCGATATTCGGCGAAAAATATGCACACGTGCCACTCGAAGACGCTCACCTAGCAGGAGCGGTTTATTATCTAGTGTCAGGACACGGTGGTCCTGACCCCGGAGCTATGGCAAAATATAAAGGTACGTATCTCTGCGAAGATGAATATTCGTATGATATTACGTTAAGACTAGCCCGAAAACTGATTAGTCATGGTGCAATTGTGTATATTATAGTGCAGGACAAAAATGACGGTATTCGTAGTGGCGAAATACTCAAACAAGATATTGACGAAAAATGCTGGGGCAATAAGGTGATTCCTATTGGTCAGAAAGACCGACTTAATCAACGCTCCGACTTAATCAACAAACTCTACAAGGAAAACCAAGCTAAAGGAATTGAGTATCAACGAATGGTAGAAATACACGTTGATTCCAGACAAAAAGACAAACGGATTGACTTGTTTTTTTATCATTACCCCACCAGCCAAACAGGCAAGCAATTGGCTGAAAAGCTCTATAAAGTAATGGAGGGAAAGTATGCTATCAATCGTAAAAGTGGCGAATACCACGGATTGGTTACGTCCAGAGATTTGCACATGTTGAGAGAAGTATTGCCAGTGCCTGTTTTTATTGAAGTAGGCAACATACAGAACCCCAACGACCAAAAACGAATCATTTATCCAAGCAATCGCCAAGCAATCGCTGACTGGTTGGCAGAAGGACTAATGAAAGATTATTAAAAAAAAAGCAACAAAACCCTCTATAACCATGCACTTCATTTACAGCAGCTTATTGATGTTGTTGCTACTGTGTAGCAATACACTAAAGGCACAAGATAATAATGTATTATTAGAAGTTATTGGCTACGAACTAGGTGGCAAATGGACGGGCAAACTCTATCAAGAAGATAAGCAGAGAGCCTTGGCGACTGCGTATGATTTTGAGTTGCAAATAGACCCCTATCAAAAGACAGTGTCGGGCTACTCGTATATTCGAGTGGGAGACAACAATGCCAAAATTAGCTTCAGGGGCAAAGTGAATGGACTTCAAGTAGAATTGACAGAATTCAAGATACAAAACGAAAAAATTCGAGATAAATATATGTGGTGCTTGAAGCGAATGCACCTACGTTTTGACTTCGATAAAGGTCGTTACCGCCTCAAAGGTGCTTGGGACGGCAAGACAGAAGGTAACGACTGCAGCCCTGGTAGTATTGAGGTGTACAAAAATGCAATCAAAGCATAACGCATGATACATACTGCCATACCACTCACCATCATTATTCCTACACATCAAGAGGAACAAAATCTGAAAGAACTGTTGCCGCAGCTCCAATGGGCTGCCGAAATTATGGTAGTGGATTCTTTTAGTACCGACCAAACGGTCGCTATTGCGGAGCAATACCACGCCAAAGTATTTGTACGGAAGTATGTAGGTCCTGCCGACCAAAAAAATTGGGCGATAGACCAAGCTACTTATCCTTGGATATTGATATTAGATGCGGACGAGCGGCTAACCGCCGCCTTGGAACAAGAAATAAAACAGTTGATGCAGCAGCCCAATGAGCAAATAGATGGCTATTGGATAGCTCGACAAAACTATTTTATGGGCAAAAAAATTCGGTATAGCGGCTGGCAAGGCGACCGAATTATTCGACTTTTTCAGCAATCGAAATGCCGCTACAACGATAAACAAGTACACGAAGAAATAGAAGAAACAGGAAGTACGGAACAATTGCAATACGCAATGGATCATTATACTTATCGCAATCTAGATCACTTTCTGGACAAAATGCGTCGGTATGCTCGTTGGTCGGCACAAGATTACCACCACAAAACTCCAAAGGTCACTTACTTTCATCTTTGGCTCAAACCTGCTTTTCGGTTTTTCAAACACTTTGTGCTAAAGCGTGGATTTCTGGACGGTTACGTCGGATTTGTGGTAAGTGTACTGATGGCTTGGGGCGTATTTTTGCGCTATGTTTATATTCAAGAAATGCAGCAGTCAGAAGTTTAGGGAGCAAGATGCCTTTGTTTGTGTTCTAAATTGTAAATTTGGGTACGAAATAATAAAGTCCCATTTTTAGTCATCAGTAGAGGTTGTTACGGCTTTATTCGTACTAATCTCTAGTATAAAAATAACGGTCATGAAAATACATAACTTTAGTGCAGGTCCAGCTATTTTGCCTGCAAGCGTCATTGAAGAGGCCGCAGCGGCTGTTGCCGAATACCAAGGCACAGGTTTGTCAATATTGGAGGTGTCGCACCGCAGCAAGGAAATTGTAGCTGTGATGGACGAAGCACGTCAATTGGTGAAAGATTTATTGGGATTGGGGGACGATTATGGCGTTCTTTTCTTGACAGGAGGAGCGAGTACACAGTTTTTTATGTCTGCTATGAACCTACTCAACGAAGACGAAACGGCTTGCTATATTGATACAGGCACTTGGTCAAGCAAGGCAATAAAGGAAGCAAAAATTTTTGGAGGGGTCAATGTATTGGCTTCGTCCAAAGATCAAAACTACAACTATATTCCTAAAGATTGGAAGGTTCCAGCCAATACGAAATATCTACATATTACCACAAATAATACTATATATGGTACTCAATTTCAGGCATTGCCCGAAACAGACAGTCTTTTGGTAGCAGATATGTCATCGGATATATTTAGCCGTCCGTTTGATGCCAATAAGGTAGATTTGATTTATGCAGGAGCTCAAAAAAACTTAGGTCCAGCAGGAACTACCTTAGTTATTGTCCGTAAGGAAATACTAGGGAAAGTGACCCGTGCGATACCAACTATGTTGGATTATCAGGTGCATATCAAAAAAGATTCTTCGTTCAATACACCGCCTGTTTATCCTATTTTTGTATGCTTGCTTACCTTGCGTTGGATTCAAGCACAGGGCGGACTGTTAGCCATGCAAAAACAAAATGAAAAGAAAGCAGCATTATTGTATGATGAAATCGACCGCAATCCATTTTTTAGTGGCACAACGGCTGTCGAAGATCGTTCTTGTATGAATGTAACATTTGTAGCCGATAGTCCCGCACACGAAGAAGCTTTTTTGGCATACTGCACTGCCAACGGTATTTCTGGAATCAAAGGACACCGCTCGGTAGGTGGGTTTAGAGCTTCTATTTACAATGCTATGCCGTACGAAAGTGTTGTTTATTTGGTAGAATTGATGCAAAACTTCAAGCCCGCCTAAGCACTCTTTCCCATGGTCGAAAATCTACTTAATAAGTTTAAAGACAGTGGCAATGTGGCAATTTTTGTTGCTTTTGCTATCAGTTTGTACTTGCGCTTTTCCAATTTTCTGCACAAACCTTCGTTGTATATTGACGAAGCTAATGTAGCTTGTAACCTAGCGGAGCGTGGCTTTTTGGGCTTCTGGTCGAAGCTCGATTATGAACAATATGCACCACCCATCTTCATGATGTGGACCAAGTTCAATGCCCTGTTGTTTGGTTATCGGGAGATCGCCTTGCGGCTAATTCCTTTTTTGAGTGCTATTTTTTGTTTGTTTGGTTTGTACAAGCTATCCAATAAATTGACAATAGCCAAACCGCTCATAGCAGTGGT
Source organism: uncultured Saprospiraceae bacterium (assembly GCA_937139495.1). Lineage (GTDB taxonomy): Bacteria > Bacteroidota > Bacteroidia > Chitinophagales > Saprospiraceae > Aureispira. The sequence goes on along the minus strand of CAKZQC010000005.1, from coordinate 18,966 downwards.
TATTTTACTCTTTGGAGTTAATTATTGGTGCATCTTGCAGTCGTATAGCCTCAAGCAATATGTCCCTGATTTGGCGATGGCACTAGGGTTGATATTGGTAGCTTTACGCAAAGATTATACACGGTTTTATACTCGCAAAGCATTGATACAATGGAGCATAGCTGGGGCAATATTAGTATGGTCTTCGATGCCGATTGTCTATACGATGGCGGCGATGGGTGCTTATTTTGCTTGGCAAGCCTATCGAGCAGGCGAGTTCTGGAAGTGGTTGCGCTACTTCAGTATTCCCGTAGGGATTTGGGTCGTTAATTTTGGCATTTATTTCGTCGCAATATTGAATGTAGATGCTAAGACTGATTATCTACAACAGTATCACCGCATTTATTTTTTGACGGCGGAGTTGTGGACCAAAGCAGGCTGGAGTTGGAACTGGACGATTATCAAAGGGTTATTGGCTGGATTCGTAGGCGAATCGCTCTGGACAATGGGCGTTTTTGTCGCCTTTTATGCTGTTGGTTTAGTTGCGTTAGCTCGCAAGCATACAGCTATTTTCTTCCTATTAGTTTTGCCTTTTGCACTCGCTTTGTTTAGTTCTATGTTGGGCTATTATTCCCTGATTACTCGATTGGTTATCTTTACGGTACCGATACAGTCGGTCGTGATGGCTTACGGCATGCAGAAAGTTTATGACCAAAGATTTGGTGGATTCAAGCTGCTTGTATTGACAGGAGCTGTTGTATTGGTGTATCATCTCAACGCGTGGACATTCCTCTGGAATGGCAACAAAATAGTACTAGAAGATACCCGTTCTTCTTTGGCGTATGTTCAACAAAACCGCTTGGAAGGTGAGCCGTTTTTGGTCAACCACGAAGGTACTCCTGTTGCTAAGTTTTATATCAATTATGCGGCTCGTCACGAAGAGAAATTTGGCAATTGTCAAGGGTATATTTCTTTGTCGTATCCTATTGATTGGAAACAAAAAACAATAGAAACCATTCAGAAAAATCCAGACAAAGCAGTTTGGTTAATGTTGGGGCATATCGAAAACTATCAAGCCGATCAGTTGGTGCAACAGTTGGCCAGTCACCCTGATGTAGCGATATTGCATCAAGAAATCGTTTGGCGTTCGAGAGCCGTTAAGCTCCAAAAGAAATAATTTTTCTGTATTGCCATATAAATAAACAGCCTCCTACTTCTACAAGAAATAGGGGGCTGTTTTATGTTCAATCATTTGCATTGCCATAACTCAAAAAGTAGCTAAAGTAGTTCGTTTCCAACCTTGTTTGGTTTTGATGTAAATGAAATGGTCGTCCCAGCGAATATCGCCTAGATTGCCGCTCGTGTCCGCTGTGTTTTTAGGAATAGAAGTCGTGCTTATCGTTGGATATTGCCAACGTACAAGCCCCTTGCCATCAGTAGTCAATACTTGACCTGCTTTGCCGTCTAGGTTAGGCAACTGATAGCTATCATTGATATTGATACTACCATTTTTGTAGATGGTTAGCGCATTGGAGCGAGTCGAATCGCTGGTGCCATTCCCCAATACAAACAATCTATCAAGACCATGATATTGACTACCGTCAATCGGAAAATAAGGCGTGTTATAACTGCCTAAAACCCACTCGCCACAAGAATAAGCAATCGTGCCATTGCCTAAGGCAATACTATACTTTCCGACAGCTAGAGGCTTCATAAAAGTAGTGGTCGGAAGGGTGTCAATTCCTACATTTTGAGCTGATAGCCAAGTCGTATAAAAGAACAATAATAGGAAGTAAAAGTATGGTGACATAGAGAATATAAATAAGGTCTGAAATGAAAAATAGCAATTACCTAAGGATAGGTAATTGCTATTATAAACGAAGAGCGTGTCAATTGGTTTCTATTGGTTATTGATCACTACTTTTCGTTGTGAAAATACACGTCCATTGGTCAAGGTAAAGATATAAATACCTGTTGGCAATTGATCGTTTTGTACCGTCACTTGTGTATCGCCTACGTTCATATTGCCAGACTGTATTTCTACGCCACGCAAGTCCACCAATTTCCATTGATAATCTTCGGTCAAGGTTTGTTCCAAATCGACTTGGAAGTAATCTCTAGCAGGGTTTGGATACAAGTTCATGTTGGCAATAATCGCTAGGTTGTTCGCATCTTCGAGCTTGCGAGTGGGTACCAAATAACCTGATTTATCTCTAGAACTTTTTACTTGGAATATCTCTCGCGTCGTTAAGTCTTGAATAAATATAACTACTTGAAAACGATCGGGGTTATAAGCGACTCCTTCCGCAGCATGATTCCAGTTGAGTTGTACGTCTTCCCATTGTCCAGCTACCCAATTTCTAGCATAAGTATTGCTCGATTCGTCGTCCTTACGAGCGACTGCCTGAATCATATCTCTAGTATTCTGATAGACCAGCGAATCTTCCGTAATGATGGTATGAATACGATAGTTGCTGTTTGGCATAACCTCGTTGGCAGTAATTCTTGCTCTAGCGACCAAGTTTTGCGAATTGGTGTAGAACGTGTCTATATCTATTGAAAACTTAGGTGTTTCGAGCATTTCGGTCTCAAAATCAATAGAAGATAAGTACCAAGAAAGCGGCACATTGGCAGGTTCCCCATCAATATAAGCCTTAGCAGGGTCAGAGTTGCCATAGACATATTCTACATTGTTGGTGATGGAAGTATTGTTTTGATAAAACTGATCCACTTGATTGTATTGTACCAACGTAACATCTTTGGTCACTTCACTATGGAATGCCAAATCATAGACGTGTTTATTGATTTGCATCATATTGGGGTACGAAATATTAGACGTTGTTTCTAACAATACATTTCTAGTACGATCCCCAATCCATACATTGTCAAACGCAAATCCATCTTGATAATCAGATAAGTTGATAGCAGGAGAACCAAATGCAATACGCATACGTAGGTGTCTATTGCTCTTCAGGAACTCGTCTAGCTTGTAGCGTGCATCTACCCAACTGTTGGATTCGCCTGACCAGCCGAGTGGTGCAATATTTTGATCTCCCGGTTGACCCGTAATAATACTGCTGTTATACCAGTTGCTACCTCTACCAATTTGACCGAGTGGTGTCCATTTGCCAGTAGCATCTTGTACCTCTATAACAGCACCATCTAGCCCTTGACGAGTATCTGACCAGTAGTCAAGTTTGAGCATTGGGCGAGCCAATGTATCTAAATCAAAACAAGGACTATAGACCCAACCATCTTCATTGGTACTATAAGTATTATTCAGGTTGGTTTCCCAAATAGGGTTGGAGCCACTGTTGATACCAGCCGTAGTATTGTCGGTACCCCATTGCCATAACAATGGCTTAGAAGCATCTCTGTTTTCTGCATACCAATCGCCATTCGAGTTGTCGAATGTCTCATCGTAAGGGTAGCTCACAATCAGTGGAGAAATAACCAATCTAACGGTAGCGGTATCGGTACAGAAGCCTCTATTGGTGACCACCAATTTTGGTTGATATACTCCAGGTCCAGAATAAATATGATGAATAGAGTCAACGGTATTGGATGCTAAGTTAGGTGTATTGTTGAGACCTAAGCCTTCAAAATCCCAATAAATAGCGGTAATCGAATCAATATCACGACCATTGGTAAACTTGTTGGTTAGACCCAAAATTTGATTGTCGGGCCAGAATAAAATACTATCCAATTGACAGCCACCAACTGCCGAGAAGCTAACTTCTGGTTGTCCATAAACCTTGAAGGTATCGGTGACCGTGTTGGTACATTTTGTAGTGGTATCTTGATAGGTATAGTACAAGGTATGATTTCCAGCACCTGCTATATTCAGAATCATATCGTTTCGACTAAACAAGACCCCTGGACCAGTAAGCGTGCCACCTAGTGGTTGTATCGTCAAGCTAATCGTGTCGGTACTCAAGCAGTATTCATTGGAGACCGAAGGTCCATTTAGTACCAATTGAGGGACAGGATTGGTATTGACAATCTGTGTGTCCGAATCAAAACAAGCACCAAACTGTACGGTATAAATCAGCGTATCGGCTTGAGCGGTATTGATCGAACTGTTAGGGTCGCCTGCTATATAATTGGGGTTAGGGTCAAAGAAATAGGGTTGTGGAATGACATTGCCATTCCTAGAGAAGGCTCCACCTGTAGGCACGCCAAACAATACCGTCGGGGCATCGGACTCACAGTGTACGGTATCAATCGCAAACTGTGCGTCGCTATAACCATCTACCAAGTAGGTGTATTGGAGCGAATCCACACAACCATAATTGTTGACCGCTTTGTAGTTGATAATGTTAGTTCCTGTCGTAGCTAGTGCAGGATTGAAGTAGTAAAAGGTGTCAAATACAAAGAAATAACGCACCACTCCACCAATAATAATGGTATCTAATGTGGTATCAATCTGAGCTTCTATACCTCCTTGCAAACTAAAGAAACTATCAAGTACGCTATTGATGGTGTTTGATGCAATCAATACGCTGGTATCGGTGCTACAAAATCTACTATTATTGCTAGGACTGCTAATCACAGGAGTAGGCAACCCACGGACTTCTACTCTACCCACTGTATCTACAGCACATACCAAGGTAGTATTGGGCGTAGTACCTGTATAAACTAAAGTATCTAGTGCTGCATAAGTAATGTCATGGAATCCAGCACCTGCTTTGGCAGGGCTAAACTTGTAAGTGCCAGTATCAGCAATAATTCCTAAGCCAGAGAATGAACCACCAGGAGTAAGTCCATTGAGTAAGAAGCTATCTTGCGTTTCGCAATAAAAACGATTCAGTCCAGTGTAGGTCGGTACAGGTGCTTTGTACACATACGTACGAGCATTCAAGGTATCGGAACAGCCAGTAGCTAAGTCTATGTAGGTATAAGTAAAGGACTTGATACCAGCACTGTCGGCATTAGGTGCAAAAGAAATAGTATTGCCTACGTAGCTAAACCCACTCGCATTGTTCGACAAAAAGCCAGGTGCTGGAAATACCGAAATTTCATCTTTGACAGCATTGAAACAATAAGAAGAATCGAGTCCACTCAAGACTATCTCGGGCGTAGGGTGTATAAATATATTGACACTATCAATGTTGGTACAAGCCGACGTATCGGTGTAGCTGTAATAAATAGTTTGTACGCCTGCGGTATCGTTGTCAGGGTTCAGTATCCCCGTAGGGTCTGAAATGATATTGCCATAGAACAAGAAAGAAGAACTGAGCGTATCTAAATTATTGCTCCACAAGGTATCATCGACAGCGGCAGTACAGTACTGGTTTTGGTAACCACTAAAGCTTGGCGTTGGCAAGGCATTGACAATAATGGTATCAAAAGTTGTATTCCGGCAACCTACATCATCTTGGTAGCTATAGCTCAATATTTTTTCGCCTGTACCTGCCCGCAAGGGTGAAAATGCTCCATTGGAGGGGTTGACGCCAGGACCTCCATAATTGCTTGTTCCTCCTAATATATTGTCGTCAGGCAATCCCTTGATAGAATCAATCGGAGAGTTGAGACAGTAAGTCGATGTAATACCTTGTATAGAAGTATTGGGTATAGAATCGACAATGACTAGCACGGAATCAATATTGCTACAGCCTTGATTATCCGTAAAACGATAGGTAACTAAGTCAATGTTGGTTTGGTTTTGTGCAAAAAAACTAGGATCATAATAGTAGGTACTATCTCTAAGCAGAACACCACCACCACTCATAATTCCACGCTGTTCTGTGAGATGGCCCGGTGTCCCTCCTATGATGAAGGAGGAGTCATTGTAGCAATATTTGTGGTCAAACCGTTCTGTACGACCCAATGTAATATCATCTAGTCCGTTGAAGCTGTCAATACGTAACGTTGGTATAGGGTTGATTAAAACTACAAGGGTATCGTACCCTCTACAGCCTAGACTGTCTGTATAAATGGTCTCTAAAGTCGTTGTCCCTCCTCCTGTACCAAAAGCTGTAGCTGGGTTGAAGCTGTTGCCACTAACAGAACGTCCTGTATAAATGACATTGTTGGTAACAAAAGTATTGTTAGGAAGTAAAAGCGTGCGTAAGAGGACACTTGAATCATTGGCACAAAAAGAAGTATCGCCAATATTATTAGCAACCAATTCTACATTAGGTGGTGGACTGACAATCAGTGTATCGTAGTCGCTACGGACACAGCCATAAAAATCAGTGTACTCAAATCGAATCGGTATTTCTCCTGGTGTAACAAAACGAGGATTGAAAATACCAAAACCCGTATTGGTCGTATCCAAACCTGGTGCACTATAAAATACACCACTACCTCCCGTAGGGGGCAAACCACTATAACCTACATTGATAGGAGTAGGTAAACTACTCGTACAATAAGGCGAGTTGTTCAAGATATTGGGCAGTACAGGTGCTATTATTTGTGTGTAAACAATGGTACTATCTCTACAGCCATAGCGATCGACAACATAAGTCAACTGTAGGGATAGATTGCGGTCTTGTGCTGGTACCATACGTCTGTAATGGTAATCAAAATCCAATAAAGTATCTTGTCGTAAGGTATCTTTAAGAGTATAATTGGACCCATCGTAGCCTTTGAGGACAAAAAATGTAGTAGAAAGGTTCTCAAATATGGGACTTGGGAACAAGGTATCCGTTACAGCATTGGCACAATAGTCAGAATTTAGGTTAGAAATCATTGGTACAGGACGTGCCTCTATATAAATGGTATCAAAGGCAAGAATATTAAACGAGTCTACACTCGCATTGGTACCGTTGGTATCAATAGTCGTTGTTGTTTTGTACAACATCTGTATTGCTACAAAGGGTGTTCCTGCTGGAATTGGATTTGGGTCGAATTGGAATGTCTCGTTGTTTTTGACTGTACCAACTTGCGTAATAGAACTCTGAAAAGCAGGGTCGTCTGTTAGCACTTGAGTTACTTGATTGTAGCGAGTGGTAACAGTGGTTGTGCTAGAAGAACCGCTAGGATAAGTTTGAACAATAGTCGTATCTCTGTATTCTGGCAAAGTATCTCTAGTGAATACAGAAGGCATAGCACTAGCACAAAGCGTATCGGCTAACCCTGGGAATTGTAAAGGAGGATAGATGTCTAATATACCTGTGTTTCTTCCAATACAACCGCCATTGTTATATTCCAATGTGATTGGGAACCGCCCTTTTTGGGAAATATCAGTCAAGAAAGTATAAGAGCTGGCGGTATCGGTTACGTAAGTACCGTAAAACTCATACGAAAAAGTACTGCCATTCGGTATAAACGGCGTAATAGACTGAAATGTACTATCACTAGATCCAATCCCTAATGTCAATTTTTTGCGATCACCAACTCCTGCTACTTGATCAGCAGTAATAATGTAATTAAAGATTAAGCCATCCAAGCGGTTGTCTCGTATATCTATGGATTTGGTGGAGACAATAGGAGCAGGGCAAGCAGTACCGTCTGTGTAGTTGGGGGTATAAGCATAACTAACAGAAGGAGATGAAACAATACCATTGGTTGGTCCCCAGTTGGCTTCTAATCCCACTATACTATCATTGGAAATTAGGTTGGAACTAGGACTACTAAAAACCCCTCCCATCGGCACGCCTATCAAACTGACCGTATCCATAGCACAGACAGGTGAAGTAGCAGGGAAAAAGTCCACATAAGGATTGTGTACAATGAAATTTTGTTTGCTGAATAAAGGTATAGTACCGCTGAGTAACGTAACGGTACCTGAATAAGCATTGCTAGGGACTACAAAACTAATTTTTCCGCTATACGTTCCTACAGATCCTGATGGGGCATCAGGAATACTTGGTACCGTAAAGCTGCCCCCCGTAGCATTCGTTACTTTTATAGTGTTGGGGTGCAACAAAAAGTTATTGTAAAAGAAGGTAATACTATCGCCAATACAACCCTCAAATGTAAGTGGGGCCGTGGCAGTGTTATTCACAAACGTTGTATTTTCTTCATATCCTAAGGTGAAATATTGACCATCAGTAAAAGTAACATTCTCAAAAATAATAGTGGTGGCAGTCGTGTTAGCAGCACTTACTGTTGTAGTTGATGCTCGTAGATTGGCACTATTAGCAATCACTAGTACTGGTATGAAATTTTGTCCAGCCCATGACGCAGGTATTTCCATTACTACTCGTACTCCAGTGATATTATTATTGTAATTGGCAACTTTCCATACTTTGTCGGAGGCGGTAATTCCTGTACTACTTATGGCAGAAAAATCATCATAATCACCGTTGTTTTCTCCCCAGATTAAGTGCGATTTATCATGGGCAAAACTACCACTAGTCTGTTCCATGGTTACAAAAATATCTCCGGTACTTTGGCTACGAGATTTGAGCTGATTCAGCTGCAAGTAATCATCTCTACCAATACCTGCTACTTTATTATGATAGGTAGCATTTGAGGATTGATTCCATGTTCTGTTGTGATCAGATAGGTAGTAATCTTCGTCAAGTGTAGTGCCGTACTTGATACCCAAGTAGGATTCTATAATATCAACATCATCGTTAGATGCAGTAGTATTGAATACAATTACTTCCGCAATATCACCTCGGTATTCTTGGTCGGAGTCAAATCCGCCACCCAAAACATCTTGGTCTTGACCAAACACTAATGTGCCACCTGATTTTATATTGTAATTATTTTTATAGTTCGTATTGGTCGCATCGGCATTAAGTCGGACTTCGTCTCCTTGTATGTAACTCAATACACTAGGTGCGTTGCCAACCATGTTTACGTTGGTACTCTGACCACTTGTAAATGTGGTCTGATCAATAGCTAAGGTTATATTTTCTGGTTTGAGTATCAAAAATTCATTAAACTCTGAAGGAACCGCATAGGAAATTAGGGTTTCATCATCATTGAGTGCAGGGCTGCTTTTTCTTCTTGCTGCCATGAATATAGAGGCTTCGTCGCCAAAACCTGCATAGTTATTTTTGGAGATGTATTGTCCTCTTGGAGTTGATTGGTTGAATGTTAAGTAGGGGTTGAAATTAATGGCACTGGCACTCACACCAGCTACAAATTCAGGTTTTTCTGAAGCTGTGGCGGGACTCGTCAAGGTGTTAGCACCCCCAAGATTATCTACCCAAGTATCAATTCTTCCTGCTGTTACTTGATTGTCGGCAGCGTCTGCTTTGACCCATAAGCCTACATCTAGTTTGGCTATGGTCACAAACTGTCCATCTTCTATTTGTACATTGGTTGCCTTGCCATTGGTAAATGCAAATGAGCTCACATTAGAATTGAAATTGTCATCATCAGAAACTAGCAGAACTATATTATTAGTATTGAAGTCTGTTGGAAGCGTAGCAGGCAATTCTATATCAAAACCATTAACAGAACCTGTTTTTTGACATTGCCATATTCTTCGAATTCTATCCCCTCGTATAAAATAATTTTGGCTACTTTGTAGACTAAAAGTATTGTTTGTAACACGTCCATTTTGCCCCCACACTAGAGCAGTGTTGTTAGGCATAACACCACCTGTTTTTTCTATAATAAGATCTGTAGTAGCATTGCTGGTAGTGGATTTAACTTGCTCCAATAGTGAGCCATTGTCATGAGCAATACCCGCTATATTGTTCGTGTAATTATCTGGACTACTAGAAGGTGCACTGGCAGCAGTTTGGCTCCAGACAGTAGTACCATTACTCAACTGGTAATCGTGCGCTAAGGTAATTCCATACTTGATAGCCAAGTAAGAATTGATTTTCTCTCGTTCCGTTTGCGTAAGATCTCCGTCATAGATAATGAACTCCGCAATAATAACCGTTCCTGTAGAAGTAGTCGGAGGTGGATTGTTTTTGGAGGTGATTCCCAAAAATACACTATCAGCTAACGTATTGTTGGTAGCGTCATTTGGGCTGACGGAACCTCCATCAGTATAAGGATTGCTTGCCCCATTGATATAGAAAGAAGAAGCAGCACTGTTTGTTATATCAAAGTGGTTGATATAAATATCTCCAACGGTATTGGCGCCAGAGTAAGGTACAGCTGTACCTGTTGGGTTTGGGGTGTAATTATTACTCTTGACTTGTCGCCCCTTGTGTGAGCCGCTAGTTGATAAGTGGTTGCCCCATAGTGCAGTATTGGCAGTTGTGTTTTCATACACAACAAAAACATTTAGGTCAGGTGTATTAATGTCGAATGGAATACTAAACCACTCATCATTAAATGTTACCGTTTTATTGAAATTGATGAGGCTGGTTACCTCATAATAGTAAGGACTTTGATACAAACCATCATTATTGTTGCCACTAGCATCTGGCCAGTTGTCGGTAGTGTTAGTCGGATCGGCGGGGTTGAGGTCGTTGGCTTTGAGCCAAACTTGCAAGTCGGTATTGACATTTCCAGGGGCTTGCGCCAAAATAGTAGCGGAAAAAGTCAAAAAACAACTTAGTAAAAGGCTGCACTTTAGGAGAGTAAAAGACATACGATACATATTAGATGATAGAAACAATGATACAGGAAGATTATCCAATAGTACAAGTAGCTATATATTGAAATAACTTCAAGGGTAAAAATTTCTACACCCATCTATCGACTTCCAGATAGTTTTTTATTAGAATAGTTATTCCTGTACGAATAGCACTATACTGGAAGCATTAAAAATACAGCAGTAAATAGGGAAATTTACTATTGTAGGATATTTTTTTAGCGTAATAGATGTGGTGTGTAGTAGTGTAGGTTATGTAGTGATTCTTTTAGGGGAGGGGCATAAATCATAAAATCGAATAAAATATAATTTAAAACAAAAAAAAAGCATATATTGGCTAGTCTTTTCTTTTTTGTGAAATTTTAAGTAGGCAAAGAATACTAGGAAAGACTATATTTTATTTTTTATCTATAAATACATTATCTAAATGTAGAGCTAATATAGCAGAACAACAAATTATTGTAGCAATAATAGTTCACTTTGTAGATACAATTATTGGTAAGTTAACACTAGCGCAACCATTTATTGCGTTGGTAGCCAACCAAGAATTCAACCAATAGTAGGAAAAGGGCAATAACTACAAAATATTGGTAGTAGGTATCATATATATCAAAATTCTGATTTTCAAATTCAGACTTCTCTAATTTAGAAAACTGCTGGCGCAATTGACTAATCGCTTTATCTGGTTGACTGATGTCCATTAGTTGTCCTCCTCCTGCATCGGCAATCGCCTGCAACATCGTCAAATTCATCTTGCTCTGTACGACATTGCCTTGTTTGTCGAGCTTGTATTGTCTTCTTCCGTATTCTTCGACTGGAATAGGAGCGCCTGCCGTAGTTCCTGCCCCCACTAGATAAGTCGTAATCCCTTTTTCTTTGGCATCACGTGCAGCCGTAACCGCTGCTGGATTATGATTTTCGCCATCCGTAATGACTACAATTGCTCGTTGATTGGGCTTGTCGTCTTGTTCGCCCAATTCTACCACCAAATCAATGGCTTTTTCTATGGCGGTACCTTGCGTTATTTCTAGGTCTGGACTAGCAGTGCGCACAAACATTTCTGCGGCAGCATAATCGACTGTCAACGGCATTTGCAAGTAGGCTTGCCCTGCAAAGAGAATCAATCCGATGCGGTCACCTTTTAGAGATTGTACGATCTTTTGAGCCAACTGTCTGGCACGCTCCATGCGGTTGGGCTTGATATCTTCTGCCCACATACTACTCGAAATATCCAACGCAATAAATACATCTACTCCTTGTCGCTGAATAGATTGTGTCTTGCTCCCCATCTGCGGATTGGCGAGTGCCAATACCAAAAAAACATAGCCCAATAATAAGAGCCCAAACTTGAAAGGTCGCTTAGTGGTCGAAACTTCAGGTGCCAATCGAGCCAGCCCAATCATGGCACCAAACTGTTGGCGCTGCTGTGCAATCTGGCGACTGACTAACCAAAAAAGTAGAATAAATACAGGGACACCCAAGAGTAGCCAAAGGTATGCTGGTTGTTCTAAGTGTAGCATTTATACAATAGTTTTGAAGATAGTATTGACTAAAATAAGCTCTAATATGACTAGGAATATAGCCAACATGACCCAAAAATGGAATAACTCTTTGTATCGTTTGATGGTCGTCGTTTCGATTTCTGTTTTTTCGAGTTGGTCGATTTGTGCATAAATATTGCGCAATTCTTCCATGTCGGTTGCCCGAAAATACTGACCACCTGTTTCTTTGGATATTTGTTGGAGCAGGTACTCGTCGATTTCTACGGGAGCCCAACCATACAGAAAACCACCTCCAGGGAGTTTGCTAGTAGGTTGTCGAGCGTGACCTTGTGTACCCACGCCAATCGTATAAACTTTGACCCCTGTTTTTTTGGCAGCATCAGCGGCTTGCATCGGCTGCGTATGTCCTGTATTATTGACCCCATCGGTGAGGAGTATTACAATTTTACTTTTGCTCTTACTTTTGCTCAATCGACCGACCGAATTGGCTAGACCCATGCCGATGGCGGTGCCATTTTCGATGAGTCCGCATTGGATATTGCCCAAAAACATATTCAGTACACTGTGGTCAGTCGTGAGTGGACATTGCGTAAAGCTCTCGCCAGCAAATACCACCAACCCAATACGGTCGTAGGGGCGTTCGGATACAAAATCTGCCGCTACTTTTTTGGAAGCTTCTAGGCGATCGGGTGCAAAATCTCGTGCCAGCATCGACGTCGATACGTCGATGGCTAACATAATATCAATGCCTTCTGCTGTAATATCTTCGTTCTGCAACACCGCTCTAGGTCGAGCCATCGCTACAATCAAACTAGCCACTGCTAGTAGATGGAGTAGTGGAACGATAGGTCGAGCGGTTACTTTCCAGCTAGTGGAGCCTTGTAGTCCTTGAGTAGTCGATAAACCAACAGTAGGGAAATACTTTGCCTGCCGCAGCTGATACCAACGCACCAGTATAGGCAGTAGCAAAAGTGCCAACAACCACCAAGGAGAAGCGAGTTCTATATTTCCAATTGTCATAATTTATTTTTGTTTCAGCTTTGCTGCCAATTGCTTTTCTACGGTTTCTATTAGCAAATAACTTACCTCCATAGCTTCTTTATTGGCTATTTCCAAAGGCGACGCTTTCGCAAATTTGATGAGGTCAGCATGCTGGAGTACCGTCAATAATTGGTCATACAACACTGGATTCATAAAGCTACTTTTCTTTATCTGTGGCAATACTTCTTGTATCGGCAGCTCCAACGCTTTGACGCCAAATCTACCTCTGACATAAACCCGCAAAATATAGGATACTTCAGTATGGAATTTCTGAAAATCACCTTGTTGCCAAAGTTTTTTGGCTTGCAATAATTCCAGTTGTTCTCTAGCCCAAGCTTCAGGTGTTATTTTATCTTCTTGGGCTGTACGGCGTGCCCACCAATATCGAATAGCGAAACCAATAATACCAATAAAGAGTAGAATCAAAAAGGCTAGTACAAAACGATTGAGAAAAAAAGCAACTAGGCTATCCCAAAAGTTAGGTTTCTCGGCAATCAGTGGCTTGATGTCCGCCACAAAAACAGAATCACCTGTCACTTGCGGTGCCTTAGCTTCTAGCTGTAGCGGTAGTGAATGCACCCGAAAGGTATCGCCTCCTTGCACATAATAATACGTCAATTTGGGCAATTGATATACCTTGGGTTCCCACGCTCGTACCGTTATATTTTGTTTGAATGCGGTTGAGCTGGCTCCTTCTTGTTGCTGTATAGCAGCCATATCCACGACCTCTAGCCCTGCCTCATCAAGTACGGAGCTAATATCGGCGGTTGCCCTGAGCTGCTTGCCTTTGGGTACATTGACCACTACTTGCAAATCCAAGTAATCACCAATCAAAAAATTGGTATTATCGACCAATATATTGACCTGTCCTTGTGCCAATAGGGGCGTATTGGGCAGCAGCCACAACAACCAAAATAAACCAACTATGTAGCAATATTTTTGCACTATCTCTGTTTGAAAAATTTGATTAATGGGATTAAATAAGGTTCATTCGTTGCCAAGCTCAATACATCTGCTCCTCCTCGCAAGAAGGTTTGACGAAAATAGTCTTTGTTTTTTGTGTACGATTCGTGGTAGCGCAAGCGTGTCACTTGGTCGCTGGTGTCTATCCAGTTGGTTTGTCCTGTTTCGACATCTATCACAGGCAATAGTCCTACATTGGGCAGCTCTACTTCGAGCGGGTCATAAATATGAATCCCAATGGTATCGTGCCGACTTGCCGTCAACTTTAGGGCATTGTCATAGTCTTGCATCATAAAATCGGACAACACAAATGCCGTACACTTCTTTCTGATGATTCCTGTCAAGTACTTCAAGGCAGGTGTCAAATCACTTTCTACAAACTTAGGCTCTATCGTAATGAGCTGTTGCAAAATGCGCATGATATGCGGTTTGCCTTTCTTGGGTGGAATAAATTTTTCGACCTTGTCCGAAAAGAAAATCGCTCCTACTTTATCATTGTTGATGACTGCCGAAAAAGCCAGCGTAGCTGCTATTTCGACCGCTATTTCATTTTTAGTTTGTTGGGTAGTACCAAAATAAGCCGAGCCACTGACATCTATCAGCAGCATGAAGGTCAACTCTCGTTCTTCCTCAAACACCTTGACGTGTGGCTCGTTGGTACGAGCGGTTACGTTCCAGTCGATATTGCGCACATCGTCGCCATATTGGTAAGCACGCACCTCACTAAACGACATACCTTTGCCCTTGAACGCCGTCTTGTAAGCACCCGAAAAAACCTGATTGGATAGCCCCTTTGCTTTGAGTTCTATCTTACGGACTTTTTTTAGCAATTCTTTGGTTGTCATAATTATATATGGTTCGTTGTTTTTTTCTTTATTGCCAGTCGGCAAAAAACTAAAAAGCTCCTAGCAAACACCAGCTATTAAAATATAAAATAAAGCGTCAATAAATTGGTGCCTGCCACTATTCCAAAAGGAATAAAAGAAGGCTCAATAATTTCGGCTATTTGCAAATCTAATGCTTCAAACATACTGAGCATGGCTTTGTTTTTTACGGCCTCTTTGTCTGCTCCAGCAGCACGTTGTTTTTTTATCAATTGCACCACATCTTTGCCTGTAATA
This sequence comes from uncultured Saprospiraceae bacterium, assembly GCA_937139495.1. GTDB lineage: Bacteria > Bacteroidota > Bacteroidia > Chitinophagales > Saprospiraceae > Aureispira. Next base: position 3,904 of record CAKZQC010000005.1, on the reverse strand, counting down.
AATACTTGAAAATAAGCTCGAATGAAATCGGGCAATTTTTCTACAAAGTGTTTACTTCTATTTTCTAGCTCGGCAACAATCTCACTTTCGGTAGCTTCTTCTCCTTCCTGTTCGGCTTGCACAAGCATTTTGTCTAGCGTTCCCGCAAAAATCTTAGCAGCAGTAGGGCGAATAACTTCTCTATACGCCTCCCAAAATAACAAACCTTGTCCATACCAATAAGCGGCCAACAAATAACCTGCTGGGAAAATGGTCAGCATAGCGACCAAACTCAACAAATACCAACCCCAACCAGTACCACTAAAATGACCAATAGCATAGACCAAAGCCAACACCCAATTGATGAGGAAGCCAGAGGCAATCATCAATAGAATCAATACCGAAGACAATGCTTTTTTGAGCAGCTGCCAAGGGTTTTTGAATGATCGAAGTTGTTGTACTTCTTGTGCAGTCGTTGGGCTAATCTGAGGCATACGCTAAAGTGTTATGTAAACAAAAAAAGCTAGATTGATACCCAATGCTATATAAAATGGTAGGGCAGAAGGAGGCGAAACAATGCCATCTAGTTGGCGATCTAATGCTTCAAACAACATAGACATCGCTTTTGATTTTATTTGATCCGCAGCCAATCCACTGCGTTTTTGTAATTTTATATTTCGTACAATTTCTTTGATAGTGGTTACTAAATGCAAGCGAGAACTGATAAATTCAGGGAGTTTGTCCATCAATCCTTTTGTTTTCTCTTCCATTTCGGCATTGAGCAAGGCATCTTCCTCATCTTTTATTTGTTGTTGTTCTTGGAGGCTATTTCTACCACTACCAGTACTTTCGTCCGATACAAATCGATTGAAAATACTGCCGAGTATTCTGCCAATCAGTGGTTTGATAGCACTGTTGTAGGCTTCCCATACGACCAATCCCTTGCCGTACAAAAACGCCAAAATAAGATAGATTGCTGGAAAAGCAACGATAAACAAAACCAATGGGATAATAGCACCCAATACACCATTGCCGCCAGCACCACTTACTACAAAAATAAGGGCGAGTATCCAGTTGGCTAAAACGCCTAATACAATCAGCAGCACAATTTTGAATGATGAAAGTGCTTTTTTGAAAATAGCCATTGGGCTATTATATTTTTCTAGTTGATTTAACTCCTCTTGTAAGTCTTCGGGCATCATTTCGCTATACTTTTTGGTACATTTCTATAATATCAATATAATCTCCTTCGACAGTTTTGACTTCGGCTACGCTTCTGCCTTCTTCCACAAAACCCATAGATTGGTAGAGGTGAATCGCAGTCGTGTTGCTTGCAAAAACGCCTAACTTTACTTTTTCTATTAAGGTACTCTGCCTTGCCCAATCCAGCAATACAGTTAGCAAGCACTTGCCTACGCCTTTATTGCGAAAATCTAAATGCACACCCATTCCAAACTCTCCTGTATGAGCTATTTTCTGCTTATTGCCATTCCAAAAATCTAAAGTTCCGATAAGTTTGCCATTCGCCTCGGCTACCAAAATACATTTGCCTTCCTGCTGTAGGTAATGCTCAATGCGTTTGGTTTGAGCTGCTAAACTACTGCTTGATTCAAACTCCTCGGGCAGCGTCAATACTTGGTCGGTTGAGCCAAAAATAGCGCGTGCCAATTGGTTGAGCCAAGAAGCGTCGTAGTAGGTAACTTCACGCACCAAAAGTGGCGTGCCATCTTTGAGTACAAAATGTTGTTGCCCAATCATCGGTCGAGTTGATTTATGGAATTTGAATGGTATTCAATACTTTATCTACAATCGCTTCACTCGTGATATTTTCGGCTTGTGCCTCGTAGGTCAAGCCAATACGATGACGCAAAACATCTTTGGCAATGCTGCGAATATCTTCGGGGATAATAAATCCACGACCGTTTAGGTAGGCTTGTGCTTTGGCAGCCAATGCCATATTGATACTTGCACGAGGCGACCCACCAAACGAAATGAGCGGAGCCAATTCTTTGAGTCCGTGCTCACTCGGAAAGCGAGTAGCGAAGACAATATCTAAAATGTACTGCTCTATACTTTCTGCCATGTGTACTTCTCGTACCGTTTGGCGTGCCGTCATGATATCCTGAATCGTTGCCACAGGCTGCACTTTCTCAAAAGCTCCTTGCATATTCAATCGCATAATCGCTCTTTCGTCCTCTTTGGTCGGATAAGTGATCGAAGCTTTGAGCATAAAACGGTCTGTCTGTGCCTCTGGCAATGGATAAGTTCCTTCTTGTTCTACTGGATTCTGTGTAGCCAATACCAAGAAGGGTTCTTGTAGTTTGTAACTTTGGTCGCCAATCGTAACTTGACGTTCTTGCATTGCTTCCAGCAAGGCAGATTGTACCTTGGCAGGAGCTCTATTGATTTCATCTGCCAATACAAAGTTGGAGAAGACAGGTCCTTTCCTTACGGTAAATTCATTGCTCGCTGGGTTATAAATCATCGTACCGACAATATCGGCAGGCAACAAGTCAGGCGTAAATTGAATCCGCTGAAAGTCAGCATCAATCGCTTTAGCCAAGGTATTGATTGCCAATGTTTTTGCCAGTCCCGGCAAACCTTCCAACAAAATATGTCCTCTGCTCAACAGCCCAATCATTAAGCGCTGCATCATGTATTCTTGCCCAATAATTACTTTGGACGTTTCGTTCATTAAACGGACTATTACACGACTCTCGTGAGCAATTCGCTCATTGAGCGCTTGAATATCGGCAGATGTTTGCATAAGTTATATCGAAAAATAAGTATGAGACAATCAAAAATAAATCGGTTCTAAATAGAGCCAAAACAGCTATGCTAGAAATAAGAGCTTGTCACTAAGTTAGTTCTAGAATAACATGGGCTGCAAAAGTAGTCATTTTGGAACAGAAAATGACTAGATAATGTCTTAAAAAACCTTTAATAAGGACATTTTTTGGTGTAATTCTTGGTGTTTGTAATTAGACTTAGCTAGCTTTGCTCACGAATTACTAACCTTCTGTTCCCTCTTTATTTTATTAGATCCTTGTCGGAATATCAATTGATGGGGTCTATTGTTGTTAACCAAAAAAATCATTAGTCAATATGAAATATTTATTACTAATCCTATTGGGAATAGGATACCTCCACCATGCTGCTGCTCAACGTCCTGATATGGTATTGCCAAAAGAAAAAAGAGCCTTAGCTGAGCAGTCTATCAAGGATTTTAAAGAGGGTATCTTGGTGGTACGTCTCAAAACGAATCATCGAAAAATACAAGCATTGGAGAGTACCATCAATAGCTCCCAAATAAAACCGAACCAGAAGAAACGCTACGAAAAAATATTGGCGGCAACACTCCAAAAACGTGATGAATTTAATGTTGCGATAAGCGAAATGTTCCTAGATTCTTTCGACTTTTGTCCTGTTTATGTCATGTATGACACCAGTACCAAAGTGCTACAAAGTGGTGCGACCAATGGTATTTTTGTCAATGAACAAAGAGAACTAGACAGCACTATTACAATTCCTGCCGATGTGCCTATTTTTATGGTCAACTATCGAGTCAAAAGTGGTGATTTTCCTTTTGATGTACTTGTACTCAGAGCCTTGGAACACAAACTAGATGAGCCGTTTCCTTACTACGCTCCCTTGCGTGCCTCGTGGGTCAACAATATCAATACGCCTGCGGCTCGTAAAGCTGTCGTGAAGCTCGATAACCGACTTCAACGTTATTATGACCGAGTGGTAGGCTTGCCTTCAGAGTAACTAACTAACTGATGTTGCACAAGAACAGTTTGAGTTTTGAATTAAGAAAAGATTTGTTCTAGTCTTTCTCAAGAACCAAACCTACTGAAAATGTGGGCATTATGGAGAACAAGCAAATACTATCCCTTGAAAATACGTTTAAACTTCAAGGGGTTCC
>CAKZQC010000004.1 GCA_937139495.1 uncultured Saprospiraceae bacterium | reverse complement strand
CAATTAATACGCGTCCCTCTATTCTGTCATTGCGAAAATAAGCAACTCAAGGCATTTGACGAAAGTGCTAACATTGACTCCTTAGTGTTGGATTATAAGAAGCGTTTTTTGGATAAAAATTAACTTGTACACTATAATTCACTTAGACAAAATTTGGTTAAACAACCCAGATGGGAAATACCACTTAAAACTCTCTTGGAAAACTTTTATAAAATTCTTTGATGAGTACTCTATAATTGACTAGCTATGAAAATTATTACACTTTTAATCGGCCTTAGTATATTCTTTATTAGTTGTCAACAAAAAAAATGTATTAATTCTTTCAATATACAAAATCCAACTAAATATAAGAGTTATTCTACCTTTCTACATTTCACAGAAAAAAGAAAAGTAAGAATTGGAGCGAAAGGACCGTCACCTAATATTTATAAATTAGCTGATGGTTCTACAGTTAATGGATATACTATGAAAATTTTCTTTAACTCTGAGCAAAAACATCCTCTAATAGTAGGAAAAGGAAGTGAATTCATGCTTGCAGGCAATAAATACAGAGTTTTAGAAGTATTTCCAAAATTCTACTGGATAGATGGGGTACAACAAAATATATCCGAAGCTATTGTATTGCAATTAATACGCGTCCCTCTATTCTGTCATTGCGAAAATAAGCAACTCAAGGCATTTGACGAAAGTGCTAACATTGATTCTTTAGTGTTGGATTATAAGAAGCGTTTTTTGGATAAAAATTAACTTTAATAATATGGTTTGCTTATGCAGTAAAAGAAAAATTTGGCTAAAAAATCCACATGGTAAAAATCACTTAAAACTCTCTTAGAAAACTTTTACACAATTTTTCTACTACTATTCTATCATTAACTAACCATGAAAAACACTTTATTCTTAATAATAGTTGCTCTATTCTCTATTGGTTGTCAATGCAAAAAACAATTCGGCTCTTTCAATCCTGAAAAACCAATTGAATACAGAAAGTCTATATCTTGGCTTGATGTCAATCATAAGAGAAAAATGATATTGGGTACTATCTTTCCTTCTCTTAAAGATTTCAAACGAATTCGTAAATTGAGATTAAAAGATGGTGGCATGCTAATTTATAGACGCTCTTACCCACTTAAAGTACCTATTATAGTCGGCAAAGGAGATGAATTTAGAATCGCTGGAAATAAATATAGAGTATTGGACATCACCCCTAAACCTTATTACAGAACTGGTGCTCGAGAACCAACAAATGTAGGAGAAGCAGTTATACTCCAACTAATAAAAGTGCCAGCAGTTTGCTCTTGTCAAAATAAGCAGTTGCGTGAATTCAATGAGAATGCTAACATTGATTCTTTGGTATTGGACTTAAAGCGATTGTAAAAATTACACTATCTTTGAGGATATTACTCATCTACTTTATCCGAGGTCATGTCTAATTGGTTCATAGCCATTATCAATTTTGTATTGTACAGCCATATTTTTATAGCGGCTTGTGCCTTGGCGTTGACATTACAGACCCTTCATATACAAGACATAGATTACCGAACCAGTCCTGCATTGCTAGGACTGGTTTTTTTTTCTACCTTAGTTATTTATGCCCTGCATCGCTTAGTTAGCCTCCACAAAGTGGATAAATCCCTACAAATTGACCGTTTTTTGGTGATTGGACAATATCGGCAACACATACAACTGTATGCACTATTGGGCAGTGTTGGTCTTGTTAGCTGTTTTTTTTATTTGCAATCGGCTACCCAAATAGCTTTGGTGGCTCCTGCCCTACTTTCGTTGGGCTATGTATTGCCCTTTTTGGGCAAACGGCGATTACGCTTGCGGGATTTGCATTTTATCAAAATATTTTTGATTGCCATTGTTTGGAGCTATGTCACGGTATTGCTACCCCTCATAGAACACCAACAAGCAGTAGAAATGCAGACCATAGGAATGCTGATAGAACGAAGTATTTTTATTTTTGTCATTACGCTGCCCTTTGATTTGAGAGATTGGAAAATCGACCAACACAATCAAGTACACACAATTCCAGCTTATATCGGCGTATCAAAAACCGTTCGATTAGCCTTTTTACTGCTCATCATTTGGTTAGTTTTTTGTCTCGCCATTTATCCACTTTCTTTAGTATTGCCTTTGGCAATAACAGGATTAATAGTGGCTTATTTGCTATGGCTTTCGCCCAAACAAAAGCATGATTATTTTTTTACGGGATTAGTCGATGGTACGATGCTGTTGCAAGCTTTTTTGGTGTGGCTGCTCGCCTAATCTTCCTCCGACTGCACCCACTCAATACGATCATAGCGCTCTTTCAAATCTGCTGTATCTAGTGCTTCTGCAAAGGCACGTTGCCCTGTACGTAGCAGCATATCTGCGTGTCGTTTGGCTGCCAACTGATGTGGTCGAGTACTAGACATTTGGTGTATCATGCTGACCGCTTCCATCATCTTGATGATAACCGAAGGGCTACCTGCTCCAAACTGTCGAATTTGATTAAAAGAAGCATTCATCATTCCTGCAAAACTAGAGCGATCAGCGATAACTCGCAACTTATCTTCTTGGTCATAACGGTAACGAGAAGGGAACTCAATTTGAGTCAAATAACAAAGTACACTCGTCAAGTTATCGACACAAGCGATAGCGGTATAAGGGTCGTTGATACCGGGAGAAAGAGCCCGAGCAGCAATTTCTACCATCTGATGAATCGAAAATTCGGCATCTTGCAAGCTCGTTCGCAAGTTGCCCAGCATAATAGAATTTTTAATTTTTTTGCTCGCCTTTTGACTACAATTTTTGAGTGCATATACTTCACAGAAAGGAGCATTCTCCACCATATAATCCCCCGGTTTGAAGTAGAACTTGATAATAATATTTTCTTCTTGGGCGAGTTTTATAATTCCCTCGTCATCAATAGATTGCAAATAACCGCTTTTGGGCGATTTCAAAATCGTTTTGTCTCTGTAGATAGTACGTAAGGTAGGCATATTGGGTTCTTCTTCTTCCTTATAGTTTTTGCCTATTTTGACAGGAAAAATTCGCTCCATATCCTTGTGCAATGCCTTCGATATATCGAATATAACTTTGTCGGTCTGTATATTGGTAGCGATGTGGTGGATAAAAATAATCAACAATATAATATTGGCAACTGCTGCTATCGTAGCTACAAACACCGACAAAACAGGTATAAAACCAAACTCATCGGTACTTTTGATGGTATTGAGCACCAACAAACAGTACATAAACGTAGCAATATAAGTCCCTAGTACAACCTGATTGATTCGGTCGTACATGAAATTGCGTAGCAGCCTAGCCCCAAACTGCGACGATGCTAGCGTGAGGACAACCAAGGTAATTGAAAAGACCGTTCCTGCCAATCCAATCATAGCGGCTGCTATGGTCGAAAGTATCGTTTCTGCCGATTGGGCACTATCCGAAAAAACGAATTTAAAAATCCCCTCTGGCTTGTATTCTATCTGTTGGTCAATCGTAATCATACCCAAAGCAGAAACAATAGCGGTCAGTAATATCAGCGTAGGCAGGAACCAAAAACTGCCATTTATTTTGAGTAAGTAGTATTTTATTTTTTCCATAATCCTGTACTTGTGCAGCTATTCCAACGCTATCTAATGCCATTAGGTTTTAGACACGCCCTTAACAGCGTGCTTACAATTGAGCAATATCTTGTTGAAATCGCTTAATCAACTGCTCCTGAAAATCTTTCATTTTCGCAGCTTCTGCATTATTAACGCCATCATGAGCGGCAGCAATTTGTTGCATCACTTCTATCATGTTGGCATATTCTGGATGTGGCCCTGCGTGCTTGCAGAAGTCCAATACTCTATCATATACTTCTGCTACGTTTCGTTGCTTCTTCTGTTCGTACCTGAACGACCACTGGATGTCTGATGCCCAAGGGTGTTGCTGGAGTACTTGCTGCACAACCTCTAGCTCTTCTTCTTGTATGCTGCCATCTTCCATGGCAATAACGTACAAAAGTTCTCCAAATGCTTCGTATAATTTTTCGTGGTTAACCATAACAGCGATGTTTTTTATGTTGGAATAATGAAGTTGTTTAATTGAGTTGTAATAGTAGGCTTTTTTAAGCTAAAAAATAAGAGGTACTCCTCTTTTGTTTCTCCTTTGACCAAAACCAACCAACTAACAATAGAGTTCATTACGATTCAGAACTACCTACCGTCCCTTTCTATCATTCCTCAAAAAAACAGCTTTTTGAAGCTAAAATCAGCTGTTGGAGTACAAAAAATCGCCTTTTTTGAAGTTTTTTGCATTTATTTTGACTTTTTTTATCAAAAAGCTTGTTTTTATCCAAACACTGTCCTATATTTGCCATCGCAATAACAACAAAATGTAATGCGAAAATAGCTCAGCTGGTAGAGCACAACCTTGCCAAGGTTGGGGTCGCGAGTTCGAATCTCGTTTTTCGCTCTATTTTCAAGAAAGCCTTTAGTTCACACTAAAGGCTTTTTTTATTGCCATACGCTAGCTTCCGAGTAACCTGATTACCAGCTGTTAAACTTACAAAAAGTAGTTAAGATGCAAAACAAACAACAACTTTAGATTGTAGAGTACACACATTATCCCCTCTGGACATTAAAAGCCTATTTAACTTTTTATAATCTAAAACAATCGCATGAAAAATATTATCTGCACTGCTCTACTACTCTTATTCGCTACTGCCCTATTCGCTCAAAAATGGGAAGTAGATCCAATGCACTCTACCGTACAGTTTAGAGCCAACCACATGGGTCTAGCCGATATTATAGGTGTATTTGAGAACTATGAAGTTAACTTCGAGCCTGCTAGTGACGAAATGAATAACCTAGCACTCAGTGTTGATGTACAAACAGGTAGTGTCTCTACTAGAGTAGAAGCACGTGATGCTCACCTCAAATCAAAGGACTTTTTGAATGTGGAAGAGTTTCCAAATATGATATTCAGAAGCACTTCTTTCAAGAAAAAAAGAAAAGGACGCTATGAACTCAAAGGCGAATTGACGCTAATGGGGATTACCAAAAAAATTGCGATGGAAGTCAAGAAAGGTAAAGTAGTAACAGGATTGCAAAACGAACAGCGTGTCGGTTTTGTAGCCATGGGTACTGTCAATCGTACTGACTTCGGAATGGCTTTTAATATGGATATGGACAATGGATTCAAACTCATTGCTAACAAAATAGATATTCTAATAAGTATGGAGTTTGTAAAACAAACAAAAGAAGAAGAATAGAGTAACCTATATATAGGTTGGCGAAAGCTGCTACACTTAGAACATTAAGTGTAGCAGCTTTTTTTGTATTGAAAATCCAACGCTCCGACTTTTATAGAAAAAGCACACACTTTAGTAGAAAACTACCCTAGTAAGTAAACTTGTTTTAACAAAAATCGTCTATCATTGCAGAACAAATTCTTACGACATCGTTCGAACACCGCTTGATTCTATACAAAAGTAAACACACCATGAACAAAGTACTTAGAAAGGTCAGTATCGTTATTGGCATTATTATCCTCGTTGGAGGTATATTATTCAGCAGAAAAATCGGTAAAGGCACGGCTAAAACCGAAGACCCTGCCGTAACAGAAAAGAAAGCCGCTACCGCTGCACCCAAAAATTATGCGTATTCTGTGACCGCCGAAAATAAATCGGTTGGATCCGAAATTGTTATCAGTGGAAAAGTCATCGCTCGCCAAAAAGTAGATCTCTACTCGGAGGTGACAGGACAACTCACCAAAGCCAGCAAAGAATTTAGAGAAGGAGTTTATTTTAAAGGCGATGAATTGATGTTTCTCATTGATGATACGGAAGCTAAGTATGACATTCAGTCTGCCAAAAGTCAATTGTACAGCAGTATTGTAGGCATGTTGCCCGACTTGGACAATGATTACAATGATAATTTTGCTGCTTGGAAAACCTACATGGATAATTTCGATATTGACAAACCAATACAGCAACTCCCAGAAACCAAAAGCAAAAGAGAAAAACTGTATGTGGCTAGTCGCCAAATCGAAAATCAATACATCAATATCAAAAAGCAAGAATATCGTTTGACCAAATATCGTATTGAAGCACCTTTTTCGGGTATTATATCCAATGCCGCTACTTACGAGGGGGCTTTGGTTAGAGCAGGACAACTCTTGGGAACACTAACCCATGCTTCTCGCTACGAGTTAGAAGCTACCGTATCGCTTTACGACATGCAGTTCTTTAAGATAGGTAACAAAGTAGCACTCTATTCGGAGGCAACTGACGACGAATGGTCAGGCACAATTGCACGATTTGGCAAGACGATTGACGAGCGTACACAAACTCAAAAAGTATTCATTACAGTCAATAGTTCTAAACTAAATGAAGGTATGTTTATGAATGGCAGAATCCAGACAAAAACGATTGATGATGTTATCAAAATTCCTCGCAATTTATTGATTGACAACCAGTTTATTTATACCATCAAGGAAGGCAAATTAGTGCTACAAAAAATAACTGTTGTCAAAATTTCGGTCAACGATATGTTTGTCCGTGGTGTAGCGAATGGCACAGAAGTACTTTCTCAACCTATCTTGGGAGCGTATGAGGGTATGAAAGTAGAAGTAATTGAAGAATAACATTCTGCTGCTACTATTAAGTACCTTGTCTTTAGCTACACGTTATGGTATTCTACGAGTACCTAAATTGTAGTGTTTTTCTTATCTTTTGATACCGTTATTTCCCCTTCAGAGGGCAATGACTCTACAGCCTGTTTTATCATGAAAAAAGCAATCCAGTATTTTATCAAATACCACATTTCGGCAGATGTCTTAATTTTGCTTATTGCAATATTGGGCATACTCTCGGCAATAAATATACAACGTAGCCAATTCCCTAGAGCTCCTAGCCGAAATATTTCAGTAGAGACGACCTACATTGGTGCTTCCCCTTCGGAGGTAGAGAAAGGAATTACTATCAAAATAGAGGAAGAAATAGATGGAATAGAAGGTATCAAAAAGGTCACGTCTACCTCTATGGAAAATATTTCGACTATCAATGTAGAAATTTTCTCTAACTACTTGGTAGAAGATATATTGACCGACGTCAAAAATGCGATTGACCGTGTCAATACGTTTCCTGACAATTCGGAAACGCCTATTATCTACAAAGTAGAGCGAATAGACGAAGCCGCTATTCTGATGCTTAGTGGTGATGTGGACTTGAAAACACTCAAAGCATTTACCGAAAAGGCAGAAAAGCAATTGCTCGCAAAAAAAGAAATCTCTAAAGTAGAATTGAGTGGCTATCCTGAAGAAGAAATTGAAATAGCTGTCAACGAAGATGCACTGACTACCTACCGTCTCACGTTCGAGGAATTGGCACAAGCTATACAGGGTAGCAATGTAGAAATGACTGGTGGTAGCCTCGAAATGGGCAACCTAAAAGCAACCGTACGTGCCGAAAATAAAGAATATTATGCCGAGCAACTAGAAAACATTATAGTTAAGACAGGCGACAATGGCACCAATATATTACTCAAAGATGTGGCTACTCTTACCAATCAATGGGAAGATATCCCCTCCAGAGAATTTTATAACGGGAAACCTGCTACGAGAATTCGAGTACTGAGCCGTTTGAACGAAGATATTATCACTACTGCTGATGCTTCCAAGAACTTTATTGCAGAATTTAATGCCGAAAATAAAGCCGTACAACTCTACTTACTCAAAGATGGTAGTGTTAGTATTAAGCAACGTACAGATTTATTAGTAGAAAATGGACTAATTGGATTTGTATTGGTATTCATACTGTTAGGCTTATTCCTCAAACCTCGTATTGCATTTTGGGTCGCATTAAGTATTCCTATTTCTATCGCAGGAATGTTCTTTATCATGTCGATGACTAGCTTCAATATCAATATGTTATCACTCTTTGGATTGATTCTAGTGATTGGTATTTTGGTTGATGATGGAGTCGTGATAGCAGAAAATATCTTTCAGAAATTCGAGCAAGGTATGCCCCCACAAAAAGCAGCCATCGAAGGCGTGATGGAGGTTTTGCCGTCTGTTGTTTCCGCTGTTATTACGACCTGTTGGTTTTTCTTACTGTTCTTCTTGATAGAAGGACAATTGGGTGATTTCATGTCAAGTGCTGCCTTTGTTGTGATTACGACGTTGGGCTTTTCGCTAATAGAAGGATTCTTTATTTTGCCTGCACACATTGCACACTCCAAGGATTTGCAGGTAGGCAATACCGCCCCCAATATCATGGAACGGACAACCACCAATTTTTTCAACTTCTTAAAAGAAAAAGTATACACACCTGCACTTAACTTTTGTTTAGCGAACCGTACGATTGCTTTATCTACAGGTTTTGTAGCCTTATTTCTATCTGTCAATTTAGTACTAGGTGGCTATATCAAAGTAGCCTTTTTTCCAAATATTGCTAGAGATGAAGTCGTCATTGAATTGAAATTGCCCGCAGGCACACACGAGAGCAAAACCAATGCAATATTAGAAAAAATAGAAGTAGCAGCACAAGTCGTCAACAAAAAATATTCTGCCCAAAGAAACGATACATTACAAGTTATACAGTCGATTGCCAGAAGTATCAGTAATAGTTCCGATGCAGGAAGTCTGTTAATTTCGCTACTTGATGGAGAAGCTCGGAATCTGCCTAGTTCGACTGTTGCTAATGAAATAAGAGCACTCGTAGGCGAAGTATATGGTGTCGAAAGTTTGACCTATGGTCAAAAATCAATCTTTGGCGCAGCAGTGCAAATAGGTTTAGTTGGTGATGATCTAGAAAATCTACGGGCAGCTAAAGATGATATTAAAGCTGCTTTTTCAGCAGATAAACGTCTAAAAAACATAGCAGATAATGACCAAAAAGGAGGACTTGAATTTAATATAGCATTGCTTCCCAAAGCTAAAGCTATGGGTATTGATTTGAGCACTGTTATTCGTCAAATACGCCAAGGCTATTTTGGATACGAGGTACAACGATTACAACGCGGCACCGATGAAGTCAAAGTATGGCTGCGCTATACCAATGACGAGCGAGAATCGTTTGAGAGTTTGCTCAATATGAATATTAGAGTTGGACAAAACAGCTACCCACTCAAAGAGTTGGTGACACTCAATCCTCAGAAATCATCTTTGAAGATTGTTCACCTCAATGGTAGAGCGAAAATGGAAGTGAGTGCCGATATCAACGAATCGACCACCACCGCAACCTCCACAGAAGTATTTGGAGATTTTAGAGATAATGTTTTGCCATCTATTATCGGCAAATACTCAGGCGTGGACGTTGTATATGAGGGACAAAGCGAAAGAGCAAGCGAAACACTAGATTCCTTAAAACGCTGGTTGCCTATAATTATATTATTAGTATTCTTTACAGTCGCATTCACTTTCCGCTCCTTCCTACAAGCTTTAGTCGTGGTTTTACTAATCCCATTTGCCTTTATAGGTGTCGTTACAGGACATTGGGTACATGGTATCCCAATTAGCATGTTGTCGCTGTTTGGTATTTTGGCAGTAGCTGGGGTTGTTATCAACGATAGTTTGGTACTAGTCAGTACCATGAACCGCCTACTCAAAGAGGGACTGCCGTTCAAAGAGGCGATACACGAAGCAAGTGTTTCTCGTTTCCGTCCTATCCTACTGACTTCGGTCACGACAGTGGCAGGACTGATGCCGATTGTATTAGAAACTAGCTTACAAGCTCAATTCTTGATTCCTATGGCGATTGCTTTGGCTTATGGTTTGGCTTCTGCTACGTTTATTATGTTGCTAATCTTGCCGCCTTTGTTGTCAAGTGTCAACTCGCTCAAACGTGGTCTGCACTGGCTTTGGGAAGGCGAAACAATTAGTGCCGAAGATGTAGAGCCAAGTATTCAAGAAGAAAAAGAGCATCACCCAACCAGTGATGATTATGAAGAACAAGTATAAAAGTTGCACTTTGCAATACAAAAATAAACTATCCATGAAATATACTTTTGTAACGGCTATTTGCTGGAGTCTATTAAGCAGCTTACCGCTAATGGCTCAACTGCAACCGACAGTAGAACTAGATGAAATTATTGGCAGTGCTATCGCTAATAATTTCAATATAAAAATTGCTAAAAACAATATAGAAGTAGCTAGTAACACGGCTACTATTGGGGCTGCGGGCTGGTTGCCTACGGCAGATATTGGTGCCAACTATACCTATTCTAACAACAATAGCACTACCAAATTTAGCGGTTCTATCCCTGACCAAGATGTGACAGGGGCAGAATCTCAAAACTATGGTGCCAATGTCAATTTGCGATACACACTTTTCGACGGACTCAAGCCGCTCTATACACTCAAAAAGTCGCAGATGGACGTTCGTCTGATGAATACACAGTACAAACAGTCAATAGAAAATACGATTTATAGCGTGCTACAAGCCTACTATAACTTGGCAGCATTGCAGGAAGATTATCGCATTACTGCCGAAAAAATGGCGTTGACCCAAATACAGCTTCGTCGTATCGAAAAGCAACGCGAATATGGTCAAGGCTCGGAAGTGGAACGCCTCAATTTGCAAACTTCGTACAATACCGATAGCACCCAATTGTTGCGTATTTTGTTAGGAAAAAAACAAGCGGTGCGACAACTTAATAAAGCTATTGGTGCAGAAGATTTGGACGAAAACACTCAGGTAGTTGTCGATACTGAATTGGATTTGAATCTAAATTATGAAAGTATTTTGGACGCCGCTCAACAAAACAACTTGGCATTGCTGAAAGCAAACCAAACCATTGAGAAGGCAAAAATAGATTATCAACTTATCAGTACCGAACTTTACCCTAAATTGAACACCACCATTAGTTATGGTTATAGTGGTTCTCAGAATGATGCAGGGATTGTAGCTAGCAACAGCTCTTTGGGGCTTACGGTCAATCTAGGATTGACCTACACCATTTATAGTGGTGGGCAGCTTCGCCCTGCTCGCCAAAATGCTCAATTGTCTATCAAAAATGCAGAGCTAAATCTAGACTTTGCTCAATATGATTTGGAACAAACCATCAAAGATGCGTGGGTGACGTACGAAAATAATATGGCACTGATTCCTATCGAACAGGGCAATGTAGCAATTAGCAAAAAGAGTTTTGATCGTACGGCTACCGCCTACGAACTGGGGCAGGTTTCTTACCTCAGCTACCAACAGGCAGAATTTAACTACTTGCAGGCGCAACGCCAAGTGATTACGGCTCGCTACAACGCCAAGTTGGCAGAATGGGAATTGAGACGTATTAGTGGTCAGTTGATTAAGTAAGATTTTTCCTAAGGGTAAGGGCGAATAGCAATTCGCCCTTACCCTTTTTCGTTGGGGCGAATCGCCATTCGCCCGCTCGGTTATCGGTGGCTTTTTCCTGCCGTAGACTTTTCCTCCTATGAGTGCATTGTAGTTTACCTTACAAAGAAAAATTAAACGTCAGTACGCCCCCAACTCTCAATGCTTCATTGGGGCGATAGCCCATCACAAAATCAGCACGCAGCACACGGAAGAGTTTCCAGCCGATACGATCGAGTCCTATATTGAACTCTGCATAAGGCTTTTGTTCGGGTGTGTACAAGAAGTGTCCGCCTGCTACGACCTCGAAGCCTAGTTTTTTGAGTCCAGGGATTTTGTTCCAAAGAAAGCCGTTAAATTTATGCTCTAGATGTGCCGCGGCGAAATGCGTATTGGTGCTGTATTCGTAATAAGGTAGCAGTTGGAAGCTATTGAGAAAGCCAGCAGGAGCTGAAATAATGGTTTGGTTACCACTAAAATGATGGTAATCCATGAACTGCATTTCATTGGTTTTTTGGATAAACCAGCCACCTTCTATATTGTACGAAAACAGACCAGCTACACCCAATGAAATATCCTCTTTGGTGATTTGTAAAGACAGATAATCATAGTTAGTTTCTGCTCCTTGCAGACCGATTGCTTTTTTGTATTTGATCCAAATATCAGGCGAATTGCTCGAAGTATAAAAACGGCGTTTAGGATAACTAACATATTTTTCACCAAAACGAATACGCAATGCTATCGTAAATTCGAGCAGGCTATTGGTCTCAAAACTAGGACTAGCAGGCAACGGCGGACGACTAAAATCTAGCGGGTGATTCGAGAACATATCTTTGCCACTTTTACGACCTAACCACGAAAAATCGGTGTGATTCACCACCGCAGAACGAACGGCATATTTAGCCCCAGCTCGCATCAACAATCCATGTGTCAAATATTGCGAATAGTATATTCTACCATAAGCTTCATCATAAAACTTGGCGTAATTTTGTCTAAAAATCAAACTGTAATATGTATTAACCAACATACTCACAGGGTCGTTGATATTGAACTGTCGCAACTGTCGCCCTCCTTCTAGGTGTAGCAAATTGTGGGTAATAGAATTAAATTTCATTTGGGCAAACCCTCTGAAACGCACTTGTTTATCTTCAAATCCATATTCTGCATCAGCATGCAGACGATACCAGCGGTTTTTTTCTTTGTCCAATCCTTTGAAAAATTCTGCTCCTAAACCAATCAACTGCCCTTGTACAGTACTAAAGGTCAATTTGTCAATTGGCGAAAGTATTTTTATATTCCAATTTTCGTAGGTATTCTGGTAGGTATAGCCGCCTATCAAATTCAGGAGTGTCGGTTCATTGTTCTTTTTATCAACAGAATCTTGATACGCCTTGGTTGCCCAAATTTTGGCAAGGCTATCTTTAGTATGATACTCCACAGCTTCTGTCTGCAAGAGTGGCACAGGGCGAATAGAATCCCAAAAGGTCTCCATTTTTTTGTTGGCTTCGTCCTCTACTTTGAATATTTCGGCATTAAAAAAGCCTTTTTCAAAATTTGGTTTCAGATTGTAATCGGAGAATACACCAATAAATCGACCTCTAGTTTTGATAAACAAAAGATTGAGTCCAAAAGTAATATCTTGCGAAAAAACACGCCATTTATCGCCACCTAAATTGATGTGTGTTTGTTTGAACAACACGGTATCCAATACCGCTATATTAATAGCTTTGCCTGTGGTATATAACTCGGTGCTGTATATCGCCCAATCCTGATCGACAATATAAATCATGCCTCGAAATGTCGCACTCAAATCATTTTTGGGGATTACCTTGATGCCATATATTATTCGTCCGTCGGCATCTTCAAAGTCATTCAGTAATTGATAATCATAACTCCCCAATGCACCACCAGCGATAGGTGACAATATTTTGGAACCACCTAACTCAAAGTTATTGTTATAAAAAGAAATATCTGCCATAGCAGCCCCCGAATTGAAGCTAAAGCCATTATCATCGCCACTAATTTTCGACGAAGTCATGACCTCTTTGTATTCGCCTTTCTTGAAGTACAGCCGAGAAACAGATTCCGAAAGGTAAATAACACCCGTACCATTAGAATCCAGTCCAGGAATAACATCTTCGAGCGATTGCCCCATAAACGATTTGGGTAAATTCTCTACATACTGCGTCCCTTTTACGTAGCTGTTGCAACTAAACGCATCAAATTGTTTTTCGTAATATTTACGTTTTCGGATTGCTTTGCGAATGATAGCATAGGCAGGATCCTCGCCTGCGGTCACTACTATTTCTCGGGTTGAGGTTGCCATAGGCTCCAATTGCACATCAAATTTCTGACGCTTTTGCGTCAATGCTATTTTTTGCTTTTTGGTAGTATAGCCCAAGTATTGAAACGCAATTTCGTAGTTGCCTGCTTCTAACTCCAACTCATAATAGCCTTCCGCATTGGTGGTCGTTCCACTCGATGTTCCTACAATATAAATGACTGCAAAAGGAAGTTCCTCCCCTGCGGTATTGGTCAACGTGCCAAACAAAGTATTTGCTTGTGCAATACTCCAACTGCTCAAAAGTAAGAGGCAAAAAAGTACATTATATTTCATAGTGTTTGATATTTAAGTTTGTTTGAAGCTAAGACATTGTTTCCGCTATTTAGTTGGGACTTCAGCCAAGGGAACAACATATTTTTTCATTTTGCCTACCTCTTTGATATAAATTACCCATTTGTAGTCTCGCATTCGTACTGCTTGCACGTATTCGCTTTCATGCGGAAAAACAATTTTTTGATTTTTTTTAGACGCTATATCGTGCAACATTATAGTATCGTTTAACACTTGATAACGCCAAGTACTATTCGGCACTATCTTGCTATCTATTGACTGCTCCGCTCCTATATATGTTTTGGGCGTACTGATATTGGGCAATACAAATATCAATGCTCTTTCTACTGACTTATTACTTGTAGCGGTATCAAGAATGTGATCCATAATCAATAAACCTTTTGATGAATATTGAATATCATCTATTTTTTTTCTTGCTATCTGATAGGTGTCCAATAACTTACTGGGTATTTTTTTCTCGAATACCGCTATGCGCAACATTGGCGTATCGCCATTTATTTCGTAAACAATCACCCAATAATTCGGCAGGCTTATTTTTCTGAACCGCCAATCCTCTAGTTCATATATTTTGTTCGTTTTGGCATAATACAGTTTATTTTCTTGCTCAAAACAATCGACATAATCCCAATTTTCTACTGTTTTCTCCCACTTTTCCACCTGCTGTTGTGTTGGCAAA
This sequence comes from uncultured Saprospiraceae bacterium, assembly GCA_937139495.1. GTDB lineage: Bacteria > Bacteroidota > Bacteroidia > Chitinophagales > Saprospiraceae > Aureispira. The sequence continues at coordinate 31,342 of CAKZQC010000004.1, read as the reverse complement.
CTCCCTCGTTTCCCCTCTGTGAATACTGCTCTTACATCACTTACACGATAAGCATCTGCAATATGATATACTGGCGTATCTTGTCCCGTTTCCTTAATCAAAATAAGATGTCCGCTTAGGTCTATCGAATAATTAGCCTTATTGGGAGAGAGTATATATTTTTCCAATGAACTACGCCCTGTCTCTGCATCTATACTAAAAAGGTTATATGCTATTTCCGTAAATTTATATAAATCCTCTGTCCCCTCTATTTTCCGAACAGCCTTAGTTGTTTCTTTTTTTGTATAAAAAAATTGGTCAAGCCCTCTTCCAAAAAATATTTGTTGTTCTCTTTCCAATCTTTTTACCCACATCGAATATCCATCAGTGGTACTAAAAGCCTTCCAAGTCTCCCCATCGTCATCTCTTTGGGTACGAATCAAATCACACTGATTCAGATGATACAGCTCAAAATCATCTTCCAATCGAACCATTACTTCCACTTCATCGGCTTCCAATAATTTATATTCTGCGTTGAATAGCATCTTATTGACCAAAGGAATCAAAAAAATATTGAGTACTACTAAAAACAGTCCAATTAATACTAATTTTATTTTCATAGCTATTTATAAAATTTAGGACATGAGAGCAAATCTAAAATTTAGGCTTGCCTACTTATTTAGAATTTTGATGTGGCAATCCTGTTGCAGGTACTACATATTTATTGTACTTTCTACCTGTTTTGGTATAAACTGCCCATTTGTTTTTTTGTAATCGTATATCCTGCATCGTATAACGGCTATATGGGAAGAGTAGTTTCTGACGCTCTTTGGACACTGGATTATGCAATAATATCGTATCGCCATCCACTCGATAAATCCAAGTAGTAGCTGGTATTCTTTTGCTTTCTTTGGTGGCTACATCGCCCAAGTACAATTGACCACGCCCCTCCTCTTCCATCAACCAAATGCCTAACCTCTGCATTGGTTCGCTAGCTATATTTTGCCCTTTCTTGTCTGCCCAAAATATAGTAGTATCAGTATAGTCCACTTGTTCCAGCTTCTTTATAGTCTCATCACTCCACATCAATTCATTAGGAATTTTCTTACTGTACACCTGTATTTGCAAGCGTGGTGGTACTTCCTTCTCCAAAAAAACAACCCAATACAAGGGTAATTCTACTTTTGTCACTTTCCAGTTTTTTATATCAAAAAACTGGTTTTTATTTTGGTCATATAATATTCTACTACTATCTACAAAGTGCATTTTTGACCAATCCTTCACCGTTTTGCTCCATGCCAAAAAATCTTGTTTTTCCTCCAATTCAAAAGCATATTTTGAGGTAGTAATTTCCGAAACTTTGCTGCCGTCATCTATATCAAACATAATATATTTTTGCTCTAACCGTCCTTTTTTGCCACTACTCAAAGCATAGCCTTTATTAGGTTTTGATGCTCGGTCAATCAATTCTTGATGTACATGAACAAGACTATTCGTAAAACTAATTTGACGCACCTCTATATCTTGATTTCCTAGCTGTTTGCTATACAAGACTTCTCCTGTTTGTGTGTCCAGTCGAGACAAGTTATAATATTGATACAAATTTAACATTCGTGCAAATTCGCCATTCCGCTCTACATAGTCATCTTCACCATAACTACTAATTTCTATTGTGAATATTTTTTGAGCTTCTACTTTCAAATACTCTCTGTCCTTCATTTCTTTGGTCCACAATAACTTATCTGTAAACCTGTCATAACATGCCCAAACATTTACATTAGTACGCATTTTCGTATTCACCAACTCCACTGTTGGTAGTAGATGCACCTCAAAATAATCCTGCACTGACAATTTTCGACTAATGTACTCCGGGTTCAATACTAAGTAGTCTTTGACCCTCAATTTTTCTGTCATCGAAGGCACAAAAAAGAAATTGACCAACAATAGTACACCAACAATAATAAGTAATTTGATTTTCATATAATAGACGTTGTTTTGCTCTAGGCGTGTATCTAGGTAGCCGTTGGCACTTCCCCTAAAGGCACGACATATTTATCCAATGTTGTATTGTTTTTTTTCTTTTTTTGGGGGTGCGATACAAGGTAGCCAAATCAAATTAACGACAAGTAAAACGACAGCGATAAAAATATTTTCTTCTTCATAATTCAGGAATATTTTATTGATATATCTGAGTAACAGGAACCTGCACTTTTGGCACGCTATATTGACAAAAAACACCTTTTTTCTTGATGTAAATTAACCAATTATCCTGTTCCGACAACAAATCGACTACTTCCCCTCCATCTGTCGGCAACACAATTTTTCGGAGCGATGAAAAGGAGCTTTTTTTCAAAAAAATAGTATCTGCATTTACACTAAAACTCCAATCACTACCTACTACCTCATCAGCTGTCTTTACGATGGTGGATTCTTTTTGAGCAGCTTGTTGTTCCTCTTCATTATTATCCTGTTCTATATTTTCATAATCACGAGACCTCGTTATATTCTTTCCTGTTAAGACACTGTGATAAAGCAATTTATTGGGTCTTGTTTTATCAAAAATAGCCACATCTAGCTTTAGGGGCAGTCCTTCCAGCTTACAAATAACCATGCTATATGTTGGGAAATCTATATATTCCAACGAATGCGTCTTTAGCCCATATAAAGAACTCAGTGTCAAGTAGATAATTTCATGTTCTTTGTCAAAAAAGTGCCTCCATGACCAATTATCTATCATTTCTGACCAAACTTTTATCTCTTTTTGATAAGGCAATATATGATTTGCTTGTTTCCGCTCGTATTCTTCCCGATACGAATACCCATTACTAATGGTCAAGTGAACCTTTTGAGCGGCGGACAAACAATTGGAAAAATCAAAGCTAAAAATATCATCTCCTTCTCTCAGTGTATAACTCAAATACTGCTTATTCCCATTGCTATTATCTAGCAAAAAAGTATCTTGATGAAGTTCATTTTCCATTGGATTATATGCCATTTTCTGATCTCCTAAAAGAAGTTTTTTTGTTTCTATCAACAAAATACGATTTCCATCGACTTTGATTCCTTCCTCTACTTCAAGCTTTTTGCTCCAGAGTAATTTAAGAGAAGTGCGGTCATAACATTTCCACACCTCTTGCCCTGCTGTTATTTTTTGACGCACCAAATCTATATTGGGCAAACAATGAAGAATAGCAGCAGCATCATCTACGAAAATCCGATTCGTCAAACAACTATGATCCAATAGTTTGTATTCTTTCTCAAATCGCTGTTGAGTGCGATAAGGCAACCAAACTAGATTAATTAGAACTAAGATAGCCGCAATAAATAGTAATTTGAGTTTCATAAGGTGTCAGATTGATAGGAATAATTGGGTAATAGTAGTCAAAAACAAATAGCTTACTTCAAAAAGTGCTAAAACTATGTATTTTTGCCCCATGAAAAAAATACAATTCTACAATTTACTATTTTTTTTGCTATTCAGTAGCACGGCTGTTCTTTTTGCCCAACAGGACACACTGCCCTTGTCGGGAATAACCGATACGGCATTCGTGCAAACACAACGCTTGCCAACCTTCGGTATTGGGCATCATCAGATCCAAATCACAGGCGAACAACTACAGCGGTACAGCACTAGCAATTTGGCTCAAGTACTACAACTCGAAACAACTTTCTTTGTCAAAGATTATGGTCCTACGGGCATCAGCACGCTCTCTGGTCGTGGTGGTGGTGCGGCTCATACGGCTGTACTATGGGAAGGCTTCAACATACAAAGTCCTATGCTTGGACAAGCCGATATTTCGCTGGTTCCTGCTGTTTTTCTAGATGGTATTGCCGTGCAATACGGAGCAGAAAGTGCCTTGTTTGGCAATAGTAGTATTGGTGGAGCAATCCACCTACAAACACAAAGCAAATTTGATAAAGGTTGGCAATTTTGGGGCGGAGCCAATGTAGGTTCTTTCGGTAACTGGGGGCAACAATTCAAACTTCATTTTAGTACAAAACATTATGCTGCTTCGGCTCGTTTTTTTTACAAAAGTGGCAAAAACAATTTCTTTTTTGAAGATAAGAATGCCTTTGGCAATCCTAAGCCGATACGCCAACAAACCAATGCACAACTCGAACAAATAGGCGTGATGACGACTCATGATTTCAAGTATCAAAAACATACCTTTGGTATCAAGTCTTGGTATCAATTTAGTAGCCGACAAATACCGCCTACACTCCTACAAAGTAGTAGCAGCGATTGGCAAGCCGATGATAGTTGGCGAACAATTATTCATTGGAAAATGCTAGCCCATAAGCAAGTCTGGAAAGCTCGTTCGGCTCTTTTTACAGAATCTTTGTTGTTTCGCAATGCAGGTATTAATTCTTGGAGCAGGATATGGAGTAGCCGTACCGAAGTCGAAAATACTTGGTATGCACATCGCTTGCACCTCTTTAATTTTGGTATCAATTACAGCTATTTTACGGCTCATTCTACGGGCTATGATTTTGATCCGCACCAACATAGAGCCGCCTTATTTGTTTCGCACAAATGGACATTGCCAAAGGCAAATACCATCTTAACGACCAATATACGAACAGAAAACGTAGCAGGCAATTTCGTTCGTCCTGCTATCGCTTGGGGCGGTCGATGGCAGTTTTATCAAGCGTGGTATTGGCGTTGGCACTTATCGCACAACTACCGCTTACCTACTTTCAATGACTTGTATTGGAACACCTTAGGCAACACCAATTTGCAGCCCGAATACAGCTACAACAGCGAAATTGGTTTACATTTGCCCTTGCAGCTACAAAAAATAGCGCTAGAAGGTAGCCTAACTGGATTCTGTAATCTAGTCAATAATTGGATACTGTGGTCTCCCGACAACAATGGACTTTGGCGACCTAGCAATGTTGATCAAGTCTGGGCAAGAGGAGCAGAAGTAGGCTTGCAGCTGCGATGGAAAAATAAAAATTGGCAAGTACGCAGCAATCTTAATTATGCTTATACCGCTAGTACACGCATGGCAGGCGACCGCTCTGACTTGGTAGGCAAACAACTTATTTATACGCCTAAACACAACGCCAACATTGCCCTACAAGGGCAATACAAAAAGACAACATTGCTGTATCAGCACAGCTTGACATCGAGCCGATTTGTGGACAATACCAATACCGAAGTACTACCATGGTATCACTTTGCCAACTTGAGAGCTAGCCAACTTATTACCTATAAAAAAACGCAAGTGACCGTATATGTGCAAATCAACAACCTTTATGGGGCTAATTTTCAGATTATTGCCAACAGACCAATGCCATGGCAACAGGTAGAAATTGGCTTGCAGGTTAGTTTGAAGTAAATTATTTTGAGAATAACTTAACAAAATAAAACTTTCTGTTAATTTGTGTTGTATATTTGGTAGCAATATAACCACCAATAATAGTAACACAACTACTAATGATAGCAATACAAATACACCTAAATCCTAATTTATATATCCGAGACCCACAAGGAACGAACTTGGGCAAAAAGATAATTGAGCATAGTATCCTCCTAATTGATGAATTAGGATTCGAGAAATTTACATTCAAAAAACTAGCGACACAAATTGAATCTACCGAAGCGTCTATTTATCGCTATTTCAAGAACAAGCACAAGTTATTAATTTATTTGGTAGGTTGGTATTGGGAGTGGATGAAATTCCAGATTGACTACAATACCATGAACATCACTGATGCCGACCAAAAAATAAAAATTGCTTTATCTGTGCTAGTAGAATCATCCCGAAAAAATCCTGCCATTGGTTATGTGGACGAAAATCGGCTGCACCAAATCGTAGTAGCAGAATCAAGCAAAGCTTACCATACCAAATCGGTAGAAGAAGAAAATCAAGAAGGTTATTTTGCTAGTTACAAGAGTTTATGCAAGTGTATTTCTAGTATATTGCTCGAAAAAAACGAACAGTATCCTTATGCCCATGCACTTGCTTCTAGCTTGATAGAGATGGCGAACAATAATATTTATTTTGCTCATCACATCCCCTCTTTGACAGATGTTAGTATCAATCAAGGCAGTCTGGAAGACATCAAAGTACTATTAGAGCATTTTGCCTTTTCGGCAATCAATGGCACGCATCAAGTAACCGCCAAATAAGGCTATTTTTTGTTACTAAAAAGTTAATAGACTTTTCTAAACTTTCCTTTATCCGTGGCTAGTAGTTTTGATTAGTAAACTACTAGCCATGCCTATTTATTCCTTCTATTTCATTTGTTCCTTGCTGTTATGCACTACTTTTGCTTCCGCTCAATCCCTTAGAATTGGGTTTGTGGATAAGGACAGTATTATAGCACAGAGTAAAGCGCTTTTATTCATTCAATCCAAAGTAGAAAAATTTCGTGCTTTATTACAGACGATGCTTGAACAACAAGAAATAACTGCTGAAATGTATTTACGAGAAGTAAGTTCTAATAGATACCGTTGTTATTCTCCAAGCGAGGAAATCAGAATAGAAAAAAAATTACAGACTATACAGGCTGACTTACAGAACTTAGCAATGTATGCAGAAAGAAGGGTAATCGCATACCAAACCTTTTTTCTAAAACACTTGGAAATTCAAGTACTTCACAGTGCCAAAAAAATTGCTCTAAGCGAAGGTTATAATACAATAATAAACTATCAATCAGTCCTTTATCCTCGAAAACCAGTAATGGTTAATTATGAGCTACAGTCTAAGATTGTCACAGCTCTTAATGCCCAATTTGAAGAAGAAGAATGGCAAAAAATTGGTGCAGAAGTTTTAAATAAAAGTGTGACTGTATTCCAGCAATATAAACACTTTGACTTAGAAGCAGTACATCAAGCCCAAGCTAAGTACCTACTCCAATATAACCCCAGCTTCTTTTACACCTACTTAACACCGCTATATTATTACTCAAAATAAAGACTTATGAAAGCAACCATACAACACCAACAAAGAAGCTACAAAATTGATTTTGCTCAACCCATTTCGATAGCCTTATCGCTGCAAGCAAGCGAGGCAGCAGCTTCTGCTTGGTATTGTCCCCCTGTCGATATTACTGCCGTACAGACGGAGCAGTTTGTAGGCGATGTCAATTTGGGCGGAGCAGTCAACTTTCGCAATATTACGTTCAATCCGCACGGCAACGGAACGCATACCGAATGTGTCGGACACATTTCTAAGGAATTTTATTCCATACAAGATGTGCTCAAAACTTTCATTTTTGTAGCTCAGTTGGTCAGTATTGAGCCAGAGGCGATAGATGGTGATGCCGTCATTACACTCGCTCAAATCCAAGCGACCTATCAAGCAGAAGACCAAGCAGAGGCCTTTTTGGTACGCACACTCCCTAATACACCCGACAAAAAAACTAGACAATACAGCAATACCAATCCGCCTTATTTGGAAGCCGCAGCTTTGGCTTGGTTGTACGAACAAGGCGTTCGTCATTTTATGATAGATACCCCTTCGGTGGACAAAGAGCAAGACGACGGTATTTTGGCGGCTCACCATGCTTATTGGGATTATCCCAATAATCCTCGCTTAGATGCGACCATCACCGAACTGATTTATGTGCCCAATAGTATCGCTGATGGATTATATATCCTCAATTTGCAAATCGCTCCTATGGAGAATGACGCTAGTCCGAGCCAGCCGATTTTGTATCGAATAGTAGATTAATCGGTAGTACTTTTAGAGGACTTCGGAACATTACTTTTTTTATAATCTGCTTTATTTATAAAATAAGGTTGTTTTATAATTTAATTGGAGTTATCTTGGAAGGCTGCGCAGTTATATGCTTCGCAATGTCAAGCTAACACACTATTGAACAAAACTTTTGAGTCTATTATCGATCTTTTTTTGGATAAAAAGGTGGGTATGTCCAATGATTTTTTGGACTGGGAATTGTCGCAAGATTTACAAAAAAACTTGCTGCGATTATTGAATAATGAACAACTTAAAGAAGCTGGAATTGGAGCCGCCTCCAACTTAAAGCACAACAAAAAAATTCGTAGCGATAAAATTTATTGGCTAGATCGTAAACACGAAAATATTTTTGAGAATCGTTTTTTGGATTTGATCGACGAGTTTGTGCTATACCTCAATCGCAGCTGCTACACAGGGATTGTAGGATACGAGTTTCATTATGCCCTCTACCAAAAAGGAAGTTTCTACAAGCGCCACCTTGACCAATTTAAGGACAACAACAAGCGTGCTTTCTCTATGATTGTTTATCTCAACAACGACTGGCAAACAAACGACGGCGGCGAATTGTGTATTTATCACGACGACCACACACAAATCGTATCTCCCGACAATCAAAAATGTGTCTTTTTTAGGAGTAGCGAACTCGAACATGAAGTGCTAACCACGACCAAACCTCGATTGAGTATCACAGGTTGGCTCAAAACTAATTAATGAAGTTCTTGAAGAAAAAAGGTCTAAAAGCTATAGCTTTTAGACCTTTTTTCTAAAGTCACTTATTGAATTTATTTCACTAGGGCATTTGTACATTAATCAACTTGCCTTTGCTGTACTTTTCAGACTTTAGTACCGTTCCATCTTTGTGGTAATACGTCCAATAACCTTCACGAGATTGCGACCATTGGTGTATAGATAAAGATGTCGGCATAGAAGCTTTGCCTTCCATTTTCACTTCACCTGTTGTCCAATAGTTTTTGACTTCAATACCTTTTTCTTCTTTCATTTCTCTAATTTCCCAAAGTAAAGTCCCGTCTTTTGTCCATTCTCTATAGGTACCATTCATGACATTATTGATAGAAAAGAACTCTCTTTTAGGGTTTCCATTGCTGTACCAAGAGCGATAACTGCCATGAACACGCGTATTTTTCATCATCACATCTTCTTCTTTTTGACCGTTCTGATACCAGCGTTTTACTTTTCCGTATTGCTGACCGTCACGATAAGGAACCGATGATTTTTTTTGTGTATTAGAATAATATTCCATCTCTACACTCTTGCCATCATCTTCTTGTAGTGTTTCATATTTTAGCCAACCGTCACGGTGCCAAACTTTACGGTCTCCGATAGGCTTGCAGTCAATGTACTCAACCTCTTCCATCTTACTTCCTTCTTTGTACCATTTTATGAGCTTGCCTGTTGGGCACCCCTCTTGATAACTAATCGTTCCTTTCTTAGCACCATTGTCATAATAAAACGTCCAATCTTCTACACGAGTTGTCCCTTCATCTTCTATAGCCGAGTTTCTGCCCTTGCGAATAACATCTATATTGTCGGCAGAATAAACACCACTATAACTGCCTTCGGCCTCCAGTTTTCCATTCTCGTAATAGAACTTCCATGCTCCTGTTTTGAGTCCTGCGGCAGTATAAGCCCCTTCGCTTTTTTTGTTTCCGTTCGACCATTGCTGTTCTTTGGTTTGTCCCCAAAGCAGGCTGGATAAAAATAAAGTAAGCAGTACTGTTGTAAAAATCTTCATATACGTATCTATTTATGCTCCAATGATGGGTTTATCATTGAGTTCTTTTGTATTAGAGAAAAAATCAAGCCAAGCTAGCAAAAGTACCAACTTGGCTTGGTTCATTAATTTCCTCTTATCAAATGAATATTACCCGTTAACACCTTTACAGCATCGCAAGATAAACAATTTTGCTGAACATTGCAAGTATAGAAATAAACACCTTCTGGTAAATCCTGCCCTGTGTTGTTGTCTTTCCCGTTCCATTCTATGCTAGGATTGGTCGTATGAAATACCACCTGCCCCCATCGGTTAGTAACCGTAAAATCTACCGCAGTAATGTAACGGAAATCTAAACAAGGCGTAAACAAATCGTTGAACCCATCTGAATTGGGCGTAAATGTATTGGGCAAATCATAAAACGGACAGTTGTCTGTTTGTATCACATCACTTGGTCTACTTTCGTTGCCGCCTCCGTTGACTTCTACCGAGTCAATAGAAGTAATATAATAACAACCTGCCAAATTATCGGGTGAAGGGGTGTGCTGAAATAACGTATCGGTCAAGTCTTGCGACTCAAACACTAAAGTATAGTTGCCATCGCAATAAGGAGCAAAATAAACATTGAAGCGAGCTACGTCATTGCTACAGCTATCCAACCCACTGGTTGACCATCGAATTTCGTTGTATAGAAAATCCGTTGGCGTAATATTGCCACTACAAGGCTGTCGATCAGGATTGTTAGCATCATCTTGTACTATTTCGCAACTAGAAATTCCCACAATAGCACTGACCGAAATAGGGCAAGGAGCTGTCGTATCCAATGGCGTACCACACGCAATTTGAGATTTGTTGTAGAGCGTGTCGGGCAAATAAGCGGTATTGTACCCGCCAATACTCTTGATTCGATAACAATATTGTTGCCCATTCGTCAAACCTGTATGTAGATAGGTTTGTGTCGCAACCGTATCCAATACATTGAAAATATTGCTACCCAAAGGTACTTCCTCATAGACTACATAGCGGTCATTTTTCCACGGCACCGACTCTGACCAAGTCAATGTATTTTGAGCATCGGAAGCTGCTACTGTCAAGAATACAGAAGACGCATTTTTGGTCACGCCAATCGTATCTCCATTCGAAAAGAATAGAATATTATAGCTGTATGCTGTTTGTTCTGTATTGAGCCCCGTAGCCAAAAAAAACGTATCTGTTGATAGATAAAAAGCATTGGCTGTAGTGGTATAAATAGGCGTATTGCCAAAATTATTGCCGCCCATATCATCGGACTGATACAACTCATAACGATAAGGTGGCAAATATATCGTCGTGTCCAACTCCAATGGATTGGGGCGTACCCATCGCACTAGAATTTCGCCCACTGTCGGCGAAGTTGCCTCTACATCTACATTGACAATCGTAGGCAAATCTTCTCTTGTTTCGATACATACTTGCTCTGACGGCTGACCTGCAACAGGGCTTTGATAGTTAACTACTTGACCACCATTAAAAATAGGAGTCCCAAACTCGCCCAATACTCGGTAACTATATACGACACCATTCCGAATGCTGTTATCTACATATTGGTAGCGTCCGCCTGCGGCAGTAGTCACAAAAGTGGCATTGAGGCGAGTATAGCCTCTACCTGCCAATCCTATTTCGCAACTATCAGGTGTAAAGTTATCACAGCCTTCTTTTCGCCATACCGAGAATCCAAAGAAACCTGTAGCACCATCACAAGGATAAGGTGCGTCCCAACTTATGGTAGCAGCCGTAGGCGTCACTGCTGCTTGTAGGTTTTGTGGTGCTGGTGCAATAATTCGAATCGTCACCACCTTGAAGGTCGCCAATGGTGCCCCAGGGTAGTTGTCCTTGGCTTTGAACACCATTTGCCACACATTTTGGCGAACATGTTCGCAATTCGTTTGCCATCTAAATCTGCTAGAAAGTGGGTTAGCTTGTGGTGCCAAACCTGAAACATTATTGAACGTAGCAGGTGAGTTGCTCAATCCTAAAGGACCACCTGTAGCCGTCAATGTAACGGTCTGTAATGGAATATCCAAATCCCAAGTTTCTACATCAAAATCAATCAATTCGCCTGCCTCTACACAGATTTCTTCTTCCGTATCAATAATCGGAGGCGTATTGAGTGCTGCTATAATTTTGATTTGAATATCTCTCAAAATCCCTCCTATATACGCTCCATTTCGGTAGGATTTAACGAGTATCGCAATATTGTATTCTCCTGCTCGCTGTGGTGTTGTCCACGTGAACAACCCTGTTTCGGTATTGAAAGAATATTGATTATTGGCTCCAGGATTAATATCTGAGACTTGTTCGTATCCTGGCACATTGGCACCTCTAGCCATCATGGGTGTCACCAATTCGTAGGCGATACTATCGCCATCAGGATCAAACCCATTGGGGGTATGCTGAAACACTTGCCCCACTACCCCAAAATCAACGGGCGGCTCCAAAAGTATAGGCGAGCTATTGTAACCAAAAAAAGTAGGATTAAACAACGTGACTTCTGTCTGCAAATAAAAAGTAACATTGACCGATTGACCTCCGTTAATATTCAATATATTATCGTTTCTATTGGGGTCTTGCATGGATATAAGATAGGGTCGTCCTACTCGGTTGGCACCAGGATAAGTATGCGTCGCCTGATAAGTATTCTGCTGAATATCATTGAATACCAATGTCATGTTGATACGAGGTACGAGTTCCATAGTCGAACCATCTCCCCAATCTATATCCAAGTCAGGGCGGTCAGCCTGAATACTAGCCCCACTTAGCTTGGTGTAGGTAACCACTGTCAGTTCAATGGTGTTGTTGCCTATCTGGCGGTACGTCATTTCGCCTGAGCGATTGTGCGTAGCCCAACTACTCAATGGAAGTAATAAGAACAAAACTAGACTATACAAATAGATATGGTATTTCATTTTTTATTTTTTTTGGTAGCAAACAATACTACATATCACTTGCTGTTCGGTCAACTTACTAGACGGTCTCAAAAACCAATCCTACTTATAGAAGTTGTAACCCTCAAAAATAACATATTGTTGGGCAGCAGAAACAAAATTGGCTGTTTTTTCGCAAAAAAGCCCTAACAGCAATTTGTTAGGGCTTTCTTTTTAGAACGTACAGTGTACACCAAAGGCGTACTATTTCGCTATTTATCTTTGAATTTATCCATGGTTCTTCGATCTCTTTTGGTTGGTCTTCCTGCTCCTTTTTCTCGTATTTCGGCAGCCGTGTTCGTGATGTGCCAATCCTTGAACTTGTTGAGTTCTTCGTCTGGGGTTAAGTTGACATAACAAGGTTCTGCCAAGGTTGCCGATACTCTTTTGGCGAGCAAATCCACGACTTTGTACGTGAGGTTATAACCTTCTTTTTTGACCTTCAGTATCATGCCTCTCTCTACCATAAAAGAAGGCTTGAGTGCCTTGTCTCCCAAAGCTACTTTATTACTCTTGCAGGCATTCGATGCCATCGTACGACTTTTGAAAATACGTCCCGCCCACAACCATTTATCTACTCTTACTTTTTGCAAATCACTTGCCATTCTTTTCTATTTTGATTCCTCTAATAAACAAAGCTGTTGGAAAATAATTCCAACAGCTTTGTATTTTTTTGTATTCTGCTTATTAGGCTCGATTAGTCGTTGCTAGCAAATATAGACAACAAACGTAGGATTTCGATATAAATCCAAACCAATGTTACCAATAGTCCTAGACTCGTTACCCACTCCATATATTTAGGAGCTCCAGAACGTGCTCCACGCTCAATATTGTCAAAATCTAAAATAAGATTAAGTACAGCGATGGCAATAATAACCAAGCTGATACCAATACCAACTAAACCACCTTGGTGTAGGTAAGGTATAGAACTACCAAACATGTGCATGCCCATATTGACTAAATAAACCAACATAATAGCACCCGTAGCCGTCACAATCATAGAACGGAATTTTTGGGTAGGCTTGATGATACCAAATTTGTATGCCAAAAGCATAGATACCAAACAAAGTGCCGTTAGCATAATCGCATTAAAGACAATACCTGGACCAAAAGCATAAGCATAAACGGTAGAGATAATACCAATGAATACACCTTCTACCACTGCGTAAATGGGTGCGGTAATAGGTGCAATTGTTGGCTTAAAGTAAGAAGCCATTACCAATATAAAACCTAATATAGCCGAACCATACATCATTGGGGTCAAATAAGAAGGCATCGAAATTACTTGACCATCTACTATTACCATGTTGGCAGTGAAAATGTAACTAGCAATAATAGCCGTAAGTACCAATATACCACCCAAAATAAGCGATTTATTAACAGCTCCTTGTATCGTCATAACACCATTCTCTGATGCTTGACCAAGATTATTTTTGGAGAAAGTGTTTTCGCTCGTAAACGGATTCGACGAGGACATGAATTTATTTCTTGACATAATTATAAAGATGATAGTTAATGGAAATAACAATAGGTTACTCCACAAAAATGAATAAAATTGGTGTTTTTTTTAGAAAAGAGTCATTACTATACAGTTCTGCTACTTATTCCACTTGCAAATTTAGTATAATATATGATTACTCCCGAAAAACTAGAACGAAAAATAGCAAGATAAGGTTTCAAACCTGCTTTTTTTTTAATTACCTTTAGCTTATTATTCACTTTATTTGATAATTGCTACACATGACTACTTTATCTACTCCCTCTATTCTATTAGAAGTCAAAAACCTTTGTACCTATTTTCGTACGGACGAAGGTGTTGCCAAAGCTGTGGATAATGTTAGTTTTACAGTTTACAGAGGGGAAACAGTTGGTATTGTAGGCGAATCTGGTTCTGGCAAGTCCGTCACTTCACTTTCTATCATGCGGCTTATTGCTAGCCCTCCCGGATATATCGCTAGTGGCGAAATCCTGTACCATCACGACGATGGTCGAGTGGTCGATTTGGTACAAATTTCCAAAAAAATAATGCGAGATTATCGAGGCGATGAAATAGCCATGATTTTCCAAGAGCCAATGACTTCGCTCAACCCTGTTTATACCTGTGGCAATCAAGTTATTGAGACTATATTGCTACACCAATCTCTAAGCGAAAAAGAAGCTAAAGCCAAAACGCTGGCACTCTTTGAACAAGTACAATTGCCAAATCCGCAACGCATTTTTGACGCCTACCCACACCAGTTGTCGGGTGGACAAAAACAGCGGGTCATGATTGCGATGGCACTTTCGTGCAATCCAAATTTGCTAATAGCTGACGAGCCAACCACCGCTCTAGATGTCACGGTACAGAAGAAAATTTTGGAACTGATGGACAACTTGCGTCGAGACATCAATGCTTCTGTTATTTTTATTACGCACGATTTGGGCGTAATCGCAGAAATCGCCGATCGAGTCATCGTGATGTACAAAGGCAAAATAGTAGAAGAAAATAGTACCTATAATATATTTGCCAATCCACAACACCCCTACACCAAAAGTCTGTTGGCTTGTCGTCCGCCACTAGAGTATAGATTGAGCAAACTCCCTACGGTTGATGATTTTATGTCGGTTTCGTTTGCCGAAAATGGCGATCGAATCATCGAATCCAAAGCTCAGTCTATTGAGCAAGTCATCGAGCAAGTCAAAGTAACCGACCACTACACGACCGAAAGACTCGCAACCCTCAAACAACAAACGCCTATCCTCGAAGTAAAAAACTTGCAGACGTATTTTGCTAGCAAAAAGAACTTTTTTGGCAAAACGACTAAGTGGGTCAAAGCCGTTGATGGCGTTAGTTTTGAGGTTTACCCTGGGGAGACACTTGGTTTGGTAGGCGAATCGGGCTGCGGAAAAACCACTCTGGGCAGAACCATATTACGTTTGGCGGAAGCCAAAGCTGGGGAAGTACTCTTTGAGGGGCAAGATATATTGACGATGACACCTCAGCAGCTCAAAACCATTCGTCGAAATGTTCAAATTATTTTTCAAGACCCTTATTCTTCGCTCAATCCTCGCATGACGATTGGCAACGCCATTATGGAACCCATGTTGGTGCATGGCTTGTACGCCAACGAAACCGAACGCAAAAACAAAGTCATTGAGTTGCTCGAAACCGTGAGTTTGGAAGCCAAACACTTTAGTCGCTATCCGCATGAGTTTTCGGGCGGACAACGCCAACGGATTTGTGTGGCTCGTGCCTTGGCACTCCAACCTCGATTTATTATTTGCGATGAGTCGGTCTCGGCGCTTGATGTTTCGGTGCAGGCACAGGTACTTAATTTACTACTGGACTTACGCGAGCGGTACAAGTTTACCTACATTTTTATTTCGCACGACCTTTCGGTGGTCAAGTTTATGAGCGATCGCATGATTGTGATGAACAAAGGCAAAATCGAAGAAATGGGTACTGCCGATGACATTTATTCCAACCCTCAAAAAGCTTATACCCAACGCTTGATTGCAGCGATTCCGAAAGGTCGATTGGAGGACATAGAGCGTAGAGTGGCACAAGAAAAAAATTCGTAAACAAAAAAAAAAGACCAAAGCAGCCACCACGCTACTTTGGTCACACCATTTAATCTATCTACACCACATAGACAGACCAACTGATTAAGTTTGTTATCTAGATAGATGTAGTATTTTCTTTTTTTGGTGGGTCTGTTGTTTATTTTATTATTGCTGTAGCAATGAAGTTGTTCAATCAAGTTGTTTTAAAAGTCCTGATGAAATGATTGATAAGTGCTTGGAAATCAAGACGATGCTGCTTTTTGATTTGATAGCCATAGCTATCATTTTAAAAAGAGCAGAAGTATTTGGTTTTCAATGACTTGTCAAGGAATTATCGAGGACTTTTAAAACAACTTCAATATCTAAGATTACACCAATTCAGGAATTTGCTGTTTATAATAAGCGACTTTAGGATTCATCAACTTGAACCACAGGGGCGGCACCAACGAAATTAGCATGGCACCAGAATATCCCCAAGGCAACTGAGGAGCTTTGTCGAAGTGACGCAATACTTGATATTTTCGATTAGCTTTGTAATGATGATCCGAGTGGCGAGTCAACTCATAGAGTAGTATTCGACCCAAGTCGTGATTGCAGTTCCAAGAGTGCCAAGGCTGTACAGGTTCATATCTTCCTGAAGGCAATTGGCGACGTTGTAGCCCATAATGTTCGATATAGTTGACAGTTTCGAGTATCAAAAAACCAACTACTGCTACGATTAGCACGTAAGGAATAATTTGCCCGCCGAATACCAGCCCCAAACCGACCACCCAAGCGACTTGTGCAAATTGGTAACATAGCATTTGATTGTGCAAACTCCAAAAACTAAGCCCTGCACGCTTCAGACGTTTCGTTTCAATCTGCCAAGCAGAACGATAGCTATTAACGACCGACCGAACATAAAAAGCATAGAGTGTTTCACCATAGCGAGAAGAGGCAGGGTCTTCGGGCGTGGCAATATGCACATGATGTCCATGGTTATGCTCTATCAGAAAGTGCAAATACAAATTGGGCAATAATAATAGTCGTGCCAACTGCTGAGGCAACCAATCGTCCCGATGCCCCAATTCGTGGGCTACATTGATACCAACACCTCCCACATAAACACCCATCGTTAGGGTCAAGCCAACGCGCTCATATAATTGTATGGGAATATAAGTAATCGTGTAAAAATACCAAATCAATAAGCTCAACAACATCGGCACATTCAAATAAAGCAATATATCAAATAGTACTTTGCTCTGCTGATTTTCCTCTTCTGATTCTGTCAAGTTTTGGGTACTTCCTTTCATGAATGATTCAATCAAGGGCACCATAACAAAAGCGACCGTAATCCCATTGAAAGACCAAAGCCCTCTGCTGTACAAGGCTTGCGCTGCTGCGAATGGAATAATATACGCCAATAGATATTTTAAATCTCTCCACATAATTTTCCTATTTTAGGGGGTTCAAAAAAGCTGCTTAAATCACCTTCATCTGTGCCAATATATCGCCTACTATTTTTTTGCGAGCTTGCAAGAATTTCTCATCAGAAAGCTTGCCAACTGGGCTAGTAATTTGATTGACAAATACAAAATTTTCTCCATCGGGACGCTCTATAAAACCAACTAGCCAGCCTATTTTGATACCATTTTCTATCGCAAAACCAGATTTTCCTTTCATAACAACACCTTCTGGACTGGTCGCCAGTACCATCATTTGTTGTAGATGGTGATAGGTCGAAGGTTTGAGCGGATAACTTTGTCTATACAGTTTCGTCAAAAAATCAAGCTGTTCATAAGGTGTAATAGTCGATCGTCCTGTCAGCCAAAAAGTAGTTAAATTATTGGCTTGTATATCCATTTTCCCATAATTCAATTGCTGTACGCCTTCCTGCATTTTGTTCAGTCCTATCTCGCCAACCATCTTCTGAAAACAAGGAACACAAGAGGACGCAAAAGCCGATTCCAGGGTATGATCTTGATTCCAAATAGGCAATGCACGATTAGTGCTATCCCAAGGCATTGCGTAATTTTTGTCGTTGGCAATACCGTTTTCGAGGGCAATAATACTACTGACAATCTTGAAGGTAGAAGCAGGCAAAAATTCCTTTTGGCAATAGTCTGGATTATAGACATATACTTTGTTGTCGGACAACGACCGCAACAAAAACCCGCCCTCTACTTGATAAGCATCATAGATAGGTTTCCCATCAATTTCTTTTTCTAAATCACTACTACAATTGGTTAAGCTGAGGCTAAAAAACAGACAAAGAATACTATATTTAATCATGGGGAAGAATAAAAGTTATTGAAAATGTTTTTATTAGAACTGTCTCTTTCCGAATCACAAAACTGACTATTGGACGACATTAAGTAATTACAATATACAATAAAAAACATCACTGACACCGCTCGTAGCTTTATTTGAAACAAGACTAAGAGTCATTTGGCTAAATTATATTTGGTCGCCTCATTATTAAGACATTAGTAGCCTACACTTTCAACCTGTTCGATTCAAACAACCGTGTGTAAATTCCAATTAACAAACTATTATTATAATATTCATTTAACAATAGACTAAAGTTCTGATTTTTTGGTTAAATTTATGGGACAAATAGCTGCCACCATTCAATTACAGTCATCTTGTAATTTGATTATTTTATTGTCACTACTCACACAACTGCTCTTGTATGAAACAAACATTTACCACTTTAGTCATTTTAGCCCTACTAGGATTAATGAGCAGTACCCCCTTGACCGCCCAAAATAACTTGGATCAGATGCTCTCTGCCGTAGAAGCAGGTAAAACGTATGCCCTCTACAAAGCAAAAAAAAATGACCAAAAAACATTTACGGAAGCCGAAGATTTTTATCTAAAAGTAGTTCCCCCTATTTATAAGACCGTATATGATACCATTGTCATTACTCCTGCCCTCAATGGCAACTTGGACACGTCCAACTATTTTATACAAACGGAAATATTAGTGATCAAAGAGCCTAGCTTGGCTTGGAAAACTGCCAAAGTACACGCTATGTGTAGAGCCGACGAAGCCACGCCTGCCCTCTCGCTTTGCTTACTCAAAACTACGCCTGATTATCGAATTATTAACCGTAAGTTTTTTCCTTTCAAGAACATATTGGATACCAGTACCACTGATTTTATTATCCCAGCTGTTACCACTGTTGTGGAGCGTCAAGTTTTAGTACAAAGAACTCGCCTCATTCGTTTCAATAGTACTCGTAAAGAAGAATTGGCAAATGGCGAAAAAATGGTCAAAATCAACAAAGGTCAATGGGCTGCTTGGGAAGAAGTTGTTTGCCCATTTGGGCAATTCAATGACCCCGACATCAAGGAAATACAAACCGCCCTCCGCAAACAAGACTACCAAATAAAAGTAACGGGCAATTTTGATGTAGCGACCAAGGAAGCACTGTATCAGTTTCAGCGAGATAATATGCTAGAAGTCGGTGGACTATCTGAAGAAACTCTCAAACGCTTAAATATTCGTAGAGAGCCACTTATTAGTGTAGAGTACTAGACTTATTATTTTTAGATTTCAATCAAAAAAAACACTTCCCTACTGCATGGCAAATCATTGGGACAAACTCATTAAGGCAACTCTTACAGGTCAATTTTCACCTAGTCAAATACAACCCGTCATTGCTGCTCAGTGGCAAGAATTTCAGTTGCCCTTACCGCCTTACGACACAACCGAACAACTACTACTCAAAACGATTGGTAGCTATGCTCTGCTCCACAAGTTTGCCCAAAAAGTAACGCCCGTAGCTAGTACCGCAACTATTACTGCGGCAAACACCTCTATCATCAATAAAAAAAGCACGCAGCAGCTTTTGCATATTCTGCACCAAAGTTATCCGAGTATTCTACAAGAACTACTCTACAAAATAACTGCCCGCAAGCAATACATTGCCCCATCTCTATTGCCATTAGTATTGGATTATTGCAAAAACAAACCCTATCTATATACCTTCGTACTGCCTTGTTTGGGCGAACGAGGAAACTGGTTGGCGACTCAAAACGACGACTGGAAATATGCTTTGCCAATTGATTTGCAACAACAAGATATTTTTGATTATGGCAATAAAAAAGAACGTTTAGCCTATTTTTCTAGCTTGCGCCAAATAGATTCCGCCGCTGCCTTGCAGCTCCTCCAAGGAGTTTGGGACAAAGAAGACGCTGCCAACAAAACAAGCTTTCTCCTTAGTTTGGAAATCCAATTGTCTGAACAAGATTTGCCTTTTTTGGAGCTGGCTCAACAAGATAAACGAAAAAGTGTCCGTGCTGCAGCCAGCAAATTGCTCGCTCAAATACCGACCAGTTCGCTCGCCCTACGCATGCAGCAACTCGCCAGCCAATGGATAAAATTAGAAAAAGGCAAAAGAAAATTGACAATTGAGTTGCCACAACAAGCCACCGACACCATGCAGCTCGACGGCATCAACCCCAACACAAAAGTACTAGCAGGAAAAGGAAAACAACTTAATATTTTAGCACAAGTGCTATCAAAAATCCCACCCCATTGGTGGACCGAAAATTACGGCTGCTCGCCTAGCGATTGGTTGCAGTTGATTGACGATGAAGAATGGCGTGATTTGTTTTTGTGGGGTTGGTCGCAAGCTGCCTATTATTACAATAATGAAACATGGTTGATTGAGTTGCATCGCTATCATAGCCAAACTTGGCACGAGCAGCAAGCATGGCAAAACTTATTGCTACCGCACTTTTATACACAGCTTTCGCCTTCCGTTTTTGATACCGTCGTCCAGATTTATTTGGAAGCAGACCAAGTACATTTTTTACAACAAGAAACACCCCTCACTGAATTGCTACTCCAAGAAAACTACGCTTGGTCGATGGACGTAAGTAGGCTTATCTTGCAGCGACTACAAAAAGTACTATTGCTAGGCAAACAGAACTTTTTGTGGAATATAAAAGCTATTCTAAAACGTGCTGCATTGGCGGCTCACCCTAGTATTTTCCCTAAAATAATTGAAGATTGGGAGCATTACACCAATACTAACCATTGGGGCAGTTCTCAAAAAGATGTTGACAATTTTTTGCATTTGCTCCGCTTTCGCTACGAAATACAAACTAATAATTAAGATGAAACACTTGGTACTCTTTTGTAGTTTATTTTTGTTAGTTGCTTGTCAGCAACCTCAAACTGACCAACCCAATCCAACAAAAGAAACCTTCCCAACAAACCAAACACTTCCAACTGAAGAAACGGTACATACAGACACGACCATACAATACGGTTGCGAGCAAAGCAAAATCGTAACCGTCCAGTTGACCGAAAATTTCAAAAAAGCAACCGTTACCGTTCCCGCTACTGGAACACAAACTACCACTACTTTTGAAGCAACTGCTGTTCCTTCTGCTAATGGTATGAAATATGAAGGAGAAGGCTATACTTTTTGGTCAAAAGGGGACTATTGTTTAGTGCAGAAAGGAAAAGAATTGATTTATCAAGACTGTAACGAAATACAAGTGTACACAGGATTTTTTATTTACAGAGAGTACGCTAATCTTTTCGTTAACTGTGCAAATGATTTCACCGCCTCCATAATGATGGAAGGCAATGCGTTGCAATTAAAAAAACAATATGAACAGCTAACTCTAGCTGAAGAAACCGCTTTTGTACAATTTAAAGGCTATTTGAGCCTCTCCGATAATGAAGATGCGAATACAGATGAAGTACTACAAGTAACTGAAGTACTGAAAGTAAGTGCAACGGAAACCTGCCAAGAATAGGTAGTTCCTATACTATAAAATAGCCCAATAACAATTCCTGTTATTGGGCTATTTTCATCTATCGTCAGTATCCAAAACTTGCTTTTTGCTATTCCTCTTCTTGGCTATTGATAGAAGTCCAGAGCATATCTTTTAGCTCTGTCAATCCTTGTTGTGCCACAGAAGAAATAAAACAAAGCGGTATATCTTTAGGCAAGTTTTCTTGCAATAACTCTTTGAGTTCTTCGTCCAACAAATCCGATTTGGTGATTGCCAAAATACGTGGTTTGTCTAACAGCTCTGCATTATAGTATTTCAATTCATTGAGCAATACCTCATACTCTTTTTTGATATCGTCGGCATCGGCAGGAATCATAAACAATAACGTAGCGTTACGTTCGATGTGCCTCAAAAAGCGATGACCAAGTCCTTTGCCTTTGTGTGCATCTTTGATAATCCCCGGAATATCTGCCATAGCAAAAGAACGACCATCTCGATACCCCACAATCCCCAAATTCGGGACTAAAGTCGTAAATGGATAATTGGCAATCTTGGGCTTGGCAGCCGTCAATACGGACAACAAGGTAGATTTTCCAGCATTGGGAAAGCCAACCAATCCAACATCTGCCAATACTTTAAGTTCTAGTATTTTCCATTCTACCAACCCTTCCCCTGGAGGAATTGTTTTCATGGGCGACTGGTTAGTCGATGACTTAAAGTGTATATTTCCTTTACCCGCTCGTCCACCTGGTACAATAATTTTAGTTTGTCCGTGTTCTGTAATTTCTACATCTAGCTCGCCTGTTTCGGCATCTCGTATGATAGTACCCAAAGGAACTTGCAAGATTATATCATCTCCCTCTGCACCCGTAGAACCACTTCCACCACCGTTTTCGCCCCTAGAAGCGATTGCGTGTTTCTTGTACTTGAGGTGTAGCAATGTCCAGAGTTGGTCATTACCTTGTACGATAATATGACCACCTCTACCGCCATCACCACCATCAGGACCACCTTTGCTGGTTAGTTTATCTCTATAAAAGTGAGAAGAACCTGCTCCTCCTGCTCCCGAACGGCAACAAACTTTAACGTAATCTATGAAATTGGTATTATCTGCCATCTAGTTGTTTATTTTTGAAGTGATTCAATATTACGAAGTTTCATAATATTAAATGCAATTGCTTGCTACTCCGAATAGAATAGCAAGCAATATTTTTTTGTTCTTATAGAAGTCTTATTTGGCTTCTTCTGTATTAGCTACCTTTCCTACGATTCGGATAAGTGTTTCGTTAGGCAATGTATTCGCCATAATAGTTACTGTTTTATTTTGGCTACCAGTCTTACCTTTAGAGTTAAAGATAACTTTGATTTCTCCTTTTCCTCCCGGAGCAATCGGTGAACGAGGCCATTCAGGTACCGTACAACCGCAGCTACCCTTTGCATTGCTAATTACCAAAGGATTTTCTCCTGTGTTTTTGAATTTGAATAAGTGTTCTACACTTTCGCCTTCTTCAATATCACCAAAGTCAAAAACTTCTTCTTCAAACTCGATTTTAGCCGCCGTCTCTGGGCTTACTACATCATCAGCTGTAATTGGATTACTAATCAAAGACGAATTAGTGATATTACCACTTTGTTCTGCCTGCTCAATACTCTCTACCTTTTGATCTGCTATTGCCGCCTCTCCTTTGTCTGAGCTACAAGCTACGTTCAAAAGTAAAATAAGGCTCAATGCCATTACCAAATACTTATTCATTTTTTTCTTTATTTTTAAAATCTATTAAATAAAAAATTCCTCCAGATATTTCAAACGCATTTTTTTGTACAATCAAGGATTGACGGTATTCCATTTGCACTTGTAGATAAAACGCCTCTCGCAAACGAAAGTTCACGCCAACGCCCATCGGAATCTGCAAATCGAAATGTCCTTGACGCTCTGTCAAGTACCGTCCGCCCAAACCGATCAATACATACGGTGCTACTACAAAATCTTGTAGCAACAGCCAATCATTGGCAAACTTATACACCCCCAACACATCAAGACCTGCAAACAGTTCCAATCGCTTGCGTACATCGCAAGGCTGACAAGTACTATCGCCTTCTACACGGAGTAGATGATAGCTATCGATGCTACCTACTCGCAACACAGTCCCCACGCTAAACTGTGGGTGCAAGGAACGAAAATAACCCAGCTCCAAAGCATAGTTATAATCATCAGGATTCAGTACGTTATCGTTTTGCTTAGGGTTGAGCGTAATATGATCGTTCGCCACAAACTTGAACGTAAAGCCGTTTGGCAAATTCGTTGTTTGTGCCTTGGTCTGCTGGAACAGCAGCAACAATAAACCAATCAAAATTATGCTCCAACGCATGGTCTTCTAATTATCTTTTAGTCCTCGTCCTTCCTTCTGAATTTCGCCTTTTTCTTGTAGCTCCTTCATCACTCTATCGAGTACCCCATTGATAAAGCGTTTGCTTTTGTCTGTACTATAATCCTTTGCCAAACTAACATATTCATTAATCGTTACTT
The DNA here is from genome assembly GCA_937139495.1 of uncultured Saprospiraceae bacterium. Classification (GTDB taxonomy): domain Bacteria; phylum Bacteroidota; class Bacteroidia; order Chitinophagales; family Saprospiraceae; genus Aureispira. The sequence continues at coordinate 7,153 of CAKZQC010000004.1, read as the reverse complement.
TGGTTGGAATGGTTTCGAAGTACATGAACTCACAAATGCCCATTTTCAGAATCATCATATCTAGTATAGCTACACGATCTTCTTCCCAGTTTTTGAGTTTCTCGACTATTAGTGCCTGAAAGTCTTCGTTGTGGCGAATCGTTTTGTATAGCAATTCTCGTCCAAACTCATCGACAAACTCATCGTTTGGCAATTGTGCTTGACAAAAATCCTCCTCTTCGGGCAAGGTACGAATCGTACGCTTGATTGCTCCAAAAATAAGCGATTGATCATCTTCAGAGATAGGCGACACATCTTCTAGATGTTCCAAAAAGTGCTCATCGCTCAACATATTTTTATACAAAAACACCAAGCAATATTGTTGTTCCTTGATGGACAACTCCTTCTCTTCGAGGTAGTTTTTGTAATAGCTAGTTTTGGCAAATGCCTTGTAGAGCTTACGCACCAAATCCTTGTCAATGTGCTGATGAAGTTTGTTCTTCTTAATCATAGACTGGAAGTAATCGTTTTCACGAATAGCAGTCAACGGTTCGTTTTCGTACAATCTCAAAGAAGCTTTTTTGTCTTCTTCTGTTGGCACGTATTTATTGGATTTTATCTCAAAGTCCTTTTGGGAGTAATCCGCTACCTCTTGCAAGTATAGTATATTGAGCAAGAAAAGACGGTAACTTTCGTTAACTGACTTGAAGTAGTTTTTTTCTGCAATAGCAGTATTGGTACTTTCACTTTGATAATAAGCATAGAGTGTCTGCAACACTTTGATACGAATATTATGACGACTGAGCATAAAATAAAAAGTAAGAACTTGTGTAGTAATTATCGAACGCTACTTTAGCGTTCCTGTAATAGGTTTGCGGGGCAAAGATACGCAATACATTGTATAAACAAACCCCCTTGTCTATAATTGTAACAAAAAATATGGTTGGTCTATTGCTCCATTATATTTTTTGGTATCTTTGAAGCACTAATTTACCCAAATACAACACGGGTTTCACACGCAAACTAACTACAAAAAATGGCAATCCCAGAAGAATTAATTTATAGAGGATCTTATACCATTCGCACCTACGAGATTGATACCAACAAGCAAGTAACCATCGCTTCGCTTATCAATCTAATGCAGGAAGCAGCAATGCAAAATGTGATTGACATCAAATTATCTGTTTGGGATTTGGCAGCTCAAAATATCTCTTGGGTATTGCTTCGCAAAAATCTAAAAATACACCAATTGCCAAAGCTAAACGAGACGATAAAAGTCGTCACGCACCCCGCTGGCTTCGATCGTTTGTTTACGTATAGAGATTATCGAGTCTATGACGAACAAGGTAATTTGATAGCAGAATCGGCTTCTACTTGGCTATTGATGGACACCCAAACAAGAGGTGCCGCCAAAATTCCAGACACCATATTGAGCAGAGGGCAGTTTGATACCGCCGATTGTCTGGTTCGTCCCAAAGGGCGATTGCCGAAATTGACGGAAGTACAAATCGAAAAAAAATTTCGTGTCAATTGGCATGATTTAGATTTCAATCATCACTTGAGCAATATTAGATATATGCAATGGATGTTCGAGACAGTGGACAGTTACACCAACGGAACTGCTACCCTACAAGAACTAAGTATTGTCTATAAGGCAGAAGGACACCTCAACGATGAGCTAACCGTGCAGACGCAACAACTAGACGAACACACCTTCTTGCACCAACTTATTCGCCCTGCCGACGACCAACTTCTGGCTACTGCCCAGACTCTATGGAAATAGACGATTGGATTCCTAAGATGAACAAAGGGTCTATTTTTGCGTATTAATGTTCTATTAACGCCCCCTAAAATTAAGGAGAGAATCGTATATTTGCAGGCTACTGCCTACAAAAACAGTACAACTAAATAGACAATATGGCAATACATAACAAACGAATAATAGGAGAAAGAACAGGGACGCAAGCAGGTCCTTTATTGATTATATTTGCAGAAATCCATGGCAATGAGCCAGCAGGTCGCTTTGCCATCGAGGAGCTTTTTGAGGCAATTGATGCCGAATATAGCAAAAAGCCCGATTTTGATTTTAGAGGCAAGATTGTTGCCATTCGTGGCAATATCAAAGCCGTAGAAAAGAACGTTCGATACATCGACAAAGACCTCAATAGAAGTTGGCTCATGAGCGAAACCAATCGTATATTGGCGACCCAAGACACCGACCAACTAGATGCCGAAGATCAAGAAATTAAAGAAATATTGACCTTAATCAATGGCTTGATAGCCAAAGAAAAACCTACTAGAGTAGTGGTGTTGGATTTGCATACGACTACTGCTCATGGTGGCATTTTTACGATTCCTGCTCCTACGGAGGAGGCACGACGCATTGGTTTGGCGATGCACGCACCTGTTTTGCACGGTTTTCTGGACGGGCTACAAGGTACTTCGTTGCACTATTTCACGCAAGAAAATTTTGGTATCAATATGACGGCAGTCTGTTTTGAGGCAGGACAACACAATTGCGACGATTCGCCCAAACATGCGGTATCCGCTATTATCAATTGTTTTACGGCTATTGATGGGTTTTATCCCGAAGATATTGAAAGCAAACACGACGCTTTATTGGCGAGCAAAGCCGATAGTTTGCCCTTGGAGGCAAATTTAGTATATATCCATTCTGTTGTGCCTGAAGATGCGTTCCGAATGAAAGAAAGGCCGATTTATCAGAATTTTGACCCGATTGAGAAAGGCGAGTTATTGGCACATGATAAAAATGGCGAAGTCCTTGCTCCGTTTGGCGGCTTGATATTGATGCCACTTTATCAGGCTCAGGGCAGCGATGGATTTTTTATTGTACAAGAAGTAGCTCCTAGAGACAAGAAAAATAAAGCGAGTTTAAATCAAACTTTAGCACAATCATAAATTAACTTTCGTTTTACCGAAAGTCAACCTATACTACACGAACAATCAACAATGAAAGTTTTTAAATTTGGAGGTGCCTCCATCAAGGATGTAGCGGCTATCAAGAATGTAGCGCAGATTATACAAACCTATCAAGACCAACCGCTTTTGGTGGTCGTTTCGGCACTCGGCAAGACTACCAATGCACTCGAAGACGTATTGAGAGCCTATTATGAGCAAGATGCACCATTGCTAAAAGAAAAATTGAATGTGGTCAAAAAAAGCCACTTGCAAATACTTGAAGGACTATTCAAGCCAACACACCCTGTTTATGACGAAATCAACGATATTTTTGTTGATTTAGAATGGATATTAGAGGAAACTCCCGTAGATACCTATGGTTATCTATACGATCAAATCGTATCGAATGGCGAGTTACTTTCTACGCAAATCGTAGCCGCTTATTTCAATAAAATTGGACTCCATACCACTTGGTTGGACGTGCGAGATTGTATCGCCACCGACAATACTTACCAAGAAGCAGAAGTAGATTGGGAGTTGACATATAACAATATTCAGCAAACAGTACCGCCACTTTTGGAACAAGGAATTGTATTGACACAAGGCTTTTTGGGAGGTACTTCCGAGAACTTTACGACGACTCTGGGTCGAGAAGGTTCAGATTACACCGCTGCTATTTTTTCGTATTGCTTAGATGCCGAAAGTATGTCGATCTGGAAAGATGTATCGGGCGTACTCACAGGCGACCCTCGCTTATTTGACAACATGACCAAGCTGGAGCAACTTTCTTATGGCGAAGCCATAGAAATGACCTACTATGGGGCGCAAGTCATTCACCCTAAGACCATTCGCCCACTCCAAAACAAGCAAATTCCGTTGCACGTCAAGTCGTTCATAGACCCTAGTGGCAGCGGTACAGTCATTGCCCAGTATGAGCAGCTAGATTATCCGCCTATGTTGGTCGTCAAGCCCAATCAAACGTTACTCAAAATCACCTCCAAGGATTTTTACTTTGTAGATGAAGCCAAATTTGCGGCACTGTTCACGCTCTTTGCTAAGTATCGTATCAAGGTCAACATGACGCAAAATACTGCCTTAGCATTTTCTGTTTGTGTCAATGCCAATCGAGCACAAGTCCAACTATTGGCACAAGAAATTGAAGCAGATTATAGTTTGGAAACGCTAGAAGGGCTCAAACTGATTACCTTGCGTTATCCAAATGCGGCTACGATGGAGCGTTTCGACAACGGTCGAGTCGTTTATTTGGAAGAAAAAATACGAGATACCGTACAGTTGGTCGTCGATAGCGAACAGGTGTTGTAAGGTTTTGATTTCGTTATAAAACGAAGAACAGCGATTGGCTTTGGAAGCTAATCGCTGTTGTTTTTTGTTTGATGGTAGTGTAGAAATTATAAACTAAAGCACTACACTCTTTCTATCTTTAAAATTTGGATTCAATAAACTAATGAGTTTATTAGACATTATTACGAATTGGATTGTATGGGGTTTCTACAAGTAACTCTTAAATTATGAATAGCTGTAGCAATTTTAAGAATGGCTTGCCTTTTTTAATAACAAGGGATACGAATTTTCTGCCGTATGATTTTTAGCCTTTTTATTCCTGCAAATGCGTGTTCTATTTTAACTCTAGCACTGGCTAGTCTTTGATTGAATTGCTTTGCAATTTTGTTTAGCTTTTTTCCTTTTGGCTTTTTAATTGGTAAGATAGCTGTTGGATGCTCTTCAGGTGCTCCCAAGAAACCTAAATCCATTACAAGGGAGACACTTCCACACTTAATGTCTAAGTCATCTAATATTTTTTTATCATGTATTTTTCCTGAATAAGAACTATTAATAATAGTAAATATACCCTCTCGTATTGCAGATAGCAAAATTCTTCTCTGTATGTAAGTTTTTTTATCGCTATAATCTTCTTGTTGTGCGCTATAGCAGCACTTTCGAGGCATTAGCCGTTCTGTAATATCTGCAAAAAAACGGCTTCTTCTTGGTCAGCATGTTCATAGCTTTCCTGAAAAACAGGAGCACAACCTAGCTTTTTTTTAGACTATCTTCTAATACAGGTAAAAGATAACTAAACCATTGAGAAACCTTTGATTGACTCATTTTATAAAATAAGATTGTATTCCGATACCGTCAATGAAGTCATTTGATTAACTTTGAACGTGCTACTATTTGTTCTATTTTTTTTCACACCTTAAAGAACAGCTTTTAGCAGCACTTTTTTATCCCCATACGATCTAATTCGTAATAATGGCTATTTTTCACACGTTCCTATAACTATTTTTTCAAACACCTCTATAAATCAAACTTTTTAGGATTTTTAAGAAGTTTTCAAATGTATATCACTAAGAGCAAATAAATCCTAAGTACAGGACAAAAGAAAGTAACTTTTGTCCTGTACTTAGAAATAAATCAATAAAAACTTAAATTATGAACAAAAGTATATTAATAACAGGTTCGAATGTTGGCTTAGGCAAAGAAGCAGCAAGACAATTGGCATCAATAAAAGAAACAGAAAAAATAATTTTAGCCTGTCTTCATCCTGAAGAAGCTGCTGCTGCAAAAATAGATTTAGAAAAATCTACAGGTAGGTTTATTTTTGAAATTGTAATTATTGATACATCAGACATTGCTTCCGTAAGGTCTGCGGCAGCCTCTATAAAGGAGCCTATTGATGCAATCATTATGAATGCAGGAGGAATGGCAGGTAAAACACCAGGAAAACTAACCTCTTCGGGAATGACTCAAATTGCTGCGGTTAATCTAATGGGGCATGTAGTATTAGTAGATGAATTGTTAAAAGTAGGTAAATTAAAAAAAGTTGCACTATTCGCTGCTTCAGAATCAGCACGAGGAATTAAAAAAATGGGTATAAAGCGTCCTAATTTAAAGACTTCCTCTGTAGAGGACTTTGCATCTATTCTTAATGGAACTTATTTTGGTGATAAATTTGATTCCATGCAAGCTTATGGACTTGTTAAGTACACTGCTGTAATGTGGATGGCAGCTCAAGCAAGAAAACATCCGCACATTAAGTTTATAAGTATGAGTCCTGGAATGACTTCTGGCACAGCAGCAGCAGAGGAATTACCTATAATGCTTAAAATTATGTTTAAATATATAATAATGCCAGTTATTATGCCTTTAATGGGAATGGTTCATGGGGTAGAGAAAGGAGCAAAAAGATATATTGATGGAATTTCTAAATCGAATTTTGAGAGTGGTAAATTTTATGCTAGCCACGAATCGAAAGTTATAGGTCCAGTTGTTGACCAAAGTACCTTTTTTGCTGATTTAAACAATACTGATTACCAAGATAATGCAGACTTAGCTATACACCAGTTTATTAAATAAACGATCTTAGGTAATCTTTTAGGAGTCTATTTTTTACTAAACATGCTACTTGTTTTTCTTCCTTATAAATAGCATGCTTAATGAATATATATACACCTACTAAAACTAACTGGTACATTCCAAAATTCTGCTTCCAAACTCTTTTTGCGAACTTGTAGGTAGTTTATTAGACATTATTACGAATTGGATTGTATGGGGTTTCTACAAGTAACTCTTGAATTATGAATAGTTGTAGCAATTTTAAGAATGGCTTGCCTTTTTTGATAATAAGGGATACGAATTTTCTGCCGTATGATTTTTAGCCTTTTTATTCCTGCAAATGCGTGTTCTATTTTAACTCTAGCACTGGCTAGTCTTTGATTGAATTGCTTTGCAATTTTGTTTAGCTTTTTTCCTTTTGGCTTTTTAATTGGTAAGATAGCTGTTGGATGCTCTTCAGGTGCTCCCAAGAAACCTAAATCCATTACAAGGGAGACACTTCCACACTTAATGTCTAAGTCATCTAATATTTTTTTATCATGTATTTTTCCTGAATAAGAACTATTAATAATAGTAAATATACCCTCTCGTATTGCAGATAGCAAAATTCTTCTCTGTATGTAAGTTTTTTTATCGCTATAATCTTCTTGTTGTGCGCTATAGCAGCACTTTCGAGGCATTAGCCGTTCTGTAATATCTGCAAAAAAACGGCTTCTTCTTGGTCAGCATGTTCATAGCTTTCCTGAAAAACAGGAGCACAACCTAGCTTTTTTTTAGACTATCTTCTAATACAGGTAAAAGATAACTAAACCATTGAGAAACCTTTGATTGACTCATTTTATAAAATAAGATTGTATTCCGATACCGTCAATGAAGTCATTTGATTAACTTTGAACGTGCT
>CAKZQC010000003.1 GCA_937139495.1 uncultured Saprospiraceae bacterium | reverse complement strand
CCAGCATTTGTCAAAAGAGCAAATAATATGAATGCTTTAGATACCATAAACTTAATGTATCCTAGAGCGACTTATGGGTATAAATATGATAAAGGTAGCACGTTCATAGATATAGATGGAGATGGAGATCAGGATTTATTTTATTATGTCCATATTGGTACAGCTCAAAGCTCAGGAAATAAAACATTTTTGTACTTTAAAAATAATGGAGATAGCTTAGTTGCTAACTTTGATTTAGAATCAAATAATCCTTTCAAAGATACTCTAATTAGTTATAGCACCCAATATAATGCAATGCGGTTTATCGATGCAGACAATGATAACGATTTGGATGTAGTAGTTAATGAGTATTACTATGAAAATAAAGGAAGTACAGCTAACCCACTATATGATACTAAGTTAGCTTATACTGACCCAACTAACCCTTTTTATAACCTTAGAGGAAGTATGGTAAATACGCATGTTCAATTAGTAGATATAGACGGAGATGGAGACTTGGATTTATTTGGAAGTAATGGAGCTATCGAAATACGAATATATGAAAATCAAGTAGATACGATGCGCTATTACGAAAACCTAACCATCACTGCCTTACCAAGAATTGAACAACAACAAAAAATAAACCTAACGGTATCTCCTAACCCAACTACAGGCTATTTGCAGCTAGACCGCCCCATATCAGGAGCAATGGAAATCTTCAATACAGCAGGACAAGTAGTACAGTCGGCACAACTCAACGAAGAACAAGCGATTGACTTGGGTGAGTTGACGAATGGTATTTATTTCTTGAAAGTGCAGACTTTGGAAGGTTTGATTAATGAAAAAATAGTATTGAGTAAATAAGAAATAATTCAATCAGTTATTTAATCAAAATAGGCAATTACCAATTCGGTAGTTGCCTGTTTTTTTTGATAGGGGAGTTGGTGGTGATAGACACGGACAACCGAATAAAAACAGCAATAAACCAGTTGCTCAATAGGAGGCAAGCAAAGCTACAAAAGACTTGTTATTTTGTCATAAATAGTGTTACTTGTGCTAGAACAAGGACACACCATACGACTATGATTAGATTCTGCAAAAAACACTTCAAAAAAATAGTATTGCTAGTAGTATTACTCACTATTGGCTATTATTTTTGCTTGCCCGCTACGCTTTTTGATACGCCTACGGCGACGGTATTATTCGACCGAAAGGGCGACTTGATGGGTGCCAAAATAGCCAAAGATGGACAATGGCGTTTCCCTGCTACGGATAGTGTTCCTCACAAGTTTGAACAAGCGATTGTAGCGTTTGAGGACAAACGTTTTTATGATCATATAGGAGTGGATATTTGGGCAATAGCCCGAGCCATACGCCTCAATAGTCAGCAGAATAGAAAAGTAAGCGGAGGCAGCACACTCACGATGCAAACGATACGTTTGGCACAACAAAATCCAAGCAGAACCATTTGGACGAAAGTCAAAGAGGTCATACTTGCTACACGACTCGAATGGTCGTACAGCAAGGCAGAAATTTTGGCGATGTACGCTTCTTATGCTCCCTTTGGGGGCAATGTCGTGGGTATTGATGCCGCAGCGTGGAAGTATTTTGGTCGAAATGCCCAGCAATTGACGTGGGCAGAATCTGCGATGTTGGCGGTGTTGCCCAATAGTCCAAGCTTGATTCATATCAGTAGAAATCGCCAAAAATTGCTAGAAAAACGTAATTGGCTATTGGATAAACTCTATCAAAATCAAACAATAGATAGCTTAACGTGCGAATTGGCAAAACTCGAAGAGTTGCCCAGCAAACCGAAACCGTTGCCTCGACTAGCACCGCATTTGCTCGAAAAAGTACACCGTGAATTGGTCGTGAAAAACAATGCCAATGGTATTATTACGTCCACACTAGATGCTACGTATCAGCGACAAGTTAACCAAGTATTGCAGCGCCATTATCAAGTATTGCAAAGCAATGAAATACACAATGCAGCAGCATTAGTTATAGAAGTAGCCACAGGAAATATATTGGTCTATGGTGGCAATGTGTTGGGAGCAGCAGACCAACACAGTCCTGCTGTGGATATTATTCCTGCACCACGTAGTAGCGGAAGTATTCTCAAACCTTTTTTGTATGCAGCGATGCTGCAAGATGGCGAAATGACCAGTCGAATGCTTTTCCCTGATATACCGTCGCACTTTGGTGCATACACACCCAAAAACTATGATGAAGGCTATGCCGGTGCTGTCGGTGCGAATATTATGTTGACCAAGTCGCTCAATATCCCTGCTGTACACATGTTGCAACAATATGGCATCATGCGTTTTTCCGACAAGCTGAAGCAAGTCGGTATGACGACGCTTAATCGTGGTGCCGACCACTATGGATTGACGCTCATATTGGGCGGAGCCGAAACTTCCCTTTGGGATCTGGGGGCAATGTACAGCGGCATGGCACGAAACTTAAAGCATTTTTATGCTTATGATGGCAAATATGACCCTCAAAACTATCGACCACTCAACTACTTGAAATCGAAAAGTCAAGGACAATTAGCCGCTTCGGAGCTAGGGAATTTGCAGGGGAGTACTCCGCTAGGTGCTGCTGCCATTTGGCATACTTTCGAAGCGATGCAGGAAGTGGTTCGACCGGGAGAAGAAGTATTTTGGAAGTCATTTCCTTCGTCCCAAAAAGTAGCTTGGAAAACAGGAACGAGCTTTGGTTTTAGAGATGCTTGGGCGGTGGGTTGTACTCCCGAATATGTAGTAGCTGTTTGGGTGGGAAATGCTGATGGAGAGGGCAGACCGGGACTAGTGGGCGTACATGCAGCAGCACCCATTTTATTTGATATTTTTCAATTGTTGCCCAGTCAAAAACAATGGTTTGACGAGCCGTTTGATGACCAAAAAGAAGTCGGTATTTGTCAGCATAGCGGTCAAGTCGCTTCCACTTATTGCACGGAAGTGAAAATAGAATGGCAGCCCCAAGGAGCCACACGCTCCAAGCCCTGTCCGTATCATCAGCGGATACACCTCACGCCAGACGGCAAATATCAAGTGAACAGCGAATGTTTTTCGCCTAGTGAAATGCAGCACGCCAACTTTTTTGTATTGCCACCCGCTATGAGTTGGTATTACCAGAAAAAACACCCACAATATCAGATTTTACCGCCTTTTAGAGCGGATTGTACCGGAAGTGCAGCCGATGCCAAACAAAAAATGGCACTGATTTATCCACTTTACAATACCAAAATATATATACCAACGAATCTTGATGCCACCAAAAGTAGAACGGTTTTTGAAGCGAAGCATAGCGACCAAACCGCTACCATTTATTGGCACTTGGATAAGGAATATATTGGCAAAACAACGGAGTATCATTCTTTGGAGTTTAATCCCAGAGAGGGCAAGCACCAATTGACGTTGGTTGATGAAACAGGGGAGACGATTACACGGAATTTTGAAATTATTACGACCATGGAGGAAGGGTAGTGACTGGTTTTATTTAGTAATTTCTAATAAGTAGATGAACATAAGTTTTCGATACTTTTATGCAATGGAAGGCAGCACCCCCAAAAAGGAGCTACCTGCCTCTACAATCAAAACTTTATTTATTTTTGTCCACCTACTTAATCGGCTGTTGCTAAACGTTAATTATCAAATAAGGTGATAAACTTAGAGTTTAGTTTTGTAACTTAATCGTTAGTTTTGGTAGAAATTTAAAAATAAAACAGATGAAAAAAATATTAACGCCACTCGAATTGCAAGTCATGAACTTGATGTGGCAAAAAGAAAAGGTATTCATCAAGGACTTGCTGGAAGATTGGCAAGATGAGGAAGGTGGCAAAAAACCAGCTTACAATACTATCTCTACGATTGTACGAATACTAGAAAGTAAAGAATTTGTAGGACATACTGCCTACGGCAGAACCTACGAGTATTTTCCTCGAATGAGTAAGGAAGAGTACCAGCGCTTTTTCATACAAAACGCCATCGAAAAAGTATTTTCGGGTTCGGTATCCAATCTAGTATCTGCCTTAGTCGATGAAGAAAAAGTATCAAAAAATGAATTAGATGAACTCAAAAATATGCTAGAAGATTAATCTAAATTGCTAGAAGATAGACCGCTCTGTTGGTCAATTTCTAGACTTTTCCCGATTGTAAAGCGAAGCGCTCTAACGTCTAATTTTGCATCAACAATTGGAATCTAGCATCTAGCATCTAAAAGCGCAGCGCTCTAACGTCTAAAAACGAAGTGCTCTAACATCTAAATCCTATGATACACTATATACTCCTCTCTTGTTTGCTTTCCCTATTGGGTGGAGCGATTTATTTTGGTGGCTTACGCCAACGCCTGACTGTACTGCATGCCAAGCACACCTTGTTAGCTATTATTGTACTGAGTTGGGCAATTCCGTTGTTAGTACCGAGCTTACCTAATTATACAGCTTCTCTTCAGAAAGACCTTTTGTTTGACTACCGTCAATACACGAAGTGGAACGTAGTAGATATTGAGGACAAAAGCTTGGTAGCTTGTTATAGTCAAGCCAATAGTAGCAAGGAACAATGTCATTGTGAAGTGACGCAGAAATCCGAAATTGTACAATTTCAATACAACCCCTACTACAATTTTTTATTGGCTAGTAAAGCACCTGTTTTTTGGTTTTTTGTAATCATGTTTGCATTATTTGCACTCGATTTGTTACTCAAATTAGGTTGTTTATTATGGCTATTGGCGAATAGCCATAAAGAAAAAAGAAGGCTTGCCAATACGACTTTTTATTTGTTGCGTCCTTCGGTACAATTGCCTGATTTGGCGGTAAGCTCCTTTACATTGTGGCGACATTATATTATCTGGACGGCAGAGTTAGAAGTACAGTTTGATGAGCAAGAACAACAAGCGATATTGCTACACGAAGTTGCCCACTTGCAGCAGCGAGATACTTGGCAACAAGTACTGTTATATACTTTGCGGCTAGTATGGTGGATGCAGCCCATGTATTATTGGTTCAAGCGAGAATTGGGCATGTTGAATGAATATGTTGCTGATGATTTCGCAGCAGCTCACTTTGGCAATCCTAAAGCGTACGCCAAAGTATTGGTCAAAGCCAAAGAATTGCAACTACAAAAACATGAAAGAAGTCTTTTGTTGGCATTTGCAAAAGGATTGTTTCGACAACGAGTTGTCCGATTGGTACAGCAGCCTAGCCGCCCACAACCCAAAGCAGCTATTTGGGGAAGTGTAGTTTTGGTGGTCGCTGTCTTTTGGAGTACGAGTATGGTCGCATTGCCGTTCTTGCAGGAGCAAGATGTAGCCCTGCGTCAGTACGAAGTATTGCTACAGCAAAACGAGGAACAGCAGCAAGCTAATTTTTACAAAAGTTTTTTGCCAAAAGAATTGAGCGTAGTAAAGTAGCAACTTCATGGTCTAGAAGTCCTAAATTATTGCTACTTTTGTGCCTTAACTAAGCAATGAAATAAGCATGGAAGATACACTCATTAGCATCACATTAGGTACGTTTGGCTTGCTGTTGCTTGCCAACATTTATTTTCGGATTCACACTTTTCGCACGTTCAACCAACTGAGCAAAAAAGGGGTTGCCTTTACGAGAGCTCACGTTTTTGATACCGCTCTAATGGAGCGAGAAGTCCTCGTGAAACACCCCAACGAAAGAGCATTGATACAAAAACATGTACGCAGTATGAAGGCTTCTGCCAATATTTCAGTATTGTGTATGGTCGTTATTACGATTTGTGGTGGTGTATTGATGTATTACCGAGCGTAACAACTTCTACTACTTTTCCGAAAAAATAACTCTCGAAATGACAACAATAGAAGCCAAAAAAGGACTCCAAGATTTACATACTTTTGGGATTGATGTAGAAGCAAAATTCTACAAAGCGATTCATAAGGTAGCTGATTTGCAAAATCTGTTGCCGTTGCCTACGCCTCATTTTATATTGGGTGGCGGGAGCAATCTATTGTTTACCAAAAACTTTGATGGCTTGATTGTACACAATCAAATCAAAGGAATAGAAGTTATCGAAGAGACCGACAACGAAGTGCTGCTGCAAGTAGGAGGAGGCGAGTCGTGGCACGGATTAGTTATTTATTGTTTAATCAATGGATTTGGAGGTATCGAAAATTTGTCGCTCATACCGGGTACCGTAGGAGCATCGCCCATTCAGAATATTGGAGCGTATGGCGTAGAGCTTCAAGATGTTTTTCATAGTTTGGAAGCCATCAATTTGGCAACAGGAAAAGTAGAAGTATTTGACAAAGCCGCTTGTCAATTTGGCTATCGCAATAGTATTTTTAAGCAGTCCCTCAAGGGGCAATACTTCATTACACAAGTCACCCTAAAACTAACCACCCACGAGCATCAACTTCAGACCAGTTATGGAGCGATAGAGCAGCAGCTCGAAGCTGCAGGTCAGCTACCTACTATTGATAGCATTAGTCAAGCAGTCATCGCGATTCGGTCATCAAAACTACCTGACCCTAATAAAATAGGCAATTCTGGTTCTTTTTTCAAAAATCCCATATTGCCGAAGGCTACCGTCAATAAGCTTCAAGAAAAATATCCGAATATGCCCAGCTATCCAGCAGGCGAGCAGCACACCAAGGTGCCAGCAGGTTGGTTGATTGACCAAGCAGGTTGGAAAGGTTACCGCAAAGGTGACGCTGGCGTACATAAAGACCAAGCATTGGTATTGGTTAATCATGGCAGTGCCACAGGCGACCAAATTTGGGAATTGGCGATAGCTATACAGCAAGATGTGCTGCAAAAATACAGCATTTTGATAGAGCCAGAAGTAAATGTATTGGGGTAGTTTAGAAGGTATATAGTCCAAAGTAGTCCAACGAAAAAATCAAACGATAACGCGTCCATAAGAGGAGTGGCGGCGAATTGACATTCGCCCAGCACCCATAGGAGGCAATCCACAAACGGGAAAAGCGACCGAAAACCGAACGGGCGAATAGCAATTCGCCCCAACGAAAAACCAACGATAACGCGTCCATAAAAGGAGCGGCGAATTGCCATTCGCCCAGCACTCATAGGAGGCAATCCATAACGGGAAAAGTCACCAATAACCGAGCGGGCGAATAGCAATTCGCCCCAACGAAAAAATCAACGATACCGCCTATCAAAAAATCCTATCGCTGTCGCAATGCTTGCAGCGACCACCAACCCAATCCGCCAACCAATGCCAAGGGAATAACAAACCACCAAATGTGCACAATAGGCTCTTGGATAGGTACGCTAGCGGTACTACCCCATTGCACGAAAGTAGCCCAATAAACAGGGTGCTGCAAGGTAGCATCGGCTGTTTTTAGGTACTGCAATTTTGCTTGTCGCAATGCTTCATCTTTTGGCAGACCTTTTTTGAGTTCGGCATAAAATAACTGAAGTAATAAATTGGCACTTTCTTTTTTTGGTTGCCAAATAGAAGTGAGCAAAGCAGGCGTGCCAGCATACATAAACGCTCTACCCAACGCCAAGCTAGAGCCATTGGTAGTAGCCGAATTGCTCAAATTGGGCAACAATAGGAACTGTGCCTGTAAGGGCAATTGTTTGATTTCGGAGATGGAAAGAATATTATCTTCTTGTTCGTTGCCATCTTCTGCGAGTACAAGTGAGGCACCAAAATTAGCTTCATTTATCCACAAGTTGGGCAGTGCCAAATGCAGCACATCATAGCGAGGAACATACTTTTTGAAATAATATTCCGAAGCATCTTTTTGGGTGTAGTATTTGCCTTCGTACTGCTCTTGTAGCGAACTAAATAAGGTAGTCGCCTCAGGCTGTGCCGCTATTCCTTGACGAGCATGGTACAATGCTGCGAGTCTATTTTCTGGTATATTTTCTGTGCCAAAAGTAGGAGCGAAGCCCAAAATTCTTGGTTCTTCTTTCGTCCCAATAGTTTGATGTTGCTGCCATTGATACAGCGAATAATCATAGCTAATCCGCTTACGAGTCATCAAGTAAGGCAGGTTTTGATAAGCAGTGACAGCCATTGACTCAGGCAATTCTGTAAGTAGTGTCTCAAATGGAATTTGCTGTAGTTTTCCGTCCATAATGAAGACCAAACGACTGGATTTGGCAATAGCAGGGTCGTGCAATACCTTATGGTATAACTCATGGCTCAAGCGAGCAAATTGCTGAAAACGTTTTAAATCGTTTGTAAGTGTGTCTGTCAAAAAATCATAATACTGTTGGAGGGTTGCTCGATAAGTTCGCCATATTATTTTTTTGGTCAATAAAGTATCGGTCGTGATAATGAATTGATAGATAGCTTTTTTGCCTTCAAAATAACTAACTAGAGCAGTAGAATCACCTAAAGAACCTTGCAGACTATCCAACGAAATACGATTGGATTGGTATTTCGTTTCGTAATATTTGGGATATAACGAAGTCAGTTGTGTCTGTAATTGTTGCCACTCTTTTTGTCGGTTTTTCAATTGCGATTTTAGCCAAATTTGATTGTCATCTGTCGCTATAATAGCTTGCTGCAAAGCACTAATTTGATATTGCAAATAACGTTCTTTTTCTAGCAAGAGCAGCGGAATGTCTGTCGCTTGATTAATTTTCAGCCAGCGTTGATTGTTCCAAGATTGGTGTTGAGCCACAATCGCCAGAGCAGTACGCAGGTAATCCTGTTTGTGATAGCGTTCGTACATTAGCCAACAGGCATCTAATGCTTGTTCTAGCAGTACGGGCGTATTGACAATGAAGTTTTGTAGTTTGTTTTCCTGTGGCAACTCTTGTTGTAGCTGCTCCAATAATGCAATGCTATATTGAGTCGTTTCATAGATTGTTTGGAGCGAATAATTGTATTGAGATTGCTGATAAAGTTGCAAGGCAATACGTACCTTGAGAGTCAATAATTCAAGTACATGATCTTTTGCCCAATAACTGGCAGGATCGGGATAGGTAGCTAAAGCCAAGGCTGTATTTTTAGGCAAGTTTTGGCTACTACTTTTCCAGATACTTTTTTCGATGCTTTGCAATGCTTTTTTGTATTGCTTCTGATCAAACTGATGCACAGCGACCAAATGCCAAAACTGTGCTTCTTCTGCTTGTGTATAAGTAGCTAGATTTGGTCGCATTTGTTCTATAATCACTGCTGTATTCTCTATTTTTTTGGTCTGAATATAGTAATCCAATTGCGTTAATTGGAGCGGTGCAGCGACCAATTCAAATTGTATTTGGAGTTGTTGAGCTTGGCTCAAATAAATTATTGTGCTATCAAGTTGTTGTTTTTGTAGGTGTTTTTGGCTTGCCAGCAGATATAGCTGTTGCAATGCCGTACCTTGGGCAGGATTTTCTGCTTCGCCAACCGTACTAATTCCTTTTCTCAATACATTTAGTGGACTTTGAACCGTTTGGTAATCTATACAAATACTCGCCCACGTAGCGTAAATGTTGGCTACCAATGTTTGGTTGTTCTGCTCGTTGCCTTCCAAGCTTTGTAGTGCTTGTTGGAGGTGCAGTGTCGCTTTTTTTGTGTTGTACAATTGTATATAAACCAATGCCAAATCATAGTGTGCTTGACTAAAGGCTCGCTTGTTTAGAGTAGCTTTTTTTTGTAGTGCCAGTAGATAAAGGTGATAGCTTTTGATAGCCCGTTCGGGCAAATGTATTTGAGTGTAGGCTGCTGCTTGAGCAGCATGTATAGCAGCGACTTCTTGTGTCGATAAATAGTTCGTTTGGTTTTGTATGTATTGCTCGATAGTTGCAAAATTAGCCGTTCCGTTGAGCTGTGCATTGATAGCCCAAGTATAGCCCCACAATAGTGCCATCGTGTCGATAGGAGACTGTTGGAGTTGCGTGATAAAGTAAGGGACGGAGTCAGTTCTGTTTTGAGCCGCTGCTTGCAATATACGATACGCATTTTTCCAAGAGCGAATTGTAGCCTTATTTTGGCTTTCTGGAGTAGTTCCGTATTGCGGATAGCTTTCTAGCTGCAAATTGACGAGTGCCAATGTATCGTTGGTAAGTTGCAATTGATACAAAAAATAATCTTGCTGTGCAGTTAGCAAAGCAGCATTGTTTTCTTGCTGTTGCAATATCGAAATATAGCGTTGATAATAGACGGCAGCACTATCGGGTTGGTTATTGGCTTGAGCTTGCAAGATCTGCTGTGGTAGTGATGCAGGCGTAGCTTCAGGTGTCTGGAAGCTACAAAGACTACCCCCCAATAATAAGATAAAAAAGTATTGGAGTGTACTCAAAATAGGGACTATTGTTAGTCTATTTGGCATAGTAGCGAGCAGTTGTTATGGTAGAAGAAAGCAACTGAAATTGTTAGATTACTTTCATAGATTTTGTTGATAAGACGTAAAAATAAAAAAAACAACTCGATTTATACGCACAAATATATCTTTAGCTTATCTTTAAGTCCAAAGTAATACTCAAACACATGCAAGACGAACAGAACAAAAACACCGATGTAGATGCCAACAAGTTGGAACATCAAATGCACGATCATGACAATGTAGATGTAGATCACCCGACATTGCCGAGAGCTCCCCAAAGGACTTCGCCCAAACAGCGATGGGATTTATTTGTGCAAGAGCACCCCAAAGCACCTATGATTATATTATATGTACTGCTGACGCTTGTCGTGGCATTGCTGGTGCTTTATTATTTTCTTTTTTATCGCCCCGCCATGGAATATTATGCCGATGAGTTTTGTGATTGTGCTGCTCAACAGTACCCAAAAGAATATACCAAAACGTTTGATGAGTTTGAATATATCTCAGAAATGAAACCTTGCTTTGCCGATAAATTTGCAGAGTATAGCGAGAATATGACAGTACCTGAGAAAAAAGCTTATTTACTAGAGTTTCAGGAAAATGTACTCAAAAAATGTCCGAATCAATTGGATAATGTATTTAAGTATGAGTAGGTCGTATGATTACTCCTCCTATTAAGAATAGAGTAGTTGTAACCTTGTGGTTGCTATTGCTCTATTTGTATTTAATTTAAGTTGCTTTGCACTAATAATTTTAATTTTGCGAAAGCTCAAAAATTGCAGCTAAAATAGAAGCATGTACACGAATAAAGAACAGAAAGAATTTTTTGAGGCGAGCAAAAAACTGCTACAAACGCCTACTGCTACAGGACTAGAAACGGCAAAAGAGCAAGTCGATAAATTAACTGATGTACTCGTTTTTCATGAATGGAAATATTATGTACAGGACAATCCTGTTTTGGCAGATTTTGAGTACGATACACTCTACAAGAAGTTGGAAGAGCTAGAAGCTCATTTTCCGCTGTTGGTACGTACTACTTCACCTACCCAGCGAGTGTCCAACGACTTGACCGAAAACTTTGAAACCGTGGTGCATCTTACGCCCATGCTATCGCTCGAAAACTCTTACAATGCAGAAGACCTAGCAGATTTTGATGCTAGAGTTAAGAAATTGACAGGCTTGGAAACGGAACAGCCTATTGAGTATTGTGTAGAACCCAAATTTGATGGCGGTACGATTGTATTGGTCTATGAAAACGATAAACTGGTGCGTGCTGCCACCCGTGGCAATGGAATAGCAGGCGATGATATTATTGCGAATGCGAAGGCGATTAAGTCGATTCCGATGCGTGCCAATTTTTCTAAATTTGGTATTCACAAAGCAGAATTGAGAGGTGAAGTTCTCATCAAAAAAACTGCTTTTGATAAAATTAATGCAAAGAAAACGAAAGAAGGTGTAGCCGTTTTTGCGAACCCTAGAAATGCCGCCACAGGTGGTTTGCGACTCAAAGACCCCAAACAGATAGCGGAGCGAGCTTTGGAAGCGTTTATTTTTCAGGTAAGCTATGCGACTGACGAAGCAGGAAAGGATCAATTGCCACAATTTGAAACACATAATGAGTTGATAGAATTGCTATCGGCAGAGGGTTTCAAAGTGCCAAAAATAGATAAAGAACGAGCGGTTTGTAAGGACATTGCCGCTGTAGCGAAATATTGCGAAAAAGGAGAAGCAGAGCGAGAAGCTTATGCCTACGAAATAGATGGCATGGTGGTCAAGGTCAACAACTTGCAGTTGCAGGCGGAATGTGGTATGACCAATCACCACCCACGTTGGGCGATTGCTTTCAAATTTAAAGCAAAACAAGCCACAACAATACTAAACGATATTGAATATCAAGTCGGTCGTACAGGAGCAGTGACACCAGTAGCTAGGCTACAAACCGTAGATTTGGCAGGTGTCAAGATATCGAATGTGTCGTTGCACAACGAAGATTTTATCAAAGAAAAAGATATTCGGATTGGCGATACGGTATTGCTCGAAAGAGCAGGCGATGTGATTCCTTATATTGTCAAGTCGTTGTCAGAACTAAGAGATGGAACAGAAAAGGTAGTGACTTATCCTACAAATTGTCCTGTATGTGAATCGGACTTGGAACGCCCAGAGGGAGAATCGATTTGGCGATGTGTTAGCCCTACTTGCGAGGCTCAAATAATAGGCAGAATGGTTCATTTTGTTTCCAAAAATGCGATGAATATTGATGGTTTTGGAGAGGCTTATATACAGGCATTTTATAAAGAAAATATGCTCCATAGCTTGGCGGATATTTATCAGTTGGATTATAATCGAATTGCTTTTTTGGAGGGTTTTGGCGAGCGTTCTGCTCAGAAATTGCAGAAAGCAATTGAGGCTTCCAAACAAAATCCAACGCATCGACTGCTGTATGCACTGGGGCTTCGTTTTGTAGGTAGAACCAATTCCAAAATATTGGTTGCGGAGATTGACAAACTACAGGATTTGGCAAACTGGACAGTTGAACAACTTTGCGAATTGCGTGATATTGGACCTAAAGTCGCCGAACAAGTAGTGGATTCGTTTAGTAATCCTGCGGTTATCGAATTGCTCAACCAACTGGAGGAATTGGGTGTCAATACGACTACAACCGAATCGGAAAAGAAAAAAGAAGTCGCAGAAGATGCACCACTAGCTAACAAAACTATTGTTTTTACGGGTAAATTGACTAAATTTAGCCGAGATGAAGCCAAGGAAATGGCAGCAAATGCAGGTGGCAAAGCGGTAGGAAGTGTTTCGAGTAAACTATCGTATTTGGTGGCTGGCGAGAAGGCGGGTTCTAAACTCAAAAAGGCACAAGATTTAGGCATTCCCGTTTTGACGGAACAAGAATTTTTGGATTTGTTGAGTCAATAGTGGGTGGGATTTTTGTTTGAATGAATGCAACTTGTTGAATTTATAACAGGTCAACAATTGCCGTAGGCAAAATCAACAGAGCTCGAAGAGCGAACAAACAGAGCCAGCAAGGCAAAAAAACAGAGCTCGAAAGAGCGAAAAAACAATAAATAAAAAATGGCAATAACAGAAAGGCAAAATCGAATCGTAAACGAAGCACTAGAAAGCATGGGGATAGACCCTACCGTTTGCACGAGAGAAGATGCACCTAATGTATGGAATTTGCATAGGGGCAAAGCCCAAATTATAGCGGTGTTGCAAGAATCAACAATACTTCAAGATAGCAAAGCCGTAACGCTGACGATTATGTCGCCTATGTTCAAGGTCAGTAACAAAGCGTCGGAAAGATTGGCGACTTATCAATATATATTGGAAGCCAATCATAGATTGACGACAGAGACGTTTAGCGTGTCAAAAGACTGGATTATACTGAGTGCTACGTATTATATGGACGATATGTCGTTGCGAGAAGTACGCCAATTGATAGATGGATTGAGTTTCCATGCCCAACAATTTTTAGCTTATTTTACCAACGAAGAAGAAACAGAAGATGAAACTAAAAGCAAGTAGTATTAGCAATTTGACCGATGCCCGTTATTTTGCGGCTTGGAATGTAGAATGGGTTGGATTTTGCCTAGAACTAGGTGACCCCAACTATGCAACACCACAAGATATTCAAGAAATAAAAGATTGGTTGGTCGGACCAAAAATAATCGGAGAGTTTGGTGTGGGGCAGTCTGCCGAAGCGATTAATGCTTCTATTGAATTGTTGCAGCTAGATGGGGTGCAGGTTAGTCCTTTTGTGGCGGATAGTGTCCTTGATCAATTGACAGAAACGACGATTATCAAAGAATGGGTTTTGGAAGATTGGCAAGGGATGGAGATATTTGCAAATCAATGTCAAATCCTAGAAGGTACGGTTGATTATTTCTTGCTCAATTTGCAAAAAAGTGGCATGAGTTGGAAGATGCTCCAAGCACATCAGCCTGCACTCGAATTGTTAATCATATTGTGCCAACAATACAAAATTATTGTGGCGATAGATTGTCCTGCCACGGAGTTGCAGCACTGTCTGGAAGTGCTCAAACCTTATGGGCTGAATCTGCAAGGTGGAGCAGAAGAAAAGGTCGGAATGAAAGTATTTGATGACCTAGACGAGGTGTTTGACGTGTTGGACGAAATGGATGTATTATATGATTAAGAATTATGAAAAACCAGTATCCACTGTCGTCGCAGAAGTAATCGCAGCTTATCCCGAGCAGATACAGACGAAGTTGTATTATTTGCGAAAGCTAGTGCTAGAAGCAGCAGCGGAACTAGATTTGATAGAGGAGCTGGAGGAAACACTCAAATGGGGCGAACCAAGTTATTTGGCACCCAAAGGGAGTACGATTCGAATGGATTGGAAAAAGAAAACGCCCGACCAATATGCGCTATATTTTAAGTGTACGAGCAAGTTGGTGGGGGCATTTAGAGAGCTTTATAGCGATGTGTTTGAGTTCGATAAAAACAGAGCGATTGTATTTCAACTAGAGGATAAAGTCTCTGCCAAAGAACTAAAAGAATGTATCAAAATGGGATTAGTTTATCATACGATTAAGCAGGATTTGTAGGGGGATTAGTCGGAAGTATCAAGTTCAAAGTCAGAAGTTCAAAGTTTTTGAGTTATCGGAATAAAAAGAAATCAGTGGCTAAAAAGGTATCAAGTATCAAGTCCAAAGTCGGAAGTTTTTTCTAATTGTAACGCTTAGAAAGAGCATTTTTTACCTTAAATTTCCGACTTCCGACTTATTTAAATTCAACATTAACAAAAGCAACTTTGCACCATTTTTTCAAAACACTACGCTACCTTCAGTTCTATAAAGGACACGCTATATTGAATGTATTTTTCAATATTTTGACAGCAATATTTACGATTGCTTCCTTTTTGGTGCTGAAGCCCTTTTTGGATATTTTGTTTAGCCCCGAAGTGCTACACAGTACTAGCCAAGTGCCGAGCGGTTGGATAGCGAAACAGCAGTTTTTTATCAATAATACCCTCTATGAGTATATTCAAGTGAATGGAAAAGGAGCAGGGTTGATCGCTGTAGCAGGAGTTGTTATGCTTACTTTTTTTCTGAAAAATTTATTTCGTTACCTTTCGCTTTATATCATTGCGCCAGTGCGTTATGGGATAGAAGAGCGTATTCGCAATGCTGTATTTGAGAAAATGCTTCGCCTACCTTTTGCGTGGTTTTCGGAAGAACGAAAAGGTGATTTAATGGCTCGGATTACGAGCGATGTTCAAGAGATACAATGGTCGGTTTTGCAGTCGGTAGAAACGATTGTTCGTTCGCCTATTATGATTGTCGGCTCACTATTGGTGATGCTATATATTAGTCCATTATTGACAGGTTTTTCTACTATATTAATTCTCTTTGTAGGGGTGATTATTGGCGGAGTAGCCAAGACCCTCAAACGAAAATCGACCAAAGCACAAGAGTCGCAAGGGCGATTGTTGTCGATACTCGACGAAGCGTTGGGCGGACTGCGCATTGTCCGTGCTTTTGGGGCAGAACGTTATCAGCAAGGAATTTTTGGCAAAGAAAATAGGCATTATGCTGCTACAATGCAGCAGATTATGCAGCGCAAAGATATGTCGTCGCCGCTGACCGAGTTTTTGGGAGTAAGTGTCGTAATGGTTTTGTTGATGTTTGGCGGAAGCCTTGTGTTTCAGGGCGAATTTGCAGCTTCTACTTTTGTCGTGTTTATTACCATGTTTTACAATATTATAGACCCTGCCAAATCTTTTTCTTCGGCTTACTATGCGATCCAAAAAGGCAGTGCTGCGGTAGAACGTGTGCAGCAAGTATTGGATACGCCCAATGATTTGGAAGAGGAGCAAAACGGCTTGCCAATTGAGGCAATAAAAGAAGGAATACAGTTGGAGAATGTCAGCTTTCGCTACAATGCCGAGCGAGAAATATTGAAGCAAATCAATTTGAATATTCCTAGCGGAAGCTCTTTGGCGTTGGTTGGTGCTTCGGGAGCAGGCAAATCTACTTTAATCGACTTGTTGCCTCGTTTTTTTGAGGTGACAGCAGGACAAATCAAAATAGATAACCATAATCTGGAAGATTATCGATTGCAAGACTTGCGTCAATTGATGAGTTTGGTGTCACAAGAAGCGATTTTGTTCAATGATACGATTTATAACAACATTACTTTTGGGTTGGACAATGTGACGCAAGCCGATGTGGAAGCCGCAGCCAAGGTTGCGAACGCTCACGAGTTTATTGTTAAGACAGCCGAAGGCTACCAGACGAATATTGGCGACCGAGGCAACAAGCTGAGTGGCGGGCAAAAGCAACGCTTAACAATAGCTAGAGCTATCTTGCGTAATCCTCCTTTGTTGATACTTGATGAAGCGACTTCAGCACTCGATTCTGCTTCCGAAAAACTCGTGCAGGAAGCACTCTTTCGAGTAATGCAAAACCGAACTTCTATCGTTATTGCCCACCGCTTATCTACGATTCAGCATTGCGATAATATCGCAGTCATGCAAGAAGGAAAAGTAATAGAACAAGGAAATCACCAAGATTTATTGGCACAAAAAGGAGCGTATTATCAGTTGGTTGCTTTGCAGCAATTGTAGTCCTTACCTGATATAAAAAATAGTAATCTGTGCGGTCTCATTTTTATAATTGATTTTTTCCATCTTGATATAAGTGATATTTAGCCCTGTATCTAGAATGAGTTGTGCTTTGAGGGCTTCACTTTTCATAGATTTTACCATTTTCATCGGAACAGTTACGATGGTGTCATCTGTTTTGTATTTGGGTAGCCAATTGTGTTCAAAAATGTACATCAAGCCCACTATAAAAGCATTAATAATTAGTAGTTCTGCTATTGAAATCTTGTTGGCAGCTAAAGCATTGATGACACCTAGACCAATAACCGTAAATAGGTAGGTCATGTCTTTGATGTCAATCGCATTGGTTCTATACCGAATGATACCAAAAATAGCAAATAAACCAAGCCCCATTCCTGTATCAATATCTAGCTTCTTGAGACTAAAACACAGAAAAAAGATAAGGAAACTAATGACGTAATAGGTGAAAAGATAATCTTTCTTGTGGTTCTTGGGATAATAAATTCCTCGGACAATAAGAGTAACGAAAAAGAGATTAATACTCAATCTAAATAATAACTTATAAACATCTACATCAAACCAAGTGATTGCAATCATAATTTCTCTTTTCTTTTTTTCTTTCTTTTTTTACGAATTTTTTTGAGCAAATTATTAAGATGGACACTGTAACTCAATGTTATAATGTGAGCCGTATGTTGATCACTAGCTGTAATATCTTGTTCTATTGTGTAACCCAATTCGAAGGTATGTGCTTTTTTGTAAGTGTAACTTAACGCACTGATAAGTCGTATAGGATTTGTTTCTGGAGTCTCATAATAATAGCCAGTAGTAAATAATTCACCTCCCAAAGTAAGAGAGAATTTTTTATTGATAGCGTAATTTACCAATAATCTTGCTCTAAAGCTATGTTTAGGAATATATCCTAGCTCACTAACCCACCAATCTTTGAATCTCATTTGATAGCGTAACCTTGGCTTGATATACAAGTGCTTGGCAAGCTTGATTTTGCTAGAAATATCAGTATGAAACCTATTGGTGATAGCATCTACATTTGTCGGGTTACCTCTACCAGCATAACGCCAACCGAGCCCTACTTTGAGATACTTGTGCAATTTGTATTGGAGTGCCACATCCAGAAAAGTACTAGAACTTTGAAAGTCAGTAGTTCTATAGCCCAGTCTGACTTTTGATCTCAATGATTTGTTAATATCATATTCTAAACCCACACTCTGCCAGTTGTTAAAACTACTAGATTGAGCTTGACACAAAAGAGGAAGCAAAAGCAATAATAAATAAATTTTTTTCATCAATTATATATAATTAGCGTGTCTGTTTCTATGGTCTCCCATCTATCCGTAATGACTATTTTTTTTTCTACCACCATGTCTATGGCACTAGTGTCAGTAGTGTCTTTGGAGTAGGCATAAATAGTATATTCTCCAGGTAGCAAATAATTAAATTGAAAGGTTCCGTCATAGTGTGTACTAAATTTGTCTGCATATACTTTTTCATCGCCATAGACAATATATACGTCTTGGTCTGCTTTAAAATAAGCATCTTTCAGATTGGTAAAATCACTATTGTAATCATATTCGTAA
Organism: uncultured Saprospiraceae bacterium; assembly: GCA_937139495.1. GTDB lineage: Bacteria > Bacteroidota > Bacteroidia > Chitinophagales > Saprospiraceae > Aureispira. Next base: position 125,178 of record CAKZQC010000003.1, on the reverse strand, counting down.
ACTTTTCCTGTAATAGTAGCATTTCCGCCCAAACCAGGCCCTTTTCTACAAGAGGTATAAATCAGTAAGCTAGCTAATAGGGCAAGGATATAGATGTTAAATTTCATGGATTAATTTTTGAGAGAACCTCTTGGTGCAAAAAAGATAGTGTAAGTTTAGACGACTAAGATATTAATAACCTTCTAATTGATAAAGAATTTATTGGATAACCTCTTATAGAGCCCCCTAAAACATATTTTATTTTACGACTGCTTGTAAACCACGTAAGCCCATATCGATAACAGGTTCGACGGTAGTATTGCTCACATCAATATCCCATTCACCATTGCCATTGGTATCTTGCCACTCAAAACTATTGTTGGTGCAGTAAGATAATTCTAGCACAATATCTTCCGTTTCGTTGCCCGTAATCACTAGGTTGCTGCCTACGAAAGAGCCTGTTACTAGACATGAACCCACAGGAATAGGAGTTGTCGAATGAATAGGATTAACAACGGTGGTACGAGCGGCATCACCACTATAAATTTGATTGTAACTGCTGTAAGGACTGTTTAGTTGTGTCTCAAAAGCCCAATAACCTTGCAGTTTATCATCATTGACACTTTTGGTCTGATTGGCTACTTGTAGGTCACTGATATAAGTATTGAAACCAACAAAAGAAGCAACCGTACCTTTTTGATTGTTGACCGAGCCGACAGTTGGTACATTCGTGAGATTGAACCGAACAGCATAGTTTTGGTACGTAACCGAAGTGCGAATGTATTTATAGGTTCCTGCTTTGATTTCGCTGAGTGGAATTTCCAAAAAAGTTTCTCCATTTTTTTTGATGATAGCGAGATCAAAATCTACGGCTTCGGCACCACCTGTACTATTTTCTTTGCCCCTATAGACGACGGATCCACCTTGTATGGAAGTCAAAGCAGTCGGCACCAATTCTATATTATGCAAACTAATACTATTGAAAGCTGGATTTTGAGTAGCATTGCCTGCGGCAATAGTAGCAGGCTGCCCAAAGGCATCTAATCGAGTGAGCGTGGAGTCAAATTTTACCTTAAGCAAAAGCGTAGCATCGGATTTTTGGGTAGTGGGTTTTTCGCAGCTCATCAAGCCTAAAACAGATAAGCTGAGCCTAAATAATAATTTTTTCATAGCTATTTTTTATAAATTTGAAATAAAATTTTAGCAAAGAACAGAAATAAGAAGATAAGTCGTGATTTAATACCGTTCTTTGTGACTTCTTAATGAAATGTTAGTGTGAAGTTGTTTGAAAAGTTGTCACCAATCACTTGACAAGCCATTGGAAAAAAAGTAGTATTGTGTTGATTATTAAGTGCTTGTCAATTATCTTGTCATGACTTAGTAAACAATTTCTGTGAATTAAATAGCAAAAAAATCAAATGCAAAGCCTGAGAATTGTCAATAACTATACCATATTTATGGTATTACTTTTTAGTGTAGCACTTTTTCTGTCTTGTGCCAAGGCACAATCTAGTAGCACGATTCCTATTTCTATCGTAGTAGAGAGTGCCGCATTCCTACAGCCAGTCCCAGCCTGCTCTATTCGAGTAGAGCTCAAGGAAGACTTTGGTAATGGCAATCGTTATACTGAGCGAATTGGTACTTTTAAGACCAACGAAACAGGTGACTGTACGATTAGTGTATTGCCCAATAAAATGTATCAGGTTTATGTGTTCAGAAGTGGTTTTTTTAGTCAGTTGCTGCTACTGAATACCAACAATTATAGTCGAAGCAATAAAAATCGTACCAAAGTAAGCCTTCGTCCTAAGGGTTTGCTAACGATTAGAGGCAAGATTATTTCGGAGCGGGAAGAGCCTGTCGAAGGAACGGTTACATTGATTGACAAAGTGACGCAGAGTCAACGAAGGAACACCATTGAGCCTGACGGCAACTACAAAATACAAGGAATCAAAGGCGAAAGTTATCAACTACACTTAGTAGTAGAAGGATTGATGGATACGGTTGTAGATGTAGCGGAGTTGCGAGAAGAATTCGTAATGGGCGAGTTGTCTTTTCTTTTTGATATGCCATTGGCAAATGCAGCTCCACTAAAACCTGACTACGTGACAGGCGATTCATTGATACTACCCAATATGCAATTTGTAGGCAAAACGGCAGATCTCTCGGAAGCACTTTGGTTGGATACATTGGCTCAAAAATTATTGGCAGACTCAACACTTATTATAGAAATACAAGTTCATACAGATGCTCGAAAAAGTAATCGATTCAATAGAATATTGACTCAAAAGCGAGCCGATTTACTACAGGCGGAATTATTGGGCCGCCAAATTCCTGATACTCAATTTACCATTGTAGCACGTGGTGAAGAAGATATTCTTAACGAATGTGGCAATAATAAACGCTGTTCCTATGCTCAACACGCTGTTAATAATCGCACCGTGTTGATTGTCAAAGAAGGGGAATTGTTTTTAAAATAATTTCCGCCGAGTGTATTGATTTTCAATCTCTTGAATGGAAGAGGGCGTTTGTGGCTTCTTCTGGAAGAAGAATGGTGGTAACATTAGCACGATGTAGTTCATCAATGTTTCTAGTTAACAATTTAATAAGATACCTTAGTTATTGTTAACATTAAAAAACAATATAACTAAGAGGCGATAGCCTCCCTAGCTCATTAGTAAACTTTACCAATCTGATTGGTCTTCTCATTTTTCTTTGTTCCGAACAAAAAAAGAAAGACAAAAAATATATAAGCAATATGTTCTATAAAGTTCTACTCGTTTTTTTAGTCAGTTTAGCAACAAGCTATTCGGCAACCGCTCAAACACCTACCTTAAACTTCGTTCCAGAAAACGAAGTATTTATAGGAGAGCAAACTTGTTTTGAGGTTTCTTTTGTCAATACAGGCACTCCAGGGTACGGACCTTATGTTAGGCTAATATTACCAGCAGATTTTAATTTTGATGGAGCTACTTTTGCAGGGAGCGGACAAACCGTTCAGAATTTAGGGGTGATTACCTCTTCGGCACCCAATAATTTTGTTATTGATCCTACAGCTACTTCCAATGCCAACAGCACGACCAATGATACAATTTTTGCTCCTGTCGGAAGTACTGTTTTGCTATTGGAATATCCAGTAGGTTCTCTTGTAGATGGCGGAGTAGCTTTGATTAGTGAGGTCTGTGTCACAGTCACTGCTGGAGCTACCGTAGGTACTCCACAAGATGTTTGTGTACAAGGTATGTACGAATTTGGAGATACGCCCACGGGCGACAACGGCTCAATAGCTGCAACGGCAGTGTGTCAGCCCATTACACCGATTTTGTATCGCTTTGAGAAAAGGATAGGCGGTTCTGATGGACTTTATGAAGGAGTTCCAGGAGGAGGAGGAGCTGGTTGCCACATCCACGAGTATCAACTCAATGTAGATATAGCAGCAGCAGGTACGCTTTCAGGACCAATTATTATTACTGATGCTTTGCCTGGTCAGTTGGTTTATTTCGGAAATATCAGTACTCCTACAGGCTGTGCTGTGACACAACAACCAACCGTAGGAACAGCAGGTGGTACGGTAGAGGTTACTTGCAACGGCTCTTTTAGTGGCTCGACAGCTGCTATTGATATGCAGGTGACTTTTGATGCAGCAGTAGCAGATACATTGGACGAAACCATTTGTGACCAAGATAGTTTTTTCAATAATGCTTCTGCAGTGGTAGCGGGGAATCCTACGCAACGAGATACGGTACAAACGAATATAGACCACCTTGATCTCAGTCATGCTAATAATGCAGTTGGTGCAGTTAGCATTGGTCAGACGGTACAATATACTATTGGTGCCAAAATAACAGAATATACAGCAGGTTTGACTAGTGCCTCTATTACATTTGTAGTAGCCGATGGAATGGTTTACAATCCAGCTAGTCTTACGTGGGCTGGAGCGCCAGTCCTTGCTGGAAACACTACGATTGTAGCAGGACCAGGTACAGGTTCTACGGTCACGGTAGATATACACACACAGAACGGTGCTAACATTTTGCCTTGTGCTGGTCCAGCACTTCAATATACCGCAGATGTGAATCAAACATACGCTAATGGCGACCCTGTACTGAGCAGAGATGTGTTGACGCATACTTCTACTATTACTTATGACTTAGCCGAAGGTGCTGCTGGATGTACTGATGATGCCGGTACATCAATTAATTTAAATGATATTTTCATACAAAAAACAGTAAACAACAGCCCTCCAACAGGAGCAGGCAGAAATGGTCAATGGTGGCCTGGTGATGTTGTGCAGTATCGTTTAGAACTGCGAGTACCTTCTTTAGATTTAGATGATGTAATTATTACGGATTTTTTCCCATTACCTATCCATGATGTTACAGATTTGGCAACTACTTTTGGTACTGATGTCCGATTTGACGCTTCCACCTGTTCTAGTACCCCCCCAATAAATTACACCATTAACGCAGCAGCTAATTCATTGGAACTAGAGTTTGGCGATTTGTCCAATTCCATAACAGGAGGTTGTGTGGATATTGTATTATTAATAGATATACCAATTACTACTATTCCGTTTGCCGATGGCTTGTTTCATTCCAATTTTATGCAAGTAAATAGTGATAACACAGCAGCTGATGATGAAACGAAAACAGTGCTTACCTTGATACAAGTGGCAGCTCCTGATTTGGACTTGACCAAAGGGATTGTTTCTTCTACCAATCCAAATGTTGTAATTAGCCCAGTGGTAAGTCCGCCTGATGGTAATGCCACTCAAGTGAATGGAGGCGATAGTTTATTTTATCAAATCACAATTGAAAATGAAGGAGCTGCCCCTGGGTACGACCTTAATATTACCGATGTAGCTCCACCAGAGTTGACCAACTGTACACTAGTAGGGGCTACGCCAGTCGTGGACGGAAATAATAATGCGATACCATTTACAGGCGGTTTTTCTGGCAACAGCCTCAATATAGATGTTGCTACGGCTGATTCTATTGCGTTTGCAGGAGCAGGAGCCAATAACTTTTTTATCAATATCAGTTATGTCTGCGAAGTAGTACCTAATATTGGAGCAGCTACTATTTTAGACAATACTGCTCAAGTAGATTGGTCTTCAGCTAGAGGAAGTGTTGCTTTTCCTCCTATTAGTGATGCTGCCCGAGCGGTGGCTGCTAGTCCTACTATGAACAAGATAGTGGATTATATTATGCCCAATCATAGCGGCAATAATAGTCAAGCACTTATTGGCGAAGTCATTGCCTACGAAGTTCAGCTATATATTCCAGAAGGAAATTTAGATAACTTAACATTGACCGATAGGGTAGAGGAAGGTTTGGCATTTGTAGGGGTTGATTCTATTGTATTGTGCACCTCCACAGGAGCTACCAATATTGCGACTTCAGTAGCAGGCGGTTTTGCATCGGTGCAATCAGGGGCAACTATTTCCAATATTGGAGCAGCTCCACAACAGCAAGATAGAGAACTAGTACTTGACTTTGGCAATATCCAAAACTTGGATACTGATAATGTCAATGATACCATCAAGGTATTTTATCAAACGATTGTTATCAATCATTCGACCAATTCTAATGGGCAGCAGCTTCGCAATATTGCTACGGCACGTTGGGACAACCCGAATACTCCTGGCAATCAGTTGAGCATTAATGATAGAGCTCCTTTTGTTACCGTTATAGAACCAGCATTAGAAGTAACCAAATCATTTATGCCAGAAGATGTATTGCCAAACAATACTTCGTTCGTTACCATCACGGTAAGCAATCCAGCAACAATTTCTTCTGCACCAGCTTACAACGTCAATCTACAAGATGTACTACCAACAGGAATGTTGTTTGTTGCAGGTTCTGGGATTACCCAGGGTGGCACAGCTATGATTAGCGATTCTGCCCGATTTAGTGGCAACACCCTTACCGCAGGTTTTGATACGATTAATGTAGGCGAGACTTACAGTGTAACCTTTGAAGTAGGTATTTCTTCTGCCATAACACCTTGTTTTACACTAACCAACTGTGCTAATATTACTTGGGAAAGTATAGCCCAAGCAGCACAAGCGACGCAGCCGATGGCTTTTTCTTCCAACTTAGGTGTGAAGCGTTCGGGTAACCCGACTGCTTTAGGTGGCACCGCCAATGATTATTCAAGAGATAGTTGTGCCGACTTAAATGTCGTAATTGACAATACATTTGATCCTTTCATTACAGGCAATACACCTATTTGTGAGGGTGAGCGTGCGGTATTGCAAGTACAACAATACAACGGAAATAGAGTAACGTACAACTGGACAGGTCCAGGAGTGCCAGCAGGATTCAACAACTTTGAATTGATTTTGGATCCCGTTAGTGCTGCTGATGTAGGTACCTATTATGTGATTGTAGAACTAGATGGCTGTATCACCGATACTTCCAATTTTTTCCAGCTCAACTTACGTCCTCAACCTAATACCCCTATTATTTCACCCGATACAACAGTTTGCGAGGGTAGCCAAGTGCAGTTTACTACAAGTACGATTGCTAATAGTTACACATGGACAGGACCCAATGGGTTTAGTGCCAACTCGGCTACTACACCACTTATCCGCCCCATTACATTTTCAGATGCAGGCGTATATAGTTTGTTTACCACCAATAGTCAAGGGTGCAATTCGCCAACCGTTTCGTTGACACTAGGTGTCAACCCTAGACCCAATACACCTACTTTAGCTAATAATAGCCCTATTTGTAGTGGCGAAAATATCATGCTTTCAACAAATGCTTCCGCTGATAGTTATATGTGGATAGCACCAAATGGTCAAGATACGGTTACGACCACAGGTACACTGACAATTATACCAAACAGTAGTTTATATATGGCAGGTAATTGGGCACTTTCTGTGGCCGATGCCAATGGATGTATTTCGCAGCCATCAACAGTTTCTAATGTTATTATCAATAGAACCCCAGTCAATCCGATTACCTCCAATTCGGGTCCTATTTGCGAAGGCGACGACGTGACACTGAATGTCAACACCATAGGAGGAGCGACTTATAGTTGGTATAGCGATGCTGCTTTGAGCAACTTAGTAGCAACTAGTCAAAATCCAGTTATTAGTGGTTTGATAGCCGCCAACTTGCCCGATAGTTTTTATGTGCAAATCAATTCCAACGGTTGTTTGTCAAGCGTTGGCGTTACGGGAGTACTCATCAATAGTAACCCAGCTAATTTTGCCCCAAATTATAACGCACCTATTTGTGCAGGGGATTCCTTGGCTTTGTTTGCCAATACAACCGCAGCAACTTATAGTTGGGCAGGTCCAAGCGGTTTTGTTTCCAATCTAGCAAATCCAATTATAGCGAATGCAAATGCGAATAATGCAGGAAGCTACGCGCTATCTATACAAGATGCCAACAATTGTAGTAGCACAGGAGTGGTACAAGTAGCAATTAATACACAACCAACAACACCTACTATTACTAGCAATGCACCACTTTGCGAAGGGAATGATTTGACACTAGAAGTAGCTGCCTATACAGGCAATTCAGTGACGTATAATTGGACGACTCCAACAGGAACGATTACGACCAATGTGCCAATGTTAACGATTGCGAATGCAGCAGTAGCCGACAGCGGAATTTATGCGATTATTGTAGATTTAGACGGCTGTTCCACTTTGCCAGATTCTACCAATATTGTTATTCATGCAGCACCCGTAGCACCGAATGTACCTGCCAACTTTACCGTTTGCGAAGGTCAAGATACCATTGTATTGACAACCAATACGATAGCAAATCGCTACACTTGGACAGGACCAAATGGATTCAGTTCTACCTCTCCTAATCCTGCTGCCATTACGCCCGTTAGTGCGACCAATGCAGGTACTTATAGTTTAGTCGTAGAAAATTTCAATGGTTGTACTTCTGTTCCAGCTAATACGATTGTTACCGTCAATCCAAGACCAAACCGTCCAGCATTAAGTACAAATAGTGCGATATGTCAAGGCGAAGATTTAGTCTTGACGACCAATGCCATAGCAACAAGCTACACTTGGACAGCTCCAAATGGAGCGAGCATGACGACAACGGTGGATAATTTAATAGTATTAGCGAACAGCGGTCTGTATCAATCAGGAGATTGGACAGTAGCGATTACCGATGCGAATGGTTGTACTTCGATGGCTTCTATTGCTAGCAATGTCGTTATCAATAGCGTACCAAATTCGGCAAGTCCGACCAATAACGGAGCGATTTGTAATGGATCTGCCGCACAATTGAGTGCAGGCACGATAGCAGGAGCAAGTTACGCTTGGTACACAGATGCCGCTGCGACCAATCAATTTTCGACCCTACAAAACCCGATGGTCAGTAACTTGACCAACGATAGCACGTTCTATTTGATCGTGACGGTCAATGGTTGTGCTACGCCAATAGATTCGACGATAGTCAGCGTCTTAGCAGTACCAACGACACCTATTATCATCGCAGATTCGGCTGTATGTGAAGGGCAAAATATTACTTTAACAACTAGTAGAAATGCAACAGGTTATACATGGACAGGACCAAATGGATTTGCTTCTAGCCAACAAAATCCAGCAGTAATTGTCAATGCAACTACTGCCGATGCAGGAACGTACACCTTATTTGTGACCGATGCCAACGGTTGTACTTCAGCAGATACAACAGCAGTGGTCGTCGTAAATACGGCACCAGCCGCCGCTGTGTTGACCAATAATTCGGCAATTTGTACAGGCGATACGTTAGTATTGAACACAACTGCTACTGCCGATACATTCCGTTGGATTACTCCAAATGGTTTAGATACATTCACGACTAGCAATAGTCTAGTTATTGTGCCAACCAATACCGCTTATTATCAAGCAGGCGACTGGGCATTGACAACGCAAGTGGGCAATAATTGTCCTTCGATGTTGTCCAGTAATTCGACTGTAGTCATCAATTCTGCAACAGCAGCACCAACAGCCACCAACAATGGCCCTGTTTGTACGGGAGCAATGGTGACATTGAGTACACCAGCAGCACCCAATGCTTCTTATGAATGGTACAGCGATGCTGCTTTGACAAATTTGATAGCCACGACAGCAACAACCACTGTCAATAATATTACAACAGATAGTACGTTTTATGTGGTCGTAATAGTTAGCGGATGTACTTCGCCAGCAGCCACTACCACCGTGCAAGTAATACCGCAACCAGCCGCTCCAATCATTGCTGCTGATTCAGCAGTTTGTGCAGGGGACAATATTACATTAACAACAACTACCATCGCTAACAGTTATGTTTGGACAGGACCAAATGGATTTAGTGCTACGCAACAAAATCCAGCAGTAATCACCAACGCAACAACAGCCAATGCAGGCGTTTATAGCTTGCAAGTAGTGTATAGCAATGGGTGCCAATCAGCGGATACGATGGCTACCGTTATTGTTAACCAAAATCCAGCACAGCCTGTGTTGAGTACCAACAGTGCGATATGTGCAGGGGATAATTTGGTCTTGACGACCAATGTAATGACGGCAAGTTATACTTGGATTGCTCCAAATGGAGTAGATACGGCAACCACAACAAATAGCTTAACGATTAATAGTACAAGTGGATTTTACCAATCAGGAAATTGGACATTAGTCACAACTAATACTGCAGGTTGTAGCTCGGTAGCTTCTGCTGCTAGCAATGTGGTTATCAATGCCGTTCCGACAGCACCATTGGTCAATAATAATGGACCCGTATGCAATGGAGCAACAGGATCATTCACTACTGCATTTCAAAATGGAGCAACTTATGAGTGGTACAGCGATGCAGCTTTGACGAACGTTGTTTCCGTTATGCAAAATCCGACATTGAGCAATATCACCAACGATACTACTTGGTATTTGGTAGTGACTCAAAATGGCTGCTCTTCGGCAGCTACGGCAAGCACGATTCGAGTATTGCCTGTACCCAACGCACCGAACATACCAGCAGACTTTGACGTTTGTCAAGGCGATAATATTACGTTATCCACGACTACTAGAGCAGCGAGCTACAATTGGACAGGACCAAATGGATTTACTTCCAATTTGCAAAATCCGAGCGTGGTGCAAAATGCAACAGCAGCCGACGCAGGAGTATATACGTTATTTATTACGGACATCAATGGTTGTCAATCTAGTGATACAAGCGTAATTGTTTTGGTTAATCCGAATCCAGCACAGCCTGTATTGAGCACTAATAGTGCAATATGTATGGGGGAAGACTTGGTTTTGACGACCAATGCGATGGCAGCAAGTTATATTTGGACAGCTCCAAACGGAATAGATACGACTACGACAAGCAACAGCTTGATAATTAATGTGCTTAGTGATTATTACCAACCAGGAAACTGGACAGTAGTGGCAGTGAGTACGGCAGGTTGTCAATCGGTCGCTTCTACACCTCGCAATGTTATTATCAATCTTGTACCCGTAGCGGCATTGGTCAACAATAACGGTCCAGTCTGTAACGGTGCTTCAGGGCAGTTTTCTGCCACCATACAAAGTGGAGCTATTCCAGAATGGTACAGTGATGCTAGCTTGATGAATCTAGTTTCTACTATACCAAACCCTACTTTGAATACAATAACAAGCGATACTACTTGGCACTTGGTGGTGACTGAAAATGGTTGTCCTTCGGCAGCTACAAGAGGTACGATTCAAGTATTACCTGCACCCAACGCCCCTAATATGCCAGCAGATTTTGCGGTATGTGGAGGCGATAATATTACCTTATCAACGACTACTAGAGCAGCAAGCTATAATTGGACAGGACCAAATGGATTTACTTCCAATTTGCAAAATCCGACCGTAGTGCAGAATGCAACAGCAGCCGATGCTGGAATATATACATTATCGACTACTACTATTAATGGTTGTCAATCCAGTGATACGAGCGTGACCGTTACGGTCAATGCCAATCCGCCAGCACCAACTATCGTGAGTAATAGCCCACTTTGTTTTGGCGATACTTTAGTCTTGCGTTCTAGTACGGATTGTGGTCAAGCACAATGGATAGGACCCAACGGAAACAGTGCTTCTACTTTGGGTACAGTCGGAAACGGCAATGTATTATTTACAAGAGGTAGTCTGACCCGTATTCCATCTACTAACGCCAATTATCTGAATGGGGCTTGGTACATGCTCTGTATCGACACGACCACAGGTTGTGCGACCGAGTCCAATACAATTAATGTAACCATCAATCCAATACCAGTCGTTAGTGCCTTCAATAATGGAGCGATTTGTAGTGGCGAAAATGGCGAATTGAGTGCTACTCCAATTAGTGGAGCGACCTACGAATGGTACAGCGATAGCAATTTGACAACCTTGGTTTCTACTGTTCGTACACCGACGATTATGGCTATGATGGCTTCAGCTACGTATTATGTAGTAGCGACGGTCAACGGTTGTACTTCGCTAGCAGATTCTACTCGTATAGAAGTAATTCCTGCTCCCGTAGTGCCACAGCCAAGCTATACGCCCTTGTGTCAACTAGATACATTATTCTTGTTTGCTAACGCAACAGGCAATATGGCAACGTATCGCTGGACAGGACCAAGTGGCTTCGTATCTACTTTAGAAAATCCAGTTATACCTAATATTTATCCATTCAATGCAGGAAGTTATGGCTTGACCGTAGCGGATTCATTTGGTTGTGATGCCTTTGCCACTGTGGAGGTGACAATTTATCCAAAACCAGCAACGCCAACGATTAGTCATAATGCACCTTTCTGCGAAGGAACAATGGATTTGACCTTGACAACACAAGCATATTTTGGTACTAATGTAGCCTATTATTGGACATTGCCAAATGGCACAATGGATACTACTACCATACCTTCTTTGATTGTATCGAATGCCACTCAATCGGATACAGGATTGTATCGTCTAATGGTGTTTGTTGATGGTTGTGTTTCGTTGGCAGGAGAAGAAGAAATTAGAATTTATCCAACACCAGCAACGCCAGCTATACCAGCAGATTTTGCCGTATGTGTAGGTGATGATATTGTTTTGACAACAACTACTAACGCTGCCAATTATTTTTGGACAGGACCAAATGGCTTCCAAAGTAATTTGCCAAGTCCAACAGTAGTAAGTGCTTCGGCTATAGATACGGGAGTCTATACCTTATATGTGACCAATACACAAGGGTGTAGAAGTACCGATACAAGTGTTTATGTTGGTGTCAATGCCAATCCAGCAATGCCAACTATTGTAAGCAATACGCCAATTTGCTTTGGCGATACCTTAGTATTGAGCTCTAGCAGCAGTTGTGATCAGTCGCAATGGATAGGACCAAATGGGAACAGTGCTTCTACGCTGGGTACAGCAGGTGGTGGAAATGTATTATTTACGAATGGCAGTACCACTCGCATACCTGCTACGAACTCAAACTATCTGAATGGAGCTTGGTATATGATCTGTATCGATACTACGACGGGTTGTCGTACCGAATCGAATACAATTAATGTAGAAATTACACCAGTTCCTGCTACACCAGCAGTATTCAATAACAGTCCAATCTGTATAGGAGAGGACGTGCAATTGACGACAACAACCGTAACAGGAGCGAGTTATAATTGGTATGCTGATAGTACACAACAAGTATTGGTAGCAACGAGTCAAAATCCAATTATTAGAAATATAACAAGCGATACGGCTTTCTATTTATTTGTAACCGTCAATGGTTGTACCTCAGCAGCAGGTGTCAATACGGTATTGGTCAATCCAATACCTGCAACACCAAGTGTAGCAGCTGATTTTGCAATTTGTGCAGGCGATGCTTTGGTATTGAATACCACCACGGTAGCAGCAAGTTACAATTGGACAGGACCAAACGGATTTGTATCTAACTTACAGAATCCAACAGTAGTACAAAACGCAACGCTAGTAGATTCTGGTAGCTATGTCTTGTCGATTGTTGATAATAATGGTTGCGAAAGTGCAGACACGATGGTACAAGTTACGGTCAATCCGAATCCGACACAAGCTGTATTGACCAGCAATAGTTCGATTTGCGAGGGTGATAATATCGTATTGTCCACCACTGCTGCCGCAGCGAATTATCGTTGGACAGCACCAAATGGAGCTGATACGACTACAACTATTGCTAATTTGGTTATTGATGCTACCAGTAATTTTTATCAAGATGGAGACTGGACAGTAGTTGTTATTGATAGTAATGGTTGCGAATCGAGTATTTCTAACATAGAAAATGTAGTTATTAATGGTATTCCTACCAATCAAGCGATTTTCAATAGTGGCCCTGTTTGTGTAGCTGAAGCTGCCAATTTGTTTACTTCCTTTGTGAATGGAGCAAGCTACGAATGGTATGCGGATAGCAATCAAACGACATTGGTAGCTACCGCTCAAAACCCAACGGTTAGAAATATTCGTACCGATAGTACTTTTTATCTCTACTTAACCGTCAACGGCTGCAGAGCATTAGTCGGGACGACTACCGTAAATGTACATGCCATACCAACAGCACCGACAGTAGCTGATAGTATTACCGTTTGTCAAGGCGATGCCTTGGTATTGGCTACTACAACAAGAGCCGCAGGGTATAATTGGACTGGACCAAATGGCTTCCAATCGAACTTACAAAATCCATCTGTAGTATCTATGGCAGGTGTAGTGGATTCAGGAACTTACAATTTGTACATAATAGATAGTAATGGTTGCCAGAGTCTAGATGCGACGACTACTGTAGTCGTTGATCCGATTCCAGTAACACCATTCATAACCAGTAATAATACACCAATTTGTGCAGGCGATGACTTGATACTAACGGCTAGTAATGCGGTAGCAGGAGCGACTTACGAGTGGTTCAGTGCTAGCAGCAATCTTTCGGTAGGAATAGGGCAAACTTTGACGATAACAGCAGCAACTACGACCAATGCAGGCGATTATTATGTCGTCACTACATTGAATAATTGTAATAGTGAGCCATCAGCGGTGACCACAGCGATTATTGATGCTATACCAACAACACAAGCGTTTGCAGGAACTGATATAGGATTGTGCAACCAGTTTGGTACCAATCTAAATGCAGCCGTGCCAAATAGTGCGACAGGAATCTGGACAACCAACAGCGGAGCAACTATTGCTAATGCAAACTCTCCAAATACAGCTGTTTATAATTTGCCAATAGGTAGTAGTACATTCTACTGGACATTGAGCAATGGCGCTTGTTTGGACTTCTCTAGCGACTCTATGATAGTTGATGTCACGCCAAGCAGCAGCGATGTTGCTAATGCAGGACTAGACCAACGATTGTGTGGTGTCGATTCGGCTACTTTGGTCGCTACCGCACCTACTACAAGTACAGGAATGTGGACACAGTCTGCCGCTCAAGCAGGGCAGGGCGTAGTGATAGCCAATCCGACGAATGCGACGACTACGGTCAATGGATTGCAAGGAGGCACGAACTACAATTTTGTTTGGACATTGAGCAACGGCAATTGTGTGGATTACAGCAGCGATATTGTCAATATAGATATAGCAGCAGCACCAATAGATGTCGCTTATGCAGGTACACCTATTTTGGTCTGTGACCAGACAACGATTAACCTAGCTGCACAGGCTTCGCAATACGGCACAGGAATGTGGACAACCACTTCTAGTGCTACGATAATTGACCCAACTTCGGCAACGACTACTGTTGTGAATTTGGCACAAGATAGCAGCTATTTTGTATGGAGCTTGAGCAATGGAATATGTATGGATTACAGTGTAGATTCAGTTTTGGTGGTTTCTTCGAGTAGTACTGATATTGCAGAAGCGGGCAATAACCAAGTGATTTGTAATAGCAATACGAACCTAACCGCTACCGCACCAAGTGCAGGAACAGGACGTTGGTCGCAGACCAATAGCCAAGCAGCGCAAGGCGTTACGATTGTGAATCCAACTGATCCAGCTACGCAAGTAATTGGCATGACGGCTAATACCACTTATGTGTTTACTTGGGTCTTGAGCAACGGAACTTGTGTTGATTATTCGAGTGACAACGTAGCGATTACAGTCAATGCGATACCACCCGATAATGCTTTTGCAGGAAATGATATTAATTTGTGTGGTGTTACCACGACTAGCCAGCTCAATGCCTCAGTACCCGTAGCAGCTATGGGACTCTGGACAACGAGTTCGACCGCAACGATTAGCAATCCAACTCGACCAAGCACTACGGTATCAGGTTTGAGTATCGGTCAAAATATATTTGTTTGGACATTGAGTTCAGGTAGTTGTGTCGATTATGATACGGATACGATTGTTATTACGGTAACGGCACCTTCCAACGATGTGGCTGATGCAGGTTTAGATTCTGCGTATTGCAATCAAACAACCGTACAACTCAATGCAGCAGCACCAACAGTGGGTGGCGGTTATTGGTCACAGACTGCTTCACAAGCGAGCTTGGGTGCAACGATAACTACACCAACCGATACGGCAACAACAGTTAATGGATTGATAGCAGGAGTTACTTACACGTTCACATGGACATTGACGAATGGTGGTTGTGTGGATTACTCCAATGATCAAGTATTGATAACAATAGATGCACTGCCAACCAATGTGGCGTATGCAGGAGAAGATACCATACTATGTGGTGGCAATAGATTGCAATTGGAAGCGACCATGCCGCCAATCGGAACAGGATTCTGGACGACCAACGACAGTGCGACGATAGTAACGCCTTCGGCGTTCAATACGCAAGTAGTCAATATACAAGAAGATACAACAGTTTATTACTGGACATTGAGCAACGGAGCTTGTGTCGATTATTCGGTCGATTCTATGGAGGTGATTATTTCGCCAGCGAGTAGAGATATTGCCTTTGCAGGATTTGACCAGACACTTTGTGGTGTTGATTCGATATTGCTACAAGCCGATACATTGACCAGCAGTACAGGACGCTGGACACAAACCTCAGCACAATCTAGTCAAGGTATTGTTATCAATAATCCGACACAACCGAATGCGACCGTAACAGGCATACAAGTAGGACAATCTTATAACTTTACTTGGACAATTTCTACATTGGGTTGCCCGAACTTTAGTACCGACGAAGTGACTTACAATATCAATGCACTTCCTCCAGAAGTAGCTTATGCTGGAACAGATATTATATTGTGTGCTGCTAACAGCACCAATTTAGATGCGACCAATCCACAGTTTAGTACAGGAAGATGGTTGAGCAATTCTACAAGTTTGATCATCAATCCTACATTGCCAAATACCAATGTAGTGAATATACCAACTGATACAGTCGCATTCTATTGGGCATTGAGCAATGGCGCTTGTATTGATTATTCGATAGACACAATGCTCGTAATCGTGACACCAACCACTAGTGTTGATACGGCGAATGCAGGATTAGATATTGCGGTTTGTAATGCTGATACGGCACAATTGATGGCATTGACGCCAACCGTAGCGACGGGCAGATGGACGCAGCCGAACAATCAAGCTAGTGCAGGCGTAGTAATTACGAATGTCAACGACCCAAATAGTACCGTAACAGGATTGCAACTAGATTCTACCTATAGCTTTAGTTGGAGCGTGAGTAATGGTCCTTGTGTTGATTATGACACCGATGCTGTACAGGTTCAAGTTAGTAGTCTGCCTTCTGATGCGGCTTATGCAGGATTAGATGTGGTGATTTGTAATGAAGACGAGATTACTCTGATAGCAACTACACCAAGTGTAGGAACAGGATTCTGGACAACGACTTCTTCTGCTACAATTGTAACACCACCAAGAACAACAACCGAAATTGTTAATTTGCCATTCGGTGTCAACCAATTTATTTGGACATTGAGTAATGGTGCTTGTCGCAATTATTCTACGGATACGGTATTGGTAGAAATAGACGATGCACCCGTTGCGAATGCTGATAGTTTTGTTGTGATTTACAACAGTGCAGGCAATACGATTGACGTAACACCAAACGATGATTTGAATACCAATTGGATAATTACGGTAACGGAAGGAATCAACAAAGGTATCTTGACGAACTTAGGAACAGGTGAATTTGATATAGTATTGACCGATATTTTGGTTGATCAGCAGTTTATTTATCAATTGTGCAATCCAAACTGTCCTGTTCGTTACTGTGACACCGCCAGAGTGGTAATTGACGTACAAGGAGGTTTTGAATGTAATATTCCAAACATGATGACACCAAATGGTGATGACATCAACGAAAACTTTGTTATTCCTTGTTTAGATGGGCTAGAAGGCACGAAGCTACAAGTGTATAACCGTTGGGGCGACCTGATGTACGAAAGTGATAATTACAAAAATACATGGAACGCTACGCACAATGAAATGCCTGTACCTGATGCGACCTACTTCTATATTATGGAGTTGGAAGATGGTAGAAAATACCAAGGGTTTGTAGAGGTGAGAAGATAAAATTTGATAAACAACTTCAAAGAAATGAATGAAAAATGGCTCACTTGTTAGGAGTGTGTTGTTTTTCATTTTCAAAATAACGAAATGATGAAAAGAATTCTAATCACAACGATTGTACTCTTTGGGTGGGTTGGGCAAATGATGGCTCAACAAGATGTACAGTACACACAGTTTATGTTCAATAAATTGTATTTCAACCCTGCCTATGCAGGTGGCAAAGAACATACTTCGCTAGCAGCTATTTTTCGCAAACAATGGATAGGAATAGAGGGTGCGCCCGAATCTGCCACACTTAGTCTCAATGCACCTGTTTGGAACAAGCGCATGGGCATTGGTTTCAATCTGACCAATGACCGAATTGGGTTGACTGACCGCTGGAATTTTGATGTGAGTTATGCCTATCGTATCAAGCTCAAAAATGAATCAACGTTGAGTATCGGTATGCGTGGTACGCTCAATTATATGACCATTCGTTGGGACAAATCGGAGTTGACGCAAGCCAACGACCCAACCGTGCCAGCAGGTGTGTCGAGCAAGGTCGTGCCCAATTTTGGAGCAGGCGTATTTTACCAGGCTCGCCAATGGTATGTCGGATTTTCGGTGCCACGGATTTTCAGAAATCGAATAGATTTTAATGACAATGCAAATTCTACGATAGAGCCAGAACTCCAACAGCATTATTTTCTGATGGGAGGCTTGTCTTTGGATATTGCCAAAAATGTACAATTGCAACCTAATTTACTACTGAAATATGTGCCGAATACACCTTTTGATGCCGACATCAATGTCAGTTTTGTATTCTTTGAGAAAATATTGTTGGGCGTGACGTATCGTTTGGGTGACTCGGTCGATGGACTGCTCCAATGGCGTATAGTGCCACAATTGGCACTGTCTGTTTCGTACGATTTTACACTCACACCATTACAGCAATACAATAGCGGTAGTTTTGATGTGATGCTGGAATATTGCTTCTTCAAAAAAGCTAAACGATTACATAATCCTCGTTTCTTTTAAGAGTATGCCTAAGCAGTTTTCTACCATCGGTTACAATTTATTATTATGAAAAATATACTATACATTATTTGCTTTTTGGGGATATTGCCGATGGCAATGGCTCAAAAAAATAGCAAAAAAGCAGACAAAATTTATCAAGACTTGGGCTACGCTCAATATATTGCCTTGCAAAGTGGCGTCGATATTACGACCGCCGACCAAGCTACCCTCAATAAATTGGGGACAAGCTATCGTAAAGTAGGTGATTTTAAAAATTCCGAAAAGGTCTATCAGCAGCTTATTCTGAAAGAGGCTGGAAATGCCGAAAACCACTTGTATTATGCTCAGGCACTACAAGCAAACGGCAATTATATAGAGGCTCGTAAGCAATACCAAATCGTAAAAGAAGAGCAAGAAGCAGCAGGTACCGAAATCGACCAACGAGCAGTAGCAGGCTATGTAGCGTGTACGCAAATCAACAACTACAAAGCGAGTGGTAATGTCAAAATAAAAAATGAGGTGGCACTCAATACGCCCAACTTAGACTTTAGTCCCATGTACTACAATCAGGGGTTGGTGTTTGTGTCAAGTAGAGACGAATCGAGCCAGAATAAGGTGGACAACTGGATTAATGAAAACTGTATGGACTTGTATTTTGCCGAAAAAAAAGGCGATGATTTTGAACAGCCTAAAGCGTTTTCTGACCAATTGAATACCAAATTCCACGAAGGTCCTGTTACATTTACAGACGATCATCAAAAGGTGTTTTTCACTAGGAATAATTTTTTCAATGGAAAAAGAGGCGTTAGTAAAGATAAGATTACAAAACTCAAAATCTACTCGGCTCGAAATATCAAAGGTATTTGGAAAGACATAAAAGAACTGTCTTTCAATGACAAAGAAATTGATATTTGTCACCCTACCTTGTCTGCAGATGAACGCATGTTGGTTTTTGCGAGTAGCAACGGCGAAGGTGGTCGAGGAGGAATGGACTTGTACGTTTCTTATTTGATAGGCGATACTTGGTCTTCGCCAGCGAACTTGGGCGACGAAATCAATACACCTGGAAATGAAGTATTTCCGTATATTCATAGCGATGGTTCGTTATATTTTGCATCTAATGGTCGTGCAGGGTTAGGCGGATTGGATCTATATGTTGCCCACAAAATCCCAGAAGGTCCAGATGCGGTTTGGGAAGTTCCCTTCAATCTGGGGGCACCCTTCAATTCTAATAAAGATGATTTTGGATTGATTATGAAATCTGACAATAAGTCGGGTTATTTTACGTCCAATCGTGTAGGTGGACAGGGCGAAGATGACATTTATAGTTTTGAAGCGGATCAAGTACTAGAAGAAATTGCGGCAGCACCTCAATCGTTGGTGCAGTTGTGTGTATTTGACAAACAAAACAATAATAGAATAGCAGGGGCAGAGCTAACACTAACGCCCATACTCAAAGCAAACGAAACTGCGACGAACTTAGAAAGTCTCAATGGTGCCACAGTCGTTTTGTCGCTGACGCCCATAGCCGAAGGAGCGAACGAATATCGTGTGCGTATCAATGACCTGAGTAAAGCACAACAAGCAAAATTAGGCATACTCTATACCGATGCCAATGGCGTAGCACCATTCCAGATGCAAGCAGGACGCAGCTATAGTATTCAGGTCAAAAAGCAGGGCTATGTATTGGCAACACAGACTTTTGAGATGCCACTACAAGGGGCAACTGTGGACGAATATTGTATTGGATTGATACAGTTGCAGACCTTGCTGGCAAGTGGTGGCAAGCCAAGTGCTGACCCAAGTTCGCCTTATTACGACCCCAAGATGAACCCGAATAATCCAGCTTATGACCCTGAATTTGCGGAAGCAATAGCAACCAGTCCCAATAATTATAACCCTAATAATGGTACACCCAATATTGGAAATAATCCAACAGGGTACAACCCCAATAATCCGAATTCTCTAGCCAATCCTAACCCTACTATTCCAGCAGGTACACCACAGGTACGAGGTATCGTACTGCATGACGAATATGGGCGACCGATTCCGAATACCAAAATAACGTTGTTGAATCGTTGTACAGGGGAGGAAGTGACGATTCAAGTTGACAAAACAGGTTTGTTTGCTTTTCCGCTAGAGTGCGGGTGCGAATATGTAGTGAAAGCACGAAAAAATAATTTTATTGGTGACAATCAGATTATTTCGCTGCTTGATCCTAAAGATTGCGAAAAGCCAGTAGCATTAGAACTACTGCTCAAACCTGGGTTTGATAGAATGGGGAATCCACTCAAACTGGGAAATAGCAAAATTAGCCAGTCTATCAAGGAAGGAGATATGATAGAGTTGAAAAATATCTATTATGATTTTGATAAGTATGATATTCGCCAAGAGGCGGCAGGAGACCTAGATGATTTAGCCTTGATTATGCAGACTTTTCCGAGTATGGAAATAGAATTGTCATCGCATACCGATGCTAGAGCTAGCACGAGTTATAACAAGACGCTTTCTGCCAACAGAGCTAAATCTGCGAAAGAATATTTGATCGGCAAAGGAATAGCAGCCAATCGAATTCAGGCAGTTGGTTACGGCGAATCTAGACCAAGAAACAAATGTAAAGATGGGGTTAACTGTAGCGAATATGAACATCAGGTGAATCGAAGAACCGAAGTTTTTGTCACGAAGTTTGATAAGAAAGAATATATACAAGTTAACTATGAGAATAATAAACCTGTTATAGTAGATCCTAAAAAATAGAAACTATGAATAAAGACAACAAGGGTAGAAAAAAGCTGGTCATTTAAAATTTTGTCCTCTATTTAGGTAATTTTAGACATGCTCTAATTATTTTAGTAGAGGACAAAACTTAAAAAATGTTATTTGGACACATAAAATCAAGAGAAAGCTGTTCAATTAAAGTGGCATTATGGAGATCCTATTGATATAGATAAAAAAGTGTTGTCCTGTACTTAGTCTAATCATTTAATTAGGATTTTTTTTGAAAAAAATTAACGAGTAAGTGACTTAGTATGTTATTTTACGTTAAATACAACACAATCTATTTTAACACCATATAAATTTAAACAAATTATGCACAATTTATTTTTCCTACAAGATATTGCAGGCACAAGTGATAAAATTATGAAATTCTTGACGAGTGAGAGTTTTCTTACTTTGCTTGGAAATGTTGCAAGCGCACTTCTAGTTTTTATCATTGGTAGCTTTATCATCAACAAATTGATGAAAGTACTCCAAAAATACTTCGTCAAAATAAGAATGGACGAATCTTTACGTCCTTTTCTGATTTCATTGATGAGTGTGTTATTTAAGGTAATGTTACTGTTAGCGACTGCTGCTACATTGGGTATGGACGTAATGTCGTTTGTAGCTATATTTAGTGCCGCTGCTTTTGCAGTTGGTTTGGCACTACAAGGAGGTTTATCCAACTTCGCTGGTGGTGTTATGATTTTGCTTTTCAAGCCATTCAAAATAGGCGACGTTATTTCTGCACAAGGATTTACGGGAAAAGTGAAAGAAATACAAATATTCAATACAATTTTGCTTACGCCAGATAGCCGTACCGTTATGTTGCCAAATGGTCCATTATCTAATGGAGCAATCGAAAACATCACAATGGCAGGTATTCGTAGAGTTGATATGACTTTCGGAATTGGTTATGGTGATGATATTGACCAAGCCAAACAAGTACTTATGGAAGTATTAAAAACTTGTCCATTGGTACCAGAGCCAGAACTCGCAGCAATTGTTGTGAGCGAATTGGCAGGAAGTTCTGTTAATATTGCCGTAATGCCTCACTGCCAATCAGCTGACTATTTAGGCGTGAAAGCATTTATGAATGAAAACGTCAAGAAAGCATTCGATAAAGCAAATATTGGTATTCCATACAACACAATGGATGTTAATATTGTTAGCCAACCAAAATAGGCTAAACCTGATGTTTGTCTAAACATCTAGTCTAATAATAGAGTTACTTCTTAATGGAGGTAACTCTATTGTTTTTTTACTTTACTCAGGAATAATTATGAACTATGTATCGACTAACCGAAGCCTTAGAATTTCCTGATCCTGCTGTTGCCCCCAAAGAAGGACTATTGGCAGTAGGAGGCGATTTGAGTCCACAACGTTTGTTGTTCGCTTACCAAGAAGGAATTTTTCCGTGGTATAGCGAAGGCGAACCTATTTTGTGGTGGTCGCCAGACCCCCGATTTGTTGTTCGTCCAGAGGCAGTGCATGTCTCCAGAACGATGCAAAAGCTATTGCGAAAAGATACCTTTCAGTTTAGTTTTGATACTGTTTTTGGGCAAGTGATACGAGCCTGTGCGGCAGCTCCTAGAGTAGGGCAGGACGGGACATGGCTACTGCCCGAAATGATAACCGCCTATGAGCGGTTGCACGAATTAGGTTTTGCTCACTCGGTCGAGGTTTGGCAGCAAGGCGAGTTAGTGGGTGGTTTGTATGGTATTTGCTTAGGCAAATGCTTCTTTGGAGAGTCCATGTTTATGCGAGTTTCCAATGCTTCCAAGGCTGGTTTTATTCACCTAGCCAAGGTGCTAGAACAGCAAGGATTTGAGTACATCGACTGTCAAGCTCATACCAAACACTTGGCTTCATTAGGAGCCGAATTTATAGATCGTGCCGAATTTTTGGAAGTATTGCAACGCAATAAAAAAGAACCAACACTGCGAGGAAACTGGTCGGAAATATTATAAAACCATACATTTTTTAGCTAGCGTCATTTTTGGGGAAAGAATAAAAGTTAACAGTGGTCTTAATAAGACCACTTTGCTGTTAGATACTAGAAGTTAGACTTCCAACAATAGCTTGTCAAGCTATTAGAGGTTATTAGGAATAGATTCGTAGGGCAAGAAAAATATTTTTTCCCGAGTCATTTCATAAATGCTTGATTTCATAGCAAAGGCTATGAGTCTATAAGAGTGTGTCTAATAGTATGATTATTGATTATTTGTGTCCCGAGGCAAAGTTGGGATCTTCGACCAACGAGCGTAGGGATGGGCATGGAGCAAAAAGAAGGTGAAATATAGCAGAAAAAGACTTTTCAAATTAAAAATTAGTCTAATCTTAGACATGCTCTAAGCATTTGTATTGTAATAAACACCAAAATGTGCAATGTTTTTTGTATTTTGGGGGCAAATCAATAAGAATAAATGGGAAAAATAATTGCAGTCGCTAACCAAAAAGGAGGAGTAGGTAAAACTACTACCGCTATTAATTTATCTGCTAGTCTGGCTATCTTGGACTTCAAGGTACTATTGATAGATGCCGACCCACAAGCCAACTCTACTTCTGGGCTAGGTATTCCGCCCGACTCGGTCGAAAATAGTCTGTACGATTGTCTCATCAACGAGATGGATCCAAGAGAAGCTATCGTCGAAACGATTGTGCCAAACTGTCATATTTTGCCTGCTCATATCAATCTAGTTGGAGCCGAAATAGAGCTTATCAATCGTTTCAAACGAGAATTCGTGTTGAAAGAGCTGGTGGAAGATGTTAAAGAAGATTATAATTTTATCATTATTGATTGCTTACCTTCTCTAGGGTTGGTTACCGTCAATGCCTTGACTGCTGCAGATTCTGTTTTGATTCCAGTGCAATGTGAGTATTTTGCACTAGAAGGATTGGGTAAGTTGATGAATACAATCCGTCAAGTGAAGACACAACTCAACCCTGAGCTAGATATAGAAGGCATTTTGCTTTCGATGTATGACTCTCGTTTGCGTCTAGCCAAAGAAGTGGCTCAAGAAGCACGCAAATACTTCGGAGAACGTGTATTTACGACCATTATACACCGCAACTCTAGGGTAGCAGAAGCTCCCGGTGAAGGTATGCCTGTGGCTATGTATGATGCCAGCTCCAAGGGTGCTGTCAATTTCTTGAATTTAGCTCAAGAGATTTTGAAGAAAAACAAAATGAAATCGAAAAGAACTAGAGTATTACATAAGCCAAAGTAAGGCAACTATACGACGGGCATAAATAACAAAAAGGCATTATTTCTGAATAGAAATAATGCCTTTTTTTAGAAGTTCCGCTAGCTAAAGAGGTACATTTCTAACGTTATTTTTTCGCTTGGTAATCCTTCAATAATTTTCCTGTCTGCTCTTGTATTTTATTTCGCATAAACGAAGACCACCCAAGTAGTTTTCCAGCTACGCCAAGGGCTTGGCTAGACCATTTCCAGAGATCAAAATCATCGGTATGTTTGGTGATTTTGCCATCTTTGAGCTCAAATTGGGCAGTCACCAAATTGGTAACCATTCTTTTTTGAGGACCATAAGCGTAAACTGCTTTCCAATGAGCGGTGGCAGTAGTCGTCGTAGCCGAAATATTATCGAACGTCAATTTCATGCCTTGGCTACGTTCCATCAGCAATAACCACATATCTTTGGCATCTTGCCCTTTGAGCTGCCCAAAAGCAGGATCTTCAAAGACTATATTATCTGCGTATTGTTGGTTCATGCCTACGGCATCGCCATTGGCGAAAGCAGTATAAAAAGACTCAATAACCGCCTTGTTTTGATTTGTTTCTATAGACATACAAGTTTTTTTGACTAAAAAAGTAAATATAAAATAACAACAGCAGCAATGCCAATAATCAATTTGAGGAGCAGTGTGCTAGAGCGAACTTCTACGACTTCCGCTTCTTTTTTTGCTAGCTCCGAGAGTGCCGAGCCCAATTTAGCTTCTACCTCTTTGAGGTTTTTTTGAGCAGAACCAGCATCAGATTCTAGCCAATCTAGTCGTTTGGCTTTTTCGACCAATTGACGAACAATTTTGCTTGTCTCCTCATGGTTTTTTTCTACTGTTTGCTCTAATGAAGACAGTATGATTTGTTGCTGTTGAATAGAGCGTTCAGTATGCTCCAGCATCGTGATATAGCTATTTTTGTCTGCTCTATATTGTTTTTGAGCTTCCAAAAAGCGAGTAATACGCTTATCCACAAAAATATCTTCTGGACCAATTGGTCGTTTGAGAACAATTCCCTTGAACGAAGTACAACGGCTAAGTGCTACATAAGTTTGCCCTGTCGCAAACGCCTTGCTGCCCATATTGATAATGACATTATCAAACGTTTGACCTTGGCTTTTGTGTATCGTGATACCCCAAGCCAGTTTGATAGGAAATTGCGTAAACGTACCAATAATTTCTTTTTCGATAGTTTCTGCAGCAATATTCCAGTTATAGATGGTTTTGTACCACGTATGACGTGCTACTTTATGTTGTACTTTGGTGTTAACTTCTTTGACCTCAACCAAGATATATTGTTGAGTGACTTCAAGTATTTTGCCGAGTGTACCGTTGACCCAACGCCCTTCTTCATCATCTCGCACAAACATAATTTGAGCACCGATTTTGAGATAAATCATGCTATCGGTTGGGAAATTGCTACCCACATTAGAAAAACGTCCTTTTTGTTGAGCCGCTACTTCGTAGAGATCACCCTCTATGGCAGCTAGTTTTTCTTCGTTTAGTTTACTGACAATAGCGTTGCTGGTAGCTAGCGTTATGCGATATTTGCTATCCCCTTCAGGAATCGTAACACATCGCTGGTTGAGCAATTGCAGATGCTCATCATTCATCTGATTCATGCGAATGGCATTCAGCAAGCTAATAAACTTCTTATCTCGCTGACGATAGACCTTAGCCAGTTCCACAATCTGGTATTCAAAGTCTTGATCAAAAGCCTTGGCACTAAAAAAGTAACGAGAGGAATAATGCGTTCGCAAAAGCTGCACGGTTTCCTTGTCTTTTTCGTTCAAGATAGGAGGGAGCTGATACAAGTCGCCAATCATCAAAAGTTGTTTGCCAGCAAACGGCAAATCAATCCCTAAGTTTTTTCGCAACGACAAATCAATAGCGTTCATCAAGTCGCAGCGCACCATTGATATTTCGTCGATAATAATCAAATCTACTTCTTCGAGTAGTGCAATTCTACTTTGCGAAAGTGGCGGAATATCGACATCTGTAGGCAAAAAAGCCCTCCATTCAAAACCAAAGAAGGTGTGAATGTTTTCGCCACCTGCTTGCAGTGCGGCTACTTCCGTAGGAGCGAGTATAATATGTTTTTTGTTGAGGACTGGAGTCAATGCTTTGAGAAGCCAAGATTTGCCAGTTCCTGCTTTGCCTGTCAAAAAAACAGACTGTTGCGTATGAACAATAAGGCGAATGGCATCTTTAGCCTTTGTATTGTCCTGATATTGTTGAAGTAGTTTGGTGATCGTATTCATTAATAATAGATAGCTTTATAGAAGGTGTTTAATAAGCCGTGATAAGATGATTGATAAGTGCTTGTAAATCAAGACGATGCTATTTTTTAATTTGGTAGCCATAGCTACCATGTTCAAAAGAGCAGAAGTATTTGGTTTTCAATGGCTTGTCAAGCGATTATTGACGACTTCTTAAACAACTTCATAGTCAAAACTCAAGGGCAGTTTTTTTACTTGAGGGCAAAGTAATAAGTATAACCAATCATGGCAGTAACTCCATGAGCATAAATAGCGGCGTTGTTTTCTCGTACTCCAAACAAGAACAATCGTTCTTGTGTATCAATAACGGGATCCGAAAGGTTCAACAACTGCGATACTTTTTTGTTGGCATAGCTGTAGTTTAGTCCTAGACTAAATTTGCTTGCCTTGCGGCGAAACGACAGCCCACACGAAAAATGATAAATATCAAGTGCAGCACTTACAGGAGTCAATTCGCCAATTTCTTGACGAGGTACCGCACTCGTAAAATCAGTACGCACCCCCAAATGTAACTTTATTTTTTTAGTTATGGAATGTTCCCACCCAAAACCGAAATTTAATACTTGATTTGCTGCTTGATAGACACTCAAAAAACCTTCGACTCCACCACTCAAAAAGTTAGGAAAAGTAGGGTCGGAGGTATTGGCAGCAATGAACTGATAAGCGCCTATTCGGCTGTAATATTCCGAAGCAAAACTCACCATACCCTGATTACTATAATTGAAAGCAACACCTAATCCAATGGTAAATGGATAGCGATACTCAGATTTGAGATAAGATTGTTGATCGGCTTTAATCTGATCTCGATTACCAGGTAAATTGGTTTGTATTTCTTCGCGCTGTACGCGCCCTTGTCCCCACAACGGAACAGAAGGAGTGGTGATATTCAACCCAAATCGCCAGCCACCTGTACGAGCATGCAACCCAAACTTGAATAAAGCACTCACAATATTGGTACGGAAGTTAAAATCGGCGGAATTTGTCGCCATAAATAGCGAAGATTGGGTAGAGTCGGGGGTATTGAGTGCCTTGCCCGAAAAAAGCATGTGGTGCCTTTGGTTGCGATAAGCAATAATAGCGGTAGCTCCTAGCGATAAATACTCATTAATCTTGTACCCACCACCCAAGCAAGCCCACGTTTCACTCACATTAGTTTGCAATTCAATTCTACCAATATAAAATTCTTCTCCATCTTGCGTCGCAATAATTTCTTTGACAGACTCATATTGCATTGTGAAATCATAATTGGCGTGTGAACGAGTGATAATATTGAAACCAAAACGATATTTCTTGCTTGGGTCTTTGGTCAATAACCCTGAGGTCATGTTTTGGTGCAAGCTAATTCGCTGCGATTGCAAATCAATATTTTCGCCACCGCCATTTCTAATGAAAATATCTTCATACTTATAGACTGAAGTATTGAGCGAGATGGTACTTTGCTTGATAAAAGCAAGTGCCGCAGGATTGTAATAAACAGCACTATTGTCTTCTACTCCATGTATGACTGCTCCGCCCAGCAAGGAAGAACGAGCACCGTATTGTTGTGTCCAGTAGTTGGATTCTTGTGCCAAAAGTGTGTCGCCATAACCCCAGCACAGGCAAATTAATATCCAACTTATCTTGTTCATTGTCTTTTATTTATACTAGCCTAATTCAGCTTATTGTGACTTTATAAGCCGTTGATTTTCTAATTAGAAACTTCCAAAATTATTTTTCTTTGGGTGGAGAAATTGCAAATTCAAATCCTTGTTTAGTCAGCTCTTCGTACTTTTGGGCATTGAACTGATACAAGAAAGCAGGGCGATGTGCTACGTTTGTTTGGCGTTCGAGTTGCTCTAATATACCCATTTTTAATATCTTGGAACGGAAATTCCGTCGGTTTAACTTTCTACCTAAGATACTTTCGTACAATTGTTGGAGCTCACTTAGCGTGAATTTGGGTGGCAACAGCTCAAATCCAATCGGCTGATACCGCACTTTGGCATCTAGTCGTTTGATGGCTACATCTAATATAGTGGCATGGTCGAATGCCAGTTGTGGCAAGTCATGAATACCAAACCATTGGGCATCATTGGCATCAGATGCCGCTTGAGTAGGGTGCTGCTCTAGGTTGACTAGGGCATAATACGCCACACTAATTACCCGCCCACGAGGGTCTCTATTAGGTTCTCCAAAGGTATATAACTGCTCTATAAATACCTCCTTAACGCCTGTTTCTTCTTCGAGTTCTCTTTTGGCAGCCGCATCGAGGTTTTCGTTTGGCAATACAAAACCACCTGGCAATGCCCACTGTCCTTGATAGGGCGGAATGGCTCGCTTGATGAGTAGTACCCGAATATCGGTACTTTGGTCGAGTCCAAATATAACGCAGTCCACTGCTAATTGCCAAGAGATATTATTGTCCGAAAGACTCATAGTTGCTTTATTTTTTGTTAGTTTTGTACCGACTTATTTTTAGATACTATTAAAGGGTCTGTGTACTAATACAAATTTAAAGCTACTTAGTTTAGTGAATAAACTAAGGCAAACATAATTCTACGAAAAAAATGGCAAAAACTGCTTATGACATTATCTGGGAAGACGATTATTTGGTAATAGCCAATAAGCCAAGTGGTTTGTTGACGATTCCTGACCGCTTTCGTCCTGATTTGCCCAACTTGTACCAACAACTCAAGACAGCGTATTCCGAAATCTATATTGTCCATAGATTGGACAAAGGCACCAGCGGCTTGATTTGCTTTGCCAAAGACAAAGACACACACAAGTTGATGAGCCAACAATTTGAAAACCGCTTGCCCCAAAAGCATTATTATGCTTTAGTCAAAGGGATTCCATTTGAGGCAGAAGGAACGATTGATGCAGGGCTTTCTGCCAATACCAGCGGTAGTATGCGAATAGACATCAAGCGTGGCAAACCATCGGTAACGAATTATGTGATCAAAGAAAGTTTTGCGAGCTACGCCCTGTTAGATGTACAAATATTGACAGGACGAACGCACCAAATCAGGGTGCACCTCCGACACCTTGGGCATCCGCTAGCCGTCGATGCTACTTATGGACAAGATACCGAACTGTATTTGTCGCAACTCAAACGCAAAAAATTCAATCTCAAACAAGAAACCGAAGAGCGTCCACTAATGAATAGAGTGCCGTTGCACGCATACAAACTACAATTTGAGCACCCTATTACACAACAAGCGATAGAATTGGTCTGCGATATGCCTAAAGATATGCGTGCTACGCTCAATCAATTGCGCAAGTGGAATAAGTTGAAATAATCGAAAATAATATACCGTGCTGCCTAACAACTTAGTCAATAATAACGAGGTTCGTCGCCGTCGCTTTCAGCGAATGACTCAATACATCCGAAAAATCGCCTTGGCGTTTGGGCTGCTTGTCGCGACTACCGTGACAGGGATTGTTGGGTTTATGTTTATTAGCGACTATTCCTTTTTTGAGGCGTTCTATATGACGATTATTACCCTATCAACAGTAGGCTATGGCGAGGTCAAACCATTAGGAACCGATGGGCAAATATTTGCTTCCTTTTTGATTGTATTCAATCTAGGTATTTTTGCTTATGGATTGACTGTCATTTCTTCTTTTTTCATAGAAGGGCAGATGCAAGTATTTCTGAAAGATTATCGAGTATATAAAAAAATGAAAAAACTAGAAAACCATACAATTGTTTGCGGATTTGGGCGACATGGACATCAAATCTGCCAAGAACTCATCAAAAATGATTTGCCGTTTGTTATTATCGAGAGCTTAGAAGACAAGGAAGAAGAGGCACGGCAAGAGCATTATTTTTTCTTGCGAGGAGATGCCAGCGATGATGAGGTGCTTATCGAAGCAGGTATTGCTAGAGCCAAAGCTATCGTGGTCACGTACAGCGAAGATGCCCTAGCCGTTTATACGGTATTGACCGCAAGGGAACTCAATCCTAATTTGCGCATTATCACGAGAGCCTCCAACAAAAAAGCAGAGAAAAAACTACTGCGAGCAGGAGCAAATTATGCCGTTTTATCAGAAGTGATTGGTGGTTTTTATATGGCTACGCTCATCAATCAGCCCAATGTGGTAGAGTTTTTTAGTATTATCTCGAATATGGGCGAAGTGTCGATTCACTTCAAGGAAGTGACTTACAGTGAACTTAAACCAGAGTACCAAAAAAAGATGATACGAGACCTAGATTTGCGAGGCAAGGCGGGTGTCAATATTATTGGTGTTCGTCATGCTGATGGTCGCTATGACGTCAATCCTAGACCAGACATCAAGATTCTGAAAGGCATGACGATGGTCGTGCTAGGAGACAAGAACCAAATCGAAGCGTTTGAAGATAAGATATTGGTGTAATAATGCTGGTGAGGGTAGTTTTAGAGACACAAAAAAGGCAGGAAATTTCAACTCGAAATTTCCTGCCTTTTGCTATTTTTCAAACAATTTCTTTTTGTGAAAAGCCTATTCTTTTACAAAAGTAGCCGTCATTTTGCTTTCTTTGCTTTGCAATTGTATGAAATATACGCCCGCAGGCAAGTCTGCAACCTGCAATTGATATTGTTGTTGTCCTGTGGCGTAGTTGGCAGAACGCACCAATTGCCCTAAAGCATTGTAACACAATACTTGCGTAGCAGTAGCCGTCGGAAAGTCTAGGCGTAAGTTGACTTGCTGCGTAGCAGGATTCGGAAATACTTGTAGTTGATTTGGAGCCGTTGTCTCTGCTACAGTTGCTTGGCTTAGTATAGAATTACTATCCGTCCAGATAGTCAAACCACCCTTGACGGTACCTACCACATAATCCAAAAAGCCATCATTGTTGAGGTCAGCTACTGCCAACGAGGGAAACTGTCCGACATGTCTTTCCAATAAGTTTTCGGTGATGGTATCATACACACCCAATACATTGTTATTGATGTTATTGAGGTGGGCAATTATTCCGTTTTGTTGCCCAATGTAGAGTTCCCAACTGCCATTGTTATCGTAACAGAGCGGGGTAGTCATGCGTCCAAAATTGCCAGCAATACCATATCCACCCAAAGTATCTGTCAAGCTTGTAGTCGAAAAGTTAGCCATTGTTGAGTTTCCATTGTTTTGGTAATACTTGACGTGTCCACCAGCGTCGCCGATGACCAAATCCAAATCACCATCGCCATCAAGGTCGCCTAAGCTAGGAGCGCTATCGTAGTTGAGGTTGATCCCTTGATAATTATAGGTCGGGGTAGCCCAAATAGGAGCAACACCTGCTGATGCTTCATTTTTTAGAAACGTCAGCGTACCATCACCGCTACCAAATATCATATCCATATCGCCATCGCCATCGAGGTCGCCCATAGTTGGGTAGAGTCTATCTTTGCTAATAGTGTCCCACTGTGCATAATTGGTAGTGGTCAGCTCAAAAGCAGGAGCTGTCAGCGTACCTATATTAGTGAGAAGCGTAAACCCTTTTTCGTAAACACTCGCAGCCTGCAATCCAGGTAGATTAGGGTCTTGACATCGTCCTTGTGTACCTACCAAAATATCTAATAACCCATCGCCTGTAAAATCAAAAATAATAGGAAAGGCATCTTGTCCTATATCGAGCATATCCTCTACCAGAAAGTCTTTTTGTTGAAAACTAAACTGCATATTGGTGTTGGTGCCTGTGTTTTCATAATACCAAGCCACACTATCCTTGACAGCTTCGCAACGACCTGTTTCGGTAGGAGCTACAATCATATCCGTTTTGCCATCGTTATTGACATCCAAAAAGTAGGAAGAAGCAAACGAATAGACATTGACCGGGCGGTCATAAGAAGGGAAAAAAGTATCTTGCGAAACACCTAGCAACGTATCTCCAACCACGGTAGTCGTAATCATATTAAGATTGTTGTACGATACGCCACCTAGTGCTAAATCTTTAGCTCCGTCGCCATTGTAGTCGATAGTCGCAGAAATACTAGCCCCAATATGGCGACCGTTTTTGCTATATTCGTATGCCATTAGATTATTAATATGTGGCATTACAGAACGCATTGGGCCGTCCCAATAGAGGTTGTTTCTACAACTGTCAGTACTAGGCGAAAAATTGCAAATACTAGCAATGCCTGTTTCCTCAAACTGCCCAAAGCAGGCATTTTCTAAGCGGAACGTAAGCGAATCGCAACCGTAGCCATTCTCTACAGAGGTGTTTTTGTAGTACTGAATATTTTTGGCAAACGAAAAGTTGAGCGTAAAGCACAGAATATCCAAATCGCCATCGCCGTCAACATCATCAATAGCAGGAATATCACTATTGAATATGAAGATATTGCCTGTGCGGTTTTGAGCAAAGTTATAATACAGAATGTCTTTAATTTTGGTGTACTGGATTTTGTTATTGCTATCATAGCTGCCTTCCCAAACCCCTACACCAGAGCCTTGTCCAGGGGGCTGACTGTGGGCAAAAATATCCATAATGCCATCGCAGTTGTAATCTCTGAACAACATGAAATTGTAGATGCCTTGTGGCAATCGGCTGATATATTCGGGGGCATATTGATAATCTACCTGATTGGGCGTACCCAAGTTGAGGTAGGGAGTGGCAGATAGGGCGTCTCTATCATAGACCACCAAGTCCATGATATTGTCATTGTTGAGATCCACTGCCGAAAACTGTGGCAAATTGAGTCCACCCGCCCAAGGGTGGCGCATAGCATTGCCGTTTTTGTCACTCAAAGGAAAATCTTTGGGGATTAGGGTTACTTGTGCTACTAGTACTTGCGTACAGAACAGGAGTAAGATAGTAGAAATGAAATGCTGCATAAGATACTATTTTTTGATGAATAATTGTGTGTGAATTTGTTGTTCGATTGTTGCTTTGAGGAGATAGGTTCCTGCGGGATAATCCATGATTTTCAAATCAAGAACAGCCGTTGATAGCGTTTGTTTTTGATCCAATAATTGTCCTTGCAAGTTGTAAACTTGCCAGTGAATGTTATTATTACTAACGTGTTCTAACGTTATTTTGATGCTATGCTTAGCAGGATTTGGATAAATTTTTAGGATAGAGGCTCTGGAACTAGGCAATAACCGAGTTGCCACCACAGGATCGGTGTAGGCGGTTAGTCCACCTCTTTTGTTACCCAAAAGGTAATCTAAATGACCATCTCCATTGATGTCTGCTAGGGCAGGAGCGGTTAGCTCACCTTCTTTTATATGGTCAAGATAGCTGCTCACCTTCGTGAAATTTCCTGTCAAATTATTATCGACATTACTGTATTTCCACAGCTCGCCAGTCTGGTTTCCGACATAAAAATAATAGCTGCCACCTTCGTCTATCAGTCGAGGGGCAGCATTGCCATAGAACTGACCCAATGTTCTGGTATCGACATTACCAAAGGTAAGTACCGTAGGAGAACTACTAAAGCTGGCAACTGTTGTCGTTCCTGTATTTTCGTAATATTGTGTGTTGCCTGTTCGGCTACCAATCAGCAAATCCAAGTCGCCATCTCTATCTACATCTACTAGCTGAGGCATCGCATTTTGACCTACATCTATACTCGCATAATTGGGGCTTAGGTTGCCAAAGTTGGCAATAGTGGTCGTTCCTTGATTGGTCAATAAAATTAATTTTCCATCTTC
This sequence comes from uncultured Saprospiraceae bacterium, assembly GCA_937139495.1. Lineage (GTDB taxonomy): Bacteria > Bacteroidota > Bacteroidia > Chitinophagales > Saprospiraceae > Aureispira. The sequence continues at coordinate 90,891 of CAKZQC010000003.1, read as the reverse complement.
GAGCCCAACGAGCATATCTTGGTCGCCATCGCCGTCTATATCGCCAAAGGTGGGAGCGATACGCAAAAAATTATATTGCAATAAATTGCCAAGATTAGGCTCTATCAAACGGTAACGAGCTTGTTGGCTAGTGCCAATATTCTGATAATAACGCAATTGACTTCGTAGCACGCCTGTACGTACAAATTCGTAATAGTTACCGACTACCAAATCCAGTAAATTATCACCGTTAATGTCCACAAAAGTAGGAAAAGCATTGGTACCCAAATCAATCATATCATCCACCAAAAAACCATCAGTTTGATAGTTGAAAACGGGTTGTGTAGCGGTGCCTGTATTCTCATAAAACAAAACTTTGGCATTTTGGGCATTGCCTTCTATATTGGGGGCAACCAGTAGGTCTTTTTTGCCATCATTATTGACATCTTCGTAGAAAGCCGCAGGGAATATATCGAGTCGAATAGGTGTAGAGTTTTGTGGAAAAAATATTTCTTGTTGTACAAAAAAAGCAGTCGCAGCATTGCCGCCATTGGTTAGCAGATTGATATTGCTAAACGACAAATCACCCACCAATAATTCTTGGTCGCCATCGTTGTCCATATCCAATGTCAATAGGGTAGAACCTGCATGGCGAGCGTGGCGAATGGGTGTCCAATTGGGCTGGTTCGCACAGCTATCTATACGGTCGCTGAGTGTAATGACTTCCGTCACGCCACTTTCGTATATTCTACCCCAGCAGTCGTCTGCCAATACAAAAAGCAAACTATCGCAGCCGTAGCCCAACTCCTGGGATTCGTTCCGAAAATACTCGATATAGCCACCCGCACCATTGAAGTTCAGAATATCCAAGTCGCCATCATTATCTATATCGTTTAGGGCTGGAATATCGACCGTAGATACCGATAGATTGGAGCGTCCGAGTTGACCACTCTCTCTAAAATAAATAGTAGGGGTAATTAAGGTAAATTGAAATTCGTTTTGGCTGTTTCTGCTGCCTTGATGCACCGACATACCGACTTCGCCTGTGGCATCATTTCTATGGTAGGCTATCAAATCCTTGATGCCGTCGCAGTTGTAATCCCGTAGGAGTGCAAACCGCTCTACATTAGGAAAAATAGGTTGGTATTGCGGAGCAAAGACATAAGCAACTTGTTGGCTAGTGCCTTGGTTCAAAAAAGGAATGAAAACACTGCCTTGCCTGTCAAAATAAACCAAATCTTCGATGCTATCCCCATTCAAATCCAGCGTAGAAAACTGCGGATTGTTGAGTCCTCCTGTAAGGGCAAACGCTAGGCTGTCGCCATTGGATTGCTCAAACACAATATTCAGGCGTGTAGGCTGTGCCAATAGATGATTGGCACAGCAAAAAAAGGTGCATAAAAGAAAAAAGTATTGCATCTGCTTATTTTTCTTAGAAATTGGATAAGGGAATAGAAAGTTAAGTAGGTGGGCTAAAAATAGACCATCCTTTTACATTAACGTATGCACGGTTACTTAGTATCGGAAGTCTAACGTCTAGTATCTACAAGCAAAGCGGTCTGCTCAAAAGCAACGCTAGCTTCTATTCTTTGCCCCAAAATAACGCTAGCTAGAAGGGTATCTTTCTAAGATTTTGGTTGAATCAAATACCAACCTTTGCCTGCCAAAAAGCCGATGGGAGCATCAGCTTTTGCTAGATAATAAACGCCGCTTCCTCCACTTTTTTTGAGCGACAATACTTTGAATTGGGCTGTTCCGCCCAATACGTTTAGCTCGTAACCATACCAACCTCTGGTGTAGCCCGTATTGGGCCAGTTCTCAAACGTTGTTTTTTGGTCGGTAACTTCAAAAGCGGTATTTTTGAGAGGGTCGGAGGTCGTAGTTTTTTCTGCTAGCTGCATATTGGCAATAGAACGACCAACATCTTTTCTTTTGTAATCTTTGTAGATAGTGAATTTGTTACCTTTCCTGAGGTAATCAGCCACGGCGGCATTGCCGTTCATACCTCTGTAATTGGGCAGAATAAAAACCGCTCCATCTTTCATAAACAAGATGTACGAACTACCTCGTTGCAAATAGACATAAGCAATGGCATCAAGGTCAATAAATTTATTTTGAGCGGCTATTAATCGCACCTTAATTTGTTCCCTGTTTTCGTCAATTGCAGCCTGATTTTTTTCTCTTTTAAGCCGCATATATTCGTCTCTCGTTGGACTATTTTTACTAGGGCGTAGTTCTTCCAGTAGAATCTGATCCAGAACGATAGCAGCAGGGTGGAAAGGTACTACGCTGCGCTTATAGTCAGGATAACTGTACTGGTCAAAACCACCATTACTACCTTGTTTAGAAATATACAGATTGGATTCCAAGTCCACAAACGCAAGTCCACGTTTATTATCGGTGATGAAGGTACTTTTTTTGAGCTCAAACGTGACAGGGTCATACACAAATAAATATTTGTGTTGATGTTTTGGAGCGGTGGTATCTTGTGGCTGTCGCCCAAATGCGTGAATATTACCATCGCTAGCATATTGTAGCGTAGTGATATGCGGCAGGTGGGTTACTTTCAAGTCGTCTGATAATATCTCAGGCAATAATGGCACCGCTGGATCTACTTTGCTTTTGACACCAGAACAAGCTCCAATGAGCAACAAAATGGCTATTCCAATAATAATATAATGGGTGCTGGTCATGGGTTTTATTTTTTGTATTTTTGGATGGTGGCTCTCCCTTTTGCGATACTGGTGACCATCTGCTCGTGTACGACTTTCATTTTTTCATCTTCGGCATAGAGGTAATCCAATATTTCTTTTTCGCTCATGGCTTGGTATGCTTCTTCGTGCATTTCTGTGCTTTTGAAATTGTGCATCCAGTCCATCATGGCTTTATCTGCCTGTTTGAGTGCATAGAGATTTCCTAATACCATTTCTTCTACCGCTTTTAGTCTAGGGTTCTCAGCCATTGTTTTTTGCAAATTGGCTTGCACATTAGTAATGTCGTTCATCAGTAGCATGGCAGTATCGTGTCTAGCTTGTACTATCTTATATAGATTCTCGGCAGTTGGGGATAGTAATTCTGTTTTTTGTGGTGGTACTGTGGTACTAGAAAGGTTGTTTTTGTCTTCGCTTGTAGTAGCTTGGTCAGTATTGCAGCTGGTTAAGTAGCTAAAAATAACTAAAATCAATAGGAACTGTTTCATAATGTGTATGTTTGCATTTTAGGTGGCGGTAGGAATGCAAATTCAGTGTGTAAAATGCGATTCCTACCAAAATTTATAGAAATTAATTAGTAATAAATCTGATACACAAGATACAAAAAAAATGTACGCAAGTACATTCCTAACTCTACCATAATATGAATGCAAAGAAAATAGCGGCATCTCGCACCGTAATGACCGAAATGATTATGCCCAATGATACAAATCCTATCCACAATCTGATGGGTGGAAATTTACTCCGCTGGATGGATATTGGAGCAGGGGTTTGTGCTGGCAAGCATTGCGAAAACTATGTCGTAACAGTATCTGTTGACAATGTTTCTTTTGAAAAACCTGTGCCTTTGGGCGATGTCATTACGATACAATGCGTCGTCACTAGAGCATTCAATACCTCTGTAGAAGTCTATGTAGAAGTGTTTTCTTCGGATATGAAAGGAGGGAATACCCGTCGTTGCAACGATGCTTATTTTACGTTTGTAGCAGTTGATGACGAGAAGAAACGACCTGTGGAAGTTCCTGCGGTGTTGCCGTTGACCTCCGAAGAAGAAAGCCGTTATGAAGATGCTATGCGCAGACGCAAAATGCGTTTGTTGTTGTCTGGAAGACTGAACAAGGACGAATCGGCAAAAATGAAAGCAGAATTGATGGAATTGCTATAAAATAGCCTTCAAAAGTATTTTTTTGAGTATTTCCTCTTCTTCAAAAGCAATTTGAACCTGTATGGGCAAGCAATAAATAATAAGCCCAAGTTGTTGTATCAATTCTTGATGCGGACGCAGTTTGGTGGCATCTTTTTCGGTGACTAATACAGTCCCGTTAGGGTGCTGTTGCTGTATTCGACGTAAGTCACTAGCTCCAAAAAAATGATGGTCACCAAATGGCAAAAAAGTAGCTTTAGGGTGCTGTTCTTGTACGTGCTGCTGCAAATAATCAGTCGTCGCAATCGCTGTCACGACTAGTAGCGATGCTGCTCGAAGTTGTTGCCAATTTGCTTTTTTTTGTTGGTCAAACAACGCATAAGGTAGTTGATATTGATAATAAGAGAAAAAAACCTGTTGCCCAACAGTAGGTTTTATAGCAGTAATATAGGCTTGCTTTTGAGCTAGACTAATAGTCGCAGGGCATTTTGTGATTAGTATAATTTTGGCTCGTTTGTAATCCGATTTTTTGGCTCGCAAATAACCGAAAGGAACTACATGATCGCTAAAAAATGGACGGTCAAAGGTAGTGAGCAAAACAGGTAGAGAAGCCACTACGCCCCAATGTTGCAAGGCATCGTCCAATAAAATAACTTTAGTTTGGGGGCGTTTTGCCAATGCCAAACGAATACCTACTGCTCGCTTGCGTGCTACAATAATGGGCGTATTTGGCAGGTATTGCTGCAATAAGATGGGTTCGTCGCCTACTTGCGTCGCTGTACTTTTTTGGTCAAGCCAAATGACGGATTTAGTTTTTCGCCCATGTCCTCGGCTTACGATGGCAGTAGCGATGTTGGATTGGGCGAGCCATTGAGCCAACCAAATAACATGGGGCGTTTTGCCTGTGCCACCCATCGCCAAGTTGCCAATATTGATAATCGGTTTGTCAAAGCTAGCTTGTGGCAATATATGCCAATCGTGCAGCTTTTGGTAGCACCAAGAGACACCTATATAGATGTAAGATAGGAGGAGTAGCAGTGGAGCGAAGCATTTTTTCATGGAGATGCGTAATAAAGGAGGTTAGAATACAAAAGTAATACTTTTGAAGCATATTTTTATTTGCCTTTGTCTCGTCTTTATTAGAATAAAATTTGCCGTATTGGATTATATTGGCAAATAAAATTTGTTTTTAATTAAGATTGTGTTTGGTTTTCTATAAACAAAGGCTATATTTGTAAGGCAATCAAGTTACATAACAACCAAAACACAACTACTATGAAAACTCTAACTACACTATTCGTTTTAGCATTTAGTTTTGTTCTTTTCACAATTAGTGCGGAGGCTGCACCCAACAAAATGGTAGCACTCGTATTGACGATGGATAATGGAGGAGGCGATGACGATGCTCAAGTTTCTCAGACAATTTATACCTCGTTGATGGCTGCCGAAAAAGTAGCACAGCTATTGAATATCGAAATGATTGCTCAAGATGAAGTCAATGACGATGTTTTTGTTTTTTCGCTCAAGTCAGAAGAACAAAAACAATTGACACTCAAAATGTTTGACGAAGAAGGCTACGAATTGGCTGCTCACCGTGAACTCAATGTACAAGATGGTGAAAACTACCGTGCCTTGAATGTACAATCGTTGGAAGATGGGAACTACACGTTTCAGCTTACCGACGAAAACGGTGCAGAACTCAAAAAAACAGTAACGGTCAAGAAGAAAAATTAATAAAACCAAGGCTTCAAAAGCCTTATTGATGAATACGAGCGAACAGATAACTAATTATCTGTTCGCTCTCTTTTTTTTGTGCAAATGAAAGCGAAGCCGCTAGGGTAAATAGTAGGACTATGCCAACTAATAGTAAGCAGTTGCTGAATAATACCAAAAAAATAGTATTTTTGGTAGCTTGTTCTAGAGCAATTCTTAGGATTAGAATTATAATGTATTATGAAAAAAATAACAATACTATATACAATTGTCTTGACTTGCCTAGCGGTAAGTGCAGCCAATGCTCAGATGTTGAGCAATCAAGGAGCTTTGATTTCGGTCAAATCCAATGCGTTTGTTTCTGTGCATGGCAATACGCTCAACGATAAGGGCGGTACTTTCGACAACAGCAACGAAATATATTGCTATGGCGATTGGCAGAACGATGCCAACAATACCGCTTTTGTGAGTAGAGGAGAAGGCGTGGTCTATCTTACAGGCGACAATCAGATCATCAAAGGAACTTCGATTACGCAGTTTTATGATTTGCAACTGCAAGCCACAGGTACGAAATACGCTGAAATAGATGTCCATGTAGATGGAGAATTGCAACTCAATGACCGAGAGTTTTCGGTAGATACACATACCGTGCATGTGTTCAATACGGCACTCAATGCAGTAGAGCACAATCAGAATAGTAGTGGAACATGGGGTATGATTTCCGCTCTAGGAAATGGTGGTTTGGCTAGAAATACCGCCAATACAACCAATTATTTTTACCCAATGGGTAGCAATGTTGGCACACCTCGTTTTCGTCCCATTATGATTAGCCCTACTAGTACTGCCAACAATACTTACAAAGTACGTCTAGCCAATGTAGATGCTACTGTTGAGGGCTGGGATAGAAGCCTAAAAGCGTTTGAAGTATGCGAAGTTAATCCTGTTTATTATCATAGAATTAGTCACCTCCAAGGCAATGATGCCGCTAATATTGGTATTTTTTATGACCCTGTACAAGAAGGTAATTATGAAGCGATTGGTAAATGGGGTGTCGCCAATCTTTGGCAAAAAACAAGTGATTTGACCAATCTGCCCAACGCCACTTATGGACTTGCCGTAGGGGTAAGTTCAGCTATATCTGATTTTAGTCCCAATGCTTTTGCGTTGATAGAAACAGCTGCAAAGCCTGAATTGGTCGCTACGCCCAATCCTATTTGTTCCAATGATGAATTGACCTTGACGGCTAGCAACACAGGTTCCAACTTTTCCAATTATGATTTTTATGTGGACTCAATGTTGGTACAATCTAGTACAAACGATACCTACCAATCTAGTACTATTCGTACAGGCGATGTGCCTATTTGGGTAGTGGGTAGCACGACGGAATGTGGTAGCCAAAGCGATACTATTCTCTTGGAAGTGTGGCAAGGGGTTGATGCCCAAGCTTTTTCTGATACTATTATTGTAGCAGGAACAGCGGCTAATTTGATTGCTACAGGAGGCGATTTTTATACTTGGCTCAATAACGTAGCACTTGGTTGCGATATTTGTGCAGCCACCACGGCTAGCCCACTCCAATCCACTCGCTACGAAGTAGAAGTAGAAAGTTTGGACGGCTGTACCGATACCGCTTCTGTATTGGTTGAGGTGCGCGAAGCAGTCGCAGATATTATATTCATACCCAATGTACTAACACCGAATCAAGATGGTGCCAACGATACTTGGTTTATCAAAAATATACAACTTTTCCCTAAAAATAGCGTCAAAATTATCAATCGCTGGGGCGATGTGGTTTTTTCTGCGAACAGCTACCAAAACGATTGGGAAGGGACTTTTAGCGGGCAATTATTACCAGCAGGTACGTACTATTATATCTTAGATGCAGGCGGTAGTTTTGGTGTCCTCAAAGGCGATGTCACGATATTGAGAGAGTAACGACACACAAAATTAGCTCTATTGTAGAAGCACTATTCCATTCAATGACAAGTCAATATTATGTTTAGAAATATACACTACTATTTATTTTTTTTGTTGGGCTGTAGCCCAATAGCACAAGCACAACAATTGCCACTGTTGAGCGAATATTTCCATAGTCCTGCTATGCTCAATCCTGCTATGGTTGGTTGGGAAGATATTACGGCTGTGACCGCTACTTATCGTCATCAGTGGGCTGAAATGCAAGGTAGCCCCGTTACTGCCAATCTTAATTTTAGGCATTTTGCCAATGAAAAAAATATGGCATTTGGTGGCGGAATTATGCACGACCAAACTGGGCCAACTTCCTTTACGGGAATTTCGTTGCAGTATGCGTATCATCTCAAATTCAAGTCGGAGGAAAGTAAGGATAGCAAAAGAAATCGTCTTTCGATTGGCTTGTCTCTTTCTGCGAATCAATATCGACTACAAGGCGACAAACTTCGCTACAACGACCTCAATGATGCGGTGATTATAGACCAAACACAAAGTCGTATTTTGCCCGATGCAGGGCTGGGGGTTTTTTATTACAGCGACTTGTATTATGTGGGTATTGCAGTGCCTCAAATGATTTCGCTCAAGGTGAAATTTGAGTCAGACAATGCCTTGTCTGCGATACAGCGAATTGCGCATTTTTATATCAATGCAGGCGTACGTATAGAATTGAGGGACAAGTCTCAAAGTGCCTTAAAACGTACTAATAAAGAAAAAGCAAAACATGTTTTGATGCCTAATATCTGGATAAAATATGCTCCAACGAGTCCACTCAATGCACATTTGAGTATGCGTTATATGTGGAATCAAGTCTTGGGAGCAGGATTAGGCTTTTCGACCGATGGCACGGCTATTATTGATTTCAATATATTGCTAAAAAAACGGCTAAGAATTGGGTACGCTTTTAGCTTACCTGTCAATAATTTAACACCGCACTTGGGTACCAATCACGAAATTATGTTGACCTATGTGTTTGGTGCTGGGGGCAATGGGTGGATGTTTGAAAAAACACCACAACAATTAGAAAAGAAAAACAAAAACCAAACGATAGAATGATCAAAAAATATTTCCTCGCTGTAAGCGCACTAATTCTTGGGCTCATTGTCTTGCAAGGCTGCAATAGTATATTAATGAAAAAGCAACAAACTAATAGAGAAAACATGACAGGTTTTCAATACAAATTTACCGATTCGTCGGTGCCACCACCTTATCATCGCAGTTATGTTATTGATATAGATTCGGATACGATTCATGTCGTGGTTAATAGTTATGGCGATATATTGGCAGATACGACCTTTGAGGCTCCAGCGGAAGCTTTGGATACCATCAACAACCTATTGATACAGCATAAGATTGTCATCAAAAAGCAGTCATCTAAAGATAATGCGGGTTGTACAGGCGGCACGACTCAATCTATCGCTTATACCGCTCAGGATAGCTTGCTACAGACTGGTAGTGTGTATTATTGTGGTGGCAATGCCTATGGCAATGTAGTGGGCGATTTTAAGAAATTTGGAGAAGATTTTAGAGCGACTTTGGTACCACAGTTGGGTGGTATTATTGCCAAAACAACTTCAGCTTCAGAAAAATAGTAGAGATAGCGAATGCAGATGAAACTAAAAAGGCAGGATATTATATTTTATTTAGTAATTGGTTACGTGCTGTTGGCAGGTGGCTGGTGGTCGTATTTGTTGTATATCAAAAACGAAGACGCTCAAAACGCTAAAAAAGAACTGCTGTGGTACAAGATGCAAGAAGATGGTTTGGAAGACCATCAGGTATATTTAGAATCTGCCACCTACACCAAGCTAGAAGACCGCTATACGCGCCAGCGTTGGATGATATTGGGAGAGGGTTTAGTCTTGCTTATCTTGACGGTGTTTGGAATTTCCAAAATCTACAAAAGCAGGCAAAAAGAAGTTGCTTTGGCAGAGCAACAACGCAATTTTTTGTTGTCGATTACGCACGAGCTAAAATCTCCCATAGCAGCGATTAAGTTAATATTACAAACCTTTCAGCGTCGTAAACTCTCGGAGGAACAAACCAATTTATTGACTAATAATGCCCTACAAGATACCGAACGCTTGCACCAATTAGTTAAGGATTTGTTATTGGCAGCTAGAGTAGATGGTGGCTATCAATATGCTTTTGAAGAAGTGGACTTCTTGTCCATCGTCACTTATTGCATACAAGACGCAGCACCCAAGTTTGCAGGACAAATAGAGCTAGAAACAGTAGAGGAGTATGTTTATATGCAGCATGGAGATGCTTCTACCTTGACTTCTATTGTCCTCAATTTGATAGAAAATGCCATCAAATATGCCAAAGATTCCGAAATAATAAAAGTTACGCTAAACACAACCAAAGATAATTGTGTTTTTAGTGTGATAGACAACGGTATAGGAATATCTAAGACTGAAAAAGAAAAGGTATTTGATAAGTTTTATCGCGTAGGAAGCGAAGAAACCCGACAAGCAAAAGGAACAGGATTGGGGTTGTATATTGTCAAACAGGTAGTCAATGCCCACAAAGGAAATATTACTATCAAAGACAATACACCACAAGGAACTATATTTTGTGTCACTTTACCATTAAAATAAGCAAATAAGAAGAGATAACGTCATGGCAACAAGAATATTACTAGTAGAAGACGAAGCATCCATCAGAGCAACGCTGCAACTGAATTTGGAACTAGAAGGGTATGAGGTAATAGGCGTAGAAGATGGGCGTAAAGTGATACAGTATTTCAAGGAACAACACTTTGATTTAGTGCTGTTGGATATTATGTTGCCAGAGATAAGCGGACTCGATTTGTGCGAGCAAATTCGCCTCATTAACATGGATGTTCCTATTATCTTTTTGACCGCCAAGGATCAAACAATGGATAAAATACTCGGACTCAAAAAAGGAGCCGATGACTATATCACGAAACCGTTTTCGCTCGAAGAGCTGCTGCTGCGTATTCAGATATTGCTCAAAAGAAGCAAAAGTCAAACCAGCAATTCTATTGAATCGTATGAGTTTGGAGGCAATGAAGTCAATTTCAAAACCTTTGAAGCTAAAGGACAAAAGGGAGCATTTAAATTGACAAAAAAAGAAGCCATGCTACTCAAACTGCTCATAGAACGAGCGAGCGAAGTGGTCTCTCGACAACAAATATTGCAGAGTGTTTGGGGCTACGATGTTTATCCATCTACGCGCACGATTGACAACTTTATTTTGTCTTTTCGCAAGTACTTTGAAGTCAACCCGAAGTCGCCGCAGTTTTTTCATTCTGTGAGAGGAATTGGATATAAATTTAATCAAGAATAATCTAATAAGTTAGTATAGTACAGTTATGAAAATTTGGAAACAAGAATTTAATTTGGACGGTGTCAATGCGATGTGTAGCAACACACTTGTAGAACACTTAGCGATCAAATTTACGGAAGTAGGAGAGGACTACCTGATTGCAGAAATGCCTGTCACGCACCAAACGGTACAGCCGATGCGTATTTTGCACGGTGGTGCGAGCGTAGTATTGGCAGAAACACTAGGTTCTGTTGCTTCTGTGTTGTGTCTAGATGACCCAACGACACACCATGCCGTAGGGCTAGATATCAACGCCAATCACTTGCGTTCTGTCCCAGAAGGCGGCAAAGTATTTGGTAAAGTAACTCCCGTTCATATTGGTAGAACGACGCACGTTTGGAAAATAGAATTGACGAACGAAGCAGGCAAATTGACTTGTGTTAGTCGCTTGACGATGATGGTGCGAGCGGCACGCTAAGAAATAGCATTTCTGAATGTTATATCAATGCTCTAATAATTAAATGATACCAAACAGTGCAAAGTGCTACAAAGTGCTTTGCACTGTTTGTATTTCAGAATCAAAAAAAGAACCACTTATGCTTCGTTATCTACTAAGCTTACTGTTTAGTATTGCCATGTTTGGTAGTGGATATGCTCAAGAGCCACCGCTACCGAATGCTGCCAATGGCGGCGTATTTACGCCGAAAGGAACACTCAAAGCATTGATTGTTTTTGTGACCTACAAGGATCAAAGCAAAGCAAATCCACAGTTTAAGAATACAGAACAGGGTTTTGGAGATTGGGAAATAACAACAGAACGAAAACTCCCTGATTTCGTCGATCCTGTTACAGGTGATTGTCCCAGCTATATCTTCAATAGAGAAAGTCATTTTGAGACACATTTAGACCAAGTAGAGCACAATTTTTCTAAGACCTTTTATTTGATGTCCAATCAGCAATTTAAGCTAATTGGCGAAGTATTCAAAGATGCCAAAGGCAGACCTACAGTCGTAGAAATTGACCCAACAGGTGGCTATTCGTGGACTCAAATGAATCAGCGAGCGGTAACTGCGATGGCGGAACTTAATCCAGATTTTGATTTTGGATCTTTCGACCAACGAAAAAATAACCCCAATTTTGATTTTGACAACAGCGATGCCGAACAGTATAAACCAGATGGAATTTTAGACTTTGTAGTATTTGTACATCGTTATAGCCAAAAATGGCAACAAGCACCAACTAAAGGTATGGCAGCTTGGGTTGGTTCGGGTGGCGGTTTTGCAGGGACAGGCATTAGTGCCAAACAAGCCGTAGGAAAGTACCGCATCTCAGAAGGGTTCACGATGACCTACAATTCAGGCGTATTTGTGCATGAAGTGGCACATGTCTTATTTAATGCCCCCCATATTATGGGTGTCAATAATGTGATAGGCGATTATTTCGATTTGCAAAGTGCAGGTTGGGGAATCATGGCGCCGATTAGCCTGTTTGGTGGTTTCAATGCTTGGGAACGCTGGTATTGTGGATTTATAGAACCGACCACGATACGTAATGAAGCCGATTTGGAGCATCAAAATTCTTTTGTCCTTCGAGATTATTTTACGACAGGCGATGCGGCTCGAATAGCGATACCTTTTTCGGGCGGACAATATTTGTGGTTGGAGAACCACCAAAAACTGCACCCACAAGACGAACACCCTTGGGCAGGCAGAGATTTGGGACACGGCGATATATTGGCACCCAGTGCAGCAGGTGTATATGCTTATGTAGAGGCGATAGCGAGTAGTCGAACAGAGATTTTTTCGCCACTATCGCCCAAAGCCAACGGACTGCATGTACTGCATGCAGGGGGCAATTATGACTACGAAATAAGAGAAGATCAGCCTATATTCAAAAATGCGTGGGGAAATCCCATTCGTAGTTTTAGCCGAAAGGCAGCCAACCCGATAGCAGGCACCAATAATTTGTACCGTTTTACATTCGATGAAAATCAAGATGGCGTGATTGGGCTCGACCCCAACTACAACAGCAGCCGAACAGAATACAAAGCACCGATTATTAGAGAGGAAATAGCACCCGATTCTTTTGTTAATCTTTATGGCGGATTTGGGGTGTACGACGAGCAAAAAGCAGCAGGGTACATTGATGCAGTAGCTTTTGAGGTAGGAGATTATTTAGATGTTTCGACCAACCCAATACCCTTGAATTACCCTCGGTACAATCGAAAAACAGCACAACAAGACCCTTATTATCTCAATGGATTGGGAATCAAACTAGAAGCGGCCGCAGAACCAAACGCTATAAAAGTAACGGTACGTTATGATCAAGTCAAATTATGTCAAAATAGGCGTTGGTGTGGCAATATTGTATTGCCAAATATTACCGAAGATGAAGGGATAGATTTAGAAATTGCTGCTTGTGCAAAATTGATACTCAATAAGAGTGGTATTCCAAATACGCATCTCCAAACAGCACAACAAGATTTTGTACGCCCAACGATATTGCGAGTCCAAGCTGGCGCAACGCTCAAAATAGCCGCTAACAGCCAATTGATACTAGACGATGATAGCGAATTGATAATCGAAGAGGGAGCGAAGATCGTCTTGGGAAAAAAGGCGAAGTTGATTGTTGGCAAACAAGCGAAATTTAGTGCGTCGAAAGCAAGTATTGACCGCAAATGGCAATCAAAAATCATTCAGCGATAAAGAATAAGTTCCAATAATTAATTAGATTCGTTCTAAATAGTCTAAAATAGCGATAAAACGTTTTTTTTAAAAGAGTTATTCTAAACGAAATTTTATATTTGCATCACATTTGCCCCCATATACAACGGAGGCAACCAAAAAACTGGTTTTTTTAACTTATTATACCTACTATATGTCACTTACACTTACCACAGGTCTGATTATAGCAATCGCTTTTGTCCTGTTGTTCCTTGCTGTCCTGACTACCTTGTCAGATGGCTTGGTCAAGATGGCCGCTAAACAAAACGGGCAAGATCCAGATTCATTTGGTGTATTGCCAAATGATGTTCCTAGTTTGATGAAGATGCGCAAAGGTCGTCCTAATCATGTACCTAAGGACGCAAATTTTGTTGCATTGAAGCGAGGATTCAACATTCGATTGTTGGGAGAAGCAAAAGAAGTATTGGATACAGAGATTCCGACTGTACAGAGTTCTACTTATGCAATCAAGCCAAAAGATTTTATTGGAATGATGCCCATACCAAAAGTGGTAGTAGGCGAAGGCGATAACATTAAGGCAGGCGATGTTCTGTTTTATGACAAACAACGTCCTGAGATTAAGTATGCTGCTCCAGTAAGTGGCGAAATGTTGCGTATTCAGCGTGGCGAGAAACGTTCTATTAACGAAGTTGTCATCTTGGCAGATAAGGAAATGGAATACCGTCAGTATGATTTACCTGACTTGAATACGGTCTCTTACGAGCAATTATCAGCGTTCCTATTGGAATCTGGTGCTTGGCCATTCATTCGTCAACGTCCATTCGATACCGTAGCAGAACACACGATGCCTCCTAAGGCTATCTTTGTTACTACATTCGATACCGCTCCTTTAGCACCTAGTTTTGACTTGACTGTCAAAGGTAGAGAAGCAGAATTTCAGAAAGGATTGGACGTGTTGACCAAATTGACTGCTGGTAAAGTACACGTAAGTGTCAATGCAAACGAGCCAAAAACTTCTACTGCATTTACTAATGCTACAGGCGTATCAAAGCACTGGATCAAAGGTGCACACCCTGCTGGTAATGTAGGTATTCAAATTCACCACATTGATCCTGTCAATACAGGAGATGTTGTTTGGCATTTAGATGTACATGGTGTATTGGTACTGGGTACTTTGTTTACTAAGGGGATTTTTGATACTCGCAGAGTAGTAGCTCTGACTGGTAGCGAAATTGATGAACCACGTTTGGTTTATGCTCATCAAGGTATTTGCATCGAAAACTTCGTTGCTAATATTCCTACCAAAGAAGAAGTAATTCACACGAATAAAGAAGGAGAAGCTGTAAAGACAATCAGAAGAGCGGTTAGATTGGTATCAGGTGATCCATTGACAGGTACTCAAATTGACGAAAAAGGCTACTTAGGTTTCTTCGATGATCAATTGACTACTATTGCGGAAGGCGATTATTATGAGCTATTTGGTTGGTTGGTTCCTCAGACAGGACACCCAACTATCAAGAAATCTTTCCCTGCTGGATTGGTCAAAGATGTTTATTACAAAGCAGATACACAACAAAATGGTGAGTACCGTGCATTTGTAGTATCAGGCGAGTATGAGCAAGTATTGCCAATGGATTTGTACCCACAGCACTTGATGAAAGCTATCAAGGCAAATGATTACGAAAAAATGGAAGGACTCGGTATATTGGAGCTAGGCGAAGAAGATATTGCCTTATGCGAATATGTATGTACTTCTAAACAACCATTGCAAAAAATCCTAAGAGACGGGTTAGATATGATAAGAGAGCAAGGTTAAAACCGAGTCTTATCAAGATATAGAAACAAAAATTTATAATAATAAGTAATGGCTCTGTTTTTTTTAGAGAGTACATACTTAGCAATAACTGAAGCAGTCTTATGGGACTTTTTGATGTTGAATTTTGGAAAAAACTAGAGCCTAGTAAAGAGAAGAAGCTGGCACATGGGGTATATGATGGGATTTTTACGTTCCTATTCAAACCCAATGAAGTCAATCATTCAGGTGGTCATATCAAAGGGCCAATGGATCTCAAACGCCTCATGATACACGTAGTGCTTGCGATGCAACTATGCTACGTAATCGGAGCGTACAATATTGGCTACCAACACTTTTTGGCAATTGGCGAACATACAGGTTTGTTGGAAGCAGTACACTTGAAGCTCGCTATGGGCTTGATGCAGTTGCTCCCTATCTTTGTAGTAGCGAATGCTGTAGGTTTGGGTATCGAATTTTATTTTGCTGCTCAGAAAGGGCACCCCATCGAAGAAGGCTACTTGGTAACAGGTGCTTTGATTCCTCTAATTATGCCGCCAGATATTCCATTGTGGATGTTGGCTGTATCGGTTATTTTTGCCGTTATGTTAGGTAAAGAGG
Organism: uncultured Saprospiraceae bacterium; assembly: GCA_937139495.1. Taxonomy (GTDB): domain Bacteria; phylum Bacteroidota; class Bacteroidia; order Chitinophagales; family Saprospiraceae; genus Aureispira. The sequence continues at coordinate 74,988 of CAKZQC010000003.1, read as the reverse complement.
CTTTTGGTGGTACTGGTATGAACGTGGTTAATATTGCCTTGTTGGCTCGTGCGTTCATATTCTTTGCTTACCCAACCGAAATATCGGGTGATGGTCCTTGGATTACTGCCGTAGATGTAGAAAATGGAGTAGCAGATTATAGCTGGACACATACTATGTTCAATGGTTTGTTTGAGTCGCTAGGCTGGGCTACCTTTGAGCAAGGAACGCCACTAATAAAAGACTTCTCAGGAGCTACTGCCTTAGTATATGCTAAGAATGGTGGTTGGGAGGCAGTAACCGAGCATTTCTCAGCATGGCAATTATTCATGGGAGGCGTACCAGGTTCTATTGGCGAAACTTCTAAGTTGGCTATTTTGGTTGGTATTGTTATTCTATTGGCATTAGGTATAGCCAGTTGGAGAATTATGCTTTCGATGGCTATTGGTATTGCCTTAACAGGAATGCTATTCAATGCTTGGGATTTCAATGCTTATATGAGTGTACCTTGGTACAACCACTTCTTGATGGGAGGAGCTTTGTTTGCTCTTGCCTTCATGGCAACAGACCCTGTTACGGCTTGTAGTACCAATCGAGGAAAATGGATTTATGGATTCTTTATAGGCTTCTTTGGTCTAGTTATCCGTGTTATGAATCCTGCTTATGCAGAAGGTTGGATGTTAGCTATCTTGCTAATGAACGTATTTGCTCCAACGATTGACTTCTATGTAGTCGATGCCAATATTTCTAAACGTCTAAAAAGAGCAAAAGCTAAATAATAATGGAACAGAAAAAAGAAATGAACGTGTACGTGTACGTCTTGATTTTGACAAGCGTTACGGCACTCATACTCTCGGTACTTTATACTTCTCTCAATCCAATGTTTGTTGCCAATAAAGCAGCAGCTAAACGTAAGGCGATATTAAAATGTATCCCTGCTAAAATGGATTTGGGCGATGACAAAAAAGTGAACGAAGCGTATGCCAAAATAGAAATGATAGCCGTTTCTCCTGCTGGAGAAGTTTATGACACCACCAAACTAGAAGCTATCAATGCGATGGTTGCTAATGGTGCTAAGAAATACAACAATCTAGAACAGCTAGATTTGGCAAACGAGGAAAAGAAAAACGAAAAAGATCGTGTTTATCCTGTTTATAAATATTCTGGTGAAAAAACTTACTATGTAGTAGCTGTTCGTGGCAATGGTCTTTGGGATAAAATCTGGGGCTATATCGCATTGGAAGAAGATTTGAATACAGTTGCAGGTGTTTTCTTTGACCACAAAAATGAAACGCCAGGTTTAGGAGCGGAAATTAAAGATAGTGAGGCTTTCAAAGAGCAGTTTGTCGGAAAGAAAATATACGATGAAAAAGAGGAAGTTCAATTGGCTGTAATCAAGCGTGAGCCGCCTAAGGGAGACGAACACAATGTTAAAGGAATATCTGGTGCAACCATCACTTGTGATGGTGTTACCAACATGTTCCAAAATGGAATGAAGCACTACGACAATTACTTTGAGGTACTCAAACCAAAAAGTAAAGTAAGTGATGCTTCTTTATAATAACAATATTCTGAACTTATAAAATATATCAATTATGGCTGATACAATAGTAGAACCAGCAAAAAAAGGTGGTTTGTTCGGCAAAGAGGAGAAAAGATTGATCCTCGATCCACTTCATAGTGATAATCCTATTACAATTCAGGTATTGGGTATTTGCTCTGCTCTGGCAGTAACCAGTCAGGTTTACAAATCATTGGTAATGGCTATTGCCCTTATCTTCGTTTGTGCCTTCTCTAGTTTGATTATTTCGCTACTGCGAAAATCTATACCGGGGTCTATTCGTATGATTGTACAATTGCTTGTTATTGCAGGTCTAGTACAAATCGTAGAAATCGTTTTGGGTGCATTTGCTTACAGTGCCTATGAGCAACTTTCAGTGTTTATTGGTTTGATTATTACCAACTGTATTGTTATGGGACGTTTGGAAGCTTTCGCAATGGGAGACAAACACACTCCTTGGCAAGCATTCCTAGATGGTATTGGTAACGGCTTAGGTTATGGCTGGGTTCTAGTCGGAATGGCAGTTGTTCGTGAGATTTTTGGTAAAGGTACTTTGTTGGGCTTTAGCGTAATGCCAGAATCTTATGTACTCAACAACTTAATGGTCTTACCTGCATCTTCTTTGTTTGTAATCGGAGTTTTTATCTGGATACAACGTGCCTTAGATCCAACATTAGTAGATAAATCATAGTACAAGAATAATAATTCTAATACTAGCAACTTTTCATATCAACATAAAAAGAAGTGGTGGTAATACCGCTTCGATAAATCGTAACATAAAATGGGTGGTGATTCTTTAAATATTTTCATAAAAGCAGCCTTCATAGATAATATGATTCTAGCATATTTCTTAGGAATGTGTTCTTATTTGGCTGTATCCAAGACGGTGAAAACGGCTGTAGGTTTAGGTCTAGCGGTTATTTTTGTACTTGGTATTACTATGCCTATCAACTGGGCTATCAATACCTATCTTTTGGCAGATAATGCTATTGTTAATGGTGTGAGTCTTACTTTCTTGCGTCTAATTCTGTTCATTGCTGTTATTGCCTCGATGGTACAGCTCGTAGAGATGGTTATCGAGAAAGTATCACCTGCACTCTATAATGCATTGGGTATTTTCTTGCCGCTGATTACTGTAAACTGTGCTATTCTTGGAGGCTCTTTATTCATGGTTTCTCGTGAGTACGCTTTTGGCGAATCAGTAGCCTTTGGTTTAGGTTCTGGTTTGGGTTGGTTCTTGGCGATTGTAGCGATTGCGTCTATTCGCGAAAAACTACGTACTGCAGATGTACCACCAGCACTCAGAGGTTTAGGTATTGCTTTTATCCTAACAGGATTGATGGGAATTGCCTTTATGAGTTTGGCAGGTCTTAACCCTGGCGATTACAACTAAGAAACACTTAATTATACCAACTAATAACTTTAGTTCTATATACTTGTTATTTAATACAGAAGTCACTCTTAGTGTCTTTTATTAGTAAGCAACAAGGCTTTATTTTAGAACTATCTAAATGATAATTATCATGGAGTTTATATTACCAATTGTGGCATCGCTAGTCGTGTTTTCGCTGTTGATTCTCTTGCTAACACAAGGACTTTTGACTGCTAGAAAAAAACTGTTGCCTCAAGGAGATCTAGAAATCTCTATCAATAATGGTGAAAAAGTATTGACTGTCAAACCAGGGTCTAACCTTTTGACAGCGCTTTCGGCAGAAAGTATCATTCTTCCTTCTGCTTGTGGTGGTGGTGGCACTTGTGCTATGTGCAAATGTCAAGTACCTGTAGGTGGTGGCGAACCATTGGCTACAGAAATGAATCACTTGACTCGTAAAGAGGCTGCTGACCACTGGCGTTTAGCTTGTCAGCTGAAAGTGCGTAATAACATGGAAGTAGATGTTCCTGCTGAAATTTTTGGTATCAAAAAATGGGAATGTGAAGTAGTCTCTAACTACAACGTAGCCACTTTTATCAAAGAGTTTGTAGTGCGTTTGCCAGAAGGCGAAGAGCTTGATTTTGATGCAGGTGGATATATCCAAATTGATGTTCCTGCTTGTACTATCGACTACAAAGAAATGGACATTACTTCTCACCCAAGTATGGGCAAAGCTCCTGATGAGTTCCAAGCAGAATGGGATCAGTATGGTCTTTGGTCGCTCAAGATGGTGAACGAAGAGCCTATCTTCCGTGCTTACTCTATGGCGAATCACCCTGCTGAAGGTAATATCGTAATGTTGAACATTCGTATTGCTACGCCACCATGGGATAGAGACAAAAACCAATGGAAAGATGTCAATCCAGGTATCTGTTCTTCTTATGTGTTTGGTCAAAAACCTGGTGACAAAGTATTGGTTTCAGGTCCTTTTGGAGAGTTCCACATCAAGCCAACCAAAAAAGAAATGGTTTATATCGGTGGTGGTGCAGGTATGGCGCCGTTGCGTTCGCACTTATTCCACCTCTTTCACACCCTCAAAATTAGAGACCGTAAAGTATCGTACTGGTATGGTGGTCGTGCTCCTCGCGAGTTGTTCTATGTAGAGGATTTTCGCAAGATCGAAGAAGAGTTTGAAAACTTCTCTTTCCACTTGACGATAGATAGAGATCCAGAAGATCCAGCTTGGGTATCTAAAACTTCTTTGGACGATCCTAATGGTAACTGTTTCTTTGGTTTTGTAATGCCTGAGTTGAAGAAATACTACTTAGATGCACACCCAGAACCAGAAGAAATTGAATACTATTTCTGTGGTCCTCCAGCTATGGCAAACTCTATTTTTGTAGCGTTAGATGCACTTGGTGTACCAAAAGAAAATATTGCCTTTGATGATTTTGGTGGTTAATTTTTAACGACCATTTTTAGATAAGTTATTTATACAAAAGAGTCTATTTCAATGAATTGAAATAGACTCTTTTTTTGTTTTTGCAAAACAACTTGATTGCTAATTACATTATGGTTAGTAAGCATCATTCAGATAAACGATTACAATGTATAGAGTAATATTTTCGCACGGCAAGGACAGTAGTCCCAACAGCACCAAAATAGGATTGTTAAGAATACTGGCAGAAGAACTGGGATTTCAGAATCATGCCATTGATTATACCACTTGCCAAGATGTCAATGCACGTTTAGCATTGTTGCAGGGGGTACTGGAAACCTATCCAAATGATAGAATCATTCTGGTGGGGTCGAGCATGGGCGGATATGTCTCTTTGGCAGCCGCCAATTTATTTGTTATTGATAGCCTGTTTTTGATGTGTCCCGCACTTTACATGGACGGCTACGACGTACAATCGTTTTTGCCACTGACCAATAATATCGAAATCATACATGGTTGGCATGATGAAGTCGTGCCAGCAATTAACTCTATTCGTTTCGCACAGTCCGTATCTGCCAGCTTGCATTTGGTCAGTGACAACCACCGACTGACGGAATCGTTAGAGCTCGTAGGCGAGCGATTTACTCGCTTTTTGGAGCAGTTGCGATCAAAAAAGCATTAGATAGCTTCTTTCAAATTTGTTACGACTTTTTTGGAATTTCCAATGAATATTTGATTATCAATTACAAACACAGGACGTTTCAAAAAAGTATAATGCTCCAATAGCAATGCCTTGATGGCTTCTTCCGACAAAGCGACTTCTTTCAATCCTCTTTTTTGATACTTTTTAGCACGACGATTGAGCAATGCTTCATACGAACCTGCCAATTCTCGCAACTCCTCGACTTGTTCTAATGTGAGTGGATTCCCTTTGATTTCTTGTAGCTCCATAGAGGAGCTATCTATTTCTGATAGAATACGCTTGCAGGTATTGCAAGTACTCAAATAATAGGCTTTTTTGCGCATGGTAATAAGTTTTTAATAGATGTTTAAGGGGCAGTATTTGCCCATTGTTCTTTATTAGTCGAAAATAACTCCCAAAGTTGTACAAATCGTTCTGCCGAACGTTGAATAGGAGATAAGTCAACCGCTTCTTTTTCTAATAATCGCCATTGTGAGGCTAATAATCCAGGGTGTGCTAACCCTTCTAACTCAATAGGCTCGTATGTTTTTCCTTCCTCTATTGGATAGCAACCTTTTTTGCCCATGCGAGGACGGCTATGGCTCAACCAACCATTAAAATCGCTCTGGAATCCAATTGCAAAACGTACTTTTTGTTCTTCGGAAAGCTGTTCAAAGGTAAGTAAACTATCGGCAGTAATAGTAGGTACATTTTCTTGAATAAAGGCTTGTAATTCTTGATACATAAACTTGTAAGAATCAACAGATCCAGGACAATGACAACCTGCTGCTATTAGATTATCTACTTTGTTTTGATAAAAAGGCGTAGCACCTTCGAGCTTCATTTCTACCCCTGAAATAGGCAGTGCCATTAATCCCTGAAGGCGATAAATTGCTAAAATATCAGTAGCATCAATAGCGCGAGGGGTATTCTTTATATCCTTGAAACAGTCGTGTGTTGACAAAGGCGGAATCTGATGTATTTCCATAAAAGCAAGGGTCTCTTTTCGGGTTTGCGTTTCCATGTGGGTCAAATCAGTCATAATTCCAGCCTGTGCTAGCCAGAGAATCGCCTGTTTGCCTTTGTCGCTAAGACCTCTTTTTTTCTTTGCTTTCAATGCCCCTTTCAGATTGAGTAAAGTCGTCATCATTCCAGGGCGAACAGCCGCACTTCCATACTCTGAATCGACTAAGTGCATCAGCGTAAAAAAAGAAACGCCTTGAGCTGCCCAAAATTGAGCATCTTCTAGACTGTTAATCAATTTTTTTGCTCCCTCTACAGAGTGTATAATAATCGTCTTTTGGGTATGGTGGTAATAATATCGAACCTCTTGAGGTGTTTTGGCTACTACAAATTTATCCGAATTAGCGGCTGCAAAGTCATTGACATATTGTAGCTGTTTGAGGATTGTTTTTTTCGCCTTTTTAGGGCGTTTTACCCATTCAGAAGTTAACGAACCTGCTACAATAATTCTTGCCCCCGAATTGTCCTCCCAATAATTGGCATAATTAACGTTTTTGAATTGGTGTTGATGTCGGAGGTGTGGCGGTTTGTTTTCATCAAAATAGACAAATCCAGCTCCAAAAAAACTATAAGGGACGTGCATAGTCGGGTGCATTTGCATATCCATGAATGTATAAATACTGCTATCGGATTGGGCAGCAGCCGATATATAACTTATTAACAACAGAAAAAGTAAGTTAAAATTCATCTTGGAGTATATTAAGCAACTTCATTTGGAAAAGTAGAAACTATGATGTATGCAAATCACATTTTACATCTGTAATAGCTGCAATAGTAGTCGTAAAATTTTCGATTTCTTTGAGCCTGACGGCTACGGTCATCATAGATTTGTCGTTGGTGTATTCCGTGTTTTTTATGTCTATCTCAATCCCATTGACATAGTTCATCACATCGACAGTAGCAGCATAACTATACGTCAACAAAAATTCTTCTTTGACTATTTTTTCTATAATTGCAGCGTCCTGCAATGCCTCCATAGCAGCGGCTTTATAAGCTGTTTTGAGTCCAGAAGTACCCAACTTAGTACCTCCAAAATAACGCACTACCACTATCAGTACATGACTCAACCCAAAGCTATCAATCTGCCCTAATATAGGACGACCAGCCGTACCCGAAGGTTCTCCGTCATCATTAGCTCTGTACTCATCTTTGCCCAAGCCTAAACGGTAGCCATAACAATGGTGTCGAGCCTTGTTATGCTCTTTTCGGACTTCCTCTAAGCGGTCTTTTATGGTTTGTTTGTTCTGCACAGAAAAGGCGTAGGCAATAAACTTGCTGCCTTTGGCCTTGTATTCTCCTATGGTGGGTGTTTCTATGGTTTGGTAAGTATCTTTCAAGGTATATTACTTTTGTGAGTTTGTATCTTCAAGTGTATTTTTTTTGGAGGCAATATAAATTACCTTTGGGGCGTAGCCATCTTTTCCTCTTTTTTTTCTTCCATAAAGACCAATTTCAAGCTCTTGTGGATTTTCGTCAACTAGTTCGCTAGGGTGGACATAGGTATACATTCCATATCCGTGTCCCGAAACTACCCACCCTTGAGTTCTATTCAAATCAATTATGCTAAAATCTCCGCCTGCTCCCCCATATTCAATGGTGCCAAATTTTTTCATTTTTTCAATACCTTGCCTTTCAATTTCTTTAGAGTCAGCAGTGTTTTCAATGATGATATAGGTCCCATTTTTGAATAAAATCCAGTTCTCGAATTGAGGATTAATCGCTAATTTGATATGTCTGATTAATTCTTCCTCTGATAGGGTATAATCCTTCATTGGCACTGTTTTTTTGAATTTAAGTTTTGAGAGCAAAGGTAAACTTAATAAAATAATGACTCCCAAGCCTATAATGTTGAAAAGTACTTTTTGTTTTTTGTTAGCCATTTTTTTAATTATAAAAGTTGCTTTTTTATATTGTTTTTTTTACTCAGGCTTTATTTTATGATTTAAGTCGTTTTAGTATGAAAAATGAACTACATTCTTAAACATCAAATACGAGTAACTTTCGCCACCACAATCAAAATAGACTCAATGACTGGGCGACTAATCGCAATCATTAAAGTAATGAGCGTCCCCAAGCCATAAAAAAATAAATTAGGTCGTTCAATCGGTTGGGCTTGCTGCACAATTAAACGGGGGAATTGTCGCAAAAAAACACCTACTTCGTGGGCATTAAAATGATTGATTTGAGCATAAAAATTAGCTTCATGATCATAGGCAGCTATTTCCATGGGGTGTTGGCGGTAAGCATGACGCTGTGCCGCTTTCCAGTCAATGCGTTTTATGAAAAAGGACTCAAAAAAGAGCTGCAAATTCCAAGCAAAATAAAGCCGCATAAATTTATTGTAAAAACCCCAATCCAAACTTGTTTTGAGATCGTAATATTGTTGTATGTGATAGGCTTCGTGTATCAATACTGATTTTTGAGAATTGGGCGAAAGCCCTTCGAAATCCTTGAAATAAATGCCTAAGCGAGTCTTGATGAAATGACTGGGCTGAGCAGTGCCAATGGCAGAAGTCTTGGACATAAACCACGGCAAGCCGTTATAGCTGGTGACTTCCTTCCACGGAATAGTAGGGTACATTTTGTCTAACAAAATGGAGGTGCGAGCAGGCAGCTCAATAGGCTTAGGATGCAGCAAAGCATCTAATTTATTAGTTGATTTCATCAATAAGGTAAGTTTGTAACCTAAAGAACAAAAAAAAGGCTACCCTTGTTTTGTTACAAAGCTATTCAAGTACTTTTGTAGGTTTTGGTTGGTATCGGTTTGATGAGCCAATAATATCGTTTGATGGAGTGCTCTAAAGTGCAGCACGCTAGTGAACTTAGTACGTTGGTCTTGATGAGCTGCTACCGCCGTTTTTGCTTGCTCAAAAAGTAGCAAAATTGCTTGGTATTGGACGGAAGTCAATGCCAATGTAGCTGGCTGACCGCCACTGTAATAACCGCTAGAAGACTGTAAGGCACTAATGGGGCTATAGACCAATGTGGTAGCAGCAATATAATAAGTATTGTTATTGCCATCTGCGTAGCGATGTGTCCAATCGGGCGGTGGTGGTAGGGTAGCTGCGTCAATCATTACGTATTTTTGACATTAAATTAAGCAACTTCATCCAAAAACTACTAACTTTGAGGACTCAAAATAGAAACGACACATGATAAATAAAGATACTGTTAGCGAATGGTTTAGAGGATTGCAAGACCGCATCTGTGGCTCACTCGAACAATTGGACGGAAAAGCAACGTTCAAAGAAGATAACTGGGACTACCATGATACTGGCGGCGGACGTTCTCGGGTAATCGAAAATGGAGCCGTGATTGCAAAAGGAGGTGTTAACTTCTCGGGCGTAGGCGGAGCGATGCCACCTAAGTTATTGCAATTGCTAAAAGTAGATGCAGGAAGCGAAGAACCACTTACTTTTTTTGCGACAGGGGTATCTATTGTCTTGCATTCGCAATCGCCACAAGTGCCGATTATACACATGAATGTGCGTTATTTTGAGACGAGCAATGGCATTTGGTGGTTTGGTGGCGGTATCGACTTGACGCCACACTATGTCAAGCCAGATTTGGCGAAGGAGTTTCATGAAGGACTCGAAGCGGTCTGTGCGGCACATGATGCCAGCTATTATCCCAAATTTAAGGAATGGGCAGATAATTATTTTTACATTCCACATCGTGAAGAAACAAGAGGTGTTGGCGGTATTTTCTTTGATCGCTTACGTGCTACAGACGGTTTTACGAAAGTGGATCGTTGGGCGTTTGTACAATCAGTTGGTGATGCTTTTGCGGATTTGTACCGTCATCAAGTGGAGCAAACTAGAGGATTGCCCTACGGGCAAGCAGAACTAGAATGGCAAAAGCTGCGCAGAGGGCGTTATGTCGAATTCAATTTGGTATGGGATAGAGGCACTAAGTTTGGCTTAGAAACCAACGGCAGAACGGAATCTATTTTGATGAGTTTACCACCACAAGCCAATTGGGTTTATGACTACCAAGCAGCAGCAGATTCGGAGGAACAACGCACCTTAGATTGGCTCAAAAAAGGGATTGATTGGAAGGACTATCAACTAATCAAATAACCTCTAATAACTGATGTTACGCAAGAACTAGATTTGCCAATTGGGCAGGTCAATTATACCTCTTCTTCTTTCCATTACCGAAAGAAGCAAAGTCTAGGGCGAATAAAAGAGCCTCTACAGTTGATGCCAAGCATCAAGCCACCCAGTTCGCTTCGCTCATGAACAAGATACTATCACCTTTCAATACTGACTTCAAGGGAATTTTTAGACTTTCTTTTAGCTTCAAATGACTTATTTTGCTAGATAAATACGCCTTCAGGCTATGTCTTGTGGAACCCCTTGAAGTTTAAACGTATTTTCAAGGGATAGTATTAGCTTGTTCTCCATAATACCCACATTTTTCAGGAGACTTAAGTTTTTAAGAAAAATTAGAACAAATCTGTTCTTAATTCAAGACTCAAACTTATCTCTTGCGTAACATCAGTTAATAATAAAGAATTTTGCGCAACTCAATTGCCGTGATATTGTCGTGTTCATAAGCTCGTTTGTCCGTCCAGTTGTGCAAACTATCGTACTTATAGACATAAGTTTTGTCTTTGACGAGAACGTCCTCTAAATTAAAGGTTTTTTCAATAGCGGCATCGCCCCACTCGTTGTTTTTTCGATATACTTTTATGGGCTTTTCATAGCATTCGCCTTTCGCTACATTGTAGTTCCAAATATGCTCTTCGATGAGCTGATTTTGGTCGTCATATTGACGGGTGACCTTGCAGGGAACCCGATCGGGAAATAGTTTGTCCGTGTAGGTCAATTGAGTATTGAAACCTGCGGCATTCGTTTGCGTTTTTATAGAAAAGTTCAACTCTTTGTTGACCAATATCTCATCAATCTGTACTTGAGCCTTGCGCTCATCGAGCAGATAAATCCACGTGCCTTGCCAAACTTCTCTACCATTATTAGACTCTAGGTATTTTTTCGCAATAATCGAATCGTTGACATACGTATATTTAGTCCAATAGACCAACCCATTCGGTTCATAGTTGGCATAATCGTGCAAATAGCCTGTTTTGCTGAAGCGCGAAACGGTGCGATAGGCTTTCTTCTTTTTCAATAAATCGGGATAAGACGCATAATAATCCGTTTGTATTTCTTTGACCTTTCCCTTGACCGAAAATTGCTTCCAGTCGTTCATTACAACAGGTTCTTTGGGCTGGCAAGCACTGCCTAAAAGGGTAATCAATACGAATAATGTGACTAAATAGCGATACGAATACATAACTTATAGAGCTTTGGTAGAAATAGATTGTTGTAGATAATGCAACGCTTCGGGACCTGCACAAAATAGCATATCCAAAATACTCAGATTGGGCAAGAAAGGGAGTCTGTCGGCAAATACTTGTGGGTAAGGCGTAGGAACAAAATGCTCATCTTGGGGTTCTAAATAGGATTTGGGGCGAATTTTATTTCTAAAATCTAGCAGTCCTTCGGGGTTTTTGACAAAACTATTCGTTAGTACGATAGGCGGCTCAAACTGTAGTAGTTCTAGCACCAATTGTTGTGCTGCCCAGCAGCAATCAAACAAAGTGTCAAAAGAAGTTTCAAAAAATGCCTTCAAGTCATCTTGATAATATTCAAAATAAGGACTTTTGCCATAAGCCGTAGCGATACTTCGCCAATGGCTAAGTTGCCAGTTGGTCGTATTGTCAATGCCAATGGCACGAATATTCGTTTGCTGGTTTTTGCCCTTTTTGAGTGGAATACTCAGTGCAATCGCTCCATTGGCGGTAGCAATATGACAGCGGTTACGAAAAGAACCTTTGCTGTAGTTTTCGTGCTGCTCTATTTGTATATTGGCGTAAGCCAATAGCTTGGTATAGTACTGAATAGGAGCGAAGTATTGCAATTCGAGTAGAATAGTAGCAGTGGACACAGGCAGAAGATTGTAAAACATGAAAGAAAAGAAATTTCTATAAGGAATAGACCTTTGTTACAGAAATAACGAACTCAAATGTCGGTCGAAAAATGTATTTTAACAACAAAAACCTGTGCTTTTTTATAATTCTAGTACGTATCAATGAAAAACCGCAAAAAGAATACTATTTTTGTTGATTAGACATTAGTAAGAATACTAGCTATTTTAGCTATAATATGTTTTCTGTTCTAACTTTTTACTATACTCAATAACTTATTGAGCATAGTACACATTGTCTCACTATTTTTAGTCTCGCTTATGAAAAAATTAATTCTACTTACACTATTTTTGTGCAGTCTGAACACTGTTTCGCAAGCACAGCAAGACCCCATGTTTACCCAATATATGTTCAATCCACTACCGTACAATCCTGCCTATGCTGGAGCTACGGAAGCATTGGATATATTGCTACTCCATCGTCAACAATGGGTGGGTATCAATGGAGCACCAATGTCTCAGCACTTGTCTATTCATTCGCCTATGAAAATAGGAAAAGAGAACCAAAATGCTGCTATAGGAGCTGTCATTGGGCATGACCAAATTGGTTTATCTCGTACCTTTTCGGCAAATGGCGTATTTAGCTACAAGCTGCAATTGAGCAATCCGAAGAAAGTAAACCGTCGAGTGTACCTCAATATTGGACTTTCGGGCGGTGTATCCTTCTTTTCTGCCGATTACAACAAATTGGAGTTGGATAATGTCAATGATCCTTCCTTCCAGAACTTACAACCTAGCATGTGGTTGCCCAATTTTGGAGCAGGACTTTATTTGCATTCCAAAATGTGGTATGTCGGTTTGTCGGCACCCAAACTCTGGACCAACAATATGCGTAACCGCTCAGCAGGTGAATCCAATAATGGACCGATTGCACAAGAGTATCGCCACTATTACTTCACGGTAGGAGGTGCGATTAAGCTAGGCGAAAATTTTGCTATTCGTCCTTCCTTGCTCATCAAAAATGTAGGACTATTCATGGCAAGTAATGCCAAAAATGATGTAGCTGCTCCTACGGAGTTTAATGTAGATTTGGGCTTCCTGATTATGAAACGCTTTTGGATTGGGGCTTCTTTCCGCTCAGCAGTAGAAGCATTCGTCGGAGAAACCAGTTCATACGATTCTGTTGATTTTTGGTTGGGAATGCGACTCAAAAGCGGTTTGCGATTTGGGCTGGCGTATGATTACCACCTGACCAGTTTGCAAGGCCCTTCTGTTGGCTCGTACGAAGTGATGTTGGGATATGACCTCAACAGAGCCATGCCTGGTGACGGCGAAAATGTAGTTGACCCACGTTACTTGAATTTTTAATGTTTTTTATTGAAATAAAATACAATGGAAGGTTACCTTTGGGCTAACCTTCCATTTATAGTTATATATTGAGGAGCTACTTAACACTTAATTAGGCTATAAATAGTAGCGATTTTGGTGAAAGCCATCCATTAATTTTAGACACGCTCTAAGAACACACGATAAGAATAGATTTTATTGCCCGACATCAGCTGTTGGTAATGAGGTCGGATAATTAACACTTTTTTCTAAATACACCTATGCGATTTGTAAAATATACACTCACCCTGTTGTTATTGGCACTCACTTGTACGTTTGCTCAAGCCCAGCAAGCCAAGCTCAAACGAGCAGAGCGATTGATGGGACAAAATAACTATACAGCAGCCATTGACATTTATCGAAGTATATTGGATAAAGGAAATGATGCCGATGCAGTTATTGGTATAGCGGAAGCGTATCGTAGAGTGGGCAATTCGGACGAAACCGAATATTGGTATGGATTGGTGACTAAGTTGCCTAATGCCCCTCAAAAAGCGGGTTTGTACTATGCGATGGCATTGCACCAAAACGGTAAATGCGAAGAATCTAAAAAACAATCTACAACCTACCTCAACGAGGTAGAACCCAATAATACGCAAGCCATGTGGCTCCTAAAGTCTTGTGAAGAAGGCGTAGTCAAAGACTTGCGTGCTTCTGGCAAACTCTACAACGTAACGAATGTAGAGGCAATGAATACGGAACACGATGAGTTTTCGCCACAGTTCTTTAAGGGCGATTTGGTGTTTATCTCTTCTAGAGAAAATAAAGCAGCGGTCAAACGTTATAATCGCTGGACAGAAGATGAAGAAAAACCGTTTACGGAAGTATATACTAGCAAACGCACAACAGTAGGCGAGGTAGAAGAATATATGTTTAGATATGGTGCACCTTCCAAGTTTTCCAAAAAACTGAGTTCTAAATTTCATGATGGTCCATTGACTTTCAATAGTGATTTTAACGAAATCTATTTTACTCGCTCCAATATGGAGGGAAAAGCAGACGATGGTGTCATTCGACTCAAAGTCTATCAAGCACAAGGAGGTCCTTCTAATTACGGAACACCTAAGCCATTGCCGTTCAATAGCGATGACTATTCGGTACTGCACCCAGCTTTGTCGCCCGATGGCGAAATGTTATTTTTTGCGTCGGATATGCCTGGTGGATTTGGTGGCTATGATTTGTACGTTTCTTACTTGGAGGAAGGCAGATGGTCGCCTCCAGTCAATTTAGGCCCTACAGTCAATACGGAAGGAAACGAAGCTTTTCCTTTTTATCACGATAGTGGAACCCTTTATTTCGCTTCCAACGGAGGTATTGGACTAGGTGGGTTGGACATTTATTACGCACAGGAAAGTTTTGGTGCATGGACAGAGCCTATCAATTTGGGTTATCCTGTCAATACACCAGAAGATGATTTTGGATTTATTATCAATCAAGAACGTACCCACGGTTATTTTTCTTCTAATAGAGCAGGCGGCAAGGGTGGAGATGATATTTATACTTTCACGAAGCTATCGGTTACTATCGAGGTTTATGTTTATAATCAAGATGACTTGATTCCGATTGAAGCAGCCGATGTATTTACACCTTGTTCAGGTTTGCAGAACTTGATGACCAATCAAGATGGTAAAGTGATTATAGAGCTTCCGCTCAATATGGCTTGTGATTTTGCGGCAGAAAAACTAGGCTTTCAGCCGAATTCAGTTCGTATCTCTAGCAAGAATCAACCTCCCGGCAAAGTAATCATCGCAGAAATACCGCTCAAGCTAGAATGTATATTCATAGTAGAAGGGGCGATTACGGACGGTCTTACAGGTGATCCAATAGAAGGGGCACAAGTAACGCTACAAACGTATTGCTCTGGAGAGCAAGATGAAATAACGGTGACGACAGATGCAGAAGGAAAATACGAATTTAGAGATGTGCGAGAAGATTGCGATATCAAAGTAACGGTCGAAAAAGCTGGATTTACCAAAAACTCTGCTACCTTCAAAACAGGCACGCAATGTGGAGAATCTAATGTAGAATTGGCAGGTGGCAACTCTTACATTCGTGCGATTCCATTGTATTGTTTTGGTGAAAATTGCGAAGGAATAGATGGAGACACTACAGCACCTTACGACCCTAATGATACTACCTCTACTATTGCTTATGATGGAGATCCAGAAGAGTGTATCAAAAAGGTAGTTAACTTGCGTAATGGCGATGTCAAAACAATCTTCTGTGATAATTCTTATAAAATCAAAAAGACAGATGGGACTATAGAATACTATGACGACAAAGGAACTAAACAAGATGGACCTGATAAAGGTGTCGGTATTCCTCAGTTAGTCAATATCTATTATAACTATGACGATGCTGGTATTCGTAGCGATGCTAAACCTGAGCTAGAGAAACTCTACTTGGTACTCAAAAACTATCCAGAAATGAAGATTGTATTGAGTTCGCACACCGATGCACGTGGCAAGAAAGGCTACAACAAACGCTTGTCGAAGCGTAGAGCAGAGTCTGTGATTCGTTACTTGATGTCGAAAGGAATTGACAAAAGTCGCCTCAAAGCAAACGGCATGGGCGAAACGGTGATGATTAACAACTGTTATGATGGTATAGAATGTACCGAAGAACAGCACCAAGAAAACCGTCGTACAGAGTTTGTGATTACGGAATATATCCCACAAGGATTCAATCCAAAATCTAGTACACCAAGCAAAATAAAAGTTGCTCCTTGTAGCAACTGTCCTTCAGCTTCGGAAGTGGAAGGTGATTTGGGTAGCCCCAATACAGATACAGACGATAACTAATACAGATAATTTATAAAAAAAGCAGCTCTTTGGGAGCTGCTTTTTTTTTGTTATTTTTGAATAGAAGCTAAAGATTAGCTAGCCTTTTTTTGATTCACTCACTATCTACTTTTTAATATTAAATCAATGAAAAAAATCTTATTACTTAGCTTGCTGTCAGGTAGCATCATGGCACAAAATAGCCCTTTTACATTTGTGCAAAACGAACAATGTCGAATCGGTCTGCAAGACGAAAAGAAGCAAGAAGTATTGCCTAAGAAATATACCGACATACGAGCCGAAACGGTCGGTAACGATTACCTATTGACGGCAAGTAATAAATTTGATCGTACGTATTTTTTGTATCACAAAGGCAAAACAATACCACTTCAATATGCCAATGTAAAAAAGCTCAATGATCAATTGTTGGTAATAGAAAATGACGATAAAAACGGATTAATAGATACCAAAGGGAAAGGTATTGCTCTGATGCAGTATGATCGCATTCAGCGACTTGGTAGCACGCTAGCACTAACCACCAAAAATGATAAAAAGGGCGTGCTAGACGAAAAGGGAAAGTCAATATTAGCCAATGAATTTGATGAAATCAAAGATTGGGAACGAGGACATGCTTTGATTGCTCGTAAGGGCAAAACATGGTATCAATATTCGCCGAAAGGCAAACTACAAATGACTTATACATATAGCAATGTAGTGCTAGACAACGAACAGTCGGTTTTGTTGGCGGTGCAACAAGGCGAAAAATGGGGCTTGATAGATGCCAAAAATAAAGTGGTCATTCCGTTGACGTATGCTGGTGCCAAAGTACTGGATAACGACTGGATAATGCTTGCGCAACAGCCTGATTTATGGCAATTGGTCAACAGCGAAATGCAGCCCGTCAATCCGCAGTTGTATCAAAATGGTTGGTTTTGTCGTGCAGGGAGCTACGCCATCATGACCCAACAGAATAAAATGGGTATATTAGATGCCACAGGCAAAGAATTGGTACCCAATAAATACACCGCCTATTGGCGACTGAATAACGATAAATTGATAGCCTTGCAGCAAGAAGATGAGACGATTGTTTTTTATGATATAGCCAACCAAAAGTGGCTAAGTGGCGAAGCGACCGATGTGTTTCATTCGTCGGCAGTAGGAACGAACTTTTGGAGCAAAAGCCAAGAGGGTTGGCAACTATTGGGAGCAGACTTGAAGCCAATTCGCAAGGAGTATTACAAAAAAGCAGACGCGACAAACGAACCAAAATATATGGTCGTAACTGACAAAGAAAATAAAGTAGGATTGCTCAACCAAGATACGGGCGAACAAATATTGCCAATGGAATATACGGCTATTCACCCCAAAGGTTTATTTTTTAGGGTCAAAAAAACGGGGACAGATTGGTATCATGTAAACATTAAAAATAAAAAAATGGATTGTGTGGATTAATCGGTAACACTTTCATTTTCAGTTGGTATCGCAACAAAAGTGTAGGTTTTGTCATTTAATATGAATATAGGTTCATATTATTATACTAATAGTGCTTTTTTCTGTATTTTAGAAAACTAGAACAGAGGTTATTACGAATAGATTCGTAATAACCTCTATTAATTGCGTACACAAAACCATACGAATGAAAATGAAAATAAACTACCTTTGGGGATTGCTATTCCTACTGCCTTTTGTGAGTCAAGCTCAAGAATCGAATACGATTATACAAGCTTTTTTGGAGGAGAATCGAGCTGCCCAGCATTGGACAGCAGCAGATATTAGCAATTGGGAGGTTACCGACCAACATATTTCCCAAAAAAGCCAAGTCGAGCATGTCTATATTCGCCAAACGCTACAAGGCTTGCCTGTATATAATGGTGTCGCTAACTTTGCAATCAAAGATGGGAAAGTACTGCACATGGGCAATCGTATGATTGGGCAGCTGGCTGCCAATGCTACCGCTACTAACCCTACTATCAATCCGCTGCAAGCAATACAGCAGGCTGCACAGCAACTGGACTTAGTAGTGCCGACTACACTCAAAATAACGGCAGGTAGCACGACTACCACATTTGAATATGAAGGTGGAACACTATCTCAGCAACCAATTCCTGTGCAGTTGGGTTACCAAGGTGGAGCAGAAGGCGAGGTCTTTTTAGTATGGGATTTGTCTATTTATACACTAGACGGAAACGATTGGTGGTCTGTCAAAATAGATGCTCAAACAGGCAAGATAGTTACCAAAAATAACTGGGTACATCACTGCAATTTTGCAGCAGGTGGCACGCATAGTTGTCAACACCAATTGCACGAAAGTGCGACACAAAAAAAAGCAACCAATTTGAGTTGGCAGTCGCCGAATACCTTATTGCAACCAGACCAATATACCGTTTTTGCATTGCCACTCGAAAGTCCGAGTCATGGCAGTAGAACAATGGTGGTCAATCCAGCGAACAGTATTGCGTCGCCTTTTGGGTGGCACGATACCAATGGCTCAACAGGAGCAGAATATACCATAACGAGAGGAAATAATGTCTATGCTTATGACGATGCAGCCGATGTAAATGCACCAGGGTTTAGTCCAGACGGAAATGCAGTATTGGAATTTAATTTTCCTTATGGTAGAACGGCTACACCAGCTAGCAACCAAGCAGCTGCGGTTACGAATTTGTTCTATATGAACAATATGATGCACGACATTTGGTATCAGTATGGATTCGATGAAGGGGCAGGTAATTTTCAATTTAATAATTATAGCAATGGCGGTCAAGACGGCGATTTTGTATTGGCGGAAGCCCAAGATGGCGGAGGGTTGAACAATGCTAATTTTGCGACTCCACCAGATGGCAATAACCCTCGTATGCAGATGTACTTGTGGAGCAACGGCACCGTACCGGGTAATTTTGTAGTTAATTCGCCAGCAGCCATCGCTAGACAATATACGGCTGCTTCCGCCACCTTTGGACCTGGTTGGCCTACGACCATGATTACTGCCAATATGGTGGTAGTGGACGATGGTGTAGTACCGTCGGGTGATGGTTGCGAAGCATTGATAAATGCAGCAGCAGTTAGTGGAAAAATTGCTATCGTTGACAGAGGTAACTGTCCGTTTGTGGACAAAGTACAAGAGGCACAAAATGCAGGAGCGGTAGCCGTATTGGTCATCAATAATCAAGCAGGAGCTCCTTTTCAGATGGGCGGTGCTGCTGGCACGATTACGATTCCTGCCGTTATGATAAGTCAAGCAGATGGCAATACTATCAAAAATCAATTATTGACCACTACGGTCAATGCTACTTTCAATCCAAGTTCTGGTAGCTCTAACGATGGGGATTTTGATAATGGCGTTATTTCGCATGAGTATGGGCATGGCATTTCTAGTCGTTTGTCGGGTGGAGCTAGCACTACCAATTGCTTGCAAAACGATGAACAGATGGGCGAAGGCTGGTCGGATTGGTTTGGGCTGATGCTGACCCTAGAAACAACTGATAGCCGTGGTGATGTACGAGGAATCGGCACCTACACCTCTGGACAACCCACGACAGGTACAGGCATTCGTCCAGCTCCTTATTCTACGGACTTTAGTATTAATAATTATACTTATGCGAGCTCTAATAACACCACGCAAATATCGGTACCGCATGGTATTGGTTTTGTGTACTGTACGGCTCTGTGGGAAATGACTTGGGACTTGATCGACCAAAATGGAGGTGTTCCTGACGCTAATCTATATACAGGTACAGGTGGTAATAATATTGCTATGAATTTAGTAATAGAAAGTTTGAAATTGCAGCCTTGTAATCCTGGTATGTTAGATGGTAGAGATGCTATTTTGGCAGCTGATAGAGCGTTGTATGGCGGAGCCAATCAATGTCTAATATGGAAAGCTTTTGCACGTAGAGGAATGGGGTTTAGTGCTGATCAGGGCTCGCCCAATAGCCGTACCGATCAAACAGAAGCGTTTGATTTGCCTACTTCTTGTCAGACACCGACCAGAACCCCAACGGCAAGTTTTTCGCCGAGTACGTTCTCTAGTTGTCAGACAACGATTAGTTTTGATGATGCGAGTAGCAATGTACCACAATCTTGGGTCTGGACGTTTGGCGATGGCAACAGTTCTACTGTACCGAATCCGACACATACCTACACCAACACAGGTAGTTATAGCGTCAAGTTAGTGGTTTCCAATACTTTTGGGGCAGATTCTACCCAACAGACTATCAATATTAGTTTGCCACCTGCACCCACAGCAACTGATGCGAGTGCTTGTTTTGGTAGTTTTGGCGACCTGATAGCCGTAGGAAGCACAGGCTATACCGAATGGCTGGACAACAACGGAACCGTAATTTATACAGGCGATACCTTATCGCGTTTGGCGACGATACCACGGACATACTACGCTCAAAATGTAGTCGTAGCAGCAGGTCAGAATATTGCTCCTTTTTCTACCAATATTGGTGGAGGTGGTTATCACAGTTCCAACTTTTATGGAGCGTTGAATTTTACGGCTCAAAAGGCGTTTATCATCAAAACATTGTTAGTAGATGCTGATGGAGCGGGCGCTCGTACTTTTTATATTGGCTCAGGTAACAACGGCGGACAACAACCCGCTAATATAGTGGATCAAGTGACCGTCAATTTGGTCAATGGATTACAAACAGTGACCGTTGATTTGGAAATACCAGCAGCTGGAAACTATAGTATAGGCGGTTCTAATGTAGATTTGTTTAGAAATAATAGTGGAGCAAATTATCCGTACACTTTACCTGGATATATGACCATTACTAGTTCATCGGCTACAACTGATCCTACTGCGTATTATTATTATTTCTACAATATGGAAATTCAAGACATTCCTTGTATTTCGGCATTAGATAGTGCGGTATTGACTCCTGTGAATAGCAATTTTAGCTTTGTGCAGAACAACACAACGGTCAACTATACCGACCAATCGAGCGGAGCGACTTCTTGGTTTTGGGATTTTGGAGATGGCAATACTTCTACCCAACAGAACCCTGTTCATACGTATGCCACTATGGGCAATTATACGGTAGCGTTACAAATCAATAATGGCTGTGCTACAACACAAACAGTAAGTGTTGTAACTACTGTCAAAAAAGTAGCCGATGCGTTGCCTAATGTAATGTTATTGCCTAATCCTGCTACCAATCAGACTACTTTGCAGCTCGATAAAGCATTGGCGGAAACGCTACAAGTAGAAGTGCTAGACTTGCAAGGAAAAGTATTGTATCAATATAATATAGCTCCTAATTCCACAAGTTTAGTGATGGATTTGTCCGAATTGGCAGCCGCTATTTATATCGTAAAAGTAAAAGGCAAAAGCTTTAGTCAAGTACGAAAATTGGTAGTTGGTCGTTTGTAATGCCTATGAATTAGGTAAGTGAAATACAATTTTAGAAAAATGGTTTATGAGGTCTATTGGACTTGATAAACCATTTTTTTTGCGAAAGCATCTTGCTTACCTCAAAAATAATCTGTTATTAACCAAGACTCTAGCCTAATAATCAAACTAAAGGTCTATCTTTGTGGCTTTTTGTAGGCAAAATAGATTCATGAAACAATTTTTTAATAATTTTGTAGGTAACCCAAAAGACGATGTCTTGTCGGGATTGACCGTAGCGTTGGCGCTAGTACCTGAAGCGGTAGCGTTTTCTTTTGTAGCAGGTGTTGACCCTTTGGTGGGGTTGTACGGTGCGTTTATGATGGGCTTGATTACGGCACTGTTTGGTGGTCGCCCTGGTATGATTTCGGGCGCAACAGGAGCGATGGCAGTAGTTATGGTGCATTTGATTGCCAAGGGCAATGAAATAGGACTAGCACTAGCCAATCCTGTTGAAAACCTAGGGTTACAATGGCTCTTTTTGACCTTGCTGGTCGTGGGTGGTATACAGATACTAGCAGGCGTTTTTAAGCTAGGAAAGTTTGTGCGACTCATTCCGCACCCTGTTATGATGGGGTTTGTCAATGGTTTGGCAATCGTTATTTTTCTATCGCAACTGGGTATGTTCAAAGCAAAAGATGCTACTGACAAAATGGTATGGATAGAGGGAACACCACTCTATTTGATGCTTGGACTAGTCGCATTGACGATGGCAATTATGTACTTTTTGCCCAAATTGACGAAAAAAATACCCAGTGCTTTGGCTGCTATTGTGGTTGTTGCGGCAATCGTTATTTTTGGCAATTTAGATGTTTCTACTGTTGGTTCGTTTATCAAAGAAGGTGGTGGAGCAGGACTAGAAGGCGGGTTACCACAATTTCAATATGAAATATTTAATTTTATAGATACAGCCTTGGCGAATTGGCAATTAATTGCTTCTACTGCCTTTATTTTGGCAGCCGTAGGACTAATCGAATCCTTAATGACACTCAATTTAGTGGACGAATTGACGGAAACTAGAGGCTCTGGAAATAGAGAATGTATTGCACAAGGTAGTGCCAATATACTGAATGGACTCTTTGGTGGAATGGGGGGGTGTGCTATGATTGGACAATCTATTATCAATGTTAATTCAGGTGGTAGAGGTCGTCTTTCGGGTGTGACAGCAGCGATTGCATTGCTCGCCTTTATTTTGTTTGGTGCTTCGCTCATCGAGCAAATTCCGATTGCAGCACTTGTAGGCGTTATGTTTATGGTAGTGATTGGTACTTTTGCTTGGAGTAGTTTCCGTATCATGAACAAAATTCCATTGGCTGATGCTTTTGTATTAATTGCTGTTTCTGTTATTACGGTATTTGTCGATTTGGCAGTTGCTGTTATTGCGGGAGTTATTATTTCTGCTTTGGTGTTTGCTTGGGAGAGTGCGACTCGTATTCGTGCCAGAAAAAGCATTCGTCCAAGTGATGGAGCAAAAATCTATCAAATTTGGGGACCTTTGTTTTTTGGTTCGGTACAAGATTTCAATAATAAATTTGATGTCAAAAATGACCCTGAATTTGTAGAGCTTGATTTTATGGAATCTAGAGTCACTGACCACTCAGGGGTAGAAGCAATAAGAGGTATTGCAAATAAATATCTAGACACAGGCAAAAAAATAAAGTTGGTTCACTTGAGTCCAGAATGTAAAGATTTGTTGATGAAACGCAATCCAGAATTTGCGACGATTATAGAAGATTCTATAGATGATCCACGCTATTTTGTAGCGACGGATTTGGCAGATAGTGAAGTACTTTACAATTCATTTGAAAACTTTGATACCGCGAAGAAATAAGATTTAGAGAGGATTTTTAATAAAAATACCCCAACAAGCAAATAGCTCGTTGGGGTATTTTTTGTTCTACCATTGCCCAAAAAGAGCAAAAATCAACAACAAATGGCTACAGTTCTGCCGATAATCTTGCTCCTTGATTGATCGCACGCTTAGCATCGAGTTCTCTGGCTTCGTCTGCACCACCGATTAGGTGTACATTAGCTCCAGCTGCTTGTAGCGGCTCTAGTAGCTCCTTGAATGGAACTTGACCAGCACAAATGATAACATTATCGACTTCCAATATCGTTGGCTCGCCATCAATAGTTAAGTGCAATCCTTGGTCGTCAATTTTGGTGTAACTACAACCGTTGAGCATGGCTACTTTTTTGGATTTGAGGGAAGCTCTGTGACCAAAACCAGTCGTTTTGCCAAGTCCGCCACCTACTTTTGTCTTTTTGCGTTGCAATAAGAAAATCTCTCTAGGGGAGGGGTGAATCGTCGGTTGGTCAAGCAATCCAGAACGATTGTCGAGCGACATATCTACACCCCATTCTTTCATATATACGGGGATAGACATACTTGGAGGCGTGCCATCGTGCGAAAGATATTCGGCTACATCAAAACCAATACCACCAGCTCCAATAATAGCGACTTTGTTACCTACTTTTTTCTTGTTGCGTAGCACCTCAATATAAGTCAATGCTTTGGGGTGATCTTCACCTTCGAGTTTGATAACACGAGGATTAACACCTGTAGCCAAAATAATCTCGTCATATTTTCCAGCCAAATCTTCTACGCCTACTTTGGTGTTGAGTTGTAGATTGACCCCAGTCAATTCGATTTGTTTCTGAAAATATCGAATAGTTTCATGAAATTCTTCTTTGCCTGGGACTTGTTTTGCCATATTGAACTGACCACCAATTTCGTGACTAGCGTCAAATAAAGTGACTTGGTGTCCACGTTGGGCGGCTACCGTAGCAGCCGAAAGACCCGCAGGACCCGCACCAACTACCGCTATTTTTTTAGGATTTTGGGTAGCAATATAATTTAGTTTAGTTTCGTGTCCAGCACGAGGATTGACCAAACAAGAAACAGGTTTTTGGGCAAAAACATGATCCAAACAAGCCTGATTGCAGGCAATGCAAGTATTGATTTCGTCCTCTCTGCCTTCTTTTGCTTTTTTTACAATTTCGGGATCTGCCAAGAATGGGCGAGCCATCGAAACCATGTCTGCTTTGCCTTGAGCCAATATATCTTCTGCTACTTGTGGCATATTGATACGATTGGTCGTAATGACAGGAATACTCACTTCGTCCTTGATATTTTGGGTCACCCAAGCAAAGGCAGCTCTAGGCACTCTTGTAGAGATAGTCGGGATACGTGCCTCGTGCCAGCCAATCCCTGTATTAAGAATGGTGACGCCTGCTTTTTCGAGTTCTTTGGCAAGCAATACAATCTCTTCCCAGCTAGAGCCGTCCTCAACCAAATCAAGCATAGAAAGTCGGAAAATAATAATAAAATCTTTGCCTACTTTTTCTCTTGTCTTGCGGACAATTTCGAGTGGAAATTGAATTCTATTTTCGTAGCTGCCGCCCCATTTGTCAGTACGTTTGTTGGTGCGTTTGGCTATAAATTGATTAATCAAATAACCTTCTGAACCCATTATTTCGATACCATCATAACCTGCTTCTTTGGCTAGAACAGCACAATTAGCGTAGTCGCTAATCGTCCAGTTGACCATGAACCCAGGTAAGCCCCAAGCCTTGAACATACTGATAGGTGACTTGGAAGTAGAAGGAGCTACTGCCCATGGCACATAGGCGTAACGCCCTGCATGCAGAATTTGCATACAAATCTTTCCGCCCGCCTCATGCACGGCATCGGTTACGACTTTGTGGTCTTTTACTTGCTTTTGCTTGTGCAAAATAGCTGAACCGGGTTTGACCACACCAGCACGATTAGGCGATATGCCACCTGTAACAATAAGACCAACATCGCCTTTGACACGTTCTACAAAGTAGGTCGCTAATTTTTGGGGTTCTCCTTCTTCTAGTCCTGTGTGCATAGAACCCATCAAGACTCTATTTTTGAGTGTCGTGAACCCTAAATCAAGTGGCTCAAAAACGTGCGGATATTTATTATGTGACATATTGTATTTGATTAATAGTAGTTATTGTTAGATGTTAGCTCAATTTACAAAAAATAGTTTAACAACTTCTAAGCTAGGTATTTATTTAGAACTAATCCTAACAAAATTATTAGAGGACAATCGTTTAATAAAAACATTTTGTTGCAATTGGCTCGTTTTCTTTGCTATCTTTGTAACAACACATTTAGATAAATTCACTCATAAAAACATTGAAAATTATGGAAATTAATTACTGGGTAATCTTTGTAGCTGCAATCGTTCCTGCAGTAGTTGGGGCGTTGTGGTACAGTCCTTTGTTGTTTGGTAAGTTTTGGCAGCGAGATGCGAATTTGACCGACGAAAAATTGAAAGAGGCAAATATGCCACTTTTGATGGTGTTGAGCTATGTTTTTTCTTGTTTGATAGCCTTTGGGCTTATGGGCTTATGCAATCATGAAATAGGAGTTGTACAACTTTATAGTTCATTGGAAGGGTTTGATGAGGTTGGAAGTGCTGCCCAGACAGACTTTCAGAATGTGTTATTGCGTGTGAAAGGATTGCATGGCAATAGTTTTGGTCATGGTGTGCTACATGGTGTTATTGCAGCGATTAGTCTTGCTTTTCCTATCGTGGCTATACAAGGTATGTTTAATAGAAAAAGCTGGAAGTCGATTTGGCTACACACAGGCTATTGGGTTATTTCATTTGCTATTATGGGTGGTCTAGTAGGTAAGTTTGGACTTACTTTTTTGGTGTAATAAACATTAGCACGAATTAGAAAGTATAGGTTATCGGAGTAGAGTTCTGAGGTTTTGTGAACTTACAGCAATACTCAGAACTCGTTCTTTTTTTTGCAAAAATAGATGCCACTTTCAGAGCATGTTTGAAATTATACGAATTTATAATGTAAACTATAAATAATGGAAAGTAAAGTAAAAGTTCACGAGCAGGAGTCATTCAAAAATATCGACTACTCAGAAAAATATCTGAAAAATATAGAATTTGATAATTGTACTTTTCAAAATTGTATATTTTTGAAAAGTGACTTGGAAGGCACTCGTTTTGAAGATTGCCTATTCGAAAATTGTAATTTTTCTATGACAAAAGTACAAGGAGTTGGTTTCAGAAATGCTACATTTAATGGATGTAAGGTATTAGGAGTTGATTTTTCAGATTGTAATAAGTTTATGTTTTCATTTTCGTTTAATGATTGTGACATTGATTATTCTTCATTTTTTGGGACAACGCTTATCAAAACAATATTTAATAAATGTTCCTTGAAAGAAACTGATTTTTCGGAGGCAACCTTAACCGCCTCTAAGTTTTTAAACTGTGATTTAGCTGGAGCAATATTTTCAAATTCTAAACTCGATAAAGTTGATTTTAGAACTGCCAATAATTACTCCATAGACCCTCAATATAACCAACTTAAAAAAACAATTTTCGCTTCCTCCAATTTGGAAGGTCTATTGGATAAGTATCAATTAGATATCCGCAACTAATTCCCTACAATTCAGACAAATAACTTCAATAGACGAATTTTATCAATGAAATATTTAATTTTAATAGTTTTTAATCTTACGGCATTATTTGCTACCGCCCAGCGTGGTTACAGTACTTGGACCTATTTGCAAGACAAAGAAAGTCACCTACAAGCTGATTATAGCCAAAAGACAGTCAAAGAGAGCCTGACAGGCAAAAAGAAAGATGCCTACCTCAAGCAAGTTACGACGTATCAAGATGGCAAATTGCAGACCGACAAAGTATATGACAGAGCCACAGGCAAGCTACAGTTTCATATACAAATGACGTATTTGCCAGAGCGAAATGCAGCAATTTCGCTCAACCTGCTGGACTCTAGCAAGGCAACGTATTCGCTGACCGAAGACCAAAAAATAAAGTATTACGTAGTAGATAGAAATAGCACCCAGCATATTGTTTATACCTACGATACCGAGGGCAGGTTGATCAAATGCAAAGATTGTTTGCAGCCGTTAGGCAATCACGATTGGTGTGTTTATTACTTGTATCAATACAATACTTTTGGCAAATTGACGAGTGTTCAAAACTATAATTTGCCTGCCAATAGCCCTATTGCAGAAAAAGTTTTGATACTAACGGATACGCTGATTTACAATAACGAAAAAATAAAATTAAGTAGAAAAGAGAGTTTAAATCCTGCACAAAATAAAACAACCGAAACAACTTACCTATACGACAAAAAAGGACTGTTGACAGAAGAGAAATCCAGTCAGACTGCTATATACAATGAGCCTAGAAGTTATATCAAAAGCTATAAATACCGTGGAGATAGAACTCTTAAATATCAAGAAGAAAAATATTTTCAAGAAGACAAATCGAATGGTACGATCAAGAATTGGTACAACAAAGCAGGAGAAAAAACAAAAAGTAAAACATACGATGCCACAGGTAAATTGGTGAAATGGATGTGCATCACGTATAAGTAACAGTAGAATTAACAAGGTCTAATCAAAACCAAAAAATCATGTCGCTACGCAAAATAAATGGACACGGACACTTGCTGCCCGAACCGCATCAGATTCCAAAATTCATGAAAGATAAAAAGCTTTTTTGGATAGACGAAGACAAAAAATTTATGCGACAAGGCAACTGGTCGAGACCCATCACGGCACCTAGTTTTTTTTTGAAAGAAAAACTAGAATGGATGGAGCAGCACGACATAGAACATGGTGTGATGCTCAATTTATCACAATTGTATTGCAATGGTTTGAATCTCTCGGATACGACTGCCGCCATTCAGTTTCAGAATGATTTTAATGCACAAGTACAAGCCGAACACCCCGATAAATTTACGAATGGCTTTGTGGTGCAGCCGCTGCATTTAGATTTTGCCCTATCCGAAATAGAGCGTTGCGTAGAACAACACAACATGAAATTGCTTTGTTTGCCGACTCATTTCATCAATGCTGACGGCAATTGGACATCGGTAGCAGATAAAGCCGTTGATCCTATCTATGAGCTAGCGAATCACTACAAGCTGGCACTAGAAATCCACCCCTACGACGGACAAAAAATGATAGCTTTGCAAGACCAAAACTGGCGCTTTCATTTGGTTTGGATGATGGCACAAACAGCCGATACCTTGCATTTTTATACCCTGCGAAATATACCCAATCGTTTTGAGCATATTCGTACTTGTTTTGCTCATGGCTGTATGCTTGGGCAAGCCAATTTTGGGAGGCGTATGCAGGGCTACAATGGCAGACCAGATTTGTTTGAGGGAACTACGAGTCCAGCCGCTAGTTTAGGACACCCCAATCTATTTTTTGATACCTTGGTACATGACCAATATACGCTGCAATTGCTGAAGCATCGAGTAGGAGTGAACCAGATTGTAGCAGGACTGGATGACCCTTATCCGCTAGGCGAAATGGAAGATGTGCCGAATTCTTACCCTGGCAAAGTGCTAGATGATGCAGTGCAATCAAATATTATTACCGAAACTGACCGCCAACAAATTTGGAGTACCAATGTACTTAATTGGTTAGGCTAGTCGAAGATTGCAATACGAAAAATACAAAAAAAAGCAGGCAAGAAAATAATCTATTTTCTTGCCTGCTGTATGATTATAGTATGCACTTACTTAGTAGAAATATTGATAATTAACGACTTTCTGGAGTCCTTCTTCTTTCAGTTTGGTATAATCCATTGGATTTTCGAGTGCATAAAACTTGCTAGTAACGAGCTTACCATTTTTGTAAATGTGCTTGATTATTTGACTGGTATTTCGAACCGTTATATACCACAATTTGCCTTCGCTGGTGTAGGTGTATTCTTTTGTTTGTTGTAGTCCAGCTTGCTTTTCGTGTAGCAATTTACCTTCCTCATTATAGGCGTAGCTTTCGGTATGTTTGTCGTTGAGACAAACTTCTGTTTTCTTTTTGCCGTTTGCCAATGGGTGTTGGTGATACACCACAATATCCATGATTAGACCTGTTTTGTAACTGTACAGATATACAATTTTGTACAACTCTGGGCGAGTTGATTTTTTGTAACGCTTGCCAATCAGCCCTTCTTCGTTGTAACTGTTGATAATCCATTCTTGAAGTACCCAATCATGGAGATTTTCGCCTTTTTTGAGGTATGTTTTTTCTTCTGTTACTAACCCTTTTTCATTGGTATAATAATAAGTAACCAAATCATTGGGAGTTGCTTTTACC
The DNA here is from genome assembly GCA_937139495.1 of uncultured Saprospiraceae bacterium. Lineage (GTDB taxonomy): Bacteria > Bacteroidota > Bacteroidia > Chitinophagales > Saprospiraceae > Aureispira. Next base: position 45,304 of record CAKZQC010000003.1, on the reverse strand, counting down.
GTCTTGATATACCTATCTTTTTCATAAACAAAAGATGTTGTTACGACTTCGTTTTTCAATATCCGTAGCAGTTTGCCCGCAGTATTGTACTGCTTTTCTAACTTCGATTTTACGACCGTATTTCCTTCTAGAGTTTGCCCCCAATGGATTACTTTCTGAAGTGGTTTAGGTGTCGTTTTTGTGGTGTGCTTGGAGGGTGTAACACCTGCTGTTTTTAGTGCTTGCTTTTGGTCTTGCGCACAAAGTAGCGTGGGCAAAAGAAATAGCAAAATGTAATAATATTGTTTCATAAAATGATTTTTTTTCTAGTGAATTATTGCTTCTCAAAAAGGATAGTTTTGCCGAATGCACTAATCGTCAATTGATTGCCATCAACCGTGTAGTCAAAACAAGTTTCTACATTAGGACCTTCTGTAAATAAGCAAACTTGGTTGTTTTTTATTCCCCAGAAGCGAGCAACAACCGTTTCGGTTACAGCGTCCATTTCTGTTGCCATACCATCGGCTCTAAATTCATAAACGACTCCTTTGTCATTTTTCCATTTGCCGACAATTTCGGCTGGGTGGTCACTCTGTTTTAGTGTCTTGACAATCGTCAAGGTTTCATTTCCTTCTTCGGGCGTCACGGTAGTAGGCGTATCGCTGCCACAACTATATAAGGTGGCGAGTGCCATTAGACTCAAAAAAACTATTTTGATAGTACGCATAATTTTATTTTTTTAGATATTAAAGTTATTTTTTAATAAAAGAACCAATTTTTCTGTTGCTGTTTTGCTCGCCCACATATTCTACTTGATAGATACCTTGTGCTAGCTTCTGAATAGGAACACGACAAGAAGTCATATTGTTGGCAGTTTTGGTGTAAACCAATTGCCCTGCATTATTATAAATCAAAATAGTACCCGTCGTAGCGGTTTCCCAATCAATATTAATCCAATTTTGAGCAGGATTAGGACTGATGTCTAAGGTCGCTGGTGTGGATTTGTTTTCTACTTGATTGACAGGTAGCATGGTGTTGTTATAAACAGGCAATTCTATGCGAGAAGCCTTGGTATCGCTAAACGTAACGCTGTTTTCGGCAGAACGTGCGGCATAGGTTTGACCTTGATAATCGTAGGTTTTGCCGTCATTGGGTTGTCTTCTGAAAAACTCACCATTTTCCAATGGAATGTTAGCATTAGATTGATAGCGAGGATAGTTGCCACTACTAATCAATACTTTCATTTTGTGCTGTTTGCCAAACGTATAAGCAATAGGCAAGAGCTGCAATTGATATTCATAAAATTGACCAATTTGAATATTGGAAAAAGCGGCATTCTTGTCTTCTTGACCAGCATAAATACTACGGGCATATTCTCTAGCACGAGCATTGACAGCTCCTTCTACTACTAGCAGTTCTCTACCATCAGGATAGACATCAAGAATACGAACAAAAAAGTCGGTATCTGTTTCTCCACTACTAGTGCCTTGCGGAATAGATTTGGCATGAATGGTCGCTTTTGGGAAACCAATGAAAGATAAAGTATCGCTAAAAGCAGTGGTCTCAAACTGAATAACGCCGCTATAATACAAGGCGGAATCAATCACCGCCGAATCAGCAAAATTCATTTGTCCATGCGATTCTCTGCCGCTAGGCATTTTGATAAACAGATTGCCGCCACCAACTGTCCAAGCAGGAAAATCGGGGTCGTGGGTGTAGCTCACTATACCTTCATCAGTAGTAGGTACTTGGGTATTGAGGTCACCATTCTGGTGCAAATAATAAGACTGATATTGAATATCTTGCGTAATTGGAAATTCATTGGCACTGTACCAATAGTTTCCTACATTTTCGTTGCCTTGCAGCGAATCCGTAGGTCCGATTACATAAAAACGAACATCAGGAATCGTATCAAAATCAATAGATTGTGTTGGTTGTATCGGCTGGTTGAGCTGAAACGGTAATACAGGCAACGCCCCAATATTAGGAAAAGGAATACTTAGGCTAGTAGGAGGAAAAACTCCTACACGTGCTTCTATCGGAATATTGGGCAGCGACCCTTGACCACCTATAAAATTGAGTAATTCAATGAGCGTAATGTCATAGTTGCGAGAAGGAATCCGAACTTCTACATTACCACCTTGCCAGCGATTGCTTTCGGGAATGCGTATGATTGGTTCGCCCAACTTAACGTAGCCATTCGTATTGAGTGTATAACGCAAAAACTCAATCGGTTCTGTTCCGATTACTTTAGAAAAATCTAAGTCTTGAATATTGGAAAACCCAACGCCATCACCACTAAAACCCAACAAGCTTTCTGCTTGTGGTGGATAAGTGACATCGCCCGTAGTATTCATAGATAAACTCGTGTGTGCCCAAGGTCCAATGACTATTTTTTGTCTGCTTTGGCTATGCGTTTGCAAATTGCTAAACGTGCTGATTTGTCCATCTACAAAAATATCGTACCAACCTGTTAGGTGATAAGTCGGCACATTCATATTGGTATATCTAGACTGGCTACCGTTGGCAGCTCCTTCTCCAGCAGCATTTACAGGAGCATCACTTGCATTTGTCTCTACTCGTATAAGCGAGTTGGGGTAGTAATTTGCCAAGTTGGTACCAGGGAATTGATAAGAAGTGAAATAATCGAGTGTTTGCTCAATCACTTCCTCTTCCGTGACTACTCCAAAATCAAAAGGCGAATGCAGGGCATTTTGCAAATTATTGTCCGTGCCAATAGTATCTTGAATATCGTCCATATTTCGACCAATCCAACCACTCAACAGCCCTTCTCTAAACACACCGTTGTGATACAGCGTAGAGCCGTAATGCTCCACATGCGATTGTATCGCTAGGTTACCTTTTAGCCCTTGGACTTGCGGGCTTGGGTCAACATAATGACTGCCCATCAATTGCAAATGTGGAATAGAAAAAGCAGAAGCTCCAGCCATTCCTATTGTGCCATTACAAACAGTAGCATTCGTTTCTTTGATGCCATCGCCATCTAAATCAAAATCTTTTTTGAGATCGTTGAGTAGGTATTGGTATGCCAGCCAGCCATCTTCTTGAAAACGACCGTTCGTCGAATCCGTCGAAGCCGTCAAATCCATCAAATGATTATGCGGCGTGTAAGGAGCTTTTTGCCAACTGTCGTTGTACATCGGCAAATAAACACCTTCGGAGGCGGAGCGTCCTCGCACATCTTGATTGACGAAAGCGTAGCCCAAAAGAGGAATGGCATTTCCACCTCCTCTAAAACCCTCTGTTCCGTAGGGTGTACGAGACAAAACAAGCGGCAATTGATAAGGGTTTGGATTGGGCAATACATTGCCAGAGCTATCCATCATTTCGGGATATACAACCAGTTGTGTCCCTTTCGGGATAACTTCCAATTGTATATTTTGACCCAGTACACTAGTCGTGATAACCAAACTATCGGAGGTGATGGGCAAATATAAATCAGTCATAATGTGTACGCCACCAGGCATACGAATAGGCACTTCGTAACGAGTGCCGAGTTCTTCGATTTGGTCAAGGCTGCCGTTGTTATTCTGAGCCATTGCCCCGAAGGGCAAACAACCCAAGAGCGAGGTAGCGAGTATTGGTAGTATTTTTTTCATGGTAATGTAATGTCTAATAGATTGGTAATAAAGGTATTGAATGCAGGTAGCAATAATTAGCCAACATACAAGTTTTGATAACGATCAATATTGACCAAGTCGTCCAAAGGGATTTGTTGCTCCATATTGGCAACTAACTGATGAGCAAAATAAGGACCCAGATAGGAACCTTTAGCTCCCAATCCATTGAAAATATATAGATTGGGATAACGAGGATGCTGCCCCAAGAACGGTTTCCTATCCTTGACCGTTGGGCGAATAGCAGCCTGATGCTCCACTACTTCGTAGGGCAATTGTAAGATTTGTTGTAGCTTAGTCTCTAGGTTTTTTCGCTCTACTTCTGTGGGGTGTGTATATTCGTAATTGGGCAAATAAGAGCTGCCGACCCAGTACAAATCATCTTGCCAATGAATAATGAAAATGCCGTGCTTAATCAGTTTTTGAGAAGCAGGATAATTCGGGATTTTTACGAGTAATATTTCGCCTTTGGCAGGTTTGAATGGCAGATAATTGAAGTAAGGATTGTTCATCGCTTGATAGCCTTCGCAGAAAATAATACGTTTGGCTTTGATGTCTTGATAGACAACATGGTCAGGCAATATTTGGAGTTGACTGTAGTCGAATGTTGTGACTCGGTAGGTGGCTTGCTGTTGCAGCAATTGCTGATAATGCAGTATCAAATCACGTAGTTTGACGCGTGCAGCTTGTGTGAACTCCACGCCACTTTCTACATTATTCAAAAATTGGCGATAAAAATCTAAATCAGCCTTGGGGGCAATATAATCTTGGATGTCGGCGTCAGCAGAGCGAGCCAACCAGTCGTTTTCTACCTTAATATTGCCAAAAAGCATGGCTACTTCTTTGGGGTCAAAGATAGAAATATCCAGCTGCTTTTCGAGTGCCAAATAAGTAGCTTTAGCAAAGGGAATCAAGGTGTCAATATGCCAACTTTTGACAAAACGCCTACCCGTAATCGGATTGACCAATCCCGCAGCTACCATCGAACTAGATTCTTGATGGTCGGCATCAATGATGGCAATTTTTTGCTGTTCTTGAAGTAGGAAATGAGCGAGTAGGGTACCCGCTATACCTTGTCCTACGAGTAGATAATCATGCACCATGAGTAGAAGAGTAGTTTTGTATTTGAGTGGCGGTTAGTTTGCAATTGATCCATTCAGAATCAAAATTCGTTTGTATTTTTTTGTAGAATTGAATAGCAGGCGTATTCCAGTCTAGTACTTGCCAACAAAGGCGTTTTGCGTCTAGTTGCTGTGCTTCTTGCACCAATCCATCAAACAATAGTTTACCAATTCCGAGTCGTCTAAACGACTGCTGGACAACCAAATCTTCGAGATACAATACACGACCTTTCCAAGTAGAATAGGTATGGAAATAGAGGGCAGTACCAACTACTTGACCATCAATTTCTGCTACCAAAAAGTAAAACAGAGGCGTATCTCCAAAGCCTTCTTTTTCGAGGGTTTCTAATGTTATTTCGACTTGGTCGGCAGCATGCTCGTAAGCAGCCAACTCTTGTATGAGTGCCAATAAGGCAGGAAGGTCTTTTGGGTGTCCTTTGCGGATAATAGGAGCCGTCATAAGTATGTTTGAAGTACAAAAATAAAGCTCTAAAGATACATAATTTTGAGTAGCTAGAAGAGCTTTGTAGATTCAAAATTATTCCTAGTTATAGAGGTTGATTATTAGAGGTTTGAGTATATATTTTGCAATAGGGGTACAAAAGATGTATCTTTGAAGTTCCACAATTAAAAAACGAGTTATGTTCAATAAGATAGGTTTTAGTGTTTTTGTTTTTTTTATGGTTATCAATGTATTTTTCTTGTTAGGGCAAACAGGAGAGAAGTTCTTATCAGGCGAAGAACTGGATGCTTATGTAGAAGAGTGTATTATAAATAGCACGTTTGAGAAAGCGATTCCGCACTTAAAAAATCAATTGGCTGTATTAGTGTCTGCTGATAATGTAGCGACAAAAGAGGAGTTAGATTCTTTACGATTGAGTTACTTGCAAGATTTAGTGGTGGTTCATTTTTTTAGTGACGACTACAAGAGTGCAGAGGAGTATTTACGAGAAAGAAACAAGCTACTGCTAGAGCTATCGTTAGAAAAGACAGAGGATTATTTTTTGGGTTTAGCTGATTTAGCTATTGCGCTCGATCGCCAAGGAAAGTATAGAAGTGCAGAGTCTATTTATTTGGAAGCTATAGGATTAGGAAATGAAATGTTTGGTAAAGAAGACATTTCTTCATTAGAGATTCGCTCTCAGTTGGCTGTTATGTACAGCAATGCAGGGCGGTATGAAGATGCCAAAACTATCTATTTGCAATTGTTGGCACTTTTGGAGGACGAACCTGAGTTTTATTCAGAAGTTAAGCACAATTTAGCTACTATTTATAGTGATTTGAGGCAATATAAAGAGGCGGACGAAATCTATTTAGAGTTATTAAAAAGAGATGCGGAGATATTTGGAAAAAAAAATACGGGGTATGTGATTTTGTTAAGTAATCTGGGCAAATTATACGAAGTGACAAGTAGGAATAAAGAAGCAAAAGATGTGTTAAGTGAAGCATTGGATATTCTCCGGAAAATAAATGGACATTCGCTAGGGCTGTACAAAAGTAATGTGTTGCAGACACTAGCTATGATTGACAAAAAAGAAGGGAAGTATCTAGAAGCAATAGCAAAAAATAAAGAGGCATTTCAGTTGGAAGTGGATGCTCTAGGATTGCAACATCATCGAGTAGCGCACAACTACCTGCAGTTGGCAACTATCAAAATAGATATGGGAAAGTATGAAGAAGCTTATCAGTACTGTTTAAAAAGTTTTTGGGCGAACTTGATAACAACTACGGCTGAAGAAAAGGTAGATGTACTTCAAATAAAAATAGAGGACTGTGCGAATTATATGCAGTTGCTTGCCAGCATGAAGCAAACGCTGATTGCGTTAGAGGCTCTATACCATAAAAACAAGGATAAAGCAACCTTACAGCTTTATTCTGATTATGCTTTGGTGGCGATTGAATTGCAAAAAGAAATTCGCACCATACGATCTAGAAAGGACAAGCTAGTATTGGGGGAGTTGCAATCGTTTTTTGTACAAGCAGCACTAAAAGCTAATCAACTATTGAGTTCCGCCAATTATGAAGCAGTTGCCTTTAAATTGGCAGAACAAAATAAGTCTATATTACTAACGGATGCCTTGCAAGATGAGGCTGCTTATAGCTGGGGCGAATTACCTGATTCTATTCAGCAATTGCAGGAGCAATATCAAAATTATATTGTTGATTTGAAAAGTCAATTATTGCAGACAGCTAACAAAAGAGAGCAGGAAGAGATTAGCAAATCTATTTCGGACTGGACGCTCAATCTAAAAATCCTACAGCAAAATATCAAAGAAAAATATCCCAAATATTACGAACATCGCTACCAAGTAAAGACCATAAATATAGCTGAGATTCAGCAAGAAATTCCAACAGGTGCTTTGTTGTTGGAGTATTATATTACGCCCGATTTGATTTATCTTTTTGCAGTAAGTAGTAGCGAAGTCAAATCATATACGCTCAATGTTTCTCCCCAAGAGTTGCAAAAAGAAGCAAAGAACTTCCATCAGTTATTGTCTGACTATAAGCAGTTTAAAAATACAGCTGCGGCGTACGAAAATTATACAAAGATGGGCTATTGGTTTTATGCGACCATCCTAAAAATTGCATTGCAAGATTTTCCGACACACAAACAACTGATTATTGTGCCTGATGGCGAACTCAACTACTTGCCCTTTGAGGCATTTTTGACCGAAAAAGTGACCGACGAACAATCTTACGCTACAATGCCATATTTGCTAAAAGATTATACGGTTAGTTACAGTTACTCGGCAGCATTGTGGCAGCAGTACCAAACGAACCCACCCAAACAGCACAATCATAAAGTGCTAGCTATGGCAGGTGATTATGGCGGCAAAACGGAGGATCAAGATTCGACTAGAAGAAGAACAAACGAATTGGCAATAAGAGGCAATTTGGGTGCTATCAAGGGTACTCCACTAGAGATACAAGGTATTTCCAAAATATTTGCAGGCGATTATTATTATAAGCAAGATGCCAACGAAAGAAATTTTAAAGCATTAGCAGCGGATTATGGCATTTTGCATTTGGCGGCACATGGTTTCAATAATCATGAAAAACCACTGTTGTCAAGTATTGTACTTACCGAAAATAACGACAGTTTAGAAAATAATTTTTTGCAGGCGTATGAGATTAGCCAACTTCATCTGAATGCCGATTTGGTCGTCTTGTCGGCTTGCGAAACAGGCTATGGTAAGTTTGAACAAGGAGAAGGTGTCATGTCATTGGCTCGCTCGTTCATGTATGCTGGAGCTCCTTCGGTCGTTATGAGCTTGTGGCAGGTCAATGACCAAGCAACAGCGATTATTATGCAGTCTTTTTATGAACATTTGGCAGCAGGGGTCACCAAAAGTGAGGCATTGCGTCAAGCCAAACTAGAATACTTGGCAATGACAGAAGGACTCGCAGGACACCCCGCTTTTTGGTCTGCCTTCGTGCAGTTGGGAGCTACGAGTCCTGTGCGTATCCAAACAAAAACTAACTGGCAGTGGATTGGTATTGGAGTAGGATTAGTCGTTATGCTATTGGGCGGTGTGGGTATTTATCGCCAAAGAAAACGTGCAGCGTAAAGGTTATCAATCCCACTGACTATGTTGTATGTCTTGCAAAATATATTGCTTGCCTTTTTTCTTGAAAATAGCGACAATGTGTAGCCGAATGCTCGGAAATTGAGTGGGCTCAAACTCCGTTGTATAAATATCAAGTTCCAGATGGTTGTCTTTTTTGCTACTACCTGACACAATTATATCTCTATAATAGCCTGTGTTGAGGTCAAAAGGTAGTTGCTGCAAATGGTTGATAGCTATCTCTTGATAGGCTTGACTACGGATAATATATTGCTGTTGCAAATTAATAATACGAATACTTCTAGTAGGCTTTTTGTTGAGCTTTAGCACTTGTTGGATACCTGCTATTTGCCAAAGTGTGTCTAGGTGTAAGGTATCTACTTTTTGAGCAGAGCTACGACCAAAATAAAATAGCGTGCAGCTTATTAATAATATTTTGAGTTTAATCATTTCTACGCATTGTTTTAGGGACTGGACTTATTGTTTTTTCTACGGCTGCTGAGTTTTCTTTATCCAATGTCTTTTTTTTGGAAACATGTGGCACTTTGTCAATATAAATGCAGCTATAATCAGGCGTAGGCGTATATACGACAGTATCCGTCTTGCTTATACGCCATACTTCAATACAATTGCTACTGCGTTGATTTGCTTTTTGCAATTGAAAAAAAATGGTGTCAGGTAGTACTGCATTTTGTAGGTTTACCAATTGCAAAGCATGACTATCTTTTGAGTTGACAAAGGGCAGTATCAGATGACTATTGGACGTGATAAGAGTAAAGTTAATTGGTCGATTGATATTGTTCTCTGTTGACTTACAGCTACCTATAACAATGCCTAAAAGGAGGAGTAGTGTGAAGTATGTTCTCATAGTTTATTCTTTTAAATGTTCACTGCCAGACCAACGACCTTGTATTAAGCTATCTCCACCTGGAACCATTATAGTGTTGTTTTCTTCATCTTTTTCTACATTTGCTTTTAAAGAAAAAGCATCAAAGATTGCATCATTTATAGCTTTTGACCATTGCAAAGGGTTATTAGCAGTACCAAAAGCGGGCGAATTATCAGGGTTGCTAAACTCATACATTTGACCATAAATATCATTTTCAAAATATCCGTCATAATTACCAGTGGAGTGATAGTTTTTAAAAGACGCATCATCTTTCGGAAGTGTAGCTTCGGGATCAATTAATTGGACTTCTGCCAGTTTTGCTTCTGCTATCTGTAAAGCATTAATTTTTGTCTCAATCTCGTCTTGTTTGTCATAGCCGACTGCTACTACTTGACCATCAGGCTTCAAAGCAAAACCCATTTTTCCTTGTTGATATTGTATTGCACCTGTTAACTCATCGGCTAAAGTACCCTCCTTGAAAACGACATTTTTGCCTACTTGAATTACAATTTTATCTTTTGTGTAATCTTTATGGAATTCATAAGCGACTTCTCCTAGTTGATTTTCATTTTCCCCACCTATTACAAAGGCATCTACATTAACATCTACTTCATAGGTCATATCGCTTTTATCCAATAAATCTAATTGCTCTTTAAATTGCTCAGAAGCTAAACGATAAACTTCATCAAATACTTGCTTTGATTCCTCATCGGCAAATTGTAGGCTACCACCATCTAAAATTTGCTGCACGAGTTCTATTGTATTGGAAGTGTTTTGTCTGTCTGATAGCTCTCCCAAACTAATGATTTTTTCTTCTACTTCCTCCTCTGCATTCTCTTGCACAAGCATACTAGCGACCTGCTCTTCTATCAGCTCATCGTTAGTTACTACTTCTACTTCTAGCCCTTTGTCCTCCGCTAGCTCCTCTATTATTTCTTGAAGTACACTTGTTTTAGCCTCTTGGCTAGGTTGCTCGGCTACTTTATTTTCATTTTCTTGGAGTTCTTCTAGTATAGTTTCAATATCTTCTCGTTGAGCACCTAGTGTCATGGACTCAATTGGCGTATAGTTTTCTAACGCCTCCTGAATGATGTTCTCTAAATTAATAACAACAGATTCGTTGTCTTGCAAATCCTCTAACTTAGCACTTTGCATCTTTTGTTTGTAATCTTGGATAACTTGATCGGCTATTTGAGTGTTTTCTCCCTCTTCCAATACAATGTTTTCTTGTTCGGCAGCAGCTTCTATCTTCGCAATTACAGCTTCTACCGAAAGTGGAGAGTTCTCCACTTGATCCATTTTTTCGACCAATTCGTTGGCTATATCTCCTTCCGATGTTTGATTTTCTTTGTCTGTTGCGGCTGTTTTTTCTGCTTGCTCACTACCTTCTTCTGCCGTTAACTCCTCTTCCTTCGTTTCTGACTCTATAGCTACGGGTTCTTCTTCCAATATAATTTGTTCTGGTTCTGCTGACGCAATATCTCTCCAGTCCGCTTCCTGAATATTGATATAATCTTGGTCGAGGTTGTCGTATTCTTCTTGTGGATTCATGTTGCTATATATTTAGAAAAAAGGTGAAGATGTAATGGTTGAAGCTGCCGAAGTAGGACTACTTTAACTACTTGTACAGCATGAAAATAATTAATTACTTTCAAAAAAAGTAGTATTTATTGCAAATACTCAAAAAAAGAGTAGCAAAAGTAGTTGTAAGTAAGAATCTAACAAAGTAAGAAGAGGTAGTAATTTACATTGAGTTAATGTTCAATTAATGAATACGTAATCAATAGGGAGGTCTTTTTATGCCAAATCCGACTAATTTTACCGAGCGCCTGCACAACTGATGCAAATAATTTTTAGTTTTGCGCTATGATAGCCAAACTAAACTTTGCAAGTTAAGCAAAGCGTGGGAGCATAATCAGTTACTAGATTTATATTAAATACAAACAAGATGGAAGCGATTGGAACAATCCTAAAATTGTTAGGGTCATTAGCATTTTTTATATATGGTATGAAAAAAATGAGCGATGGCATACAGCTAGCAGCAGGGTCACAGCTCCGAAACATTCTTCGTAATATGACCCAAAATAGATTTTTGGGTGTATTTACGGGCTTTTTGATTACGATACTGATTCAGTCTTCCTCTGCTACGACCGTTATGGTGGTTAGTTTTGTCAATGCGGGGCTTCTAGCAATTATAGAGGCGGCAGGGGTTATGTTAGGCGCCAATATTGGCACAACAGCCACAGGCTGGCTGATTGCGGAGTTTGGTATGGGCAAGATAAGTTTATCAGCCTATTGTATTCCGCTGTTTGCGTTGGGTGTTCCTATGATTTTGTCCAATAAAGGCAAAGTCAAATACTGGGGAGAATTTTTGGTTGGTTTTGCTATTTTGTTTATTGGATTGGGCTACCTCAAAGAATCGGTACCAGATATTAGGAGCAATCCAGAAGCACTTGAATTTCTGCAACAATTCACGCAATGGGGCTTTTTCTCGACTATTATATTTGTATTTATTGGTACACTGCTGACCATTATTGTACAGTCTTCTAGTGCCACGATGGCGATTACCTTGACGATGTGCTCGCAAGGTTGGTTGCCTTTCGAGATAGCGGCGGCTATGGTATTGGGCGAAAACATTGGTACCACTATTACCGCAGAGGTAGCGGCATTGGTTGGCAATGTTTCGGCTAAACGAGCTGCTCGGATTCACTCTACTTTCAATATTGTTGGGGTCACTTGGATGGTGCTGATTATGCCCTTCTTTTTGCCCTTTTTTGCTGATTTTCTGATATATATGGGCTTGTCCAATCCTTACGCTAGTATTGTAGATGTGCCACAATTGGAGAAAGATATGCCCAAGGCTTTGGCGGCATTTCATACCATTTTTAATGTGATGAATGTACTGATAATGGTATGGTTTATACCTGTATTAGTCAAGATAGCCAAAACAACCATCAAGGATAAAGACGAAGATGACGAGTCGGTAGGCAAGTTGCAGTTCATTTCTAATTCTATCCTTACGCCTGAGTTGGCAACCGATGCAGTACAAAAAGAAACTGCACACTTTGGCGAAATTGTCAGTAGAATGAATGGTTTTATGGACACTATTATTAATACTACGGACAAAAAAATACGCAAAGAAACCGCTAATCGTATTGTCAAATACGAAGAGATAGCGGACCAAATAGAAATAGAAATTACAGAATACTTGACCAAATTGACGGATAGAGAATTGACGGCACGTACGGCTACTCGTATTCGTAGTTATATGAATATTGCCAATGACTTGGAACGAATTGGTGATCTTTATTACCAAATGCTAAAATCTTCGCAGCGCAAAAAAGAGAAAAATGTTTATTTCTTGCCACAGCAAAGAGAAGGCATCAACGAAATGCTAGAATTGGTAGGACAGGCGTTTGTAGTTATGAACAAAAACTTATACACCGAAAGTTATAGTGATGTGACCACAGACGAGGCTAGATCCATCGAAAAACAGATTAATAAGCTCCGCAATCGCTTACGAAAAGCGAATAATGAGCAATTGACCAACAAGGAATACAAGGTAGATTCAGCACTTTATTACAATAACCTTTTCTCTTCGCTAGAGCGAGTTGGTGATCATATTATCAATGTTACAGAATCTATTGTCGGCGAAATTTAAAAGCTGTAAAAATAATCGTACCTTTGTGGTCTTATGGAAAACAAAGAACAACAGACAATAGAAGAAGCTATCGACCCACAAGTGGTGTACGAAAAGCACGAATTTGTGATTGACCCACGTCAAGAGCCGATTCGAATTGATAAATTTCTACTCAATAGACTAGAAAACGTAACTAGAAACCGTATCCAAAAAGCGATTGGAGATGGTTGGGTATCGGTCAACGACAAAGTTATTGACAAAAGTAACTTTAAAATTAAGCCGCACCACGTGGTGCGGGTCACTTGGAAGAAGAATAAGCGGGTAGATGGACCAGAAGCACAACCCATCGACTTAGATATTCGATACGAAGATAATGAGGTATTGATACTACACAAACCTGCTGGTTTGGTCGTTCACCCTGGTATCGGCAACCATGACGGGACACTCGTCAATGGGTTGGTGCATTACCTCAAAGGATTACCTATCGTAACTGGGAACGAACGCCCTGGTATTGTTCACCGTATTGATAAAAATACGACGGGACTGATGGTAATCGCTAAGACAGAAGAAGCAATGTCACATTTGGCAAAGCAATTTTTCGACAGAACGATTGAAAGACGCTACTTAGCACTAGTTTGGGGCGACCTCAAAGAAGACAAAGGTACGATAGAAGGACACATCGACCGCCACCCCAACCATCGCAAACTACGCCATGTATTTCCTGATGGAGAACAAGGTAAGCACGCTATTACGCACTATGAAGTCGTACAGCGTTTTGGATATGTGACCCTAGTAGAATGTAAACTAGAAACAGGTCGTACGCACCAAATTCGTGTTCACTTCAAGCACTTCGGACACCCTTTGTTTGGTGATAAAGAGTATGGTGGAGACAAAATCTTAAAGGGAACGGTGTTTACTAAATATAAGCAGTTTGTCAACAATTGCTTTAAGCTAATGCCTGAACAGGCACTGCACGCAAAGTCTCTAGGTTTTGAACACCCTGTGACAGGAGAACACATTTATTTGGAAGCTCCATTGCCACAGAATTTTCAAGATTTGGTAGAAAAATGGGACAAATACACACAAGGAAGATTCTAATAACAGCAGAATAATTGCAACTATGAAAGTATTATTTTGGGTAGCTACGCTAATGTGCATCAGCCTACTTTTTGGCGGCTGTGCCAAGGATTACAAATCGGTCAACGAAGAAACGATTCAGCAGTATATAGAGGACAATAACCTCACGGCAATCGCACTAGAGGACGGTTTGTACTATACTATAGATAAGGAAGGAACAGGAAGTAGCCCATCTTATAGTAGCGTGATTACGCTCAATTATAGAGGATATTATACGGACGGAACGCAGTTTGATGCGACCACGACGGCACCTGCTACTTTTCCACTACGTAACCTGATCAAAGGTTGGCAATATGCTTTGCCTTACTACAAAGAAGGTGGCAAAGGCAAACTATTAATTCCTTCGCATTTGGGCTATGGAGCAACACCACCCGCAGGCATTCGTGCCAATGCGGTATTGATTTTTGATATAGAATTGCTGCAAGTGCAATAAATGAAAAATAGCAAAAAGCAAAACAAAATAGACTTATTAGTTGTGTACTAATAAGTCTATTTTTTTGAAGTGATGTGGATGCCAAATATAGATTTCAGAATTTTTTATTTTTTAGCTAGCGTGATTGTTGGGAAAAGAATAAAATTTAGCGTTGCTTTTAATTAAGATTGCTTTGCTGTCAGATACTAGACGTTAGATTTTCAACAATAGCAGTGCCTTGGGAGATGTTTTGAAACGCTAAATGAATAGCTTAAAATCAAGCAAGTCTGCCAATCTGAGTACAGGACAAAAATTAAAAACACTTATTCCAAAGGCATTATTTAACCTCTACATAAGGTGCTAAGCACTTTCAAAGTGCTTAGCACCTCGTTAAGAATAGTGTTTTGTCCTGTACTTAATCTGCCAATAGTAATGAAAATAAATTTATAACACCCATTATTGGTGTCCACTTACTTGTCAAAGATAATCCAGAAAACTGACAACATTCGCCCAAAGCATTTTGTTTGAACCCCATAACTATAAGCTGAATACAGATCATACCATGATACAAAAAAGAGAATCTGCCAAGATCATAATGATGGGCGCAACGGGTGCCGTAGGCACTGCGGTAGTCAAAGCACTTGTGAAGCAAGGAAAAACGACTCAATTAACATTGCTGGGACGCACGCCACTAGAGGCGGTTACAGCCCCTGTTATTGCACAACATAAAATAGACGTAACCGACCCTACGAGCTACCAACGCTACCTGCGTGGTCACGAAGTGGCTATTTGTACACTGGGAGTGGGGCAGCCCTCCAAGGTGAGCAAGGAGCAGTTTCTGAAAATAGACAAAGAGGCAGTTTTGGCTTTTGCCAAGGCTTGTAACGCAGCAGGAATACAACATTTTTCGCTGTTAGCTTCGGTGGACATCAATGCCAAATCTTCTTCTTTTTATTTGCGCTCCAAGGGCGAATTGGTCGATGCGATACAAGCATTAGAATTCGATCGCTTCAGTGTCTTTCAGCCGTCTATGATTCTGACACCCGAAAACCGCTATGGTATCGTCCAAGGTGTTACGCTCAAAGTATGGCCCTTGTTGAGTCCTGTCTTGCGAGGCAAATTCAAAAAATATAGAGGCATCAAAGTAAAACAACTCGGCAAAGCAATGGCGTATCAAGTATTTACGAAACAAACAGGCAGCGTAGAACGCCTCAAATGGAGCGATTTTCAGGAGTTGACCAAGAAGGAGTAATATTTAATAATACATAAAATCAAAGACTAGCATAATCAACCCTAGCCCAATCAATGCCAATTGGCGAGGAAAGTAATACACATATGATTCGTACAGTGCGGAATCTTTGCAATAATAATAGAGCATTGTCACAAAAGAAAGTAAGGCAAAAGTACTGCTAGCCATGACTACTTTGAACGAAAAAAAGCCTTGACTAGCCGAAGAACCAAAAACAAAGATGGTTAAGCCTATAAAAAAAAGTAAAGTAGGAACTTGTTGTTGGTGTGCTTGTGTCTTGCCCTCTCCAAAACCTAGTACCGCAAAATACATCAAGTAGAAAACGGCCACCATTTCCAAAAAGCTATTTTTAGAAAAAGAAATGATCAGAAGGGATAATCCAATCAAATTAAACACGCCACCTACTATTTTGTACCCAGTAGTTACTATTAATTGTGGTTTCTGAAACGTACGAACAGCATAAAAAATAAGTGTTGCAATTAGTAAAGAATTACGAGCATTGCCAAAAAAGACCGAAAAATTGATGGCAGGAATAGCGAGCTGACCCAAAATATAAATCAAAAGCAAACAAAATAATAAACCACCTTCAAGGTAAAGATATTTCAAATTAGCTGAAAGCGTACTTTTGGGCTGTTCTTGGCTAGGGGCGTCGAGTAGGTCTTGCATAGAATTTATTTAATTACTACAATAAATCAAATATCATAGTTGAATTAGTTCATAAGCAGGGGTTTGTAATAGTATTTTATCGGTAGGTGTCTTTATAGCATTTTTGTGTCGCAATATATGCGTCAATTCTGCTGTATTTTTCTGGCAACTGTTGCGTCCTGTAAACAAGCGCAGTGTTCTAGGCTTTTGAAATTGAATAATCGCATCAGGTGGCAATTCTTGTTGTATAAAGGTATAGACAGTTTGCATTTCTGCGGTCGCTACTTCGTTGGTATCTTTGGTGCTATAATAATAACAAGTAATCGTTGTTTGTGCCAAACAAAATAAACTCAAACCAGCTAGAATAAGGTTACTCCTTTGTTCGAACAAATACTGTATTCCTAGCACTACATAGACGACTACAAACGGCAAAATAGGAAAAATTAAACGCATTCCCTGAAAGCTAATCCAACACAAACAAACCGCTAAGTAAGCAATGCAAAAGGGAAGGAGGCTAGCCATTTTTTCAGGAGCTTTCGCAATACCCAATCCTATTATTGCTACAAAAAAAGTAGCAATTCCATATTGTAACCACTCAGGCAGCGGCTTAAAAATACACCAATAATTGCCCAATAATTGATAATACCAACCAGCATTATTGCCAATGCTCTGCCAGCTGATTTGTTGTAGCCATGCCCAATGATTGCTGTCGCCAGCAGGCAAGAGCCAGCGAGACAAGAGCCAGCAGCCAACAAAAATAAAATAAGGCAAGTAGGAGCGAGCGTGTAGGAGACGCTTTGTTCGATATTGCTCTACGAGCAACAACATAAATAAAACAATACCCAAGGGCTTAATCCAATAAGCAAAAAAAATGAGTAGTCCCACAATGACCTGCTTCAGTAGGCTAGAAGGGCGGCATATTGCCCAATAAATAGCCAAAAGTATGAAAAAGAAAAAAGGTAAATCGGCATAAATCAAATCGCCAAAACGCACGAAGTGATAATTGATACCGACCAAAAAAATCACTGGATAAATGGTTTTTGGCTGCAGCTCAAAAGTTCGCATAATAGATGGTAGTAAGCAGATTCCCCCCAAGAAAAACAAAAAGCAATAGACCTTAATGACAAGCCAATTTAGTCCAGAAATAGCCACAACAGGCAGCAATAAAATAGGAAAACCCATCGGATACAAATAAGGTCCTGTGGTATCGCCAGACCAATCCATGGCATAACGATTGAGGTCGTATAGTTGCCACAAGTTGCCTGATAATATGGCGTTGGTTTGCTCCAAATACAACGCAAAATCATCGTCCCAGCTGTGTCCTGGATCCATACACAACCAAGCTAATATACCGATAAAAAAAACAAACCCTGCCAAAGCAAGATTTGTTTTTTCGATTAAAACTCTTAATTGCATTATGACAAACGCTCTAATAATGCCATATAAAAACCATCGCCTAAGCCGTCCTGCGGCAAGATGCTTTTGTCTTGTATTAGGCGAAAGTCAGCCCCTGAAGTACTCGCCAAAAAGGTCTGCACTTGTTGCTCGTTTTCGGAAGGCAAAATACTGCAAGTCGCATATACCAAACGACCGCCTACTTTGCAAATAGGCGTGTATCTCTGCAAAATATCTTGTTGGGTTTGTCTGATTTCTTCGATAAATTCGGGTGTCAAATGCCACTTGGTATAAGGACTGCGGCGCAGCGTACCCAAACCAGAACAAGGAACATCGAGCAACAAAAAATCGGCTTGGTCGTGCAGTTTCTCTATACTACTTTCGTGCTTGATAGTCTGTGTATAAATACATTTGCTATTCGCTCTTTTGGCTCTTTTTTGTAGCTCTTGTAGCTTTCTGCCAGACACATCAAGGGCAATAATTTTGCCTTTATTGTTGATTAAGTTGGCGAGGTGTAGGCTTTTGCCACCCGCTCCTGCACAAGCATCGACCACCACACTATTGGGCGTAGGAGCGAGTAGAGGGGCTACCCATTGCGAAGAAATATCTTGCACCTCAAACCAACCTCTTTTGTAGGCTTCGAGCTGTGTTATTTTTTGTCTTTTGGGGATCACCAAGGCATTTGGCGTACTTGTTTTTTCGGCTATGACTTGTTGCTTTTCGAGATGCTGAATGAGTTTATCTTCCGTCGTCAATTTGGTATTGACTCGAATCGTCAAATCTGCTTGCTCGTTGGAAGCCGCAAGAGTATTGTCCCACTGAAGGGGCAACTCTTGGCTACCCAACTCGTCCAACCAATCAGGGATAGATTCTCGTATTTTGCGCACCGATTTGAGTTCTTCGTAGCGAGCCAAAACCGCTGCGGAGTCGATTCCTTCAAACTCTTCCCATTCGGGGAGTGTTTCGCCGTCGAGGTACCATTTGGTCGCCAGAAGCTGCCACCAATCGCTAGGAGTGCTAGGCTCTCTCCCCAGTACTTCGTAATAACGACGATACCAGCGGACTACATCATAAATAGTTCCAGCAAGGAATTTTCTATCCTTAGAACCCCATTTTTTGTTAGATTTAAGAGTCGATTGGACTACTCGGTCGGCTAAGTTGCCTTGTTGGAAAATTTCTTCGAGTGCCTGTACAGCCGCTTGGGCTAAATTTCTATATAGTCGCAAATTTTTGTTATTTTTGAGCAAGTAAGGAGCAAGCAGGATTGCTTACTTTTGCTCAAAAGTACATACTTGCTCGTTAAATTTATCAAAAAAGAAGGCTTTCTTATGATAGATTCTATGGTTATTCACACATAAAAATAAAAAAGAACATGAATTCAAAGCAATTTATTGAGTTAGAAGATAAATATGGAGCCCACAATTATCACCCACTACCTGTCGTATTAGCCAAGGGCGAAGGCGTTCACGTTTGGGACGTAGAGGGCAAAAAATACTATGATTTTTTGTCCGCTTATTCTGCGGTCAATCAAGGACATTGTCACCCAAAAATCGTAGATGCGTTGGTACAACAAGCAAAAACGTTGCCGTTGACCTCCAGAGCATTCCACAATGATCAACTAGGGCCTTACGAAAAGTATGTGACCAATTATTTTGGGTTGGACAAAGTACTGCCGATGAATAGTGGGGCAGAAGCAGTAGAAACGGCTATCAAAATTTGTAGAAAATGGGGCTACGAAAAGAAAGGGATTGAAACCAACGAAGCGATTATTATCGTTTGTGGACATAACTTCCACGGAAGAACCGTAACGATTATTTCGTTTTCAAGTGATCCTGATGCGATGGGCAATTTTGGTCCATATACGCCAGGGTTTGTATCAGTTCCATACAATGATTTGGATGCACTCGAAGCAGCGTTGTTGAAGTATGGCGACCGTGTAGCAGGCTTTTTGGTAGAACCAATTCAAGGAGAAGCAGGCGTTTTTGTTCCTGATGCGGATTTTATTCCGAAGGCAGCAGCATTGTGCCAGCAGAACAATGTACTATTTATAGCAGACGAAATTCAGACAGGTATTGCCCGTACAGGTAGCTTGTTGCGTATCTGCGGGGATTGTAGTTGTGGTGCTACTTGTGAGCAACAAGCGACTTATACCAAGCCTGACATTTTGATTTTAGGCAAAGCGATTTCTGGAGGGGTGTATCCTGTTTCTGCCGTATTGGCGAACAATGAAGTCATGGAAGTGATTCATCCAGGGCAGCACGGAAGTACTTTTGGTGGCAATCCGATAGCCTGTGCCGTAGCTATGGCAGCGTTGGAGGTCGTCAAGGACGAAAAATTGATAGAAAATGCACGTGCATTGGGCGATACTTTCCGTAGCAAAATGGAAGAATTGGCTAAAAAAACGACACTTATCAATTTGGTGCGTGGTAAGGGGTTATTGAATGCGATTGTCATCAATGACTCGCCAGAAAGCACTACTGCATGGGATTTGTGCGTAGCACTAGCCGAAAATGGCTTATTGGCAAAACCAACACACGGTAATATCATTCGTTTTGCACCACCATTGGTTATTACACCAGAACAGTTGGACGACTGTTGTCAAATTATAGAAAAAACATTCTTGAATTTTAAGAAGAAGTAAAGCAGACTGGTATAAATTAGAAAAGTGCTATCGAGCAGAATCCGCTTGGTAGCACTTTTAATTTTTTGTGGTTCTTCCCAATACTTCTAAAGCATTGGTTTCATTTCTTTCATCAATTTTTTGATAGTGGCATCTTTGGGGTGGCTATTGGCATAAAGCTTATAATAGTTGTAGCTACTTTGTAGGTCTTTTTTATCTTTTGATTCCTCAAATAGATTGGTATAAAGCTGCCCGAGTGAGATGAGTGCTATATCGGTATAATCTTTTTCGTGTAGCAATTGCTTGTAAAGTGTAATACTCTTTTGGGGTTGAGTATAGAAATAAGCATCGGCTAATTTGTAAGTAATAAAAGGATTATCTTTATTTTGTAGGTGTAGTCGATTAAGAATCGCTAACTTTTCGGCAGTACGATGCGTTTTCTCAAATATAGAAACTTTGCGGAGTAGGAGTGCAACATTATTAGGCTCTTGATTTAATGCTCTTTGCAGAATTTCGAGTGCTGAAGCATATTGTTTTTTTTCTTCGGCAATTACTGCAAAGGTAACATACCAACTGGTTGGAATATCGTAGTTGATATTTTCGAGCTGGAGCAAAGCGGATTTGTAGCTGGTCAAATCTTTGGCGTAAATCGAACATTCCATCATTTTGAGATACGCCTCTGGCAGTTCTTCTTTGATGGCAATTGCTTGATTGTAATACAAAATAGCTTGCTGATATTGTTGGTTTTTTAATTCTTTTTCTGCCAATTCCATCAAGTTGTTATACGTTGATGATTGACCGTGTAATAATAGAACAGAACTGCACCAAAAAAGAAGTAGCAGAAGTAATTTCATGGCAATGACAATTTCAATAAAATGAAAAAAATAATAGGTATAATCATACTAGCGACTACGGTACTAGCGTGCAATACGAGCAAAGATACATCAAAAAAAAACGATACCCCACCTTCTACGGAAGAAATGGTAGTAGGGCATTGGGAGATGTTGGCGATACGCTTTCATGATGGCAAAGTCATGCTGGGCGAATACATGGGTTTTCCGCACTACGAATACACCAAAAATGGGAAGCGCGTCAAGACACTTCGTACACAGCCAGCTCCACCACCTGATACAGTTGGTTATCAGATCGAAGCAGACACGGTGTATTATCCCAATACCAAATTGCCAGCTATGACCTTGACAAGGCTAGAAGCGGATACCATGGTATTGAGCAATGATAAATTGAGTTGGTTTATGGCGAGAGCCAAACCATTGGAAGGTAAATAAAGCCTTTTCTTAATGAATTATTAAGAAAAAATGAAAATCAAAGTTGGTACGAAAATCGTTTAGTATAAACTAGAAGAATAACAATGTGCTTTTTTTTGAAAATGAAAAAAACACCTTCAATAATTACATAAACAACTATAACTATGAAAAAAATAGCAACCACTATTTTTGCTTCTTTGTGTTTGATGACCCTATCTGTTCAAGCGCAGGAAGCCCCCGAAGCAGAAGCTCAAACAGTGAAACCGTTGAGCAAAGAACAATTGTCAAAAGATGCTAACTCCCTCAAAAATATCTCAAAAGTGGGAACTTGGACGACCAAAAAATTGCAAAAAAATGGACGAGAGGTCGATATTTTGGCTCACGTAGGAGAAGTAACCATGAAGTTCTCTTCCAGAGTACTCAAGAAAAATAAAAAAATAGAATTAGCCAACGGCAAAACTAAAACAAAGAAAGTCAAGGAAACTGTCAATTCATTTAAAATGGATATGGGCGGTAGTGACCGTATTTTTGATTATACCGTAGCACAAGATTCTGTTCGATTTGTAGGCGTGTCTGGATTCAATGATTTCCGAATCGTAAGAGCTGATAAAGGCGAATTGGTGCTAGAGCAAAGTTTAGATGGCGACCTGTTGAGATGGTACATGGAACCATTGGACGAAAAGAAAAAGAAATAAAACTTCGTGATTTTCACGAATGTTTGTACCGTAAAAAAAGCCCTTCCGACTATCGGAAGGGCTTTTTTTAACTTTTTGGTAATAAAAGGCAACGAAATGATAACAAAATACGTATAAGCTATACGAAAGTGTCCTAAGTTATCCAAAACCCAATAGATTATCCTTTAGGTTTGTGGAGTTTTATCCACAACATTTTATATTTATTATCCAAGAATTTTAGCTGTTTGCCAGAAGGTAAAACAGCTTTTATTTTTTCTGGAAACATGCTCTTGATGGAGATACTTAAACAAGTATTGATAAGAAAACCAAAAACTATTATCGGAAGTCTAACATCTAGCAGCAAAGCGGGCTTGTCAAAAGCAGTGCTATTCAGCCAATATTTAAAGAAGAGTGGGAGGAAAATATATTTCATTTTCACTTGAAGTGACTTTTTAAACAACTTCAATAAATATCCTAGCTAAAAGTGTACGTTTCTAACGTTATTTTTTGGCGAAGAGCTGACAGTAGAAATATTGGTTTTCTTCATTTTTGGCTACGCCAATACCAGTCCAATCAAATTCACCCTGCATATTTTGGAGGTGTGGCGGACTTTCTACCCACGTTTTCCAAATCAAAGCCGCATCAGCATTGCCCAAGGCAATATTCTCTGCCACGGCAGTCGCTTTGGTCAGTTCAATCACTTTTTTTGCTCGTTGCTCAAATCCATTATGCCCAAAAGCCGTTTGTTTTTTTGCCATCTGTTGAGCATGAGTGGTTGCCAAACTCTGTAAATGTGGATTCAGCTGCAAGCTCGATAAATGTTGAGCTTGACGGTGTTGGTTCAATAATTCAAGCAGTTGATAATTGAGGTTAGGCGTATTTTCTTTGGAGGGTGTAGTCGTAGGCATTTCGGCAGGTACAGCCGTCGATTTTACGAATATTTGAGTAAATACATTTTCCTGCTTATCGTTTTGGACAACCGAAATTCCTGTCAAATTATAATCACCCACTATATTTTTGGCGTGTCCTGGACTAGCCAACCACCCTTGTACCACTTCGGTAGCCGAAGATTGCCCCAAGGCAACATTTTCGGCAATTCCATTCGCTTTTAGTTGTTGCAATAGCTGATTCGCTCGCTCTTCAAATCCTGCATGCCCAAAGGGTATTTTTTGTTGAGCCATTTGGGTAGAATGCTCTAAGGCTGCTAATTGCACGGTTTGGTCAAAATGTAGCGGTAGCAAATTGGTCTTAGTACGATGCTGATTAAGAAGCTGCAAAATTTCTTGTTCTATGGTAGAGTAGGTCATCGGTTTGTTTAGAATGGACGAAAGATAAGTGCTAAAAAAGACTGTTTTGATTTTCTATTGCAACAGCTAAGTGAGCGGTGAAGTTGATAAAAGTAAAAAAAAAATAATTTTTTCAGCAAAATACTCAACAACATAGGTACTTATTTACGTTTGTAAATATGTCAACAAGTTGTTAACAGTTTCAAAGAAAACAAAATCACTCGGTATCATGCAAATAGAAGGAACGGTCGTGTATAAAAAACTCTCTGGAGGTTTTTGGGGGATAGAGGATACGCAAGGTAATTATTGGCGACCAAAGTCGATGCCTAAAGCCTTAGAGCAAGAGGGCTTGAAACTAAAAGCAACCATCAAAGAATCCAAAAACGGGGCTATCTCGATATTTATGTGGGGAACTTCTGTGGACTTAATTAAGTTTGAAGTAGTAGATTAGAGGTCTAATCGAACAAAAACAAAATCAATGACAACTATATTTTTATACATCGCTACTTTTGTTAGTCTCTCGTTTTGGTTTTACTTCAAGAACGAAGATGAAAAAAGAGGGCTAGCAGGCAAGGCATTCCTGACAACAGGAGCCTTATATATAGCAGCCAGTTTATTCTTGCCAACGGCTGGTAGTACGGCAGTTGGTATTGGGTTGCACCTGTTGTGTTTGTTTGTAGCAGGCTTTTTTATCAATACGTTTAGCAATTACAAATTGGTGTTTTTTAGTTTGTTGATTTTGCTATCAGGCGGGTATTTTTATAGTCAAACAGGCGGACTGCCTTTTGGCAACACAACGCCTCCACTAAGCGAGCAAAGTACGCCAATGCCGACGAACTTAGATGGTAAAGCAGAACTATTGATAGAGATTAGCAATGGGCATCAAGTAGCTGAACTACAATCTATTGTGGAGCAGTACCAGTTGGAATTGACAGCTGCCTTTTCGCCTCAAGATGGTGCTAATACGGATTTGGACGATTATTACACGGTCAATATTCCGCCTAGCAGAGAAGCCAATTACAGTGCTATTGTAGCGACTTTGCGCAATAGTGGATTGATTGATAATGTAGAAGATAATGAAATGCTATCAGTTGACCCATTGGAAACACAACAAGCGTCTGCACCACCTAGTGAAGGTGCTTATACAGTCAATGACCCTGATTTGTCAAAGGTTTGGGGGTTTGAGTCGATGCAAGTACAAGCCTTATATGACTATATTGCTACCAATAAACTGAAGCCTAAGAAAAAAGCTAAAATTGCGATTATTGATACAGGGGTAGATGACCAACACGAAGATTTGACGGGCAATTTTGTGTCGATTGATACCAAACATAATGACGACCCTATTGGGCATGGCACGCACTGTGCTGGAATAGCCGCAGCGGTAACCAACAACAGCAAAGGAATTGCTTCTTTTTCTCCCAATGGGACGTTTGTGTCGGTAACAAGTGTTAAAGTATTTGGAAAATATGGGAACACTAGCCAAAAAAGAATCATAGATGGTATGATAGAAGCGGTCGATAATGGTGCCACCGTACTATCTATGTCCTTAGGAGGTCCTTCGACCGACCAAAATCAAAAAGCCTACCGAGCGGCAGTGAAGTATGCTAACCAAAAAGGGGCAATCGTAGTCGTAGCAGCAGGCAACGAAAACATGAATGCCAAAAGAAGAGCTCCAGCTTCTGTAGTAGGAGTGATTACAGTGGCAGCTATTGATAATCAATTGCAAAAAGCTAGTTTTTCTAATACCGTAGGTGACCTCAAAATGGGAATCGCCGCACCAGGAGTACAAGTGTATTCTACTATACCCGACAATAAATACGACTACCTTAATGGTACTTCGATGGCTACACCGTATGTAGCTGGATTGGTAGCTTTATTGCAGTCCTTGAAGCCTAATATCACGACCGAGCAAGTCTATGAGATACTCCAACGCTCAGGTAGTGAAACACTAAATACAACACAAACAGGTAAATTGATACAACCAGTCGCTGCTGTTAAGCAATTGCTAAAAAAATAAATTATTTTAAAATATAATGTTAACATTTTTACAACAAAATGACTTGGAATCTATTAGTTATCAGTATATTTGTTGTGTTAAAGCAGTACGAAAATTACAATATCGAAAAGGAGTGTCTTCACTGTTTAGAAATACCTTCATATTATGAAAAGTCTAACTATATATACCGTTCTATTTTTGACTCTACTAAGTAGTTGTACCAGTTCCGATAACGAACTAATGCAAGACCAGTGGAGTGCTGTGCTAGTGGATAATAGTGCTGATTACGACTTGGGTAAAACTAATACTTCGGAAGAAGAAACGACTATTTCGATGCCCATGCAGCAACATTTGTTTAGTATTTCACGTCAGCATGATGAAGTGAACCAGACAAATTTATCTGACCAGAACGTGCGTGACTTGGAGTCGTGGTGGGATAGCTTACCACAGCCTTTGCAGTCGGAAATCAAAGCCAATAAGATAGATATAGAAGTCGTATCAGAGATTACTACCGCTGACGAGCAGACGATTGATCCTCGCCTGAATGATTCGCAAATCGAAAAAACAGGCGAAACGTTGGAGCAAATTATTGGAGCAAACACGGATATGAAATACACCGTTAGTACCAAGTTGTTGGATAGTGCCAATATTAGCCTAGTCAACGAACAGCACACCACCAATATTAGATTGGTCAAGCAAGTGCCTGTCAAGTTACAAACTTTTGCGACAGAGGTCTATTTGAGAGAAGGCTCTATTGTCAATGAAAATATCCAAACGCTACAATACTGGTGGGATAATCTGCCAACGGATATACAAGAAAAAATCAAAACTAGAGAACTAGAAGTGAATTTGACTTGTCATGTCATCAATCCAGAAGTGGAAGCCAAGTCTATAACTGATTTGCAGGCTTTAGCTAATCAAAATGCGGTGGTGAGTAACGATATTCTCAATCGTTTGATTGGAGTATATAAGGTAGGAGATAAGGAGTATTCTATGGCTAAAACATTGGTGCAAATCAAAATAGAAACAGCAACAGAAAAAACAACCAAATTACCTGCACAGCAGTATCTTAGTATTAAGATACATAACAACAAAGATTATTTGTCTGCTCTATAAGAAGCTATTAAATAACGGAAGTTGAGGACTACAAACCAAATCTAGGAGTGTTTATTTTCTGCCAAAATCAGCAGGAATTTCGCCCCAAGATTTGGTTTGCCATTTTAGTATCTCCGTCTCGTAGGTATTGGTTTTGAGCCATTGCTCGCCGCGAGCAATCAATTCAAATATTTTGGTGTTCTTTCTGTTTTTGATGAGCTTAGAATTGCATTTCTTTTTCTTAATCCAGCCCATCGCTATTTTAGAATCTGTATAGAGTGGCAGCTCAATTTTTTGTTGTTTGAGGTATGCTAGTCCGTGTACCAATGCCAGAAATTCGCCTACGTTGTTGGTGCCATCTTGGAGCGGGCCAATTCGGAAAAGCAATTTGCCCGTATAAGTTTCTACTCCTTGATATTCCATTAGTCCAGGGTTGCCACTACAAGCGGCATCTACGGCTATACTTTGCCAAACAGGTGTGCCATCGGCAGGATCAGCCTTTATCACTTTCTTTTTGGTCGGTGTTATCGAATCAAAGTAGCTGCCTGCGTAAGCTTGTTCAGCTACCGATTTGCTCTCAAATGATTTGTATTTAGCTCCATTGTAGCCTTGTACATATTTTTTGCACTCGTTCCACGACGTAAAAATGCCTGTTTTTTTGCCTTCCCAAACGACGTAATATTTTTGTTTTTTCTTTGCCATTACTTACTGGAATCTAAAATTTCTTGATTGATGATTTTGCTAATTTCGGCTGCCTTGTTATAGACCATGACGTGTGTGCCACCGTCAATAGTATAAGTTGGACTTTCAATTTTTCGATAAGGAAATGTTTTGTCCTTGGTGCCGTGAATGTGGATTAGGGGTACGGTTTCGTTTCCTGTCTTTTTCCATTTGCAGACTTGCTGTGTTGCCCATTTGAAGTAATAATTATCGTGCTGCTGTACGGCATTTCTAAAAATAGCTTGCGTGGCAGGCGTATCGTATCCATGCTTGGCGCCCCAACCTTTGAACGAATTAAGAATGACTTTTTTGCCACCTAGTTTATAGACTGGAAAAAGTTTGAGCCAAAAACTAAGCGTAGCAGGTTTTTCTTGTTGGTGTTTGATACTCGATATAATAATGACCTTTTTGGTAGGTACAATTTTAGCGATTTCTTG
Organism: uncultured Saprospiraceae bacterium; assembly: GCA_937139495.1. Taxonomy (GTDB): domain Bacteria; phylum Bacteroidota; class Bacteroidia; order Chitinophagales; family Saprospiraceae; genus Aureispira. The sequence continues at coordinate 17,537 of CAKZQC010000003.1, read as the reverse complement.
CATCGTAATACCTCCAAAAGAATGCCCAATCAGAATAACTTTGCCTCGGCTAGTATCAATATTGGCAGCTATTCGAGCCGCATAATCGGCTAGTTTTTCTTTTCGACTTGGCGTAAGCCAATGCAAGTGATGGACTTCTGTCTCCAGTGTCAAGGCACTAAAAATAGCAGGATCAAGCCCTAAGCCCGATAGCATATAGACGATTTTGGGAGATGCTGCACAATGTGCTGTGTCAGGTATAGTATAGCTCAAAGCAGTAGCGGTATTGCAGTATAATAAAAATAAAAAAAGTCCTATATATTTAAGCATCTAGCGAAGGTTGGTACAAATTCGATGCCTCAAAGTTAACAAAACAGCAGCAAGTTTGAGATATATTGACCTAAAATAAAATCTTGTTACCCAAGGACTTCTTTAGAACACCGTTCTGAAATAAAAATAGTATCTTAAACTTCCTTTTGCAACAAAAAATAATTAAATAGTATGAGTGATGCAACTTCTGAATCTACGTCAATCAAATCTACCCCAAAAACGATTTGGTCAAATTGGGCAGGTAACGTCGAATGTTCTGTAACAGGTATTTTTTATCCCAAAACAGAAGCAGAAGTGCAGGCAGTTATTCAACAAGCCAAAACAGAAAAGAAAAAGATACGAGTAGTCGGTTCTGGGCATTCTTTTTCGCCTGTGATTGCTACTAACGACTATATTCTTTCGTTGGTGGAGCTGAAAGGAATTATCAATATTGATAAACAAAAAAAACAAGCCACTATCTGGGCAGGTACCTCTATCAAAGAAGCTAACGAACAGCTTTTTGAAGCAGGCTTGGCACTGATTAACTTAGGCGACATCGACGTGCAGAGCGTAGGAGGAGCAACTGCCACAGGTACACATGGTACAGGGATTACTTTTGGCAATGTGAGTACTGAAATCGTAGATTTTACGCTTTTGACGGCTAGTGGCGAGCTGCTCCAATGCGATGCCAATACCAACCCTACTATTTTTGCTGCTGGTCGAGTTTCGTTGGGTGTGTTGGGAATTGTTACCAAAATAACGCTTCGTTTAGATGAGGCATATAAGTTAGAATATACCTGTAAGGCAGGTAATTTTGAGGAAACATTAGAAAATTTGGAGGCGTACAATAATAGCAATCGAAATTTTGAATATTATTACTTCCCGTATTCGGAAACACTACAACTCAAACTTTCCAACAAAAGCGAAAAAACTGTGAAACACAATAAATTTTTGGCACATATCAATGATGTATTTTTAGAGAATACGGCACTAGAAGCAGCTTGTAGATTTGGGGTGACTTTCCCTAAAATGTACCAGCGGATAAGTCGAGCGATGTCCAAAAGTTTCCCGAAAGGGACAAAAGTAAACTACAGCCATCAGATATATGCGACGGTACGAAACGTGCGTTTCAAGGAGATGGAATACAATATTCCGATGGAACACTTCAAGGAAGTGATGACCAAAATGAAGGCAATAATTGAAGAAAAACAATACCAGATTTTCTTTCCTGCCGAATGTCGTTTTGTCAAAGGGGACGATATTTGGTTGAGTCCTGCTTATGGTCGAGATTCTGCTTATATTGCGGTACATGTATATCATCAACAGGAGCACAACCCTTATTTTTCGGACTTGGAGGAGCTATTTACGCAGTATGGTGGTCGTCCGCACTGGGGGAAAATGCACACCCGCACAGCTGAGTATTTATCTCGAAATTATGATAAATTCCAAGACTTTCAGCTATTGCGTCAGCAGCTAGATCCTGATAATATGTTCTTGAATGAACATTTGGCTGGTATTTTTGGTGTCGCCATTTAATCGTTTTTTGTTAAAACACCCAATTAATTATGCTAAAAAATACTCTTTATCTAGCACTCTGGGGCTGGCTTGTCGTAATAGTTGTGTTAACTTCTCCTTCTTGGATAGAAGGAAATTTTGATAGTATTGACGTTGTCTATGGAACGATTTATATGATTTTATTTTACCCTCTTTTTCTTGCTTATTATGCTTTTTATCAAGTAGCGGTGGAGGTAGTTGGTCGCAATACTCGATTAGCGAAAGCGATAATGGGAGGAATATTTATGGTCGCTTTGGCATTGCTTTTTGTCGTTGGTGCTTTATGGTGGGACTATGAAAAAGTTACGTTGCCACCTTGGTGGACATATCCTTTATGTTTTTTGTTTGGGGTAATCATGATACTGCCGTACTTTTTTATGAAAACGCCTTTAGATATAACCGAAATAGAGGACGAAAAATAGGCTATTCCATACGCACAATTTTGGGATAAAAAGGAGCGACCACTTTAACTAAATCCTGTTGAGCTGCCATGACTTGATGAATATCTTTGTACGCAAAAGGAGCTTCGTCGAGTCCTGCCGAAATCAAATCTACTTGATGCTGCTTTAGTACTTTGTTGAGCATTTTTTTGTTGATGGCATTTTTGGCTTGCTTTCTGGATAACTGCCTCCCTGCACCGTGAGCGGCAGAGTGGAGCGCTAGGCTGTTGCCCAATCCACGCACGACAAAAGCAGGTGCCGTCATCGACCCTGGTATAATGCCCCATTCGCCCTGATGGGCAGGAGTAGCCCCCTTGCGGTGTACAAATACTTCTTTGCCATTGGGCAGCATTTCTTTCCAAGCAAAATTATGGTGGTTCTCAATATTGTGAAGGGCATTCATGCCCAATGCTTGCGATACTCTACGATGAATGTGATGGTGGCAAGCGGCGGCATAATCGCCTGCCAAATTCATTGCTAACCAATATTCTTGCCCTGCTTGACTATTGATGTCGAGCCAAGAAAGATGGGCGATAGACTTGGGCAAGTTATGTTGCTTCATCGCAATTTGCGTGTAGGTATTGGCAATCATAGCCCCAAAACCTCTGGAGCCAGAATGTGTCAAGAGTGCTAAATAATTGCCCAATTCCAATCCAAAATCGTTGTCCTGTTCCGTAATTTTGACCAAGCCAAATTCTACAAAATGATTACCACCGCCCGAAGAACCTATTTGCGTATAGGCTTTGTCTTGCAAACGACGGAGTAGCGGTAATTGGCTAAATTCGGGACGATCAAAAAAAGCATCATCTCGTTGATTATCTTCAAAAGTAGCTCGCCCAAATCGAGAATTGTCAACAATGATTTGACGTAATTTATCTTTATTGCTATTCAAAAAAGCTTCTTGGGCTTCAAAAATACTCAAAGACATTCTGCACCCAATATCCACACCTACACCATAAGGAATGAGGGCATTCTCTGTTGCCAAAACGCCTCCAATCGGCAATCCATAACCATGATGTGCATCAGGCATCAACGCACCATTGACCGCTACGGGCAGGCTCATGGCTTGTTCCATTTGCGTGATGGCATTGGGGGCAATTCCATCTTTGCCGTATATTTTAAATTCTTTTTTCGTAAATTGGTAATCAATTTCTATTTCCTTTTGATCCAGAATAAGATGAGCCAAACTACTAAAATCAGCATGTGTTTTGTAGGCAATAGGGTTGACAATAATAGCTTCTAGCAAGGCTAGTTTTTCGGCTAACGATTGATATTTGCAGACTTTGCCCACGACTTGCATCGCAAAACTACGAATCGTAGTATTGGTGTAGCCCAAAGGAATTAAATCTTTGCCTCTTAATTTTTGTTTTGCCATGATAGTTTTCTAATTTTTTAAGCACAACCGATTCGATAGGGTAGAAGTTCCTACAATCAATAAATCAATAAAAAGATGGATGAGTTTTTAAGAATATTACCAAAAGCCGTGTGGCAAATCAATACACGCTATTTTTTGACAGCTACGGTGGCATTTTTAGTCTTTTACGTTTTTTTTAGAGCTGCAATGAGCAGGCGAAAAATACAAACTGCTTTTCCGAAAACAAGCGATTACAGAAGAGAAGTATTTTACTCTATATTGTCGATGAGTATTTTTGCGGTAGTCGCTACAGTGATGTTTACCGTTCTCAAACCCTATACATTGCTATACAAAGACATAGCCACCAATGGAGGTTGGTTGTATTATGGTATCAGTATGCTGCTGATGTTATTGGTACATGATACCTATTTTTATTGGACTCATAGAGCCATGCACCACCCTAAGTTGTACCGATATATACACTTAGTACATCATCGTTCTACGAATCCTTCGCCTTGGGCAGCCTATTCTTTTCATCCGCTAGAGTCGCTACTCGAAATAATGATATTGGTGATTATCATGTGCTGTATCCCTGCTCATTATACGGCTGTTATTTTCTTCTTTTTGTTCCAAATACTATACAATGTATATGGTCATTTGGGCTACGAGCTAATGCCCAAAAATGCTCATAAACACCCAGTACTCAAATGGATAAATACAAGCGTTTCGCATAACCAGCACCACCAATATACAGAAGGTAACTTTGGGTTGTATCTCAATATTTGGGATAAGTTAATGGGGACGTATCGTGCTGATTATGAGCAAGATTTTGACCGAATAACAAATGAGAAGTAGTATATTAGAGTCAAAATAAGATAAACTATGAACAACTTTAATGCCTTGGCACTCTTTGCAGTATTGCTATTATTGGTACTATTTACTGCTAGCTGCGATCCGACTGTAAATGCGGCATACACCTCACCAACAACAGAAACTACGGTAATTGAAAACGATTTTTCTGCCAAAGATTTGCAGCACAAAGGAAAGTCAGTCAAGATTACACATCATGCTCAATGCCGTATGGATTGCAGAACAATAGATGCAGGCGAAATACAAGAAGTGATTGACCAAAAGCAAATCAACATCTACAAGAGCAAGCCCAATCCGTCTGCGGGCAAATGTCCTTCGTACGCCTATGAAGGTAGAACAAAAAGAGACCAGCAGCAATTAAGAATAATAGTAGGCGAGTGCGAAGACCGCCCGATTATTATTACCGTCATTGATTTGGAAAACGATTATCAATGTAGTTGTAAGTAGGTACAATCAATCAATCGCAGAAGCGAGGAGCAGTACAATAGCAATCTTAGAGATTGTAGGAGACTGCTTTTTTTTTGAATAGTATATTTTTAAAAAACAGTTTAAATTTATTTATGAAAAAAGTTATTTTTACACTTGGAATTGCTGCTAGTACACTAGCTAGCAGCTTGACGCAGGCACAAGGTGTTGGTATCAACAATGATAATACCGATCCTAATCCGTCTGCTATGTTGGACGTTAAGTCCACGAACAAAGGACTTTTGATTCCTCGCATGAGTTCGACACAACGAGCAGCGATTACTTCACCTGCTAAAGGCTTGATGGTCTTTGATAACCAAACGAATAGTTTTTGGTACTTCAATGGCACTGCTTGGACACAGTTTTTGGGAGGAGTGGACAATGATAATCAAACATTAGGTTTGAGTGGGACTAATTTATCTATTGTAGGCGGTAACAGCGTTAATTTGTCTGGACTAAATACCGATAACCAAACCTTGAATTTTAGCGGAACAACACTAAGTATTGGGCGAGGTAACTCTGTCAACTTAGCGTCGTTGGCAGGTACCGACAACCAGACATTAGGATTGTCAGGTAACCGTTTGGTAATAGCAAGAGGTAATAATATTGATTTGAGTCCTTTTTTAGATAATACCGATAACCAGACCTTGAATTTTAGTGGAACAACATTGAGTATCGGGCGAGGAAACTCTGTCAACTTAGCATCGTTGGCAGGTACCGATAACCAGACATTAGGGTTTTCAGGAACAACGCTAAATATTGGAAGAGGAAACTCTGTCAATCTAGCATCACTTAGAGATAATCTAGGTAATCATTCTGCTACGACTACTTTAGATATGAATAGTAGAGATATTATTGAGGTAGCAACATTGAGTGGTGTAGGAGTACCCGACTACGACAAGCTAAGAGTATGGAACAGTAGTAGTTATACTATTGGTATGAATAGTGCCATGACTTATGGCTACTTGGGTGATTATGCTATGACATTCACGATGAATACAGATACTGATAGAGGTTGGATATTCCGTGATATAAGTGATAGCAAAGGAGATGGAGCATTGAGTTTGACTACTGATGGTCGCTTGACCGTGAAAGGACGCTCTAGATTTCAAGATTTGTCAGGTACAGGTACTCGTATGGTCGTGGCGAACGCTACAGGAGAGCTTTCTACGCAAACAGTACCAAGTACACGCAGTGCCAACAATGGTCTGCAATTGAGTGGGAATACTGTACAATTAGGCGGCAATTTGGTGCGAGCTACTACCATTAATGTAGGGGCTCACCCTATCAAGCTTAACTTGAATGGTACAGGAGATTTTGACATTCAGTCGAATGGTACCAACAAATTTGCTGTTATCGAAAATGGTACTGCTTATTTTGGTGGAGATGTACTTTGGAGAGATGAAAATACGCAAGGCACTATATTAGCAAGCTTAATAGACGAGGGAGACGATGGACGATTTACAGTAAGAGAAAATGGGAATGTTTCTATTGATTTAGATGCAAATGGTACAACCGTATTTAACGAACAAGGTTTTAATAGAGATTTTAGAGTAGAATCGGACAACAGTCCACACATGTTTTTTGTAGATGCTAACACTAACCGTATTGGTATTGGCAATGCAACGCCATTGTATCAATTATCTATTGATGAGGTAACGAAACCTACGGCGGTACATATCAGAGGTAGAGGTATGTCTGGCGATCCTGTTGATGCAGCTATTATTTTTGATGATAATGGAGCTTCTGGATCAGGTTATAACGGAGCTGGTATTTTTCATTTAGCAGATTATGGTAGTACCAGAATGGAGTGGTTCGCAGGTCGTCCTTCTTCTGTGGGATATAGCTGGACTGCCTCGTTTGGCGATTCTTATGTTATATCCAGAAAAGGTTTGAGTGGAACAGGTCATGATGCTACTACTGCCAACCCGACTAATATTTTAGTTAGAGTTCGTAATAATGGAAATATGGGCTTAGGTACGGTCAATCCTGCTTATCGCTTGCAGTTATCTACTAACAGTGCTGCCAAGCCCAGTTCTTCTGCTTGGACGGTTGCTTCTGATAGACGATTGAAACAAAATATTACTCCTTTCTCTGATGGATTGAGTACACTTTTGGCTATCCGCCCTGTTCATTTTCAATATAATGGAGAAGCTCAAATAGCAGATACCGAAAAAGGAATTGGAACAATTGCACAAGAGCTACAAACAATTGCTCCTTATATGGTCAAAGAATGGGAATATGAAGATACCAAAGGTGAAAAAACAACTTACTTGGGTGTTGATTATGGTGCAATGGATTTTGTGATTGTGAATGCAGTAAAAGAGCTGAACGAAAAAATCGAAACCTTAGAAACAGAAAATAAAACACTCAAAACTAAGGAAGCTACTGCTGATGCTAAAATAAAAGCATTGGAAGCGAAACTAAACAAAATAGAAGCGGCACTAGAAAAAAGCGGCTTATTGAATGACTAAAAAACAAGAGTAACTATGAAATTACACAAATATAGTTGGGTAATGTTGCTCTTATGTATTGCTACACTGACAGAAGCTCAATTGGGCGGTATTGTCAACAATGGAGCAAATATAAAAATAATGGCAACCACCAACGTCAAAACAGACGAAGGAGGGATTACCAATAAGGCAGCAGGAACCATCAATAACGTAGGCAATCTTTATCTTGATAAAGATTTTAGCCAATCGGGAGGCGCTGTTATTAATACAGGTAGTGGCTGGCTTTGGTTTGAGGGTGCTGCGGCACAACAGATATTTGATGCCAACCCGTTGTCTGTTATCAGAAGTTTGAGAATCGATAATGGCAATCGTGTTGTGTTCAACACGCATGTACAAACTAGCCGAGTCGATTTGATGAATAATGGCAGTATCGAATTGGGCAACTTTAATCTGCAAATAGATGCCACGAATGCAATGACTGGCTATGACCGCAATAATTATGTTATTACCAATGGTACAGGGCATTTGCATCAAGAGTTGGTACAGAACGTGGACGTGGTTTTTCCAGTAGGAACGGCTACGTACAATCCTGCTACGCTCAATAATAGAATAGGTGGCGATGCGTTTCAGGTGCGTGTATTTGACCAAGTTTTTCTTAATGGTACTTCGGGACCATTAGAAACCGAAAATGTAGTAGGTAAAACTTGGTTGATTGACGAAGGAACGGCAGGCGGTTCGGATTTGGTGGTGACCCTCCAATGGGAAACCAGCAACGAGCTAACGGCTTTCGATAGAACCATGTCAGGTATTGCACACCATATCAGTGGGAGTCTTTGGGACAATCCTACTAGCTACACCAATGCTACTGGAGTAGGTGCCAATACTTGGACGCAAACGAGAAGCGGAATTACAAGTTTTTCGCCTTTTGTAGTACGTGATCCTGTGGCAGATTTGCCTGTCGAATTGTTGGAATTTAATGCCAAAAGACAAACAGTTGATGTGGTCAAACTAGATTGGGCAACTGCCACAGAAATTAATAACCAAGGTTTTGAAGTACAACGTCGTTTAGATAGCGAAACAAACTTTCAGACTGTCGGTTGGGTTGATGGCAATGGAAATACGGTATTGCAGCAAAATTATTACTTGCTAGACAATAATGGCTATGCAGGCACGTCGTATTATCGTCTGCGTCAAGTAGATTATGATGGTTCGTACGAATATTCGCTTACCCGTGCAGTAGAAGGAATCCAAACTACGGGCGATTTGTCTGTATTTCCGAATCCGACTAGTGCAGCCGTCAATTTGCGATTTGGTAACCTACAAAGCAAGCACGCCACTATCCGCATTTATGCGGCTGATGGGCGATTGGTCTATCAACAAACGGCGCTGGATATTACGACCAATCAAGTGGTCGAATTGCCAGCAGTAGCTGATTTTGCAGCAGGGGCGTACCTCATACAAGTACAGTTGGATAATGAAAAATACATTAGTAAGAAATTTATAAAACGAGTGTATTAGTCAGTTGTCTAATAGCAAATCATTAACCAAAAGAAAAGTCCTTGCAACAATTGTTGCAAGGACTTCTTTTGGTATAAATGGGAAACGAAAACTACTTAAAATTCAGTAGCAGCCATTTCTTGTTTTTTTCCTTTGAATGCTGCCATTGGGTGTAGCCCCAATAATTCAAACATCATTTTATCTTGATTGACATCAGGATTAGGAGTCGTCAATAGTTTTTCGCCTGCAAAGATAGAACTAGCGCCAGCCATAAAGCACAAAGCTTGTTCTGTAATAGGCATTTCTTGACGACCAGCCGAAAGGCGAATTTGTGATTGTGGCATCATAATACGAGCCGTAGCAATCATACGCACCATATCCCAAACCGATACCCGTTCTTGATCTTCGAGTGGAGTCCCTTCTACTGCTACGAGTGCGTTGACAGGTACAGATTCTGGATGTTTCGGCAAGTTGGAAAGTGTATAAAGCATGGTGATTCTATCGTCATTGCTTTCGCCCAATCCGATGATACCGCCACTACAAACATTTAGTCCAGTCTTGCGGACGTGGTCGAGTGTGTCCAAGCGATCTTGGTAGGTTCTGGTCGTGATAATCTCGGAATAATGTCCTTCCGATGTATCGAGGTTGTGGTTGTAGGCGTGTAGTCCTGCATCACGTAGTTTTATAGCTTGCTCTTTGGATAACATACCCAAGGTACAACAGACTTCCATACCAAGTGAGTTGACACCCTTAACCATATTCAATACTTTGTCAAACTGTTTGTTGTCTTTGACATTGCGCCAAGCAGCACCCATACAAAAACGAGTAGAACCATTTTGTTTGGCAATACTAGCTTTGGTCATTACTTCTTCGAGTTCGAGCATTTTTTCGGCTCCTACACTGGTGTTGTGGTGAGCTGACTGCGGACAGTAAGAGCAGTTTTCTGGACAACCTCCTGTCTTGATAGAAAGCAATGTAGAAACCTGTACTTCGGTCGGGTCATTGTATTGACGATGGACAGAAGCAGCCTCATAAATGAGTTCTAAAACAGGCTTGTTATAGATAGCAGCGACTTCGTCGTGCGTCCAGTCATGGCGTAAGTTCATAATATCTTTATTTTGATTAGTAATCTTCTTTTTGAAATGAAAAAAGGAAGGGAGCTAATTTAGGGAAAATTTATCTTATTATTAATTGCTTCGATGAGCCAGATCTGCTTCTAGCGCTTCGAGGTCAATCGGAAAATTATCATCATAAAGCACTCGCTGTGCTTGTACTAGATGTCTTTCGGTATGATAGACCAATACTTGCAGCAAATCGCCTAGTTTTATTTTGAACAAGCCCCCAAAATTAAATGGAATTTTGATTTTGCCCAAGGGCAATGATTCGGCTTGTAGCAGTATATTAGCTAGCTTTTGTACGTTTTTTTCGTATCTAGTTATTATTGTTTGTTGGTCGCCAGCTGTTTGTGGCTCTTCCATTGGCTGAAAAGCCTTGCGACTGTGCAAGGTCAATTTGAGCTGATTGTTTCGGTTGATTTTGACCATCTTGATACCGTATTTGCCGTATTGGCTAACCTTGTATGTAGGAGTAGGTGTCAGCAATTTATTCTTTTGTAGTACTTGTTCGAGGAGTGGTAAATAATGATCCAAGAAAAGCATACTGTGTTCCAGACATTGCAATATATTCCACTGATCTACACTAGGTTTCCAGTTGAGTTGTTCTTCAGACATTTGTCCAAAATCCCGTAGGGCTATTTCTAATACTCTTCTATTGAGCCGTTGTAGTTGGTGGAGCAAGATAGAAGAAGAAAGCTGCTTGGACATAGGATTAAAAGATTAGTAAATAAATACCTGTACCAATAGCGGTCAGTCCTGCCGTTATTTTGTAGGGGGTTAATTTTTGGTACCATTCGGCTGCTTTTGCTCTCGAATCCTCACTCATGTCATTGATGACCATATCTTGCAATACAGGAAAACCCAATAAAAACCCCATTAGGATACAAGATACAGTAGCTGCCAAAGCAACCAATCCAGTAATAGAACCAAACATTTTGCCAATGCTCAACAATTGCATAATACCAAAAAGTAAAGCGGCTACTCCTATAAAAGCTTCGTAAGGCTTTATTTTTTCGATAGCTTTTTCGGCATCAGGTAGTTTTTGTATAACTACGGCTGCAGCTGCCAAACAACCCGCAACAATAGCAATTAAAGGAAAAGCGAATCCAGTCATAATACTTTTTTTATTTAGATAAAATAATTGGTAATCAATGTGAATGCCGTTCCTGTCGAGGAAATGTTGATTTGATTGGGGGTATGTACACTAAAGACATTCATTTGATAACACAAATATAGGCAATATTAACAAGAGTAATCAAGGCTTAGAAGTATAAATGAAGTAATGTAGAAAAATAAAATACGGACTATAAAAGTCAAATTTTCCTGTTTTTAGTGCAAAAAACTAATTTTCTACCTACTTTTGCGGCACATTTAACCCTACTGCCCCCTTGTACTATTGTAGAATAATTAGGAAAGTATAGTAGTCAATTGCAAAGTATTGCTACTAAAATTTTGATTAAAAGAACGATTGTGATACAACAGAACAGAACAAAAGTAGTAGTGATTATTCCTGCTTACAACGAAGAGAATGCCGTAGGCAAAGTCGTTGGAGCGATTCCGAAGGATTGGGTGACAGAAATTATTGTGGTCAACAATAACTCCAACGACCAGACACCTTTGGTAGCACAGCAAGCAGGGGCAGTAGTGATAGAACAACCCTTGCAGGGATATGGCAATGCTTGTCTAAAAGGATTGGATTATCTAAAAAAAATGGAGAATCCACCAGACATCGTCTTATTTTTAGATGCGGATTATTCAGATTATCCCGAAGAAGCACCCTTACTTTTGGAGCCTATCATGGCTGGAGAAGTAGATATGGTGATTGGTTCTAGGAATTTGGGCAACCGAGAAAAAGGAGCGATGACACCGCAACAGATTTTCGGCAATTGGTTGGCAACTACCTTAATCAAATGGTTTTATGGGGTCGTCTATACGGATTTGGGACCTTTTAGAGCCATTCGTTATCAGGCATTGCTGCAAATAGATATGCAGGACAAAACGTATGGCTGGACAGTAGAAATGCAAGTCAAGGCAGCCAAATTGAAAATGAAAACAAAGGAAGTGGCGGTTTCTTACCGAAATCGAATCGGGCATTCCAAAATATCGGGTACGATCAAAGGAACGATACTCGCAGGGTATAAAATTATTACTACGATTATAAAATACAAATAACTGTGAAAATTGTAATTATAGCATGCTATGTGCTACCGTTGGCGTTTATTTTTGTGTACAGTTTAGTTCAGCTACATTTAGCATTGGACTTTTGGTATAGAAGAAATAAAGCAAAAAAAGATAGACTGCCAATGCAGCCAGATTTTGTTCCTTATGTCACGATTCAGCTGCCCGTGTACAATGAGCTCTACGTAGTAGAGCGTCTGTTGGAGGCTATCGTTAAGATGGATTATCCGAAGGATAAAGTAGAAATACAAGTGCTAGATGATTCTACGGACGAAACTTCTCAGATTATTGCTGACAAGATCAAAGCACTAGCACACTATGGCTGGGATATGCAGCACATACAGCGCGATAATCGTCAGGGATTCAAGGCAGGTGCTTTGGCTTACGGAATGGAATTTTGCAAAGGTGAATTTATCGCTATTTTCGATGCCGATTTTATTCCGCAGCCTGATTTCTTGAACATTACTATTCCATTTTTCCGCAATAAGAAAATAGGTGTTGTTCAGACCAGATGGGAACACATGAATAAGGATTTTTCTTTCTTTACGCAAATGCAAGCTTTTGCACTAGATGCTCACTTTGTGGTGGAGCAAATGGGCAGAAACCTAGCAGGTCACTTTATCAATTTTAATGGTACTGCTGGACTTTGGCGTAAGGAATGTATTGTTGATGCAGGGGGCTGGGCTTCCGATACGCTTACCGAAGATTTGGATTTGAGCTATCGTGCACAACTCAAAGGTTGGGAGTTTAAGTACTTGGTAGATGTCGTTACTCCATCTGAATTGCCTATTGCTATGGCTGCGTTCAAGTCGCAACAATTCCGTTGGACAAAAGGAGCGGCAGAGTGTGCCGTCAAGAATCTTCCACGTGTCATGAAAGCCAAAAATGTACGATTTATAGACAAATTGCACGCCGTTTTTCACTTGATGAACAGTGGTATTTTTATCTGTATTTTACTACTTTCTATTAGTAGTGTGCCGTTGGTGTATATTCAATATACGTCTCAGCCGAACACCATCTATAGCGAGATATTGCGCTATGCTACTTTGGGGTCACTCAATATGATAATGGTGTTCATTTTCTTCTTTTTGTCTTACGAACACACACGAGGATTTTCTGCAAAAACAATTTTATCTTTTATTGTCAAATTTCCTTTTTTCTTGTGTTTGTCTATGGGAATGGCGTTGCACAATGCCTTTGCGGCTATCGAAGGTTATATAGGCAAAAAATCGCCTTTCGTTCGTACTCCTAAGTTCAATATAGAAGGAAAAGCAAGTGAAGCTGCGAAGAAAAAAGCAGCAAAAACGCCTGCTACTACAGCTTGGACGCCTAATAAATACATGAAAAAGAAAAAAGGAATTAAAGCAATGACTGTCTTTGAGTTTTTGTTTGCTTTGTTCTATTTATCAGCAATAGTAACCTCTATTTACTTTGGTATCTATGATATGTTGCCGTTCCACATTATGCTATTTACAGGTTATATGATGATTACAGGTTACTCTTTCCTTCATGCTCGCATGATGGCTCAAATGGAAGGCTAATTGGTGATACATTCCAGTTGACTGGAATACATAATTTCAATGAAAAATGCTTGTACTTTCTCTGTGAAAGTACAAGCATTTTTTTGGCTACTATCCCTTTTAAGTAGGGAATGTATATTAAGATTAGTTTTAAACTAAACTTTTTTAGTGAAAATAGTTTTGCGTAGCTTAAAATATTTTTTATCTTGAGTCATCTTAACAAAGAAATGTAAGATAAATTGATTGATTTTTGGTGATTGATATGGTTCGCTAGGCAATATGTCTAGCGAACCTTTTTTATTTGGCAGTAGCTTAAAGCCACTGTATCTTGTCCGCTATGGGCGTTCTGCTAGCCTCGATAGGTGGCATCTTATGATAACCCAAATAGAGGAAGCCCAAGCAAGATTCGCCTGTTTTTAGCTTCAAGAATGAACTGCACGCAGGAGCATCTTTATCTTTAGGAGAGCTCCAATAGGAGCCAATTTTGTAGGCGGAAGCTAGGAGCATGATATTTTGTACTGCCATAGCGGTTGCAGCGATTTCTTCCCAACGAGGTACTCGTTCTTTGGTATCGCGCTGCATACAGATAGCAATGATATGGGAGGATTGTCTAGGCTTGAGTGCTTTTTTCTCTTGCTTGCGCTCCTGAAACATATCTTTGGGCGTATTTTGTTTGTATAGCCGAGCCAACAAATCGCCAAAGGTCGCTCTTTTTTCATCGGCAATGACCTTGAACCGCCATGGTTGTGTCAGCCTGTGAGTAGGGGCAAAATTGCCGTGAAAGAGCAGTTCCTCTATTAGTTCTCGGTCTATTTTTTCTTGTGTATAGAATTGCGGAAAAACGGAACGGCGTTCTTGAATAATATCACTAATTGCTTGAAGCTTTTTCATGCTGTTTATGTTTGTATTGCCGTAGCTTATCGGGCGGCATTGGTATTCAATAATTCTTTGATAGCAGCAACCTCTGCTTTGAGTTGCTGCATTTCTTCGTTTTGCTGTTCTAGTTGAGCTACTTTAGCTTTGAGAACTTCATTTTCGGCAGAAAGTTCTTGTACTGCCTGTACCAAGGGTACCGTAAATTCGGCATAACGCAAACCATAATAATCTTGCTCATTTTTGGGGGCATCTACTCCACTGAAACTATACCCTAAGGCATTTGCTGTTTGAGCTACTTCTTGTGCAATAAAGCCCGATTGTAGCGTGGCGGTATTGGTTACGGCATTGGTATCCAAATTAAGATGCTGGCGAATACTTTTGTTATCAACCAAATAGGTGACAGGACGTAATTGGTTGATGAAATTCAACCCCGGTACATTGGATTGTACATTGGTTTTGAATCGTCCGTCCGATACTGTTGTCCAGCCGACCCGACCGCCAATACTACTTACTTCGGTATCGCCCAAGCGAACTTGATTATCTGCCGAAATGGCACTATTTGCCCCCAAGGCTGTAGAATTGCTATACGAAAAGCCTCCTGAAAAAGATTTGTTGCCAATCGCAGTATTATTTTTTCCTTTAGTATTGGTGTACAAGGCATAGTAGCCGAGTGCTGTATTGTAGTCGCCATCTTCATTGCTCTGCAACGAATAACCACCGATACCAATATTAGAATTGCCCGTAGTATTGCTCATCAACGCACGATGTCCCATGGCGGTATTGTGATTGCCTGAGCGGCTAAATGCCAACGAAAAAGTACCGACAGAGGTATTGTAGTTGCCAACACTATTGGTGTTCATAGCGTTAGCTCCAATCGACGTGTTTTCCTTGCCGCTAGTGTTCCGATACAGCGATTGATAGCCCATCACGGTATTACTTTGCCCTTCGGTGTTCATACGCAAGGCACTGGCGCCAAAAGCAGTGTTGAAACTACCTCTTGTATTGCCTCGAAGGCTATGGTGTCCCATACTTGTATTGTGAATACCTGTGGTGTTGTTGCGTAGTGCATCGGTACCTGAAGAGTGGTTGAATTGTGCTTGTATCGTGGTTAGGCTAGCCGTCAATAGGCTAGCAGCTAATACATATTTTTTCATGTTGTTGATATTTATTGTTTGAGCTTTGAATGTACGATAATTCTATCAAAAAGAAAACCGCTTGTATCCTATAAGTAGAATACAAGCGGCTTTAAGACAAAAAAAAGACTAGTTATTTATTCAATTTAGCTTGTTTTTTAGCTTCTTTGGCTGCGGCTTTTGCTGCTTTCTTTTCTGCTTTAGCTTTGGCTTTTGCTGCTTTTTTCTCCATTTTGAGTCTAGCTCTTTCTGCTTTTAGCTGAGCTTTGAGTTCTGCTTTGGTTTGTAGTTTTCCTTCCTCTACTACTACCGAAGCTTCTGTTTGTACAGTCTCGGTAGGCGTATTGACAGCTACATCAGTATTTTCGACTTCGTCCTTGATGGGATTGTTTTGCACAATAGCAGGCTCTTGGATAGCGAATGGGAATTTTTTGCTGTCCGCACAAGCATCTTTTGCTACGATCGCAAATTCGTTGAGCTCACTAGGATTAGCAATCATATCGCCAATTACTTTGATTTGAGCAGGTGTCATACATTGATTCTGTACAGCAGCTTTAGCGGTCGCCAATTTATCAGAAGCCGCCATCATTTTATCTTTGAGGCTCAAAAATGCGTCTTTGTTCATGGGCAAGCAATCAAAGTCAGTTGCGGTTTGTACTTTGTTGTTTTTGGTTTTCAAAAACTGTTGACCATTTTTGGTGACAACTTCTTTGATTGTAATGGTTTTTTCTTCGATAATAGAAGTGGTGCCATCAGCATTTTCGACTTTTACATATTCGGCAGTAGTCGTAGTTCCTGTTTCTGGAGCTGCTTGAGCAGTAGGAGCATCTGTTTTTGTTTCTTCCGATACTTTGAAAGTACCACGTCTTTTAGATTCGATATCATCAATACTACGCTCGCCGTGCATCATGTTATCGACTCCTGATTCTTGGCGTACCATATCTTTAGGCAAATCTTTGGCATCTTTGATTCCCTGAACCGCTACACCACTTTCGGTGTAGGTTTTTACCACTTGATTGCTGGCTACTGTTTTTACTTGACTAATCGGGACATTGCTGTATTCCATCAATCGAAGTACGGTATCTTCTTCTTTCAGTTGGAAAGATATTTCCTTGCCCGACTTAAACAACAAATTGCTTTTGATTGCTTTTTTGTTTTTGTCGGCAAACATAACCGTTACCCAATAATCACCTTCGGGTATATTTTGAATTTTTAGACTTGTAGTCGCTTCGGCATTCTGAAATTTGTCGTCAATAGCGATATAAAAGGCTTCTCCATCAGGCGAAAAGATAACGCAGTTTCCTGTTTGAGCCACTGTCCAAGAGCTAACAAAAAGTAAGCAAAGTGCTAGTAAATGTTTCATATTATAATTTAATTTTGTATTTAAATAAAAGGGTATCATGATTTAATAGACGTATTCTAAGACTATTAAGACACAAAAATAAGGTTTTTTGTTATTAAAAAGGTGTTAAAGGATAGGTAAGTGAGGATTATAATTTTTCCAAAGTGTCGTATTTTGACTATTGGTAAACAAAATAAAAAAAGGCTCAAAGAATCG
This sequence comes from uncultured Saprospiraceae bacterium, assembly GCA_937139495.1. Taxonomy (GTDB): domain Bacteria; phylum Bacteroidota; class Bacteroidia; order Chitinophagales; family Saprospiraceae; genus Aureispira. The sequence continues at coordinate 236 of CAKZQC010000003.1, read as the reverse complement.
AAATTCTAAGAACCTGTTATATCTTTAACTTAGTTACGCCCCCCCTAATAAAAGGAAAAAGAGGCTTTACTAAGCATTACACTATAAATATACAACAATTAAACTAATGACTGATGTTACGGAAAAACAGTTTGAAATTTGAGTTAAGATAAATTTTGTTCAAGAACCAAGCCTACTGAAAATGTGGGCATTATGGAGAACAAGCGAATACTATCCCTTGAAAATACGTTTAAACT
>CAKZQC010000002.1 GCA_937139495.1 uncultured Saprospiraceae bacterium | reverse complement strand
AAGTAGGATTGCTGTTATTTTACGCTGCTTCAATATTTCCTATGATATAGATAAAAAAAAAATTGTCCTGTACTAAACTTTATTATATACTTCTACTTATGCAATGCCCTGAATGTAATACAACTATCCCAAAAAAAAATGTAAATATAGCCACCGATGTGGCACAATGTGCTGCTTGCCATACGGTTTTCCGAATTTCCGATGCCACACCCACCACCAATATGGTTAATACAGTCCACCCTGACTTTGAGCTAAAAAACATGCCCCATGGCGTCAAAATCGAGCAAGAAGTGGACAAAATTATTATTCGTGGTACGACTCGTGCTTGGGCACAAGCACTTATATTCGCTCCTTTTGGTATCGTCTTTTTAGGTATTGGGCTACTAGCCCTTAGCTTTTTTATGTATACCCAAGTGACTGATATTGTTCCTTATCTCGTCATCACTCCTTTCTTGGGAGTGGGAAGTATGCTTTGTGGTGTTAGTCTGTTTTTCTTATTTGGCAAAGTAGAACTGGTGTTGAATAAAACTCACTTGTCTATATTCAACGGCATCGGTCGCCTTGGGCATACGGTACATGTCCCCTTGACCGATATTACGGTCATTGAGCAACGGCAAGTACGGAAGAAAAAATCTGGTAGAAAACGGAACATAAGTAGCACAAAAAAAATCACTGTCATCGTACTCGAAGGACGAACCTACCAGCAGTTTGGTAGAGCCTTATTGCCCGAAAGGCGGAAGTATATAGAACAAGCTCTCCAACTACTTGTGCAAGAAATCAAAGCCGACAAAATTGAGTTCCGCACCGATTTCACGCAGCATTTGCTGGACAAATAGCATTATATACATACAAAAACAATGCTTATGTACTGTCCAAAATGCCAGACTAACACGGTATCAAGTACCATTCACTTGCTAGCTGATACCGCCACTTGCAGCAACTGCCAAACTACATTTCATACTCCTTTGTTTTCTGCTGCTGACCTCCCCAAACCTCCCTCTGGAGTTACGATAGAGCAACAGCAAGAGAAAATTATTATCTGTGCAACTACTCGTTCTTGGTTAGGTGTAACATTGCTTGCCCCTTTTAGCTTTGTATTTTTAGGTGTTTCTTTGGCTTTGTTTGGCATCTTTGATGCCCTCAATATCAACGATTCTTGGACAACTCTTTCACTCGTTCCTTTCTTTAGTATTGGCAGTGTACTAACATCCATCACCTTCTATTTTTTGATTGGCAAAACAACTCTCACCATTAGCAATACTCAACTGACTATATTTACAGGAATTGGAACATTAGGACATTCCACCAAAATAGGCTTGGAAGACATTACGACTATTCAAGAAAGAAGAGTGCGTAACAACGGTGGAGCTATCACGGCTGTTTCTGTTGCCATCAATGGAAGTGCCACCCAACATTTTGGTAGAGGGCTATTGCCCGAGAGGATAAAATACATAACAAAAGCACTAGCGTTACTAGTAGCAGAAATAAAAAATGGCAATACTGACCTTCAATCCAATTTGAGCCAGCATTTACTAGATAACTAATGGGCGTTAGTATTTTCATCTGTCGCCTTTCGGCTAATATCCTACCATTTCTCACCTACTTTAGCTAAGTCTTACTGCCCGATTAAACAATAATCAAATCCTGTGGTTAGAATTTTAGACAAAAAATAGTTTACTTTGTATTCATAAGTAGGTGGACACAAACAATGGCTGTTGCTCAATTCAAGTACAGCAGGCAACTTCATAGATAGCAATTCAGAAAAAAATAGCAGAGATAAAATGGCAGATACAAATTTCTATACCCTCCAAGTGAAGGAAGTAACACAAGAAACGGACAACGCAGTAGTCGTTACCTTCGATATTCCTTCCAATCTTAAAGAAAAATTTACTGCCCAACATGGGCAATACATCACCGTACGATTCACCATCAATGGTAAGGAAGAACGCCGAGCCTACTCGCTTTGTTCTAGTCCAAGCATGGACAAAAACCTACAGATTGGTGTCAAACGAGTGACTAATGGCTTGGTTTCCAACCACATCAACGACCAACTAAAAAAAGGTGCTAGCATCGAAGTAATGCCTCCGCAAGGACATTTCAATACAAAACTGGATCACAACAACTCCAAGGATTATTTCTTGATGGCAGCAGGTAGCGGTGTCACGCCGATGATGTCTATCCTCAAAACAGTACTTGAAGAAGAACCAAAAAGTAATATTTATTTGTTCTATGGCAATAGAAACGAAAATACCATTATGTTTCAGGCAGAGCTAGAAGCACTAGAAAAACGCTATGCTGGTCAACTCAAAGTAATCCACACCCTCACCAAACCTTCGGTACGCAAAGAAGGAGGCGTTTTTGGTCTTTTTGCCAAAAAAATAGTGGACTGGAATGGCAAAAAAGGGCGTATTGATGCCCGTACTGCCAAGGAAATCATCACCGAAAACCGCAAGGGTAATCGCCCAACGGAGTGTTTCTTGTGTGGTCCCGAAAGTATGATGCGCACCGTCGAAGACACGCTCAAATCACTAGGCATAGATGAAAAAAATATTCATATTGAGTGGTTTACGCCTCCTACCGTAGCTGGCGAAGGCAAAGAAATACATGGCGATGGAGCGAAAGCTACTGTTATCATGAACCGCAAAACGATTGAACTCAATCTATTGCCAAACGAAACCATACTAGATGGTCTGTTGCGTATAGACGAAGATCCGCCATACTCTTGTATGAGTGGCGCTTGTTCTACTTGTGTATGCAAGATTCAGAAAGGAGCTGCCGAAATGGAACGTTGTCTAGCACTAAGCGACGATGAAGTCAAAAATGGCTACCTATTGAGTTGCTCGGCAATACCAACGACGGACGAAATAGAAGTTAACTTTGATGTTTAGACACCTGTACAAAACTACGTACTCAAGTGCCTAGAGGGAAATTCCCTCTAGGCACTTTTTTTTGTTTTGTCCACTTTTTGTCTACCTTTCTTTTTTTGTTTTACATCAAAAATTCATATATTTAAGTATTAACCAATAAAACAACACTATGAAAGCAAAACTAGGTAGTCTAAAAAAAATTGAAGCCCTCAAGTATGACGGCATCAAATCGCCCCTCAAAAAGAGCATTGTCGCAACGCTTAACAATCCTAAAACTAATGGAATGACTAGTTTTGTATTGCTGTCGGGCAATGTCCTCAAATGGCAGTGCGGTACCGCCGCCGAAAAAAGTTTACTGTTCTTAGATGACTCGACTCAGTCACTGATCAAGGACATCAAGGCGAGTAAAGATATTGACCTCAAGCAATATGCTTACGGACAATGCAAGGTAACCCGTGTCGGTAATGATGTAGTCGTTTATCTGTGTCCAGAAAAAGGTAAACTGACACAAGCAGCCTTGCTCAAACCCATCAAAAAAGCATTTAAGACCTTCAAACCGAAAATTTTTATGGAAGTGGTTGCCGACTTTACAACCATAGAAGAAACAGGCGGTACAGGCGAAGGCATCAATACAGAAGAAGGTGGAGAGCAGCCTGCTGCTGATCCCAAACCTATTGGTGAGGGACTAATCAAGTACCACAAACACGCTCAAAAGCTCAAAAAGCAACTCAAAGGTATGGACAAAAATGATCCTGCTCGCCAAACGTTGCTCATAGACCAAACCAAAACGCGCAAGCATCTCAAACGTTTGACCAATTCGTGGACAACTGATGTATTACCTGCTTTAGCAGGAAGTTCGGCAAGCCCGACCTCCGCTACAACATCAGCAACTACACCCGAAATAGACAAAAACTGGCAAAAAGTATATGACCATTGGTTTACTTTCTTTGAGAAACGCAAAGCTGCCAAAACAGGCGACACCAGTGATGCAGACGCTCGCCTAGCCGAAGAAGAACGCATCTACGCTAAAACTTTGCAAGATGTAGAACGCTTCATGGACAATATCGAAAAAGGCTACAGCATTGATCCTCAGATGATCGAAAATGACATTGAAGACCTCAAAAACCACCTTCAAAAATGGACAACCTTCGCCAACAGCAAATCTGCCAAAGCAGATGAGCTAAAAGCCATGGAAGAACTACTAGCCGACATCAATAAAAAATGGGCAGCAGAAAAACCTGTTCTACAGCAGTACTATGATACGGCTCAGGCTTTTGAGCAAGCTGTGGAGGCTAATAAACCTGTCGAAGAAGTAGAAAAATTATTCAAACAATTAGAAAAACTAGCGGGAGCTTAAAACATAGAAATTATGTTCAGACTTAGATCATTATCAAGTAAATTTAATACACCAGCAGCCATAGCTATGGCAAAGGATGTTGCTCTAGCGGGAACAAGGATGAATACCTATACTCGTGAGCATAATGCAGAAATTGAAACTCCACTACAATGGGCGATAAATTTCCAGCCATTAATTCAGAGGTGGAGACAAAATCCAGAATTATGGCAAGTAAATCCAGAATGGATGCAGCATAACTTGGAAATGTATAGATGGATACAACCCCGACGGGACAATCAACGAATACAACTATGGATGCAAACTAATCCAATGATACAAGATTGGTGGAATTGTGTATTGTATGTTAACAGTGGTGACAATGGTGACAATGGTGACAGTGGTGACAATGGTGACAGTGGTGACAGTGGTGAGTCTAATACATTGACTGAAGCTACAATCAATGCCTGTACTGTAAAAGTCAATGGAAATAGGGTTACATTTCAATTGTTTTTAGCAGAAAAATCTGTAGAGGGGTACAAAGAGGGATATTTACAAGGTATAGTAACCGATTTAGGAAATGCTATATTTGCGACCATGAATAAACGTATGGAACAAGAAGGAAACTCCATGCCACAAGAACATTTAAAAGCTCTTTTAACAGATGGCTTTTGGAATAGACTAATATCAGAAAATGAAATTGTTTGTACGTCTACGGGAAAGGGATTAGTATATAATCTAGGGAAAGGGTTTCACAAAACAGTTGTTCGGCTAGTAAAAAACTGTCGCGATAGTTATACAAAATAATCGCTCCATGCCCTATCTCCAAAAAGCCACACCAAACCACGCTTCACTCTGGTATGCCCTACTAGAACAAGACCGTGCAAGGTTAGAAGAATGGCTGCCCCACTTGAGGGAAATTAGGAGTATAGCAGAGGCAGAGGCTTATATCAACCAATATGCTCGCTCGGATTTTTATCTGGGTGAGCATATTTATGAGTTGTGGCAAGACCAACATCTAGTAGGGCTACTCAGTGTACACAATGGGCGTATGCTCAAACAAAGTGCTGATATTGGATACTGGATAGGCAGCGACTATACAGGACAAGGCATGACGGCGGCAGCTTGTCAGCTTATTTTTTCTAAGCTCTTTGATAGTACGCCCCTACAAGTGATTTATATTCGTTGTGCAAAAGATAACCTTGCCAGTCAAGCGGTAGCACACAAACTAGGCATGACCTTGCTAGATACCAAAGTAGAAGTGAAAGAAACGATTCTATCCTTTGGGATGACTAAAGCTACTTGGTTGGCTACTGGATTTGACGAAGAAGATTTATTGCATTTTATAGAAGAAGAGGAGTAAGAGCAAAATAAGTACAAGACCGCTACATTCATCAAAATATTCGTACCTTTGCACCCAAACTAATAGATATAAATGATGCAGTTTAGTGATTTGAATTTAAATAAGGCATTGCTCCATGCACTAGAAGACCTTCGACTAGAAGAACCGACACCGATACAGGCAGCTTCTTTTGCTACCGTCATGTCGGGTAGAGATGTAGTGGGCACCGCCCAAACTGGTACAGGCAAGACCTTTGCCTACCTACTTCCTATACTTCGACAACTCCGTTTTTCGACCCAAAAGCACCCTAGAGTACTCATCGTAGTACCTACTAGAGAGCTTGTGGTACAGGTAGTAGAAGAAGCCGACAAGCTAGCTGCTTATATGTCCGTGCGTGTCAAGGGCGTATATGGAGGGGTCAATATTCATACACAAAGTGGCGAAATGCTGCAAGGAATGGATATTGTAGTGGCTACACCTGGACGATTGGTTGACTTGGTGCTCAATAGAGCCATCAAATTTAAAGCAATTCGACAATTGGTCATTGATGAAGTTGATGAAATGCTACACCTTGGTTTTCGCACGCAGCTGAAACAAATATTTGAACTATTGCCCGAAAGGCGACAAAATATTATGTTCTCGGCTACCATGACTGACGAGGTCGAAAAAATTATCCAAGAAGAATTTATAGATCCCGAAAAAATAGAAATAGCCAGCTCTGGAACTACTGCTACGGGGATTACTCAATTTGTGTATATCGTCCCGAATTTCTACACCAAATTGAATTTGTTGCGTCACTTGATTCAGACAGATCAACGCATGACCAAGCTCCTCGTGTTTGCTCCTACCAAGAAGGTAGCCGACCTTATTCACGAAGAACTTGCCTTGACTTTTGGTGACAAAGTAGGTATTATTCACTCCAATAAATCACAAAATTATCGTTTGCGTACCGTCAAAAACTTTGATAGCGGCGAACATAGTATTTTGATAGCAACGGACTTGATTGCTCGTGGATTGGATTTTGATGCCATTAGCCATGTTATCAATATTGATACCCCCGATGAGCCAGAAAGTTATGTACATCGTATCGGGCGTACTGCTCGTGCTAGTGCCGAAGGGGTTGCTATTACTTTCGTCAATGCAATGGAGCCAACTGCCGAACAACAGCACTTGGAAGCTATCGAAACGCTATTGGGCGACGAAATACAACACATTCCCTTCCCTGAAGGCATCGAGATTTCTCCGATTATTGCCGCACATGAAATCGTACGTTATCAACAAAAAAATGCGAGTAATCATACCAATGTGTTGAAAAAATCGCAAGGAGCATTCCATGACAAAAAGCTCAAAAATCAGAAAGAAAATAGAGCACAAGAAAAAAGACAAGCACGTATGGTAGAGAAAAAACGAGCGAAACGAAAAAAGAAATAATCTTTTACGTTTTTGGAACTTTCTAGAGTGCTTTTTGATTGATAGTTTTACATTTCATTAACAAACTCAATTAAATCAACCATGGACGTTCTAGATATAACAGATGATTATGACTTACTTACCAAAGAAGAAAAAGACTGGGCTAGTTACGCTCACTTCGGTACTTTTCTAGGTTTTGTACTCCCCGCTCCTGCTTTTGTTTTTCCACTGATTATCTACTTTATCAAAAAAGACGAATCTGAATTTGTGCGACAACATGCAGCACATTCTTTCAATTTTCAGATAAGTATGATAATAGTCTATATTGTATTGGGGATTATTGCTTTTATAACCTTCGGAATTGGAGTTATTTTCGTTCTTGCTATGGTTGTAGTCCATATAGTAGTCGTTATCAAAGCAGGACTTGCCGCACAAAAAGGCGACAATTACAAATACTTTTTCTGTATCAATATGCTGCGATAAGTATCGCCAACAACATAAACAATCAGTAGGTCAATAGCTCAACACTATTGACCTATTTTTTTTGTAGGACAATCCTCTACCAATTCCAAGCCTATACCCTATAAAATTTAGTCTATTTCACTTTGAAAATAAACTGAATAATAGTACATTGGAGGAAACTACTATAAAGAAAACAACATGCAAGAAGCCTATATACTAGACACTGTCCGTACGCCTCGTGGCAAAGGGAAAATAACAGGAGCATTACATGAAGTCAAGCCGATTGATTTGATAGCGACGGTGCTACGTGGCTTGCAGCAACGCCATAACTTAGACACCAGCCAAGTCGATGATTTGCTGCTTGGTTGTGTGACGCCTGTCGGCGAACAAGGTGGCAATATTGCGAAAGCGGCTGCATTGTATAGCGATTGGCACCAAAGTGTAACTGGCGTGCAGCTCAACCGCCAATGTGGTTCTGCCCTAGAAGCCATCAATATTGGAGCGATGAAAATCCGTTCGGGTTGGGACGACCTCATTGTGGCGGGTGGTGTAGAAAGTATGAGCCGAGTGCCAATGGGTAGCGATGGTGGGCCGCTGATGTTTGACCCTGCCGTCAATGCCAAAATAAATTATATTCCGCAAGGAGTCAGTGCCGACTTGCTCGCTACACTCGAAGGATACAGTCGTGCACAACTCGACCAATATGCTTTTGAGTCGCAACAGCGTGCCGTCCATGCACAAGAAAACGGTTATTTTGCTCCCTCTCTGATTCCTATCTACGATATGAATGGATTGGTCGTACTAGACCGTGACAAGCACTTGCGACCCAACACCAGCTTAGAAAAATTGGCGAAACTACCGCCTGCTTTTGCGCATCAAGGAGCGATGGGTTTTGATACGATGGCTATTATGAATTATCCATTCTTGGACAAAATAGAACACCAACACACCGCAGGTAATTCTTCTGGGATTGTAGATGGTGCTGCGGCTGTCCTAATCGGTAGTTTAGCCAAAGCTAAAGAATTGGGTATTGCCCCAAAGGCTAAAATAATAAGTGCTGCCGTCACGAGTGCCGAACCTACTCTGATGCTAACAGGGCATATTCCTGCCACTATCAAAGCATTGGCGAAAGCTAACCTAACCGTAGCAGATATTGACCTCTGGGAGGTCAACGAAGCATTTGCGGCAGCGGTACTCAAATTTCAACAGCATTTCAATATAGATAGAGACCAACTCAATGTAAACGGTGGAGCTATTTCGTTGGGACACCCACTCGGTGCTACAGGAGCTATCTTGATGGCAAATCTAGTCGATGAACTCGAACGCAGACAGCTCCGCAGAGGAGTCGTCACGATGTGTATGGCAGGCGGTATGGGGATTACCACTATTGTGGAACGCCTTTAGAATCGTCTTTAAACCGCCCCAAGCCTTCTAAATAATCTAGTATTGCCCTACGGGCAATAGCAATAAAATAAACGACTTTGTGCGTCCATAAATTATGATTTCATACAAAAGAGATAAATACGGAATAGGAACGATTGTGCTAGATATGGCTAATCGTAAGATTAATATTATGAATCATGAGGTTGCCAAAGTCTGGACACCTATACTCGATTTCCTAGAAGAAAGTGTGCAGAAAGGCGAGCTAAAAGGCGTGATTATTACGTCTGCCAAACCTTCGTTTTTGGCTGGTGGCGACTTGGATTATCTCCACCAAACAGGCGATGCCCAAAAAGTATTTGAACACACACAAACCTTGCGTAAAATATTTCGTCGTATCGAAACGATGGGCGTTCCGTTTGTGGCGGCTATCAATGGCACCGCACTAGGTTCGGGCTACGAATTGGCATTGGCTTGCCATTATCGTATCGCACTCGATGACCCCAAAACACTGATTGGGTTACCTGAAGTGACTTTGGGCATGATGCCCGTAGGCGGTGCGATTGCTCGTTTGTCTCGCTCATTGGGCTTCAAAGAGGCTTTTGATATACTATCGAAAGGCAAACAAATGCACGTCAAAGAAGCCCTCCAAAGAGGTTTGATTGACCTCTTGGTACTCGACAAAGAAGACTTGATGCACAAAGCCAAAGAATGGATATTGTCGATGCCTAATGCGGTTAAGTTTTGGGACAAAGAACATTATTCAATTCCCAAATCACAAGATCCTAGCCACTTGCCGACTGCCAAAAGTATAGCCGCACTCAACGCTAGAATTGTCCGAAAAACACGCAATAACTATCCTGCGATTCAAGCAATTTTCAATGCGATGATTGAGGGTTCTTATTTGGGTTTTGATGCTGCTACTCGTATCGAAAGCCGTTATTTCACGTCCTTGATATTGAGTAAAGATTGCCTCAACATGACCAAAGCTTATTGGTATGACCTCAACAAAATTAAACACGGCGTCAGTCGTCCCAAAGGTTATGGACGACTCAAAGCCAGACGAATTGGCGTCATTGGTGCAGGTAGAATGGGCTCTGGTATCGCTTATATTGCCGCTATGCACGGCATAGAAGTATTGCTCAAAGATGTGTCGGTAAGTATTGCCGAGCAAGGCAAAGAAATGGTCAAGCAACGACTGCTCAAAATCGTCAAATCCAATAAAATGACGACCGAACAAAGTCAAGAAATATTGGATAGAATTATTCCCACAGAAGAGATAGAAAAAGTAAGCGATTGCGACCTCGTAATCGAAACGGTATTCGAGAGTGCTAGCCTCAAAAAACGAATTACAAAAGAAACAGAAGTACATATGCACAGCGATGCCTTTTTGGCGACCAATACTTCTACTTTGGGTATCAGCAATTTGGCGGAGGCCTCTAGCCAACCCGAAAATTATGTTGGATTGCACTTCTTTTCGCCTGTCACCAAGATACCTTTGGTAGAAGTAGTACGAGGCGAAAAAACATCGGACGAAACGGTGGCGAGAGCCTTTGATTTTGTGCGACAGCTCAAAAAAACACCGATTATTATAGAAGATTCTTTGGCTTTCTATACGACTCGTATTTCTAGAGTCTATATGCTCGAAGCCTTCACGATGCTACTCGAAGGACAATCGCCTGTATCTATCGAACAAGCTGCCTTGCAGGCGGGTATGGTCTATTCGCCATTAGTATTAGCAGATGCACTCGGTTTGCCCAATATATTGGCATTAGAAAAGAAAGTAGTCCAACTATTCGGAGAAGGCTACAAGAAGCTAGAAGGCGTTGCTTTAGCAGAAAAAATGGTTGACGAACTCAGTCGCAAGGGCAAAAGTCAAGGAGCTGGATTTTATGACTACAACGAAAAAGGCAGAAGAGTCGGTATTTGGGAACAATGGCAAGCTCATTTTCCTCGCAACCCTAAGCAGATGGAATTGACAACGATCATGGAACGCCTACTTTTTGTGCAATGTCTAGAAGCAGTACGCTGTATCGACAATGGCGTTATCAAAACTACTGCAGAAGCAAATTTGGGTAGTATTTTTGGAGCTGGCTTTGCCGATTTCAAAGGTGGTGCTATTCAGTATATCAACGATTATGGTTTGGTAGAATTTACGGCTAGAGCCAAAGAATTGGCTCAATTGTACAGTTTCAATTTCAATCCGCCTGCTTCGTTGATTAAGATGGCAGAGCAGCAGGTTAATTTTAGCTAGAGAAGTTATTGGGGAGTAATCAAATAATATTATCCCCCTAGCCTATTATGTCATGTGCTGAAAACTGCCCTTAACTATGAAAATACTATTTTTAATTATTTCGATAATTTCTGCTACAACTTCTGTTGCTCAACTTACGCTAGAAGGTATTGTAGGTGGTGGTATGAATATGACTATTCAGCGTTCTGTAGATACCTATTCTGAATATGGCATTAGCACCCAAAAATACTTAGCTGGCTCTAAAGTCAATGCAGGAATAGGAGCTAGATTATATTTACTAGACAAAACATGGTCTATTGGTACCAGTTTTAATTACGAGTACCGTTATACGGAATCTGTATCAGATTATACAGTTGCCACTAACTCTCCTAATTATACATACAATGCACATTTGCTTAATTTCCCTGTTGATATCAGTTACATTTTCAAGAGTGGCATCGGGCTACATTTGGGAGCAGAAATCAATCATTTTATGACTCCAAGAAGAGGTAATGTAGTCTGGACACCTCAACAAGAGGTTATGGTAGGAGCGATGGCTGGAGCGTCTTATTCTGTGGGTAGATTAAGAATAGAGTTATTGTACAAACATTTTTTCAATTATTACAGCAAAATAACGATACAATATAAACCACCTAGTGCTAGAGAAACGCAGTACCATACCGCCTATTATCGCTTTCATGATATACAGCTGCGAGTAGCGTATCGTTTCTATGACTTTAAGAATTTATAAGATTTAGCTAAGGAACTAAGTACCTTTAATGTGCTTAGTTCCTTGCTCTTTATCACAAAAAAAAGCCACTAAATCATCTCTTTCGAGACGACTTAGTGGCTTTACTATTTTCTGTATTGCTTATCGCAATAGTGTATTCTATTAGTCTTTGCCAACAACAGCCGAGAAGTATTCACGGTTCATGCGAGCGATATTGCTAATCGAAATTTCTTTCGGACATTCTGCTTCACAAGCTCCGATATTGGAACAGTTACCAAAGCCTTCTCTGTCCATCGTAGCAACCATTTTCTTGACACGCTTCGTAGCTTCTGCCTGCCCTTGTGGCAACAGTGCCAAGTGCGATACTTTGGCAGAAGTAAAGAGCATAGCAGACGCATTCGGGCAAGCTGCCACACAAGCACCACAACCAATACAAGCCGCTGCATTCATTGCTTCGTCTGATATATCTTGAGGAACCAATACCGCATTGCCATCAGGTGCGTTTCCAGTATTGACCGATACATAACCACCAGCATTGATAATTCTATCTAGTGCCGCACGATCGGTTACCAAATCACTGATAACAGGAAAAGCTGTTGCCTTGTAAGGCTCAATATACACATCTTGTCCGTCCTTGAAGTGACGCATGTGCAATTGACAAGCCGTAGTACCTTGCATCGGGCCGTGTGGACGACCATTGATAACCAAGCTACAAGAGCCACAGATTCCCTCTCTACAATCGTGTTCAAAAGAAACAGGCCCATCAGGGTGCTTCTCTTCAATCAATTTGGTATTGAGTACGTCCAACATCTCCAAGAAAGACATGTGCGTATCTACATTTACATTTTTGTAGGTTTTGATACCTGCATTTTTATCATTTACTCCTTTCTGTCTCCAGATATGAAGGTTCAATTTTATTTCACCGTGAGCCATAGGTCTCTATATTTTGGAAGAAAACTGCCAGTAGTATTTTACTTTTCTTTACTCTTTCGAGCAATAGAAGAGCAATTTTCTGATGAAAGATTAGTTTGTTTTGTCTAAAAAAAGTTTGTACGTTTATTTGTACGAACGTGTTTTGAGCTCGACGTTCTCAAACACCAATTCTTCTTTGTGTAGTTGAGGGTCAGCATCTACGCCTTTGAACTCCCATGCAGCTACATAAGTAAAATCTTCATCATTACGTTTTGCTTCTCCTTCTGCCGTAGCGTGTTCTTCACGGAAGTGACCACCACAAGACTCTTCACGGTCAAGTGCATCTACTACCATCAATTCTGCCAATTCAAAAAAGTCTGCTACACGTAGTGCTTTCTCTAGCTCTGGATTAAATTCTATACCTTCTTTGTCAGTATGTGGTACATATACATTCTTCCAGAAATCTTTGCGCAATGCTTGTATTTTGGTACGAGCCAATCTTAGCCCTTCTGCATTACGGGACATACCACAGTATTCCCACATGATATCTACTCCTAGTTCACGGTGGTAAGATTCGACTGCACGAGTACCGTTTACGGCTAGTAGTTCGTTGATTCTACCTTGTACATTCTGTTCTGCTTCCGCAAATTCAGGAGAATCCGTCGTGATCATTGGTGTACGAATTTCTTTGCTCAAGAAATCACCAATGGTGTAAGGCAATACAAAATAACCATCTGCCAAACCTTGCATTAGAGCAGAAGCTCCTAGCCTGTTGGCTCCGTGGTCAGAGAAGTTCGCTTCACCTGTGGCGAATAATCCAGGTATAGTTGTTTCTAAATTATAATCTACCCAAATACCGCCCATCGTATAGTGAACAGCTGGGAAAATACGCATTGGCGTTTTGTAAGGATCTTCTCCTGTAATCTTTTCGTACATCTCAAACAAGTTGCCGTACTTCGCTTCGACTACCTCTTTACCAAGTTTAGTAATCGTTACTTTATCGGCATTCGGCATACCTTGAGAAATAGCCGCTGATTTGCCATAACGCTCAATTGCGGCAGCAAAATCTAGAAAAACAGCTAATCCAGTAGTCCCCACACCGTATCCATCATCACAACGATATTTAGCGGCACGAGATGCTACATCACGAGGTACCAAGTTACCAAACGCAGGGTAAATGCGCTCTAAGTAATAATCTCTATCTTCTTCTTTTAAGTCAATTGGTTTTTTGGTACCTGCACGAAGTGCTTTGACATCATCCATGTGTTTAGGCACCCAAACACGACCATCATTACGGAGCGACTCCGACATCAAGGTCAATTTAGATTGATAGTCTCCTGATACAGGAATACAAGTTGGGTGAATCTGGCAGTAACAAGGATTTGCGAAGTATGCACCACGTTTGTGTGCGACCCAAGCAGCTGATGTATTCGAGCCCATTGCATTGGTTGATAAGTAAAATACGTTGCCATATCCACCTGTTCCCAATACGACACAGTGTGCACCAAAGCGCGTCAATTCACCTGTCAATAAGTTACGTGCAATAATACCTCTTGCTTTGCCACCTACTACTACTAAATCGAGCATTTCGTGACGGCTATACATTTCTACGTTACCGAGAGATACTTGACGAGACAAAGCACTATAAGCACCTATCAATAGCTGCTGTCCAGTTTGTCCTCTTGCATAGAACGTACGAGATACTTGCACCCCACCAAACGAGCGGTTGGTCAATGTTCCTCCATATTCTCTGGCGAAAGGGACACCTTGTGCCACACATTGGTCAATAATATCCGCAGATACTTCTGCTAGACGGTGAACGTTCGCTTCACGTGAGCGGTAATCACCACCCTTGATGGTATCATAAAAAAGACGGAAAACACTATCTCCATCATTCTGATAATTTTTGGCAGCATTGATACCACCTTGTGCCGCTATCGAGTGTGCTCGACGTGGACTATCATGAAAGCAAAAAGCTTTAACTTTGTAACCCAGTTCGCCAAGTGTAGCCGCTGCCGAAGCACCTGCTAGACCTGTACCAACTATAATCACTTCAATATTTCTTTTGTTGTTAGGAGCTACTAAAGGCATCGTGGATTTGTATTGTACCCACTTTTCTGCCAATTCTCCTGCTGGCACTTTAGAATCTAATGTACTCATATATATATGGTGTATTTTAAGATTTTCTAATATTAATTATAACAAAGTAAAAAAAGATTAGTTGAGTCGAATCGACTACTACTTAAACCTCTTACTTACTCAGAGCGTAGAACACAATCGGCATGCTCGCAAAACCCAAAGGAACGAGTATGGCAAAACCCATTGCTGCTCCTCTGATGATTGTAGAGTATTTTTGGTTATTGAGTCCCATTGACTGGAATGCAGACCAAAATCCGTGCATCAAGTGCATAGATAAACCAATCAACGAAATCAAATAGAAGATAACTACCCATTCTGCTTTAAATGCTTCTGCCACTAGGCTATACAAATCTTTGATAGGCTCACCCATACTTGCATACTTTACTTGGTCCATTTCGAAGAAGTGCATGTGTGCCCAAAATTGCCACATGTGCAGACCAATGAACGCCAAAATCAAAATACCTAAATACGCCATATTACGAGAAGCAACTTTAGCTTCTGTTTTGGCAGTTTCGCTTCCTTGATATTTGCCACCTTTTGCTTTTCTGTTTTGCATCGTAATCAAAATCCCCTGTACCGCATGTAACAAGATGAAAAAGTAATTACCATACGAGATTATCTTAATCAATGGGTTGTGCGTCATCATGTACGCATAGGTGTTGAACGCTTCGCCTTCATCTCCTCCAAATGCTGGTAAGCCTGCAAACAATTGTAGGTTACCGATCATGTGTACGATCAGAAACAGGCAGAGAAAGAGCCCTGTCAGACTCATAATAAGTTTTTTGCCTATAGAAGACAACAAAAAATTAGTAATCCACTTCATAGTGTTAATATCTTTTAGTTTTGAATTAGTTCCGTCTATTTGACTACCAAAAGTCATTTTCAATTAAAGAAAATCACAAAATGGAAGTTCGTTCCCTTGCCATCTTTTTGCTATCTCTTGGTCAATAACTAAAACTATTGACCAAAAAAATGAGCCTGACTAACAAAGGACATCTATTCCATTAATAGACATCCATAATATCCAACGATTTTTCGCTGAAAAATAAACGTTTTGTTTATGTGTGGTGAAATCATGCTACAAAATAAGGCTTCATTTTCCTTACCCAATCGCATGATTTCATTGTTCTTATGGGACACAAAATACTTTAACTACGGCACTTATGCAATGCTAGTCTTTAATAGTCCCACTATTTAGAATTGTTCTAACTTTCTATACTTTCTTTTTCATCTCCAATACAGAAATCAAAAAACTACTTTGTACGAGCTGTACCCCTCCCAAAATTAAGAAGATAGCAGGTATCACTGTTCGTAGTGTTTCTCTCGGTGCCAGATTGCCATAGCTGACTTCTTTCCAGCTCCACCAAGCCACAATCGACAATATAATGCCAGCCAATATCGTCCCAACGCCCAACAAAAGTCCTTTCTCTAGCGAGAAGCTCCGTTGGTAGCGCTGATAGAGTTTGCCTTTCGGTAATAAGCCATTCATATTGGCGTACAGCTTCGAGAAAATGAAAAAGAAAATAAACTGCATGCCCACCAGTGTACTAGCAGCACTATATATCATCGTATGCACATCTAGCTCTATCGCTCCTATTTGTATCGGCTGTATCAACAAAACTACCGATACGATCAATCCTATCAAAAATAGAAAAATACCGGGGTACAAAAACAACCAAGCTGGACTGTACAACAGCAAAAAGCGCAAGTGGCGCCAGCCATCTGTCCAAGTATTGAGGTGTGGCGCACGGTCTCGCCCATCTTTGGCAAGTGTCGTAGCCACTTCTGTTATTTTGAAATCATTGAGGATAGATTTGACCACCATTTCGGAAGCAAACTCCATTCCTGAGCATTCCAGATTGATGCTCAACATACGTTCTCTATTGAACCCTCGAAGACCGCAGTGAAAATCTCTAATCTTGGTATTGAAAAATAAACGCCCTATAAAAGATAACACAGGGTTGCCTAAGTAGCGGTGCAGCGGTGGCATCGCTCCTTTCTCTATTCCGCCCTTAAATCGGTTGCCCATCACGAGATCGTATCCTCCTCGCAGCTTTTCCATATAAGGCATCAAGCCCAAAAAATCGTAGCTATCATCAGAATCCCCCATCATGATATATTTGCCTTTGGCGGCGTTGATACCACCAATCAAGGCACTACCATAACCTCGTTGAGGTATGCGGACAACTCTAGCCCCTAGCGATTCGGCTATTTCGATAGAACCATCGGTACTACCATTGTCACCAATGACAACTTCGCCCACAATCCCATTTTCGGCCATGCACTTTTGTGCTTTTTTGATACAAGTACCCAATGTCAAAGCTTCATTCAAGCAGGGCATCAATACCGTTAGTTCTATATTCTGGTCAGACATCGTGGTCATTTATTTTGGTTCTGTAGTTAAAATAGTAGTCGTTGGTGTTGGCTCTTTCTTTTTTTGCCAATATTGCAATACCAAGGCAAAGGCAGGCAAAGTCAGCAACCAAAAAATACGGCTTTGGTAACGTTCAAAAGGTCCCGATACCGCTCCCGACACAAACGAGTTGGCGTAAAATAAGACAAATAATATTACGATAATAAATACTTGTCGCTGAGTTATATATTTTCGATCAAATAAGGCGACCAAAAGTATGATTAAGCTAATACCTAAGATGCCATTTTGCAATAAATTGGAGAACTGAAAAACATCGTTGGTGTAATAATCATGTACTTGGCGAGATTGCCAATAGCTCGTATGATAAAGCGGAAACCATTGTTCGATTGCCTTGAATTGAAAATCTCGGTCGCCACTTGTCGTCCCTTCATTGAGCTCAAAACGAGACAAACACACAAAAGATTCTTCGATACATCGAATCAAATATTGCTTAAAATGCTTGGGGGTCATGAGTATATCTTTCGCTAATTTGCCATACAAGGCTTGAGCCTCTTTGTCCCAACCGCCTGTTTTGTAGAGTGGACTATTACCGTCCCACAAGAACGAGTTGCCTACCTGCATATTTTCGGTAAAGTGCTCGCAGATAGCGAGGTCTTGCTTATCGCAATTCTCTTTGAGGTACTCTTGTGCAATTCCGAATTCGGTCAGTCGAGCAAATAGAAAAATACCGCCTCCTGTACCACCCGAAAAATTGCCGCCTACGGCAAAATTCAAAGTCGAAGACAAAAGATTGCCCCCTATCATTATCAAAAAAACAACCGCAACCCGCTTGATGCTAAGATTGATGCTTTGGTAAAAACTACGCCCTTTTGCGAACGTAAATCCTACCCCCACAAACAACAGCGTCAAACAAATTATCCAGAAATGCACGTTGTGCATCGTCAAGCTAATCATCAGCAAAATTGTGGTTATAATCTTGTCTTTGCGGCTCATCTCCTGCCCAAATAGCAGCACCAAGAAAGAGAGCAACAACATCGGCGTAAAAATATCGGGCATAATGATGCTCGTATGGATAGATACTGCCGTTGTGGTCGTAATCAAGGTAATGTATGCCAAAAATTGACCAGTGGTCAACTGCTTTCTAAACAAATACTTGAACCCTAACCAAATGGACATGGCGAGTAGTACGCCTTGCATAAACACGACCAACCAAAGCGTTTCGTGCAGGCTAATATGCCGTACAAAAAAACTGTAGCCTATCGGGCGACTTCCCATTTCGCTGGTATTGAATCCAGCAGCGATGTAGGAATAAGTATCATGAAAATGCAGCGGAAAGCCATTGTAAAAACCAGCAATACAGAGCAACAACGCTGCAATAGCGAAAATTAATCCTCGTTTCCAATAGGTTAAGTCTTGCATGGTTTTATGTTCAATAATAGTAAGTAATATCGGCAATACCGTATTAGCCGAAAGGCTACTAAAAGTAGGCACAAACATACAAAAATAATCGCTAAATGTAAGGCTTTGAGCCACAGAGTTGCGGTATCGCCTCTGCACAAAAATTATGTTCCTCATTTTTATGACCCTACAATCTGCTATTCAACATCAATAATGTCAATTTATTTAAAAATAACTGTACATTTGTGGCACAATTGCAGGCTATTCTATCGCGGGGGCTTGGGGTCAATCTAGTATTGACGGCAAGTCAACGAGGAAAGTCCGAACAACGCAGCACAACACACCACCTAACGGGTGGGTACTTGCTCAGCAAGTAACAGAAAGTGTCGCAGAAAATAACCGCCTGCCTTCGGCAGGTAAGGGTGAAAACGAGTGGTAAGAGCACCCGATTCTATTGGGTAACCAGTAGCGTGGATAAACCTTGTGTGTTGAAATGCCATGTAAACCAGCGTTAAGTGTTGTGCGCACGTGCTGGAGGGTAGGCAGATAGAGCATTGGGGTGACCCAATGCCTAGATAAATGATAGAACTAGACAGGATTCGGCTTATCGGTCTGCAATTGTATTTTTCCTACTTCACACTGCTGTTTTTAAATTTATGTACAATCACATTGATCTTCAAGATACTATTGTCGCTTTAGCGACTCCTTCTGGTAGCGGCGCTATTGGTGTCGTTCGCCTTTCGGGCAATGCCGCTATTACTATTGTCAATCAAGTGTTCCGATCCAAAGATTTGACGAAAGTCGATAGCCACACCATACACTTGGGCTATGTCCGCAACGAGGACCAAAAAATCATTGACCAGTGTTTGATTTCTGTGTTTCACAATCCACACTCCTACACCAAAGAAGATGTCGTGGAAGTATCTTGCCACGGTTCTCGATTTATTCAGCAGCAGCTCATTGAGTTGTTCGTTCGCTTAGGGGCTAGAGTCGCTCGTGAAGGCGAATTCACGTTGCGTGCTTTCCTCAATGGTCAAATGGATTTGTCGCAGGCGGAAGCAGTAGCTGACTTAATCAATGCCGAGTCGGAAGCGGCTCACCAAATGGCGATGCACCAGATGCGTGGTGGTTTTTCAGATGCTATTGCACAATTGCGGGAGCAATTGATTCATTTTGCGAGTCTTATCGAATTGGAATTGGATTTTGGCGAAGAAGATGTAGAGTTTGCCAATCGTCAAGACCTAAAGGATTTGGTCAACGAAATTCAAAAGCTACTCAAAAAGCTGTTGGATTCTTTTCAGTTGGGCAATGCCATCAAAAATGGTGTCGCTACGGTTATTGCGGGGCGACCCAACGCAGGCAAATCAACCCTACTCAATGCACTGCTCAACGAGCAACGTGCTATCGTGTCGGAAATAGCAGGTACGACTAGAGATACCATCGAAGAGATGCTCAATATTAAAGGCGTTCATTTTCGTATTATTGATACGGCAGGTATTCGCCAAGCAACCGACCAAATCGAAGCGATTGGGGTAGAAAAAACACTTGAACAGGTCGCCAAATCAGCTATTTTGGTTTATCTGTACGATATGACGCAGCTCACGCCCACAGAAGTACTCGCCGATATCGAAACACTCCAAAAAGATAACCTCAAAACTTTGGTTATTGCCAATAAATTTGATCAATATCAAGCCTTGGGCAATCCTGCGATTGATCCGCACCTAGCGGAGCTACAAGAAAAACATAATTGCATCACGATTTCTGCCAAAGAGAAGCTCAATATCGACCTACTACAGGAGGCGTTATTCGATTTGGTTGCCTCTGGCAATATCCATAATGGCGATACGATTGTTTCTAATTCTCGCCACTACGAGGCTCTACAACATGCGATGGATTCGCTCGATGCGGTACTGCACGGCTTGTCTATCGGTATCACTGGCGATTTCCTCGCCATGGACATTCGCCACTGCTTGCATTATCTCGGAGAGATAACGGGCAATATCAGCTCGGACGATTTGTTGGGGAGTATTTTTAGTCGTTTTTGTATTGGAAAGTAAGTATTGGGATTTTTTGGATTAACTTGATTTTTGGATTTCTTCCACTCATAATTTAAAAAAATCTCATAATCCGACAAATCCAAATTCTTACAGTTTTCCACCCATAACAAACATTGTCAGTATTGGGATTTTTTGGATTAACTTGATTTTTGGATTTTTTCCACTCATAATTTTAAAAAATCCCATAATCCACAAATCCGACAAATCCAAATTCTTACAGTTTCAAAATTGCAACCTTAAAAAAATCCAAAAATCCTTGAATCCAAAAAATCCAAATTCCTACATTTTTTTTATTTTTTTTGAATAAACTCAAGTAAACATGAAAGAAACAATCAAAGACGACCTGACTTACAAAGTAATTGGTTGTGCCATGAAAGTGCACCGCACCTTAGGCAATGGATTTCAAGAGGTTATTTATCAAAGAGCCTTATCCATCGAAATGAAAAAACAGGGATTAGAATTTGAGCGGGAACTAGAAATGCCGTTATTTTACGAGGGTTATCCTATTGGTAGCAGAAGAGTTGATTTTTTGGTAGAAAATACGCTGATGGTCGAGCTAAAAGCAGTCATAGAAATGAAGGATGCTCACTTGGCTCAAGGTCTCAACTATTTGGTAGCGTACAAAGTGGACTTGGGCTTATTGCTCAATTTTGGAGCTCAAAGCTTGGAAATAAAACGGCTCCGACACCCGATCAATAAACGGAACCCTAGACCACTACATGATTAGCCTTGTTTTTTGTTTTATCTGTTCGCTTTACTATTCCAGCAAATCATGTATACAGAGAAAGTATTGAACTTGAACTAAAAATCACCCAAAAAAAAGCCTTACCAACAAATTTGCTATGGAACAACCTAAAATAGACTGTCATTTATTCCCTAATAGATGTAGCAGAACTATCAAAAACAAAGATAAGTCCTGTTATAGCAAATGTAATGTGTATCAGGACAACTATGATATGCTTATACCTCACATTAATAAATTTGATACTACACCTTTTGACGAGAAGCAAACTATTGTAGCACTAAACAAAATAAATAATATTGAAGACTGCCTCAAATATTGGTTCGATAATCATTATACGCCTTTATTTCAATGGATAATTGATTTAAATATTGAACCCCATAAAAAAGATATTTTAATAAAATACCAAACTCATCTTAGATATGATTCAATGCAATCTAACTACTTTTCGATTGGTATATCGCCTTTAAAAACTGTTAACTTATTTGACTATGATATGATGATGGACTGGCTACACATACCTTATACTATTTATAGCGAATTCTACAAAGGTTGGGAGAATGACCCTGATTCGTCTTACTTGATTTTTAAGTACGAAGCTAAACTATTATTTGAAATTCAGCTTCGTTACAAGTGGCAAGATTTATTTACTAAAACTAATTCCATACAAGAAATCAAAAGAGAACTAAACAGACTACAACAAATAGAAGTAAAAGCATACAGTTTATACGATACTAGGGCTATACAAACTTCTATTCATAATCAGATACCACGCAGTGAGTATAATAAGTATCGCAATGAAATAGAAATACTAAGAATAAAAGAAAACTACTACAAGAAAAATTCAATCTATGCAACAAACTATTCTCGTTCTATAAATCAAAATGCATTAGTTTCGCTCTATTCATATCATATATACTTAAAAGCGTTTTTAGAAACAGAGCTGAATAAGTTACAGCAACAAAGTACTATGTCATTGGGAAAAGATAAAAACCCCATTGAAGAAAAAAAACTAACCCTAAAAGAAATAGCACTTATTTACATTTACAACGACACCCCCATTTCTAAGCAGAATAATAATGATATAGCCCAAAAATATGAACATCAATCAGGACATAAGTTATACCAACATTATAATAAATACCGATCAAAAACACAAAGGACAGGAGCAGAAGATACTGCAAAAAAAACCGAAAATAAAATCAACCTTATAAAAGGTATTATTAAACACTTAAATAATCAAGAGCAGGCAAAATCTGACCTAGAAGCACTAACCAATAACTACAACATAGAATATTCATAAAGATAGTAACCAGTTGTAACCAGTTACTTAGTGGTTACCCTCAAAAAGCCAACATACATTTGTAAGGTAAACGATTTAAAAATAATCAAAACCATATCAACGTATGAACAAACCAACCTACGAGCAGCTACCAAGCGTAGCAAGCGAACTACTACACAAAGTAGTCTTTTTAGAATATACAAAGTACCTCTACCGAGGACGCATCAGAACCAATGAAAGATTGGCTGTAGCAATAGAAACCTATTTATCTAACCATAAAAAAGGATCTAATCATGCCAAGTAAATACAATAGAAAACAGAATCAGCCGCTACACTTATTCCATGGCAAACATGATAGAAAAGTAGTCGCAGATATGCGCAAAAAAATTGAAAAAGGGTTAGGTGTTAGTATTGGTCAATACAAAAAAAACCATTCGGAAGAGCAACTCTTTCATGAAGCACTAAAGTATGTCACTACCTCCAAAAAGGCGGTTTGTTATGCCTTAAAAATAATCGGTATTGATAATGCTTGCCGAATCAAAAGAAGGCAAGAAATCAAGGGTGTCTTGTGGGTTGTAAAAAAAGCGAAATGCCCCATTACCAATAAATTGGTAGATTTTCTTAGCACAGACCCAACGCAAGCACCTAACTTACCTAATCAACTAAAACTATTTAAAAGCTAAAATAAAAAGAGGAGCTTACGAACAAATTCGTACGCTCCTCTAAAAAACAAAGGAAATTATCGTCGCAGAAGCAACCAATCGTCAAGGCGGGACTCGAACCCGCAAAAGAAGGAGGCGAAGATTAGAAGTAGCTAGGCTACTGCCTTTGTTTTTTTGTCAAATAAACCAATAAGGAAACCAAGCTAATTTAAGGCTATTTGCTCTACCATACTGAGCTACCGCTGTCCTAGGACAGCGAGCAGGAATCGAACCTGCGACCGAATAGGTAACAATAGAAGGAAATTAACGCTAAGCCTTACTGGAGTACATATTGTCAGCATTGGGATTTTTTGGATTAACTTGATTTTTGGATTTCTTCCACTTATAATTTTAAAAAATCCTATAATCCCTAAATCCAAAAAATCCCAATACTCACAGTTGTAAAATAAACCCCGATGGTAATGATCTCCACAAAAAGTTGGTGGACGGCTCCTCGTCAAAGTAAGCCAAGAAGGAGGTGAAGAATAATCCACCGAGGTCTATATTTCTAAATCAATTCACTTAATATTTTTTCTACTTCCTGCACATTGTAAGTACAGTCCGTTAAGCCAAAAGTAAGCGTTGCCGCTTCTTTTTCGGCTACCAATGTTGCCCCTCGTGCTAGAGCGTGCTGCTGCACCAAGTCCTGCATGACAGGTTTTTTGGTCGTAAACTGCACCAATTCGCTGCACATTAATGCCACATCTGATTTGGTTTTTTCTACATTGCTGTAGAGCTGTTTGTCCCCTACGTACAAGTCCGTTGCTACGATTTGTTGCTGTGCCATATCGACCAACAACGGTATCGCATAACTGCCTACACCATTCAAATCAAACTTATTGGCGACTGTTTTGATGTCAAAAGAACGATAATTACTATCTATTTCTTTTCGCCACATCCAGCCAGCGTGACAGTCCATTTCTGCAAAAGATTCGCCTGTATATTTATGCACCTGTACCGCTAAGTACTTCACTTCGGGACGCAATGCCGTGAGCGTAATATCAATAAATTCTGCGGCACCTTCTGGTGCCGACTGTATATCGCCCGAATGCACAATTCCGCCATCTTTGAGATTGGTATAACTCACGTGTCCGAGGTATAGCATATCGGCATCATATTGAATGACCGACAAATCTAAATCTGTTCGTTTTTCGGTCTCTTTCCAATACACAAATAGGCGCAATACCTTACCAAAATCCGCTTCTACTCGGCTACCTCTACCTACCGTCAAGATACCATCAGATGCCTTGCGCTGCTGTAGTGGCACCGTGTAGTTTTGCAATCTTTCGTCTATCCAAACCGTTTCTGCCTCCCACGTTTCTTTGGTTGCCAATTGATCACGAATAGCTGTTTGGAGTACTTGCATTGTTTTGTGCAATTCCAAGTCGGTCAACGCTCCAAAAGTATTATTTTTGAGTACTTTCATTTTGCCTTTTTTATTGACAATAGCTCTATGGCTCGATTCATTGATAGTATCAAAGTAGCGATTCAAAATCAATAAATTCTTCAAAGGAACTTGTTGTATTTTTTCTGCGAAAGCAAACAAAATAATGTCCAATTGTTCTGGAAATTTGCGTAGTACTTCGTGCAATTTTCGAGCAAAAATCGTTGGTTTTTTATTCAAGTGTTCCAACAACAAATAAATCTCTTTTTGAGCCAACAAAGCCTCTGTTTTACTTTGAAATGTTTCAATTTTTCCGTTTCGCAATAAATCAAAGTAATGAGCAGTTTTTGGATATTGATTCGCATATTCCGAAGGGTGCAAGTAACGACCTATCTGCAACCAAAGCCCCTTGTAACGACTCAAATCTTCGCCCAAAGAAGGCGAACCCTCCAAAACCGTCAAAATAGCTCTACGAGCAGGACGACTCAATTTAGGAAACTTAATCGTTTTGCTCAAGCTGATATCTGATTTGGTCACAGCAGCCAATAGACGAAGTATGTCCGTAGCTGTTTTTGCTAGCTTCGCAATAGCCATCCAGTTTTCTTGTTGCCAAAATTGATACAAAACCAAGGCTTGTGTTTCTTTGAATACGATTTGACTGCCGTCCAATGATTCCGCTCCAAATCCATGTAACAAATCATACAAATTGGCGTGCAAAGCCTCTTTGATAGACGATTTTGCATAAACTAACTGTTGCAAATAAGCCTTTAATTTTTCGTTCGTCTGCTCCTCCTCTACTAGCGTCAAGGCATGCCATTCGGTATGCGTGTCGGCTTGTTTATTTTGCTGCTCTACGATAGCCGTCAACCACAAATCTTTAGATTGCATTTGTGTAATAGGATCTGCTCCAAAGTCTTGCAAATCGAATAACCACTGAGGTACTTTCGTGCCATTCCACAAGGTAGTCGCTCCTTCCGTCAAGTTCCAAATATTGGCAATATAGCCAAAAACTCTTTTTTGATAATATTCGCTATCGGCAGGTACTTGAGTTGGAAAATTGCTAAACAAAGGCACATAGTTTACATCGCCTCCTTTTTTGGCAATCAACGTCTTTCGTAAGATTTGATAATCGTCCCAAAAATTGGTACTTACTTTTTGTAAGTAGGCAGGATTCGTAAAATAATATCCTAGCACTGCCAATTCAGCAATGATTGCCAATTGTTGTTTGTTGTCGAGTGGCGTGCCATTGGTGGATACGCTCCATATTTGTAATCGGTTGAGTGCTATTTTTTTCATCTTTTTTGCTTTTAATCGCTCCTGCCAAGTTTCTTCTTGTAGCTTGGCAGGGGCGGCATGTATCGTCTCTATTTCTCTAGGACAATACAAAGATGCAGTAGCACTACGCAGTCTTTTTGCGTAGTAAAATTATTATTTATTTTTTATTGCTTTTTTTTGAAATTTCACCTCTAAACCTTCTATTTTCATAAACATTTTTTTCTCGAATACACTAGAAATAGTAGAAACCATACCATTATGTTTAAAGAAGGAGACTTTGTCAAGGTAAAGCCCAATGTAGTATTGAAATCAGGAGATATAACCGATGCTAATTGGGGCGGTGAGATTTTTGAAATTCATAAGGCAGGTCGAATGTGTTTGGTCTCGCTCGATGCGATTACGATAGACTTATTGTCTGAACGTTTTTTGAGACATCAAATTCAGCTAGAGATAGAACCTTTCTATTATGCTTTTGCAATAGAAGATTTGATACTGTCTGAGGAGCGAGATACTTACGAACAACAAATGGCAGCCCTCGAAAACTTAGGCAAGCGAGTCATTGAAATAGAGCGACAATTGATAAACGATCGCTTGTTTGCCATCGAGCAGCTCTTTTATGAATTTGAAAAAAGTAGTGCTTACGCCGAATTTAATCCTGCTCAAAAAACCGATGCACACTTCGTCGTTTATTCTTTTAGCAAAATGATGTTACGTTATACTAACGCATTGCCACAAGATTGGCTACCAAAAGACGTATTAAAAATCTATGTGGATAGTGTTCCTTATAATGTAGCAGCACCGTTATCCACTTTTGAGTACTACGATACTATTCTTAGCTGCTTTTTTCATTATTTGCAACAGGAAGGTCATCTCAAAAATGCTTTGCAACTCACAGAAGTATTAGAAGGACGCAAAATCACTTTTTTGAGAAATATCCGTAACGATAACAATTGGAGCATCAAGAAAGAGATACTCATGAAGCGCCAAGAGAGAGCACTTGACGCAGAGGAAGCGATTGATGATAATGACCCAGAAGTATTGAAAGGAGAAGAAAGTATACTTGAAGCAATGAAAGCTATTACTGCTACACGTCAACCTGAACAAAAGTCTTATAAAGGGATTGGTAGGAATGAAAAAGTCACGGTAAAATATAGCGATGGTAGAATTGTAGAGTCGATTAAGTTCAAAAAAGCCTTACCTGATTTAAAAGCGGGGTTGTGTGTATTGGTAGAATAATAAAAACACCTAACCCCACAATGCCACATATTTGCCGTCTGCATCATAGTTCTGTTGCTGCCTATCGGGGTTGAATACTCGGCTGCGTGGATCATTGCCAACACCTGCTAGGTAGAGCCAGTTGCACCAATTATTGCAGACATCGTAGTCAAGTAGGTGCTGCTCAAAAAAGGCGGCACCCCACCGCCAATCTACTTGTAAGTGATGAATCAAGTAGCTGGCTACATTCTGTCGACCTCGATTGCTCATGAAGCCTGTGGCGACTAGTTCGTGCATG
The DNA here is from genome assembly GCA_937139495.1 of uncultured Saprospiraceae bacterium. Taxonomy (GTDB): domain Bacteria; phylum Bacteroidota; class Bacteroidia; order Chitinophagales; family Saprospiraceae; genus Aureispira. The sequence goes on along the minus strand of CAKZQC010000002.1, from coordinate 111,380 downwards.
TTGGCATTGATAAACGAGTGTGCCGTTTTGCCCGTACACCATTCTTCAAACTTGTGCTGTTCTTGTTGAATCTGGTCGCTTTGGCGGTTGCCTTCTTTGGTATAAATGCCTTCTTTTCGGAATATTTTGGAACGCTGTTTTTCGGTGACCCAATAAAAAAACTCTCGCCACAACAGCTCAAAGATAACCCAATACGTACTTTCGTTAGTCGTGTGTTCGGCTTCAAAATCCCGCACGGCATGGTATATCGTGACAGGCGACAAGCATCCCAAAGCCAAAAAAGCAGAAAATTTGGTCGAATATTGTTCGCCAATCATGCCATTTCTGGTCTGCTTGTAGGTCGTGATGGCTTCCGATTCCCAGAGGTAATAATTGAGTCGATTCCTGCCCGACTCCTCTCCTCCCTTGTACGGAAATGCGGTATTGGGGGGACGGGCTATACTTGGCACTTCCAACTTTATACTGTATTGTTGTGTGTCGTCCCATTTACTAAATTCAGGCATGGGTACCTCTTCCCGTATGTTCCATTCTTGTTCTACTTTCTTCCGAAAGGAAGTAAAAGTTTTAGGCAATTGATGAAAATCAAATGGTAAATCATCTTTCTCCAATAAGGTATTGTCTTCACAAGTATAAACAGGCGACAACTCGCAGAGCATACCCAATAATTCTTGAGCATACGTTCCAATAGGGTAAGAAGTAATGGTCTTTTGTACTTCGTAATGAGCTATAATTTCGGCTAAGTTTTCAGTTAAATCGGCATCTTTTCGAAGTATAACTAAATCAACCCCTTTTTTGAGTAATTCGTATTGCAACTCAGCTATGGATTCTATCAAAAACTGTTTGCGAAACTTACCCATTTTTTGTTGGCTACCTCGTTCGTATCCATTCGCATAGTCTTGCCAAATCACGATAGGCACTACACGGTCAAAATTATGATAAGCATAATAAAGCGATGGATTATCTAACAATCGCAGATTATTCTGAAAAATATAGAGGCACGTTTTCATATTAATGTTTATAGTTGTTCTAGCTGTTCTAAATAATGGGCAGCTTGCTCTAGCAGTTGAGTTTGGATCGTGCTGTCCATTTTGTCCCACATCCGATACATCATTGACATACGAGGATTGTTCTGTAATTTTTGACGATGCTGATCAATAAAATTCCAATACAATGAATTGAAAGGGCAAGCTCGTTCTCCTGTTTTTTGCTTTTTGTCATAATAGCAACCTTTGCAATAATTACTCATTTTGTCAATATAATTAGCAGATGAACAGTAGGGTTTGGTTGCCACCAAACCACCATCCGCAAATTGACTCATACCTCTGGTATTGGTTATTTCTACCCACTCAAAAGCATCAATATAAATGCCCAAATACCACTCATCTACTTCTTTGGGATCTACTCCTGTCAACAAACAAAAATTGCCTGTTATCATCAAGCGTTGTATGTGATGGGCATAAGCATAATCCAAGGATTGCTGGATAGCATGCTGCATACAATTCATCTTCGTTTTACCATCCCAGAAGTAGTTCGGTAGTTTTCGAGAAGCCTTTAAGTAGTTTTGATACTGATAATCAGGCATTTCCATCCAATAAACACCTCGCATATATTCTCTCCAACCTAATATCTGTCGAATAAAACCTTCTGCCTGTGTAATATCAATGGTTGCATTCTCATAGTAAGCCTGTTCGACGGCTTGTACCAATTCTTTGGGGCTGATCATTTTGGTATTGAGAGCAAAAGACAAACGGCTGTGATACAGCGACCAGTAGTCTTCGTGCATGGCATCTTGGTACGTTCCAAAATTGGGTAATAATCGCTCCACAAAATCTGCCAATACTTCTAATGCTTCTGTTCTATTTAGTGTCCAAATGAACTGTTTGGGGTCTATCTTTCCGATAAAAGGTAAATCGACCTTTTTAATAGCATCAATAATAAGTGTCAGGTCGTGTGTATATACTTTTGGTGTGGGAGGTTCGTGTTTTCGAGGGAGCTTATTTCTATTGGCACTGTCGTAGTTCCATTTACCTCCTACGGGCTTGTTTCCGTCCATCAGTACGAGATGTTCTTTTCGCATCTTGCGATAAAAACTTTCCATGATAACTTTCTTTTTGCCCTTGGCAAAAGCAGCTAAATCCGTTCTCGTCGTATAAAAATGTTCGGCTGATACTGCTGCTGTCGCAATACCTAATGTTTGGCTATAATCACCCAATAGTTTATCCAATCGATATTCATCAGGAAACTGATAGTCGAATTTTTTTATTTTATATTGCTCTAGAAGAGCATTAATATTTCGTTCAAAACGATGCAAATTATTAGCGGCATCAATCTCAAAGTAAACAACAGTATGCCCTGCTTCCTCCAACGCTGTTGCAAATTGTCGCATAGCGGCAAAAATCCCTACAATCTTCTGAATGTGATGTGTCACATAATCGCTTTCTGATTTAATTTCCATCAATACATAACAGACGGAAACATCTACTTTGGCAAACCAAGAATGTTGCAGATTGAGTTGATCGCCCAGTACCAACCTAAGGGTGTCGTATGTCTGTTGCATGGCTTATCGTTTCGATATTTTGTTGTTGCTAATGGACTTTTGGCGACTACAACGAAAACGCCCTTCGTCAAAACTGCGTTTGGATCCATGCTTGGTACTTCTGCCCGATACTCTAGCACGCCAGAGCTTGAAGCTAGTAGGTTTCATCTCTTTACGCATCAATTTGATGACCTCCGATTCGGTCAATCCAAACTGAAATTCGATCGCCTCAAAAGTTGTTCTATCTTCCCACGCCATTTGAATGATACGGTCTATTTCTCGGATATTTTTTTCTTCGCTATTCGCTATTTTTTGTTTTTCTGTTTTGTCCATGAGTTACGATTTGGTACGGTATGTATTTTCAAAATTCGTTCAACATCTTTTTTTACAGCAGAGTTCTTTCGATAACTCCAAAGTATATCTCGGGCGTGTTTTCCTGTCTTCATAATATCAACAATCGGCAAGGGGTATTGTTGCCCGACTTCAAAACCTAATAGTGCTGCTTCTATTGGAGGTACTTCCGATGGGCTATGAATATATGCTTTAGGCAAATCCTTGAGTTCAGGCACCCACTTTCGTATAAACTCTCCTTCAGGGTCATTTTCTATCGCTTGCTTCGTCGGGTTGTATATCCGAATAATATTGATGCCTGTTGTTCCTGCTTGCATTTGTATCTGTGGATAATGAATACCTGGTTCAAAATCCAGAAAAAAAGCTGCCAAGTGGTCGGCTGCTATTCGCCAATCTAACCAAAGGTGCTGCACAAAAAACGATAACACCATCGCACGCATTCTAAAATTGATATATCCCGTTTGGTGCAAACAACGCATACAAGCATCTACCAATGGATAACCTGTTTTGCCTGTTTTCCATGCCTCCACAAACGTCGGATTATTAGCATACTCAAAATCGTTGTATCCTCTATTGAGTGGTTGTGTTTCTTGTTCTATTTCTGATTCAAATTTTTGTATAAAATGGCTACGCCAACGCAACCTATCCAAAAAACCTTTGAGATACTTGCCGCTCTGGTGTTCGTCCTTGGCGAGTAGTGTCGCTTGATACACCATTCGTAAGCTGATGTGTCCCCAAGCCAAATAAGGCGAAAGACGGCTGCAGCTTTTTCTACTCAAAGCAGGCTTGGATATATGTCGCATATAATTGACAAAGCGCCCTCGTAGAAAGCTATCCAAGTATTTTAATCCTGTTCGCTCCCCACCTACCTGAAAATCAGGATTGCGTTGCCCTACCTCTTTAGTATATTTAGTCGCATCAAAAGTAGTTTTTATTTGCTCTGGCAACACTACAAAATCAATTTTACTTGGAGCTACGTTTTGCAGCGGTGCGTGCATGTAATCTTCCCATTCGGCATACCAATTGTTGCGATTCTTGACAGCACGGCGGATTCCTTCTGTACTGAACTCTTGCCATTGTACTTTTTGCTCTTCAAGATATTTTTTGACACGAATATCTCTATCAAATGTCCATTGTATGCCTGTTTCTTGACTCGAATATACTTTATTGATACAGAAATAAACTTGTATAGCCTGGAGAAATTCGACAAAATCACCTCGAACAATCTGAATATTTTGTTCCTTGTGTACGCTCGCTTGTAGGTGCATGTCTCGCAGCCCCTCCACCACAAACCGCCAATGCCGTTTGCTATACATAGGCAGTGCTATCAATGGTGGTTCAAAACAATAGACCACCAACACAGGTTTGCCGTCTTGCATGGCAGCATAAAGTGGCGGATGGTCTTGCCATCGCACATCTCGTTTCAACCAGACAACATTGATATTTGTTTTCATACTATTATCAACTCTATTTCGCTTATTTTGTTTGACCTCCAACAGGCTTTTTGTCACTGACCAAACCAAAAAAGGAAGCGGAAGATTCAATCATTGCTAGCTTTAAGAGCGTGTCTTAAGCCTGTCTAAAATTATGAAGTTATAATTCAAATCCTTTTCGTATGCTCAAGATTGCTTTTTCAGAAATTTATAAATACCAAGTGCCTCCAAACCATCGGTTTCCCATGGCAAAATACGAGCTGATTCCACAGCAGTTATTGCACGAAGGCATTGTCACTAAAGAGCATTTTTTTGAACCTACGCTATTGTCCGAAGAGTTGATTTTATCTACGCACAGTTTGGAATATTGGCAAGACCTCAAGCATCAAACATTGCCTGCCAAGGCTGCCCGAAAAATAGGCTTGCCCATGTCGGCACATTTAGTACATCGAGGTAGAGTCATATCTGGCGGTACGGTTGAATGTGCCTTGTTTGCACTAGAACATGGTGTAGCAATGAACGTAGCAGGTGGCACTCATCATTCGTATAGGGATAGAGGCGAAGGCTTTTGTGTCATCAATGATTTTGCGATTACTTCCAATTATTTATTAGCCCATAGGCTAGCCAAAAAAATACTTATTGTTGACCTAGATGTACATCAGGGCAATGGCACGGCGGCTATTTTTGAGCAAGAGCCACGAGTGTTTACCTTTTCGATGCACGGAGCCAAAAATTATCCGCTCAAAAAAGAAAAATCGGACTTGGATATTCCATTGCCTGACAGCACTGATGATGCCACTTATTTGGCGATTCTACAAGACCAATTACCTGAACTAATAGAACAAGTCAAACCTGATTTTATTTGTTATTTGTCGGGCGTAGATGTATTAGCAACTGACAAGCTCGGGCGTTTGGGCATGACGCTAGCAGGCTGTTTGGAGCGTGACCGCATCGTATTCGACTGTTGTCGAAGATATAGTATCCCTGTGGCGGTCAGTATGGGCGGTGGTTATTCGGAGCGATTGGCGCACATTGTTGATGCTCATGCCAATACCTATCGAGCGGCACAGGAGGTTTTCTTTTAGGGCTTCACGACAAAAAAAAAGAGCGACACTACATAAATGTAGTATCGCTCTCGAGTGTTATTATAGTTGCCAATCTAATTGGCGATGTGTGTTATTATCTCAATACTTGTACTTGTTGTGTCATTACTGCATTTTCAGTCTGAATAGCAATGATGTACATACCGTTTTCTAGGTTGATTGTACCAATTTGAGTAGTTGTAGTTTCTACGTTTGATTGGTTGAATACCAATTGACCCAAAGTATTGTAAATCTGGATAGACTCAATATTGTCTTCGCTTTCGATATTCAATACACCTGATACTGGGTTAGGATAAACCGCTACTCTTGAAGAAGCATTTTTGATAGCTTTGTTGGCAGTGATATTGGTAGCCGAACAAGGTGCCAAAGTATATCCTTCGTCACGAGGTACAGTAGCATCAAATTGAGTAACCCAACCTGCGATATTGAATGTACCTGTTGGAGCTGGCATGCTGTACAAATCTACATCGTTGTCAATACGTACGATGGTAGTATCAGTGCTACCATCTGTTACACTTACGTTGAAACCAGAACCAGTACCTGTCCACTCAGCAGTATCTACCAAAGTAACATTGTTCAACATAACATATCTGTTTTCTGTACTTTCGTCCAATGTAGTAACAACTACAGCTGCAGGAGCAGCAACACCTTGTGTAGCTACTACAATGCTATCTGGTGCAAATTGCAACAAACCATTGAATTGAGATACCGTACCAAAAATGTGTAGTGAATCACCTGCCGTGAAAGTGTAATTGCTGACATCGTTGAAAGAGAATACACGTACACCGTTGCTGTTGTTTGAGTTAGCAAAAGGGAAATCGTATCCAGATGCTCTGTTATCATTGCAGTAAGCTACTGCTCTCAATTCGCAAGTAACACCTACTGAATCGGCAGAACCATCTGCATCGATGTTGTTAATATCATCAATCGTGTACAATGGGTAACTAGAAGGTGCTGGAGCAATAACAGCATCACAAGTATTGGACATACCTGGTGTAGCAAACAAAGAATCCATTGTGGTGCTACTAGTAGCCAAACCTGCAAAGATGTTAGCTGTTCCCCAGTTAGCACCATTGTTATTATCTGTAGCGGCATCACATAGTTGTAGTGAACGTCCACCACCATCAGCAAGCAATGACCAAGGAGCAGCGTCGTCGTAGTTAACAGAGTCAACCGTTACACCAAATCCATCAATAATGGCAATATCTTCGCCACCATTAGATAATCCGCCAGAAGTCCACGCGGCATCAGGAAAGCCACCAAAAGCAGCAAAATAAGCAGCAGAATCAGCTGCTACAACAAAATAACCACCTGCGGCGATAGCTCCACCATTGAATGTGTGTGCAACACCTTGTGTAAAAGAATACCCTTGCAAGTTAACAGTAGTTGTTCCTGCATTGTACAATTCAATAAATTCTTCTGACTCGCCATCACCTGGAATGTTGTAAAGAATCTCACTGATAACAACTTGTGCTGACGCTGCGAAGTTCATTATCATTACCAATGACAAAATAGTTAGTAGTTTTTTCATGATTTTGATTGTATTTTGAATAAATAAAAACAATAGAAATTGTCTTGGATTAGAAGAACGCCCTAACGTAAACAACCCCGTACTTGATTACGGCTACAAAAGTAACGCTTTTAGTTTATTATTTAAAACAAACAACTCTTGCTTAGAATAGAAGCACGACACAAACCAACACAAAGCCCTAATAATCAACAACTTAAAAGCCAATGATTAAACTATTAACTTATTGTAAATTATTTGTACTCACACGCAGTACTTATATTAAGGCACCTCAAATGTTATAACTTTCATATTCGTTTTCTTCGTTCATCACAAAAAAAACACTGCCCTAAATATTATTTATGATAGGTTTTTACGTTCTTGAAGTAACATTTCTTCCTACTACTACCATTATAAGATAGGCTTAGAGCTGGTTTTCTCTCTTCTATCCAAGCTTTGCAATTATTACTTGCATTTTTTTTGAAACACTCAAACCCTACACACTATGCGTATTTATCAGATGCTGCTAATATTACTATTATTGTTGTCCGTGAGTATTTCTGCTGCTGCACAAGAACCAGCTGCTATCAAAGAATATAATGCAGGACTAAAATACTTCAACCTTCACAATTACCTAGCAGCTTCGCCTTTCTTTGAAGATGCCATCAAGAAGGATCCAACTTTCGTCAATGCTTACAAAATACTAATTCGTTGCCAAGAAGAGTTGGGACAACGCCAGTTGGCTATTCAGACTTACCAAAGAGCGATAGAGATAGCTCCGTCCGACAAACGATTGTGCTACAACCTAGCTTCCGCTTATATTGGTCTCAACGACTATGAGCGGGCTATTATCTATCTGCAAAAAGCACTAGAAATTGATGTTGCGTATATCAAAGCAGCCAACAAATTAAAGGAAGTAGAGGATTATTTGGCTCGCCAAGATGCCAAACAATATGCTTTGTTAGTGGAAGCTTCGGAAGCAGAAGACAATCTCGAAAAAGAACTCTACCAAGCTGCCTTGGAACTCTACCGCAAAGATAGATTCAAAGAAGCATTGCAAAAATTGGAAGACTTTGAAGAAGAAGCTACTATGGTAGATTTTTATTATCTCAAAGCGATAACACTCCAAAATTTAGGCAAACGAGAGGAGGGAATTGTACAGTATGAAATGGCACTTGAACTAGATGACCGCCACTTCAATACCAACCTCAATTTGGGTACTATTTATTATAATGACAAAAATTATGTAGAGGCGGTAAAGCTGCTCGAAACGGCTTATGCTCGCAAACCCAATGATATGCAGTTGCTCTACGATTTGGGCAGAGCGCAGTATTATGCCAAAGAATATACGGCAGCAACTTATAGCCTAGAAAAATATACCGATCGCCACTCCAAAGATGGCGAAGCATGGTTGTTGCTCGGCAAAAGTTATAGCGAAATTGACAAATCAAAAAGTGCCGCTAGTGCTTTTGACAAAGCGAGACAATACGGCGGACAAAATGATGACATTGCCAATAGCCTACAAAATTCGATTGCCAAATATGGCAGAGAAGCCAGCGAATTGACTCAAAAAGGTAACTTCCAAGGAGCCATTGATATACTCGAACAAGCGATTGAGGAGCATTCGGAAGAGGCTTCTTTATACTTCAATTTAGGGCTCAATTATATGGAAGTAGGCAACTACAAAAAAGCACGTACTGCTTTTACGAAAGCTATTGATATGGACGCGACACACGCCAAAGCTTATCAAGGTTTGGGGCTCATTTATTACGAAAAAGAAGAATTTAGTACTGCTGCTGCTTATTATCAAGCGACTATTGATGCAGGCAAATATGATGAGTATGTTTATTACAAACTGGGTAGTTGTATGTATAAGCTCAAGCGAATTGATCAAGCGATAGAATACTATTACAAAGCCATAGAAATACAACCCAACATCAAACAGTTTCATTTTGGTGTGGCATTGGCACACATTGCCAAAAAAGAAAATAACAAGTCGATTGAAGCGTTGCGTAAAGCACTCGAAATTGATGCTATGTACCTAGATGCCCAGTATCATATCTGTGTCAACTATATCGAAATGAACCAGTACGAAAATTGCATTGCAGAAGCTGAACGCTTGCTCGCCAAAGATGGCTTGTATGCCAAAGCATATCTAGTGATTGCCCACTCCTACAAGCGTATGGGGCAGTATATGGCTGCCGAAAAGTACCAAGCCAAAGCCGTAGAACTAGACCCAACGTTGAGGGATTAAAAGTGTCAGCATTGGGATTTTTTGGATTTGTGGATTAAAGGATTAAAATTGTCAGTATTGGGATTTGGTGGATTCGTGGATTGATGGATTTTTTTTTTAAAATTAAAACTTGAAAAAAAATCTAAAAATCTACCAGCGAAGCGGTCTAAATTCTAAAATCTAGCCATCTATATACAATCTACCAGCAAAGCGGTCGAAATTCTGTCTTCTATACACAATCTACCAGCAAAGCGGTCGAAATTCTGTCTTCTATACACAATCTACCCATTGAGAGCGTAAGCCGTTTCGACCAATTCACGATAATGCCCGTCTTCGTTTTTGAGGAGTTCTTGATGGCTTCCTATTTCGGCAACTTCGCCTTTGTCTAGCACCATTATTTTATCGGCGTGTTGTATGGTCGATAAGCGGTGTGCAATGATGACGGACGTACGTTTGTCTATCAATTTTTCGATGGCATACTGAATGACACCTTCGGTCTCGGGGTCGATAGCAGAAGTCGCCTCATCCAATATCAATATATCGGGGTCGAATACCAATGCCCGCACAAACGAAATAAGTTGACGTTGTCCCATAGAGAGCGTCGCACCACGTTCCTGCACTTGATAATCATACCCTCCTGGTAGCTTCATTATAAACTCGTGCGCCCCTATCATTTTGGAAGCTTTGAGAACTTCTTCTTTCGTAATCAAGTCTGATTTGAGCGTAATATTCTCTAGTACCGTTCCCGAAAACAAGAAAACGTCTTGTAGTACAATGGCTATTTTTTTGCGCAAATTATACAGTTCGTAATCCTTGATAGAAACGCCATCTATTTTTATTTCGCCTTGATGCACTTCATAAAAACGGTTCAATATATTGATAATCGTCGTTTTGCCTGCTCCAGTACCGCCCACAATAGCAAGCGTTTCGCCTGCGGCAATCTCAAAACTAATACCTTTCAGGATCCAGTCTTCTATCTCTTCGGCTGGCTTATCTTGTTGGTACGAAAAAAAGACATTATCAAACGAAACATCACCAATCAATCTATCTACTTTTTTGGTGCCTGTGTTCTGAATATGATTCGTGTTGTCCAATACTCTAAAAATACGTTTGGCTACGATTAGCCCCATTTGCAAGGTATTGAATTTGTCTGCCAACATACGAATTGGTCTAAAAAGCATCCCCAAATATAACGGAAAAACAATCAAAACGCCCAGCGTTACATCTTGGCTAATCACTTGCTTGGCTCCAAACCAAACCATTAGCCCCAGCGAAGCAGCAGAAAGAATCTCTACGACAGGAAAAAACAACGCATAATAAAAGATAGAGTTGATATTCGCCTCTTTATATTTATTATTAATCACCTTGAAATTTTGCAATTCCTTTTCTTCTCCATTGAATATTTGTACAATGCGCATTCCAGTTATCCGCTCTTGCAAAAAAGCATTCATCATAGAGACTTGCGTACGTACCACTTCGTAGGCTTTCTTGACCGACTCTTTGAATATATAGGTTGCCAATATCAATAGCGGCACTGTTACGAGACAAACAAGCGTTACTTTCCAGCTTGTCCAGAGCATTACTCCCAATACAAAAAACAAAGTTAATACGTCGGCAGCGATCGTAATGAATCCTTGCGAAAAAACAGTATTAATCGTCTCCACATCGTTGATAGTACGAGTTGTAGAAGTTCCGATAGGCGTGGTATCAAAGTATGTCAATCGTAGGCTATTGAGGTGCTTGAATACTCGAATCCGCAGGTCTCGAATCACTGACTGCCCTAGTAGCGAAGTGGCGTAAGAAAAAACGTAATACATCACCCCTTCTAGCACCAAAACACCTATCAGCAGCCCTATCATAAATAATAGCCCTTCGCCATTGTTGTTGATAATCGTATCATCAACAGTACGCTGTACCAAGTAAGGACGCAGTATAGATACTGGTGCTAAAAAAATAGAGAGCGTTGCCGCCAAAGCAAGAATATGCTTGTAGGGCATTGCCAACTGAAATATTCGCTTGATTAACGTACTATCTTTATATTCTTTTGGTGGATTCGTCACTTTTTTCCTTTCGTCTTTTGCTGCACAAAATTATCCTACAACATTAAATTTTAGTCCATCTCAACTGCTCGCAAGATGGTTACCGTTTCTTCATAAACACGTAGCTCTTGTAGAAGTTTAAAATCTTCTTCGCTTTGACAACGGACAATGAGTCCCTTGAAGTTAGGCACGTCATGTTGATTGATAAAATCCATGTGCAGCACTTCTATTATTTGCCATTTGCCAACGATACTGCCACTATCCAAAGCGACTTGCACCCACATATCGTCAGCGACTTCGCCTGCCAATATTTCGCCGAGCAATACTATTTTGAGTTTTGGCAAAAAGCCATAAGCGACACGGACGCTAAAATTTCCTACTGCTTCTAATTTGTTGGTATCAACTAGATTATTCATATTATGGTTTGACTTTGTGAACAAGTTTTTTTAGTACTTCCGACTGTGGTGTTACCCACAATCCTCGTTGAATATCATTTCTATCTCCCAAGGGCGTTTTTTCTACGCTCAACCATCGTAACTTTTGGAGTTGTAGTACTGTTGATGGCAATGCCTCGATAGGATTCCCTTCCAAACATAACCAATTGAGTTGACTTAGGCTACCAATAGAGTCGGGTAATTCCTTTATTTTATTGAAATCAAGTTGTAATTTTTGGAGTTGGCTCAACTCGCCAATACTGTCGGGCAACACTTCTAAGCTGTTTTGTTCCGCTCGCAAAGCTTCTAGGTTTTCTAGTTGACTAATTGCCGAGGGCAATGCCGAGATACCAACGCCATTCAAATCCAAGAACCGCAATTGTCGCAACTCAAAAAGCCACCACGGCAAGGCATTGATGCCCTCATAATGACAATAAATCCCTTGACAAGGCAATTGTTGAAACAGGGGCAGCAGACTTTCGTCGAATGGCAAATTTGTATTGGCGTCCAAATTGAGGTGTACAATATCTGCGACAAAAGAAGCCAATCCGCTCAGTTTAGTTTGATTGACCAATGCCAACAAAGGCAAAAAACGAGCATTGGCTAAAGCCATCAATTCCTTGTCACTACTGATAATCTGCAGTGCTAAAGCAATGTTTTTTTCGTCCCAAGACGCTATTAATTGTGTTAATTTATCTATTGGTTGTTCCACTTCGTTTGCCAATGGTTCTCATTTTAATAAAAAAAGGAAGACTTCCTATTACTGCTTAATAATTGGGAATACGCCTTCTTGTGTAGCCGTCTGTACTCGCAGCCAATAGTTGCCTCTCGGCAAGTGCTGCAAGTTAATCAATTGGGTTTGTCCTGCCAATATTTGGCTGCCATTATTAGTATATAATTGCCACGTTAGTACTGCTGTTTCTGATTGGAGCGTCAGCCAATCGCTTGTCGGGTTCGGAAAAACCAGCATATCTAGCTCCTCCAACCGACGAAGCCCCACCGCCACAGGCAATACAATCGGCGATTGAAAATAAACGAAGCCATCAGAAAAACCGCTTGCATTTCTTACTGCATTGCCAAAGGCAATATCTTGCTGAAAACTACCCCCTGCAACCACCTGCTGTTGCGAATTGACACCAATAGCCAAGGCTAAATCATTGCCTTTTCCGTCCCAAACTTGTACCGTTGATTGGTCACCATCTAGGTTCATCGCCAACTGAAAAGCCGCTCTCTTGCTAGTCGCACTTTCGTGTAATTGTTGCCATTGCCAATCCCCTTCAAAACTCCCCACGACAACCAACTGCGAATCTCGTATCGCTAGAGCAGCCACTTCGCAGTCGCCTGTGGCGTGGGTTTGTTCTGCCCAAACGACTTGCCCAAAGGTATCGAGCCGAACTACAAAACCATCATAACTTCTAGTATCGGTGCGGAGCGTAACGCCGCTCGACAAATCCAACAGCCCAATAAAACTACCTCCCAAATACAAGTGGTCTTGATAATAGAGCAATTCGGCAGCTTCGTCGGCATAAGTTCCTGTATATTGTCGTTGCCACAACCAAGAGCCGTTTGCCGACAAGGCAGCCAAAAATAAATCGGGCTGTACCCAACCCGACAATAAGGTATCTCCCAAAATCGACAGATAACTACTAAATTCGCCTACCAAATATACTTTTTGACGTTCGTCTATCGCCAAGCTCACGCCTGTAGCATCGGTGGCATAAGCCGACCTAGCACCCCAGATGGCAGTACCATCGTTATCCAATTTCAACACAAAAACTGCCGTGCCTGTATCAGCGACCAATTGTACCCCATCGACCGCCAAGGTATCGACAAAAGAACCTGTCAAATAAATATTTCCTTGTTGGTCGGTTTGCAAGTCTTCTACGGTCAGCAAGTTAGTAGCAGCTATCTTTTTTGCCCACCGCAGACGAGTATTCGCTTCATGCTTTGTCAAAAAAATTGCTTCGATCGCTTGATACAAAACCGTATCATTGCCCAACTTGAAACTATCTCTAAACAGACCTGTCGTATAAAAATCGTTGGAAGTGGCATCATTGGCGGCAGCCACCAAAATATCATCTCGCTGTCCACCCATCGTATAACTTTGGAGCAGCTGAGCAGTCGTATCGTATTGCTGTAACCAAATATCAATACCGCCCTGACTAATCGTTCCTTGCAATGACTGCTGAAACGTACCGCCGACCACCCAAGTAGCCGATTGCGGAAGGACAATTGTCGTTTGGTCGCCACCTGTCTCCCCTACTACAATAACCGATTGAGCGATTGCGATAGAGCTATAAAGTAGGCAGTAGAGCCAAACAGTTGTTATATAAGTATTAAAAACCAATCTAAATAAGAATTGTTACTAAGACAATTAGCATAGCTAATCCAAAAGTAGTATTTTCGCACTTCAGTGCAATAAAATTCATCGTAAGAGTCATTACTATCTAATTAATAGTAACCATACTCTATAAACGCAAGATAATATGAAAAAGACACAAATTTTAGGATTAATTGCCATCGCCATTGCTATTGCCGCTCTAATCGCTATAGCAGGAGATGCTAGTACGTACACTGATTTCGCTACTTCGATAGAACAATCTAATAGCAATCATCAAATAGTGGGGACATTGCGTGCCGACCAGCCGATTGTTTATAACCCAGAAGAAGATGCCAATTCTTTTTCTTTCTACATGAAAGATAAGAAAGGAATGACGCAAAAAGTAGTTTGTTTGCAAGAAAAGCCACAGGATTTTGAACGCTCGGAAGAAATCGTATTGACAGGCAAGATGCAAGATGGCGTATTTGTAGCTCATCACATTCAGCTCAAATGTCCGTCAAAATACCAAGACGAAGCCATCAAGACCAAAGGCGTTTCGATTGTATCAAATGAATAAAAAACAACTTGATTATTTCCATATAATGGAATACAAATCAATATAAAAACGGTAGTACAAGAAAATCTTGTGCTACCGTTTGGTATCAAATATAAAGAAAGATAATGGAGGGTATAGCATATATTGGAGAGCACCTTTGGATAGGTCAACTTGGACAACTTTTAATTTTTTTGGCATTCAGTACTGCCATCTTAGCTACGATTAGTTTTGTAGCAGGAACCAACGCTACACCTGTCCTTTCAGACAAAGCACCAACCAACTGGCGGAAAATTGGTCGCCTTGCTTTTTTGACGCATGGACTAAGTATCATTAGTATCATTGGGTTGATTTTCTTCATGATGATCAATAAGTACTACGAGTACGAATATGTATGGGCACACGTATCCAATAGCTTGCCGTTTCGCTATGTTTTTTCTGCCTTTTGGGAAGGACAAGAAGGTAGCTTTTTGCTCTGGATGTTCTGGAACTGTATCTTAGGCTTTGCCTTAATGACTACCGCCAAGAAATGGGAAATGCCTGTCATGGCAGTCTTTTCATTCATACAAGTTTTCTTTGTGTTCTTCATACTCGGACTCTATGTAGGCGATGATGTACGCATTGGAGCCAGTCCTTTTATGCTGCTGCGTAATGCTCATTTTGCTCCTATTTTCAATACGCCAAACTATCTGACACAGATAGAAGGAACAGGACTAAACCCACTTTTGCAAAATTATTGGATGACAATCCACCCTCCTACCCTGTTTTTGGGTTTTGCTTCTACGCTAGTGCCTTGTGCGTTTGCAGTAGCAGGACTCTGGAAAAAAGAACACCGTGCTTGGATGCAGCCAGCCCTCAAATGGGGACTGTTTTCGGGAGCTATTTTGGGCACAGGTATCCTGATGGGTGGCGTTTGGGCGTACGAAGCATTGAGCTTTGGCGGTTATTGGGCATGGGATCCTGTCGAAAATGCTTCGTTAGTACCTTGGATAACCTTGGTAGCAGGTATTCACACAACTTTGGTCGCACGTTCTACGGGCTATTCTATCAAGAGTAGTTATATCTTTTATATACTTACCTTCTTCCTTATTGTTTATTCGACCTTCTTGACTCGTAGTGGTATTTTGGGAGAAACCTCTGTTCATGCCTTTACGGAAATGGGCTTAGAGTGGCAATTGGTTATTTTCTTGGGCGTGATTGGTTTGGGAAGTATCGGACTATACTGGTTCCGCTCTCGCGACATTCCTGCACCTGAGCGAGAAGAATCTGTTTATTCCAAAGAATTTTGGATGTTCGTTGGTTCGTTGGTCATGCTATTTTCAGCAGGGTTGATTACCGCTACTACTTCTATTCCTGTTTGGAATGCCCTACTGAATCCTATTTATGAGTTATTTGGCAAAACTCGTGTCAATATTGCTCCACCAGAAGATGTGGTGGCACACCACAATAATTTCCAATTATGGATAGGTGTATTGGTCGCTATTTTGTCTGGCTTTTCGCAATTCATGCTCTATAAGAAAGATGAAATGACAGGCGAACGCCTCAAACAATTTTTGATTTCGGTAGGTAGTTGTTTTGTATTGGCAATCATTGGCATGTATGCCATCATGAAACCTTCTGGCATTCAAGCATGGCAATACTGGTTGTTGGTTGGTACAGGTATCTTTACGATATTGACCAACTTGATACACTTATTCAAGGCCTTTAGTGGCAACGTAAAAGTATCGAGTTCTGCTATCGCGCACATTGGTTTTGGGCTAATGCTCATTGGAGTGGTTTTTTCTGGAGCATTGAAATACCCACTTTTCGATGAATTTGGTCAGATAGAAGGCATCTTGGGCGACCTCAACAAACAAACGAGCAAAAATACACTCGTTCCAATCGGACAAACAGTAGCCCTCAACGATGGTTTTTCGGTAACGTACACCAAAAACTGGACAGAAGGCAACGCCCAAATTTTTGAATTGTCGTTTTTGCGAAAAGATAAAGAAGGTAATATTATTGATCGCTTCGTCACAAATCCTAATGTATTATTGGATAGCTTGCCTAATGGCAGCCTTAAGTTTAGTGCCGCCAATCCAGATACCAAGCATTATTTGCACCGAGATGTATTTACATTGGCAGTTCCCAACTGGGCATTTTTGGATCCTGTAGAAGAAGCCAAAAACGATACCTCCAAATGGATGGCAAAGCACGTAGCCGTAGGCGACACGTTCTATACCCGTCAAAATTATATTGTCTATAAAGGTAATGAAAGTACTGTACCTGAAGATTCTGACAACTATACTTATCAACAAGGTGATGTACCTGTTACCGCTATTTTGGAAGTATTTTCGCTTTCTTCAGGAGCATCAGAAACCATTCGTACCATCTATTATATCCGTGACCGCCAACAATTCAATGTACCTGTTACGGTCGAAAAACTAGGCTTGTCTGTTCGTTTGCTCACCATGATGCCCGAAGAAGGCAAAATGGTATTTGAAGTAAAAGACAAAACGCCTAAAAGCAACTACGTGGTGGTGCAAGCTATCATTTTCCCCGGTATCAATCTTGTTTGGTTGGGCTGTATCATGATGATGGGCGGTTTGTTTATCAGTATGCTGCAACGGATGGCTCAAAAAAGAAAACAGCAAGCAACCGAATAGCATCATTAAAAACGCATCTAAAATGTAGCGACCACTCGACGGCTACCGCCTCGGTCTCTAAATTCGCACAAATAAATACCTTGCCACGTCCCCAAATTGAGGCGACCAGTGGTAATAGGAATGCTGACACTACTGCCCACCAAGCTCGCCTTGATGTGGGCAGGCATATCATCAGGACCTTCTAGCGTATGGGTTAGGTAAGGCAAATTTTCGGGAACCATTCGGTTGAATATTTGCTCAAAATCTACTCGTACGCTAGGGTCTGCATTTTCGTTGATGGTCAATCCTGCTGAGGTATGTTGCAAAAACAAATGCAAGATGCCTACGGCGGGTAATTCAGGCAGTTGTGCCAGTACAAAATCGGTAATCAAATGAAAGCCTCTCGGCTGAGCGGGTATGCTAAATTCAACTTGCTGCATTATTTTTTTTTTATGGTACACACTTTTAATTCTTTGGACTTTCAACAAACACCACTATATTTTCAATCAAAGATGAAAGTTTCTACTTTAGAATCAACTATTCGTTGCAAAGTTATGTTATTTTTGTACCACTAATAGAGTAGAGAGATGAAAAAAGCAAAACGTATCATAGTATGGTTTCGGAAAGATTTGAGATTGCACGACAACGAGGCACTCACACAAGCCCTAGCGAACAGTGAAGAAGTAATCCCTGTCTATGTCTTCAATTCCGAAAAATTGATGGGCGAAACGCTCATTGGTTATCAAAAAACAGGCAAGCACCGAGCTAAATTTTTATTAGAATCGGTCGCCGCTCTACGTGCTGATTTTCGTGCATTGGGCATTGATTTGGTTATCCGTTTTGGCAAGCCAGAAGAAGAAATTTTTGAATTAGCAAAAGCGACGGAAGCGAATTGGGTGTATGCCAATATGGAACGCACACAAGATGAAGTACAAGTGCAAAATGCCCTAGAAAAAAACTTGTGGTCAATCGGCTCCGAGATACAATTTTTTAGAGGCAAAATGTTGTATTATACACAGGATTTGCCTTTTCCTATTTCTCACTCTCCTGATATTTTCAATAGTTTCCGTAAGGAAGTAGAACGCTTTGTCCCCGTGCGAACGCCTTTTGATACACCTCAAATATTTCCAAAATGGAGTACCGCAATAGAAGTTGGCGAATTGCCTGCTTTAACTGATTTTGGACACCAACCTTTTGAGCCAGACGAACGAAATTATTTGCCGTTTGTGGGAGGAGAAGCTGCTGGATTGGCTCGATTGGAAACCTACTTTGGCGAACGCCACTTGGAACAATATAGAAAACAACATTTGGAGTTACAAGGACTCAATAACAGTTCTAAACTTTCGCCTTGGTTGGCACTTGGTTGCTTGTCGCCCAAGCTCGTTTGTACTCGCATCAAAGCCTACGAAGACCAGCACAAAAGCAATAAATCGACACAAGAATTTCTATTGGAATTGCTCGTAAGAGATTACCTCCGCTTAATGGGCAAAAAATACGGCAAATGTATTTTTGAAGAAGGCGGGATTTTGGGTCGAGAGACCAAATCGCTGGTAGCCGATGAAGAAAAACTGCAACAATGGATAGCAGGAAAAACAGAGCAACCGTTGATTAATGCTTGTATGCAGCAACTCGCTGCCGTTGGTTATTTGTCTGCCAAAGGCAGACAATTGGTCTCTAGTTATTTGGTCAATGACATGCACGTAGATTGGCGCATGGGTGCTGCTTATTTTCAGTATATCCTGATTGATTATGATATTTGTAGCAATTGGGTCAATTGGAATATTGTAGGTGGTGTTGGACCTGACCCCAAAGATGATAAAGCATTGACGATCGAAAACCAACAAAAGAAACTAGATCCTCAAGGAGAATATTTAGCCCGTTGGCTAACCGATAGCCTGCAAGGTGCGTAAACTCTATAACTTTTAACTAGTCCTTCATTTTGAAGGACTTTTTTTATGGTCTTTTTCTTTTTTGTTCTTATTTTGGTACGAAAAATATAAACAATCACCAGTCAATTTTTAAAAACCAAACAGATGAAAATTTTATTATTACTAACCCTTTTATTATTTTCCAGCAGTTGGGCTTATAGCCAAGGTGCTATCCAATCATTAGAAAATATTGCGAAGCAAACCAAACAAAAAAAAGGCAAAAACAGTGCTGAATATATCCTTGTATTAGCTCGACTCGCTCAACTAAAAAATACAGAAGGATTGTTTGCCGCAGCCAAAAAAGATATGGCTACCATCGACAAGATTAGAGCCAAACATTCGGAAGTAGAACAAAGTAACCTTGGCATACAGGCTGTTTTTGAGTATAACTACGCTACGTTTCAATCGGAAATACTCCAAGATAGACTGACCGCCGACTTGATTGCTCCCAACTGGTACTATATGGCTCAAATGTATGGTTGGACAGACCGCTCAATCGCACTTATTCAAGAAATTTATATGCAATATTCGAGTCAAGACAATATTGCTCTTCAGCATTGGTTACGAGCCAGAATGAGCTATGAAGAAGATGACAACAGCGTACGACTCAACAACCAATTGTGGAACATTCTAACCCAAAAAGCAACGACCGAATTTGGCAAAAAAAGCGATGAATACATTGGGTTTATTTTTGGTCAAGCCAACTACAACAACCGAGTAAAAAACATAGAAAAATATACTAACTTACGTCAAGAAGTAGAAGCCGCTTGGGGCAGTTTTGACCAAGGCACCCCAATTTCTGCTACGGACAACCAAGTCCTTCAAAAAGATATTCCTGTCCGAATGTTGGCAGAATCTATGCCTCGTTTTCCAGGTTGCGAAGGAGAAAGTGGTAGCAATAATAAAAAGAAAAATTGTGCCGATAAAACGATGATGCATTTTGTGTTTAGTAATATTTCTTACCCTACCTTCGCTAAAGAAAATGCCATAGAAGGAATGGCGGTCATAGAATTTGTTGTTAGCCAAACAGGGACACTCTATGCTATTAAAGTATTGAGAGATATAGAAGGGGCATTCGGAAAAGAAATCACACGTATTGTTACCTTGATGAACGAATATCCTCTGCGCTGGACAGCAGGAATGCAGGAGGGCAAAAAAGTACTTGTTCGCATGCGAATGCCTATCCGTTTTAAGCTAGACTAAGGCTCTCAACAACAAAACGAAGGCTAAAAACGTTAAGAACTCTAAAAATAAACTGGTAGAAAGTAATGCAACTCTTTTTATTATTTCTATCTTTCACTTTGGTGTACAAAAAGCTGAACACCAAACGTATAATCAGTAGATTGTACAACGAACTATTCTAACATTATTCAAATACAAATCATTAATCAAATGTTATCTAATCTATTTTTTCTATTTCAGACAGACACCACAGGTGTTGCTGCTGATGGTACCGAGAGTTTTTCTTTGATAAAAATTATCATGGACGGTGGTTTGATAGGTATTACTATTGCCATTGTTTTGTTGATTTTGTCCGTTATTGCTATTTATATTCTTATAGAAAGACATTTGACAATTAAGCGTGCGGGAGAAGTAGATGAAAACTTCATGAATCAAATTCGTGGATACGTCCAAACGGGTAATATTGCAGCGGCATTGACGCTCTGCAACACGACTGACACGCCTGTAGCTCGCTTAGTAGCCAAGGGGTTGCAACGTATCGGCAAGCCATTGGAAGACATTAATACAGCAGTAGAAAACGTTGGTAACTTGGAGATTTATAAGCTCGAAAAACGTTTGTCTATGTTGGCAACTATCTCTGGAGCTGCTCCCATGATTGGGTTCTTGGGTACCGTGACCGGTATGATTCTTTCGTTTATGAACATGGCTGGTGGCGATGTTAGTACAGAATCTTTGGCTGGTGGTATTTACCAAGCCTTGATTACAACTGCCTTTGGTCTATTTGTGGGTATTATCGCATTTATTGGCTACAACTCGCTGATTGCTTCTATGGATAGAGTTATATTCAAGATGGAAGCGGCTACGGTTGAGTTTATGGATTTGTTGCAGGAACCTGCACAATAGAATCTAAAAAACACCTTACCAATGAGTTATTCGATAGCGGTGTATAGCCGAGCAACTAGAGATAATTATCGCAAAATAAGAGCGACAACCGATGTGCATCAGTACATCGAACAAGCAGCTAATTGGGTAGCGTTTTCGCCTGCTCAAAAAACGCTTATTGTAGAACACTTGGAAAAGCGACAGTATTATTTTTGGAAAACAGAGCCGTTGATCAAAAGTCGATTGCCTGCGGATCATTACTTGTTTGCACAAGATGGACTAGAAGTCTGTGCTATTTTGACCAAAAATGCTTTGTATTTTGTTTGCGAGGACGGTCAAGCCAGCTTCGAAGCCTCTATGACCGCACATGAGTTTGAGACCAGTATCAAGGCTTCTCCACTAAGGGGACATTTTTCGGTTTTTGATACCGAACAGCTCAAAAATTGGCAATAACCCAAAACGTTTTATAACACGATTGTATTCAATTAATTATGGGATTAAAAAAGAGAAATAAATTCAATGCCGAATTTAATATGTCGTCTCTGACGGATATTATCTTTCTGCTGCTCATTTTCTTCATGCTGACCTCTAGCTTGACGAGTCCGAATGCTCAAGATATTGACCGTCCGACCTCCAATAGCAAAACACCTTCGCCACAAAACGTAGCGTTGTCGTTGACCAAAGAAGGCAAATACTTTGTCGATTCAGATGAAGTATTAGAAAGCCAGTTGCTAGAAAAGCTATCGGCGGCTGTTGCCAAAGAGCGTGCAAAGAACCGAGAAAAGGGGATTGAAACAGAAGTGACGGTAGTCCTCAATGTAGCAATGGACGAAACGACAGGTACGATTGTCAAATTTATGAAAATGAGCAATAAGCTAGGGGTGCGATTAATATTAGCCACTCAAGCTACCAAAGATTAAATTATGGGATTAAAAAAAAGAACCAAAGTATCTGCAGAATTTAGTATGTCGTCCTTGACGGATATTATCTTTCTACTCTTGATATTTTTTATGCTAACGTCTAGTTTGGTTAGCCCAACGGCTATCAACCTTCGGTTGCCTAGTTCGAGTTCTAAACCAACCAATCAATCTTCGAACGAACCCATTAAATTGGAAATCAACGCACGAGGAGAATACACGGTGAACGGTACTCGTATGGCAGAAGACGCAGTAAAAGCAAAACTCCAAAACTTGATTCGTAAAGACGGGCGTGCCCCTAGTGACATTACCGTTATTCTATCCATTGATGAAGCGGTAGAAGCACAAACACTGGTAACGAATGTCGATATTCTGAACGATTTTGGCGTAAAAATGATTTTAGCGACCAAATTATCAGACTAAATTATACCTTTTGGCGTTTAGAAGAAATATAGAAAAACCTGCTGAAGGACAGATTCGTAAGAAAGCAATCATACTAACGGGGGCAATTGTTTCTATTTTTTTGTTAGCCAGTATCATCTGGACTACTAGCAATAAGAAGCCTGCACACGTTATAGAAGTACAAATGCTTTCCGCCAATGTATATTTGGTAGCAGGCGACACAACCAATTACGACAATTTTGCATCTATATTAAAGAAAGCAGTTGGCGACGCAAAACAAAACTATTCTTCCAATCGAATAGCATTAAAATTGCCGCCTGCCAAACAATCAAAAGAAATCGCAGATGTACTCCTAGTAGTCAACGCTATGGATATAGATTGGGACATCATCAAAAACACAACAAATCATGATTAATAATTATAGTTTTGAAGAAGACCGCCCCGAAGACCAATGGAAAGGGCGTATTGGTGCTGGTATCTTTTTTATATTCCTAATGATTGCTTTAGTAATGCCTTGGTTCGAGAAAGAATTTCCAATTCCAGACTCCGAAGGGCTCATGGCATCATTTGGCAATGTAGAAATAGCTGGTGGTGGTGCGGAAACGCCTTCGGACGTAACTCAAGAAGAAACTAATCCTGAGCCACAAGAGGAAGAAACGCAAGAGACAGAAGTAGTTCCTCAAGAAGTAGAAGAAGTGGAAACCGTAGAAGACAACTCCACTCCTCCTATCAAGACTACGCCTGATGTCAAGCCCACTCCTACACCAAACAAAAATAACAATACCTCTAGCAATAGCAAGGCAGACGAAACACCCAAACCCAATACCAATGCTCTATTTGGCGGCGGTGGAGGTACTGGTACAGGCGAAGGTCCTGGCAAACAGGGTACACCCGACGGAAAAGGTGACTTAGGTGGTACTGGACTAGGCGACAAAGGTGATGGAGATGGTGCTATTGGCAATCGTCCTAATATTCGTAAATGTGATAATTATAGCGGTAATTGGTCAGGAACAGAACAAGGAAAAGTCGTCGTCCGAATCTGTGTTAATGCTGCTGGAAATGTCGTTAGTGCGGAGCAAATTATCAAAAAATCAACCATTCTAAAATCTAGTATGGTTGATTTAGCACTTGGCTGTGCTAAAGAATATAAATACCAAGCTAAACCAGGTGCACCCAATGCTTGTGGTGAAATCACTATTCAGTTTGGATTGAACTAAGAAAATATATCGCCTATCAAAGGAAAAAGAGGAATCAAGCAGTTTGCTTGATTCCTCTTTTTTTGTGTTCTTGGAGTTTATCTGGACTTCTTCCAATCAACGATTACTATTTCTCCAACTCCATACGATAAACCCCATGTTTCTCTACCTGCTCCCGACTCCACAACATTGGTTTGTACTCCCCTGCTGCCCATATCGGAAACTGATCGGCATAGTGTGGCGAGGCTACATTGCCACTCTGCCCTACGGGCGTAATACAGACCGAGTTATCTAGGTTGCCCATATCAATAATTTGGCGGAACGAAGCTCCGACCATACTGCCATCATACTCTTCACTTGGAATGAATGCCATTTGGCACAAGGTATCACTGTCGCCTCCTATTGGCACATTGCCAACATCAAAAATATCGCCTAGCGGCTCTTTGACACTCAAAGCATGTTTACAGACAATCTTGTGCAGGCTGCCCCACTTCCAATCTTGGATATTTTCGCCCAACTCCTCTAGCAAATAAATATAAGCATTGCTAACCGCAGCTGTCAACACCTGTTTTTGGCTACCGTTCCACCAGCTAGCTGTTGGCTCTTGGAGCAGGCGCAAAATAGCCGTGGTATCTTGTCCCACAAATTCGGTATTGCTAAACAAAGGCAACTGCTCATTGGACACCCTACCTTGAAGCGAGCGTTTATCTTCCAGCCAAATTTTCACGATTTGCTGCTTCACCACTTGATAGACGGTACCGCCAATCGTATCTTTGTCTAGGGTGCCATCCCACTGCACGAGGGCATCAAGCATCTGCCTAGCAGCCGTCGAAAGCTCGATAGTCGTATCTCGTATCCATTCGGCAAAAAACTCGGCAAACTCTAGCCCAGAAGGGCAATGAAAATCCATTTGCCAGGCTTCAAAATCTGCTAGTGTAAATTTGTCTTTCGACAATAAATATTTGTCAAGTGTTTGAGCTCGATAACCGTTCATCCAGAGGCTACCCAAATCATGTGGGTAATCATCTGCCACTACTTTGTGATTGCAGGTATAAAAATAGCCTTGGCTAGGATTAAGGACGTGCGGCATTTCGGCAAACGGTACCATTCCTGTCCATTCTTGATTGGCACTAAATCCCTTGGCGGGCAACAAACCTTTCGATTTGGTGCGAATAGGCACCTGTCCTGTCATGTAGTAACCAATATTCTGTGCCGTATCGGCATACACCAAGTTGAGCGAAGGAAACGTCATTAGCTCACAAGCACCCACAAAATCGTCCCAATTTTTAGCCATATTCAGCTGATAAAACGCCAATATCATCGAGTTCTGTTGCAGTCCTTTGGACTTCAAACTCATTTTGGTAGTGGCATCTAGGTCTATCAATACGGGACCATGAAGCGTTTCTATTACTTCGTGTTCGTAGAGTGTTTTTTCGCCTTTTATGGCTATGTATTCTTTTCTTTTTTTTGCTTTCAATATCTTATCACCATAGTGATATTGCGAACAGCTCGGAGCGGTGAATTTTTCGATATAGGTATCTTGAATATCGGCATAGGTTAGCGTAGCACCCCAAGCAATACTTTCGTTATGACCTATCAATATCAATGGCACGCCTGGCATAGAAACGCCTGTATTCTTGTAGTCAGGACACTCCAAGTGATTCTCTATCCAGATATTAGGTGTACCAATTAGCAAGTGCGGGTCGTTTGCCAAAACAGCCGTATTGGTTTCCATTTTGTGTGGCGCGACGACCCAGTTATTGCTACCCCCTAGCGGATTCAAGTAAGGACCTTCAAAGGCTTCATAGACCCCATTTTTGTACTCAAATGTTTCGATGCCATAACGCAAAGCGATAGGATTACAAACAGGATATTGCGGAAAAATTTCGCTTGCTTTTTCTATTCCATATTTTTGTACCAACGTAAAACGGTCGATTTCGTGCAGCCAGCCCTGAGCCATCTGTAAGGCGACCAATCGCCCTATTCCGAGCGAATCAGCGGTAGTCCATCGAGCAGGCTGGTGTTTGAGCAGCACAAATTCTACGGGCAAGTTATCACAATTGTCAATAAAATGATTGACCCCAGCCGTGTAAGACTCTAGCAGCTCCGCCAGTGCATGGTTTTTATATTGTTCTACATCTACCATTGCCCAATGGTGCATATTGAGCGTGCGCGCCAACTTATCGACTGGGATAGCATCTTTGCCAATCATTTCCGAAAGGGTACCCGTCACAACTCTTCTGGTCAATTCCATTTGCCACAGTCTATCTTGGGCATGCAAGTAGCCCTGTGCAAAGAACAAATCCCTTTGGTTTTGGGCATAAATGTGTGGTGTCCCCCATTTATCTCTAATCACTTCTACTGAGGCAGAAAGTGCCGAAGCACTTATATTCTGATTATAATCTACTAAACTTTTTTTTGCCTTATGGCTAATGTATTTATTCAGAATCGGTTGTAAAATATTGGTTAACAGTCCCATAGAATAGTAGAAATTTAAAGTAGTGTCTTGATACGCTTATGCGAATGGCAAAAATAACATTTTTTGGCGGTACTCTAGTTGGTCGGTGGCATAAAAAAAAACAGACGATACCACAGAATGGAATCGTCTATTCAATTTTATAGCATAGTGCTATAATGTTCTATTAGATTAATCCAACGAAATACCTTGCTCATGCAAGTACATCACTAGATTCATCTTGACACCTGCATTGTCACCAATCGTTGTCAATTCTTGACGAAGTGCTGGCTGTCCTGCTGCTGGATCTGCCTCAAAGTTCTTAACTACTTCTTCTGGCAATCTTTTTTTGAGTTTATTCCAAAACTTAACCGTTGATTTATCCAACTCTATATTTTTGGTATTGTACGCATCAAATGCTTTTGCCAATGTGTGTACTACTTTGTTTACGCCTTCTTCTAAATCTTTTGACATGGTTATTTTTATTTTAAGAGTGTATATAATTTATTTCTACAAAAATCCTTAGAGTTTGTCTTTACTTATTAATGAAGTTGTTTAAAAAGTCACTTCAATCTTAAATATAAAATTCTTTGCGAAGATTACCAAGTCACTTCGTGATTTTTAGTGCTGGAAAATTACATAGTAGGAACTCGACTTTCTATTTTCCCCATCAACTCTTCCGAGAATTTAACCATTTTCGTCATTTCATCAGAGTGCGCAAAGCGCAAATATTTGAAAATTAAAAGTGAATTTCCATTGCTCTCAATATGATAAATTTCGTGTGCTTCCAAGAAGCTAATTAGATTTTCATCAAAAAAGTAGCGAATCGCTACTTCGTTTTCGCCTTTCAACAAAAATTTATTGGAGAAACTCGGGAATAGTTCAAAATCAATATCCTTGTAGCCCGAAAAGGCTTTGATTCGGTCAAATATTTTGTCCCAAAAGCCTTCTTTTTCTACAATAAATTTTGGGATAACATAAGGCAAGTTGATTACCTGTACCGTTGTGTTATAGACTTCTGTTGCCGATAATGCTCCTTCGTCGAATACCACATCGCTGATTTCCCAATCTATATTTTTGCCCAAATAGCTGCCCGTGATAATATTCCAACGTCTCTCCAATGGACGACTTTTAAAGAACTGAAACTCTTCCAGACAATCTGTAGAGCAGTTGTTAGCTTGTGCATACTCCCAACCATTTGCAGCGGCATTCGCTTTCAATCGTTTGTCTCTAGCCGTAAGTGGTTTTTCCAGAAAACCGTGCTGACTTTTGAGTGCCAAAGCATGATCACTAGAAGTAACATGATTATCGAAGCCCGTCATCACGACCTTGCCTTCCGTATATTTGTGTGCTCGACTAAAACTTTCCAGTGTTTCGAGTACCGTCAAATCGACTAGTCGAGCATTGCTACCATCAACAACTAACAGACTCCCTGCGGGTATTTTTTCTAAATGTTTATTGATGGAAATCAACCCCATAAAATTGACAATACCATTAAGTTCCAATCTATATTCTTGTTCTTTGATTGGAATCAGCTTAGAAGGTTGCCTGAACACCATCTTGTAGAAATCGCCTACCGAAACTCTCGCCAACAACAAATGAATTGTCAACGTCAAGGCAATCCCTGCCAATATTCCACCTAGTTGGTCAGTCATTAGCGTCACGACCAAGGTAAACACCAAGAACAGCAATTGCTCCATGCCCTTGTCGTAGGCTTGACGAAACACCCGAGGAGCAGCCAATTTCAACCCTGTAAACACCAATATTGCCGATAAGGCAGCCCTTGGCACCATTTGTATGACAGGTGTAAATAATAAGATAAAAAACACTAATAACAAGGCGTGGTAAAGGTTAGCAAACTTAGTTTTTGCGTTATTTTGTACATTGACTGTACTACGTACAATTACTGCTATAATAGGCAATCCGCCCAAAAAAGCGGAGGCTATCGAAGCCATTCCTATTCCAATTAAGTCTTTGTCCAAGTCTGTTTTTCGTCTGTAGGGGTCTAACTTATCGACTGCTTTGGCAGCAACCAAACTGGTAATCGTACCAATCAATGTGATAGATAATACGGCTACCCAAAAAGGAATCGTATTGATTTTGTCGAACTTAGGAAAAATTAGGCTTGCTGTAATATTGCTCGTGTCTGGCAGACTAATCAACAATTCGGTATTGAGCAAGTAATCATGATCAAAAAGATGTACAGAATGTGGGTGCACAAAATCGAAAAGATAGACAAACGGAATTGTGATAACGAGTACCCAAATCGGTGCAGGCAAGAAGTGGAAAAACTTGTAGCTAATCTTGGCATGAAAGACCAACAAGCCAATTCCTACCAAAAAAGCAACAAAAATAAAAGGATTGATATCGTTGAGATGATACAGTATATTGACTAGTCCTTCTATCGGATTACTGATACCTGACTTGGTGCCAAACAGCCCCAAATAAGCCTCTTTGGAAATAATAATAACACCAATGGCAGCCAATACTCCATTGATAACGGAGGAAGGGAATATTTCGGCAAACTTGCCCAGTTTCAACCCTCCTATTATTACTTGTAATAGACCTGAAACAATGATAGCTGCCAATGTAGCAGGCAATCCAATACTCAATACAGAAGCTGCAACAGCGGCTATCAATCCTGCCCCAGGACCATTGATAGTCAAGTGACCTCCCCTAAATAATGTAGCGACAACACCCCCCACAATAGCAGAAAAAACGCCTGCAATAGAAGAAAATTCGGAAGCCTCTGCTATTCCTAGCGACAAAGGCAAGGCGACAAGTGCTACGCTAATAGCAGCTATAAAGTCATTTCGCCAGTTTTCCTTCATGCCTTGCCAACCTGTGGCAGGTGCTGTATGTTTCATCAACTCTTAATTTTAATAGTAAAGCTATCATAAAAAAAAGCAATATACCGAAATATACTTTTATCTCTGTTATACAAATGTTATAACTTAGGAGGTTGCGGGCTACAAGCGTTTTTTAGATGTTGATACAGCTAATTTTGGAAAAACTTTCACTATCAAATATCATTTTTGAGTTGTGCAATCATTCTTTTTTCGTAAAAATTCGGTACTATTCTTCTTGCCCAATAAGATAGCCGCCCCGTCTTTCCCATCACTAATATTTTTCTATTTTGCACCAGTGCCTTTTTTATTTCTGTAGCAATATTAGTAGCCGAAACAGTGGCACCTATTGTCTTTTTGTTTTGATAAATAGAGTTGTTTTCCTTGCTAGCTTGGTGCTGCTCGGGAGCAGCAATAAAAGAAGGGCAAACCATCAGACACCCTACGCCGTCCGCTTGCAGCTCTGCCCCCAGCGACTCAAAAAATCCATGCAAAGCGTGCTTGCTAGCCGCATAAGCCGTACGCCCAAGCAATGGAGCAAACCCCGCCACGCTTGATATATTGACAAAAAAACCTTGATGAGCGACTATTTCGGTTAGCATCGCTTCCGTACAGTTGACCGCACCAAAAAAATTAACTTCCATTACTCTACGAGTAATATCCTTGCTTTTGTCCATCGCTGTGTATCGCTCTATATGTGTAATTCCTGCATTATTGACCAATCCATCTATACGTCCTGTTTGAGACAGAATGGATTTGGCGGCAGCATAACAAGCGTCTTTATTCGTAATATCGCACACGATTGGTAGCACTTCAATTTGCTCTTGGGCTAGTTCTGTTTGCATCTTCTGGAGTGTATCTGGATTGTAATCCAATGCTACAATAGTAGCTCCTTCGGCAGCAAAACTTCTACAGATTGCTTTGCCCAAATTGCCAGAAGCTCCTGTTATGACAATTGTTTTTTGATAAAAATTACGTTTCATGTGTTTTGATTTATTGAATCCAAGCCGTACACTTTTTAGCTAGCGTCATTTTTGGGAAAAGAATAAAAGTTAACGTTGCTCTTAGTAAGACCACTTTGTTGTTAGATACTAGAAGTTATACTTCTAGCAATAGCTCAGCTATTCCTTACTAAATTAACCTTAATTTTAAGATATTCATTATAATGTCTCATCTTAAACAACTTCCGTTTCTTAACAAGCTAGTTCTTTTGTATATTGTTCCTTATTATTATTATCACATACTAACAACAGAGTCCATGGAAGAATCAAAAAAACCTAGTCAGACCGAAAATAAATATTGTATTATTGGAGCAGGTCCAGCAGGTATGTCGGGTGCCAAAGCACTCAAAGAAGCAGGAATAGACTTTGATGGATTCGAACTGGGTGTCGATTTTGGAGGACTTTGGAATATTGACAATCCACAAAGTACGATTTATGAGTCGGCTCACTTGATTTCTTCCAGAACAACCACTGAGTTCAAAGATTTTCCGATGCCAGAAGGTACTCCTGATTATCCAGGGCAAGCCTTGATGCGTCGTTATTTTGTTGATTATGCCAAACATTTTGGATTGTACCCACATTATTATTTCAATACAAAAGTACTGACCGTAGAGAAAGCAGGACAACAATGGAAAGTCACGATTCAGACCAAAGGCGAAACGCCACAAACGCTAATTTACAAAGGTGTTATTATTGCCAATGGAACACTCTCTGAGCCAAATCGCCCTTCTTTTGCTGGCAATTTTTCGGGGGAAATCATGCACTCTTCTGAGTACAAAAAAGCGAGCATCTTTCATAACAAAAGAGTGTTGGTCATTGGTGCTGGCAATAGTGGTTGTGATATAGTAGTAGATGCTGTACACCACGCCAAAAAGGTAGATATTAGTGTGCGTAGAGGGTATTATTTTGTTCCCAAATATATCTTTGGTAAACCTTCGGACACCGTAGGTGGCAAAATCAAATTGCCTCGCCCCATCAAGCAGTTAATTGACACCAAGTTGTTGCGTTGGTTTACTGGAAATCCTGTTGACTTTGGTTTTCCTGACCCTGCTTACAAAATCTATGAATCGCACCCCGTCGTCAATACGTTAATCTTGCATCATATTGGACAAGGAGATGTCAAAGTACAGCATGATATTGACCAGATGGAAGGCAATACGGTACATTTCAAAGATGGCACCAAACAAGAATATGACTTGATTGTATTGGCTACAGGCTACAAACTACACTTCCCATTTATTGACAAAAAGTACCTCAACTGGCAAGACTTATCGCCTGAATTATACCTCAATATTTTTCACCCACAAGATGATAATTTGTTCGTGCTAGGTATGGTCGAAGCGACTGGACTGGGTTGGGAAGGACGCTACGAACAAGCTCGCCTAATGGCTCGTTTCATCAAGGGAACAGCACAGAAAACAGCTGCTGCCAAACGTTTCAAACAGAAAAAAGCAAACGGAAACCCAGACTTGAGTGGTGGCTACAAATATCTCAAACTGGCTCGTATGTCTTATTATGTACACAAAGAAACCTACCGCAACTTGGTCTGCAAGGAAGCCGAAAAAATGAAATAACCAATCTTCCGATTCAATCTTAATCCGTCCTACTGAAAATCTACTCTAAATTTTAGTATTTTTGTAGCTTATGCGTAGTGCTATTGCTATGCTTCCACACAGCCAACTTTTGATTTACGACATGTACGATATACCTTACCACGAGCAGAATCTTAGCAAATTGACAATTTTAGTAACTGGCGGTGCTGGTTTTATTGGTTCCAATATTGTTGCTTATTTACTAAACCATGGCGTGGGCAAAGTACGCGTTATTGATAATTTCCTGACAGGTTTCAGAGAAAATGTCACGCCTTTTTTGGCACATGACAACTACGAATTTGTAGAGGGCGACATTCGCAATCTGGAGACTTGCAAGCAAGTTTGTCAAGGGGCTGATATGGTTTGCCATCAGGCGGCGATGGGTTCGGTACCTCGTTCTATTCAAGAACCTTATAATACGACTGCCCACAATGTAGATGGATTTGTCAACATGGTTTTTGCTGCTAAGGAAGCAGGGATTAAGCGTTTTGTGTATGCCTCTTCTTCTTCGGTCTATGGCGACGAGCCCAACTTGCCGAAAGTTGAGCACCGTATCGGAAAACCACTTTCGCCTTATGCAATCACCAAGCTCTCGAATGAGCTTTTTGCCGAAAACTTCGGTCGATTGTACGAACTCGAAATGATTGGATTTCGCTATTTCAACGTATTTGGTCCTCGCCAAAGTCCTCGTGGAGCTTATGCGGCTGTTATTCCATTGTTTGCGGAAGCTTGTTTTGAAAACAAACCACTCTATATCAATGGCGACGGAGGACAAACGCGCGACTTTACATACATCGAAAATGTTATTCAAATCAATATCAAAGCTCTTTTGACGACCAACAAAGAAGCCGTTAATCAAGTTTATAATGTAGGTTGTGGTGGTCGATATACGGTACTAGAACTAGCTAAGGGGATTGCGAAAGCTGCGGGTGTTCCTGACAAAGAAATTACACATCGCCCAACTCGTGCGGGCGATATTCGAGATTCGCAAGCTGCCATAGACAAGGCTCAACGATTATTGGGCTACGATCCTCAATTTGATTTCCACGAAGGGTTGCAATTGACTGTTGATTATTTTAGAAGAAAATAGTAAGGTCGAAAATAGTTAGTCCGAAGTTTCCCGATTAAACTTTTCGGCACCCTAATTCAACCACTTCAGACTTTGGACTTTGGACTTTTTTAGCCACTGATTTCACTGATTTCTTTTTATTACAATAACTCAAAAAAAATGGATTTCAGACTTTCGACTAAAAAAAACTATGAAAACTATTTCTACTTTTTTGTTCTTTTTCTGCCTATTGCAATATAGCATCGCTCAGACGATACCAGCCAACCGTACTGTTGATTGGACATTGGCAGGAATGCGCGATACCTTTAGTTATGCTTCGGCTACCACTATTGATATGCAAACGATGGGTGTAGTGGGTGATAGTGTCACCAACAATGATGCGGCTTTGAGTGCTGTATTGAGTAGCCTTTCGGGTAGCAATATTTTACTATTTCCTGCTGGAAATTTTGTATTCAACAGTACGATTGAGTTGCCGAACAATACGATTATCAAAGGTGCCGGAGCTGACAGCACGCTGTTTTTGATGGATTTGGGTGGTAGTGGCAATGCCCTAGAGGCGAAAGGAAGTATTACGACTGATACGACCAATATATTGACGACTGCCATAAAGAATAGCGACACTTTGATGGTATTTGATGTCAATAAATTTGTAGTAGGTGATTGGATACAGCTCAAACAAGTAGATACGGCTTTGGTCACTTCCAGCTGGGCAAATTACCAGACAGGGCAAATATCACAAATCAAAGCGATTGATTTAATCAACAACGAAATTATTTTGCAGTCGCCTTTGCGCATGGATTACGACACGGCTCAACAGCCTTATTTGGTCAAAATAAACCCTGCCGAAAAAGTAGGTATAGAATGCCTGAGCATTCAGCGAATAGACGACACGGCTCCTCAACAGAGTGCTAATGTATATTTCAAATATGCCGTCAATTGTTGGATTAAGGGCATTGCGTCCAATTTCTGTACTTTTAGTCATGTCAAAGTAGAACAAAGTGCCAATATCAAGATAGCTCAATCGTACTTTCATCATGCCTTTGATTACGGCGATGGTGGCAGAGCTTATGGCGTAGTGTTGCAGTTTGCGACCAGCGAGTGCTTGATTGAAGACAATGTGTTTGAGCATTTGCGTCATTCGGTATTGCTACAAGCTGGGGCTAATGGCAATGTAACGGCTTATAACTATTCTTTTGATCCGTTTTGGGTACAAAGTGGCTTGCCTGCTGATGCTGCTGGCGACCTTGTGCTGCATGGCAATTATGTTTATGCCAATTTGTTTGAGCAGAACATTTGTAGAAATATTGTGATTGATAATTCGCATGGAGCTAATGGACCCAACAATACATTTTTTAGAAATAGAGCCGAAGGTTTTGGTATCTTTTTTAGTGCTGCCAATTCGCCCAATCAAGTGCTAGTAGGCAACGCCATTACCAACACAGGATTTCCTTATAGTTTTGCCAATTATAGTATTCAAGGTACTGGTCATTTTTTGTATGGCAACAACGACAAAGGAACGATAAAGCCGACAGGCACTAGTAATTTGCCAGACTTGACATATGCTTATAGCAGCCGCCCGAGTTTCGTTCCTGCCAATCAGTGGGGAGGCATCGCCCCCCCCAATACGGTTGGAGCAAACAGCATTCCCGCCAAGGATAGATTTATCAATAATCAATTCTTTGCGACAAGCTGCACCACCGTAATAACTAGCACTCCAACACTGGCGAAAGCTAACAATGTTACTATATATCCTAACCCAACTCAAAAATGGCTGAACATAGCCAGCGAAAACCCTGTTGAACGATTGATAGTCCGCAATGAATTGGGGCAAGTAGTCTTGCAATTGCACCAGCTCCCTTCTTTGCATACTTTAGACATCGAAAAATGGTCAACAGGGCTTTATTTTTTGACCTTTGAGTTGGAAAATCAACAAGTCATTACCAAAAAATTATTTAGATAAAACAGTTGTTTAAAAATAAAACTTATTAAACCATGAGCAAACTATATGTGCCAACCGAAATACTACGTGTATTCAAAGAATATTACCCTGATGTATCGCTACAAGAAGTAGCATGGAGCTGGGAAATTCCTGGTAAAATTTATGAAGCAGAATTTCAACAATATGAAGTAGATTACGAAGTAGAAATAACTGTAACTGGACATTTGTTACTTTCCGAAATTAGCTTAGAGATTGAAGATTTGCCCGATCATATTGTAGCAGCAGTCAACGAACGCTACGAAGATCATAGCATATCGGAGGCAGATATTATTCAGTATAGCAATGGCGATATTTCGTATGAAATACAACTGCTCAATGCCAGCACAGGCAAGGAGATAGAAGCACACTTTAGAGATGATGGTTTGTTTCTAGTAGAGGGCGAACAGTTGTAGTTGCGGCAACCTCTATTAAACAAATATATTAAATTGAGCGTTGCTACTATCAAACAAATACAATGAGGTAGCCTAATTGTATTAGGCTACCTCATTTATGCTAACTATCCTACTTATGAAACATTACGTACTATTATTATCGAGTGCCTTTTTTTTATTGTTAACTGTCGCTTGCAGCTCTTACAATTACTTGGATAAAACCAAGACAGTAGATGAAATAGCAGCGACGGAAAACCGATTGGAAAAAGTCTATAATATGTGCTTGGGTCATTTTACGAATGAACAACAAGCCGTCAATCCTTCCTCGCCTATCTACAAGGCACAAGAGCTAATTTCTGTGCCACTCTGGACAAAACGTACAGGCGAACATTGGGCGTATGTATCGCTGATGCAGCAAGGAAAAACCCAATATATGCTTTCGCAAGAAGTATGGAAATTTGAACGTAAAGACCCTGAAACGATTGAAGTTTTCATCTATGAAATCCCCAAAAAAGACAATTACATCAACGATTGGAAAAAGAAAGAACCACTTGCCAATTTGAAGCCTGCGGACTTGATTGAGCATGGCGATTGCAATACTTATATTACGAAAGTGAGTAACAACGAGTTTAGAATGAAGTCTGGTAAAGCTTGCAAACGAAACTTCACGGACTTGGTCAAATATATCAATATTGACGGCATGATTACGCCACAATCCATAGAGTTGCACAATGAAATGTTGGATATCAACCGACAAACTATTTTTGCTTACGAAGAAGGTATTAAATTTGTGCGTTTGCCTAAGGCTGACCCACGTTATTAGGTTTAAGAGCATGTCTAATCTGCAAAGTAATTTCAATACCTCCAAATAAAACTTAATCTATTCCCATGAATTCAAACGATACCGATTTACCACTTGACAAGCCTATGGTTAGGCTTACTTCCAAGTCTATTCTTGCCAAAAACGTGGCAGGTGTTTTGTCTATCATTATTGCTACCTTTAGTTTACTGACAACTATTGTTATGCAAGCAAAAATAAAAGTACTGATAGATCAACAATCACTAAGTGGAGATATGAATCCTTCTATGGTGACCATTGGTTCTACCTCCAAATTAGTATTTCTAGTCTTATCTTTGTTGGCTTTATTTTTAGCTACTTATGCTCTTATCAATAGTCCATCTAAACGGATTCGTTGGGTCGGCAGTATCAGTGTTTTGTTCATTATTTTTAATGTCTTATTATTTTTTATTCCTATTTTTATATTAATCTAAGTGCTCATGCTAGTAGCCGATGACAACATACTAGACGAACGCCCCAAGCAGCCTAAACCACCTGCCCCCAAGGGCAATACTTCTACCAAAAAAGTAGTGGCTTTAGTCATCAATTTGTTAGCTGCTAGTTATGGTCTGCCTGCTATCATTAGGCTACGCCGACAGCTAGAAGCCTATGCACTAGCAGCAGAAGTAGAGTTGCAAGTCAGTGGCTTGAAATTCAAATTTCTACTTGGTTTGATTGCCTTGATTGGTATTGCGGCAGCTAATTATTATCAAAAACAAAGACCTCATACGAATATTAAGTACCTTAATTACATGGGTCTGTTGATTAATATTTTGGTGATTATTTTGTGCTTTTTGCGGTAATCGCTAACTAATACGACCGAAGCCGTGCGTTTGTTTGGTTTGCTTGATTTGTCGAGCCAAAGTTTGATTTTTGAGTTGTTGCAGCATCGGATCTTCTTCTAACGTCAGCATGGCTTGGTTGCGTGCTGCTTGCAGCAACTCCACATCTTGTACAATATCTGCTAACTTAAAATTGAGGATACCAGACTGTTGCGTCCCTTCGATATTACCAGGACCTCGCAGCTTGAGATCTGCTTCCGAAATCTTGAAGCCATCAGTCGTGTCGCACATGGTTTGCATTCGAAAACGTCCATCGCTCGACAGCTTAAATCCTGTCATCAGGATACAATAGGCATCGCCTCCTCCCCGACCGACTCGCCCACGTAATTGGTGCAATTGTGCCAATCCAAAACGTTCGGCATTTTCGATAACCATAATACTCGCATTGGGTACATTGACCCCTACTTCTATCACCGTTGTCGCCATCATTATTTGGGTTTCACCCCGTACAAAACGCTGCATTTCGGCTTCCTTATCTGCTGGTTTTTGTCTTCCATGCACCACTGATATTTGGAATTGTGGTTTGGGGAAACGACGTTCCATACTCGCATAGCCTTCCATCAAATCTTTGACATCGGCAAGCCCTTCATATTCCGACTCTTCGATAAGTGGATAGACGACATATACTTGATGCCCTTTGGCTATTTCTTCTTCCATTCTGCCGAAAACCCACAAGCGTTGGCTTTCGTATTTATGAAAAGTATTGATAGGTTTTCTACCTGGTGGCATCTCGTCAATGACCGATACATCCAGGTCGCCATAAGCAGACATCGCCAATGTACGAGGAATAGGCGTAGCCGTCATGACCAAAATGTGCGGTGGGTGGGTATCATTTTTTCGCCACATTTTGGCACGCTGCACCACTCCAAAACGGTGTTGCTCATCGACAACCACCAACCCTAGATTTTTGAAAATAACTGTCGGTTCTATCAGTGCGTGTGTTCCCACCAATAAATCTATTTTGCCTGCTGCCAAATCAGCTAATAATTCTCTTCTTCTTTTGCCTTTGACGGTTCCCGTCAATATCGCAATGTTCATATCCAGTCCTTCCGCCATTTCTTGCAGACCAACATAATGCTGTTGTGCTAGTATCTCGGTAGGAGCTAACAAAGCCCCCTGAAAACCATTGTCGAGGGCTATCAAGATAGACATAAAAGCGACCACTGTTTTACCACTTCCTACATCGCCTTGCAGTAGGCGATTCATTTGGTGACCTGTTGCCATGTCGGCACGAATTTCTTTGAGGACTCGCTTTTGAGCTCCTGTCAGGTCAAATTTCAGATTATTGGAATAAAATCCATTGAAATAATCTCCAATTCGATTAAAAATAAAACTACGTACACCTGTTTGATTCTTGTATTTGGTTTGCAGCATACGCAGCTGCATGAAGAAAAACTCTTCAAACTTAATGCGCTTTTTAGCCGCTTCTAGCTGTGCTTTATTTTGTGGAAAATGAATACCCAGCAACGAAGTATAGCGACCAATCAAGTCTTGTTCTTCTAGTATGTAGGGTGGCAATGTTTCGGGTATAAGCTGTCGCTGTGGGTGTATTTTTTTGAATAATGCTTGTATAATACGCTTCATGCCCTTGGCATCGAGCTTGCGCGCCAACATTTTTTCGGTGGTCGAATAAACAGGGTCAAACGTGATGGCGTTGGTCGTATTGGCAGGACTAACCACGTCCATTTCGGGGTGTACAATATTGATACGGTCATTGAATATACTTGGTTTGCCATATACAATATATTCCATACCAACCGCCATGTTTTGCACCCAATTGATACCCTTGAACCAAACCAGTTCGATGACACCAGTACTGTCTCTAAAACGACCGACCAACCTTTTTTTTCGTCCTTCACCGAAGGTGTCCAAGCGTCTCAATATGCCTTTGAGCTGTACATATTCGCTATCATCTACAATGTCCTTAATTTGATGAAAACGAGTTTTGTCCACATACCGAAAAGGGTAATGCTGTATCAACTGTCGATACGTAAAGATGCCCAACTCTGTTTTGAGCAGGTCTGCCCGTGCAGGACCGACACCTTTGAGGTAGCTGATAGAGTCGTTGAGCATAAGTTGATTCTATTTTTTTCGTAAAAATGGCTTGTGACTATAGTACTATTATTGGAATACAAAAATAGTGCTTTTTGTTGAGTTTTGTTATCAAAAAAGTGATAAAAAGTAAAATCTAAGGTATCTCAAGTCGCATAACTTACGATTGCTTATTTTGTATTATCTTGTGCTATTATATAATCGCCATCCATTTTTTTGCTAATGAAAAAACTACTTTACCTACTAATACTCTGTATGACCTTGCCGTTATTCGCTCAACAAGAGCCTGATCGACTCGAGATAGAAAGACTTGATAGTATCCGACTACAACTTGACTTGCAGAAACAGTATGACGAGTCTATCAAATATGCTGTAAAAGTGCACTCACTGGCTCAAAAACTAGAACCAACGGATACCTTGTATATCAAATCTATTATTGCATTGGGAGGACTATATTATGAGTTTAGACAGGAGACCAAAGCAATAAAATACTTAACAGAAGCGGAACAACTACTAACTTCCGACAACAATACAGATTATACCTTTTTGGCAGAAGTTTATTTATACTTATCGCTTATTTATACCGATCGAAACGACTATCCATTGTCTGTATCTTATGTGCATAAAATATTAGATATATTAGAAAAAAACTCCCAAAAAGAATCCGTTCATTACGCCATAACATTAACCGAACTTGGTCTAATGTATAGTAAGATGGATCAACACAATGATGCCTTGGAGCAATATCAAAAATCAAAGAACATTCTCTTAAAATTATTCCCCGACAAGAAGCATAAATCCTATATTGACTTATTGACTAAAATGGGTATGCTCCACGACTACAGCTTGCAAAAATACAATAAAGCAGAGGATTATTATTTGGAAGCTATTCAATTATCAAAACAACTAGATGAATATCCCGCCGTCAATTATGCGTATCACTTAACAACCTTGGCAGGGCTTTACCACTTCACGGGAGCTTACGAAAAAGCTATTTTATTGTATCAAGAAGCACAAAAAATTTACGTAGAAGAATTGGAAGAAACTGATCCTTTTTATGTCAATTGCTTGCTCTACATGGGGGCTTTGTATAGCGATATGGAACGTTATTCAGAAGCCGAAATGCTATATAAGAAAGTCCTTTTCATTGATTCTTTGACGATTGGCACCAACAATACTGATTATGCTATTAGCCTGTATAACTTAGGCAGTTTATACGCAAAACAAAAACGCTATTCTGAAGCTATTCATTATTATAAAAGAGCTTGTACTATTCACAAAAATAAGGTGGGCACCAACAATCTAGATTATTGTGTTTATCTAAAAAAACTAAGTGAAATCTATATCTCTTTGGAGCAATATCAAAAAGCTGAACAGCTCCTAACGGAAGCCTTGGCAATAGAAGAAGGTTATCGAGATCAAGAGCCTTTTAGTTATGCCAATACCTTGTGTACAATAGGACAGCTCAAAGCAAAGCAACAATTACTAGAGGAGTCCTTAGATTATTATGGTCAATCGCTCGCTCTATATTTAGCGATTCCTACGCCATTGGATTGGAACAATCTACCAACTTTGTTATTGCAACCTTCACAATATGATGATCCCATCATGGAGATTCTAACTCATATTGCACTTGCTTACCAAGCAAAATACCAACAAACAAACGACCTAATCTGGCTACGCAAAGAGCAAGAAATATATCTATCTATTTTGCAAATCAATGACCGAGTGCAAAAAGAATTTGACAATGAACAGGATAAATACCATGCCCTAGAAGCAACCTCTGTAGTGGTAGAGCGCGTACTAGAGACCGCCACAAAGCTTTATGTTACTACACCTACCGAACAGCAGCAAAGAAACAATGACTTATTGGGTTATACAGAGCGTAATAAATCTATTTTGTTGGCACAAACAATAGACCAACAGAAACGAAGCAAATTGGGTCACATTCCTGATTCGCTACAATTGATAGAGCAGCAACTCCAAGAAGAAGCCATTCAACTCAAAGCTATGTTGGCTGCTGCCAAAACAAAAGAATCTCGTACAGAAATAAATAGTTTGCAAAACAAATGGGCTATAAAAAACAGAGCTTTTGAAAAAAAACTAAGTACAGAATACCCCAAGTATGTACAGCTCCAATACACCCACTCTAGCCTATCTGTCGATAGCCTCCAAAAAAAGCTACCACCGCATACACTTTTATTGACCTACTTTGTCGGTCAACGCAATATCTATGCTCTTGGCATTACTTCTACCGATTGTACATTCAGACAAATAGCCGTGGAAAAACCACTGCTAAAAAGCCATTTGGCAACCTTTAGAAATGCCTTATCTAACTACCAATTTATACTCAAATCGCCCAAAAAATCCTACAAGCAATACACGCAAGAAGCTCATTGGTTTTATCAAAAGTTAGTAGCACCTTTTTTGACGATTCCAGACCTCAAAAATTTGATTATTGTGCCTGATGCCGAATTGGGCAACATTCCTTTTGAGGTAGTTTTGACGACTGCTGCCAGTCAACAGCAAGTAGATTATAGCGAACTTGATTACCTGCTAAAACAATACAATATTAGCTATAATTATTCGGCTAGCCTATGGCTGCAAAATCAACAAAAAGGATTGAAAGCCAATAACAATAAACTACTGGCATATGCAGCACAGTATGATGGTGACACGACCAACTTGCGAGCAATCAGAAGTCCGCAATGGGTCAATATGCGTGAGCGGTTGCCCGCCTTGCCAGCTACCCAAGAAGAAGTACAAGAGTTGACACATCATTACTCAGGAGATTCTTATTTGGGCAATCAAGCCAATGAAGCACACTTCAAAAAGACTGTTCCTAGCTACAATATTATTCATTTGGCGATGCACGGTATTATCAATGCCGAAAACCCCATTTTATCTAGCCTAGTATTCACAGAAGATAGAGATACAACGGAAGATAATTTCTTGCAAGTAGATGAGATTTATCAGCTAGATTTGGCAGCTAACTTGGTCGTACTTTCAGCTTGCGAAACAGGTTATGGCAAGTTCCAACAAGGAGAAGGTATTTTGTCGCTGGCTCGCTCGTTTATGTATGCTGGCACACCTTCTTTGGTCGTTTCCCTCTGGCAAGTCAATGACCGTTCTACTGCTATTATTATGACAGATTTTTATGCTAATCTAGCCGAAGGATTGCCAAAAGATGAAGCATTGCGTTTAGCCAAATTGTCGTATTTGGATAAATCTATTGGTAAAGCTCAACACCCTGCGTTCTGGTCTGCTTTTGTACAGCTGGGCGATAACCGTCCTATTGCGTTGCCTCGCAAATTCAATTGGTTGCTTTGGGGCGGTATTGGTAGTGCTTTGGTTTTGCTTTTGAGTGGTGGTCTTTGGTTTTTGCGCAGCAAAAAGAGCTAATTTAGTCCCTAAAAAACTAGTGCCTCTTAGATAGCTGTAGGCTGATTAGTACGTTCTCTGAGCAATTCATACATTTCTTTGAATGCGGCTTTGTTGGGTAGCATTGACTGAGGAATTATCAAATTTTCCTCTGAATGAGTAATCGTCAACAAACGGTTACTACCAACTTGTTGTGTTTTTAGCTCTGTAATATCAATATAAGGTATCGTCAGAATCTTCTTGCTAATACCTGACTTGGGAGCTATTATCGCCTGCTCTGTTAGTGTTATTACTCGATTGTTGGAGCTAAAAACCGCAATTAGTAGAAACATCAACACTACCAGAAAGCAAATTAATGCCACTACCCAATAGAAAATAGTAGCTCCATTGGCAGAAAGTTCAATTATATTATTGATTGTCAAACCACGGTCATTAGTCAAAGCATCTTTTGCCATAAAAAATGTTGCACCTCCAAAAATTAATAATCCGATGACAGTCCTCCATTTGGAAAAAGTATAGCGATATATTTTCGTTTCCATATCATCTTTTTTGAGCTCACCGAAATATCTTTTGCAGCTCAAAAATACTAAAAAATGAGCTAAGTATCTACATCTAGTGAGCTACAAAAATATAAAACGTCCCCTCCAAGCTCAAAAAAGCTCGAAGGGGACGTTTGCGTAAAAAAAAATATTATATTGTAATTAAATCGACAATACTACTTCTCGTAGTCACCTTAACTTAGCCTATTTAAAGTAATAATATGCAACCTGAAAAAATAACTGCAAATTGGTTCAACATAAAATTTAATACTAATGCTACTATTAAAATTGAATATAAAAGTGTTGAAGAGCAGAGCAGAGATGAAGTTCGAGAGTATGTCGAATCTCTTAGAAAAAGCCATGCGAATAATATAATATTCTCATTTAATAAAAAGGTATTCATTCTTGGTAAGCACAATATTCCTAACGCCTGTATAGAGACAGCAACATATAAAACACATAAACTATTAATAACAAGTATTGTAAGAAATGTGCTATTGAATCAGTTCTTTTCATCTCAA
The DNA here is from genome assembly GCA_937139495.1 of uncultured Saprospiraceae bacterium. Taxonomy (GTDB): domain Bacteria; phylum Bacteroidota; class Bacteroidia; order Chitinophagales; family Saprospiraceae; genus Aureispira. The sequence continues at coordinate 68,234 of CAKZQC010000002.1, read as the reverse complement.
GACTTTAAAGTATTCAAAAAGAAAGTCACTTGGGTTGTTCTTGACAAAAGAAATCCTCTATTTAAAAATAAATTTCCATATTTAGATATTCATAGAAAGTATAACCTACACTTTTCTAATCTCTATTTAAAAGGAGAGAACCATTTAGGCGTTAGCATAACGACATCTTTAAATCAAAGGGTAAACTGGAAAGAAAAAGATTTTATCAAAAAAAATATTAAATGCAGTGATTTAGAGTTTTACGATGATGGCATTTGCAAAACAAATATATCCTCTATTCAAAGAATTCTAAATCATTTTTCAACTCAAAGTGAGTTAAAAAAAGAGATTGAGAGATTAGAAACAAATGAAAATCAATATGATCTTTGTCTTAAATTTGTTGAGGAGTTTTTTGTAAAGAAAATTAATACATTAAAATTACCCTTGGGTTTAGATATTTTTAGTTTCAAAAGTTTAGAACTTCCTTATAATACGATTCGTGCTGGTGCTTTATTTAATACCTTATCCACTCCTAAAAGATATTTTTACAATGATAAGACACCACCAGATATTGCATTAGATAGCTTAATGAGGAGCAAAATAGTATATAATAAGCCCTTTAGCTATGATTTTTTTGAGAACAAGGAAATCAAAATAGCAGTTATATATCCAAAAAAGTATCACAATGAGATAGCGATTTTTTGCAACTATATTTTGCAAGAATTGGCAGATGTATATAAAATCAAAAAAAGTCAAATCAATTTTGAAAAATTTGAAATCGAAGACTTTGAGCTAAGTTCTTATCAAGTCGCTGTTCCACGCATAAATAACATAGACTTAGTTCTAGTTTTAGTATCTGAAAGTCAGATTAATTTATCTCCAGATCTATCACCCTATTATTTTTGTAAGCATCAATTTTTATCTAAAACGGTTAATAGCCAAGAAATACAAATACAGCAAATAGAGAGTTTTCTAGTTAATAAGGAAAAGTCAACAACAGATTATAAAGATCACACTATTGCTCTTAATATTTATGCAAAACTTGGCGGCACGGCTTGGACTATTCGTAAACAAAGCGATGACATGACAAATGGATTAGTTTTTGGTATTGGAGGTACTACAGATAAGAACAAACAGCCTGTTATTGGTTTAACTTCCATATTTAGGAGTGATGGTAAATATATCTTAGGTGAAACAAAATCAGTTACTGGTATTGATGAATATAAAAATCAATTAACTAGTGTAGTTAAAAAATCTTTGTCTAAAAGTTTACAAGAAGGTTTCATTGATGCTAATAAAAGAGTTCTACTCTATTTTCATATATATAAATCAGTAGGTAGAGAAAATGAAATTCAGGCTCTCCTCTTAGCATTAAAAGAAGAAGAGTTTAAGCAGTTAGATATTGTCTATACATTTGTTCATATAGGATATGGGCATAATTATTGCTTTCACTTATCTAAAAATGAAGAATATATAAATAAACACAAAAGGGGTTCTTTTATTAAAATAAATGATTCTCTCGGCTTCATTTCTTTAAAGTCAACAAGTCCTTCTTACTTAAAAATAGACATAGACAGTAGATCGACTGAAAAAAATCTTAGCACAATAGCTAACCAAATATTTAGCTTTTCCGAAATATCCCATACAAGTTTTAAAGATCAGTCTATGCCTGTAACAATAAAATACCCTCAATTAATGGCAAGAATGGCTACAAAAATGAAATCTATACCAGGTTTTTATCTCAAAACTATAAACATGCCAGATGACTCCCTTTGGTTTATATAGAATCTTCAATGAATATCAATTATTTAATAAGTCAAATAAAAGGAAAACTTCTAGTGCATAACACACTAGAAGTAATATCCTATCATCATTTAAGAGGTAATAAAGAAAAATTACTACTTTTTAACCATATATATACTGGAGAGATTGAATCAATAGCTTATGCTAGTTTTAATGATTCAAAAAGCTCAGTAAATGACTTAAATTTTGTTGAAAAAAAAATAAGAAACCCTAAACAAATTAAACATATAAATATATTTAGAATAATCGGTTTTTTTTTACAAAAACAAAAACACGTTGATGATATTTCTTCCAATTCGGCTCTCTTAGAATATTTTAACAGTTGCTCTATCAAGTATAAGTACTTGATAGTTTCATTTTTTCCCTTTCTAGAAAGTCGCTTAAACAACTTCTTAAATACACAAGCAGCACCACAATATCTAGAAGAAAAAGTTATATTTTCCCTATACGAAAACAATGGTAATTACTCAGATATTTTGACTGAAATAGAGGAACTAAAAGTAGAAGAGATAGAAGATATTATTCAGTTAATTTTAATAGAAGATTTTAACAGAAAAAAGTCTTCTATGTATAAAGAACTAAGAAAAAAATTATTGGATAAAATAATAGAAATTTGTGTTGAGATACAAAGCAAACACACTGTATTTGGAAATAATGAGGATCAGTATAATGCTATACTCCATACTACATTAAACACTCAGGAAAATTTTCGTGCAGAAAACCAATCTCAAAGAGGAGACTCTTCTAATAAAAGAACATTTGGAGAACTAGATGTTAGTGTATATTCAAAAGATAACTTTCCATTATCAATTCTCGAAGCATTTGTCATAAATAGTGTAGAAAAAAAATATATAAAAAAACATTTGGTAAAATTATCTAAAAATTACGACCCAAATGGATTGAAACAAAATTTTGCTATAATTTACGCTAAGAGTGAAAATTTTGTTGATTTTTGGAGTAGATATAAAAATTTCGTCAGCAAAGAAATGATACATCCTCTAAAATTGATTCCTGATGGCTTTTGTGATATAACCGAATCTCATTTAGAAATAGCGAATGTAAAAATAGGTTTAAGTATTCATAAAAACAATGACATAGAAGTAGAAATATATCATATCTTCATAAATTGCTATTACGATTAATTCCAACAAAAAAAACGTCCCCTCCAAGCTCAAAAAAGCTCGAAGGGGACGTTGAGTAAATATGCTATTCTAAAAGAAGAACTACGCCAATGCCTTAGCTGCTGCTTCTAGTGCTTTGTTGAAAGTAGCACTTGGACGCATCGCTTTTGCCAATACTGCTTCGTTCGGGAAGTAATAGCCTTCCATGTCGATAGCAACACCTTGTGCATCATTCAATTCTTTTACAATTTTATCTTCGTTGTCTGTCAATTCTTTTGCCAATGACTGGAAAGAAGCTTTTAGGTCAGCATCTTTGTCTTGCTTCGCCAATGCTTGTGCCCAGTATAGAGCCAAGTAGAAGTGAGAACCTCTATTATCCAATTCGTTCACTTTACGAGAAGGTGATTTTCTGTTGGTCAATAGTTTTTCTGTGGCTTCGTCTAGTGTCTCTGCTAGTACGTTTGCTTTGTTGTTGTTGTATTTTTCACCCAAGTGTTCGAGCGATACCGCTAGTGCCAAAAATTCACCCAAAGAATCCCAACGCAAGTGATTTTCTTTAGCGAACTGTTGTACGTGTTTAGGAGCTGATCCACCAGCACCCGTCTCAAACAACCCTCCACCGTTCATCAACGGAACAATAGAAAGCATCTTAGCAGAAGTACCCAATTCTAGAATAGGGAAAAGGTCGGTATTGTAATCACGCAATACGTTGCCAGTTACCGAAATCGTTTCTTTGCCATCTTTGATACGCTCCAAAGAGAACTGTATCGCATCTGTCAATGCCATGATACGAATATCCAATCCTTTGGTATCGTGATCTTTTAGGTATTTGTTTACTTTTTTGATCAACTCAGCATCGTGTGCTCTAGCTTCATCTAACCAGAAAATAGTCGGTGCACCTGTTGCTCTAGCACGAGAAACGGCTAGTTTGACCCAATCCTGAATAGGCAAGTCTTTCACTTGGCACATTCTCCAAATATCACCTGCTTCTACATCATGTTCCAATAGTGTATTGCCTTCGGCATCTACTACTGTTACGGTTCCTGCTGCTTCTATTTCAAATGTTTTGTCGTGCGAACCATACTCTTCTGCTTTCTGAGCCATCAAACCTACGTTGGGTACGGTTCCCATCGTCGTAGGATCAAAAGCACCATGTTTCTTGCAGAAATCAATCACTACTTGGTACATTGGAGCGTAGCTACTATCTGGAATCACAGCATTGGTATCTTGTGTGTTGCCATCAGCATTCCACATCTTGCCAGAGCTACGTAACATAGCAGGCATTGACGCATCAATAATTACATCATTCGGGAAGTGCAAGTTGGTAATTCCTTTGTCAGAATCAACCATTGCTACTGCTGGGCGGTCTGCCATGATAGATTTGATATCGTTCATGATAGTGCTCTTTTCATTGTCCGAAAGTTCGTCCAATTTGCTCACCAAATCATTGAAACCATTATTCACATCTACACCCAGTTTGTCAAATGTATTGCCGTGTTTGTCAAACAAGTCTTTGAAGAATACTTTGACAGCATGACCAAAAATAATAGGGTCAGATACTTTCATCATCGTCGCTTTCATGTGCAACGAAAGTAGCAAGCCGTCTTTTTTGGTTTCGTCAATTTGCTCTTCTATAAATTTCAACAACGCTTTTTTGCTCATGTAAGTAGCATCAACTACTTCGCCTGCGATGAGTGCAATCCCATCTTTGAGTACTACTTCTTCGTTGTTACTTTTCGTCAATACAATCTTAACGGTTGTATCGGCTGCTAGTGTTATTGATTTTTCGTTATGACAGAAATCACCACTTTGCATCGTTGATACGTGCGATTTGGAATCTGCCGACCATTTGCCCATTGAGTGTGGGTTATTTTTAGCATATTGCTTGACAGGCTTAGGAGCGCGTCTGTCTGAGTTACCTTCTCTCAATACAGGATTAACGGCACTACCTTTCGCTTTGTTATAAGTTTTCTGAATTGCTTTTTCTTCCGCTGTTTTAGCATCGTCTGGATAATCAGGCAATTTGTAGCCTTTGGCTTGCAATTCCTTGATTGCCGCTATCAATTGTGGAATAGAAGCACTGATATTTGGCAATTTGATGACGTTGGCTTCTGGCTCCTTGACCAAGTCACCTAGCTCCGAAAGCGAATCGTTTACTTTTTGGTCGTCGGTCAAGTATTCTGGAAACAATGCAAGAATTCTACCTGCCAATGATATATCTCTTGTTTCTACCTCAATACCCGCAGCATCAGTAAATACTTCGATGATAGGCAACAAGGATTGTGTCGCCAAAAATGGGGCTTCATCTGTTTTGGTATAAATAATTTTTGCTTTGTCCTTACTCATGCTCTTGATTATTTTAGTGTTAGGTTATTTATAATATACATCATATCAACAAAAAAGAAATCCTAATGTATTTTTTTTTGTTTTTGTGAATAGTTTTATTGCTATTTACATGGGTGCAAAGATACATTTTTTTTGTAAAAATAGTAGCTACTATTTGGGAAAATGCTATATTATTACTACAAGATGACTAACTATTTCAGAAGCACTTATTGCTCCGAAGGAGCAACCAAAGTAGTCCGCAACCAAACCGATATTGTATTACTAACAGTTCGAGTAGGTTGGCGTTGATTTTGTTGTTGACCTCCCAAACCACTGTTCATCGGGTTTGCCTGCTGGTTACTTCTCGTAATACTATTATTGTTGGGGTCATCAAATAGCCCTGGGTCGTCGGCTGCATTTTTGTCTGGTTCATTGATTTGTAGTCCTACACTCAGCACTTGGGTATAGTCTATTTTTTGTTTCCACAATTGGTCCAGCGGAATTTTTATTTCGCATATCATAGCGCCTACATCATCAAAGGCTGTTGCTACTTTCATGTCTCTTGATGCCAAATTCGATACTCGAATCCGTTCTTCTACAAAACCTACCAGCTCAAACTCGTTGCACAATTCGGCGTAAGCCCGATCGAGCGCCCTTGGGTCAAGTTGGTTGTTTTTTTGAGCGGCTATTGTTATTTTCTCTATCTGTTCATCGTCCAATGCCAATGGATAACCAATACCAATTTTGTGCTTATTTTTAGCCAAAGTATCGAGCCAAATCGTCATGCCCAATGTCATCATACGACGTTGAATCCCCTTATCGGCAATACGGGCAGTAATGTACAAAGTGGTCTCATCATTGGCTACTGCACACTGCATATCCAAGTACGAAACAGGGCGTTCGAGTGGCATTTCCCACTCCTTCAGATCGCCATCTATTTGCATGTTTTTAGCGGTACGGTTCCGCAGCATTTCTTTGCCACTACTACACGCCATCATCGAACAGACAAGCACTATTCCACATCCCAAAAGTGTATTTTTCATAAGTTTTTTTATGCTGTTTTTTATTTAATTTATCAACCCTCTATAACCACCTCCAATGCCCTCTTTCGCTTTCAATTCTTGTCCAACTTGGTAGCTTTCCCATTTTTCCAAAGGTACTTCTTCTTGATGGATATTTTGTTTTTTGTCTTTCACAAACACCAAATATTTACCTCTTTTGTTCCGTACTCTTTTGTTGGGGTCTTGTTCTATCGCTTGTATATTTGCCCATTGAGCGTCATGGTTTTTGCCTGAAGTGAGTAGTGGATTAGCTGCCGACCATTCATAAATAGTATATTTATATTTTTGTCGATAGACCGCCTCTTTTCTGTAGATAGCTTTTTCGTACTCCTCTTCCCTACTTTCATAGACCTTACGAGTACAATACTTATCCTCCATATAGCCATTTCCCAAGCTACGAGTCCCACAGACATACTCTTCAGTTCCGACTACTTCTCGTACTGTTCGGGTTTTAGTTTCGTAACCTTCTAGTATTTTATCGTAATGATGAATCGCACGATATTGGTCTATCTCCCTACCCCCTTGAGGCACCTCCCAACCCTCTTTGGTTACTTCTTGATTGTACTCCACTTCTATGGTGCGTTCCCACTCAAAACTGGCTACAGAAACGGTTGTTTCTTTGGTATAACCCAGCAAAAATATAAGCAGACCAAGCACTACAATGCCCACGCCTATCAGTAGCCCTTTTTTACTTTTTTTCTTCGGTTTTGTTTGGTCAGGGTGCGGTACTCTTTTGCGAGGTATTTCGCCCGAAGTGGGCGTATCTGCCAAGCTGTATTCTTTGACCGCCAAACTAGCATCTCCTTGAGCAGCGTTGCGAGGATTTCCACAAGTAGTGCATTTCGTTTCCCAAGCTTTGTTGTGTCCGCTACAGTACGAGCATTTCCAGTCGGCACCTGCTTTGGCTTGGCGCAATACTTCAGGGTCTTGTACAATATCTTTTTCGGCAGCTTGGTAGAACACCACGCCTTTGGGGCGTGGCGAGCCACAATTGGGGCAGGCAGTTTCTGGGCCCAAAACTCCTTTGTAGCCACAGGTATTGCAATCCCACCTTCCTATATATACTGCCATTGGTTTATTTTTTAGCTATTTTTGAAGTAATTAATATACCAAAAAAAAGAACAAGCACTTGATAGTACTTGTTCCTTTTTTTCTTGTTTTTCCGATATTACTGACCAAAAAGGCTGCTCATATCGCCCATACCGGGAGGCATCATTTTGCTCAACATTTGTGAAGATTCTTCTTGCTCTTTCATGGCAGCTAGTGCCAATACTCGATTGACTGTTTCAAGAACCAAGTCTTCGATTTCTTCTGTATCCGTCAAGCTAGGGTCTATCGAAATATCCAATATCTGACGAGCGGCATTCGCTCTGATTTTGATAAGTCCATCACCTGCTTGTGCTTCTACTTCTATACTGAGCAATTTTTCTTGCATCTGCTTTTGCATTTCTTCCATTCCTCCAAACATAATCCTATTTTTTTTCGTGCTTAATTAGAATTCAAATTATAACCTAGATACAAATGTAAACAAAAATAGTTTTCTATGCTACTTAAATATACATTCATCTACACACTTGTTCCCAACTCACATTCATTCTTTCGATTAGACATTCTTGAAATGTTAATTTAGACCAACTCTTAGAGTGTTATTCAAAATAGCCCCTTAGACCAAACTATTTACTTTATCTTTGACGCCGCTAACAGGTACACAATCAGGTGATAAGCTTAAACACCCAACCCCAACAGTTTAGCTCCTTTCCCAATTATCTATTTTAAAAGACAAAACGATTAATCATGAAAAACAACTTACTGAAAACACTTTTCTTGTCCTCTATTCTCTGTACGGCATCGTCCATACAAGCACAAAATGTGGGTATAGGCACCAACAACCCTTCCCCTAGTGCCAAACTAGACATTACCGACACACAAAAAGGTATTTTGATACCACGAGTTAATATTGCGAACCTCAATACAGCAGCTCCTGTCACCAGTCCTGTTGTTTCGTTATTGGTGTACAACACCAATACCACTACTGGAGTAGGTTTTTACTATTGGGACGGCAGCCAATGGCAACGCATAAACGACCAAACTTCTAGTGATGCAGATTGGTTTGGAGCGAACACCACCACGTCGCCCAACAGCATCAACGATAATATTTTTACGCAAGGGAGCGTCGGAATAGGCACTACTAATCCACTAGCTACCCTAGATGTATTTGGTGATATAGCCATCAATAGAACTCAATTAGGTGCTGGTGGTCGTCCTTGGATGGTAGATGGTATCAGAGTCGGCAATAGCTCTGATAATGCTTATTTTGGTCTAAAAAACGAAGGAGCAAACAATGCAGATGCCGTCATCGCTTGGGGAGATGACAGCGGTGATCATCTTCGATTTATCAAAACAAACTCTGGTGGACCAGTAGATGGAGAAGAATATATGCGTATTACAGACTTCGGTAATGTTGGTATAGGTACCAACGATCCACAAGCTAAATTAGAAGTAAAAGCTGGGGCAGAAAATCAGACTGGCCCAGTAGAAGCCATAAGAATTTGGGGCCCAAATAGTCCAGCTAATAGCAATAGTGCTCAAGACTTGAATTTTCAATTTGCAGTAGCAGGTAGTGCAGGAATTAGAGCATATAGAGGTACTAGTTGGGATACTTACTTGCAGTTTTACACCAATAATGACCTTACAGGTAGTGACAACCCTGAAGTACACATGACATTAGACGACGAAGGACGTTTAGGAGTAGGAACAACGAGTCCACTAGCATTGACACATATCTCTAGCGAGACAACAGGCGATGCCGTACTAAGAGTAGAAGCGGATACAGATGATAACAACGAAGACGATAACCCTCGTGTAGAACTCTACCAAGATGGCGGACAAACAGGCACCATGATGGGCTTTTTTGATGGTGGTTTTTTGGGTGGTAATATATTCCGAATTGGTACTAGGTTTGGAAATATAAATGACTGGGCAACTCTTACCATCAACACGGATAATAAAAACGTAGGAATTGGTACCGCTTCTCCTTCCGACAGACTTCAAGTAGCAGGCAATGCCCGCGTCGGACTTATCAATCCTGCTAATACGACTACTTTTCCACAAGACGGCAATCGTTTATATTTTTCTGGTACAACAGCAGGTATTTCTAATTCAGAGAATACAGACCCTATCTATATCAATCGTCATAACAGTGCTGGCGACCAATCACAATTGAGAGTCAACGTTGGCGACAATACACAAGCACAAGATGCACTGGTAGTAGGATATACTTCTGGAGGATTCCAAGAAAGAATCCGCCTACAAACAGATGGCAATGCACTCAAACCTGGTGGTGGTACTTGGTCAACGCTATCTGACAGAAGAACCAAAAAAGAGATTACTCCTTTTGAAGATGGACTCAATGTATTGACTAAAATCAATCCTGTCACCTTCAAATATAATGGCTTATACAATACCGTAGATGACGACCAAAATCATGTTGGTATTATTGCACAAGAGGTGCAACCAATCGCGCCGTATATGATTGGCACACAAACAACCGAACAACAAGAATTACTTAACTATGATGGTGGTACTTATATGATTTATATACTCGTCAATGCGGTCAAGCAACAGCAGCAACAATTGGAAACGACTACGCAAGAAAATAAAACACTACAAGCCGAAATCAATACGCTAAAACAGACGAACGCTACGATGACTTCTAAATTATCGGAACTAGAAACGCTGAAAGCTGAAGTTCAAGCAATCAAAGAATTGCTAAACAGCAACGCACAGAAATAACTAGGTGCATCCTCTTAGGTACTAAGCACTTTGGAAGTGCTTAGTACCTATTTTTTTTACCTTATTTTTTGCTAAGACACAACTGATACAATATTTTGCTATAAAACTGATGCTCTACCGCTAATCCTCTTTTTTCAACTTCTTGCACAGATGTTGCTCCTTCCAAGTTGACGGTAGCTTGTGCTATAATCGCCCCTTTATCCAACTCTTCCGTTACATAATGTATGGTTATTTTGGTTTCTGAAAGTTGCTCTCGATACGCCCACTCATAGCCGCCCCAACCTTGATGCACCTGCGTATCCGCAGGGTGAATATTGATAAGTTGCTGGCGGTAAGCTGCCACCACACTAGGCGACAAAATACGGGCATAACCTGCCAAAACAATCCAATCAATAGAGTAGCTAGCTAACAACAGTAGTACCTGTTCATCAAATTCGCTTCGGCTGTACCCTTTGTGCGAGAGGTTTGCTGTTGGTATTTTTTTCTGTTTGGCAATCGCCAATCCTTGGGCTGTAGGTACATTACTGAACACCAATACGACTTCTGCTATGCCTTGCAGACAACCGCTCTCACAAGCTTCCGCAATCGCCTGCATATTGCTCCCTCTACCCGATATAAAAATGGCTATTTTTTTCATATTTCGTTTTAAAAACTGCCAATATCTTTTCTATAAAATTGCCCTTCAAATTTGATTTCCTGAGCTGCTGCATAGGCTTTTTGTATCGCTCTTTCGAGCAATTCATCTTGACCAACCGTGTACAGTACTCGCCCACCATTGGTCTGGCATTCTTGATGCACTCTTTTTATTCCTGCTCCAAAAACTAAGCTTTTTTGAATCGCTTCTGGTATTCCCTCAATCAACAACCCTGTTGGGTAAGTCGCAGGATAGCCACTCGAAACTTGTGCCACCGCTACCGCATAGCTTGATTCAAAATCCAATTGTACTTCATTTAATTTGCCTGTAGCGCAGGCTACAATACCTGCCATTAAATCACTTTTGAGATTGACCAACAAAACCTGTGTTTCAGGGTCTCCCAATCGGACATTATACTCCAGCAAAAACACTTGATTATTCGCAATAATTGCCCCAAAGTAAATAAAACCTTGATAATCTATTTGCTCGGCTGCCATACCTTTTAGCGTAGGCTGCGCAATCGTTTCGTCAAAGGATTTTTGTAGTGCTTCATTCCAGAAAGGAGCTGGACAAACCGCCCCCATTCCGCCAGTGTTAGCTCCTTTATCATCTTCTAACAATGGTTTGTAATCTACGCTCGGCTGCAATAATCGGATTGTTTTGCCATCACAAAAACCCATCAGCGAAACTTCTTGACCCACTATTTTATCCTCTATCAAGAAAGGACATTTTTTGCCATATCTGGCTTCCATTTCGTCCAATGCTTTGTTGGATTCTGCTATCGAATCACACACCCAAACACCTTTGCCACCAGCCAAACCATCGTACTTAATGACTAGATTTCCTTGTTTTGCTTCTATGCTTTTTTGTGCCTTTTCTTGGTTGCTTTGAGCATCATTTTCAACGTTATTGTCGGCGTTATTTGGGGCGTTATTTGGGGCGTTTTCAAATGGCTCAAAATCAGCCGTCGATACACCATATTTTGTCATAAATTGCTTCGCAAAGAGCTTAGAACTTTCCAAACGAGCCGCACGAGCATTGACACCAAATACAAAAGTCTTTGTTGCTGCCATATACGCCACAATTCCTGCTGCCAATAGTGTTTCAGAACCTACTATCAAATAATCCACTGCTTGCGTATCGCAATAATTCTTAATCGCTTCCAGATTATTGCCATCTATGGCAATACTATTTTTCATCAAAGCATTTCCACCCAAAACAACCACTTTCTTGACTAATGGCGATTGTTTTATTTTCCAATATAGAGCGTGTTCTCTTCCTCCTCCTCCTAGTATAGCTACCTTCATCTTGCTAGTACTTTTTGAGCATTTACAATCACCAAATCCGCTATTCGGCTCGCATCGCCTACATAATTAACGGTTTGCAGTGCGGCTATTTGCTGTTTGGTGGCGTTTGGAATATCCAATTTATTCACCAATTCCAACAGCATTTCACGGGTGGGCTTCTGCCCTCTTGCTACATTTTTGAGGAGTGTATAAGGGTCTTCGACTCCCACTGTTTTCAGAATTGTTTGTATCGGTTCGGTGAGCAGTTCTGGACTTTCTTCTAGTTCTTTTCTACATAAATCTTCATTTATTTTTAGCTTTTTTAGTCCTTTCGTTGTTTCGGCTATAGCCAAATAAGCGTGCGATAACGCTACGCCAATATTACGCTTGACCGTCGAATCGGACAAGTCGCGCTGCATACGAGAGCGACACAATTTGTCGGACATTAGTGTCAACAAACTATTTGACAGCATCAAATTGCCTTCGCTGTTTTCAAAATTGATAGGGTTCACTTTGTGTGGCATGGTTGAAGAACCAACCTCTCCAGCTTGCACACTTTCTACAAACAAGCCTTGCGAAATATATAACCAACAATCAACATCTAAATCCAAGACAATATTATTGATTTGTCGTGTCCAATTGAAGTATGTAGCCCAACGGTCGTGGTCTTCTATCTGCGTGGTCGCCAAATTAGGTTCTAAGTCTTGTGCTTCCAAAAAAGCATGCGAAAAATGCAGCCAGTCAAAATCTGGGAAAGCTGCCAATGAAGCCGAATAATTACCAACTGCTCCATTGATTTTCCCTGCAAACTGAAACGTTTTTAGTGCTGCATACATTTTGGTCAAGCGATTCAGAAAAACCGCTATTTCTTTGCCTGCCGTACTTGGTGAGGCTTTTTGTCCGTGCGTACGTGTCGGAAAAGGTATATTTTTCCATTGCGTAGCCAATGTTATCAATTGCTCTAATAATTGCTCCAATTGTGGCAATTGCACTTCCTTCCAATAGGCTTGTAACATGAATGTATATGCCAAATTATTGGCATCTTCTGAAGTCAACCCAAAATGTAATAAATGGACATTGCGCAAGCCAATTCTTGTTCTCAAAAACACCTCACACGCCTTGATATCATGATTGGTCGTTCGCTCTATTTCTTTGATGGCTTGATAATCTGCTTCCGAAAAATTGTCGATACAATCCTTTATATTTTCTTTTTCTTGCTCGTTGAGTGTCTCAAACAAGGCTGTTTTGTCCAGTGCCAAAACATACAACAACTCCAATTTGCAACGATAATACATCAGTGCTTTTTCCGAAAAATAGTCTGCGTGTTGCTTTAGTTTGGCAGCGTACCGCCCGTCTAGTGGCGAAATAGCGTGGTGCATGGTTTCTTTTTTTTATTTGAATGGAAAATTTGACACAAAGGTAAGCGTATGTTCTTTATTTATCCGACAGATAATCTACTATATTCTTAAAAATCTGCAAGCCCTCACCGACCTTGCTTCTGTCAGGATTTTGGCGTAATAACGGTCGCCAATTGGGGTGGTTATACAAACTCAAAAAAGCTTCTGGGTGCGGCATCATGCCTAATATTTGACCAGTGATATCAGTCAATGCCGCACAATTGAGCATCGCCCCATTTGGGTTTTCTGGGTACTTGTTGGTGCTACTTCCCTCTGAGCTGCTATAACTCATTACGTTGAGTTTATCCTTGATAATTTGTGCTTGTATTTCGGCTTTCGCAATGACCAATTTACCTTCTGCATGCCTTACAGGCAATTCTATCTGTGTAATGCCTTTGAGGAATGGGCTATTATGTTTGGGTGGCACAATACAATGCACCCACCTCGCTTCAAATCGAGTACTATCGTTGGTCATTAGGCTCACTTCTTGCTGTCCGTCTAGCTGTGTATTGGGCAGTAGCCCTAAGCGTACCAGCACCTGAAAACCATTGCAAATGCCTAAAACATGCTTGCCTTCGGCTATAAAAGTAGTAATTTCTTGCAGCAATGTTTTGCCTGAAGGCAATCGCTGAGATTGTATTTTGTTTGCCAATACTTTACCTGCTCCCAAATCGTCGCCAAACGAAAAACCACCCGCCAAATTGAGAATATCATAGTCATGAATAGAGACATTGCCCAACAACAACTGTTGTAGATGAATTTGTTCTGCACTAGCTCCTGCCAGCTCATAAGCGGCGACCATTTCTTCTTGGCAATTGATACCAAAACCTGTGATAATTAATGCTTTTACCATTGTAGCGGAATTGATTTTACGGTTGTATCAATAATCGTATTTTCTTGCTGCTGAATCACTAATTTTGGCGAAGTCGTGACTTGACCAATTCGATAGGCTCTATTGCCTAATATTGCTTCAAAAGCAACTTGATCTGCTGGAGCAATCGACACCACAAATCTAGAATGTGACTCTGCAAATAACAACGTATTGCACGAAAGTGTAGCCGATAAGCTATCCAATTGTATATTGGCTCCCAAGCCTCCAAAACAACTTTCTGCGATGGCTACCGCCAATCCACCATCTGAAATATCGTGGCAAGATTGTATCAATCGCTGTTGATTGGCTTCCATGACGTTCAAGTAAAGCTCCTTGGCTGCTTGTGGGCGTACTTGCGGTACTTGCTGACCGAGCTGCCCATAGAGTTGATAGAACTCGGATGCTCCCAACTCGTCATACGTGTCGCCCAACTGATAAATTAAGTCGCCTGCGGCTTGCCATTCGGAAGTAATCGTCTGCCGAACATCGTCTATTTTAGCAGTCATCGAATACAAAATTGTAGGCGGAATAGATATTTTGGTGGTGCCTGATTTGAAGTCATTTTTCATGCTATCCTTGCCCGAGGTGAGCGGAATATCAAAGTAAGTTGCCATGTCGTAGAGTGCTTCGCACATCTTTACTAGCTTCGCTAATTTTTGTTTCCCATCTGGATTTTTGGTGGCATGATAGACCGAATCTGGCACACAAAAATTATCATTGACCGACCAAAAAACACCGTCATTGGGTTGTGTATTCGGTAGCCTACCTCCTACGGCTATTATCTGTCGAATGCCTTCGTCAAAAGCTCCTGCCGACATCGCATAAGGATCAATATCGCCATAGCGTGGCAATATGCCATTGGACACCGCTACACCTGCCCACGACTCAAAATCAAACCGTATAACGCCTGCATCTTGTGGTACTTGATGTGTTTTGCCCATCAGCGGTTTCAATATCGTTCTGCCCTTAACTTCGTGGTCATATTGTCTTATAATCGGCTCTCTGGAGCAAATATTAAGACTAGCCAAAAGCTGTAGTAATATTTGATTGTAATCCAATGTCGCAGGTATTTTTGCGGGCATTAGTTTTGGCTTTTGCCAATCTGCCACTAGCTGCTTGGTTGGCACGCCATCGTGCAAAAATTGCATATCCAAATAAGCGACTTGTTGCTCTTCGTATCGCACGTCTAACCAACCTGTATTCTCAAAGTAACCCACGTCTGTTAGTTCTACTTCATAGCTTTCCGCCAATGCACGTAGTTCTGTCAAGTGCTGAGGTGTTACCGCCAAGGTCATGCGCTCTTGCGACTCCGAAACGAAGATTTCCCACGGCTGCAAACCTTGATATTTGAGCGGAACTTGTTCCAAATGAACAACGGCTCCATTCGATAGCCTCGCCAGCTCGCCAATAGAAGACGACAAGCCACCAGCACCATTGTCGGTGCTGCATTGGATTAGCCCTCTACGGCAAGCAACTTGCATAAAATCGGCTAGTTTTTTTTGTACGATAGGTGCTCCTATTTGCACCGCCGTAGCAGGTGAATTTTCGTCTATTTCCAAAGAAGAAAAAGTAGCTCCATGTATCCCATCTTTGCCGACTCGACCGCCCAAAAGTACAATTCTATCTCCTTGATTAATTTCCTTTATCCAAGTTGGTTTACCTTCATATTCATAAGGCATCAACGCCCCTGTACCACAATACACCAAAGGTTTTCCGCTGTAGCGGTCATCAAAAACAACGGCTCCATTGATAGTCGGCACACCTGACTTATTGCCTCCATCGGCTATTCCTTTCACCACACCTTCTAGTATCTGTTTCGGGTGCAGTTGTCCTGCCAATAAAGGTTTGTTGTATTGGGGCGAACCAAAACACAATACATTGGTATTGAATAGTAATATAGCACCACCAATTCCTGTAGCAAGTGGATCCCGATTGTTGCCCAAAATGCCTGTTATGGCTCCGCCATAAGGATCAAGTGCCGAGGGCGAATTGTGTGTTTCGACTTTCCATACAAACAAATGCTTGTCGGTCGCTTGAACTACCCCTGCATTGTCATCAAACACCTTGACGAGCCAATAATTTTGCTTGGCTTCTAGCTGTTTTTTTACTTGCTCCGTAGCTGCTTTGATGTAGGTATCAAAGAGCGAATAAATGGTTTTTTGTTCGCCTGTTTCTTGATTTCGATAGTCAATTGTAGCATTAAATTCTTTGTGTTTGCAATGCTCTGACCATGTTTGAGCCAAAATTTCGAGTTCGGCATCGGTGGGCAAAGATAAACCTACCTCTTTTCTAGATGCCTGTACAGTCGGCAGCTCAAAATAAGCCGCTATCGCTTGCATTTCTGCTAAATTGAGTGCTAATATTTTTTGTTGCGAAAGCTGCAATAGTGCTTCATCGGATTGTTTCAAATCAATGGTTGCCACGCTTGGTGCTTGTAGCAACTGTACCGCTGGAAAATAAGGCTCAAAGGTTTGCCCTTGCTGCCAATATTGAAAGTGCTGAATCAGCGGATTGCCCAATAATTTAGTTGCTATCAACTGCAAGTGTTCCACACTCAACGATCGCTCAAAATAATACACTTGTTGTGCATAAATAATAGGACTATCTGTCCTATTTATATCAAACAAATCGCTCCAAGTGAGGCGAGCAGAGCGCCCCAAATCGTCGGTTACACCGGGTAAATTAGCCACGACAATCGCTTGAGCAAAATCCGTAGGTTGCCACCACGTATTGACCGACAATTCTTCTGTTGCTCGGTCTTGTATAGCTGACTGGGCATAAAAAATTACCCTATCGGTTTCGATAGGGTAATCTAAAGTAAATAGTCGAGCCGTTCGGACACGACCTACCGCTATTTGAAGTTGTGTTTGACACTGTTGGGCGATATGCTCCCCTTTCGCATCTCGCAAGTTTGGACGCAAACGAAATTGAATATAGTGTCTCATAACTGCTATCTTTTTTTAAGGGAATTTGTACACAACACAGTTGGCGTGCATTCCTGCACCGACCGATGCCATGACCATAATATCGCCTGATTTCATTTTTTTGTCGCTCAATTCGCCTTTCTGAATCATATCCAATACCGTAGGAATGGTAGCAGCAGAACTGTTGCCTAATTCTTGTACGACCATTGGCATCATTTCTTCTGGATAGCTGTCTCTTCCATTGAGTTCGTACAGACGTTTCATGATGATTTTATTCATCTTCAAGTTGGCTTGGTGTATCACAAAACAGTGAACATCATCTATCGTCAAGTTGGCTTTTGCCAAACAATCGTGCATCGCTTGCGGTACCGTCGAAACAGCATATTTGAATACTCCTCTGCCGTTCATTCGAATGTATTCGCCTTCTGTATCTGGATTTAACGAATCACCCATTTTGAGATAATCCGCTTCTTCTACACAGTCCGAAACGGTCAAGTGAGCCAAAATCCCTACTGGATTTTCTTCCTCAACTTCTATTGCTTCGACGACCACTGCTCCAGCACCATCGGCAAACAACATTCCGTCCACATCATGCGGATCGGTCATTCGAGATACCGTGTCGGCTCCCACCACCAAGATACGCTGCACATCACCTGAACGCAAATAATATTCTGCCTGTATGAAGGCTTGTATCCAGCTAGGACATCCAAAAAGTATGTCATAAGCGACACAACTTGATTTTTTGATGCCTAATTGCTGCTTTACTTTAGCCGCAAGATTGGGTAATATATCGGACTGAATCCCGCCAGAAGTAACATCTCCAAAATTGTGTGCCACAATAATATAATCCAATGTTTCTGGGTCAATATTAGCATCTTCGATGGCTAGTTGGGCAGCCGCAGCTCCCAAATTGGATGCTTTGGTGCCAACTTTAGCTACTCGACGAGCTTTGATACCTGCTACCTCTTCAAACTTTTGAGTAATGTTCTCGTTTGTTTTGGTTTGCTTTTTAAGATCCTTCCCATAAAACTCGTTTTGCCAAAAACCGCTATTTGCTTTGCGGATAGTTGGCACGATAGAGCCAGTACCTAATATTTTAGAACTTAACTTTTTCATGTCGTTGATTGATTAACTTTCAGTTAAACCATTTGTTTAAATAATGGTTAGTAATTTTTGGTACCGCAAAGATAAGACTTTCTGCTAAAGCAAGAACGTAGTAGCGTGTTTATTTATCTATTACGATGATTCCAATTATCCATTCGAGCTATATTCTAGGTGAGGTTATAGGCATTTTTTGTTACTGTTTTGAGGTAGCAATAAGGAAAATCTACGCTTAGATATTGGCTTGTAGGTACTGCCCTGTATAAGTCTGCAAGTCAATCGTAGATTGGTCGGTAACGACACCTGCCACCTGCACCTTGTAGTGCTGCTGTACTGCTATTTTTTTGATGTCCGCTACTTGATTTTTTGGTGCTACGAGTAGCATTCCATTCCCCATATTCCAATACAGATACGCTTCTTTTTCGGTCAAATTTCCAATATCTATTAGCTGCTGCATTGTATCGTGTGGAGCAAACAAGTTATTCAGTACCGCTCCTTTTTGGTTGGGTTCCAATATGCGATTGAGGTTCTGCAAAATACCACCTCCTGTAATATGCGCTACGCCTGTTAGCTCTATTTTGGACTGAACCAACGCCTGAATAAACGGCGTATAAATTTTGGACGGGGTCAATAACTTTTCGCCCCAAGTCGTCGTTTTATTATAGGTAACTTGATGCCATTCGTCTCCAAAAGCAGCCTGCATGACTTTGCGCACCAACGAGAAGCCATTGCTGCGAAAGCCATCCGATTGAAGTGCCAATACAACATGGTCTTTTTCTATCTGAGTGCCGTCTATCGCTTGCGATAAGCTCGGGGGCAATACACCAATAGCAGTAGCTGCCCAATTGAAGTGCATTTGGTTTCCGTAACCGCCTACTCGATTGCCCAATTCGGCAATTTCGCCGCCTGTCATACTGATATTGGCGTAAGCACAAGCCGCAGCCAATCCTTGCATGAGGCTATTAATAATCGTTTGGTCGAGGTGATCGACATCTAATATATTGGACAAACTAGTAGGTTCTAGTCCTACCGTTACCAAGTCGTCGGCTACCATGGCGACCAAATCAAAACCTAAGGTATCGTATTTTTGTAGGCGTTCCGCCAATTCTATTTTGGTACCAATTCCGTCAGACGTGATGCCTATTTTTTCATTGCCAAAGCGAAGTAAGCTAGAGTAGCTTTTTTTGTCTCCCAATATTATGTTGCCTTGGTCTTGTGGTCTATTTTTGAACGTGGTTTTTGCCCAACTAAAGGCATTGGCAGAACAATCATCGCCTTTTTTTATATCTAATCCACTAGGGGTTTTATTTACCATATTTTCTATTATCGTCTTATTTAAACACTACACTTACCTTATATTATGGAAGGTAATAGCGTAGCCGCAAAAGTACTGTTACAACAACTTTTACAGAACTAAAGACTAATAAACAGCGTATTAGGTTGTATTTTCTGAGAACTTTAACGCTTCAATATTGCACCAAAATCTATTTATTAGTTTACCTGCTTAGGTTGACCAAAACTGTGCCTTGATTGTGACTAGCCTCTTCTTTAGCAATTCAATATACTGATAATAATGGAACGAAACAACTATTAATAAAATAGCAATAAGACTATAAAATTTATTTCTTGTAAGGTACCCGAGAGACTATCGAGCGCCCAAGCGTCAGCTCGTCGGCATATTCTAGTTCTCCTCCGAAGGAGACTCCTCTAGCAATCGTAGAGATATTGACAGGATAATCTTGGAGCTGTTTGGAGAGGTAAAAAATTGTCGTTTCGCCCTCAATAGTGGGGCTAATTGCCATGATGAGTTCTTTAACATCGCCCTGGGCGACTCGCTCTACGAGCGTATTGATCTGCAAATCATTGGGACCAATCCCCTCAATGGGAGAAATAACACCACCCAAAACGTGATACACGCCATTGAATTGTTGGGTGTTTTCGATTGCCATCAAATCCTTTATACCTTCTACTACACAGACGGTTTGTTTTTGGCGTTTGGGGGCTTGGCAAATGCTACAAGTCGTATCGTCCGATATATTGTGACAAGTGGTACAGAACTGAATATTTTTCTTCATTTCTATAATAGACGTACAAAAATCGACTACTTCTTCTTGCTCCGTTTGGAGCAAGTGCAAGGCTAAACGCAAGGCTGTTTTTTTGCCAATTCCCGGTAAGGAAGCAAAAGCTAAAACCGTATTTTCGAGTAGTTTAGACGATAAGTTCATAAGCAGTTATTTTGCTGAAGCTATTTAAATATTATTGGGTATAATGCCCCATCATCAAGATAAGACTGAGTGCCATAACGCCCATTCCTATTACAAAACCATAAATAGAGATATGATGTTCACCATATTCCTGTGAAGCAGGCAATAATTGATCAATAGAAATAAAAACCATAATACCTGCTACACCTGCCAAGAGCAGCCCCATGACCAATTCGTTGAGGTAAGGCATTAGTATCAAGTAACTTATAAATGCTCCTACTGGCTCTACGACTCCCGACAAGAAAGAATATATGAATGCTTTTTTGCGGTCGCCTGTCGCGTGATAAATCGGCATCGAAACCGCTATACCTTCAGGTATATTGTGTATGGCGATAGCTACTGCTATCGTCATGCCTAGCTTAGGGTTTTCGAGTGTGGCGACAAACGTCGCAACTCCCTCAGGGAAGTTATGAATCGCTAACGCAATAGCCGTCAACAACCCAACACGCATCAAATCCTTTTTGCGCTTCGGTGATATTTCGTGTACACGAGTTTCGTCACCATTGTTTGCCAATGCTTCCGCTACGCTAGTTTCGTGCGTATCTGCTAGCTCGTGTGGATTATCTTTGGTAGGTATCAATTTGTCGATAACTCCTACAATCAACATTCCTACAAAAAAAGCAGCAACAGCCATCCACGACGCCATGGTTTCGGCATGCAGCATGAAGTGTTCAGCTTCGGCAGAAGCTAGGTCGAGTGTTTTGAGTTCGTCCATGCCACTCATGTAGTGTGCCGTCAAGCCATTTATCGCCTCTGGAAATATTTCTACAAAGGAAACATACAACATCACCCCTGCCGCAAAACCCATGACGAATGTCAATATTTTGACGCTTCTTTCTTTGACAAAAAAAGCAATCATACTTCCTATTCCTGTAGAGAGACCTGCCAATATAGTGAGCAAGAATGCTAATTGAACATTTTCTGCCATGGTTGTATTATTTTGTATGAAATTGTTGAATAGATAAATTGACCAGCAAATGCTAGATAAAGCGACCTATTAATGAGCAAAAAATCAATCATATAGTCGTTTGGTAATTAAGCAGCTGGACAGTAAAATCTACTTTTTTTGTCATACGAAACAATTATTAAGGACTTTTTTGAACAACTACTTAATGTGCATGATGTCCCATCATCAAGATAAGGCTCAACGCCATAACGCCCATTCCGAGTACAAATCCATAAATAGAAAGGTGGTGCTCACCATATTCTTGTGAAGCAGGTAACAACTGATCGATAGAAATAAAAATCATAATACCTGCTACACCTGCCAAAAGCAGCCCCATAATCATTTCGTTGAGATAAGGCATCAGTATAGCATAGCCCAAAAATGCTCCTAGTGGTTCTACTATTCCCGACAGGAACGAGTACATAAATGCTTTTTTTCGGTTGCCTGTGGCATGATAAATCGGCATCGAAACCGCTATTCCTTCAGGTATATTGTGTATCGCAATAGCGATGGCTATCGTAATACCTAATTGGGGGTTTTCGAGCGTAGCAACAAAAGTCGCTATTCCTTCAGGGAAGTTGTGTATAGCTAACGCTACTGCTGTCAACAATCCGACACGCATCAAGTCTTTTTTGCGTTTGGGCGACATTTCGTGGACACGGGTTTCGTCGCCATCTTCCGCCAATGCTTCTGCTACGGTAGTTTGATGCGTATCTGCCAACTCGTGTGGATTATCCTTGCTAGGAATCAGCTTGTCGATCAAGCCTACGATAAACATCCCTACAAAAAATGCTGCAATAGCAACCCATGCCCCCTTTGTTTCGGCGTCTAGTATCAAGTGCTCTGCTTCTTCCGATGCTGGATCTAGTGTTTTGAGTTCGTCTATACCATCTACAAAATAAGTTGTCAAGCCATCTATGGCCTCTGGCAATATTTCCATAAAGGAAACATACAACATCACGCCTGCCGCAAACCCCATTACGAACGTTAATATCTTGACACTTCTTTCTTTAACGAAAAAAGCAATCAAACTTCCTATTCCTGTCGAAAGACCTGCCAACATAGTAAGCAAGAATGCTAATTGAACATTTTCAGCCATGGTTGTATTATTTGTGTAGATTACAATATCAAAGACATTATCCACTACTTATTTTTGTAATTAGATTAGTCCAAAAATTAAGAAAGTCTGGTGGAGAAATACCACCTTTTTACTGATTTCACTTTCCTTATCTGTACTGTTTCTATATAAAGTTCGCCAAAGGTACACTTTAGCCCCTTATTTTTGAAAACAATTCCTCATTTTGTTGTTGATATTAAATAAGAATTGCTTTTTGGGGAACAACCCATAATATTCCCACCAAAAGCACCTCTAAAATTTATGAATAGAAGTTTTATAAAGTAACTTTAATTAAAGCACTTTTAAGTAATGGCAATAGACAATCCTAAAAATAATATCGTTCTAGTAGAAAAATATGTCAAGCAAACACCTCAGGGTTTTACGCTCGAAGATGTAGCGACCAAAACGGGACTGCCTGTACTAGAAACTAAAATAGCGATTGATGATTTGATGAATCGTTACAATACCAAATTGCGGGTGACCGAAAATGGCGACTTGATTTATGATTTTGGCAAACGGCTCGAACGTCGAGACCAAAAGCCACTTTCTGAATATTTTTGGGACATCATGGGTGTACTCTGGAAAGCCTTTCAAATCTTTTATAAATTTTTGACCGCTGCTTTTTTGATTATCTATTTTGTTGTGTTTTTGTTGCTCATATTAGGCGTGGCTGCTTCTGGCAATGACCGAGACAATCGTTCTAGCAATTTTGTAGGCAGTCTTTTGCGTGCTTTCTTGACCATTTTTCAATGGAATACTATATTGGGCTACAATAATCGATATTACCGCAAGGATAGATATGGTTATAATTATCAACACTATCAGGAGCGTCCGAGTGTACTCGGTCGCAACAAATCGGACGACCCCAAAGACAATAAAAGTTTTGTATCTTCTATCTATGATTTTATTTTTGGTCCGCCACGGGTAGAGCTCGATCCGCTCGCCAATAGCCAAGAAGTGGCTTCTTTCTTGAAAAAATACAAAGGTCTAATTACTACTTCCGAAATACAAGCACTGGCTGGCTGGCGAAGATCAGAAGCCGAAAATTTTATGACCAAAACATTGGCTTATTTTGATGGCGAAGCCAAAATATCGGACAAAGCAACACTCTATGGCGACTTTCATCAACTGATTCGCAACAAGGACAAAACACAAGGGGCGCCTATTATTTGGTATTGGGACGAGTACGAACCTGAACACGAAATGACAGGAAACAAAGGCAATCGAGATGCGATTATTATTGGTATGAATATCTTCAATCTAGTCATGTCTGTCTTGATTTTGAGCGGAGCTTTCTTTGAGGCGGGGACTTTGGGTATTGGGCTACAAATAGCATTGGGCGGATTTCCGCTCCTCTATTCTATTTCTTTCTTTCTCATTCCTGCTTTGCGTTGGTTGGGCATTCGGCGCAAGCAAAAACAGCAGCACAAAGAAAATATACGCAAACGATTGATGAAAGTAATTTTTCAGACCCATACTCGTGTCCTATCGCTAGAGCAATTGACGGCTGTAGCCAACGATTGGCGTACCACAGAAGAGCAGCTCGCTCCTGCTGTCGTCAATGAGGTGATGCAAGATACGATTATTGATATGGGCGGCGAGGGGTTTGTTGACAACCAAGGAGCGATGCAGTATCGTTTTGATTTGATTGGTCAAGAGCTCGATGATGTGGATGCTCTCCGTACCCAAAAACGTCCTGATACCGATTTGGGCGATGTTATTTTTGAGGCTTAAATTAAAGATTGGAGCTACTCCGCAACAAAAAAAAGTGGTTATGACTTCTGTGTCATAACCACTTTTTCATCTACTAATCTTAGCTCTTTTATTTTTGAGCGTACACCAAGCATTTTGTTTCAAAAAATTCTTCTTTGAAATACTTGCTCAGCGGATAAATCTCCGTGTAGGCTCCTTTGCCCAACTCTTTGGCTTCTTCTGTTGCTCTATCAATTCCCTTGAGTGCCCAAATTCCATTGGGTGTACTGTTGCGTTCTTTGTCGCTGATACAGCGTTTGGTCCACTCCATGAGCTTAGGCAATACGGCTACCGCACGCGTCACCACAAAATCAAATTTCTCTTTGCTTTCTTCTGCTCTAATCTGCTGTGCCTGTATATTGTCCAAACCAATAGCATTGGCTATTTCTCGTGTCACCAATACTTTTTTTCCGATAGAATCTAAGAGCGTAAACTCGACTTCTGGAAATAGGATTGCCAATGGAATACCTGGAAATCCACCTCCTGTCCCCAAATCCATAATGCGGCTACCAGCTTTGAAGCTCGTGACTTTGGCGATAGCCATACTGTGCAAAACGTGGCGTTCGTAGATGTTTTCTATATCCTTACGGGAAATGACATTGATTTGGCTGTTCCAATCTTCATAAAGCTCTCCCAATTGAGCCAGTTGGTCGATTTGTTTTTCAGTCAAATCGGGGAAGTAGTGTTGTATTTTTTCCATGTTGCTTTGCTAATTTTGACCACAAAAGTACAAAAAAAAAGAACGCCTTGTATGGCGTTCCTTTTTTTAGTTTTCAGGTATTTAACTAACCTTGATATTTCTTGTACAATTCTGTAATCTTATCCGCCAATACTTGATCTTTGTCTGTAATTTTGTTGCCCTCATCGTGCGTCGTCAATTCGATAATTACTTCATTGTACGTATTGTGCCAAGTTGGGTGATGATTCATTTTTTCTGCCCAAATAGCTACTTCCGTCATAAAGCTAAAAGCACTAACGAAGTTTTCAAATTTGAATTTAGCAGTTAGTTTATTTCTTTCTTCTGTAAATGCAGACATACTTATTTTTTTTTCGGTGTGAATGTTTTTTATTTAGACATGCTCTTACCTCAGAAACATACAATTACTCAGCACGCAGTTGATAAGCAGACAGAACACTCTTATTGGAAGTATAACCTCTAGCGTCTGACAGCCAAGCGGTCTTGCCAAAAGCAACGCTAACTGGTATGCTCTCCAAAAAAATTAT
The DNA here is from genome assembly GCA_937139495.1 of uncultured Saprospiraceae bacterium. Lineage (GTDB taxonomy): Bacteria > Bacteroidota > Bacteroidia > Chitinophagales > Saprospiraceae > Aureispira. The sequence goes on along the minus strand of CAKZQC010000002.1, from coordinate 42,637 downwards.
GCTAGCTGAAAAGTGTACGGTTCTAAGTTATTTATTCAAACAGGCTGCCGCCAACGATTGTTCATTGGGAGCAGCGGCTATTTTGTATTCTTGTACTCCATATTGAGCCACTGCTTGTGCCGTTGTATTCCCAATGCAAACGACTTGTTGGTGCTGCTCGTAAGGATATTTATCAAAATACGCCTGTACATTGAGCGGACTCGTAAACACCAAAATATCTATCGCTGGCAATTCAAAATCTACTCTAGGCAAATTATTATACACCACCAAATTACTTACTTCAATTTGCCCCTCTAGGAGCAACTCCACCGAACGGCGAGACTGCTGAGCTTCAACAAAACAAATGCTCTTCGATTGGGCAACTGCTAAGAAAGTAGCCGCTACGGCTGGCGGTTTGCCATTGCCTACAAAATCAGCAAGTAATCCATATTCTTCCTCCAAAAACTGAGCAGTTCCTACTCCTATTGTTGCCAACAAAGGTAATTGTTGACGTTGTTGTTCCGTCAATTGCTCCAAGCAATACTTCACCCCATTTTTGGAATAAAAAAACAACCAATCTACTTTGGGTATTGCCACAAAGGCAACCGACTCAAAAGCGACCAAAGATTGGTCAACTATAGTAATTGATTGCCCTTCTAGTGCTTGCCGAAACGGACTATCTGCCCCCAGTGACCGAGAAATAAACAGCTGTTTTTTTTGCATGAATTACAAGTTATTTTTGCAATTTATCGAAGACTTGTTCTGCCAAGTTATTGGTAGTACTAGAAGACATCGTCACAAATTTAAGTTCTTCGCCTACATCGCTACCCAAGGTAGCCCATACATGAAAATGCCCCAAGCTGTCGCGCTCGCAATACACGCCCAAAGGCATGTGACAGCCACCTTCTAGCATTCGTAGTACTTTACGTTCTACATTGGTGCATTTTAGCACTTCCGAATCATGCAATTTACGTACAATTTTGCGTACTTTAGTATTGTCCGCTTTCGTCTGCCACGTCAATACACCTTGTGCTGGAGCTGGAATAAATTCCTTCGGACTGAGTCGAATTGTAATAAATTCGGTCATATCTATTTTGAGGCGATTGATACCCGCTATGGCTAACAAAATGGCATCAAATTCTCCATCTCTAAGCTTCTGTAAACGGGTGGGTACATTGCCACGTATATCTTTGAGTTGTACATCAGGTCGAGCCGTTTGCATTTGAGCCTTGCGACGAGCAGAAGAAGTCCCAACTATTCCATTTTGTGGAATTTGGAGCAGCTGGCTCGTATCCGCCATTTCTTTACGAATAACCAACAAGTCGGCACAATCTTCTCGATAAGAAACCCCTGCCAAACACAATCCTTCTGGCTGTGTGGTCGGCATATCTTTCATAGAATGCACGGCTACATCTACTTCATTATTGAGTAGTGCATCTTCTATTTCTTTCGTAAAAAAACCCTTGCCTTCTAGCTTATCAAAACCCAAGTGCTGTATTTTGTCGCCTTGCGTCTTGATAATTTTTAGCTCTGATTCGATACCTATTGCTTCTAATTTTTCTTGTGTATAATAAGCTTGCCACAAGGCTAATTTACTACCTCGTGTACCTATGATTAGTTTGTCCATTATCTATCTTTTTTGTTTTGGACAACAAAAGTAAGGAAGTTGTTTTGAAAAGTAGTGGCTTAGGTTGGTATTGTGACAAAAAAATAGCTTACCGCTGATTCTTTTGAACGTTTGTTTCATACTTTCTTTTTGGGATTATTGAATTGATTTAATCCTTAAAAGTAGCTATTTTCGAACAAAAAAAAGCGTAATATATTGACTATCTACTCCCACCAAACAGAAACCTCGTCCAGCGGCTTGCGTTCCAAATCTGGCACGGTTGCCCCTTTCGCAGGATAACCCACAGGTATCAACAAAACGGCTCGTTCGTTGCTTGGACGTTCTAGTAGTTTTTCCAAAAAATTCATGGGGCTGGGTGTGTGCGTCAGGCTGCACAAACCTGCTTGATGAATCGCTGCCAACAAAAAACCAGCCGCCAAACCAACGGACTCGTTGACATAATAATTTTTGTGTTTGCCATCTGGATGTATGTCGTAAGCTCGCTTGAATACCACAATCAAATAAGGAGCAATTTCTATAAATGGCTTGCTCGCATCGGTTCCCAAAGGAGCCAAATCCCGTAGCCACTCTTCCGACATTCTACCTGCATAATTTTTTTGTTCCTCTTCCTCGGCTGCTACTCTTATTTTTCGCTTCATTTCGGGATTGGAAATGACCGCAAACGTCCACGGCTGTTTGTGTGCACCAGAAGGAGCCGAAGAAGCCGTTTTGATGATGTCGGCTATCACTTGACGTGGCACAGGCTTGTCCGAAAAATCTCGGATCGTACGTCGAGTATCCATCTGAGCATAAAAATTGGCAGCGTTTTCTATTAATTTTGCCTCCGCTAATATCGGTCGGCTATAAGGTATGAAAGGTTTCATAATTTTGAATTAAGTAAGTGGACAAAAGTTGGTGATGTAATGAAAAATGAACTATTGTTTGACAAAACAAGGAAAAAAACGCAGTCTTAGTATACTAAGACGAGTATTTTTGACGCAGATTTTTTGTTAAAAATAGACTTTTTTTGGCGTTGAAAACTTATGTCCACTTACTTAAGATTTACGAATAAGCAACAATCCAAAAAAGGTCAACAAACCATTGACCAATAGTATTTCAAAGCCAAATTTGTAGCCCCAAAATAGTGTTTCTGAATATTCACTAATCAGATACGTCAATACTGGAGCCAGCAAACACACCAATGGCACAAGCTTATCTTTGACCAAGATTTTGGTAAACAAACCAAAAGCATACAAACCTAACAGCGGTCCATAGGTATAGCCTGCCATTTTGAACAGTCCATTAATGACCGATTTGTCATTGATAAACCAAAAAGTAACAATCACCACAAACAGCAGTATCGAAAAACCAACATGAACAATATAACGTGTTTTAGTTGATTGTTTTGCGGCAGCAGTCTGTTCGTTATCAGTTTCCAGACTTTCGTCCAATAGTGTATCTTCCGAATGAATAATAGCTGTTGGTTTATCAACAGTCGTGGATTGGCGAAAGCCCAAAAAATCGACACAAAAAGAAGTAGTCAGAGCCGTCAAGGCAGAATCGGCACTCGAATAAGCCGCAGCCACCAACCCCATAATAAAAACAATTCCAACAGGTGTAGAAAGTTGCTGCAACGCAATGATAGGATACAATTGGTCGCCGCTGGCGTCAATTCCTTGTTGTAGTGCATATATTGCCAACAAAGCCCCTAATACCAAGAAAATAAAATTGACAATTAGTAATACCACACTAAAGGACAGCATATTTTTTTGAGCATCACCAATACTCTTGCAGCTCAAGTTTTTTTGCATCATATCTTGGTCGAGTCCTGTCATGACAATAGCAATAAAGGCTCCTGCCAAAAATTGCTTAAAGAAGTTATTGGGGTCACTCCAACCACCTTCAAAAAAGAAGATTTGAGCCATACCACTGGCTTCTATTTCGCCCCAAATATCACCTACCGAACCACCAATCAGACCACCCAATTCGACCACTGTCAAGCCTACCGCCAACAACATAAATGTCGTCTGCAAAGTATCTGTCCAGATAATCGTTTTGATACCACCACGAAAGGTGTAAATCCATATCAGAAAAATAGTACTCAGGGTCGTCACCCAAAAAGGCACTCCCCAAGCATCGAACACAAACAACTGCAATACCATGGCTACCAAATACAACCTAAAAGAAGCTCCAATAGTACGAGAAAGCAAGAAAAAACCTGCTCCTGTCTTGTAGGCAAATGTTCCAAATCGAGTTTCGAGATACGTATATATAGACGTTAGTTGTAGTCGATAATACAGCGGCAAAAGTACTAGAGCAATCACGGCATAACCCACCAAATAACCCAGCACCATTTGCATATACGAAAACTGCATATTGAGCAAATCAGTTGAACTTCCTGTCAGTTGTACCGCTCCCACCATACCAGGAATAGATATAAACGTAACACCAGAAAGGGACGCTCCCACCATTCCGAAAGCCACCACATACCAAGGCGATTGTTTGTTGGCTACAAAAAAATCTTGGTTGCTTGCCCCTCGACTTGTCCACCAAGCAATACCAATCAGCAAGGCAAAATAGCCTGCTACAATAGATAAAATAAGAGCTGGTGACAAATTGCTCATCAGTTGATTTTCGTTCATTTTATTCGGTTATGAAGTTGTTTACAATTCTTTATTGTAGAAATTACGGCTTTCTATTGAACTATTACTGCTATTTTAGTTTACCTTAGTGCGCATCACTCCGATAAGTTGTGATGAATGATTTGTAATTGTCTATTGGCAACAAAACTAAGATTTAATTATCCAAAATAAGCAACAAAACGTATGGATTATAACGAAGAATCACTGAACCTGCACCGTTACCTCAAAGGAAAAATTGGCATTCGTAACAAAATGGATGTCCGTACCAAAGATCATTTATCCTTGGTTTATTCACCAGGTGTAGCAGCACCTTGTCTGGCTATTGCCAAAGATCCCGAAAAAGTTTGGGAATACACTATCAAAAGTAATTGTGTCGCTATCGTTACCGATGGTTCCGCTGTATTGGGCTTGGGCAATATTGGGGCAGCTGCCTCTATTCCTGTTATGGAAGGCAAAGCCATGTTGTTTCGCCGTTTTGGCAATATCAATGCCTTCCCTATCTGCTTGGATACCCAAGATGTAGATGAAATTGTAGAAACAGTCCGTCGTATTGCTCCTGTTTTTGGAGGAATTAACCTAGAGGATATTGCCGCTCCAAGAAGTTTTGAAGTAGAAGCCCGCCTACAAGATTTGGGTATTCCTGTTTTTCATGATGATCAACATGGTACTGCTATTGTCGTATTAGGAGCATTAATCAATGCGGCTAAATTAGTAAATAAACCAATGTCGGAACTCAAAGTAGTCATCAATGGTGCTGGAGCAGCAGGTATTGCTATTGCTCGTCTGCTACGTTGTGTAGAACATAATGACAACAGCATTTGTACTCCTGTCAACGAAATGATTATTTGCGATAGCAAAGGAATTATACACAAAGGAAGAACCAATCTCAATGACGAAAAACAACGTTCATTGACGTACAGTAATCCAAATAATATAGAAGGGACGCTCAAAGATGCTATAAAAGATGCCGATGTATTTATTGGCGTGAGTCAAGGCAATTTGCTAGTAGCAGACGACATCAAAACGATGGCAAAAGACTCTATTATATTTGCTTTGGCAAATCCTGAACCTGAAATTATGCCCGAAGAAGCGTATAAAGGTGGTGCTGCTATTGTCGGTACAGGACGAAGTGATTTGCCTAACCAAGTCAATAATGTATTGGGTTTCCCTGGCATATTCCGTGGTGCATTGGACGCTAGAGCCAAGCGAATTACGCCCAATATGAAATTGGCCGCAGCCAAAGCGATTGCAGAAAGTATTGATACTCCTACTCAGGATATGATTATTCCTCCTGCACTAGACGAAGTAGTCGCTTTTCGTGTCGCCAAAGCCGTAGAAGCAGCAGCCAAGGAAGATATGGCAAATGGTATTTTGTAAAAAAAAGGAACGATTGTTATTATTGAGCTGTTGTCTGTATAGACATTTATACCACTCCAAAGGTTACATTTTAACTAAAAGACACGTTTGTATTACAAATCGTCTTTTTAACAAATCCTTTTTAATGGATATAAAATAAAACATAACATGAAAAAAATAACAACACTCGGACTTACCTTACTTTCTCTTTCATTTTTTGCTTCTTGCAGCCAATCGACTAAGCGCAAGGGCTGCAAAGGGAATGGTTCTTGGTATGGCAAAAGAAACTTGTCGAAAATAGATAAAACGATCGATAAGCAGCAAACTTATGTTTTTGCAAAGCAGAAAGAAGAAAATCTGTAGTAGGTTGTGTTCAAAATAGCCAATAATATTAGTACTATATTTTTACGGTAGGATAAGCCACATAAGTGGCTTATCCTATTTTTTATTTGGCAACTATCAAATCATGTTTTTATACAAAATCTTGCGTATTTTTGTAGTACAAATACAACACTATGAAAATCCTATCGGTACTTTTTTCGCTGCTGCTTATTGCTAGCCATTGCACAGCACAAACAACCCCAACAATAGAGTTCAGCAAACCTGCTGGCTATTACCCCTTTGATGTATTGGTTAGCCTGTCCAGCAATACCGAGGGGGTTATCTATTACACCACCAACGGCACCGTTCCCTCTGTTAGTGCCAATCGCTACAGTGAGCCGATTAAGGTCGATACTACCAAGGTGATTCGAGCCATTGTCGTCAGCAATGCTATCAAAAGCAAGGTGTTTACCAATACCTACATTGTAAGACGAGATTCGACACATCTGCCTATCTTGTCTGTTTCTATCTCGCCCGATGCCTTGTTCAATCCCGGCTCAGGATTATTCACAAAAGGTTATCGAGCAGGCAGCAAATTCCCCTTCAAGGGAGCCAATTATTATTCTCGTAGAGAAGTCCCTTGTTATATTGAGTTGTTTGACGAAAACAAACAAAAAGTATTTGAAAGTCCTGTTGGATTCAAAATATTTGGTGGCATGAGCCGTATTTTCCCACAAAAATCTTTTTCGCTTTATGCTAGCAAATCTAGATACGGTACCAAGTACATCAAATACCCTATATTCAAAGATAAAACGCAGAAAAAATACAAGCGTTTGGTACTGCGTAATTCAGGTTCTGATTATGGCGAGACCCATTTTAGAGATGCTCTTATCACTTCCTTTGGTAGAGAGATTGGGTTAGAAACGCAAGCCTACCAGCCTGCTGTAGTCTATATCAATGGGCAGTATTGGGGCATGTACAATTTTCGAGAAAAATTGACTAGACATTATATTGTAGAAAATTTTGGTCTAGACAAAGATAGCATCGATTTGATCGAGCATCGCAAAAGTGTACAAGCGGGCAGTCGTAAGCATTATGATGCTATGCGCCAATTTATGCGTACCAATAACCTAGCCGACCAAAAGAACTTTGATTACGTCAGTACACTAATGGACGTAGAAAATTTTATGGAATATCAAATTCTTCAAATCTATATTGATAACCAAGATGCTGGTGGAAATATCAAGTTTTGGCGACCCAAAACAGAAGGTGGCAAATGGCGCTGGATTTTATTTGATACTGATTTTGGGTTGGGGCATTATGGTCGAAATGGCTTCAAGAACAACAGTTTAGATTTTCATACCAAACCCAATGGTCCTTCTTGGCCCAATCCGCCATGGAGTACGCTCAACTTGCGTTCATTGTTGCAAAACAAAGGCTTTCAGGAGCAGTTTGTTAGCCGTTTTTTGGATAGAATGAATTACAATTTAGATTCGACTCGTTTGGACGAGCGTATTGATCAGTTTTCGAGCTACATCAAGCCAGAAATGCAACGCCATTGGCAACGTTGGAACTTGCCTGAACATCGTTGGCATCGAGAGATAAAACGCATGAAAGAATTTGGTAGAAAACGCCCAGAATCTATGCGCCAGCAGTTGCAAACCAAGTTTCCGTGGGTGGGACAAGAAGCACGCCTAACAACTCAAATAGATAGCGGTGGCGGTACCGTCATGGTCAACGAAGTCATTCCTGTACAGCAACATTTTACGGGTATTTACTTCCGTAATATTCCTGTTTTATTAGAAGCAAAACCTTATTTTGGGTATCAATTTTCGCATTGGCTGGTCAATAACCAAAAGCAAGAAAGTCGTTTCTTGAAACTGAATCTAGCTTCTGAAAATACAGTCGTCAAAGCCGTTTTCCGAAAGGGAGAACACCCTGCCGCCCAACAAATGATTATCAACGAAGTTAGTTTTTATGACACGCTAGCAGGCGATTGGATTGAGTTTTACAATGCCACAGACGAGCCACTAGACATTACCGACTGGACGATTGTAGATAAGAAAGGGAATGTATTTCACTTTCCTTCCTCTGCGACCATCGAAGCTAAAAATTATATTGTGGTCTGTACTGACGCACAACGTTTCCAAAAGGCTTTCCCTACGTCCAAAAACTATATTGCAGGGCTGACCTTTGGGCTAGACAACCACAAAGAAAAAATCATGCTTTACGATGCCACTGGGCTGCCAGTAGATAGTATCGGCTATAAGATTGACAAAGATCAAGTCAAAGAAATAAAGACATTGGTTCTCCGAGATTTCACCGCAGACAATACCGACAAAGCGAACTGGGAATTGGCGACCCAATCAGGTTCACCTGCCTCTGTCAATCCAGAATATGTACAAATCAAAGAAAAAGCTGACTGGGATTTGTTCTTGTATCGTGTCAAAATTGGTGGGATTGTTACCGCTTCTTTTGTACTGATTGTTGGGATTTATATTACGGTTCGGAAGAAAATGGGGCGTGGGGAGTAGTATTTGAAGCCTCCACCAACAAGTTAAAAAAAACAAAAAATGAACGTTCCCAACTTTTTGTAGGTTTTGTTAGCTGATACTGCAACAGAAAGTGTAATTTGTTCTGTTTCAGGATTTACCCCCTTTTTTTCACACAAAAAAAAGAACACCATGTCATCAAAAAAATATGAAAATTCCAATACCAAAGCCTTTGGGATTTTGGCTTGGATTTCCTTCGGAATTGCTTTTGCAGGAATGCTATTGGGTTTGCTCTACTTAGAGCTCGATTTATTTGCCAAAGCATTTTTGGCAATGACCTATCTATTTTCGGTTTCTTCTTGTTTTGTACTTGCCAAAGTAGTGCGTGACAAACAAGAATCAGCAGAGCTAATTAATAAAATTGAAAATGCCAAAACCGAGCAGTTATTGAGCAAATATATTAGCGCAGACAGAGAAGAACACTAATAAATCGGTCTGTGCAAAATTATATAAAAGCCTCCTTTATCTCCTGATAAAGGAGGCTTTTTGGCATTCTTGAGAATACTTAACAAGGCTTTTTGAGTCAAAAACTAATCGCTTTAGTAGATAAATCGTAAATTTGCTGAGCAAAAGCAGCATTTTGTTGTTATAGCAATTAGTTGCTATTTGTATAGCACAAATTTAAAAATCAAACTTATTCTTATGTCTAAATCTATTTTGCGTTACAAAGCAGACTACCGAACCATGGCGTTTATTGCGGTTTACTTCGTAGTAGCTTATAGCAGTTTTCTTTATTTCGATACGGTACTTGCCAACTATGGCTGGGGAGCGATTGCAGCTTGGTCATTCTTGACCTGTGTCCTCTCCTTTCTGTGTGCTGTTATTGTGCATAATACTATTCACTGTCCTATTTTTTACAAAAAATCGCATAACAAACTCTTTCAATTTGTACTGAGTCTAGCGTATGGCTATTCCGTGAGTGCCTATGTTCCTGGACATAACTTTAGTCACCACAAGGAAACCCAAAATGCAAAAGATGCCATGCGAACCTCCAAGGCTCGTTTCAAATGGCACTTGCTTAACCAACTTTTGTTTTTCTTTATCGTGACAGGAGCGATTATGGAATCGGAAAAGAAATGGACCGCCAAAATGAAAGTAGAAAAAAAAGCGTGGTACAATCAATGGCGTGCCGAAATGATATTGGTACATGCTATCAAAATTGCTGCTTTATTTGTCAATCCTTGGGCTGCTGTGTTGTTCTTGTGGTTACCGCACATTTATGGTGCTTGGGGTGTGGTTAGTACCAATATTTGGCAACATGACGGCTGCGACCAAGAAGATAAATATAACCACTCTCGTACTTTTACAGGCAAAATACTGAACTACTTGACCATGAACAATGGTTATCATGGTGCTCATCACGAGCGTCCAAGTTTGCACTGGAGTCTATTGCCTGCTTATCATGAGCAAAATATAGAGCCTTATATTCATCGCAATTTGAGTCTGAATAACTTCCCACTTTATTTGTTCAAATCGTACATTTACCCCGGCAAACGACTCAATTATGATGGTACGCCTTATATACTCGAAGATGCCGTACCTGACGAAGATTGGGTAGCTGATATTTCGCTTTCCGACCGTCGTCATGCCTATGATATGGGTGCAGAAGCTTCGACGGTAGAAGAAATCTTACAGACTGATGATATTGCAGAAGATAAACATGCGATGTATTAGATTGCTTCGCTGTTAGAGCATAGAAATCTGCCAATCATCAACCAGCTGTTCATTTACAAAATAAGGTTTGCACCAATCGTTGGTGCAAACCTTATTTTTTGAAGTTGTTTAAAAATTCAATTTGTATTAATCCAATACCATACCGCCCCAATTTCCTGAACTCATCAAGAGTACATTCACTGGTTTTTGAGCTTTGAGTTCCTTTAGTTTGGTCGCTAGTTTTTCTGGGTTGGTATAAACCAATAAATTTTTGTGACCAAAGGCAGCTTGTATTTCTGCTGCACTAATGGCAGGTAGTTTTTTGATGGCTAACGTATGCTCGCTATAATAGACAATAGCCGTATCGGCTGCGTCCATAGCCGATTGGTATTGACTCAAAAACTCCTTATTGAGCGAGCTAAACGTATGCAGTTCGAGTGCGGCTATCAATTTCCTTTCGGGGAATTGTGCCTGTACGGCTTGTATCGTTGCTTTGACCTTGGAAGGTGCATGTGCAAAGTCCTTGAAAATGACCTGCTCCGCAGTACTAGACAAGGTTTCTAAACGTTTGGCAGCGCCACCAAAGGAAGCAATCGCTTCGACTATCTCCCCATCACTGAGTCCCAATTCTCTACAAACTAAGCGTGCCGCTTGTAAATTTTGCAAATTATGATTGCCAAATATCTGTAAAGCAACAGGTACTTTGTTAGTGATATTATAATCTTGCTGCAAGTAGGTTTGGTGCGATTCGATAGTAGCCGCTGGTGTCGTATAGCCTATCGTCTGACAATTGGTTTTAGCTGCCAAAGCTTGCAAATAAGCATCTTTTTTGTAGTATATCAAAGTCCCCTTTGGGTCGATCGTTTCGACAAATGCATCAAATTGACTTTGGTAGTTTTCTAGTGTTGGAAACACATTGATATGATCCCAAGCTACGCCTGTCAGTATCGCAATATGTGGTTGATAATGCAAAAATTTAGAGCGTCTATCTATTGGAGAAGATAAATATTCATCGCCTTCTATCACGATAATTGGTGCATCAGAAAGACGTACCATCAAGTCAAAACCTTCTAATTGTGCCCCTACGGCATAATCAAAATCTACCTTGTGATAGTGCAAAATGTGCATAATCATAGCCGTAGTTGTTGTTTTGCCATGGCTTCCGCCAACTACTACCCTTGTTTTTTGTTGACTTTGAGCATACAGATATTCTGGATAGGAATAAATAGGTAAACCCAATGCTTTAGCTTTCGCCAATTCGGGATTGTCTGGGCGAGCGTGCATGCCCAATATAATAGCATCGAGCTCATTGGTAATCCGTTCTGGTGACCAACCCATTTGTTGAGGTAGCAATCCAGCAGCAGCCAATCGACTGCGAGAAGGATCGTATATTTCGTCGTCCGAACCTGTTATATGGTAGCCTTGTTGGTGCATTGCCAATGCTAAATTGTGCATCAAAGCTCCTCCAATAGCGATAAAGTGTATCTTTTTCATGTTGCAATATTGATAATAATCAGAAACGCTTCCGAATATTTTATGACCAAACAATAGGTTGGGTCATTTTTAAAGGCAAAAAAAACCTTTTATTTAGGTACTTTTGCTCCAAAATAAGCACTTTTTGTATGAAATGGACAAATACGGTTATCAAAATGGCAAGTACTTGGAATATAAAACGAGTACGCCAGTACACAGATTCACCTTTATTGACCCAACAACAAGTATTTGATTACTTGATTGATGCCGCGAAATCTACACAATTTGGCAAGGAACATCATTTCGTTAGTATTCGCAATTATGCTGATTTTCAGCGACAAATCCCTATTCGTACCTACGAACAAATGCAACCTTATATTGCATCTATGATGCAAGGCAAAAAAGATGTACTTTGGAGAGGTCAAATCAAGTGGTTTGCTCGCTCGTCGGGAACGACGGCTGCCAAGAGCAAATATATTCCTGTCAGTATCGAAAACCTGAAACAATGCCACCTACAAGGCGGACACGATATGATGGCAAACTGGTATCAATCCTACCCCAATACCACCATGTTTAGCACCGATAGTAAGGCGATATTAATGGGCGGCGAAATCAATACGTTTGATGCACAAGTACCCACTTATGTCGGTGACGTGTCGGCTATTATGATTCAGCAAATGCCTATTTATGCCAAATATTTTTTGACACCTGATGTAGCAACTTCATTACTCCCTGACTGGGAAATCAAACTAGAGCGTATCGCCCAAACGGCATTGCACCAAAACATCACCAATATATCGGGCGTGCCGACTTGGACACTCTTACTGTTTAGGCGTATTCTCGAATTGAGTGGCAAGGATAATCTATCGGAAGTCTATCCCAATTTTGAATTGTATTCGCATGGAGGCGTTTCTTTTGAGCCTTATCGCAGTCAGTTCCAAGCCTTATTTCCAGCAGGAAATGTCCAATATAGAAATGCCTACAATGCTTCGGAAGGTTTTTTTGCTGGACAAATGCAGCCTGATGCCCAAGGCATGCAATTGATGTTGGGGAATGGCGTCTTTTTTGAGTTTGTGCCACTTGATAATTTGCTAGACGAAAACCCCACAGCTTATACTTTAGCTGATGTACAACTAGACACACAATATGCCTTAGTGATTAGTACCAATGCTGGTCTTTGGCGTTATTTGATTGGGGATACGGTTCGGTTCACTTCACTTTTTCCGCATCATATCGAGATAACAGGCAGAACGGCACAAGCTATCAATGTATTTGGCGAAGAGGTAATGGTCTGGAATACCGACCAAGCATTGAGCAAAACCTGTCAATTATTAGACGCCAAAATAGCCGACTATACGGTCGCTCCTATTTTTATGGAACAAGGAAAAGGTGGACACGAATGGGCTGTTGAGTTTGAACAACGTCCGAAAGACTTGGCACAGTTTGCCCAAGTATTGGACGAAAGTCTGCAAGCTATCAATTCGGATTATGCCGCGAAGCGTTATAAAAACATGGCACTGCAATCGTTGGTATTACAGGCGGTACCAAGTGGTACATTTGGTCGTTGGCTCAAAGGAAAAGGTAAGTTTGGCGGTCAGCACAAAGTACCTCGACTCAGTACCACTAGAACTATTATAGAAGAATTATTACTACAAGAAGTCTAAAAAGAGGCGTTACCAAAAGAGGCGTTACCAAAAGGCAAAAAAAAAGCCCATGTAGTGACACTACTGGACATAAAAAAAGCAAGACTTTTGTCCTGCTTCCGAATTGTTATATGCCCCTTAAACAACAATGCCACTCAAAAAGTTCACGAAGGGTTCATTTTTTTTCAAAAAAAGTGCTTTTGGAAGCAAAAACCCTCCAAAAGCACCTGTACAACTCATTTTTAATCTTAAAAACTATACTTTTCTTTTAAGTACAGGACAAAAGTCAAAAATAACTATTTTCAGAACGAAAAATGAGTATTTTCACTTGGCTGAGTTATGTGGTAACCACCTCAAAGGTGGTTACCACATCCCGCTCTTAATTTTTGTCCTGTACTCAAACTTTTCTTATTAAAGATTATGTAGATAAAAAGCTATTCTAGGAAGTCTAACTTCTAGTACCTAACAGCATAGCGGTCTAAGTTCATTTTAATCCTGAACATTAGCATAAGCCACAAAAAACGGGTTTAACAAATTATCTTTGTTATAGACCACTGGTTTTTCAGTACCAAATTGTAGTACTTTCCCGCCTGCCTCTTCTACTATAATTTGAGCGGCTGCGGTGTCCCATTCCATCGTCGGTGCCACTCTCGGATAAAGATGTGCTTTGCCTGTTGCCAACTCCAAAAATTTGAGCGAACTGCCCTTCGATACCAACACAGGATTATTGAGTTGATCAATAAATTTTTGTGTTTCCTCGTTGAGGTGCGAGCGAGAACAAACCACTTGTAGCCCTTCTTGGTCAAGTGTAAACTTAGGGGCGTGCAATTGAGTTATTTTTCCATCTTGCTGAATAAATGCCCCTTCGCCTTTCGCTGCCCAATAAAGATCATCTGTAACGGGCGTATAAACAACGCCACCGACTACTCTATCTTTGTGTATCAATGCAATATTGACTGTAAATTCGCCATTGCGCTTGATAAATTCTTTGGTGCCATCGAGTGGATCAACGAGCCAATAATAATCGTAGGCTTGACGAATTTCTTTCGTCACCTGTTTATTTTCTTCCGATACAATGGGGTAAACCGTAGGCAACTTTTCGAGCCCGTTACAAATAACCTTGTTGGCTGCTTGGTCAGCTGCCGTTAGAGGCGAATCATCTGCTTTTCGTTGTATTTCAATACCCTCACATTGAGCATAAATTTTCAGAATAGCCGCTCCTGCTTCTTTGGCGATTTGCAAAACAGGCTGTAAAGTTTGTTGTATAGACATGGTTATCAATTTAGTTTGGATTAGAGCGTAAGGAAAATGTAATGAACGCTTAAGAACTGCAAGTTTATACTTTTTTGCGTATATTTGCAGCAAATAAACAAAGAATATGAGCAACACAGCAACGACACACAAATTGAAAGTAGGTATTAGTATTGGCGACATCAACGGTATTGGGTTGGAAGTTGTCCTCAAAGCATTGGACGATAAACGTATCCTACACCTTTGTACTCCTGTTATTTATGGAGCAGCCAAAGTGATTTCGTATCATAAAAATATTGCCAAAATTGGTCAAATCAGTTTCAATAATGTAGATTCGGTTGACCAATGCAAGGATAATACAATTAATGTGGTCAATTGTTGGACAGAAAACGTAAAAATCAATCTAGGCGAATGCAATGCCGATGGTGGTAAGTATGCCCATATTTCGTTACAAAAAGCAACGGACGACCTCAAGTTGGGTCTAGTTGATGCCCTTGTCACCGCTCCTATCAACAAAGAAGCCATGCAATTGGCTGGATTTGGTTTTCCAGGGCACACCGAGTTTTTGGCTGATGCCCTAGAAGGCGATAGCTTGATGCTCATGGTACACGAAAAGCTACGTGTGGGCTTGGTGACTAACCATTTGCCACTCAAAGAAGTAGCGGAACAAATTACCGAAAAACTAATCTTGCAGAAGATAGAATTGATGCACCATAGTTTGTGCCGTGATTTTGGTATCAATCGCCCAACAATAGCTGTATTAGGACTAAATCCGCACGCTGGTGATGGTGGCTTTTTGGGTAAAGAAGAGAACGACATCATTATTCCTGCTATCAAGGCTGCCAAAGCCAAAGGCATTTTGGCAATAGGTCCTTATGCTGCTGATGGTCTTTTTGGTTCTAGTAACTTATACAACTTTGATGGCGTACTCGCCATGTATCACGATCAAGGTTTGGTGCCTTTCAAGGCAATGGCTTTTGGTGGTGGCGTGAATTTCACCGCAGGACTTTCTGCCGTGCGTACCTCTCCTGACCACGGCACTGGATTTGATATTGTAGGCAAAGGGTTGGCTAACGAAGGTTCTTTCCGTCAGGCATTGTACTTGGCACTGGATGCTGCCAAACAGCGAGTTCTCTTCGACGAACGCACAAGTAATCCACTTCAACAAAACCATGCAGACTTGCGAGATGAACACCCCAAACGAAGAAATAACCGCAGTAAACCTTCTCGCAATACCAATAAAGAAGAACAGCCGAAAAAGGCTCACCCAAGAAAAAAAGAAGAACGAACAAACGAAAAATCAACGGTTCCTGCTCCAGAAAAGCACAAAAAAACCGTAGTAAAAAAAGAAGTAGAACAGAAAGAGGACAAAAAATCGATTGATAAAATAGCTGTTTCCAAATCGCCTGTTGCTAACGAAAAAGCAACACCTCCAAAAAAACTTTCGATAGAAGAACGTTTGGCTCTAGCCGAGGAGAGAAGAAAACAAAAAGCTGTCAAAGCGGAGAAAAAAGAATCTGTAACTACTAAAGTAGAAGAAAATAAAAATAACCCTAGTAACGAAGAGGAGTAAAAAAAAAGCCGTAGCAAAATTGCTATGGCTTTTTTTTGTGGGTAAGTCAGGGAAAATCTTTATTTGTGTCCACTTACTTAATTTCATACGTGTACGTAATAGTCGTACTCGCACTCAATATAAAATAGACAGAGCAATACTTTTCTTTTGTTAGTTGCAAGGCTTTTTGCACCTTTTTTTCATCTATATCACCTGTCAAAATCAGGTGCAAAGCAATTGATTTGAACTCAGTATGTTCGGCGACTTTAATTTTGTCGGCAGTCAGTTCTATTTCAAAATCTTCGATGATTTGTCGTTGTTTTTTGAGAATACTCACCATATCAATCGCCGAACAGCCGCCAAGGCTAGCTACTAAGGATTCCATTGGGCTAAAACCTTTGTTTTCGCCACCAATACTAGGTGAACCATCGAGATGCAGCACCGCACCTGTTTCATTTGTTGCCAACCAATGATGATAATCATTCTGGCGTGTCATACTTATTTTCATATTGTTTTTAATAGAGGTTATTAGACATTGTTACATTCCCAGCAACTTGAACAAACCAAATAAAGCGGCTATGATAGCAACAATCCAAAAAGCAATGTATAATATATTGACAATCGTTTTGGCAGGGTTAAACTTCACGATGCAGTAAATAGCACGAACGCCATCTCTCCAGCCAATTTTTTTGCCTTCTTCGTACGTTCTACCATAATATGAAATACCCACTTCGTAAATACGAATCTTATCTACTCTGGCTATTTTTGCCGTTACTTCTGGCTCAAAACCAAATCGCTTTTCGTTGAGCGTCAGCCCTTGTATTGTTTTGGTATTAAACAACTTATAACAGGTCTCCATGTCCGTCAAGTTGAGGTTGGTGTTCATGTTGGACAAGAATGTCAAAAGCTTATTGCCGATGCTATGCCAAAAGAACAAAATACGGTGTGGGTTGCCGCCCATAAATCGAGACCCATACACCACATCTGCCATGCCATTGAGTACAGGCTTGAGTAGCAAATTGTACTCCTGTGGATCATATTCCAAATCCGCATCTTGTATAATCAAATATTCGCCTGTAGCTTTAGCTATACCGGTATGTAGTGCCGCCCCTTTACCTGCATTTTGAGCATGTTTGAAATATTGAATATTCAATGCTGGGTTATTGCTCATATAGCGCTGTACAGCTTCCTCAGTATTGTCTGTAGAACAATCGTTGACGATAATTACTTCCTTCTGGATACCCCCTGTCAGTTCGACTTCTTGTACTTTGTCTAGAATAAAGTGTATCGTTCTGCCTTCATTGTAAGCAGGTATAATGATGGATAGTGTGTTGATTGTTGGAATATTCATGCGGTCGTTGTCTAATTTGTTTTAAGAGTATAGTATATGATGGTAATAGATCATAGCAATTATCAATCGCTAAAAATAGGTATTTTTATGAACTTAGACTTATTGTAACATATAATTCTTCTGAGAGCATATCTTAAATTCCGTCAAAACAAGCAGATAAAGTTGGTAAAACTACCAAATTGACTGTTGATACACTTTTCGACTGGACTCTTCCCAAGGATTTGCTTTCAACAAATAAGCATCTCTTTCTTTCATTTCTTCTTCAGACAGAGGTGGAATTTTGCAAAAAATAGTCCAATAAGCTTCACGGCTCATTTCACCCCAATGCAGTACACCTTGATTGATTTGTAATGTTTGGATTTGATTTAGCGTAATCAAACTAAGCGATACCAAGCTCAATAATATGGTTGACCAAACTACTTGGTAAGCCTTGTGAAATAATGCTGCCATTGGATAACTCAAAACGATGCTAGATTCAATCAACGCACGCATACCAAAACTCCCCCCATACCAATAACACCCCCAACAAGCAACTACATAGATATTGATACACAAATAGACCAATAAAACAGGCATGATAGACTTATATTGTTTGTACAATGGATAAAAGCCGACAAGCCCCAGTAACATCGCTGGCGTGTAGATTAGCCAACCTTTGCGGTAACCAATCAACACTTCGGCTATCATTGGTTGTAGCCAATACATATTTTCGTTATTTTCGCTGTACGCTTCTACCCAAAAGAAACCTGTTTGGCTATGCCAATAAGCGACCTGAGGGACAAAAGGAATCAGAAAAACAAAAAGACCAACAATGATTTGTTTCCAGTTTTTCATCAAAAACAAAAAACGCTCTTTTAGCGACTCCCCATTGTACACGCCCCAAAAAACAGGCACTAAAAAGAATACCATATTGGGCAATCGAGTGACCCCTATTAGACCACAAGTCAATGCTAGGGCGATTAAGTATCGCCACTTGCTGCTTTTGAGCCAACATTGACTACACCAAATTGCCAACCCAAATAAAAAGAAAGAATACACATGCGACATAATCGGTTGATCGACAGTATAATGCCACAGATTCGTACCAAAGATAAAGACAACCAACACACTTGCTACTACTTTATCATCGAAGTAAGTCAACAACAACTTACGAAGTATCAATAACGCTAGCATAGCATAGAGCAATGCCCCTGTACACATCCAAAACCTGTAGGTATAAGAAAAACCATCGTGTGGTACTTCTTGATAATATGACTCCAAGTGTCCTAACAAAAAGAAAGGCGATAGCATAATAGCAGGACCTACACTGTACTTATTGACAAAAACATGTTCCCCTTTCGCATCCTGCATGTGCACCAATCCTGATTGATGTGACCGACTGGTCAAAAAACTAAAGCTATAATCTCCGTTGAGCCAGAAGGCTTGCATATAAGCGTAATAACCTGCCATATCGTAGGAAATAATCCCTGGATCCTGACGGTATCGACGATTAGAGTCCCGATAAGCCATACTAATTATCAGGAATAGCACAATGGCTACAATAGATAAATTTCGAATGGAATATTGACTTATTTTGTGGAGTGCACTAGACATAACAAATTCGTAAAAATTAGGGCAAATAAATAAGTTCTAAACTAGGTTGAGGGTTGTCGTATTTCGCAATCAAACCGCTTTGACCTTCCACCCCTATATAAGCTCCTAAAGTAGATTGTAAATACAGTAGCTCATCTTTTTGTTCTACAATTTTCAGCTTCTCCCACTCTAATATCTGAGGAGCATTGAGATGCAAATAACCACCTTGATGATAATCAATAGATACATATCGCTGCTTATCCAAGTCCATCAAACTAAAAATACCGTTATCTAAATCAATGTGGTAAAAAACACTAGCAGCAGCAGCTGAATTAGCCGTCGCTTCTAATCGATTCGTGACTGTATCGACATGGATATATTGATTGGTAGGAGTTTTGATGATTACTTTTGGCAGTTCGAATCCATAAGCTCTAGCATGCCCTTCTGGTGGAGTACCTGAACAAGCTCCAAAAAGCCAAGTCAAGATTACAAACACATACCCTTTCCTATAATTATTGAATCTTTTCATTGAAAAAGCAATCGTCACTTCTCTTAAAAAAAAATAGCGATTCTGATAGAAGAATCTATTCAGAACCGCTACTATTACGTATATTTTATTTTATACTGCTTTGGGATTCATTCCCATGCTCGAAAATCCACCATCGTGGAATAAATTCTGCATCGTGACATACTTCGTATAGTCTGAAAATAGTGTCATGCAATATTTAGCACAATCATCAGCAGAAGCATTGCCCAAAGGCGACATTTTGTCGGCATGATTCCAAAAATCATCAAACCCTTCGATACCACTACCTGCGGTAGTGACTGTTGGCGATTGCGAAATCGTATTGACTCTAATCTTTTTCTTTTCGCCGAAGTGATAGCCAAACGAACGAGCAAAAGACTCCAACAAAGCTTTAGCTTCTGCCATTTCGCCATAGTGAGGAAAAATACGCTGTGCTCCGATGTACGTTAGAGCTACAACAGACCCCCAATCGTTCATCGCATCCATTTTCCAAAGTGTTTGCATGAGCTTATGAAAAGAAATAGACGAAATATCAAACGACTTTTGCATATAATCGTGGTTCGATTCCGTATAAGGTTTGTTCTTGCGAATATTGATAGACATACCAATAGAATGTAGTACAAAATCAATTTTGCCTAATTTTTCTACACTCTTTTCTACCAAGTTTTCCAAGTCATCCAATCGAGTAGCATCTGCTGGAATCGCTTCGCAGTTTAGTTTTTCTGCCAATGTAGTGATACTCGTATCACCTCTCATACGAAAAGCAACAGGTGCATTTGTCAATACAATTTCTGCTCCCTCTGCTACACAATGTTCTGCGATTTTCCATGCAATCGACTGATCGTCCAATGCTCCGAAAATTATCCCTTTTTTCCCTTTTAAAATCATGTTCTTTTATACTATTAAGTGTGCTAATATTTTTGTTTTGTAGTACAATATTAAGCATAAGCGAAGGAATATCCACATTTTACTGCTAGATTATTAGAGGTTATTACGAATAGAGTTGTATAGAGGGAGCGAGATAGATTTTTTTGGATAACAAAGAAAAGTGGAAATTCGTAGCCTTAGCTACGAAATTGAGCATTTGATAACGCAGGCAAATTAAACACACCTAGTCAAAAAAAGGTATTTTCGTTCCCATACGAAATCTATTTGCAATAACCTCTATCAGAGGTCAGGAGACATAATTGTTCCCAACAATAGGATTATTGCACCCAATTCTCTTTATCTAAGCTGCGGTATTGTATGGCTTCCGCCAAATGTTCGGCAGCTATATTTTCTTTATGAGCAAGGTCAGCAACTGTACGAGCTACTTTCAAGATACGGTCGTATGCTCTAGCCGATAGTTGATAGTGTTCCATGGCTCTTTTGAGCAATATTCGACTAGCTTTGTCTAGTTCGCAATGTTTACGAATATGATTCGACTCCATTTGAGCATTGCAATGTATCTCACTGTCCTCTTCGTAACGTTGTTTCTGTACCTCTCTAGCTATTACAACTCGTTCTAATATTTCCTTACTGCTTTCTTGTGGTCGCTGATCCGACAATTCGTCAAAGTTAACAGGCTTGACTTCTATATGCAAATCGATCCTGTCCAACAAGGGACCCGATATTTTATTGAGGTACTTTTGCACCGTAGGAGGTGAGCAAACACAATCTTTTTCGGGGTGCGTATAGTAGCCACAAGGGCAAGGATTCATGGACGATACGAGCATAAAACTAGCAGGATAATCGACGGTACATTTCGACCTAGAAATCGTAATTTTTCTGGCTTCCATTGGTTGTCGCATTACTTCGAGTACGGTACGCTTGAACTCTGGCAGTTCGTCCAGAAAAAGTACGCCATTGTGTGCCAACGATATTTCACCAGGGCGAGGAAAACTCCCCCCTCCTACCAGTGCGACATCACTAATCGTATGGTGCGGATTGCGAAACGGGCGTTCCGAAATCAAACTTGCATTGGAGGGCAACAGCCCTACCACCGAATGTATTTTGGTCGTTTCGAGTGCCTCGTGCAGCGACAAGGGCGGCAATATAGTCGGCATTCGTTTGGCGAGCATTGTTTTTCCTGCCCCTGGAGGACCTATCAATATAATATTGTGTCCGCCTGCGGCGGCAATCTCCATCGCTCGTTTGATACTTTCCTGTCCTTTGACATCGGAAAAGTCAACAGAGAAAATTTCTCGATTGTGAGCAAACTCTTCCCGAGTATCTACAAAAGTAGGTTTGAGGTCGCCTTCGCCATTCAGAAAATTAATAACCTCCTGCAAGTGCGTCACACCATATACATCTAGGTCGTTGACAATAGCCGCTTCTCTCGCATTTTCCTTGGGCAAAATAAACCCTTTGAACCCCTCTTGCCTAGCCTGAATCGCTATTGGCAATGCCCCCTTAATGGGACGCAACGTACCATCGAGCGACAATTCGCCCATCAATATATATTTGTCAAGCTCCTCGTGTGGCACCTGTTTATTGGCAGCCATCACGCCTATTGCCAGCGGCAAATCATAATAAGACCCCTCTTTTTTGAGGTCGGCAGGAGCCATATTTATAATAATCTTGACTCTAGGAATGCGGTAGCCGATGCTCGTCAACGCCGTTTCGATACGCCAATAACCTTCCCGAACCGCATTATCAGGCAGTCCAACTAAAGAATATCCCGGTTTGCCCTGCTGTACCAATCCGCCAGCACTCACTTCTACGGTTATGATTTGGGCATCAATACCTTCTACGGCACTTGCATAAGTTTTTACCAACATTTTATAGCTTTTATTTTTATATTGCAATATAGGAATCAATAATAAGAATTTTTATTCGTACTAGCAAAGATAGAACAAAAAATAATAGATTACCAAACACTTTATCAACAAAAAATTTGTGCTAACACCTTATACCCTATGGGTATAGCTTTTTTTGAGAATACTGGCAGGTTGCTATCAAAAATAAATGAAGCAAAATCTCCATAGCGGAAATTTTGCTTCATTTTTATAGTTACACCCTAAGTAATCGCTGAAAAGTACCCACATTGAACACCCATTCATAAAGAAATAGAAAACTACTCTCGGAAGTCTAACTTCTAGTATCAAACAGCGAAGCGTTCTTATTGGCGTTCTTATTTGGCGTTCTTATTCACTTGCTTTTTCGATTGCTTCTTGCAATTCTTCTTCTGCCCCTGGAGCATATCCCGTATGCTTATAGACAATATTGCCATCGGCATCTATTAGCAACGTAAAAGGAATCGTATTGAAACCCAATGCTTGATAAGCGGTATTGTCTGGATTGCAAAGAATATCATATTCCCAACCTTTGGTATCAACTACGCCAGCTACTTTTGATTTGGTACGAGAGTTATCCATGCTTACCGCAACAAACTCAATATCGTATTCTTCTTTCCAATCGTCATAATAATCACTAGCGATATTATCTAGCTCATTGGTACAAGGTTTACACCAAGTCGCCCAAAAGCTAACAACCGTTACTTTGCCTTTTTTGGCAATATATTCTTTGAGGCTCACCTTCTGTCCTTGGGTGGTTTCTACCGTCAAAGAACTAGGCAATTGTTTGTCTTGTGCAAATGCTGAAGAAGACGCTAACAGTACGACTAAAGCAACGAAGAGGAAATTTGTCAGTTTCATAATAATTCAGTTATAAATTTTGGTAATAGAATATAAGTAGTAGTGTTTATTAGGTCATTCCTGATGCTGCACTACTAATTCAAGAGCTATGCCAAGTTATAATTTTTTATTCATAAAAAATAGAAAACACATAAACAAATGATAATGTATTCATATCTTGAATGGTACAAAAGCATTAAAAATCTACTAGCATCTTTTTTAATTATTGCTACCTTAGTACCTAATTGGTAAACTAATGCCTTTATTATCTGTTGGTTTAGGCTCCATTTAGAGCTTATTATTTTGGTATAAACAAACACGTTATGAAAATACAACTACTAGTATTCATTTTGAGTTGTTGGTCAGCTAGTTTGCTGCACGCACAGGGCAACAAAGCAGGAACCCTAACGGGCGATTTTGAAACCCAGAACTCGTTCTTCATCAGAGATTCTATTATTGGCGCTGCCAATACGCCTCAATATGACCGCCAAAAATTTGGCAGCAACAATTGGCTAACACTCAATTATAATGTCATGGGCTTCGATATAGGTATTCGTTTTGATGCCTATTATAATTCCAACCTAGTCGATCCTTTAGACTCTTATTCGGCTCTAGGTTTGGGACGTTGGCACATTCGCAAAAGCATACACGGGCTGGATATTACGGCAGGTTATTTTTACGACCAAATAGGCAATGGTACTATTTTCAGAGCCTACAACGAGCGATATTTGCCGATTGATAATGCTCTGGTTGGTGCTCGATTGATATACACCATCAATGAAAATTGGAGTGCCAAAGTGTTTGCTGGACAGCAAAAAAAAGTAGAAAAGCAAATCAATTTATTTGAAAATTACCAGCCTATTATTGTAGGGGCTGCCGTGGACGGATTTATCAAAGTCAACGATGATATTTCGCTCAGTCCAGGCGTGGGTGCCGTGCGCCGTACGCTCGATGATGCAACCATGAACCAGATTGCAACCGATATTGGCTCCTATGCCCCCGAAAATGTTTTTGTACCCAAATATACAACCTATGCCGTCACGGCGTACAATCGCTTCAATTACAAAAAATTGGCGTGGTACGTAGAAGGTTCCTACAAGTCCGAAGAAGCTGTCAATACGAATAATACAAAAGGTGTATTGGAAAACAAAGCAGGTTATAATCTTTTTACTTCTTTAGGTTATTCTACCAAAGGATTTTCAGTAGTCGCACAGTATAAATATACGGATCATTTCATACTCCGCACCTCGCCTTTGCAGACACTCAATAGGGGTTTGGTGGCCTACTTGCCGTCAATGTCTAAGCAAAATACCTACCGCCTTACGGCTCGCTACAATGCCGCCACACAAGAGGTCGGCGAGCAGTCCACGCAGCTTGATTTGATTTATGTTCCTATCAAGAGGAAATTGACACTGAACCTCAACATGTCCTACATTCGCTCCCTTCAGAATTTTAGCGATGTCAATACAGGTTTTGAACAAAACTTGCTGTATGCAGAAGCTAATTTCAGTGCCAACTGGAAGGTCAACAAAAAAACAAAAGCGGTCTTTGGCTTTCAATATCAGAAATACAATCAAGAGGTGTATGAACAAAAACCCGGTGTACCTATCGTGACATCTTATGTTCCGTACGCCGAGCTCAAAATGCGTTTCAAAAAACGCCGCTCTTTGCGTGTCGAATTGCAGTACATGCACAATGAGCAAGATTATGGGTCTTGGGCTTTTGCTCTAGTAGAATTTAATGTCAAAAACTGGTCTTTTTGGGCATCTAATATGATCAATGTTGTCCCTAAGAAATACGACAAGATCCAGATGTTTTATGAGTTTGGCACAAATTATACGCAGAAGAGCAATAAATTTGAATTGGTCTATAAGCGTCAAGTAGAGGGTATCGTTTGTACGGGTGGCGTTTGTCGCTATCAGCCTGCGTTCAATGGCGTGCAATTTAATGTGGTGTCTAGTTTTTAGGGCTGTTGGGGCGAATTGACATTCACCCGCTCGGTTTTCGGTGGCTTTTTTCCTCTCGTGGGTGCTGCCTCTCGTGGGTGCGGGGCGAATGGCAATTCGCCGCTACCTCCTTTTATGGATGCGGTATCGTTCGTTTTCGTTGGGGCGAATTGACATTCGCCCGCTCGGTTTTCGGTGGAATCCTGCCTACTGGGGCGCTAATCCTCTTGCATGGCTAGCCATGCCATCAGCCCAATACTCGTTTCTAGTGCCTCCTCGTTGATATCTAGCATCGGCGTGTGCAGTCCTGTCCCATTGGGGTTCTGTACGCCCAAGCGATAAAAGCACGCAGGTAACGCTTGAGAATAAAAGCCAAAATCTTCGCCGCCCATTCGGGCAGGTAAATCGACTACGTTCTCTGCTCCTAGATAAGCAATCATATTATTTTTGGTTTTTTCGGTCAGATCCTCGTTGTTATGGACGAAGGGATAACCTACGACGACTTCAAAATCGCAACTTCCGCCCATACTTTCGCAGAGAAGTTGAGCCATTTTTTTCATTTTTTGGTGGGCTTGCTTCCGCCAATCTTCGTCAAAGGTGCGAAACGTGCCATGAATCACCACTTCGTTGGGTATAATATTGGTCGCACCACCTTCCGAATAGATTTTGCCAAAGGTCAATACTGTCGGCATCAGGGGATCGGCTTGGCGGCTTACGAGCTGCTGCAATTGCACAATCAAGTGCGAAGCCATCAGTATCGTGTCAACACATTGGTGCGGTCGAGCACCATGACCGCCCTTGCCTCGTACGGTCACGTAGATTTCGTCGGCAGACGCCATAAACAAGCCCGACTTGATGCCGACTTTTCCTACTGCCAAATCAGGTTCTATGTGCTGCCCCAATATCTGGGTAGGAGCTGGATTGAGCAGCACGCCTTCTTTTATCAATATAGAAGCCCCCCCTGGTAGTTTTTCTTCCCCTGGCTGAAAAATCAATTTAATCGTTCCTTCCCACTCCCCTTTTAGCTCCTGCAATATCCGAGCAACGCCCAATAAACTACTCGTATGTACATCGTGTCCGCAAGCGTGCATCACCCCCTCATTTTTGGAGCAGTACGGCACCTTATTGGCTTCCGTAATCGGCAGAGCATCTATATCGGCACGAAGTGCCAAGGTTCTTTTGGTCGGATTTTTTCCTTGGAGGAGTGCCACTACTCCAGTTTTTGCCATTACTTCGTAAGAAATACCATAATCTTTCAGCGTTTTCTGAATAAATTGGCTAGTTTCGTATTCTTCAAACGATAATTCAGGATATTGATGAAGCCTTCTGCGCAAGGCAATCGTATCTTTTTTATATTTTTGGGCAAGTTGCTGAACTTTTTGAAGTAGCATAAGGTTATAGTTTTTGTCTGTCAAATAGAGGTAATAGGCGTTAAATGCTCGACTTGAAGAGTAAATTAAGTTTTTTCTCAAAAAAAAACATCTTTTTTCGCTCAAAAGTTTGGTAATTCTAAAAACCGCCTTATATTTGCAACGCACTAGGAGGGATGGGTGAGTGGCTGAAACCACCAGTTTGCTAAACTGACGTACTCTAACCGGGTACCGCGGGTTCGAATCCCGCTCTCTCCGCCAGTTTATTTGGTGCTACTTTTTACAAGAAAAAGTACGGAATAAAGAAATTTTTGTTATCTTTGTTCCACATCAAACCACTTCGGGGTTTGGCGCAGTCCGGTAGCGCACCTGCTTTGGGAGCAGGGGGCCGTAGGTTCGAATCCTGCAACCCCGACTGTTTTAAGAAGTCATCATTTGTATTTATTTACAGATGGTGACTTTTTCTATTTTATGCCCCCAACCCAAAATTTGAGCAGTTTTTTGATTTTCAAAAATGTACTTGCTCCAAAAAAAACGCATTTTGTGTGTGAATGTGTGGTTATCGGCATTAACTCATTAACTATCAATAAGTTACGCCCCACACATCTAAAATTTACAAGTGTGGGTACACCCCAAATCCCCACACTTAACCACACTTACTGGCGTAAATTCCTCCAAATTCCCCAATTTTGAGTGTCGAATTCTTATTAAAAACGACGGAAATCGTTGCGGTTCGCTGAACTGCGATATTATCAATTATAAGAATATATTCGATGAAATTAATACACCTTATCCAGCAAGCGGTTGACCTTAGAGGACTGCAAGTATCCAGCGAATCCAAAAGAGATTACCTCAGCCACTCCCGAAACTTAATCGCTTATCTTAGCCACATAGGACAATCCGAGATACTAGGAACTGATTTTACTAGAAAATTGGCACATGAATTTTCTGATTATCTACTAATCGAACGCCAGCACTCACACGTAACACGGAATAATAATATCCGTACGATGGGTATTTTATTCAGGGTGCTAGTCGATAGAGAATATATACCTGTCAATGTATTTGCCAAGATGGAGAAATTGCGAGAAGCAGAAAAAAGGCGAAAGGTGTACGAGCGTACAGAATGTAGTACTATTATCAACTATGTACGTGCAACCAATCCACCACTATTGACGGCTATTTTTGTTTGTTATTATTGTGCATTGAGACGTACCGAGATGCAAAAGGTAAGAGTGGGCGATGTGGACACCAAAAACGGCTATATTATGATAGACGGTACCGACACCAAAAATGGCAAAGTTGATGCGATCATAATACCTAACGAATTTAAAACCTACCTCGAGGGACTACGACTGGAGCAATACCCCAAGCATTATTTTTTATTTGGCAATAAAATTACTCCAGGCCCTAAAAAGTGCGGACAAAATACGATAGCAAAGGCTCACCGTGATATGTTGCGATTGCTCCACGAATATGACGGACTAACAGACATAGAGGGCAAAAGCTTTTATAGCTGGAAGGATACCGCCGTGCGTGACATGATACAACATGGCATTTCAGCTCCTGAAATACAAAAACATTTGCGACATTCAAGCCTAGAAACTACGCAGCGCTATATGAAGTGGTACGGTGGCAAAAATAGCACGGTACGCACGTTTGTATCGGGGTTTAATGCTACTGATGAAGTCATACCTCAAACACGTGGGCAGCTGGGCAAATTGCTGGAGCAAATAAAGGAGGTTTTGGCGACCGAAAACCATGAAGCCACCGCAGCCCCAAAAATAGCACGATTAGAGCAACTACTCAGCGACAAAAAAGAAGACTAAAACAAAAAAATACACCCATCGCTTGACTTTCTCCATACTTTGTCCTATCATTGTGGTGTAATACATCGGCAAAATTGTTACAAAGCGTATAACGCATCAATACTAAATTTAATTTAATACAGATATACAAGAATAGAGATTCCCCTCCCTTCAAGTTCGCTTGTACGGGTAACATTTGCCGATGTATGGGGGAATCTCTTTGCTTTTTTATATCTATAAAATACATCGGCAACAAATGACAAAAAAACTTCAAATATTAAAAAACTCCTTAGAGAAAAAAAATAAAGCCTTTGATGAAAAGTTACAAGACCATTTTAGAACGGTCAAGCAAGCTAACGGACAGCCTTTGAATGACAAAAAAAACGGTCGGGCAACCTTAGACAAATGGGAGCGACAAAACGAATCTTTAAGAAAGTTAAAAGATAGTATCCAAAAAACAAAAGATGCTATCGAAAGAGAAGAAAGCAAGATAAGGAGGGTTGAGTTAACCAACAATGATATTCCCTCCGAAATACTTGACCTAGTACAAAAAGGGGAGTTGCTTCAATGGAGGAAGCACCCTAATACATTTTTTGTTACTGATGTGGATAAGGGTCGTATTATTTGGGATAACAAACGTAAAGTTGTTGCTCACCGATACACTCATTTAGTGACCGACAAAGACCAACGATCCAAATTTGTTCGTTTGTACAATGGTCTAAACGATATTCTTAATCCAAAAAAAAATAAAAAAAACAAATGAGCTTAAGTATATATTTAGAATCTAAACCTACTGACAAAACAGAATTATCTTCAGAGTCGCTTTTTTATATCAATATCACTCACAACTTAAGAGCTATGGCAGATGCCGCAGGATTATATGATGCCTTATGGCAACCAGAAACAATTGGAGCTACACAAGCAAAGGACATCGCTAAAATACTACGAAAAGGATTGAATCGGTTAATTCAACACCCTAACAATTACCTTCTCCTAGAATCTCGCAATGGCTGGGGGAAATACAATGATTTCTTATCTGTTATTTCGCAATACGCTGCTGCTTGTTATCGGTTTCCTGACTCCTATATTGATATTAGTATATAAGACTCTATAAATGGGGCAAAAACTCCCTGAAAAATGTAATAAAAAAAGACCCTACACGTACTGTGTGGGGTCTTTTTTTTATTGCATTTTCGACAGCTTAAAACGCCATACGAATATGGATAAGTAATTCATCAAATAGTGGAACAACTTTCTTTAACTCTGCCTGAGTCATGTACACTTGTTTTGCGTATTTATTATGAGTCAAAAATGAATTTTCGATGCCTATTTGTTTCAGTTTGTATCCTATGTACTGTTCAAATAATCGTGCAAAAATTTCGTTACGTCTGAACCAATACGCTTTGACTCCAAATCGTTTTACTCTAATAATAAAATTAGAGTCTTTTTTTCCTTCTTCACTCCAATAAGCTAACATCAAAATATTCTCCACAATTGCTCGAGCTGGGTATTTTTTAGGATCATATTTTATTCTTCTTTGGCTGGTACTACGCCAATTAGTCAAGGTATAGATAGTGGGGTGTGTTTTTATATTTTGACCAATAAAGTAATCTAAAAAATGTCCGTATTCGTGAGCAAATGCACCAGCTCCACCTGTATTGACAAATAAGGTTTCCTTACTAGGATTAGTATCGTATCGCTCTGCCTCATGGTATCTAGTCATATTAATTAAGTGCCTACTAGCTTCGTAGTGAGCCATTGCACCACGAACACCTCTCGCCCCAAATGCTACACCTAAATTTCCATCAAACCCAAGGTTATTATTTTTGAATTTCAACACCTTATTGAGATCATACAAACAAATCCCCAATGCTGCCAAATAATTGAATCGGTCGCCATTGGTTAGCCAATTGCCATACTGAAAGCCCTTTAATTTGAAGACCTCTTCTACCTTTCGTACGTCCTTTATTTTATTCATAAAAGCATCAGGCACAGAACCACCTCTAAATCCTTTGTATAGTAGTTTAAACTCTTTCTTGCGCCACCAAAGCTCCATTCTTGAACGGCTTCCACTTTCTTCGTGTGTCAATGTATCAGTAATTTTCATGTTATTTTTTCTTGGTCTTTTTGAGTAATTTTTTGAGCCTTTCTTGGTTCAATTCATTAGTGGTTACACTTTGCTTTGTATGCGTTACCTTAGGCGGTTTTGCCTTTGTTTTTTTGAATTTTTTCATGGTGGATTATTAATTGATTTGATTGAATAAAAACACGCTTTTAAGCGAAATATTATTTCTTGGATAGCTGAAACAACCATCTTAAAAAAAAGACTAAAACAATAGCAGAAGTAATGGCTGCAGCTCCTGCCTGAATAATTCCAACAGAAGAATTGTTATAGTCTTTTCTTGCTTGAGCTTGCTTGGCTCTTAGTGCTGTATCTTCTTGCTCCCACTCGTTAAATAGTTCTGACTTAATTTGGTCTGCTTGCACTGTCAATGTCTGTACTGGCGTTTGGTTATCGTTCATTGTTATTTACTTTTTGTATTGACAAAAATTAATCTTCATATCTATTTTTCATCAAATCAAGTACCGACCTTAATTTTGTTAGAATGAGTTCATTATTAGGGTGTGGGTAATTGCTTTTTTGATATGCTTCGTATTGGTCAATAAGCATCCACACAATATCCTCTTTAAGCACGCCACAAAAATAGCTTTCGCTTGTATTGGGCTGTCGTAATAAGTTGATGTGAAACGAATAAGGCGATGGTATAGGGGTGTTCGTCTTAGGGCAAAAATTATACGCCCTCAACTGATATTTCCCTTCTACTTCTTTTCCAATTGGTTTACTCATTATTTTTTGTATTGATTGAAAATGTTTTTAAATAGCTGCAATTCTTGACTGGTCAACCTGCGATATCCGCCCTGTGGGTAATCGTTGCCCGTCCACATGGTATCCTTTTGCAGTATTGCGGTTCGGTGTTCTCGTGTATCGAAATGGATAAAAAAGCCATTAGGTCTGGAGCTACTACCATAGATACCAATCCCCAACGACATAGTGGGGTATTTTTGGTTTCGTACTTGCATGATTGTTGTCATTAGCTTGAGCGTGTCGTTCAAGTCATTGGTCAATACATCGGAAGCGATACCGCTCATGTGTGGCGAATTGCTGGAGCTATATTGTACACCATTTGAATTTTTGATACTGCTATTGTGTTCAGGCGTACGAAACCCCGAAGAAACAGACATGACAAAGCCGACACGGTGTCGGACTTCGTCTATCAGGCGTATAAAGTGTTGCTTCATTCGCATACCTGAACCAACCTCAAAAGGCGAATCAAATTCGTATGATTGGAAGTGACGAACCGTCCGCCAAAATGCTGGCGTTGTTTCCGCCTTTGATTGTTGACGAAAACGCAAAATAAGGATAGGAATAAGTACAGCTAGTGGAATGATAACAAATAGAGCTTTGATGTTAAAAAATGGGGCTTTTTTCATACTATTGAAGTGCTTTTTTTAGACTATTTGCGTAGGTTGCTATCGTACTAGCCTTATCTAGTCCATTGACGGTTTTACGAGCGTTATAAAAATCAATACTGCTGCTATTGATAAATTCGCTTAACTTCCTACGTGTAAAACTGCCATTGATCATACCATAGACGATTATATCGCCTGCGTAGTCGGGGATTAGTGCGAGGTCGGGATTTTTGACCAAATTAAGCCCCGTAAATTCTGACATTTTTGCGTAGTTACGTTCCCAAGTGAGCTGGACGAATCCACGCCCATAATATCCAGTATCCCAATACCTATTTTGTAGGTTGTAAATGGTGGTTTGACTAGATGTTGCTCGCCATTCTTTTATTGGTTTTAGTCTGCTTTCGTGTCGTGCTGTGGCTAGGATATAAACAAGTTTATTCTCGTCTCCATCTCCGTATCGTTCAAAATCTCGGACGATATGACCAACCGAACTACGCTGCGTATCATCTAACTTAAAAAAGGCTTGCTCACAAGCATCTATCCAGCGTTTTTTACGATAATAAAAAGCTAATTCAGCAGCACCAACAGCAGCACCAGCTGCCAACAGTACTCCGCCAAAATATAATAATAAATCGTTGTTATTTAGGTGCATTGGTTATACGTGTTTTCTTCCAAGCCCAACGGATAACCAATATTGCCAGTATAGCAATTCCGCTATACTTGGCAACATTGATTAAGTCGTCTTTTAGGTTGGGGGCTTCGTCCTCCTCTTGGGAGGATTTCCACCACCAAAACCCCGTACCACCTGCTCCTATCAAAAAGGGAATAAATAAGGGCATGGTTAGGCTTTTACGAGTTGTTTAAATTGGTTGATACTAATTGCTTTCATTCCTGTTAGCATATCTAGGACTGCCTCTGTTTGTGTACCGAACACTCCATCAACGGATAATTTAGCACTTACTATTTTGCCTATCTTCCGCTCGTTGATTAGCTCTTGCAATACCCTAACTTTATCACGGTGTGGGCTGCCTATTTTGAGGATAGTATCATCAGTAGCAACGCCACTACTTAGGCTAATAGGTGTGTTGGTCAACGGTGTGTTTTCGGTACTACTATTGAGTACGGCACTACCTCCGCCCTTTGCTCTACTAAAAAAAGCTACCAGCTTATCCTTATTGAAATAGACTAAAGCAAACACAACAACAGATAAGAAAACAAAGCCAATAGGTTTTGCATTATTTTTAATTGTCTGTTTCATGCTCTTATACTTTTTTGATTAGGTTACTAAATCCAGCCTCTTGTTCCGTTGCCATTGATTGCATTTTATCAACAAGTGCCAACGGTTGTACGGGCGTTTCATCAGGGGTTGCCATTGCTACCGCTGCATCATCTCCAGCAATATCTCCAGCCACTTCTGCTGCTTTACGTTTATTGTTCCATTTGAAGTATGCAAAACCACCACCAAGGGCAAGTAATAGCACCATCAAAAAAATGATTTTGTTCTTTGTAGGTTTCATAATTTTAGGGGTATGAGTTAGTTTATAATTTGATTCAGGTTATTGATTTTATTATAAATCAATGTAAAATAATCCGCAGGTATTTCTGCCTTATCAGTGTAAGGCATCGAACAAGTACGGTGGCACGCCCTCATGTGCGTTTGTATGTCTTCGCCGTAGGTCTTTTTGTACGCTGCTACGGTTGCCATAAACTGCACGGCTTCCAATTCGTACAGTTCTTTGATAGGTTCGCAACGCTCCGAAAAATCCCAAAAATAAGTGGTTGTTAGCCCCTTATTTAATGCCCTAACTAAGTGAATAGGGTCGTAAAGTATAGTGCCTCCGTTTTGGTCGTTTATTCGGACTTTTACGTCGATTGTTTCGCTTGTATTTTCGGTTCGTCCTTGGCTTTTGCCCAAAAAGTAAATAAGGGCAACCAGCAAGGCAAAGACACCACCACCGATGGCGAGGTGGGTCTTTGTTGGTCTGTATTTTATCATACTATTTACCATTCATTTTGTCCGCCTTGGACGGATTAACAATAATACCAGCTGCTAACAGTTGGGCTTTCGCTTCGTCGATAGTCACTAGATTGAAATAATCAATCTCAGCCACCCACTTCTGCACAAACTTGTACATATAACCTGCTCGGTATGTTGGTTCTCCATTTTTGAACTCCAATAAATGGACGTTTGCGACATTGTTCCCGTTCATCTTCTTGTAGAAGTCCACTCCTTTTTGGTTTAGTCCTCCCCAAGTAAATTTTGCGGGGGCATCCACATAGGGTTCACGAGTACCATAGTACAAATTAAGCGATAGTGATTTTATCCAATAATGGTCTCGATCCGACCACTTGGATAAACTATACGATTTTTCGCCCTCGTCTAGGTAATCCTGCAACTCTTTGCGAAGACTGGGACCGTTTGTCTCCCACTTTCCATAGATGGGATAAGTACTATAATCCTCAGGGTCAACATTCTGAATACCGCCCATCATCTCCTTAATGGCATCTACTGTATCGCTGGGGAATGTTTGTGGGTCTGTTAGTGTCCTGCCAACCTTGTGATTGGCTCGAATAGAAGTAGAACCGACATCCGACTGCTGCAATTGCCTAGCTCTTTCGATTATCAACTGCTCCCCTTCTGGAGTATTGGAAACGACAGGAACAGGTGGAGGTGTTGGAACTGCTGGTGTGTTAGTCGTACCGTTACCACTACTTCCGCCACCATTGGCTAATAGATTGGCTATTACAGTACTTTTTTGAATCTCTGCATTTGTTAGAGAGGTACGACCACCGACCACACTTATAGGTGTTTCAGGTTCGGGCGTGATAGGCAATACTTCGTCATCTTCTTTTTTTCGCAAGATAAACCAAGCTGCACCACCACCACCCAATAGCACCACAAAAAGTAGTACTATCAAAATTGGGGTTTTATTGGGTGCCATAATTATTTTTTTTGTGATGATAAAAAAATCAACAAACCAAGCAAAAGCACACCGCCACCAATACCACCCCACAATAAAAAATTGGGTTTATTTGCTGTCGCTGTTTCTGTTGGGCTAGATTGTTGAATTACCGTAGTTTGTGGTGTGTTTCCTGTGATTGCTCCAATGATAGAAGCAACACCACTTAGACCACTTCCTGCGGCATTAATGACACTTGCAGCATCACTCTTTTTTTTCTCAGGAATAGTTGGAGGGCTCACGTTGTTGAGCTGGTCAATAGGGGTTTGTTCGTCCATTATTTCGCTGGTTTAATAAGTCTGAAAATCATTACAAAAACTAGCACGACACTAGCAATACTTCCAGTAGTCCAAACGATACTCATTACCTTTTGCATGGGGCTACATTCAGTACAAAAACCACGATTGGTCATTTTGTCAAGGTTCTGCTGTCGCTGCTCGAGCAACTCTACGAGTTTCAATTTGATACTATCCATATCTGTTGGTGTTTCAGGTTCGATTGGATTTGGAGCTACTTCTTGAGTCGTCTCAAAAGGGGGCTTAATAGCTTGCTTTAGTGCCAATTCTTCGAGTGGGGTCATGGTTTTGGGGTTTTATTAGTAAAAAAAATAATTAGAATCAAGAACAACGCTACCAGCGAAGTACTGCCAACAATTATCAATAGTTGACTTCGTCTGCTCGATTGTTCCTGTTCTTGCTGGGATTCGGCTATATTTTGGGCAGCCAATGAATTAAATATACTAGCAATCTGTGCATCGCTGGGGCCGCTGCTGTGATTGCCTATATTGATGCCACCGCCTAACAGGTCTATATCTCCTGTCGTAATATCCCGAAATAGTCCACCTTCTGTTAATGCCATAGGTTAGAGGGATTAAAAAAACGCCAAGCCTTGCAAATGAAGGCTTGGCGTTTTTGGGTTCAATTAGGGTGTTTATTTTATTAGCCTATCGGCAATAACGAGTGTCGATAGACATCTCAACCGTCACACCTTTGTATAGCTTCATATTGAGGGCATTGTGTCCGTCTAGACGAATATTGACACCATCCATGATGCGAATGTTTTCGTTATCTTGTGTTGGGAGTGCTTTCGGGTAGGAAACTTTTTTATCTCCTAATGTATCGTTGTCGTGACGGAATCCGACCACCTTTGCACTTTGATTGAAATGCTTTGCGTCGGTAGCGTCAGTGTGGATATTGACCAGCTCCAAGTACTTACCAAGTGCAGCAAGGTTTCCAATATAACCCAGCGTAGCGTCTCCAAAAGTTCCGCCAACTGTTACGTTCGGAAGGTCTGTTTCTCCCAAAAATAGATGTCCTTCACTCACGCCAATATTAATTTCTTGCGTGGCAGGTGCTTCCGCTACATCGTTTAGTGTCAACACTAAATCAATGCGACCATTTTCAATCATCGCATCGCCTCCGACCAAGGACTTGCTATAATCAACAGTGTAGCCATTTTTTTGCAAGTATTCGATAGCATACTCATCGTACTTGTGGTC
Organism: uncultured Saprospiraceae bacterium; assembly: GCA_937139495.1. Classification (GTDB taxonomy): domain Bacteria; phylum Bacteroidota; class Bacteroidia; order Chitinophagales; family Saprospiraceae; genus Aureispira. The sequence goes on along the minus strand of CAKZQC010000002.1, from coordinate 6,493 downwards.
TGTTGGGCGTGGGTCGTATGACGCTACACCATTAATTAACACGTAATCTGATTCTTTTGCCATGTCAGCAGTAATCGGCACGTAAATACGTTTCTTAGTACTCATAATAATTAGGGATTAGGGTTTTAAAATTTTTGTTAGTTTTTTGAATTTTGCCTTACTCCATTGGTAAAGGCGTGTCGTTTGCTTACTAACCCAACCAACCGCATAAATAACATTATCTAGGTTGATTAAGAATAGTAAAATCATACTAAAAATCATTAGTAACAGTTTGATGACTGCCAATAATTGTAGTTGACCATACAAGTAGGCGATTTTGTTCGCCTGTTCAGTAATTTCTAATCGATGCAATTGCTCAACTAGGTTTTTGACATCGGATTGCATATATAACCCAACATTAAAAAGTGAAAACAGCCAAGTTAAAAAGGGTTTCATGGGTATGATTTAGGACTTATTTAGAAAAAAAATGGTGCTTGGCTGCAAAAAAAACAAGTGTGAGAAGTGCCGAAAGAACAAGCGTACCCGCATCAGCTGTGATGTAGTGGGTAACCTTGTGTTCGGTCTTGTCGGGAATTAGACTGGAGACAACATCTGTCATAATAAAAGGGGTTTGGAGTGAATAGCTTTTTTTGCTTCTTTTGTTGAGTACAAAGATGGGGCAAAAGGACTCTAAAAATCGAATTTCAAACCTTGTATCGTTTCCATTTTTAGCCTATTATATAGCTTCTTTTATCCTCTAATTTTCACTATACCCACGCCTACCCTGCTGTATTGTTGACCTCCTGTCTTTTCCTCTTTTTTTTAGGGGTCAAATTAGGTTTTTAGGCGGTTTTTTCGCTTGTTATTCTCCTAGGAGTGTATAAGTGGTGTTTTGGTTGCCACCAAAACAAAAAAAGACCTTCCAAATATGGTGGAAGGTCTTTTTTTATCGTTAGTTATTATTACTACTGGAGTCTATTGTTCTAGTCTTTCTCTCCCTATTGCAACATACTTTTCTTGTTGCTCAAATCCTATAAAATTGCGATTCATACGCTGACAAGCAACTGCGGTCGTAAAGCTTCCAGCAAATGGGTCAAGCACCCTATCGCCTTTTTTTGTCGAAACCGACAAAATACGCTCTATTAGTTCTATTGGTTTTTGTGTTGGATGCTGTTTTTTGCCATTCGTTTTTTTTGCCCCACTAGCAAAGCTTTTATCTCGCCATATATTTTGCCCCTTCTTGTTTCTATTATATTCAGGGCTTGGCTTAGTTGCAAACATGATAAATTCATGTGTAAACGAAAAGTGATTGCCTGGCCCGCTTATTTTATCCCAAACTATTAAATTCCGTTGTGTCAAAAACTCTATCAATATTGGGTAAAAAAATGGGTAGGTTCTGAAATCGCAAAAAACATACACCTCCCCGTTTGGCTTTAGTAGTCGGTCAAATTCTGCAAATACTTGCTCAAAAAATGGTTTAGTAATAGACAAATCTGCAAAAGACCCTTTTTTGCCATTGTGCGTGAACCCACAAAAATACGGTGGGTCTGCAATAATTGTATCAATGCTTGCTGGAGGTAGTTTTCGCATACCTTCCAAGCAATCGCCATGTATCAATTGAAAATCTATAATCTCATTATCTTGCGGTGGCATTCTTATTTTTTAGGTTTGAATTGAATAATTTTAAGCCCCATTGTTAGATGGTGCGAACGCTGAAAAGCGTCGTAGTCGTATCCTATCGCCCAACCTTTAGCACTCACAAATTGAAGTCCTATTTTTAGGCTGCTGAATGATCGAGTATCTGTACCAATGCCTGTTTGTAAATTCAGACTAGAAACAGGCATTGGATATGGTTTTGTAATTTCTACTGTCTTGGTTATCAACTTTGGTATTTTCAATTGATAATCAAAACTGTTCTTTAGGAGTTCTCCATCTATCACACTATTGTAATAAAGGGTCAAATTTTCGTCCTCCAAGCTATCGGTGTACATATTGACCGCCTTGTGGCTGTTTGTGTCTATATATGCCGTTTCTATTCGATTAGTAGAGCTGTCAATGTAAATTATTGTCGGCTCTCGTATTACAGAACTTTGAAGATGGACTATAACGGGTTCTATTCGTTGGGTGTCTATACGCACGATAGTGTCCAATATTGTTCCTATCCTATCGGTTGGACTTTGCTCCTTACCTTTGCATTGCTGCAAAAATAAAATATACCCCATCAGTAGGACGATTAGTATCATTTGTAAGCTATCCTTCATTTTGTTGGGTTTTGTCGCTTCGATGGTTTCCTACCACATCAAAACGGGATTGATTACAATAGGCGGCTTCTATTTCCTCCAATCGTTTCTTTTGGTGGAGTGCCAGCTTCACGTTTCCCCCATCATAGGTATTATATTGAGGGGTTAAGTGTTTTTTTAAAAATCGCTTAATTAGTGTTGTTCTCAAAGTAGATTCGATAACCTCAATCGTCATCAAATTAATATTTAGATGCACTAGTTTCCCGTGCTTCTGAAATAAATTAAAAACGACCTTCTCAATATCCTTTGCCTTGCCTACATAGAGTACTTTTTGTTCTCTACGAATCACAAAATAGCCTGCTACATTTCGATAATATCCTAATTGTTTACGGGGAACTGGAGGGCGAACGGTCAAAATTGCTTTTTGTCCGCTCATCGTACGTTGATTTTATTGGTTTGCTATAATTTGTTTTAGTCCTTCTCCTAAGCTCGTAGGGTACAATTTCCCACCTTTCAGCTTCTTATACTCAATACTGCCAGTACGTCCATATTGAGCAATAAAATGGACATTTTCGGGCATCTGTTCCACAATAAAAGCACTCAAACCCTGCTCTCCCATTTCTTCCTGCAAGGCAGCCCCTTGTGGGTCTTTCTTTACAGCTTCCAAAAATTGGGTATCAAGCATTTCGTTCATTGGGTAACTAGCCAAAAGGGCATTCTTTTTGTTAAAAACAGACATGATTATATTTGTGCTTTTTTTTTCAAAGACGAGCTTTATTCTTGTTATTCTAAGACCATAGGCATCCCCTACACTCTTGAAAATTTCTGCATTCGCTTCTAATAATTTACTTTCCACTTTTGCAATGAGACCATTACGCATGGCAGCTGGCAATAGATTTAGGTTATTAAACATTATTCTATTTTTTAATTGGTTTCTTAAATGTTTTTTTTGTCAATTTTCCTGTGGTCATGTCCAAAGTACAAGAGCTAAACCTTGGGGCTTTACTCAAAAACTTATAAGCTGCTAGAAACTGCCTAAAGTGTGGTATTACTTTAGCTTTCTTGATGTCAGGTTCTATACTCATCTTGAAGAACCGAACCATAGTAACAGGGCCATAAGCTCGGATAGGAAATATAGCAGGATCATGGCAGACTAAGCAAGTCCAAACTCCAGCGTGCTTCAAGCGATAGAATAACCGTCGGTGCAATCGTTTTAAGCTGCTATTAAAAATGGTCGTGGCATCTTCAATAATAAAAAACAACTGTTTTTTGTACTTATCATTGTTGGGGTCTTTTCGTGCCAATGAATTAAATAACAGTTCCTCCGCTAGCTCATCCTCTGCTTCTATACACTTGACTTTTTTACGATGAAATTTCTTAAAGAAATGTTTGTTAAAATCATACTCTTTCCCCTTGTATAAAAAATATAGCGTTTTGCTTTTTTTGTCGGCTATTAGCTCGATTTCTTCAAACCCTGCCCAGTCCTTATCGTATCCTCTATTGTAAACAAAAACACTTGGTTTGCCACAACGTTTCATAAACTTTTCTAGGTCGGTAGATTTGCCCGAATGCGTCACGCCAAAATAAAGCAAGAAAAAAGGACTGTCGTTACTCGCCATACAAAACCCTCCTTATATCTTCATTTGATTTGCCATCATCAATCATGTCCTGTATTTCAGGACTAGGGATTTCGTTAGCAACTGCCTTTTTCTGAAAAACTCCTTTCGGTGTTTTTCGATACGTTCCCTTGTCCTTGAATACCTCAAAACTTCTACGCTCTTGCTGAACTTCTCGCAAATGCTCGTAACTCTTATTCTTTTGCAATGGCTCTGCCGTTTCTTGCTTATAAATCGGGTCTATTGACGGAATCAATTCGTACTTAAATGCGAATGCAGTACCGACCGAACCACCTAACCACATACCAATTGCCAACAATAATGTGCCTGCTGGTGTCGGTGCTTTCAATTCTAGTGTATTCAAATACTCTTTGCCTGCTTCAATAACAGCGTTGAGCTGCTTTTTGTCAGCAGAAAACAAAGCAGCTTGTTCTCCTGATATTTTGGAGCAATAACCAGCTTTTAGTGCATCTAAACCCTCCAAAGCAATACCTGCCAATCTATCAAGATTTTCAAGATTTTTGACACTATTACCAGTTGCCTTTTCGTAGGTTTCTTTTATTGGTTCGTCAATACTATCATCTGCTTCATCTTGTGTATAGTCGTCTAGTGGGTCATCCTCCTCTTCTTCCTCTTCCATTTCGCCCGACAACGCATCTAACAAGTCAGGGTCAAAATCGTAATCGTCCACGGCTTCCCCTATGGGGTCACTCATGGTGTCCGCTACGGTATCATCTATGGGGGCACTTATGGTGTCCGCTATGGGTTGTATTGGTGTATTTTCAGGCATCTCATGGTCAGAACCACTGTTTCCCTGTTCGTTTTCTTCTTCGTTTTCAAAGTCGTTTTCAAAGTCGTTTTCTTCGGTATTATTTGGCATGAATTAAAGCTTTTGTACTTGTGAAATAATGTGGTTCAATTCGGCAGACAATACGTCATTTTGCAAATCACTAGAAAGACTAAAATCATCCTCTAGTTCATCATCTCTAAATACGTCCGTTGCAAAGTCGCTTGCAGCTGCCTCGAGTGCCTCCTCTCTACGCTCTATAATACGAAGTACATCGGCTCGCTCTATGGGGTCATTATGACCCTTTGTGTCCGTTCTGTGGTTTCCCTCGATTGGCACACATTTAATAGCCTGAACATAGACAGGACGAGAGATAGTCATCAACTCCCCATTTACTAAAATTTCACTGTTTGCTGGGATTTTTTTACGCATGGTTTTTTATGGTTTTTAATTGGTTAGTGATTGTTTCTTTTGTTGTACTTCCTACGGGCTATTTTTTGCCAATACAATTGGGCTGATTGGCTTTCTTTCACATATTGAGCGATTTCTCGGTGCTTCTCAAAATATTTATTTTGCCATCTGGTGCTTTCTTCTATTTCTTCGCTCAAATCAGCATATACCAAGCTTGAATAGTTTTTGACATTGTCTAGCTCCTGCCCTACCAGTCGTAATCGTCGCCCTGTGTATAGCAGAGCAAATAACAACACAATAGAAAAAAGAATAAATAAAACATTCATTGTATTTTTTTTAGAGGTTAAGTAATTGGTTAGTATTACAAAGCTAGAGCGACTCACTTATTTTTCCAAGGTTTAGCCCCTACCCTACTTTTTTTTATACCCTATTTTCCGTTTTTTTTATTTTGCACAAAAAAAAGCAACCATTTTAGGGCTGCTTTTTTGTTCTTATTTTGTTATAGTCTTCTTTTTGTGTTCGATAATTTTCCCGTCTTTTATAAATCTGTATCCTCCCGACCTAATATTAAAAAACTTCTCTTTTTCAGTATCCAATACTATCAAGTAGCAACTTTTATCTAACTTAGAAATACAGGTTATTATCGTCCATTTCTTGCCTTTGTAAACTGCTTTTTTATATCCATGTTCCGCAAACACTCTATAACGACAAGTAGCTGCAGCTGGTGCGTCTATATTGCCACTATTAGCATACACCCGTCCTATCCCTAAGCCCCAATATCCGTAATCACAAAAATACAATGGCGCTATATACCCTTTATCCAAAAACCCACAATGCAACAACAATTTATCCCGTGCGTCTTGATATTTTTCTACTAAACTTTTATTGTCCATCTGATTAGGAATATTTTCATTAAAAAAATTGTTACTTATTGGTTACGGTCGTTACTATTTTGTTACGAACCGTATTCTTGACTAGTCCAATGAATAATAGTACCCCGATATTCCTTTTGTACTAACCTGTTTATTTTAGGTCTAAAATGTTCTGTAAAATCAAACACACTATCAAACCCACTATTTAATGCCAACTGCACAACCTGCGACCCTGTTAATCTATCACCATCAACAAAAATCTCAACACGTCGCTCAAAAAAAGGGATCGGTCGTAACAACCGCATTTTAATATCTTGAACACTGATACACTCGCCAACTTTGAACTGATTATAGTTTTCTTTCCTTTGCCCCGCCCCTGTTGCGAAATTTATTTTCGTCCCCTCTTTCCATCGTCCGCCTTTGTCATCTCTTATCGTGTGAATTTTCCACCCATCAAGTAGGTGCATATTATATTCTATTGATGAAGCATCAAAATAAGGTAATCTATGCCATCCTAAAAGGATTTTTTTATCTTTAGCATAAAAATAAGATGATGCAAGAGCAACAACAGAATTATATCAAGCAAGT
>CAKZQC010000001.1 GCA_937139495.1 uncultured Saprospiraceae bacterium | reverse complement strand
GTTGCGGAATTTGTCAAAGGCAAAAACCCAATGGAATTTTTGTTCCCTGGAGATGGAGAGGGGGGCGTAATGGGTCATAATACATTCGGTAGAATGCACCGAAAGTTACTCAAGAAACTTGGGTTTGATACCACTCAATACAAAGTATATTCATGGAAGCATACAGGGGCGGTCGCGGCTGTAATGGCAGGCGTACACATTAAGCAACTACAAATACAACTCCGTCATAGTTCACTAGATCAGGTGGACGAATATTTGCGACAACTTGGACTACACGACTTGGGCGATCTTATGAAAATATTCCCTGCTATTGCTCCTCCAGAACTTGACGATATCGAATATCAAAAACAAAAAAGACTAGAACAATTACAGAAATTGCTCCAGCTCAGTTCAGTCGAAAAAATCGACCATTATTTACTCCAGGTAAATCCTTTGGTCTTGGAACAAATACTGCGACTGTACCCAGAGCCAGCCGCCTAAACACGAAAAAGCCACTAACAAATCAATGTTAGTGGCTTTTCTTTTATACGTTTCCTTGATTAGTAGTTTATGTTATAGCTACCAACTGTATGTATCCCGACTGCTTGATCTATTAGTGCTGTAAAACAACCCAACAGTCGCAAATCTTCCTTCATGCACTTACCTGTCTGAAAGTCTAATTTGTAGTAGCTAATATAGGCTACTTTGACTTTGGCGATTAGCTCGTATAGTTCTGCACTTTGGTCTGCAAAACAATAGATATTGTCGTACATCTGTATGTACTTAATGGCTTGTCTTGGCGATACATCAAGTTCGTCTGTATGTACCAATAGTTCAAGTTGTGCCTCTAGGTACTTAACCTTGGTGTTGGCTGCGTGTAGCTCCATGGACGACCTTTTGCTGATAGCGGATTTGGTTTGTTGCTCCAACTGTTGCCCTAAATCAAGATTCCGTTGCTTGCTATATTTGGCAAGCTCATGTAAGTGTTCATGCTCGGCTTTCAATTTCTCGAATTTGGTTTGTTGCTCCTCGATGACTCGCTGTTGTTCTTGCAATTCTTTCTCGTGTGCTTGATTATTGGTGCTGACCAACTTAGTTAATACTCCAAGTTGGTGGTCTAAGTCTTTAATTTTTTCCTGCTGCTCCGCAATGAGAGCCAACCGACTGTCTGCTTCTTCTTTGAGTAGTCGGTAACTATCTTTCCAGTTAACATTCTCCTGCTGCTTGTTTTCATTCTTGCTCATTCCGGTAACGTTTTATGTTGATTAATAAAATAAAAAAAAGGCTGACCTCTATCTCATGTTACCGGAAAATAACAACCTATCACCGAGGTGTAGGAGCGAGACAAAGGCAGCCCTATATCTGAATATAGAAATACTTTCTACTGTAAAATTTGAAAAGGAATCTTTTCGATGATATGTTTTTGTTATTTCCGGTAACGGTACAATGATAAAGCGAAAAAGTGAGAAAGTCAAGTAGAGTGTCAAAATTTTTCAATAAAACCCTATTATAAACCGAGCTGAGAGCTAGCAACCTGTGAAAGTTTACAAGTGATTTTTGTTCCTTTTTTGCTAGTTGGTGCAGATAGAACTACCCGTCCTCTTGGCTTAACATTATAGGCAGTTACATATTCTCTTTTGTACACATCACTAAAAGTTGTTATATAGTTAACTTGTACCATTACTTGCTCCAGTTCATAATCTGTATCATTCCGAATCTTTACCCTTATATTCCAGATGCCACCGAATACTGGATCATTATCGAACCCTACCACATTTGTCTTAACATGATTGTGAATGTTGGTTGCAATGTCGTAGCGTTTTTGACTTTCTGCCCTTTCCAACTCCAAATGCTTCCTCTCAAGTCTATCTTGTTTACTTTTTATTTCCCTTGCAATACTATCACGCTGCTCCTCCGCCTCTCTTTCTATACTATCACGCTGCTCCTCCGCCTCTCTTTCTATTCTATTACGATTTTCCTCTACTTCTATTGCAAGCCTATTACGCTCCTTTTCTGCTTCTCTCTCTTTTAATATTTCTTCAACCTCTTGCTTAAATTGGTCGGAGGAGGAATCTATACCACTGGGTGAATATGGAGCGTAGGCAAGACTCCTAAGTATGAAGAACACTAGTAACATAAGACCTGACATAGCTACTAGCACCTTAATCCAAGTTCTTTTCTTCTTGGGCTTGGACTCTACTACCTTTTTGGGTGTTGGTGTTGGTTGTGGAGCTGGCTGCTTGTTCTGCTCTATCTGTTGTCGTAATGGTGGAGGTGGCGGCGGTTTATTTTCTACTATCTTGAGTGGAGGTGGTAGTGATGGAGGTAGTATCTTAACTACTTCTGGCAGGTTTGCTACTGTTGCCCACTCCGTGAGCTCTTCTGTCCAAATAGGAGTATCTTTCTTTAGGTCGATTTCCTTTAGCTGTTCAATCGTAAAGGGGCCTTTTTGGTCGCCATCTATGGCGATGTAATACTTTTTCATGTATTAGATTTTGTCTGTTAGGAATTGAAGAGCTAAAATAAACAAAAAAAGCGTTGAAGCACCTTAGCTTCAACGCTTTTTTGTTTTATAAGTCGTCTATTTCTTGTAGTATTTGATTGATGAGGAAACAATACCCAACAGGACTGGGCGGAATGAAAACCATAGTTTTCATCACTTCTTTTGCTTGTACATAATTGATATAGCTACTGTTAAGCAATCCCATTTCCTGCCCTACATCCGAATCCTTTTCTATCCATTTACCAGGGCGTTTACCTCTACCATCAGTAGAAGTGATTTGGCATAAATAATAAGACTTAGGAAATACCTCTAGCACTAATGCAGGACGTTTTTTCACTTGGTTACTTTCTTGGTATTTAAAGGCTACAATCACAACAGAACCTTGTTTGATTTCTTCGCTCATCTACTTGCTACCTAATTTACCTGTTCTGTAATATTTGTCGTAGATGTCGTCCGCTTCGTTGTTCCAGTCGTCTGCCCAATCCGATAGGTTGTTGGCGTGTTCTTGTAGTTGTTGTTCTGTCACGCCTTTAGGTATTGGATATAGCATTTGCTCCAATTGAAGTATTACTTGATTCCGATCTCTATATAAAACTAAAAGCTCCTCAATTACCGATTTTAAGTGAACTTCTTTTTGGTGCATTTCTTCTAATTCGGCAATTTGCTCTGGTGTATATTTTTTTAATTTGTCGTATTGTGCCTTCAGCAAATCATATTCCTGTTCCTTGGTAGGGTCTAATGAGAATAGACGCTGCTTGTACGCTTCAAAGAACTCTTTAGATTCCGCCAACTGCCTAGAAAATTGAAATTTAACTCTCCATATCATCGGCATTAGTAAAATGAAAGCCATTACTCGCATCGGTTTGGAATCTCCGATATTAGAAAGAAATAGCTGAAGACCTTTTTGTCCTTCCACAAGCTTTAACAGCTTATCGTTCTCTTGTATATTATTTATAGTTGTCATAAGTGTACATTTTATGTCATTGATATACACAATAAACGAAGAAAAGGCTAGAATAGTTATTCCAATCGATGATTTAACAGCTTATTTGCCCACAAACCAACCTATAGCAGCAGCTATAAGCACTTCAATAACCGCTTCACTAAGCATACCTATATACCAACCTATAAGCATACCTACAAAGCCTACTATTACCAGCGCTAATTCGTAGTAGTTATTTCTACGTTTTGCTGCAAAATACTGTTCAACTTGCCACTTATTGAAGTTTTCTTCTTCCATACTATTTTTTGTTTGATAGAATATACAAAAAAAAGCATCGATGCAATTGGCTTCGATGCTTTTTTTTGTGTCCGTGTTAGGTTGGTTTGACAAATAATACGGCACGAACAGCACAGTCTAAAAACTTACTTTTTCCTACTGTTATATATTCCATCAAACAACCGCAGATCCGAACTAGGCAACATTCGATAGCCACCACTTGGGTAGCTGTTGCCTGTCCAGTGGGCATCTCTTTTGGCTAGTCCTAATCGATGCTCTCTAGTATCGACATGAATAAAATATCCACCTGACCTAGAGCTGCTGCCATATACGCCTATTCCGAGGTGCATATCAGGATACTTTTCGTTGCGTATATCGAGGAGAGCCGTCATGAGTGCGATGGTGTCTGCCTTGCTATCTGTCACTAAGTCGGCAGCTATGCCGTACAAGTGTGGGCTGTCGGTAGCCGAATATTTCACGCCATTTTTATTGACAATACTATTGTTATGACTCCTAGTTCTAAATCCTGAAGATATAGAAATAGGAAATCCTACTCTAGCACGAGCTTCGTCTAGTAGCCGTATAAAATGTGGCTTCATCAAGTAGCCACTATCTTTGAGGTAACTACTGTCGAACTCATACGCCTTGAAGTACTGGATACTATTCCAAAACAGTTGCGTGTTTTTTTTGGCGTGTGCTACACCTGCTTTGCTATTCATATCATCGACTTTTAGTACTTCCGTTATTTGCTTACGTTTCCAATACAAAATAAACATCAATACCAATACTACTGCGGTTGGTGCTAGTGCTTTTTTGTATTTGATGTTTATCTGTTTCATGTTTGATCAACTTTTATTTTGAACTAAAAGGATTATCCTTTATTGCCCATCGTCATACTTGAACCGTCATTATTTTCGGTTTGTGCCGTTGGTTTTGTTTCTTCTGGTATTGCTGCTATCGCAATACCACTTGCGACATAAGCAGCAGCAGCAGGAACAAATATTAATGTCCCCAAGTAGTACCAAAAACTTCTTTTTGTTTTGATGCCATAGGCAATTACTCCCATAGTGGCAGCACCTCCAGCTACAGCAGCAGCACCAACCATTACTCTTGCTTGTTTTTCGTTGAGACCTTCTGTTTTGTTGTTATTATCGTCCTGTTGCATAACACTTATATTTTGATTGTTTGAAAATTATCTTTAGTCTCTCTCCTACGCTTATCTTCTCTAAGGCTTAAAGTAGGACCTAATACATACTTTACGACTACTATGTATTTGCCTGGGTTGACATAAGCTACTATTTGCATAGGTTTTGATTTAGAATGCCATTCGCATCTGAATGAGCAATTGGTCAAATAGGGGCTTAACTCGCTTGAACTCTGAAGGTGTCATGTAGACAATCTCTTCGTATTTCTGTTGCGTCAAGAAACTATTACTAACCTTCTTTTCTCGTAGCTTGTAAGCAATATATTGTTCAAATAGCCTAGCAAATATTTCTGTACGAGCTAGATAATAATTACTCATCTTGGTATTGCTTAGTCGCTTGAAAAAAGAAGAGGGTTTGCCTTTTTTATCAAAATAAGCTACTTCCATAATCTCCTCCATCAGATAGCGAAGTGGGTATTTATTCTTAGAGTAGATTTTCTTTTTGGTATTGGTAGACATACCGTCTGATAAGGAATACACCCCACTGAATGGCTCTATGTTTTTCCCAAAATAAAAATCTAAAAAATGAGCATATTCATGAGCAAAGGCACCAACACCACCTGAGTTGACAAATCTAGCTTCTTTGGTTGTTGGCACTTTATAACGATTGGCATCTTTGTAGCGAGTCATGTTTATTACATCAGTACCTGGCTCGTAGTGAGCCAAAGCTCTGCTTTTGCCTCTTGCCCCAAATGCAACGCCTAAGTTTTTATCTAGACCTAGATTGTTGCTCTTAAATTGTAGCACTTGTTGCAAATCAAAGAGGCAAATGCCAAAAGCTGCTAGATAGTTAAATCTATCTTCATTGGACACCCAATTGCCAAACTGAAACCCTTTTATATTGAAGACTTTAGATACCTCCCTAGGGTCTTTAATTTTATTTAAGAATACACTTGGTACGGTTCCTTTTCTAAACTGTTTGTATATAGCCCTAAACCCTTGACCTCTCCAGTATTTTTCTAACTTGGATCTACTGTCTGGCTTTAATGTATCAAATATCTTGATGCTCATTTTTATTTCTTTTTGAGTGTTCTCTTTCCTTTTAGTTTCGCTAATCTTTTTTGATTGAGCATCTTTAGCGGCACTGCTCTACCTATAATCTGTTCGTCTTTCTTGAGTCGAGCCTTTGGTTTTTTGGTTTTCATAATTAGTCTTGTTCTTATTTAATAATTTAGTTAGTCTCTAAAACTTGAGCTAGCTCTGTGGTTAGTGGTGTTACCTCCGTCGGTATATCCCATATCACTTGAATAGCATTAATAGTATCGGTGCTTATCCAATACTCCCCTGGTAATACTCGAAAGTTATACTTGTCTATTGTAACCTGTGGAAAGGTACCCTCTCCTATGTACATAGGATAGGGCGATATATTTGTGATGACGATCTTTTTGCGTAATTCATTCCGTGCAATGATAGTGCGCGTATTACTTGCTTGGATTGAACGCTGGCTAGATTGAGTACTTCTTTTACCGTTAACTAGGTTTTTTATCTGTCGTAGCTCTTCTAATACATTTTCTAGCGTCGATGGGCTATCGTTAAGTAATGGAAATGGGCTATTGTATTCCAGTAGATCACCTCCTTGCTCCGTAATCTCTAGTGCCTCTAATGAGCTAATAGGAAGTGTTCCCTCCTGCACTCCTATTGTCGTTGCACTTAAAGCTACAAATACATAAAAGTCCTGTTGTTGATTGATGATACTTACCAATTCTTCCAAACTTCCTATTTGACTTTCATCAACCTTTATAACAGTATCTTCATTGACACCATAAATTCCAAAACTCTCTAATTCTGCTGGAAATTGGAAAAATTCATCTTCTGAAAATTCCCCCTCACTAGGTGTAGATAGGTCTATCTTTAGTCCTTGAATATTGGGGTTGTCGTTCATCTCTAGCTGTAGATATTCAGCATCTCTTAATGTTGCATTCGGATAATACCAAAAGTGATAATTTTGATTGGGGTCTCTAAACTGAATTGCAAAGAAGGTTTCATCAACGCCAACTGGCTGGATATTATTCATCTTTTTGTACGAAAAAATCAGTGCCATATTCATTGGTTGATTCTGTATCGTAACACCTGTAGTTGGAGCTTCAAATGACGTAGTCATTGGTACTAGTCTCATAAGTTATTTTCTATTTGTTTTGCGTAATCAGCTATCAAATCAGCTTTGTCGGTACCGTTTACCGAACGCCTGGCGTTCCAATAGTCTTTTTGAGTGTCGTTGATGTATCGATCTAATCGATGACCAAAATTGCCATTTATCATACCTGATACCAATATTCTAGCTCCAAAGTATGGGTCTAGTGCTAAGTCAGGTTTATTGACTAAATCGATTTTGAGTAGCTCGCCCATCTCCTGGTAATTGGACTCCCAAGTAAGCTGCACAAAACCTCTACCATAGTACCCTGTGTACCAATACCTATTTTGTAGGTTGTAGATGGTGGTTTGGCTTGCTTTGGCTCTGTATTCTCGTATAGGCTTAAACCTAGATTCGTGCCTTGCAGTAGCAAGGATATACGCTAATTTGCGTATATCCTTGTCTCCATCTTTTCGGAACGCTCGTACTATTTGTATGATACTATTCTTTTGGGTCTCATCGAGTGGCTCATCAACTGTAGTAGCTGCGGCTCTTATTGCCTTCTGCTCTTTCAGTCTCTTGGACAGCTCGTTGATTAAGATTAGCAACAACAAAGCTCCACCACCTCTCAATGCCCATATTTTACCCTCTGTTATTAGTGTTGCTCTGTTCATAATCTAGTACTATTTGCCGTTCATTTTGTCCTTCTTATCTTGGGTCGTACTGGGTGTATCTCCAAACTGAACACCTTGTATCGGAACTTCTACTGCTGTAGTGTCCACCGCTTTGGCATCAAATGGTATTAGCTTTTGAGCTACCACGTTTTCTCCTTCCATAATAGAAGCAAGTATATTATCTGTACGAGCGTCCAGTCTGAAAGTGCTATCAATATTTTCTTTGACATCTAGTACACCATTTCTAGCACGTAGCGTAGCGGTTGCCTCTTTGTATTTGAATACTACATCTAGCTCGAACTTTGCTTGGTCTTTGTGTGTGACCTCGATACTCGTCCCTGTTGGTAATGGAGCTGGAGCGGTATTCATTTTTTGTTCCTTTTCCTTTTTTGCTGCTGCTGCTTTCTTTTTCTTTAGCAATAATCCGAACGTCAGACCACCTCCAGCCATCAGCAAGAGTAGCAGTAGTATTAGGTTTTTATTATTTCCCATTTGTTTGGTTGTTTTTTGCTCCTCGATTGTATGCCCATCGAGCGAGCAAAACAATGACAAGAATAATGAGTATTGGCTGTCCTACTTTCCATAGTTCTTTCTGAAAAGTAGCCTCTTCCTTTTCTTCCTCTTTTTCGTCCTTGGACGACCACCACCAGCCTGCGGCTCCTGCGGTAGTGGCTGCTGCTATTATCAGTGGTAATGCCATCGATTCTATGCTTTTGTGGTCAACGCTATGTCTAATTGCTGTAGCGAAATACTTGTTTTTTGAGTGTAATGCTTGAGCATTGCCTCTGTCTTTTTGCCAAAAACACCATCAGTAACCAATGCGTCAAAGGGTTGATTCGTTAGTGACCTCAATTTTGTATTGAGTTTGGTTTGTAGTTCCTTTACGTTGGCTCCTGTATCTCCATACTTCAGTACTTGCGCTCTGTTGATGGTGGAGTTGATGGCATTGCCTGTCGTACTGGCAGAATTGGCAGCTAGAGTATTGCTAGCCTTGGGTGTCATACCCAAAACTAGCATCAAGTCCTCTCTTTTATACACTGCCAAACCAGCCAATAGCAAAACAATTACGATTGCTATTTTTTGTTTGCTGGTCATGGTTAGTTTTGCGTTTTAACTTCGTTTGTCATCAATTCTTTTTCGTCCTGGACTATCTCCATATTGCGAGTGTCCAATACATTGATACTAGCACTATCCGCAATAGTTGCTTGCTTTGGCTCTGCCGTGCTTTCTTCTTTAGTATCTGCCGTTTTCGCTTTCTTTTTCTTGTAGTACCATACGGCACTACCTGCTAGCCCTAGCACCAAAATCAATAGTAGTACATACACTACTTTTTTATCCAATTTCTTTTTTTTGCCTTTGGCTACTGCCTTTTTTGTTGCTTCTCTATTCTCAGTCATGAGTTTATTGATTAGTCTTGATGAAATATTTTTGTTTTGTTGTAATAGCGAACTACGCTATCTGTAAGGTGTCAAGTCGCTGAATGACTTGCGTGTGAGGGTCATCTTCCCATGGCAAATTCCAGCAAGCATAATTCGCACCCTCTAACGTTGCACGTAGCGTGTCGCCATACGTACCTTGATAGCCTTGTGCTACGGCTTGTAGTTGGTTGTCTCGCAGCAGCACCAACTTGTTCAATACCGTGCATCTTCCTGATGAAAACATACTTGGTTGATAAGCCGTGAATATTTCTTTCACCAATGGACTAGCGTCCCAATTAACTGTCCCTTGAGGGGTTACAATCGGAATAGGTGCTACATTGGGTACTATTTGTTTCTGCTCTGGCTCTTTTGCTTCTGCCTTTGCCTTGCTAGCCCTGCCTGCTACGTAGATGAGCAGCACGACCAGCAGCAAGCCACCACCTAACCAAAGGTGTTTTTCTTGTATCTCTGATTGCTTTATCTTAGCCATCTTATGCTTGATTTTGAATTAATGTAAATTTCCATCCTTCTGCCGATAATCGTTCCTGTGCTTCTGTCTTGAGTGCTTCGTCCAGACGGTCAATTTCATTGATCCAATCTTCTGCTATTTTCTTGACTGCTCCAGCAGGATAACGCTCTTCGCCATTTAGGTGGTGTTTCGTCAGTAGTCGGTCATTGAAGTCTAAACCAGTTATTTTTTTGTATCGATCTAAGCCACTTCTTGAAGCTTTGTAACTATTGATTTGAGCTGCACTGTGCGTCTTCTCATTCCTTTTCCCATAAAAGAGATTCAGATCAAGTGCATGAATGTACCAAGGTTCACCAGACCATCTATAAGGAGACAGTCCTAATCTATCCTTAGGCACACGTGCCAAATCGTAGAGTTCGTCTCTAATCTGCTTTCCTTTGTTATTCGTTTCCCAAGTAGAGAAAATAGGATACGTATGTGGTGTACGGCTAATCACATTCTCAAAGCCCTCTGTAAACATATCATCAATCGCTTTTGTAGCTTCTGCCGAATAGTTGTTTAAGAATGGTTGCCCAATATTATGCTGTTCTCTTAGCTTGCCGACCACCTCTGGAGACTGTGCCAATCGTTTTGCATATTCTTGGAGTAGCTGTTGCGCTTCTGAGCCGTACAAGTACAGCTCTTTTCCTTCACTATTTGGATTGAACAGCTGGCTCTTGGTTGGGTCGCTTATCATTGGGTCTATCATCTCATCTTGAGACAAGTAATAATCCTTGTTTCCCTCGATGCTGCCATCACTAACTTTCTCTTCGTCCTCGTCCAGCTCCTCGGCTGGCTTGAGCAAAAAATAAGCTCCAACGCCACCACCAACTAGCAGTACAAAAAGCAAAAGAATGAGAATAGCTCCATCGTCTTTCTTATTGTTTTGCTTTGCTTCCATTGGTTGCTGGTTTTGTTTTATTCATGTAAACAAGTGCCAATATCAATAAAATGATACCTACACTCACGCCACCAATCAAAAGGAAATTTTTCTTTTTGGCGTTGGCTGTTTCGATTTCTTCTTCTGCTGTATAATCTGTAGCTGTGGTCGTTGTATTGCCACCGCCTCCACCTACAAACAGCCCTAAAATACCACCGACCGATTCGGTAGCGTTTGCTCCTGCATTGATAATATCCGCTGTATCTTGTGCCATAGCTATTCTTATTTTTCTTGTTTTCTCAATGCACTAGCAGCCAATGCTAGCACTAATACTATAAAAGCAATTTGGAGACCTACTCCTGCCCATGCGTCCACTAGACAAAGGGTACAAGGCTTTTTATTTTCTTTTTTGCCATTCATCATTTGCTGTATGATGAGTGCTACCAGTTCTTTATTGACTGGTTGGTCTTCCGTTGTCGCTATGTCTGTAGTGGTCACTACTTCCGCTGTTGCTGGTTTTTCCTCTTGATCACCACTAAAAGTTATTCCGTCCATGCTTATGCTGTATTTCTTTTTTTAAGATAGACTAGAACTATCACTAATAAAACGGTCACCCAAGCTGCTCCCCCTAGTAGGAGTATATTTTTTCGACTTTCGGCTTTTTGTCGTTCATCTGCTAGTCGCTGAGCTTCAGCGGAACTTATGATTATATTTGCCACATCGCCTGACTGCATTCCGTGGTTTCCGATACTCCAACCATTCAGTACATCGCCCGTCTCTATTCCTATACCTGACGCTAGTGCCATATTTCTTTTTTTTATGAAAAAACCATCTTACCAACAATGCTAGTAAGATGGTTTTTAATATCTATTGAGAACCTTACAGCCCCCTTATCCTTTGTTAGGCGTGAATCTCAGATATAGAGTCATACCTACTTCGCTTGCTTGTTTTACAGCCATCTTGAGACCGTTCATTCCATTGAGCACAATACCTCCTGGGAATACAATCTCTCTGATTTCTGTATTTTGGCTATTTTGGTCTGCCAAAGTCCAGTAGAATGGTTTGTCTCCACCACCTGCATTAGCCGTCACTTCGTGCATCGCCATCAATCCGTCAAAGAAGGACTTGTTAGCAGCTGAAGCGTGGATTTTGTCCAAAATTAGGGTGCCGTGTTGTGCCAACTCGCCCAATGTTTTCAATGAATGTACTCCATCAGTACCTCCAACAGTTACATCAGCTTCTGTACCTAGCTTTCTAGTAACTATACCATAGCCATTGACGTGCGTTCCAATCGTAATAGAGCCATCTTTGTCTGCTGCTCCATTTACTGTTACTTTGTACTCCAGACCTTGCGTGCTTTCATCGCCACAGCTAGTCCCTTTAACCCCACCAATAGCCTTGCCTTCGTTGCTATCATATACAAATGCTGGATTTTTCAGAACCTCCTTGATTTCAAGGACTCTAGGATTAGCGGTCAATGGTGCTTTGACTTTTTCCCCCTCATCCATGACGTAAGGCGTTTCAACGGCATAGTTGTTCGAGATTCTTTCAAAGATTCTCTTTTCATCATGTGTGCTCATCTTCTTTTGATTTTTTTGAAGAAATTAAATGTTTTTCTGAAGGGCTTTAAAATGTCAATTGACAAATCAAATTTTAAGTAAATAACTAAGTACAACACTAACAATATCATCAAACTAAAGAAGCACCACAAAAGGAGCGACTCTGTCAATAGTATTTTGTTATGTAGATAGACTAGTTCATTGGCTGCTCGTTGCAACTCATTTGCCTCTACTTGCAAATCTAGCTCTCTCAGCTGCTGCTGGAGTTCTTTTAGTTTGTCGTGGATGATATACTTCAATCCAACAATACTCACTAGCAGAAAGTAGATGTATTTGCTCACACTGGTTGATAGCATTATGCAGTAGTTTGAGTCTGAATGAGTTTGTAGCGAACAAACAATACAAGCAAGATTAAAAATGAACTCATCAAGGCAGATGCAGGATCTACCTTTACAAAAATATTCAAGTCGTGTTCCATTTTACGAGGTATTAATTCATTCATAACATTGCTATTTTATTGCCCTTTGTTGAACACAAATATCACTCAAAATAGAGCTTGCAACCAAATAAAAAAGAAGCTTTCAACTCCGTATCTATCGACAATTCGTGCGACAATTCATGCGACAATTCGTGCGACAATTTGACCAATTTCCCTGGCTCATTATTGTCTGAACAGATTGAATTTTGCCATGTCGCTAGAATTGTCCATTTCTGACTGATTCACACAAAAAAAGCATCAACCAATTAAATTGATTGATGCTTTTGCATTATCCTAGTCTAAGACTAAATAGAAGGCCCTTATTTTTCAGCACACAATTCTATTAATTTCCCAGCTTCTACACCGACTACGATTGCCTGTAGCACAATTGCTTTTGATTTCTCCGAATCAATCACTAGTTCTTTTTCCACCCCAGTTATTATCGCTTCCAAATATTCCTCATTTTCCTTTAGATACTCCCAGTCTTCTGGCAAGTTCTTGGACTCTGCAATAATAGACACCAGCTGCACGCCATTGTCTGCTAGTCCTGCCCCTTCTACAAAGGTTAGTTTTTTATCTGCTAACTTTTCGGACAACTCGTTAGCTAGTTCTGTTCCCCATTTAACAGCTCTTTCTATCGAGCCGTTTTTAATAGCGCCTACTGCTGGCACATTTGTATCGGTAACAGCTTTAGGTAGTCTTGTTTCTACCTGCTGTATCACTTCCTGCTGTACTCCTTTCATTCTTTTCTTCTTTTTTGGTTGTTAATAACAAATTATTGTCTGTCTGATGGTCTCCCTCCATTCGAGCAAAAAACGAATCTTCATAGTATTGCTTGAGTAGCAGTCCTTTCTTTTTTCGATTATTGCGGTTGAGCCGTAATGGCATAGCTGGTACGTTGTGAAGTGGATTTAACACACGCTTGAGTATTCCAGCCATAAATTTTGAATTGCGTTTATCACAAATAATTACTTCAAAATTGCAGCGAGCTGCCTGGTATTTTGATAAAGCTCTATCGGATAAATAATACCTACTAATCGTCCTGTATAAGTCGGTTGCAAAACCTATATACAATACTTTTTTTTCTAACCTAATAACAAAAACACCTGTAGAGCTACGGAATTTCCGTAGCTCTTTGAAGGTCTTTGGACTTAGTGTTCTTATTATTGGCTTAGACATAATTGAAATGATTAGTCGATTAGAGTTTGTGTAATTAGGTCAGCAAGTAAGACTTGCTCTCTTTGCTCTCCTACTACTTTGAAAAATACGATCTCATCTTCCTCATTGTAAGTACAAACCATCGTAGCCTGATCAAATACCTGGAGCAATATGCCTTTTAGACCATCTGCTCCCAATTGCTTCAGGACTTGTTTTCTTATCAATGCTGGAGCTTTGGCTAAATGCTGTTCGCCCAGCTCCACAAACAAAGACAAAGCATCTATTTTATCTACAACAGCCCCTGTATTTGTATAAATTTCACCGTTAATACTATTCTTCTTTTTGATTAAGAATAGCTCCAGGCTGTATCGGTCAACTTCTTTTTCATTGCCAATAACTTGCAATAGTTGATCTACTCTTGCAGCAATATCTGCTGATATTGGTTTAATTTGAGCACTCAAAGCACCCTTCATCATTAAATTGAGCATCGCTTATTTCTTTTTTTTATTATTCTTGCCTCTGACAAGAATATTTTTGTTTTTATAAATATCTATGGTGTAGTAAGAGTATTCGGGCAACTCTTGAAGTTCTGCCCAGTTCTTATCTACTGTTCGTAATACTGGCATTCGCCTATAGAGTCTCTCTGTTGCTCCTGTTGCTCCATTGGTTATGAATAGGCGAATGTGGGTCACCAATCCAAAGGCTTCATTTGGTGCATAATTGATGTCGTGATACGCTAATATCAGCTTGACTCCAATGTGCTTAGTTTTAGAAAAAATAGCGGAATCGGTATCCGTCAATCGATGACGAATAACATTTGTAGCATCATCAATTATCAATACCGAACGAGGCAGTATTTTATCATAGGCTATCTTGCCAAAGAATGCAACACGTACTTTCGTGTTGCCCTCATGGACGATCTTTACACGACCGCCTTTGAACTTTTTGACAAAATGCCTATCAAAATCATAGTCTTTGCCTTTGAGTGTAAAAAACAACTTCTTTGATTTATCATCTAGCTTCAGCCTTACTTCTGTATAGCCTTGCCAGTCTTCCTCTCGCCCAGGGTTATAGACGATATGCGTATGATAAGGATGTATGGCTAAAAAGGCTTCCATACTTGTTGTTTTGCCTGCTCCTTGTCGCCCAAACACAAGCATAGCAAACGGCTCTACTTTGGTTTGATTAGCTGCCATAAACTATTTTTTTTATTTCCGCTGATGTCTTCTCAGCCTCTAGTAGTTTTTGTATCTCTGGAGAAGGTGCTTCGTCTGCGAATTTGACTTGAATATATTCTCTCTTTTCACCTGATTTATACATATACATACCTGTAGTAGCATACGTATCAAAACGAGTACGCCCCTCCTTATACTCCTTTGTAGCCTTGTAGTCGATAGCATCGATTGGCTCTGCCGCTGCCTGCTCTAGTGGCGTGGGGGCTGCCTTAGCCATCATTTTGGGTAATAAATACTTCTGAACTAATGCCGTACTAAGTGGCGGAACCGTCATCATAAACAAGACCATCAACAAGGTTTTTCCTGCTGTTGGTGCTTTGAATTGCTTATGTCTCAGCACCAAATTAATAGACTTGTATAGACGCTTTTGCAGCTTTGGTTTTGCTGCATATTGTGAAGGGTGACCGCCACCTATCGCAACGCAAAGATTGACTTTGAAATCATCAAACATCTCAATCGCATCCATTCCCATTTCTTCGATGAGCTGCTGCATATCTTCGCCCATGTCCAAATCTTCAAAGTATTCCTTTGCGTCTGTCATTGGCTCGCCTTCCTCGCCTTCTAGTGGGTCATCTTCTGCCTCTTCCTCATCCATTTCTGAGCCTTCTCCGTCATCTTGCGAATCATCTCCCCAGTCATCTTGCAAATCGTCTTCCCAGTCATCTTCTCCATCTTGCTCTAATCTTGCAGAATCGTCTTGCACGCCCATTCCTAGGGCTTCCGAGGTGTTTTCCATATCTTGCACGTGTTCTTCCTGTAGCGTTTCGGAATCGTTGCCCACGTCGTTGCCGACTTCATTCTCAAACGCTTTTTCAAATGGATCTTCTTTGGAAATTTCGTCTTTAATTTGTGACTCTTTTTTATCATCTTTCATACGGTAGTTTTTTGATGCGTTTTTCAATTTTAGACAACATTTGTTGCTTGTCTGATAAATGCAAATCGGCTACTTTCGTAACCATATCTACTTCCCCTATTTCATCCATTTCATTCAAAAAAGATAGCTGCATTCTTGTTTGATTAATTGCAGCTATTTCTTGCCGTATGGTATGAACTACCTCGCCTACATCCACCCATCGAGGACTGTCCGATTTGTTATTTCCTGCCATTTTTATTTTGATTGATTTTTCGACTCTTTCGAGCTATTCGGTTTCTAACACGATTACGCCGTTTCTTCTTTGCGAAAAAACGACGGCTTCGAGAGCTGCCTTTATTGCGTGGCAGTCTACCAGTAGTAGGCAAGTAAAAAGTAGATAAGGTGCTATTGTGTTCGTGGTCGCTCTCCAGCGAATGAGATACTCTAGGTGGCGTATCTCGAAGGAAGACAATCAATAGCAGTGGTAAGGTGATGACGATTACCCAAAGTAATACCGTCATCTTTTCATGTTTTGTTGTCCCTAAAATTAGAACATATTCAGAAGAACAAGAAACGACTTATGCAGAATACAAAAGAAAATTGCGACAATTCGACCAAAATTTTTATTCTGCTATTTTTTATGTCTCATTTCTTCCTCTATGGACTTAGCAAACGCTTCTGCTTCTTCCTCGCTTCCTGTTTCTCGCATTGGCTCTGGCTCACTTACCAATGCTATATTCAATTTCTCATAATCAAACATAAAGGCAGAAGTAGCCGTTTTACCAAATCGCATGACCTTTTTCATACCCTCAAAGGTGCGGTGTGTTTGTAGATAGTGCTGCAAGGATGTTTGATTAATACCTGGTTTGTTGTATTGTTGTCGATGGTGCTGCATATACAATCCATAAATTTTAGAGAATCTAAGATACAAGATGCGTTTCTTGAGCTTGACATCATACTCGACTCTAAAATCTTCGTGTTCTCTGATCAAACTAGAATTTGCCAAATACTCCACCATATTAAAGAATACAGATACTTCATTCTCGTCTCCTATTTGTTGATGCTGCACTAGCATATTATCAGTACAAGCATCAAAAATATCTTCTTCCGTAAAAGGTAATTCTAGTACCGTTCCTATGACCTGCTGAATAGCCAATAGTACGGCATTATTTTCTATCATACGAGCATCGATAGGTTGCTGTTTTTCTGCACACCAGTTGCGAACCTTTGTAAATTGCTCTTTGTAGGTCTCGACAAACTTCTCTTTGACTAATTGGTGATGTGTAGAAACTACTCCTGTGATGGAAGACAAACTACCACGCATTGCTTTCAGTGCAGCGGCTTTGTTTCGTTCTTTAGTCGTGTAACTTGTCTTGGAGAACGACAAAGAAATACAGCGCGTAAATAAGGCGACATCTGCTGTCGGTAGTTCTTGACCTGCGAGTATGGCGGTGGAGTGTGTACTAGTCGTAATGTTTCGACTACTTGTTTTTTGTCCTCGCTCTCTACCTATATTATCATAGATAGACTTGCACGCCTCTATCTTGCTAGAATGTATCGCATTTTTGTATTCTTCTAATAATATAATACCATCACGTACCGACATCAATTTATTGAACAAACCAACCTTGGTACCTGCATGAATATTGAAGCCTTTAGGTTGCTTGACAAATAAGCCCAGTAGGTTCTCCGCCATCAAAGATTTTCCTGTACCAGGTTGACCAAACAAATTGAGCAACGGCACTTTGACTGTTTCTAAAATAGTAGAACGAAACATAGCTGCCAAATAAAAACACAAGCCTATTTGTCCATGCTTACCATGTACTTCACAAAACAGCTTCGCCCAGTCTTTGAAATTTATATCCTGTGCTACGAATAGAAAGTTTTTTTCCTCATCGTATAGATTGCTAGAACCTTTGTATATTTCAGACATTGCAGGCAAAAAATACTGTTTCTTCTTGTAGGCTACTATGCCGTATTTGTTCACTTCTACAAATTTACCTTCAGGTGTAAAAATACCATTCCCAAAAGTATAAAAACCGTCTATGTGACGACCTAAAGTATCTATACTATAGCAAGTGTCCATCAAATCATATACTCTTCGCTTGAGCTTATTGTAATGACTAGCGGTGCCGCTAAAAACAAAATTCCCTACAGATTCTACTGTATTTTTGAATTTGTCACAACTAACCAAGTTTGTTGTGTCCGTGTCAATCACACGCCTTTGCCCTGCCGTATTGACTATCTCAAAAATTCGTTTCGGTTCTTCCTTAGATAACAAGTGAAACAATGGATTAACAACGAAATTGGACACCTCCGTATCATTCCCCTCATAAGTAGAACAATAGATTTTTCTATTCTTATAGAACAAGCCATAATTGCGAATGCTTTTGAGCTGTTCTGCTGTATAGCCTGTATTTTCTACGGTAGAACCATCCGCAGCTATCGAAACATCTGTTAAGTGCTTATTTTGTGCCTCTCTCAACTCGATACGAAAAGAACTGATTGTTATTCCTGCTATTCTGCAAATCTCCTTTGCGTAATAGTCCGAAATAGTTTCATTGCTTAGATAAACCAATACCGCTATTGCCTCTGCTTGAATGTCTGCTTTAGCAAATCCGTCTTTGGTGCTAGCTTCCCACTGCTCCTCTATCATCCACAAGAAAGCATCTTGCATATTGCTATCGATATATTTCTGAAAAGCTTCCCCTCCTATTTTTCGACAATAACTATCAGGATCTTCTTTTTCTGGAAGGATAGAAACGTAGGCTTGTAGTCCTGCCTTGACCAGCTCAGGAGCATCTTTTTTGACAGCGTCTAATCCTGCATTCTTTTCTTTGTCGCTATCGTTGTCAGCTAGATACACCACTCTTTTGGCGTATCGCTTCATTAGTTGAATTTGCTCTTTGGTCAGTACCGAGCCACTTTTGGCGACTATACCTCTTATCCCTTGATCATAAGGCGTAAGTACGTCCCAGTAGCCCTCTACCAAATAAATAGTTTGGTGCTTAGTGATGTAGCTAACCTGTGGATACAATCCATACAGTAGTTGATTTTTCTTGTAAACTTTCGACTCTGAACTGTTCAGGTATTTGACTTTATCTGTCGGCTCTGTCGCTCTAGCACCAAACCCTACGATTCTGTTTCCCTTGCTATGGATCGGAAATAGTTGACGATTGCGGAACATATCAAAATAGCCACCTGTTGGCTTTTCTTTGATGAGACCCAATTCTGCTAATTGTTCTTTGCCAAACTTGTTGGTGATAAAATCCCAGCTATCTGGAGTCATACACACCCCAAACCTTTCTATCGTTTGTTTGGTCAGCGTGCGAACTTGGTCGCCATTCTTAAACCCAAAACTAGCAGGTACTTTATCGCCATAGGTCTGCTCAAAATAAGCATTGGCGACCATGTCATTCATTGCCCACAACGATAGTAGTTCCTCTTGGTTTTTCTGTCGTCTTGCTGCTTCCTCTGGTGATAGCTTTCTAGTTTCTAGTTTCACCTCAAGCCCTTCCAGTTTTGCCGCTTTTAGTACGGCTTCCTGAAACGTGCAATTTTCTTTTTCGATGATAAAACCAATTGGATCCAGGTACTTTTGGCAACCTCCAAAACAAGAGGCTTTATTTCTACTTTTGGAGACCGAAAAGGACGGTGTTTTTTCGTTGTGAAACGGACAACACATTTTTGATTTTCCGTCCCACTCAGGGTGGTATGATTTGACAATAGTTTCTATCTTAAAACTATCTTTCAGACTGTCAAGATTGGTGATGTACATGGTTGTTTATTTTTTAGGAATCGGTAGGATTCAAGGTTGGTAAGGATAGGGCTAAATCTGCTCCTGTTTTATGGTATTTTAGATACTTAGGTATCCGTCTTTCTCGGTAGTACTTCAGGTCTTCCAGTAGGAACTTTTTGGAGGCTGCAAATTGCCCATTATTATAGCCTCTGAAATAGTCCAAATAACCATGTTCTCGCATTACCTCTAGCCACTCATCTCTTTGGTTTCGTATCGCTTCTAGTTCTTCTCTATGATTAATATTCCACTTCCTAATCACGGCTTCTTTGCGATGATAATACTTCCAAGCGTCTTCATTCAGCTCTCGAAGTAGTTCTTCGTATTTGATTCGTCCACCGCCATACTGAATATTCATTTTGACAATCCAAGCCGTTTCAGAAGCGGTCTCGGTCACGAAATAAGTATCCATAAATCGCAAACCTAGTACTTTGTAAAAATCATTAATGATAATACTACGCTCTAGTTGGTAAGCGGCTACACGCTCCTGATACTGTACAAACTTGTACAGTACAACCCCTCCCCCAATCAAAAGAGCCAAAAAAAAGAGGGGTTTAAATAGAAGTGTACATTCTTGGATAAAACCCAGTAATAGCAGGACATTACACTGTACACTTTTTTTATTTGGTGTACATTTAGTGTACATTCCATGTACAATTTGTATTGCTTTTTTGGTATCTGGTGACAATAGCTTGAGATACTTATCTATTGTTACCCTAGACAAACCTGTCTCCCTATGAATTGCATTTTTTGAATGTCCTTGCAGTATTAGCTTTTTGACTTTGGCAAACTTACCCACCTTAATGCGTTTGCTTTTCGCTGTTTTGATTTCGTTCTTTGTTAGTGGAATGTCTGCCGAGCTGGATACTATCGTCCATTCGGTATCCCCTGTCTGGACGGTTGGCGGAATTATTATTTTTTCGTTGCTCATCTGATTAACTGTTGAGAAATTTTTAATTGTTTTTCGTAGGCTACAATTCGGCTCAACAAGAACCGTTTTTTGGTTAGGCAATCTTTCATCTGGTCGCTCAATTCCCAATACTTTTTCCCTCTTATTTTTCGCCAATCATCAAGGTCTAAATGTTGTGCTTTGAGGAATAGTATTTTATTAATTTGGGCTACCTTAATCAAGTAAGATTCGCCCCCTCTTTTGGCTACTCGTATGGCTTGGTCAAAACCTGCTATTGGGCTACTCATTGAGGTTGCATTTTAGGCACAATACAACCTACACTTGGTCGAAACTGGTTCAGACCTGCTCCACCGCCAATAGGACGAATAAAATACGACCCATCGGTCGGCTTAACATATTGTAGACCATTGTACCAAAACACACCACCGTTAGGCACGTCTTCAAACCGAATAAAGAGTGAAGTTTCAACACTTGGTACCAGCTCCGCTATGTTTTCGTAAATATCATCAGCGAATGCCTGGTGAAAATCTGCCATTACTTTAGCTGGCAAATCATGTGTTTTTATCAACTGCTCCATGTTTTCGATTAGCACACAAAACGCTTTTTTAGCGGCTGGCTGCCCTTCCAATTGTTGTACAAACTGCTGTACTTTTTTATCTCTATTCATTGCTTTCTATTTTTTTGATTTTGTCATTAATCAAATCGTCCGTTACCGCTATTGCGATAATCCGAATCGTGTTTAGTTCTTCTTCGTTAGAAACTGAGAGTGCTTCTCGTAACTGTTGGGCGAGTACCACAAAGCTAGCTGTCGAGCTATCGCTGTCTTCGTTCCGTACTTGCTGCTCCAGTGCTGCTAGTGCTTCGTCTAAACTTGATGTTTTCATGCTTCGCTATTATTTGTTCTTTTTTTTAGTTGAATAAATAGTATTCCATTTGCTTTCTTTCAGCGTTTGCAAGTCTTTTATTGCTCCTAAAAAGGTGCATCTCATGAGCTTTAGGTCTAATAGTGGTATTAGCCCATCCCACTCTTCGGCATCCGAAATAAGCTCTGAAACTCCCCATGCTCTTGCTATATGGATAGAAGGCTGCTCCAATAAATCCTTCAGTAGATTACTCACGTTCTTAGTATTTAAACTGCCTACTACCAACCCCTTTCGCTCATATTCGTCAATAGCTATATTAACATCTGCTAATTGTGCGGTAGATAATTTTAATTGCCAATCAACAAATCCACTAGGGGGATCTGTTAATATAGCGTTCCAGGCTACTAAGTATCCATCAAGGTCTCCAATGGGACATTCTTGTCTTGCCGTAGGGTTTTCCAAATAAAATTGCTCTACATTAAGCTCTACATTATTTTTACTCATCATTCTTATTTTAAATTTGACTTAATAGATTTCATCGCTTCCCAATCCTTTTACTCTTCGCTTTTCATGTCTTCCTCCATGCCTGCTATCTTATCCTTCAAGCTGTTTATTACCAATCCGCTTAGGTTGCATTCATACTCCATAGTTTGCTCAAGCGTTTCCTTTTCATTAATCAAGCCTTTGACTTTGCCTAGCAAAAATTGGATAATCTTATCTTGATATTCTACACTAGCCGAAAGACCAAATTGTTCTTGCATTAGCTGTTTCATATCTTCGATGATTTGGACACTATCCATACCATCAGGTATAAAATAGATTGGAGCGTCTAGCTGCTCTTGCTGATACCGTTCGTTGATGGTCTTGAGCGTGTCCTCTCGTATGCTATCCATTTGTTGCTGGAGCTGCTCCAATGCTGTCAACTCGACAACCTGCTCTTGCTCTTGCTTAGGTGTATCTTTTTTATTGTTCATTTGCTCCAGCTGCTTTCTGCTTGCTAGTCTTGGATATTTCTTCTTCTTACTCATGATTCAATATTTCTCTTTTTAGCGTGGGAATAACCCCTAATTGCACTCGTTGAAGTGCTTTGTCTTGTTCTCCGTAATTCAGGTGTTCGCCTATAATCTGTATAACTCGGTAGTTCTTGCGCAATGGCGGTACATCGACCAAAAAATCACCGACTTGAGCAGGAGCCTGAAGCACCAAGTCGGCAACCATGCCACGACCTAGTATTATTTCGCATCGCCTACAGTAGTTATAGGCATTGGTACCGAAATAGAAAGTCCTTGGTAGTCGCTCCAGCTGGTGCGATGGTGGATTGAGCGGCTTCATTAGCTTAGTTTCTTGTAATCGCCCACACTGATGCCGTCCAATCCAAACCCAAAATCATCTATCAACTGCTTGGTGGTGCATTCTAATAGTTGGGCAAACTGTACTGCTTTTTCTATTGTACCTCGTTCAGGATTCCGCTTGAGTAGCGTCAATTTTCGAGCTGTTAGATCGAGTTCTGTCGTCAAATTGTCATAAACCTCCTTCGTTAAGGTTGATTTAACAAGTTGGCTAAATGTTTGATTTTCGTTAACTGTTGACATAAAAAGTTAGTTGAGTTTGGGCATAAAAAAGCCGCCTATCTTTTGGATAGTTCTTTTTTGTTCCCTCGATGATTAGTTGAAAAATGTAGGCGAAAAGTCCTTGTGAGCAATCCGCCTACTACTGATATATGGGGCGAACGCCCCTCCGTTA
Source organism: uncultured Saprospiraceae bacterium (assembly GCA_937139495.1). Classification (GTDB taxonomy): domain Bacteria; phylum Bacteroidota; class Bacteroidia; order Chitinophagales; family Saprospiraceae; genus Aureispira. The sequence goes on along the minus strand of CAKZQC010000001.1, from coordinate 105,420 downwards.
GTGTAGAAAAAAAGGCAAGTGGAATAGGCTCTTGTAGCGGAAACCACTTGCGAGTATTACGAAACTCGTTGCATAGAGTTGACGTAAAAAATTACTTCTTGTATCTGAAAAGATGGGAAATAAAAAGAGGGGGGAGTTCCTTACGCTCCCAATATACAGGCGTGCCATTCCCATTAAACACTATCCTGTACACTCGTGACCAAACGCCCTCCGTCATCACCTTTCAAATTTATATATCTAGATACCGCTACTTTTTAGCGGTGTTTTTCTTTTTATTAATAACCATTAATTATATTAGTGGCTTTATTTAATTCAATTATCCTAATTAGATAATTGAATTATCCGTTTTCGATAATTAGATTATCTATTTCCGTTATTTCGATTATCCGTTTCCGATAATTGGATTATCTATTTCCGTTGTTTCGATTAACAACACTACAAACGTAATTCATTTTAGAATAAAAATCAAACCTTTTTTGAATTATTTTAAATTCTTTTTTGAATTAACCTAATTAACATCCAAAAATGTCTATAAATAAAAGGCTCAATGAGTACGTCGACTATTTGAAAGAAAAGCACGGTAAGTCTGAAACTGGAGTATCTAAAAAAGTAGGTATAGCACAGTCTACATTTCATAAAGCAATATCTGGCGAGACCAAACATCTAAAAGATTCTTTATTGGAGGCTTTAGCTAAAAATGGATTAAATATTCATTGGCTATTACTCGGAGAAGGAGAAATGATGAGAGAGCCTCAAGACAAAAAAAATATATCTCAAGGCAGCCACAGCGTGGCACAGGTAGGGCAAACTAATACGGCTCGCCAAAGTAATAGTACTGGAGCAGATATGCAACAAGAGCTGGAGAAATTGAAAAAAGAGCTGGAGCATGCTCGTAGTACGATAGCCTTACAAGCAAAATTGATAAAAGCATTAGAGCAGTCCAGTGATAATAAATAGATACCCATTCCTAACCTCATTAATATTCCCAACATATGGAATTCACCTACATCATTCCTTCACGCCTAATACTTTTGTCCAAAGAAGAAGCTGGAGCGTTATTCAATGACAGTTTTTATGATATGGAGGGCGAAGAAATTGAATGGTGGTGTAGTGCTTATGTCAATTTTTCGAGCTACAAGGAACAGCTAATTAAGCAATATTCTTTTGACCAGCTGGACTCGCACGACTTCATTATATACAACAAAGAGCTAGAGCATCTGACCACTTTCAGAAATACTGAATTGATACTAGAAGTTATTATAGATAGAATCTCAGAACGGTATCACGCTCTGAGATTAACCAATACAATTGTTTGTACTATTGACCAAAACGTCAAGGTCACAATAGAGCCAGACGCAGACAGCGTATTCCTTAGAATAACAGGTAGGTAATACTATATAAACCTCATTAAAACACACTATAAATATTCCCATCATGGCAAAGAAAAGAAAATCTCAAACAACGATGTTAGACCATTCAGCTGCAAAAGTTGAGCTACTAGGTAAGTATTTAGAGAATTATTTGAATGTTCTCATCAATGTAGACTTCTTTTCTACTCTACAATTTTATGACTTGTTTTGTGGTGAAGGTCTGTATCCAGACGGTAAAAAAGGTAGTCCTTTGATCATACTGGATGAAATTCGGAAGATTCTATTAAAAAAAGGTGCCAAGAACATTGATTGCTATTTCAATGATTCAGATACAACCAAAATCCACAAGTTAGACCAAGTAATTACTACAAAAAATAGCGATTTAAGAGGACAGGTTCAGATAGAAACTTCATCACAAGATTATACTAATATACTGGCTAAGGTTATTACTAAAACAAAAACACCTAAATCAAAAACGTTTGTATTCATAGACCCCTATGGCTATAAGAATATATCTATCAATCAAATAAAAAGTCTACTCGACAGTAGAAAGAGTGAAGTGTTGATATGGTTACCACTCAACCACATTTTCAGAGCTAAGTACAATAGTAAAGAAGATGCCGTTAGCAACTTTGTAGAACAACTCATATCAAGAGAAGAACTCGAAGAACTTTCTCACAATAGAATCAATTCGTGGACGTTTTCCGAAATATTAAAAGATGCCTTTCAACGAGGTGTCGGCAAAGAATACTATGTAGATAATTTTAGAATAAAAAAAGACAAGTCAACACTTTATTGTATGTATTTTTTTACGTCTCATATCAAGGGGCTAGAAAAGATGCTAGCGGCAAAGTGGGCAATTGACGCCGATCATGGTAAAGGTTGGCATCATGAAGACACACTCGTTCAAATGGACTTATTTTCTCAAAGTAAAGACAAAGGAGATACCTTTTGGGCTGATAATTGGAGGACTAAATTAAAAGATTTCTTAGCGTGTAATACACGTACAAATGGAGAGCTTTATGAGTTCACAATTAGGGGTGGATTTTTACCAAAACATACAAATCAAATACTCAAAACTTGGCAAGATAACGGCAAAATTTCCGTATATTTAAGTAACGGAGATAACGCTAGAAAAGGCAGTTTCTATAATACTTTCAGGTACTACAGAGATGATAGTAGCAAGGTAAAATTTAAACTTTCATAATCAAAAAATTAATCAATGGCACAATCAAGTATCGAATGGACAGAATTGACATGGAACCCAACAACTGGATGCAGTAAAGTATCCTCAGGTTGCAAAAATTGTTACGCTGAAGTGATGACTCGACGGCTAGAAGCAATGGGCGTAGCAAAATATCAAGATGGATTTGGAAAGGTAAGAACCCACCCAGCCACATTGAACACACCCTACACTTGGAGAAAACCAAAAGTAGTATTCGTCAACTCAATGAGTGACTTATTTCATAAAGATGTACCTACAACATTTATACAGCAGGTATTCAAAGTAATGAATGACAACCAACAGCATATTTTTCAAGTATTGACCAAACGTTCTGAACGTTTATTAGAAATTGAAGGTGACTTGAATTGGACATCAAATATTTGGATGGGTGTATCAGTAGAAGACGAAAAAGTATTGGATAGAATTGATCACTTGAGTGGAACAGGAGCAATGATTAAATTTTTATCGTGCGAACCTCTCTTAGGACCTTTACCTAATATGAGACTAGACCAAATAGACTGGGTGATAGTAGGAGGCGAAAGCGGACACAAAGCCAGAAAGATGAAAGAGTCTTGGGTACTAGATATACAAGAACAATGCACTGCTAGTCAAGTTGCATTCTTTTTTAAGCAATGGGGCGGCAAGAACAAAAAGAAAGCTGGACGATTGCTCAAGGGGCAAACTTATGACGAGATGCCCAATGATGTAAATACAATTTAACACCCAATAATTACTTAGTATTAGAGCAAGCCAAACATTAGTATTTAGCTTGCTCTATTTTTTTAGCTATTATTTCAATACAATCCAAAGTTATAGAATTAACGTATTCCTTTCTATATACAATACCTATACTCCATGTCCGAAGAAACCAAAAAAGCTAACCATTTATACCTATCTAATATTGAAGCCATTCAAAAGGAATTTAAGTGGCTCAATAGTGATCAAGAAGAAGACATTCAAACTATTCCCACTAGTGCTGTTAATGTAATCATTGGTGCTAATAATGCTCGTAAGAGTCGATTCATGCGGTACTTACTAAATCAGGAGCATTATTTTTTTGTGGAAAAGGAGTATCCTACAATACTTAACAAGTTGATAAGTGAACTTGACAAATTTTCTGCTCAAGAATTTTCTACGCATATTAAGTATACTTGGAACTCAATCTTCCACGATCTTAAAATAAAATATCCAAATTTGAAAAATGATTTTGATGTTATATTGAAATTACACAAAAAATTAGATGACATAAAAGAAGAATCTGAGATAGATGCCGAAGCCACAACACTTTTTAGTTCTCAGAATCTCGTAGATTTGAAAAAAGAAATTAACAGCATAAACACTCATTATTCTAATACAATCCATAAGGCTTTAAATGGAAAACTGGAACGTATTATAATTATACTTGAATTTCTAATTAAGTTCGATTACATCGATGGGCATATCTCAGGAACAACTGGTTCATCCTTCAATTTCAACATTTCAGCAGATAGTCTATATAAATATGTAGATCTAGAATCCAATAATTCCCATACTCCAACATCTAAATTAAACCTACAGCTAAGTATTAAAGAATATTTAGACCAAAATTTTACTTTTAATACAAAATCTATTTCAGAAGGAAAACAAAATACATACATTCCTACACTTAGAGGTACAACGGCTCTGCAAGGTAATTCCAATAGGGAAATTTACGTTAATACCATTCGTGAAAAATATACGATCCCTGAATGGATCCAAATATCAACAGGCTTAGATCTTTATACCCAAGTAAAAAAAGCTCGAAATAGTAAGCGTGAAATTCGGAAGCGATTTGAAGCGTTTGAAGCGTTTGTTGGTAAGACTTTTTTTAAAGGACAATCTATAGATATAGTAGCTGAGGAAGGTCAAGAACATTTGCTCCTGCATATTGAAAACGAGACTAACGATAGAGAATTTCATCACTTGGGTAGTGGTATCCAATCTTTGATTATTCTACTATATCCTTTATTCATGGCAAATGAAGGTGATTGGTTTTTCATAGAAGAACCTGAGCTAAACATGCACCCTGGTATGCAATCATTATTTATGCACACCTTATTGAATAATGAGGTCATCAAAGAAAAGAACCTAACGACTTTTCTCACGACCCATTCAAATCATTTGCTCGATACACTACTTTTTGAACATGAAGATTGCTCTATTCTATCTTTTGAGAATAAAACTGACCAAGATAAAAGCACTTATACTCTTGTCCATTCCCTTCTATCTCCTAGTAATGAAGCACTAGATTTACTGGGCGTTAGCAATTCATCTGTTTTTATGGCAAATTGTGCCATTTGGGTAGAAGGTGTAAGTGATAGGAGGTATCTCAAAGCATTCTTATTGGCTTATCAAAAAGCCCAACAAGAAGCATACTTTATAGAGAATGTACACTATGCTTTTTTTGAGTATGCAGGTAGTAATCTTGCTCATTATGATTTTGACAATGAAAAAATAAATAATGAAGAAGAAGAACAAATTAAAGCTTATTTTTTATCCAATAAAATATTCTTACTAGCTGATAAAGATGAAGATAAAGGTAATGGCAAAAGTAAAAGTGAAAAGCACGAGACCTTAACAGATTTAAGCAGAAATAATAATTATTTTGATTATATACACACAGGTGCTCTTGAGATTGAAAATGTACTTTCTCCTACCATTCTCAAAAAAGTATTTATCGAAGTTTTGGAAGAAGACACTCAAGCAGTACAGCAGTTGGATTTTAAATATTCGGATTACCACTCAATAGCTATGGGTAAGTATATCCGTCAGACATTAAAGCTGGTTAATAGAAAAATAGGAGAAAAAACATTAACTACTGACTACAAAAATAAATTTTCTAGTTATGTATTAGAACAAGTCGAAAAAGGAAAGATCACTTGGACTAATATTAAGGAACATCCATCTGCCGAGAATATCACAATAGCACTTCGTAAGTTTCTCGAAAAGCATAATCCACCCTTACCTCAAGATAATTAAATTACCTAATCAATCATAAAACCCAAAATCCAATGAAAAACAAATCAATATTCCATCTCGCTTCCATCTTTTTGATAACGCTACTAAGTTTATCTTTTACAGGAGTACCGACCACACTCCAACAAGACCTGGAGCATGTCCATCTGGCGACTTCCGAATCTAAAGTATATGTATGTGGAGGTAACTACGCCACCAAATTCCATAGTCATGATAAGTGCCGAGGACTGAACAATTGTAAAGGTGGTGTTTATTATATGGACTCTCAAGCAGCAGCTGTCAAAAGTGGCTACAAATACTGCTCTATTTGCTGGAAATAGGGTTATATTTTGGCTCTATTTTCTTAGTATTTGGTTGCCGTTTTTGACCAATACCAAAAAGGGTACTTTAGGTAGTTGTTATTTCTTAGCTTCCCAGTGTCAAAACACCGACCAACACGACCTACAAACTTACAAAACTCATAACTAATTGAAAATAAGCTATTTATAAAAAATATCTCGACCTACAAGTAGTTTTTTTGTAAGTCGATGTAGTTCCTAGCTTTATCAAAAAATAAATACGTATTTTGGCAAAGAGTTAAAAAGTGTTAACGAAAACTACACCGACTTACAAAACAAGATACCAAACTTACAGGCTTGTTCTTATTATTATACTATACTTATACTACTACAACTACTATATATAAAGGCTTTTAGCCTTGTTCTGTATAGGCAATAAACACGCTTGTTGGTCGTGTTGGTCGTGTTGGTCGGTGTTTTTGAGTTTGGAAACGAAAAAAGAACAAAATCCAAAATCTGATTTGAGGACTTTTTTAATATGACTAACAAAACTTAGTATTCGGACGGACTAACTGGTTCTTTTCTTCAGTAGAAGTAATCGATCGCCATCCGTCCAGGAATAATATCGATTAAACACTTTTTTTTGTAGTTGATTCTAGTGTTTTTACTATTTTATTAGTACCTTGTAGAGGTAACCAATACTACTCGTTCCTTGACATATTGAACATATCAAAAATATATCATGCTTACTATCTAAACCTTGCTCTACTTTTTTGTTGGATTGAAACTTTTTTCTTGAATAACCCTAGATTTCCAATGTTTCATCTAAACCTTGCTCTACTTTTTTGTTGGATTGAAACTTCATTCTTCTTTAAGTCTAATGTAACTTCAATAGAAATCTAAACCTTGCTCTACTTTTTTGTTGGATTGAAACCAAAAGGTACAATGATGCCGACGAGGAAACCGTTTGATCTAAACCTTGCTCTACTTTTTTGTTGGATTGAAACTGTAGAGTTATCTAATTATTTAATTAATAATATAGATCTAAACCTTGCTCTACTTTTTTGTTGGATTGAAACTATTAATTTCAATTTTAAGGTTCGCAAAAGCATTCAATCTAAACCTTGCTCTACTTTTTTGTTGGATTGAAACCTGCCCCGGAATCCATATTTGTTAAATTAAATAAGCATCTAAACCTTGCTCTACTTTTTTGTTGGATTGAAACAAGGCAGACCTAACAACTTCGCTAAAGAGTCTTTTATCTAAACCTTGCTCTACTTTTTTGTTGGATTGAAACTAATATTATTTTGCACGCTCTTTGTGGTCACTCTCGATCTAAACCTTGCTCTACTTTTTTGTTGGATTGAAACAGAAAGTTTGCAGAGGAAAACGGATATGTAGAATCATATCTAAACCTTGCTCTACTTTTTTGTTGGATTGAAACAACTACTGGTCGTTGAGCAACATGCTCAGGTTTTGCATCTAAACCTTGCTCTACTTTTTTGTTGGATTGAAACCATAGATTGCTTTCTCTAAAGCCCCCTCAACAGGTGCAAATCTAAACCTTGCTCTACTTTTTTGTTGGATTGAAACACTAAAAACGATGCTCTTTACACTTTACCGCAGACTATCTAAACCTTGCTCTACTTTTTTGTTGGATTGAAACCCTTTAGTATCTCTTTTAGTTTTATATTCATTTTTAAATATCTAAACCTTGCTCTACTTTTTTGTTGGATTGAAACTATTTTATCCCACCCTTTTGTAAGTCTATTAAAATTAATCTAAACCTTGCTCTACTTTTTTGTTGGATTGAAACTCTTCATACTCTTGCTCATCTCCGATGTGCATTATATATCTAAACCTTGCTCTACTTTTTTGTTGGATTGAAACTTAGTAATGACACTCAGTATTATTAAAGGTATACCTACATCTAAACCTTGCTCTACTTTTTTGTTGGATTGAAACCACGGCTTCTAGTTGGCTTTCTACTGCAGTAGTTGCCATCTAAACCTTGCTCTACTTTTTTGTTGGATTGAAACCTATCAAGATTGACAGGTGCGACCGCTTCAAATGTTTATCTAAACCTTGCTCTACTTTTTTGTTGGATTGAAACTTTCTTTGTCTCTTGGTAGTTGGTTACCATTTTTTATCTAAACCTTGCTCTACTTTTTTGTTGGATTGAAACTCTGTCACCTGTTCGGCTTCATTGATCTTCTTTATTATCTAAACCTTGCTCTACTTTTTTGTTGGATTGAAACTATCAAATCTTGATCGTCATCCTCTATTAGGTCTTCATCTAAACCTTGCTCTACTTTTTTGTTGGATTGAAACTATATCTTCTCCTAGTTGCGTTTCTAGGTCTAGATCCAATCTAAACCTTGCTCTACTTTTTTGTTGGATTGAAACTTTACAGTGATAAATACACCGCCATTTTTTACGCTCAATCTAAACCTTGCTCTACTTTTTTGTTGGATTGAAACACTCATATTAGGTGTTGGCTCTGGCGCGAAATTACCATCTAAACCTTGCTCTACTTTTTTGTTGGATTGAAACACTAAATGGAATAATGTACTTATCGAAAATGATTAATCTAAACCTTGCTCTACTTTTTTGTTGGATTGAAACTTTCATCCACCATTCCAACTGTTCTAGCTTTTTTGATCTAAACCTTGCTCTACTTTTTTGTTGGATTGAAACTTTCATTGTGAGCAACAGTATGAATTTCTCCATCTTCAATCTAAACCTTGCTCTACTTTTTTGTTGGATTGAAACCGCCAAATATTCACTTTCTTGACCTGCTGCATCTGTATCTAAACCTTGCTCTACTTTTTTGTTGGATTGAAACATTTTGTACTCTTTTATATTCAATCTTCTGAATTTATCTAAACCTTGCTCTACTTTTTTGTTGGATTGAAACCTATGCTTGTTATGATATATTCCCAATATGTCACATTCATCTAAACCTTGCTCTACTTTTTTGTTGGATTGAAACTCAAATAAGGCGTTGTGGTCTTCTTCTGAAACATTAAATCTAAACCTTGCTCTACTTTTTTGTTGGATTGAAACTGCGGAAATCCTCACATCGAACCATACTGTTTCATCTATCTAAACCTTGCTCTACTTTTTTGTTGGATTGAAACCTCTGCTACAACCTGTACCATTGTTTTAAAATCCTTATCTAAACCTTGCTCTACTTTTTTGTTGGATTGAAACTTGTAGTATTCGTTACCTTTCCGAGGAGGAACGCCCAGGAGGCGAGCTGCTCCATATCCTGTTAGTCGCTGAGTTTACAGATTACAAAACTTAGTATTCGGACGGCTAAAAACTCAAAATTATTCACTTTATCAAACCACTAATTCTATTCGTACAAGAAGTACGAAACAGACTGAAAATAACTGAGACCAGCAGTTTTCTAATTGTTGTCTCTTTAGATGTATAAACAATTAGTTAATAAGGTATTATCTTATTGAGTTGATTTTCCCTCCAGCTCCACCGAGAAAAATTATAAAGCCTTGTTAATCAATGATTAGCAAGGCTTTTGTTTTTAATAGGGGTCGCCACAGGGGTCGTTTTGTAACAAAAAAGTTATTCCTCTATCAAGTTGCTAATTATTAGTCTAGCTTCTAACTTTTTTATTTTTGCGACCAATGCCGTTGGTTTACCTCTATAGCATTTCTTTTTGTACTTCTGACACAATTCATGGAATAGGTTATCTAGTTTCAATCCTAGCATCATTACAGAATCTTTATAAAGTAGTCTTTGACTTTTACTTTCTAATTGACTTTGATACACCAAATAGGGAAAAGCCTTGCGATGTAGAAAATAATGTTCGTTTGGGGGCTTGTAGAGCTTAGAACATCGTTGGTTAGTATAAGGACACAAAAAATAAACCCTATAGCTATTCCCTATGTTGGTGGGGACTCTTACCAATGGCACACGATACTTTATAACTGTAGGTTCTTTGTGGGTGGAGGTTATGGTATAATCAAATTCTATGTAGGACGCTTGTTCCTTGTTACAAATCGTTATATCAAAAGAATGTTTGTTGTAATATCCACGCTCAATTATAATAGTACCTTTTTGGTAAGGACAACTTGCAGCAGACAAATCATAGCCCATCTTTTTTAAATCCTTGCAACTCAGTATAGTACAATATTCTACAACAGTAGGGTATGTATAAGGTCGTCCCATTTTTATACTTTGAATTGACTAATAACCTAAATCTTTAGGAAACATCACTAAAACAAATGGTATTTAGTGTTTACCTAAGATACGTTTTTTTTTACATTATATAAGGAGAATAAGTCATCTAAAATAATTGGATTAATTCTATTTTTATTAGCTTAACCTCCCATTGTTTAGCAGATAATAATTATCCCTATGAAAAACGAAGCCCAAACTCGACTAGACTTAATAGACCCTGCCTTGTATGCCAGTGACTGGAAAGGTCATTTTGATGTAGAACATACCATTACAGACGGTCGCCTAATTGGTGGCGGACAACGTGGTAAAAAATTAAGTGCTGACTACCTGTTGCGGTACAAAAATGAAAAGTTAGCGATTATAGAAGCCAAACGAGAGAACCTCTCTCCTACTACAGGTTTGGAACAAGCCAAAAAATACGGAGAATTGCTCAAACTGGAAGTAGTCTATACGACCAACGGCAAACAAATCTATGAGTTTGATATGTTGGAGGGCAAAGGTAAATATATCGCTAAATATCCTACTCCTGACGAACTGTATAACCGTATCCATAAAAAGAAGGGTACCCTTCGAGAAAAGATAATAAACCAACCCTATAGCAAGGAAGGCGGTAAAACACCCCGTTACTATCAAGAATTAGCCATCAATAAGGCGATAACGGCTATTTGTGAGGGACAAGATAGAATATTGCTAACACTTGCTACAGGAACAGGCAAAACCGTTATTGCGTATCAATTGGCGTACAAACTCTATCAAGCCAAATGGAATACCATTGGTTCTAATCATAGACCTAAAATCCTATTTCTAGCAGATAGAAACGTATTGGCTGACCAAGCGATCAATACCTTCAATTCATTAAAAAAAGACCTAGTCAAAATCAATGGGGAAACAATAAAGAAGAAAGATGGAAAAATACCTACTAACTTTAGCTTGTATTTTGCCATCTATCAAGCCATTGCAGGGCAAAAAAATAAAGACGGCTACTATTTAGATTATCCGCCCGATTTTTTTGATTTGATTATCATAGACGAATGTCATAGAGGTGGAGCAAAAGATGCAGGAACATGGCGTAAGGTACTCGACCACTTTGCCCCTGCTGTACAAGTAGGACTTACTGCCACGCCCAAACGAGATGATAACGTAGATACCTATGATTACTTTGGTAAGCCTGTCTATGAGTATTCACTCAAAGAAGGGATAGAAGATGGCTTTTTGAGTCCCTATAAAGTAAAGCGATTTAAGACTACCTTGGACGAATATACCTATCAAATAGGAGACAATGTGATCGCTGGAGAGATAGACGGCGAAAAGCTCTATCAAACAAAGCACTACAACCGTGATATTATACTCTATGAACGAATAGATTTGATTGCTAGAACGATTGTAGAACAAATCAACACCTTTGATAAGACTATTATTTTTTGTGCAGATCAAGAACACGCTGCCAATATGCGTGATGCTATCAATAACCATAAGACCATACGAGATAAAAACTATTGTGTACGGGTCACTTCTGATGATGGTAAAGATGGTAGGCAATACTTAGAAGACTTTCAAAATAATGATAGAAATATTCCTACTATTTTGACTTCTTCTCAAATGTTGACGACTGGTGTAGATGCTCGCAATGTTCGTAATATTGTATTGGTGCGTAATATTGGCTCTATGGTAGAGTTTAAGCAGATTATAGGGCGTGGAACTCGCTTGTACGATAACAAAGACTATTTTACTATACTTGATTTTACGGCTAGTTGCGAACTATTCCAAGACGCAGAATGGGACGGACTGCCTGAGGAAGAAACAGAAACAACCATTACGACCACCGAAAAACCAAAGAAGCCTAAAAAAGGAACAACCGATGGAGAAGATGAAACAGGTGGTGGATATACGACAGGCGGTGGCGATATAGAACTACCTGTTCCCAAAGAGAAAATAAAAGTCAATCTATCGAGTAGTAGAGTGATAGAAATAAGTGAAATTAATGTGCAGTACATTGATGAAGATGGGCGACCCTTGACCGCAGAAGAATTTCTAAAACGTATCATGGGCTATTTGCCTGACTTGTACAAAGATGAACAGCAATTGCGTACCCTATGGGCAAATCCTAACACTAGACAAAATGCCTTGAATTATCTCAAAAGTAAAAACATAGCAGAAGAACACCTAGAGAGCCTAAAACAAATCATTGATGCCAAAGATTGTGATATATTTGATGTACTCAATCACTTGTCTTATAACAAGGCGCTAAAGACTAGAAGCACTAGAGCGACCAATGTACGCAATGACCGACAGTTTTTTGAGGTGTACAAAAATATAAAGGCGCAGGAGTTTCTTAAATTCCTACTGGAACGCTACGAGCAAGACGGTATCAACGAGCTAAACCGAGATAAGCTCTCCGAACTGATTAAACTCAAAAAAATGGATACGAACGAAGTCGTTAATCTATTTGGTGGGGCGGACAAACTGGTAGCAGCATTTATCAAATTGCAAGAACAAATTTATAACGAAAAGGCATCTTAACAACCTATGAAAAATATAATAGATAACCTTAACCAATCCCCCTTATTCAATCTTTCACTAAGCTCTAAAGAGTTGTTTCATAGCAATTTTATTGCATGGGTCGCAGATACTTACAAAGAAGAATTTGGAAAAGCGTTCCTAGAAGGAATCAATTTAACATTAGAAAATGCTACTATTCAAAAAGTCTACCGAGAACAAAAAAACTTAGATTTAACATTTGAATATCAAGGTCAAACTGTCATTATAGAGAACAAGGTCAAAAGTGTTCCTAATAAAGACCAATTAATAAAATATAGGAACAAAAACGGAACAAATAAAACCTACATACTACTAACTCTAATCACACCTACTTTTAATCCTAAAAGTATTGATTGGCAGTTGTTGACCTATAAAGACCTTTATAGTATTCTGACTAAATTTGTTGCTAATACAAAAAGTAATAATCAATATCACTTGTCCATGATTAAGGACTACACTACTTTCATTGATAACTTGTGGCTTCTTACTAAAACATTTGCAGTAGAAAAATCTGACCCTTATGATTATTTAGGGAAAGAATATCACACCCTTAAAGAAATTAGACTACATGACCTTTATACTAAACATAAGTATAACCGTTTAGCAAAACTAATTCAAGAATCAATTGCTAATGATACTGATATACCTCTAGAAGCAACTATAGTACCCAAATATGACCATTCCAAATACAAAGGTCAATTGACGATTAGCACCAATTTTGTTAGAGGTAAAGGAGTTATCAATATTGATTATTCTAATGAAAAAGATGTTACCTATGGTATCATGCTGGATGGGAATAAATATGATTTATATACAGTAGCATGGGGAAGCAAAGACTCAAAAACTGTCGCCAATTATTTAAAAGATACAAAACAATGGTTTACTTTTGACTTCATTAAAGAAGAAGATTCTTATCCAAAGAAAAATGACTTCAATAAGTTTAATAAACTATTGTACAGATGTGCTAAAATAAAAAACACAACTACTATAGAGGAATTATTAAAGATAATCACCAAAGATGTGAAACGATTAATAACCCTTAAATTTGAACACTAAAAACATATAATGTCCATACAACAGAAAATAGACCGTATTACCGACATACTACGTAGAGATGACGGTATATCGGGAGCGATGCACTATACCGAACAAATCAGCTGGATTTTGTTTCTGCGATACCTCGACAGCTACGAGCAGAAGAAAGCAAATGAAGCGTTCATAGATGGTAAAGATTATACCTATGTGATTGATGAAAAATACCGCTGGAGCAATTGGGCGTGTCCTAAGGGCGAAGATGGTAAACTTGACCACAAACGAGCGTTGACTTCTAGTGACCTACGAGATTTTGTCAATCAGGAGCTATTCCCTTATCTCAAAGGGTTTAGCAATCAAGAAAATGATACCAAAAGTTTAGGGTACAAAATAGGAGCTATCTTTGATTTTTTGGATAATCGAATCGCCAATGGAGCAACCCTCCGTGAGGTGCTGGATATAGTTGATGAACTCAAATTCAATACCGCCAAAGGAACGTTTGAGCTATCCAATATCTATGAGCGACTACTCAAAGGCATGGGAGCAGATGGAGGCAACTCAGGCGAATTTTATACGCCTAGACCTGTTATCAAAGTCATGGTAGAATGTCTGAACCCTACGATAGGACAAACGGTCTATGATGGTGCTGTCGGAACGGGCGGTTTCTTGATACAAGCGTTTGAATACCTCAAAGAGAAAGTAAGCAAAACGGGCGACTTGGAGCAACTGCAATATGATACGTTCTTTGGGAACGAAAAAACACCATTGGCGTATATCATGTGTATGATGAACCTCATATTGCATGGCATGGAAAGCCCCAATATCTCTAAAACCAACACGCTAACGAGCAACATTAGGGACGTGAGCGAAAAAGATAGACATGATATAATACTAGCTAATCCGCCGTTTGGAGGAAAAGAAAAGAGCCAAATACAAGCGAACTTTCCGATCAAAAGTAATGCGACGGAATTGCTGTTTATGCAGCACTTTATGAAAAAGCTCAAAACAGGGGGCAAGGCTGCCATCGTCATTCCTGAGGGTGTTTTGTTTCAGACCAACAAGGCATTTCAAGCCGTCAAAAAAAGCCTACTGGAGGACTTCAATTTGCATACGGTATTGAGTTTGCCTGCTGGTGTCTTTTTGCCGTATAGTGGGGTCAAAACCAATGTGATATTTTTTGAGAAAACAGGAGCGACTTCCGATATATGGTACTATGAAGTAACGCCACCGCATAAGCTGACCAAAAACAAACCCATCCAATACGACCACTTCAAGGAGTTCTTGAAGCTCTACCACCATCGTACCGACAGCCCCCACTCGTGGACAGTCAAGGCGACGGAGATAGAAGACTACGATATTTCTGCCAAAAACCCGACGGCTCAGCTAGAAGAAAAAATAGAATCGCCTGCTTTCTATCTCAAAGCCATACAAGGCAATGACCAAAAAATAAATAGTTTACTAAACGAAATCAATACCCTTATCAATGGCTAAGAAAAATGAAAATGTGTTGCCTGAGGGTTGGGAGTGGAAGAAGTTAGAAACAGTCACAAAAATAGTTGGGGGAGGTACTCCAAGTAGAAAAAATGAGTCCTACTATACTAATGGTAACATAGCATGGGTAACCGTGAAGGACATGAAAAAGGACTTAGTTTATAAAAGTCAATTGTACATTACTAAAAAAGCCGTTAAAGAAAGTTCTTCTAATATAATTCCTAAGGGTAATATTGTCATAGCAACAAGAGTTGGATTAGGAAAAGTTTGTAAACTGATGATTGATGCAGCTATTAATCAAGATTTAAAAGGTCTGATTCCTTTAGATAAAAGTAAAACCGAAATAGACTATCTTTTTTATTGGTTTAAATCAATTAGTACATACATTCAAAGCCACGGTACTGGAGCAACTGTCAAGGGAGTTAAGTTAAATTTTATCAAAACGCTAACTATCCCACTCCCACCCCTAGCCGAACAACAACGTCTAGTCAAAAAGCTAGATGCAGCCTTTGAGCGAATAGATAAGGCGATAGCCCTAGTCAAAACGAACTTAGAAGAAATCCCTCAGCTCAGAGAATCAGCATACAAAGAAAAATTCAAAAAAGCTCCCCTATCTATTTTACTTGGAGATTTTTTACAGCTAAAAAGAGGGTATGACTTACCCAAAAGGTTAAGAGAAAAAGGGAAATATCCTTTGTTTGGAGCAAATGGCGTAATTGATTATCACAAAGATTACAAAGTAAAGGGTAATGGTGTAATCACGGGTCGTTCAGGTTCTATAGGACACATTCACTATGTAGAAGAGAATTTTTGGCCCTTAAATACGTCATTGTACGTGAAAGACTTTAAAGACAATCATCCTTTGTACAGCTATTACGTACTGAAATCAAAAAGTAATCAAATTAAAAAAATGTCCTCTTTCG
The DNA here is from genome assembly GCA_937139495.1 of uncultured Saprospiraceae bacterium. GTDB lineage: Bacteria > Bacteroidota > Bacteroidia > Chitinophagales > Saprospiraceae > Aureispira. Next base: position 89,366 of record CAKZQC010000001.1, on the reverse strand, counting down.
CAGCTGTGCCAACATTAGATAGGAAACAAGCACACAAAATACCTATCAAGATACACGACCGAAAAAATCAAGAAGTTATAGGAAAGCATTTACTTCAGCTAGATAAAAACATAGAGCAGCTAGCAGCAGAAAACCAAGCAAAGCTAGAGCATTTGGAGCAACTCAAAAAATCGCTATTAGATCAAGCCTTCAAGGGGAAACTGTAGCAATAAAAATCCAATTGGAACGCACCCCAATCGGAACGTAAGGGCGAATTGACATTCGCCCCCGAGATAAACGAGAAAAAAATCCAATAAAAACCGTGCGGGCGAATGGCAATTCGCCCCAACGAAAAACGAAAACGAAAATCCAATTGGAACGCACCCCAATCGGAACGTAAGGGCAAATTGACATTCGCCCCCGAGATAAACGAGAAAAAAACAACCCATGAAAAAAATTCCCAATAGAAAAACCATTCGGCTTGCCAACTATGACTATAGCCAAGAAGGCAGCTATTTTATCACGCTATGCACCCACCGCAGACAGCACATATTTGGAGAAATAAGAAATGGCATTATGGGGCTGAATCCGTTAGGATTAATTGCCTATGAAGAGTGGGAGAAAACAGCCTTGATACGACCTCAAGTCTCTTTGGGTGCCTGTATGATTATGCCCAACCACATGCACGGAATTATTCATATTAATGAAAAAATACCGTCCAAAATAGCCCCTGGAAAATTTCAATCTCCATCACAGACCGTAGGTGCTATTATTAGAGGATACAAATCAGCGGCTACGACACGAATAAAGGCACTGTTACGAGAAGACTCCTCTCCTAGCAGTACAGACGAATTGACATTCGCCCCAACGATAGAAAAAGTACTAAAAAGTAAAATAGACCTATCAAAATCTATTTGGCAACGCAATTATTATGAACATATTATAAGGAATCCAGTATCCTATCAGATTATTGCTAACTATATTTGGAATAATCCAATGAAATGGACCGTAGATAAATTTTATAAACAGAAGCCATTTGAAACCATCCCTCTATGAAACATAACACCATTATAGACGACAATAAATCGCCCGAAGAAATAGCCGCAGCGTTCAAAGCCAACCACAAGAAATATTTAGTTTGGGCGATTGTGCTACTACTATCGTGCAGCATACTGGTCTTGATCACCAGTGCTTGGACAGCTCCTGGTTCATTGAACGACCGACTCTATCTTGCAATAACGGGAACACTTGTAGGACTACCTACGATGGCTGCTATTTTGGCTCTTTTCTTTTCTTTTATTCCTAATAAGGGACTCCGTTGGTCACAAAAGTATCCCAGAGTATTCTTGTGGATTACGATAATAATAGCTGCTTTTTACAACCTAGCAATGCTACTGGTTGGCTTTTCTATTTTGGTACGCACCTATTTCAGGTAATAATCCTCCTAGAGCTGTTAGCATGGACTAAGCTAGCTTTTTCTTTTTTTTACAAAAAAAACCAAACTCCCCTAAAAAAAAGGTTACTTTTGAGCCCTTTTGAGAGCGTGTCTAAGGTTATATTTTTTGATGATTTGTGTAGGATTTTTCTGATAGATAAACCTCATTTTTTGTTGCATAGCCTTAGCTATGAAGCAAAAAATAGGTGAAATATAGCAGGAAAAGACTTTTCAAATTGCAAATTAGTATAATTTTAGACCTGCTCCAAGCTTATGTAGTTGCTAACAACAAGCTACATAAATATTTTTTTATTATAAATCACCTCTTATGTTCAAGAAGACCATGGCAGCCCTATGTCTAGGGTTGAGCCTTTCTTTTGCTGCTCAGGCACAAGATTTTGACAATTATCGCCTGCTACAAAGTAGCGGTACCATACCAAAAGATTTTTTGACTCCTTCCTCTGTCAAGTACAAGAAAGAGTTGGAAAATATCAACAAAGACGATAAAAGACGTACAAAAAAAGACCAAGCAAAATTCTACTTGGAAAGCAATTTTTTGATTGATGACTTGTTACAAAGTGGCAAAGTACTGTTCAATGACCCGATTACGGTCTATATCAACAAGGTAGCAGATGAGCTACTCAAAAATGAGCCCGCACTACGCAAAAAAATTCGTTTTTATGCCGTCAGTTCTCCTGCCGTCAATGCTTTTGCGACCAATCAAGGAATTATATTTGTCAATATGGGGCTCATTGCTCAGCTCGAAACAGAAGCACAATTGGCGTTTATATTGGCACACGAAATAGCCCACGTACGCCACAAGCACGCCTTGGATATGTACTTGGAATCTCGCCAGATTGACCGCAAGATGTCCCGTACACAATTGTTGAAGCAGAGTTCGTTTGATGATCGTTTGATTGCCAAAAATTATTTCTCGAAAGAGCTAGAAATGGCAGCCGATAAGTTGGGATTGGATTTGTATATCAATTCTAGCTATAGCCTCAAGGATATTAGTGGCGTTTTTGATGTATTGCAATACGCCTATTTGCCTTTTGACATCAAGACCTTTGACAAAAGCTTTTTGGAGTCGGAACAGATTTCGATACCGGACTCCTACTTGCTACCCGACAGCGAAGCAAATGCCATAGGGAGCTTGGCAGACGACGACGAAGACGATAGCAAAAGTACGCACCCGAGTATCAGCAAACGTAGAACACTAACGAGTACGATCATAGAGGCAAATAGACTAGAGCCAGCAGGCAACAAAGTACGCAACAGCTATATAGCAGGTACTGTAGAACAGTTCGTTCAACTGCGAGATATTGCTCGTTTTGAGTTGTGCTATTACTACTTGGATCAATATCGCTATCAAGATGCCCTGAATGCCGTTTATCTCCTTTCGGAAAAATATCCAAACAGCAAATTTCTACACAAAATAAAAGTAAAAGCACTGTATGGCTACTGCAAGTTTCGCAACGAATCTGCGGGTATCAGAGATGGTGTTATTTATGAAGACGAAAGAATCAATCTATTCAGTATGCGTGCCGATGCCTACGAAGAGATAGAAGGCGACTTGCAGCATTTCTACTATCTGCTCAACACGCTACATATACACGAAATAAATACCCTTGCACTACGAGCCGTTTGGGACGCTCTGGCAGTCTATCCAAACGACACTGAATTGCAAGACATGAAAGAAGATTTATTTTTGGAGCTGGCGTATTTGTATGACAATACCGACGATTTTTCGCTGATCAGTATGGACGAAGAATTGGCGAAACTAGAAGCGACGATTGCTACACTAGAACAAGATACGGCTGCAACTACAGATGGCGAACCGCTCTCTAAATATGAAAAAATAAAAAGCCTGAAGGCTAAAAACGGCAACGGAGATAGCACGACCACAAATACTGAAGATGGTTTTGCTCGATATGCCTTTGCAGATATTGTGCATACAGCGACTTTCAAGGCAGATTTTGAAAAAGGACAACAAGAGAAAACTCGAATAGAAGACAACTTAGCTTATTATAAAAGTAAGAAAGGACGAGCCCAACTCAAAAAAGAAAATCGCAAGCGAGGTGCAGCCCTTGGGATTGATTCGGTCTTGGTTTTGGCACCTTATTACCGTAGAGTGAATACTGTTGGGTTTTCCAAAAAACTAGAAGTAGATTTCTTGTACTCCGAAGAGCGTCAAAAATTGGTTGGTGACCTATTGGTCAAAAATGCCCAGATAGCAGGAATGGACGTACTGATGCTCGATCCAGAGCGTTTGAAACCTGAAGATACCGAGCAGTTCAATGACTTGAAACTATTGATGGAGTGGGTATCGCAACAATCTCGATTGGGCAGTAGTATCTTGATGAAAGGGTTTAACCAAGAAGAGATTGACCGCATTATAGCCAAATATGACAAACGTTATGTTCTTTTTACGGGTGTCATGTCTCTCAAACAAGGCAAAAACTATTGGATACTTTATACGATTTTGTTCGACTTGCAAACAGGTCGTTACAAGGTACTCAAGGAAAGTTATTACCGCCGCAAAGACACCAATGTCATGCTCAATGCCCATTTGTTCGATACCTTTTTCCAAATCAAAAGCGTTCGTAAATAACGTTCACTCCTAAAACACAATCAACCATGAAATATATTTTATTACTCCTGTCTTTCAGTCTTCTGGGAGGCAGTCAATTGCAAGCACAAGTACCGGGCTATCAAGGTAATCGTTTTTTTGTAGAAGCAAGTACTACCTTGGGGTTCAATTCCGAAAAGTTAAGTCCGCTAAACAAAGGTAAACAAACTTTTCCTGATGGCGAATTTACGTCTTCTATTCCCATTACTGCCAGATACGCTCTGTCAGCCAATTATGTAATGGGTCGAAATTTAGTGGTGTCACTTGGCTACGAATATAATAGGGCGGGCGTATTTGTTTCTACCTATACAGAGGCCCTCGACAATAGCAATCGTGACCAAAGAGACCTTTTTTATCAGGTGCACATGCACGATATCAATCTATCGGTTGATTTGTATCATGCCAAACCTCGAAACTTAGCTCCAGTAGGAAGTTATTGGAATATAGGCTTGAGAATCGTACCAACAGCAGGCGTACTCAAAGATGAAAGAGTTGTTTATGGTTCTGGTGCTTATCCTGACAATATAGCTCGCCCTAGCCAATTGGCACCTCTCCAAATTAATCCTACTTTTGTACTCGTTGGGCCTACCCTCAAATATGGACTACGAACAGTTTTGGCAAATAAAATAACCTTTAGTGCTAATGTCCAAACGACTATATTCTTTCAGTCATTACCGCTTGGGTTTATTGATTATAATGACCATTCACCTGCTACAGATTATAAAGGACAGGTTATCCTTGCTGGACAACAACGCTATAGTTTTGGAGCCCAAATTGGCTTCGGTATCTTGTTGTTCTAAAAAAAAACTATCTGTACCAATGGCAATGGCGTAATAGTCAAGACTATGTATGACCCCATATACCACAATCGAATTATTTCGGTCAAAAGTGCCGAATTTTTGATAGACATGGGGCGTAAGCCAGTCTATCTAGATTGGAAACCAAGATTGAAGTAAGAGCCTGTTTAAAATTAGCGTGAAGTTATTTTAAATAGCTTCTACTTCTATTGAAACGATTTAAAATTTGCAATTTCTAACAAAACCACTATATTAGCAGCATGAAAGCAATCAAAAATAAAAAGGCGAAACAGATAAAGAGCAAAAAGCTCCTTACCTCGTCATGTCATTTTTGATAATTGCTAATTTACAATTTTACTCTATTTATATAATAGAATCAATATACAGCAACTCGTCAGAAATGACGCAGTTGCTTTTTTTTTGTCTTTTTTCAATACAAATTTCAATTTTTGATAGCAATGCAACTTAACGAAACAACACAAGAGTACGAGATTGGCGGTGTATCCGTCCTAGAACTGACCCATCAATTTGGCACCCCACTTTTTGTCTATGACAGTGCTACGATTGTCAGCCAATACCAAAAAATGACTTCGGCACTCAGCGGTGTGCCACGCCTCAAAATTAACTACGCCTGCAAGGCATTGACCAACCTCACTATATTGCAACTGCTGCACAGCTTGGGTGCTGGGCTCGATGCCGTTTCTTATCAAGAAATACGATTAGGATTGAAGGCAGGTTTTGAGCCGAATGATATTATTTATACGCCCAACTCGGTGTCTATTGAAGAGCTAGAAGCAGCCGTAGCACTTGGTGTCAAAGTTAATATTGATAATATCGAAACCCTCGAATACATGGGTGTCCATCACCCCAAAACACCTATTTGCATTCGGGTCAACCCACACATTATGGCAGGTGGTAACGCCAATATTTCGGTGGGGCATATTGACTCCAAGTTTGGTATTTCTATCCACCAAATGCCGCTCGTCAAGCGACTAGTCGAGACCCTACACATCAATATAGAAGGGGTACACATGCACACGGGTTCCGATATACTAGATGTCGATGTATTTTCGCACGCTGCTACGCTCCTATTCGATGTTGCGAAGCAATTTGACAACTTACAATACATTGATTTTGGTTCTGGATTCAAGGTGCAATACAAGCCTGACGATATAGAAACAGATATGGAGCAGTTTGGCGAAATGATGACCACACGTTTCAATGATTTTTGCGAAGAAACAGGACAAGAGTTAACACTTATGTTTGAACCTGGGAAATATTTGGTCAGCGAATCGGGGCATTTTTTGGCTCGTACCAATCTCATCAAACAAACGACTTCAACTGTTTTTGCAGGACTGGATACTGGATTTAACCACTTGATACGCCCTATGTTTTATGGCTCTCACCATACCATCAAAAATGTATCGAACCCAGCAGGAAAACCCAAAATATATACCGTAGTCGGTTACATTTGCGAAACCGACACTTTTGGTTGGAACCGTCGTATCAACCAAATCAAAGAGGGCGATATTTTATGCTTTCTGAATGCTGGTGCTTACTGCTTTTCGATGGCATCGAACTACAACAGCCGCTACCGTCCTGCGGAGGTATTGGTACACCAAGGCAAAGCACATTTGATTAGAGAACGAGAAGTTTTTGAGGATTTAGTACGCAATCAGCCGTTGCCAAGTTTAAATTTTGGGCAAAATTAAAGTAGTCGCTGTTTCTTAATTTTCAATAAACCAAGCAGCAGCTTTTTCAAAGCGTGTTGATGTTTTTCACAACATCAACATGCTTATTTTTTTAATTGTGCTTCCAGTGCCTTACGCTGTTTTTCATATTTCTTTTTGGCATTCAAATATTTTTGTCGTCGGGTACTACCTTCATTGATTTGCCAAATACCCATCCCCATCATAAAAAAACCAAAAGGTATGGCAACAAGCAATGCGAAAGCAGGTAACGTACAAATCACCAAGACAATCCAAACTAAGATAAAAACAATAGCAAATATTCCTCCTGCCAAATCACCTTTATATTGTACATCGGGCAGCGTCCCTTTGTACATATAACTTGGCAGGTCGTTTTGCCACGCTCTATCTAGCATTTCTAGTTCTGTATAAATAACTGCATTGCTACTGATCTTGTTAGTAGTTGGTACGGTAGTCTTGTTACCAGAACGTTCTTTGGTATAGCACGAGTTTCCTGTCTGTATTAGCTCCAATGCGGTATCACAATTGTTGCAGGTAACATATTTAGTAGTAGTTTCTATTTGCAATAAATTACCACAGCTATTGCAACTTACTTTTTGGATATTCATAATCAAAGTGGGGTTTGAGGTAGTCGTTTTGTTCTATATTGACAATCAAATATAATCAAATAATTTAAAAATGGCTATTATCCATACGACCAAAAAATAGCCACATTATCTATACCGATAATGCGACTACTTCACACGATACTCCCTATCCCTTCAATACCGCCAAAGGTTCTAACTTGACCACTACTTCGACCAAATCGGTCTGATTTTGCATCACTTGCTCAATATCTTTGTAAGCAGAAGTCGCCTCGTCCAAGTCACTTTTGTGACGAATGGCATGCAAAACGCCCTTTTCGTCCAACAAAGCGACCTCTTCCTCCAAATTCAATTCTCGCTGGGCTTGCTTACGCCCCATTCGGCGACCTGCACCATGCGAACAAGAGGCAAAAGAATCGGTATTGCCCAAACCTCTCACAATATACGAACTCGTACCCTGCGACCCTGGGATCATACCCAACTCGCCCAATTCCGCTTTGGTTGCCCCCTTGCGGTGAACAATCACAGACTCGCCAAAGTGCTTTTCCCAAGCCGCAAAGTTATGCGACTTGTTGATAATTTCTTCTCGACCAAATTCGCCCAAAACCTCCTCCATAGCCTTGACCATATTGGTCATCATGTGCTTTCTATTGGCTAAAGCAAATTCAATACAATAATTCATTTCTTTCCAATAATCCTTTGCTTCCTGCATCTCGATTGGCAAAAATGCCAACTCCATTTTCTTAGTCACTACCGAATGAAAACGTTCATTGATGGCAATCGCCAAATCATTGTAGTACTTCGCCACGCTGTATCCCAAATTGCGGCTTCCTGAGTGAATCATCACCCAAATATACCCATCTGAACCTTGCTGAATCTCTACAAAGTGATTGCCTCCACCTAGTGTACCAACCTGTTTCAAAGCTTTGTGGTATCCTCTCGATACAATTTTCAAATCTTCGTGTCCTGCTGGCATCAGAGCTTCTTCTTGACGCTCGTCATGGCTGTTTTTTCCTACTGGAATCAACGTACGAGCGATAGACAAGATTTTTTTCAAATCGTCTTTGTCAATGCTCGTCAAGTGCGTACGCAACGAACACATACCACAACCAATATCTACACCTACGGCATTCGGCACGACCACTTGTTTGGAGGCTAAGATAGACCCAATCGGCATTCCATAACCTTGATGACTATCTGGCATGATGGCAATATGCTTAAAAGCAAAAGGCAAGTTTGCCAAGTTTTTGGCTTGTGCCAATGCTCCATCTTCCAAATCCGTTAACCACATTTTGATTGGTCTATTTTCTGTCGAAACTACTTTTTTCATGATTTCTATTTTTTAGTGTTGCTCTAATAAATGGTATCCCTGTCGGACTTTCCTTTCTAGTCAGGGCATCTTTGCCCGACAGGATACGTTTAGATGAATGATTGTCGCTCGAAATTTTATATCCATTGATACACTTGCTTCGCTTGACAATACAAAGGTGCAACACGACTACGCAGTAGTTTTGCGTAGTAAAAAATAAAGCTATTTTTTTTCAAAAAAACATTCCAAAACAACAAAAAAGCCCTACTTGACTGAGTCAAGTAGGGCTTCCATTCTTATTTTATTATTCTAATCTACTAATTTCCATTCAATACCTCCCGCAACTTTTGTTGATAAACCGTAGCAGTCGGAATATCATTATGTCCTATCCCATCTAACAAAGTCACCTTTGCATTGGGATAAGCAGCTGCCAAATCTATACTGTGTTGTACAGGAATCGTTGCATCTTCCTTGCCATGAAAAATAGTAATCGGACAAGTTACTTGCTGCAATCTTTGTTGAGTATCAAACTGATACTTAACCAAAAAATTAGGAATAAAAGACACGTTTTCTTTCACCAATTTCAGCAAACTACTGTACGGACATTGCAATATTAATTGCTGTGGCTTGTTTTGGCTCGCTATCGCTGCTGCCATTCCAGTACCAATCGAAATGCCCGACACGGCTATTTGGCTTTCGCCATAACGCCCTTTCAAATAATCATAATACAATTGAGCATCTGCAATCAATTGTTGTTCACTTTTAATCGTTCCTTGGCTTTTGCCATACCCCCTATAATCGAGGTACAAAATATCCCATTGTTGTTCCAGATAATACTCTACGCCCCAGCCCCAATCTTGGATACTTCCAGCATTGCCATGCAAAAAGAAAACAACACCTTTCGGTTGCTCGCTCTTAAATAGAACGGCATTCAGTAGCACCTTATCAGGCGTTTCCAAGTTTATTTCTTCGTACGGCTGCTCAAAATTGAATTGATGCTTAGCATCTAATTGAGTCGGAATAAACAACAATGATTCTTGCTTCAAATAAAGTATCGTACAAATAACGACATAGCCGATTAGGACTATAGCCAGTAATATTTTCAAGACTTTCATGTGTTCTGATATTAGACCTGCTCTTAGACAAAACTTAACCTACTCATACTGCACAGCATTCTTAATCGAATCTTGACGGATTTTTTCTCGTTCCGCTTCTAGTTCTTCGTCAATACAGCCCTGTGGCTTATCGCTCATCAACCAAATATCGACCCCTGTCCCCATCGTGGCACGAGAGTGTGCCGCAGGGCGTTGTTTCCAAACCCAAGCAGCCAGCGTATCGCTCACCGTCCCTGTATAATGCGTCGTCCCCATCACAAATTTACTGCCTGTAATCGCAAATTCGGCTTCGCTAAATCTTCTGCAACTCAACTTAGGAATATACTTTGGTTCAGCGTCCATTCCTTCCAATAACACCAAATCTATGACTGTACCGTGTGGGATTTTGACAGGTTCGTCAGGTGGTGCCTGCCCCTTGCTAGGGTCTGCTTCTATGAATACAGGACGATTGCCAATATAGACTTCCGTCACCGTGTTTTCTGCTTTTCCACCAGGGATATATTTGAGTTTACCAATCTTAATTTTACTACGTTTCATTTGCTTACGCACAAAATCTAGTGGGCGACCGATAATATTATTATACGCAATCGTAGCATTACAATCCGTATATTGAGTGACCGTAATATAGATTTTTCGGCTCTCTTTTACACGAGCATTTGCCTTCGGCATTTGGTCTTTGATAACGCCTCCTTTTCCTGTTCCTTTACAGATAGAATCAATCACTTCTATTTGCAAATCTCTTGTTCCCAATAGTTTTTGAGCATCCTTGATGTTCATATTTTTGAGGTCAGGCACTTCTACAGATTCACCGTGTTTGGTGTAGATTTTTGTCCACCACATAATGCCGACTACAATCAAGACCGAGACCAATGCTACGGCTACCAAATGTTTCAGAATAGTGACTTTTAGAGTCCACATATCACCAAAAAAAGTTTTTACTTTGCTCATATTATTTAGTTGTGGGTTGTAGTTCATTTCGGCTCCAGCCAAAATCCAAAATATGCTGTATAAAATCGTACGGCTTGTAGCCATTCAAGGCACATTGATGAAAAATACACGTAGCAGGAGTCATTCCCGGTAGTGAATTGACTTCAATAATCAAGGTTTCTGCCTTGCCCGTGGCATCAATGCGTACAAAAGCATCAATACGAGCATAGCCCGTTACATTCAGTATTTTTGCGGCTTGCTCTAGCGTACTGCGTACTTGTGTAGCAATAGATTCATGTGTCCAGTTGGCGTGTGTTGGCACAAAACGAGCAGGCGTAATATTCTGCCCCTCTCCTGCCAAAAACTTCTCTTCTAGCGACAATATTTCGCCACTTGCCAAGGCTTCTGATGGTTCAAATATTTCGTATTCTATTTCGCCTTTTTCATTGTATCGAGTCAGCAACCCACCTGTTATTTCCAAGAAATGAGCTGCTTGTTTTTTGTCGATAAGTGCCTCCAATAAGGCGACTGTTTTTTGAGGAAACTCTTCCTTTGGCTTCAAGCCCAATACTTGCGCATTGACAGGATTGACATCTTCCAAATCTCTAAATAAAGCTTCCAAAAAAGCTTCCAATTCTTTGCTATTTTTTATCTTTTTGACGGCAGAACTACAGCCATCATCTACAGGTTTGGCTATCAGCGGATAATCCAATACTTTTTCGGCATTCGCAATAGCTTGACTAGGATTTTTGACAAAATCAGCCTTCTCTATCAGTAGTTGGTCGGTCACTGCCAAACCATTCTTTTTGAGCAATTGCAGCGTATCGTATTTATTGATAGTAATCTGTGCCGAACTCGACTCTGAGCCGTTGTAAGGGATATGATGCTGCTGCAAAATAGCTTGTACTTCGCCATCTTCCCCCGGTCTCCCATGCAAGGCTATAAACACGCCATCAACCAACTGGCTCAACTGCCCATAACTGATATTGACAGGACTGAAAATAGGCGGCTGTTTGGTGTATCGCTGTACAATAGCGGCACATTGTGCCTGTATGGTTTTGATAATGGGGTGTACTTGATAATCTTGTACTTTGTCTCGAATATCGTCGGCATTATCCTTCAGTAGCAGATTGATAGGGATATGATACAACGCATGGCTTTCGCTATCGCCCGACACAAAAATAGGGACTGGTGTATATTCGTCCGAGCTGGCTAGTTTTTCGTAGATATTACGTCCTGATTCTACCGAAATATGTCGCTCCGAAGAGTATCCACCCAAAAACACACCAATTTTTTTCTTATCATCGGTCATGTTTTTTTGTTCGGCTAGACTTTCGTCCAACTCTGCCAACAAATGTTCATACAATCCAATGGTTGTCGAAGTTTCGATGCGTTCGACCAACGAAGTACGAATAATATACGTCAAAAACTGCGATGGATTGAGTCCTATTTCGGCAGCTTGATGAAAGAAGAAAGACGACGGTAACATACCCGAAGTAGTATTCGGATCATTCAGAAAAATAGTACCATCAGGCTGCACAAATCCATCAATTCGAGCATAAGTGTTGAAACCCAAATAGTCAAATAATTTGCAACATTCGGCACGAATCGCTTCGATGCCTGACGTAGGCAAATCAATAGGCGTTAGCTTACGAGATAAGCCCGCCAAATACTTGCTGCGATAATCAAAAACCTCTTCGCCTTTCAATATTTCGGTCGGTGGCAACGCAATCGCTTCGCCTTCTTCGCCTTTGATGACCACACAAGAAAATTCTCTTCCTGCTATAAACGATTCAATCACAACGGTATGCTCCGACTGAAAACCTTGTAATTCTATTACGTTTGTAGTACTTTTCGCTTCCGCAAAATACTCCTGCAAGGCACTCAACAATTCTTCTGGATGCTGATAAACCGACTCGTCGTGCATTGCCTGACAAGGAAAACCAATCCCTGTACGAATGTCTGTTAAGGTTCGCAAAAACTCGACTTGCTCCGTCTGTGATTGAGCTAACCAAGTTGTTTTTTCTATTTTTTCTACAAAAAAAGCGGTATCAATTGCAGCAGCTAAAGTAGCCGTATCGTGCACAATTTGCACCCCGATAGAAGAGCCTTGATTGGCAGGACGCACCACTAGTGGCAAACCTATTTGTTGGGCTATACTTTTGGTAGCCGCTGTTTTGTTGGTATTGGTCAACCAATGCTTACGCTGTACGATGTGCATTTTGGGCATATCGAAACCACCTGCTTCCATCAATCGTTTTTGGTACGACTTGTCCATACCGATACTGCTCGCCCGAATCCCAGAACCCGAGTACGGCAATTGCAAGTATTCCAACACGCCTTGTAGCTGTCCATCTTCGCCCAAACTGCCATGCAGTGCCAAAAAGGCAAAGTCAATCAAGGCTGGCAACTGCTCCAATATAATCGGTATGCCGACGGCTTCAATTACTTCTTCGAGTATGCCCTCTTCCAAGTTTTGCAGACTCTCTACATAGATTTGAAAATTATGCTTCGATGGTGGCAACAGCCCTACGGGCGGATAAAAATCACGAATCGTACCTTTATATAGGTATTCCCAATCCAACAATATCAGATTGCCTAAGCTATCGACAAAAATCGGAACGGCTTCAAACAAACTTTTGTCCAAATTATCATACACCGTTCGTCCACCTGCAAACGAGATTTCACGCTCTCTTGACGTGCCTCCAAAAAAAATTCCTATTCTCATATTATTTGTTCCAATTGATTAAAGGTTATGTAGGTAGAGTTTGTATAAAGGTGGAGAGATAATTTTTTTTGTTTAGCAAATCAAAGCATGAACAAGTGCACTCGAAGAGTAAATGTATAGTATACATTTAACGGAGTGAACCGCTAGCGGACACAAGTAGCCATAGCTGCTTGGCGAGTATTTGAAAACGCTGTAACTAGAAATACCTAAACGGAAAAAGATATTTTCTTCACCATACGAAATTTACCTACATAACCTTTATTAGCTCAAAAGTACAGTTATTTATTCATCACACCAAACAATTAATTCGTACAACGATTATTTGGTTGCTTCCAATTTTGTTTGGTGCGCTATCTGCTTCAATTGCTCTAGCACAAAATCAATACAATGCTTCAAGGTCACTTCCTTCGCTTGTACGTGTGGCACATGACCACAATTGTCCAAAAAGACACAAGCGGTTTCTGTCCGTATGCCTTCGGCAATATCTAGGGCTTGTTGGTCGGTTGCAAATTCATCTTGTTTGCCTTGCAATATCAGTGCAGGACAGCTAATGGCTGGCAATATATTGGCTACATTCCACAATTTGTAGCTCGGTTGCAGCCACGTATCGGGCCACGCCCAAAAGATAGTTTCAGTTTTGTCTCCGTGGTATTTTTTTAGTTTAGGAATAATCTGTTCGCTACGTGCGCGAGCTTCTTCGATTCCCGCCACTGTCTTATCTTCTACATAAATATGCCCTGCCAAAGAGATAATAGCCGTGGTAGGATATTGAGCGGCATACTGTATCGCAATCGTTCCGCCATCGCTATGCCCTATTATTATGGGCTTTTTGATGTCCAATTGTTCCAGCAATTTCGGCAAGTATTTGGTCGCTTCTATTTCCAAATAATTGTCTGGGCGAGGCAAGTCGAGTGTGTCCGACAATCCATAACCTTGACGTTCATAAATTAGGACATGGCAGCCTGTAGCCGCTACTACCCTTTCGGGAAAGTCTTTCCATAAGGCAATACAGCCCAAACCTTCATGTAGAAATACAATCGTTGGGCGTTGGTTGGCTTTTGGGTCATCAGAGAACAATTGTTTGATATGTAGTTTCTTGTCTGCTACTTCCAAGAATTGATATTTATTTTTCACGGTTGGCTATTTTTTTAGTGCTATCGCAATGAATATGGCTAAATTGGCTACAAAATTACAAAAAATAATCATCTCCTTATTGGTGGAGTACCTTACTGAGTGGATTGTATAAGCAACACAAAAATTAAAAAATAGCCTTTTGATAGCTCAATTCTATTACAAAGGACTTATTTTTGTTGCTCAAATGTATAAAACAATTTCTATGAAATATATACTCTTAGTACTTTTTTCTATGCTGTGGTTCCACAAAACACAAGGGCAACAGATGCTCAAAAAATCTCCTAAAGCTGATGCTCCAGCTGGCTTTGTCACTGTTGATGGTGTTCAATTCAAAATAGATGGCAAACCTTATAATTATGTCGGTACTAATTTTTGGTTTGGTCCTCAATTGGGACTACCCGAAAACAGAGCTCGGTTGCTCCAAGAATTGGATCAACTGCAAGCATTGGGAATAAACAATCTGCGTATTATGGTCGCTTCGGAAGGACCCGAATCCGAACCTTTTCGTGTGCAGCCACCGCTATTATTGAGTCCTAATGAGTACAACGAATCCATCTTGGAAGGCTTAGATTTTCTATTGGTAGAAATGCAAAAACGCAACTTATACGGCATTTTGGTACTTGGTGATTTTTGGCACTGGTCAGGTGGATTTGCTCAATATTTGTCGTGGGTAAACGACAAACCCATTCCTTATCCTAGTCTTGACGGGGGGATTTCTTGGGGGATTTACATGGATTATACCTACAAGTTTTATCATAATCCCCGTGCAAAAAAAATGTATTGGGACGTAGTCACCAAAATAGTAGGCAGAACCAATTCGATTACGCAAAAACCCTATACCGCTGACCCAACAATTATGTCTTGGCAGTTGGCAAACGAGCCTAAAAGTGGCCCTAGAAAAAAAGCGTACCGCAATTGGATAAAAGAAACTGCCAAAATGATCAAAAAGATGGATCCTCATCATTTGGTTTCGACTGGTAGCGAAGGCACAGAGTCCGAGTCTTTGTCTGGCAATCGTCGCAAAAATTACATCTGTAATCATAGCGAAAATATTGATTACCTGACCGCTCATATCTGGATTCAGAACTGGGGTTGGTACGACCCACACAATATGCCGACCTTGGCTACTGCCAAAACTAAAGCCCTCAAATACCTTGACCAACATATTGCGATAGCTAAAGAAATGAAGATGCCGCTCGTGCTAGAAGAATTTGGTATTGCAAGAGATGCAGAGAGCTATGCGGCTACTTCTAGCGTAACCCATCGAGATGGTTATTACGAGTTTATATTTGACTATATGGCAAAAAACATCAAGGAAGGTTCGCCTTTTCAGGCTTGCAATTTTTGGGCGTGGGGCGGTCTTGGTCGTCCTCGTGTGCCTCGCTCGGTTTGGCAAACAGGCGATAATCTGATTGGCGACCCGCCACATGAGTATCAGGGTTGGTATTCGGTTTATAATACTGACACAACCACGCATAAAATTATTATGAAATACAATAAGCAATTTGGTTTGGTGGATTAACTCCACTGAATAATATCTAAAATAGTAGAGCCAACGGTTCTACTATTTTTATTTAAGAGCGTGTCTAAAAATGCTTTTATTCTTGTTTGCACTCAAAAAAAAAGTCGTCCTATGTTTTTACGTTTATACTGTTGCTTGCTTACTTGCTTATTGGCAATAGCCATACAGGCACAAGACCAACCAGAAATTGTATTGACCAATGGTCATATTTCCAAAATCAATTGTCTGGACTTTAGTCCCAACAATCAGTTTGTAGCAACAGCTGGACTAGACAAAACAATACGTATCTGGAGCAGAAGCTTGCAGCAAGAATATCGAGTATTGTATGGGCATACCTTTGATGCTGCCAAGTTGAAATATACGAGCGATGGCAAATACTTGGTTAGTATGTCCCGTACAGGCGAGCTGATTGTCTGGCAACCGATTACAGGCGAGATGGTCTATCGCACCGATTTTAGGGGCAGTATCATGTTGGGTCAGTTTGTCTATGTACCCAATACCACTACTATAATTCTTGGCGTAAATGGGGGGTTGATAAAAATGGATATTCTGACAGGAAAAAAAACAGTACTTGACTACAAAACAAGCACAGAATTTCACTTATCGCAAGATGCAAAGTATTTGTTTGTTTCAAACCCTACGCTCATCAATAGCATCAATATTATTGACTATTCGACGCTAAAAAAAGTGGGCGAAGTACAAACGGAGCAAAAAAATGAATTGCTTCAATACCTCGTTAGTAGTAATGATAATCAATACCTAGCTGCCTTTACTGCTACTAGCAAAACTATTGTGATTTGGGAGCGAGCGAACCAAAACATAAAACACACCATCAAGATAAGTGCAGACTACAAAGAAACACCAATCAAACTGCTTTTTTCTAAAAATAAAGACCAATTGTTTGTACTCAACATGGGTGGCAGTATTGTGGTGTATGATTGCCAAACAGGCAAAATAAAAAATACAATTAACCCTTCGGGCAAAGGTACTTATACTCAAATAGCTGCTAAAAAAGGTACGATTACGGTTCCACAAGACATGAGTCTCAGCGAAGATGGTACGCTAATCGGTATGGCAGCAATGGTCATGCAGACCGACCCACAAACCCAAGGAATGACTGTTATGACAGCAGCTTTGTTGTTTGACACCCAAACAGGCAAACAGGCTGGAATACTGAAGGGCTACTACAAGACGGTCAATCATCTAGGCATCAGTGCCAATTCCAAATACTTGATTACCTCGCTGTATAATCGCTACAATGGCCTTCGAATTTGGAATGTAAAAACAGGCGAACTCGAACGCTTTATTCCGACAAGTGGCACAGGCTGTAGCAGTCGAGATGGCAGCCGTTTTGCGGCTTGGGTTATCTCCGAAAAAGACAATAATTATCCTATACTTACGGTGTTTAATAGCAATACGCTAGAGCCTATATTTGAAGCAAAAGGAATAAATACCCTTCGTGATATGACCCTCAGTGACGACGGTCGGTTGCTCGTGTCGCAAGAAGTAAAACTGGATAGCAGAAATCCGATGAATAATGAATTCTATGCGACTGTTTGGGACGTCAACCAACAAAAAAGGATTGGGAAAATTGAATTTGATGCACAAGATACACCGTTCCCTGGAAGTGCAAAAATTAGTCGTGATCATCAATATTTCTTGGCGAGTACTAATAGTACTGTTTCGGCTTGGAGCCTAGCTACTGGCAAACTTATCAATAGTACGCCATTGCAAATTGGTTATGATCATTTGCTTGATTTCGTTCCAGAAACCAATCAAATATTGGTTAGTAAAACGCAAATTGATTACAGCGACCCTAATACGATATTTCAGTTTGGCTGGTTTGCTTGGGACTACCTCACCGACAGTATATCCGATATATTCAAATCGGGCAAAAATGGCGTACTTTTTTGTGGCGAATTTAGCCCTGATGGGCAATACTTTACGACGGGTCAAGGTGGTTATCACAACCAATTGAATTTTGTAACTACCGTTTGGGATTGGAAAACGAAAGCAGTTGTTTGTACACTCCAAGGGCACACAGGAAATGTCACCAAAGTAGTTTTTGACCGCAAGCAACCCAGATTATACACCACTTCGCTTGATGGGTTTATCAAAATTTGGGATTGGGAAAAATGTACTTTAAATGCTTCCATGATTGCCTATAATCAGTTGGATTATATCATTCTTTCGCCCAATAATTACTACAAAACTTCCAAAGGACAAAACCAAGGAATTGGTTTTCGATACAAAGAACAGCTTTATACTTTTGATCAGTTTGACATTCGATTCAATCAACCTCATCGAGTACTGGCAGATTTGGGCGTATCGAAATACAGCACCAAAATTTATGAAAAAGCTTGGCTCAAACGTCTAAAAAAAGTAGGGTTTACTCCTGAAGATTTGGAAGGCGAAATTGCACTCCCGACTATTCAGGTAGCTCAAAAAACGAGTGTGCCATTACAAGTAAACACTAATAAGCTGGAACTACAACTGACTGCTAATGACCCTAGTTACAACTTGGATAGACTGCTGGTCTATATCAATGATGTTCCTGTACCGCAGCTTCAGGGTATTGCCCTTTCGGGCAATCAGTTGGATACGACCATTACGATTCAGTTGAGTGCAGGCAAAAACTTGGTGAAGCTATCGGTTGTCAATTCCAAAGGATTGGAAAGTCTGAGAGAAACCTTTGAGATTGCTTATACTAGTCCTCAACCCAAAGCTCCAAATTTATATATTCTGACCGTGGGGGTTTCGGAGTTTGAGCAAGTAGAACGCAATCTAAAGTTTGCGAAAAAAGACGGGCAGGATTTAGTAAAAAAAATGAAAAAGTCCAACTATTTTGATCGAGTCAAGGTATTGGAATATTACAACGAAAAAGCAACAAAAGCTAGCCTAATCACCCAAGCAACGGAGTTTTTGGCGACAGCCACGCTAGAAGATCAAGTATTGATTTATATTTCTTCGCATGGCTTGCTAGATACCGACCTCAATTATTATTTGGCGATGTACGACACCGATTTTGATGATCCTGCCAGTGCGGGATTGCCCTACGAGGCAATCAGTGACCTACTCGACAACTTGACTTGTAGAAATCGGTTGGTACTGATTGACGCTTGCCACTCTGGCGAAGTTGATACAGAAGATGTAGCGAGTATCCAACGGCTTGTCCCTGCTTCGACCAATGTCCATGTCAACAACAAATCAGGAACAACAATGATTCGCCCCAAAACAGGGCTCAAAAATTCGTTTGCTTACATGAAAACGCTCTTCAATGATTTGGCAATTGGTACAGGAGCGACCGTTATTTCGGCTGCTGGTGGTTTTGAGTTTGCCTTGGAGTCCGACGACTGGAACAATGGTGTATTTACCTATGCTTTCTTGGAGGGTTTGCAGTCGGGTAATGCTGACCTCAATCGAGATGGTTTGGTACGTGTTTCAGAAATAAAATCTTATGTAATGACACAGGTAGATTTGCTAACAGAAGGAAAGCAACACCCTACCACTCGTGGCGAAAATAACGTAACCGATCCCGTGTTATTTAAGATTAGATAACCTTTACTTAATTTTGCACAGCTACTTACAATTGATTATTTTGTATCTTAGTGGTACACAAAAAATACGAGCTATGAAATATCTACTTTTGAGTTGTTCTTTTTTCTTACTAATTAGTTGCCAATCAACCAAAGGCACCGAAAAATCTACTAAAGATATTTTTAGTGCGGACTATTATCAGGATTTAGAAAAGAATATCAGTCGGCTACACCAATTAAGTTTGGGTACTTTCGTAGCACACGAAGACGCTCTCAACACCTCGCAAGAGGTCTGGAATGTTAGTGGCGGCAAAGATAGTGTCATTCTCTATTCTATTCCATTGGGCGACATCAACAAAAATGGGCATTGGATTCTCAATTATGAGTTTATGACTTCGCTCCCCAATACTCCGATTTATACTTCCATTAAGCAAATCAAACAAATAGATAGAGATTCTTTTGCAGTCTGGTACTACGATTGCCCCAATGATTTGACCCTCAAAAAATTGCTCGATGCTGATTATATAGCCGAAACATTGAATTTGGACAAACTGACAGCACAGAATAAAAAAGTAACGTTTGTTCGTCAAGATGCCGCTCATTTTATTGGCAAATCAGTGGTGTATGAGGATAAAGAAGCTGGTTGTCTGCGACAAAATCAATATACACTCAGCCCAAAATCTTATGATGTTTCTGTTTTGTTTTTTGACAAAACAACCAAAGAACCACTAAAAGACAAAGAAAGTCGTCCCAACTTGATGATACGCCGCAAGATTAGCACCAAAACACTCTCCAAAATTGCCAACCAAAACGCTAACTAAGGAATAGAGGTTATTACGAATTAATTCGTAATAACCTCTATTCTTGCAAGACGCATTTGATGGTCAATTTAATCTTGTTACCTACCATAAAATTACCATAATTGGAGGCTAGACCATAATCTTTTCGCTTGAGTGTCATATTGCCTTCCAGCGTACTATTTTGGTAGGTAAACGGCAATTCTATCTCTTTGCTTACGCCTAACATGGTCAATTTTCCTTTGGTGATATAGCCCGTTTCTGTTTTGTAAATCTTACTGGATATAAAAGAAATGGTTGGATATTTCTCTACTCCAAAAAAATCATCTTTTTGGAGGTGGGCATCTCTTTTGTCATTGTCCGTATCGACCGTAGTAGTCGCTATTGTCACCGAGAAGTGCGCTTCATCTAAGTTTTCGACATCAAAATTCACAATTCCCTCCATACCTTTGAAGGTGCCTTTGACCGTATTGAGCCCCATGTTTTTGACTTTAAAATTCACTACGGACGCTTCTGTATTGATTTGTTGAGCGTTTAGGGTAGTTTGGCAAAACATTGTTATTACCAATAAGCATAGGTAGGCTTTCATTTATTTTGATTTTAGTTTAAGTTTAGTTTCTAATCACAGCTACACCCCACGAACAAGATGAGCTGCGCCTAGTATAAAGTCTCCAAATTTCAAAATTAGCACATCTCCTGTATGCGATTTTTGGCATTCTCCCAACAAGATACTAACCTCTTTTTTCATATCTTCCAAAAAGGTAAATTTTATAGTTAGATTATTCCTTTAAAGGCTTTCTAGAATTGTAATTGCTTCTTGTAACTTATCCTTATTAAACCCAATCATAGTTTCCTAAAATTAATACCCTGCTCATTTTATATATTTCACCTTAATTCATAGTAATAAAAAAGCAGCTATTATTCAAAAAACAATAGCTGCTTAGTGGAGACAAATACTACTTTATCCACCACTTTTTTTGGTCTTGCTATACCCCATATCTAGCAATAAGGCAACGACCTTATCTATCTGATTTCCTTGAATCATAATTTCGCCGTCCTTGACAGAACCGCCTACGCCACACTTAGCTTTGAGCGTTTTGCCTAAGTCTTTGAGGTCGTCTTCTGTACCGACAAAACCAGTTATTAGAGTTACTTCTTTGCCTCTGCGTTGCTTCTTGTCTCGCAATACACGGAGCTTCTGCTCTGCTGGCGCAATCGTTTCGACCGATTCGTTATCTCCATCATTCCAGACAGAATCAGGATTGGTCGAATAGTACGTAAGTTTTTTCTTTTTAGCCATGATTAAATAAGCGTTGATTAGATAAGCGTTATTGTTTTACAAATTTGGTCTTGCTAGCGAATTTTCCTTTGCGAACTTCTAGCACGTACGCTCCTCTAGCATAAGCGGCCAAAGGTACATTGATCTTGATAAAATCATCTTGTATCGATTGACTATGCATCAACTGTCCACTCATATTGAAAATGCGAATTTGGGCATCGGTCAAATCTTCATCTGAATTTTTAAACACATTGATATGATCCTGTACAATCGTAGGAAAAACCATAATAGCAGGGAACTCTTCTATATCTTTTCGAACCACTGCAATAGTATTGGAGTAGCTTTCAGTAGTAGCACCGACCATCTTGAGACGATAATAAACCACCGAACGATAGATGCCATCTTCTGCCAAACGATACGTTTGCTCCTCGGTTACATTGTTTTTGCAAGCCATCGTTTTGACTGACTCAAAAGTAAGTCCATCAAGTGAGCGCTCCACGCCAAATTCCTTGGCGTTGTACTCCCCGTTCGTTTTCCAGAGCAATTCGATGCCTTGTTCTACTGCTACTCCCGAAAAGGCAGTCAAATTGATAGAATCCTGCTTTTGGGCCGTTGCTAGATTTGCCCCCAAGCAAAAAATTAAGATCGTGTAGATTAATTTTTTCATGTGTAGTTATTTTTTTTATAAATAGTGAAGGATAACTAAGATACAAAAAAACTCCTCCAAAATCAAATTCGGGAGGAGTCGTCTATTTTTCAATTCCCCATAGGGAAAGGTTTATTTTTTGTCGCGCTTGCGCTTAATACTTTCTTGTTCGGTACCGAATACTTTATCCCAGAACACATTGCTCAAACCAAAACCTTTGTCGTGATCTACATAATGGTGATCCAAGTGATTGCGCTTGATATCCTGAAACCATTTTACTTTGAAATTGAAATAATGCGTAGCATAGTGCATCATATCGTAACAAACATAGCCAAAGACAAAAGCCGCAAAGAACATAGACACAATGCCTAAGTCGCCTCCTAGCCCTAATACAATGCCATAAAAGACCCAGTACATAATCACTGCGAGTATCAATGATGCTCCAGGAGGTATCACCAAACGCATTTCATCATTTGGGTAATCGTGGTGTACGCCGTGTACATAGAAGTGAAACTTCTTGCCAAACTCTGAGTCAATATGCAAGTGGAACACATAGCGGTGCATAATGTATTCGAATATTGACCAGACAAATAACCCTGCTACAAACCAGCCGATAGCTCTGCCCCATGTCATACCATGATTGGCAAAAGCTGAATAAATGAAATAGCTAATGAGTGGCAAAAATACAATAGGAACGATAATAGGGTGAGCTCTTGAAAATTTGTCTAACAAGTCATTGCTAAACATTCTTGGAGATTCATTCTTTGCAGATACAAATTGATTATCTCTCATAATCGTTTATTTTTTTGATTGGTAATACGCTTTTCAGAACGCTTAAATAAATTTGATAGACGAAGTCAGTCAACTATCAAACCAATTACTAACTCTATAATAGTTAGTATAGCTACAAAGCATTTTGTGAAGCGTGTCGCTTATTGCAATGCAAAGATAACATTTTTTAATAGAAGTTCACAAAAAAAGAGGTAGCCTGCTTTCGCAAACTACCTCTTATTATAGTATAATTAACTTAGTTGTCTTATAAATTATGCTGGTAATGTAGGCGGAACAGCATCATCTGCTTCTGGTGCATTTTCCATTTCTACTTCTGGCTCATCAAAGATATTGCTATCTCCAATGGCATCTGCTACTATTGGCGTAGCAATAAAGATAGAAGAATACGTACCTACCAAGATACCAACTACCAATGCAAAAGCAAATCCTCTAATACCATCTCCACCGAATAGGAACAAGATGAATACTACCATCATAGTAGTCAAGGAAGTGATAACCGTACGACTAACCGTACTGTTCAATGCAATGTTAGCAATTTCCTTGAAAGAAGCTCTGTCCTGCATATCTCTACCTACTTCACGAATTCTATCAAACACAACCACCGTATCATTTATCGAATAACCGATAACTGTTAGGATAGCGGCAATAAACTCTTGATTGATTTCTAGTGAGAAAGGCAAAATACCTCTCAATAGAGAGAAGATTGATAGTACAAACAATACATCGTGCAACAATGCCGCCAAGGCACCTGCTGAATATTGCCATTTGTTGAAACGTACCAATAAGTAGAAGAAGATAAACAACAATGATAAACCTGCTGCCATACCTGCCGAACCTCTAATATCATCTGCAATCGTTGCTCCTACTTTAGAGTTGGCAGTCAAAAAGAATGCTTTCTCTCCAGAATCAGCTACTGCATTTTCGAAATCTGTACGTGGAGTAGTACCTCCTGAGTATGCTTTAGAAGCATCATATACTTTCGATAGAATAACAGAATCAGTATTGCCAGCTACATCCATGTTCTGCAAGAACGAGGTTGTAATTTTCACTTGGTTACCTTTGCTAAACTCTCTTACTAAGATTTTATCTACATTGTCTTGGTCTTCCCCAACTGTAGTAAACTGAGCTGTTAGCTCTTTTTTGAGGTCTTGTGTGTTCACTGCTTCTGCAAATTCTACTGTATAAGAACGACCACCTTGAAGGTCAATTCCTAACTCAAATCCACGTGCAATCATAGAACCGATACCAGCTATCAATACGATACCCGAAATCATATAAGCCATCTTACGTTTGCCCAAGAAATCAATACCCGGATTAGCCAATACATCTTTTGACCAGTTCAACCAGACAGAAGTTTCTTTGTTTTTCTCTACACGATTGTCGAACAACATACGTCCAACCAATACCGCTGAGAATACAGAACAAACCACACCAATACCCAATACTGTAGCAAAACCCTTGATAGGACCTAAACCAAAGAAATAAAGGATAACAGCAACTGCTAGAGTTGTCAAGTTGGCATCTAAAATAGCCGAATACGAATATTTGAAACCATCTGCAACGGCATCTTTCCAGTGTGCACCTTGTCGCATTTCCTCTCGAATCCGCTCAAAGATAATAACACTAGCATCGACCGCCATACCGATTGTCAATACAATACCTGCAATTCCTGCAAAGGTCAATACCGTACCAAAGGAAGCCAATGTACCCAATATAAAGAAGATATTGAGGAACAAACACACTACTGCAATAATACCAGCAGTACCATAGTAACCCAACATAAATAGCAAGACCAAAACAAAACCAATAGCCAAAGACCACAATCCTGCTGATACCGTAGCCGCACCCAAAGTTGGTCCGATTACCGCTTCTTCTATAATAATAGGTTTAGAAGGCAATTTACCAATACTCAAGATGTTTGCTAAGTCACTTGCTTCGCTAAACTCATCAAAACTACCTGATATACTAGTACTTCCACCACCAATCGCTTCGTTTACGTTAGGAGCTGAATAGATTTCATTGTCCAATACAACAGCTACTTGTTTACCAACGTTGTCGCCAGTCATCTTTTTCCAGATTCTAGCTCCTTCTTCGTTCATATCCAACGATACAGCATATCCTGGACGACCACTTGGGTCAGGAGTAGCAGTAGCGTTAGTTACTAACTCTCCTGTCAATTTTGACTTATCTCTACCTCTTGTATTGATAGCATATAAGTAGTATAATTTTTTGTCTTTAGAGTCGTCGTTAAGAATCTCTCTAGCAATAGGCTTGGCAGCCCAAGCAAAACGAGCGGCACGTGGCAAAATACGTTTTGCTTCAGCACTGTTCAAAATTGCCATTACTTTAGCTCTATCACGACCTTCAGCTACACCTATTACAGCGTTGGCATCTTGGTAAGGATTAAGATATTTGAACAACGGATTTTCTGCTTGTGCAGCAGAATCACTAGCCAAATCACCTCCTAAGTCACTTCCCAAATCACTTCCTGTAGTATCTACAGCAGCAGTATCAATAGCTGCTACAGCACCTGTATCAACTGTTGTGTTGTTATTTTTATTTTTGAGTGCTACTTCTTGCTTTCTAAGCAATTCGTTCAGATTCACCAAAGAACCAATCACTTCATTGGCTTGTAACAATTCCCAGAACTCTAGGTTAGCCGTAGCTTGTAAGTATTCTCTAGCACGCTTTGGATTGCGGATACCTGGAAGTTCTACTGTGATTCTATCGGTACTTTCGTCCAATGAAACAGTAGGTTGTGATACACCAAATTTGTCAATACGTTCTTTGAGCAACTTGTGCGTACTCTTGACCGTAGAAGTCGCTACTCTACGAATCAACAATAGTACTTCACTATCTGTTGATTCAATCGTTAGTCCTTCTGTTTTGAGTTGGTCATTGAGCAAGAAATAACGAGATAACGGCGTACCTGTATTCAAAGCAGCGTACTGCTCGCCAAATAGCGTTACAAAATCAGATTGTGTCGCACTTTGTGCTTTCTCTGCTTCGTCCAATGCTTTCAAGAAATTAGGCTCTTTAGATTGTGCCAATTCCCCAATTACTTCTTTGAGATCCACTTGCATCACGACAGACATACCGCCTTGCAAATCCAAACCCCAAGCAATTTGTTGCTTTTTGAGTTCTTTGTAAGAATAATCCTTAACGAAAGGAATACTGAATACAGTCGTACTCGATACAGAATCTAGATAAGAGAAACGAAACGAATCCTTTTTGATTTCTTTGAAAGTTTTATCATCACCGTCTGGGATACTGCTTACAGCACTTTCGGCGTAAGCATCTGCGTTACGCTCTACACTACGTGTAGGAATCCATAACAAAAACTGGTACAATACGACGATTAGTGCGAGTATCGTAAAAAACTTTATAAGGGCTTTTCCTTGCATTTTGATTAGAAATTAATGAAGTTGTTTTGGCTAGGCTTCCGCCTAAAATGATGTTTTTTTTATTAATCAAGCTACCTCAAAAAAAATATTTTTCATGCTAGCTTAACGAAAAAAAGCATTTCATTTTAGATGTAATGCTGTTGCAAAGCAACTTTGAACTATGAAACTTTTATGTTTTATCTGCTTATTCTACCTAACAAAGAACGTGTTGTTCCTTGACAAATTGAGTGCAAATATAGAATAAAATGGGAATGTTTCGCAATGTGCTACCAATAATTACCGCTAAAGTTTGCCACTAAGCGTGTTAAAGCCAAATTATATACGCTATTGGATACTATTTTGCTCCAATAGTTGGCGATTGGATACGATACCAAACGTGTGGGCACAACCAATGGGTAGAAGATAAATTGGGGTGGTCAAATTCGCCTTTTCGCTCCATGCCTATTTTTTGCATAATGCGAGCCGAACGTTTGTTGGCGATTGCCGTAAAGGAAGTCACCTCCTCTAGCCCCAAAGTCTGCCAGCCATAATCCAAACAAGCCTGAGCAGCTTCGGTCGCATAACCTTGCCCCCATACTTGTGGATGTAATCGCCAAGCGATTTCTACACAAGGCATAAAATCAGCTTTGAAAGTGGGTTTATTGAAGCCTACACAACCAATCATTTTTCCTGTTGCGAGCTCATCTACTACATACAAACCGAAGCCATGTTGCAGAAAATGTTGGCGGATTCGGTCAATATAATCTTGTGTCTGTTGCCAACTCATACGGCTCGGAAAGTATTCCATGACTTGTTCATTGGCATTGATAACAGCAAAAGGTGCTTGATCCGCTACTCGCCAAGTACGTAACCCAAGTCTAGCGGTCTCGATCAAATAAGTACGCTTGTTTTTCATATTTAATGACGTTTTTGTTGCTAGAAATAGAATGACCTCTAAAATACACATTATTTAAATAAAAATACAAATACTAGCTACTTAACTTTTGTTAGAAAATCACTTGTTGTACAAAAATAGTGTTTTATTAACGGTTGTATTTCCCTTGTTTCAATGGCTTGAATTATATTAGAGGCTAAAACAAAACAGCATGAAATTACAAACGCTACAAAAAAGAGGCAGCAAATTGGCGATGCCTAATGTACAAGTTGCCATTCTGGAAGAAACAACGCCTTCCATTACCCCTTTCGGGGAAAAGTTGAATAGCATTGGTCTAATGCCTTTTCGCCCCGTAGCGATTGACGTTTTTCAGGTCAATCTCGGCTATTTGTGCAATATGACTTGTGAGCATTGTCATGTAGATGCAGGACCTACTCGTACCGAAATTATGACCAAAACCACGATGCAACAGTGCTTGAAAGCTATACAAGCTTCTGGCGCTACTACGGTTGATATTACAGGCGGAGCGCCTGAAATGAATCCGAATTTCAAGTGGTTTGTGACCGAAATACGCAAAATAAGTGCGACCATTGATATTATCATTCGTAGCAATCTGACGATACTGGTTTCCAACAAAGAATACCGTAGCTATCCTGATTTTTTCAAGGAGCAACGAGTGACCGTTATCGCCTCGCTCCCTTGCTACACCGAAGCCAACACCGACAAGCAAAGGGGCGACAAAGCGTTTGTACGTTCTATCGAAGCATTGCAAAAACTGAATACTTTAGGATATGGTCAAGCAGGTAGTGGACTGCAATTGCATTTGGTCTATAACCCTGGTGGCGCTAGTTTGCCTGGTAACCAACAAGGGTTGGAAACGGACTACAAACGGGTATTGCTAGAGCAATATAATATTGTTTTCAATCATTTATATACCATTACTAATCTGCCAATTAGTCGATTTTTAGATTTTCTGCTCGAAGAACAAAAGTTCGATGATTATATGCAATTACTACTAGAATCGTTCAACCCAAGTGCCGCCGCTGGTGTTATGTGTAGAAATACCCTTTCGGTATCGTGGGACGGCTACTTGTACGATTGTGATTTCAATCAAATGTTGCACCTTACGGTAGAGCCGACTGCTCCGCAGCACATTCAAGATTTTGATGTCGAAGCACTGTTGCAGCGTTCGATTGTAATCGGACAGCATTGTTATGGCTGCACGGCTGGAGCTGGTTCGAGCTGTCAGGGTACTGTTGTTTAATTTTCTTCAATCCTATATACATTATGAGTCAAAAAGATGAAATTCCTGTCATTGAGTGGAAAAAAATTATCTCGCCTGTGCAGCAAGCAATTGCTTTTGGCGGAAGTGCTGCCGTAATGATGCTCATAGCTAGTGGTGTCGCTCAAAAATCGATTACGATTTGGTTAATTTCGGCTGCCGTACTACTACTTTTTTCTGTATTGAATAACATACAAAGTCTTTTAGTACCGAATTATGGGCAATATTTACAACGCTCCTTAGTGGCGTTTGTCGCTACCTTTATCGGCTTAGGCGTTTTGGCTACGCTACTTTCTGGCACTTCTATATTTGAGGCGAAGCCTTACCGAACTATTTATATTATCATTCTAGTGACTTACTTTTTCTTTGCGGCTATTGTTATGCTCATGAAATCCTTTATGTCATTTATGCAATCGAAGGATAAGAATTATTAACGTTAAGTAAGTGGACAAAAATAAATAAAGTTTTAAATTTAGAGGTAGGTAGCTCCTTTTTGGGGGGTGCTGCCTTCCTATTGGGTTATGAGGAAGGTAGCACCCAAAAAGGAGCTACCTACCATTGTAAAATTGGTTGAAAGATATTTTGAAATGCTAAATAAATAGCCTAAAAATCAAGCGGATGTATTTGGTAACCGCCCCCAATGTTCTTTGGGAACAAGACTTTGAGGTGGTAACCAAGTCTGCCAATAGTAATTAAAGTAAATTTATAACACCCATTATTTATGTCCACCTACTTAAACCCATCTCTCCTAATGAAAACCACGCTTCCATCCTACCTTACCCTCTTGATATTTTTTGTGCTTTGTTTGCAGCTCAGTAGCTGCAATGATACAAGCATTGTTATGCAACAAAATAAGGCTATTGAGGTGGTTGATAGTTCATCTATTACGAAAGTTGACACAATAGAAACCAACCAATCTGACCTCAATCCAACTCCTGTCTGGGGTTATCGTTTTATTATTGTAGGTGACTTTGATGGCAATGGAAAAGAGGATACACTGAGAGAACGGCACGTAGCATTAGCTACTAATCAAGAAACGAATAAGTATTTTGAAGGCGTAGAAAGTATATGGCATCAAGGCAATGAATATCACCCTATTCGCTCCTTTTTGCAGGCAAATCCAACAAGTGGTATCAACGAACTGGATTCTCTAGGGCAATTAGGGTTGCATTGGTTAGAGAACATTGGAGATATTGATAAAAATGGAACCGATGAAGTTGGTTTATTAAAAGATGGAGCCGATTACTCTAATGTAAATACTTATGAAATTTACACCTACAAAAATAATCGTTGGTATCTTTTTTATGACATATCTACTAGAGAATATGATTTTCCAGATTTGCCAAGTGTAAATCCTAAAGACATCTATTTTGAAAAACATGAAACTGTATCTCCAGAACAAACTGCCGAAAACGAACTAATGCAACCGTATGTTGATAGTTTTCATTTCGTGAAAATTATAGCAGAAAAAACGATTGCGATAAGGGACTATTTTTGTTGTTACGGTTGTGCTCAGGAGTTTGAATTATCTCAAAAGGGGACCACTATTTGGTTGACTAATATTGTAGCACAAGAATTTCCAAATGTTTTAGCTGTGCACATGCGAATGGATGATTATACTTCGGTCGAAGACCTACAAGTAGATATAACAAGTGGCAAATTAATCCCTTGTGAAATTGCAGTATCTTACCCTGCTCATGTTGTATTCAAATAAACATTGTTTTTGCTATCCATATTTACAAAAAATATTTTGATTTTTACTACTCAGACATTCGGCATAAGCCGCAAAAGAACATTCGTTTGAGGATTGATTTCTGCTCCGCCTAACAAAAAGTGCTTAGCATTTTTTTACGGACTATTAACACTTCCTTTGATATTACGTATCGCAATGGCTAGTCATTTTGTAACAACTTCGCTATCTTTGGTAGAAATAAAAACGCTCTAAGCAGTTATTCGTTGATTTTCAAAACACCTAAGTCTATAGCATTATGCAGAAATATACCTCCCTCGCCTTACTGGCAATATTGATTACTATTGGTGCCTGCGGCACACCCAAACCAGCCAAAGAGACCAACAAAGCACCTGACCAAATAACGGTACAAGTGACGGTCAAAGATACGACAGCTCCCGATACCTTGCGTTTGTATGCGTGGGAAGGTATTCAGGTCAATCAAGTAGCCTTGACGACTGCTAAGCTCGTCGATGGCATGAAAACCTATACGTTTGTAGAGCAAAAAGGCTTGCCTCGTGGTATGTATTATATTGGCGAATCGCTCGGCGACCTCAAACCTATCTTGTTGGGCACGGAATCTATGGTCAAATTGAGTGGTGATGTACCACAGATAGGTATGACCAAAGTGGTAGAGTCGAAATTGAACTTGCAGTATGAGCAATTGATGCAGACCATACAGCGCGACAATCAATATTTGACGACCTTGCTAACGAGCTACGCTCAAAACAAAGGCAACGAAGAAGAGCTCAACAAGATTAGCAAAAAGCTAGCCATTGAGGACAAAACAAAAAAAGATAGACTGGATTCGCTCACTACTGCCAAATCTGAATTGGCTCGTATCATGGCACTGAATACGTTCCAGAGCTACCAAAACAATGGTGCAGACGGAGAGACAGAAGGAGCTTATTTTGCGAATTCCTTTTTTCAGTTTACTAACTTGACCGATAGTACTTATTCTAGTTTGCCTTTCTATTATGAGAATGTCAAGAATTACGCAAGAGCGGTCACTCAAATGAATTTGCAGAAAGAACAACAGCAACTATATTTGGATACCTTCTTGAGCCAAGTCCCTGACAGCAACAAGAATCATAAGCCGACTCTCGTAGGGTTGATGTTGGGTACAATGAGTACGAGTGCACCATTGTTTTTGCGTTATTCTGCCATGTACAGCAAGCAGTACAAGGGAGATTACCAAATGTTGGACAACTTCATTGCCGAACAAACCACCAAACTCAAAGGCCCTGCTGGACAAGGAGAAGCAGCTCCAGAAATTTCGGGTGCCAATCCTGAAGGCATCACCAAAAACTTGAGCCAAATGCGCGGCAAATACGTCTTGATTGATTTTTGGGCGAGTTGGTGCGGTCCTTGTCGTAGAGAAAATCCACACGTAGTCAAATTGTACAATAAGTACAAAAGTAAAGGTTTTGAAATATTGGGTGTATCACTCGACACCAAAAAAGAAAACTGGAAAGCAGCGATTGCTAAAGATAATTTGACGTGGACGCACGTCAGCGACCTCAAAGGTTGGAGTTCTGAGCTATCGAAGCCTTATGGCGTACGAGGTATTCCTCATACCGTATTGGTGGACAGAGAAGGTAATATCATAGCGACAAAGCTGCGTGGAGCATCACTAGAAGCAACACTAGCTCGTTTGTTTGGCGAATAACCAACGGAACAAGTTCTAAAAAATAAAGGCTCAATATCTATCAAGATATTGAGCCTTTTTATTTTTGGTGTGCTTACGACCTAAGCCGTAGGTAAGTCTGGATTCTTACAAGCTTCATCTGCTGTTTTTCCGCAGACCGTGCAGTCTCCAATTTTGTTTTTAAGCAGTGGGTTATTTTGGGCACAAGTCCCTCTAAAATCTTTCCCGACTACGATTTGGCGTATATTAATCAACACAAAAGAAATGAATGTGATTGATAGGACTAAGCCAAATACCGTTAAAAAGTCCATCATAATTTTTATTATTTTGAAGGGCTGCTGCCCTGTTTGATAATAGTTTTTTTTGCAACGTTATATCTTATAAACAACTAATGCTATCAGATAGTTTCTTATTTGTCCAATAACCAGCTTTCTCTTATTTTGAGTTGCTGCGGCGTTGGATTTTCGTCAAGTGTAAAAACGTGGGTTACTTCGATAGGCATTTTTTGAAGTTTTCCAGTCAATGTCTTTTCTTGATAGACCCCTTCTTTGTCTTTGCGCATCACTACGATTTCTAATTCTTGACCTTCTTCCATACCCATCATGTAAGTTGTCAAAACGCTCTGTATGCTTTCTAGCGTCAATTCATCGCCATTCCACTTGTGCAATACATCGCCATCTTCTAGCTTCATTACATCTACACCAAAATCATCAATTCCAGCACCCAATATCTGAATTTTTTTGAGTTCAGGATTCAACGTTACCCCTCCATTCATATCAATACCAAAAGGAGACAGCTCCATAATAGTACCTTTTTCCTTGTAAGTAATACCAGCTTGAGCCACTAGCGAACTAATCGGCAACGGCTCTGTTCCTGCTACATAACGATCAAAGAAACTCATGATTTCTTTCTTATGTCCTGTTACTTTCGTAATCTCATAAAACAAGCATTTGTCTTTGAATGCCTTGTTGATACCAAACTCACTAGAAAGGTCGCTCATCATATTTTGTGTGCCATAAGCACCATCAGAAAGGATACGCAATTGCAAATCCAAGCACATGGTAATCAAAGCACCTTTTTGGTACACATTGCCATACTGCGTCTTATTTTCGTCTAGTGCTGTTTGGCTCAATTTCGTAAAAGACAACGACTGATCATATTGGTCTGCATTACGCATTTTTTCGCCCATCACGTCTAAGAATTGCTCCATTGGTACCAGCTCTTGTTTGACTTGTACGTGCTGTGCTGCATATTCTGTAGCTCCTTCATACAACCACAAGTGTCTAGACATTTCAGGATTGATAAAATCAAAATCATGAATCTGTTCGGAGTGGATAGAAAGTGGCGTTACGATATGAAAAAATTCGTGTGCCGCTACATCTCTAATCTGCTGCCCAATAGCCGAAGGGTCGCCTTCGAACATGGCATAAAAAGAAGAATAAGAGTGCTCCAAAGCACCTGCAGAACCCGAGAGATACATTTCGCCCTGCTCATTCAGAAAAATCAAAAAAGCATATTTATCTACAGGCAATTCACCACCTAGATATTGTCTTTGAGCTTCCAAGATAGGCTTAATTTCTTCTACCAAGTAGCTTGCTTTCACTTTGCCTGTCGGCGAATAGTTGTGTATCAATACATCGGTGTTGCCCACCTTGATCATAGCCGTATCAGGCGCTGCAAACATAATCGGATTATCAACTAGAGAATTGTAGCTACCCGTTTCAAAAATATCTGTATCGGCGTCGCCACCAGTACGAATCATCGCGCTTCCGCCAAATAAGTTAGCAGGTCTATCTACTGTAATTTTGAAAGGCAATTTTTCATATTTTTCAAAGTATCCGAAAATACCGTGATTATTAAATACAAAAACATTGTTTTCGGTATCAAAATTAATTCCAGCAGGCTCAAAAATAACATTAGGCTTTTCGGTATCCCAAGTATCTTCTACCTTATAGGTAATCTTAGCACACTTCTTTGCTTTTTTTATTTCCCAAGTATTCACATCCGAATGATCTACTTCTATTTCATTTCCATCTTTGTCCCATGCTTTGAAGTCGCTCACAAAACGACCAAAATTATAGACGGCATACGTTCCTGGTACCATCTTAGGTAGGTGGAATTTAAGTTTATTTTTTTTGATGGCAGGCATCGTTAGTTCTACCGCCAACAAATCGTCCTCTATTGCATTGAGGTCGACCTTGTACGCATAAGTCTGTGCTGTTAGCACGTTCGAGAAGGCTACACAAAGCAACCCAATTATTAACATTTTTGTCATTTCTGTCTGTTGTTATGAATCCATAAAAATTTGGCACAAAGGTATAGAAATAAAACTACTATTCCCTTGATATTAACCAATTATAACAATCGGATTACGACAGTACCTACTGAATATTCGACCAAACTATCAAACGTCCTTATTCAATTATATTGATACCTTATACAAAAAAAGAAGGCTTTCAGGATTTCTCCTAAAAACCTTCTGGTTATTGATCTATACGCGTGTATTTAAATAGTCAAATACAAGTAATGATTTAGTCTCTACTTATAATCAACTTACTAACTCTTGCACCTTGTGCAGTGGTTACTTTCACGGTGTAGGTTGCTGCTGCTAGTTTGTCTGTATTCAAGTCGATGTACTGTGCATCAGCTTCGATTTGACTAATTACTAGTTGTCCAATATTGTCATATACCTGCACCTTGATTTTACCTTCCACCATTTGACCTAAATCAATTGTTGTCTGATTAATTGCTGGATTCGGATATACAATCATGTCGATCGCTTTTTCTTCTACGACCAAGGCACGTACTTCAGAATAAGTAGCCGTACCATCAAAGTCCACCTGCTTGAGGCGGAAGTAATGTACTCCTGACACCAAATCAGCTACTTGTAGTTGGTACGCTTGCTGTATTACTGTCGTTCCTGCTCCTTGTACATAAGCAATCTTCTGGAAGATTGGTGCTCCTGTACTTGGCAATGCGTGTTCTATTTCAAATCCTGCATTGTTTATTTCCGTTGCCGTCACCCAATCCAAGACACCTACGTTCTTGTCTTGTAAGCGAGCGGTGAAGCTTAACAATTCTACTGGTAAATCTACTACTACTACTTCGTAGTCTTCTACTTCTCCATTCGTACGAGTGCCTACTGCATCTCCTGCTGCAAAAGCTTCTAAGCTTGTTCTCAAGCGTGCATTTACCGTAGTTGTTCCACTGAAACTAGCGGGAACTGTTACCGCTACTGTTGCCGTACTTGGAGTTGTTCCTCCTGCTGTCGCAATTACTCCTGTGAAGAAGTCATCATAGACACCATCGTTGTTCCAATCTATCCACATACCGTAATTAATTGCAGCTTGTGCATCTGTACTATTCACATCAATTTCTACATTGTACGTCTGTCCAGCTAGCGCTTCGTCTGGGAAGTCTCCTGCTCCTGTTCCTACGCTCATTGCATCATCAAAGTTATCTACTGCCTGCACATCTTCTTCAAAGTTCACTTGGTTTCCTAACCAAATATCGTTGGTACCTTCTGGTATGTTGTCACTATTCGTATCTGTTAGACCTCTGTGAGCGGCTGTTCCGTAAGGACCTACTTCACTGTAATCTCTATTCACATCTAATACCGTAACATAGACTGTAGCCGTATCACAAGCTACTGGACTTCCATCATCGCACACACTATATACAAACTCATCGTTTCCGACAAAGTTGGGATCTATTGGTGTGTATGTATAGCTACCATCAGGATTCAATACTAACGTTCCGTTGGTCGGTCCGCTTACTAATGTTACTCCTAAGTTTTGGTTATCTCCTTCTACATCAGAATCATTTGTTAAGACATTGTCTGTTAAGGTTTGTCCTTTTTCGACCGTCTCTTCATCATCGTTTGCATTGGTACTATTAGCTGTTGTTGTTGGCAATACATCAATTGTTACTTTTGTATCCCTACAATTGATTGGTGTTGCGTTGTCACAAACCGTATAGATGTATTCTACGACTCCAATAAAGTCTGGATTCGGTGTGAACACATACGTACCATTCCCATTTTGCGTCAAGCTACCAGCGTTTGTAACTGGGTTACCATTCGCATCTTTCCCTGCGATTGGTGTCGATACATCGACTGCCACTGGTGCATCTACTACTCCATCGCCGTCCGTATCTATCTGTACTGCTGTGATAATAATATTATCGCCATCAGGATCGGTATCATTTGCTAGTGCATTACCACTTACCGGTACCCCTTGGTTGGTTATGTTCACATCTGGTGTGGCTATAACGGTTCCGTTGGTAGTCGTTGGTCTTGGTACTACATCTATCGTTACTGTCGCAACATCACACGCTACTGGTGTTCCATCATCACAAGTAGTATAGCTGTAAGTCACTTCTCCTACAAATCCTGCTGTTGGCGTAAAGGTATAGGTACCATCTCCATTCTGTACAATTGTTCCTGCACTTCCGTTTGGTGTTCCATCTTCGTTTACTCCCCCAGTAGTTACGATAGTATTGATTCCTGCTACTGTTTCTGGTACACCATCACCGTCTGTATCTACTGTGATACTTGTTACTGATGTGGTGTTACCTTCTACATCTAGGTCATTCGTCAATACTTGTCCGTTTACCGATACACCTACTGGTGTGGTATTCACGTCATTGATAGCATAGGTCTTATTGCCTTCTCTCCAGTCTCTTTCTGGTGTTGCTGGCACATCTACATCTGGATGACTATTCGGATTCAAGCCTGTATTCGTTGCATCAGTACTAGCCGTGTTATTATCATAACCGTCCAACAAACCGTCACCGTCTATATCAGCTGTTCCTCCCGATAGACCTGTATTAGCTGTTATTGGTGCATCTGCTCCATTAACAACACCATCTCCATTCGTATCGTGTCCTTCAATTGTATCTGGTTCGCCATCGTTGTCCGTATCCAAATCCAAATAATCTGGATTATCGGTTCCATCTGTATTTTCTGGCACTATACCTGAGCCAACACCACCAAAGGCTACATCATCACTATCGTATGCATCATCTATACCATCACCATCAGCATCACCTCCTGTTGGTGCAATATAGTTAAGTGTAGGTTGACCTTCTGTATTATCAACAATACCATCGTTATCGGCATCTATATCCAAGAAATTTAGGTTGTTATCACCGTCTTGGTTATCGTTTGGATAACTATTTGGTTTTCCATCATTATCAGGATCCTCTCCAGTTAGTGTTGTTGCATTGGCGGTATTCGCTCCTGCTACATCACTTCCTACTGCTAGGACATTGGTTGGGTCACCATCTACTGCATCGTTGAAACCATCGTTATCCGTATCGACAAAATTATCTTCAATTCCGTCTCTATCCGCATCCGTTCCACCAGCTTCTTCTATATCCAAAATCCCATCATTATCAGCATCTAGATCTAGTTGATTACGGATCCCGTCTCCATCTAAATCATCATTTGGATAAGTATCTGGCATACCATCGTTGTTTGTATCTGGACCTGTTAGCTGCAAGGCATTGGCTGTATTTTCAGCTATACCATCATTACCAACATCACCATCTACTACGTCATTGAAACCATCATTATCCGCATCAGTGTAATTATCCGCACGTCCGTCTCCGTTGATGTCGGTTCCGCCTGCTTCTACTACATCTGGAATACCATCGTTGTCGGCATCTAAGTCTAATTGATCTAAAATACCATCACCATCAGTATCACCTTCTGGATAGCTGTTTGGCTGTCCATCATTGTCGATATCGACTCCTGTCAATTGGAGAGCATTAGCTGTATTTTCGGCTGTGCCGTCATTACCAACATCGCCATCTACTACATCATTGAAACCATCACTGTCTGTATCGACAAAGTTGTCAGCACGTCCGTCTCCGTCTTCATCTGTTCCTCCTGCTTCTACTACATCTGGAATACCATCATTGTCGGCATCTAAATCAAGTGCATCAATAACTCCATCTCCGTCCGTATCGTTAGTTTTATCTGTAGTACCATCATTATTGGTATCAAACAAGTTTGAAGTAGAACTATTTTGCAAACAGCTCGTTTGTGGGCTACAAGGTGTAGTACCTTCTGGTCCATCTGTATCATTGTTATCCACTATGTCTGCTAGTCCGTCTCCGTCGGTGTCAGTTAAGTCATCGACTTGTCCGTCTCCATCGGTATCTGTTCCACCTGCCTCTACTACATCTGGAATACCATCGTTGTCGGCATCTAAGTCCAAGTGATTCGGAATACCATCGGCATCTCCATCAAAAGTAATACATACACCATTTACAATGCCACCACAATTAGGGAAGTCAGTATCTTGGAAGTTAGGAACACCATCTCCATCCATATCACCGTCTGGATCAGGTAGTCCATCTGTACCACAATTCCAACCATTAACTCCTTGGAAATTAGCTGCACAGAAGTCTGCATCTTCGTAATCTGGTGTTCCGTCATTGTCGGCATCACCGCTGTACGCTTCTACGATATCTGGAGTGCCATCGTTGTCTTGATCTAAGTTCAATAATTTTTCTCTCCAGTCACGCTCTGGTGTCTGCCCATCTGCATTCGGGTGTCTGCTTGGACTCAAGCCAATATTCGTTGCATCAGGATTCAGGTTATTGTTATCATAACCATCTAGTAAACCATCTCTGTCTACATCTAGACTTGAACCTGGTAAACCTGTGTTAGAAAATGGCGTATCGTTGCCATCTACTACTCCATCTCCATTCGTATCATGTCCTTCGATTGTATCTGGTTCGCCATCGTTGTCCGTATCCAAATCAATATAATCTGGATTATCAGTTCCATCTGTATTCTCAGGTATCAAGCCTGAACCATTTCCACCAAAGTTAGCATTGTCAGTATCGTACGCATTGTCAATACCATCGTTATCATCGTCCAAATCTGCTGGGGCAATGAATGCAAAGGTTGCTTGTGCTTCCGTATTATCAACAATACCATCATTGTCCGCATCTATATCCAAGAAGTCGTAGAAAATGTCGTTGTCCGAATTATCTGTTGGATAATTATCGGGCTTTCCGTCATTGTTTGCATCTATTCCTGTAATAGTAGTCACGTTTGCCAAGTTGGTATCTGGACTATCATCGCTAGTTGCCAAAGAGTTGTCTGGATCACCGTCAACATTATCATTGAAGCCATCTCCATCTACATCTACATAGTTGTCTTCTTGTCCATCTCGGTTTAGATCCGTTCCGCCTGCTTCCAAAATGTCTAAAATACCATCGTCATCCGCATCTAAATCTAATTGATTGCGTATCCCATCGTTATCCGTATCGTCTTCTGGATAAGTATTTGGACGACCATCACCGTCGGTGTCTGGTCCTGTCAATTGAATTGATTGACCACTATTGATACCTGCTCCATCGTTTCCAACTGCTAAAGTGTTGTTTGGATCTGCATCTAAAACGTCATTGTATCCGTCTCCGTCTGTATCTACATATCCGTCAGCACGTCCGTCTCCGTTCCTATCTACTCCATTGGCTTCGACTACATCGGCAATACCATCGTTGTCTGAATCTAAATCCAATTGATTAAGAATACCATCGCCGTCGGCATCTCCTTCTGGATAGCCATTTGGTTCGCCATCGTTGTCCGTATCTTCGTTCGTCAATTGCAACGCATTGGCTGTATTAGCTCCGTTGATATCGCTTCCTACTACCAACGTATTCGTTGGGTCACCGTCCACTACATCATTGAATCCGTCATTGTCATTATCAATATAATTATCAATGCGACCATCTCCGTTTTCGTCAGTTCCATCAGCTTCTACTACATCTGGAATACCGTCATTATCTGAATCTAAATCGTATTGATCTAAGATACCATCGCTATCAGTATCATCTTCTGGATAACTGTTTGGTACACCATCGCCATCTGTATCTGCCCCTGTTGGGGTCGTTGCGTTCGCTGTGTTTGCTCCTGGTGTATCCGTTCCTACTACTAGAGCATTGGTTGGGTCACCATCTACTACATCATTGAATCCGTCGTTGTCCGCATCTACATAGTTATCGGCACGTCCGTCTCCGTTGGCATCCGTTCCACCTGCTTCTACTACATCGGCAATACCATCATTGTCGGCATCTAAATCATATTGATCTAGTACACCATCACTATCAGTATCTCCTTCTGGGTAGCTGTTTGGCTCTCCATCGTTGTCTGTATCTGCTCCTGTTAGTTGTTGTGCATTTGCTGTATTTTCAGCTATGCCATCATTACCAACATCACCATCTACTACATCATTGAAACCATCGTTGTCGGTATCAGTATAGTTATCGGCACGTCCGTCTCCGTTTTCATCGGTTCCGCCTGCTTCTACTACATCTGGAATACCATCGTTGTCTGCATCCAAATCATATTGATCTAAGTTACCGTCTCCGTCGTTATCATCTTCTGGATAACTGTTTGGTACACCATCGCCATCTGTATCTGCTCCTGTTGGTGTCGTGACATTCGCTGTATTCGCTCCTGCTACATCACTTCCTAGTGCTAAAGCATTGGTTGGGTCACCATCTACTACATCGTTGAAACCATCGTTGTCCGCATCTACATAGTTATCGGCACGTCCGTCGCCGTTGGCATCCGTTCCACCTGCTTCTACTACATCTGAAATACCATCGTTGTCCGCATCTAAATCGTATTGATTTGGTAAGCCGTCTCCGTCGTTATCATCTTCTGGATAACTGTTTGGTACACCATCATTGTCTGTATCGGCTCCTGTTGGTTGTTGAGCATTCGCTGTATTAGCACCTGGTGTATCCGTTCCTACTACTAGAGCATTCGTTGGGTCACCATCTACCACATCATTGAATCCGTCGTTGTCCGCATCTACATAGCTATCGGCACGTCCGTCTCCGTTTTCATCGGTTCCACCTGCTTCCACTACATCTGGAATACCATCGTTGTCCGCATCTAAATCTAACTGGTTCGGCAAGCCGTCTCCGTCGTTATCATCTTCTGGGTAACTGTTTGGTACACCATCGCCATCTGTATCTGCTCCTGTTGTTTGAAGCACGTTGGCTATATTTTCCGTAACTCCATCATTACCAACATCACCATCTACTACATCATTAAATCCATCATTATCGGTATCTACGTAGTTATCAGCACGTCCGTCTCCATTTTCGTCGGTTCCGCCTGCTTCTACTACATCTGGAATACCATCGTTGTCCGCATCTAAATCGAAAACATCGGGAACGCCATCTCCATCGGTGTCCGCATTGGCGATATCCGTTCCACCATTATTAGCATCATAACGATCGTCCAATCCATCTCCATCGGTGTCATTGATTAAAGCATTACCGATGATATCATCTACTCTACCATCTCCATTTGTATCCGTTCCACCTGCTTCTACTATATCAGCAATACCATCATTATCTGAATCTAAATCTAGCGAGTTGGGGATACCATCTCCATCTGCATCTGCACAAGTAATATTACCAATGGCTCTAAATACGACATTATCTAAAGCATAGTATTCTACGTCACTACAATTTCCAGTATCTCCACCTCCTATATTTTCTACTCGGATAGAAATATTCTGTACATCAGACAAAACAGCTTCTAAATCAGCTTGTGAGCCTGACCAACTTGCGTCATCAAAAGTAGCTGGGAATGTATTCCATATTCCATTTTCCCAGTTAGAAAGTTCGGCAGGAGTTAAGTCCCTCAAAAATCTGATAGATCCTCCAGTTGTGTTCGTGATTAAAATTTCCATTCGTGCACTACCATGACTGGGGTCATTATTTAGCCAGTTAGGGTTTCCTGTAAAACCTACTCTATAATTGTATAAATCATATAGCATCGTTCCTCCTAAGAAACTACTGTAATCGACACCTCCTAGATTAGGACTACGTGTGAACGTTATTCCTCCAGTAGGATCCGCATCTACCAAGTAATTACTATTAGTAGGACTAGCTCCTGCTATATTTGCATTACTAGCACCTGTTATTTGCACTGGGCAACCAATATTTCTAGTCACTGCATCTAAAGAGTGAGAGGCAGGATTAGAAGCTACAGTCGTGTTATTGTTAAGTGTAAACCATCCTTCTGGACCTAAATCAAAAGTAAATGCCGTCTTGCAAAGATCTTCTTCCGTATCAGGAATACCATCATTATCATCATCCAAATCTACATTATCGCCAAGACCATCACCATCACTATCTAATGCTTCTCTCCAATCTCGTTCGCTGCTACGTCCATCTACATCTGGATGGCTATTAGGATTCAATCCTGTATTTGTAGGATCTGTACTTCCTATATTGTTGTCATAACCATCTAGTAGACCGTCACCGTCAGTATCTGTTGTACCTCCAGACTGTCCTGTACTAGCAACAGGGTTATCACTTCCGTTAATAATGCCATCACCGTTCGTGTCATGCCCTTCGACACCATCTTCTTCGCCATCATTATCCGTATCCAAATCTAAATAATCTGGACTATCTATTCCATCGGTATTTTCTGGTGTGATTCCTGACCCTGCTCCACCAAAGTTAGCATCGTCATTATCATACGCGTCATCTATTCCATCACCGTCAGCGTCTGCTCCTAATGGAGCAATATAAGTTGCGGTTGGTTGTCCTTCTGTATTATCTACAATACCGTCATTATCAGCATCAATATCCAAAAAACTTAAGTTATTATCTCCATCTTGGTTATCGTTTGGATAGAAGTTTGGCATGCCATCTCCGTTTGTATCTGCTCCTGTCAGTGTTGTTGCATTAGTTGTATTTGCTCCTGCTATATCACTACCCAAAGCGAGTGCATTGGTTGGATCACCATCTACTACATCATTGAATCCGTCATTGTCGATATCTACATAGTTATCTTCTTGTCCGTCTCCATTAGTATCCGTACCATTTGCTTCTACTATATCCAAAATGCCATCATTATCGGCATCCAAGTCTAGTTGATTAAGTATTCCATCGTTATCAAAGTCATCATTTGGATAATTGTTTGGTACACCATCATTGTTTGTATCTGCTCCTGTTGGTGTCGTGGCATTCGCTGTATTCGCTCCTGCTGCATCACTTCCTACTGCTAATACATTCGTTGGGTCACCATCTACTACATCGTTGAAACCATCGTTGTCGGCATCTACATAGTTATCTGCACGTCCGTCTCCGTTTACGTCGGTTCCGCCTGCTTCCACTACATCTGGAATACCATCGTTGTCCGCATCTAAATCTAACTGGTTCGGCAAGCCGTCTCCATCGTTATCATCTTCTGGGTAACTGTTTGGTTTTCCATCATTATCAGTATCTGCTCCTGTTATTTGTTGAGCATTTGCTGTATTAGCACCTGGTGTATCCGTTCCTACTACTAGAGCATTGGTTGGGTCACCATCTACTACATCATTAAAACCATCATTGTCCGCATCAGTGTAATTATCCGCACGTCCATCTCCGTTCTCGTCGGTTCCGCCTGCTTCTACTACATCTGGAATACCATCGTTGTCCGCATCCAAATCTAAATGATCCAATACGCCATCTCCGTCTGTATCTCCTTCTGGGTAACCGTTTGGTTCACCATCATTGTCGGTATCTTCGTTTGTCAATTGCAACGCATTGGTTGTATTGGCTCCTGCTATGTCACTACCTACTGCTAGTGCATTGGTTGGATCACCATCTACTACATCATTGAAACCGTCGTTGTCTGCATCTACATAGTTGTCAGCACGTCCGTCTCCGTTCTCGTCGGTTCCGCCTGCTTCTACTACATCTGGAATACCATCGTTGTCCGCATCTAAATCTAACTGATCCAATACGCCATCTCCGTCCGTATCACCTTCTGGGTAGCTATTAGGTTCACCATCGTTATCTGTATCTGTTCCTGTTGATTGCAAGACATTGGCTGTGTTTTCAGCTATGCCATCGTTACCAACATCACCATCTACTACATCATTGAAACCATCATTGTCGGTATCAGCGTAGCCATCTGCACGTCCGTCTCCGTTTACATCGGTTCCGCCTG
The DNA here is from genome assembly GCA_937139495.1 of uncultured Saprospiraceae bacterium. Lineage (GTDB taxonomy): Bacteria > Bacteroidota > Bacteroidia > Chitinophagales > Saprospiraceae > Aureispira. The sequence continues at coordinate 45,531 of CAKZQC010000001.1, read as the reverse complement.
CTTCTACTACATCTGGGATACCATCATTATCAGCATCTAAGTCTAAGTAGTTCGGTAGTGCATCTGCGTCTGCATCTCTTTTATTATCTGTTGTACCGTCTTGATCAGCATCAAATAATATTGAAGTAGATAAATCTGCAATACAACCTCTTTCTGGAGAACAAGGGGTAGTACCTAAAGGTCCATCGGTATCGTTATTGTCATAGGCATCTACAATTCCATCTCCATCGGTATCTGTCAAATCATCTGCTACACCATTTCCATCTGTATCTACTCCACCAACCTCAACAAGGTCTGGAATACCATCGTTATCAGCGTCTAAGTCTAAGTGGTTAACAATGCCGTCTCCATCAAAGTCGAGCGAAGAACAAACACCACTAACAAGACTGCCACATAAAGGAAAATCACTATCTAAGTAATTGGCTATGCCATCACCATCTAAATCATCGTCTGGGTCAGGAAGACCTTGTGTTGCACAATTCCATCCATTAACTCCTTGGAAGTTAGCGGCACAGAAATCTGCATCTTCATAATCAGCTACACCATCATTGTCATGATCGCCAGCATACGTTTCGTTCACATCTGGAATCCCGTCATTATCTTGATCAAGATTTAGTAGAGCCATATCAGATACTCTAGGGAAACTAAATGATACGGTATCACACATACATTGATTGCCACCTCCAGGTACAATTATCGCAGCTATGCCATCTATGTTATTACAAGATGCTGGTGCGGTAAAATCCGTACTGTGTGTAATTGTTTCGCCATTGGCAATAGATACTACTGTATTGCTAGAGCCAATAGAAGTTCCGATAGGATTTCCTGCTGCATCGGCACAGTAGTAGTCAATAGCAAGTCCTGCATTGGCACTAGTACCATTATTAATAATATCAAATGCAAGCGTATAATCTTGAGAGCCATTTAGGTTCTCCGCTGAAAAACCAGTCATATTATTAATAACAAGCGAAGGTTTTTCTATCGTAATCGTTTCTGAACTTTCTCCTGTTACTACTCGAATAGGACCACAAGCAGTACCACCACAAGTCAGTCCATTAATCTGAACGTAACTTTTTATTTCAATATTCTCCGTTGGAGAACATCCTCCACTAGGCGAACCTATGATGTCAAAGCTGTAATCTAATGTAGTTCCTGTTGCAACTCCTGCTGGGTAAGCAAACCTCAAACGCTCATAGCCATTGAAAGTATCTACCTCTATGGAAGTAGGGCAAGTTGGGCTAGTACAAGCAAATGAGCCTAAATCATACGTCACTCCTACAGGCAGTTCTACCGCAGTAGTATCTGTATTAGACGTAGTTCCTCCAATAATAGTGGTTTGCACTCGTACATTGGTCGGTGCAGAACAAGAAGTAACGGTATCTGGAGCAATCGTAATACCTATAAAGGCTTCATAGGTATTGGTAGTTCCCGAAATTTGGATGGGTGTACTTTTCACTTCTACACCATTACCTGTTGCAGGTTCTCCACATGGTCTATCTGCTTTGGCAGCAAAAGCCAATGATGTATTGGAAGCGAATCCACAACCAAACTGAGTAGTCAGTTCTATTACGACTTTACGTTCGTCAGGTGTTGACGTTGTAGAAGTACCTTTTATTGCTTGTAATCCTCCTATCACAGAGTGATCCAGCAAATCAATTACTGCTTTATTAGTAAGCATTGTTGGTGTCAATGTTTCTATGTTACCCGAATTTTTCGGATATTCTACTTCGACTGAAGTAAAAGAAACACCAGTAATACCAGTAATTTCAAATGAAGGATTGACTAAATCTGCCAACTGTGCACTATTCAATTCTATTATAAAAGTCGTATCCACACATAGTGACTGCGTTGTAGTAGGTTGTTGTACTACACTTAGTTGCACCTCCGAAGGTTTAGGATCGACCACTAGATTGACCGTACGGTAACAAGCACTAGTTTTGGTAGAATAATCAGTAGGATAAGCTACACAATCCCAGCCATGTCTGACCACAAGTGTCTGAGCACTACAATCACCATAAGTAGCATATATTCTTACCTCTTGGCAATCGGCTCTAGTTAGTCCACCCAACTCTACAAAAGTAGAATCATTGACGGTATTGAATACCAATGGAACTTCTGAACCTGTACTAACATCATAGATAGCCGCAATAACTATATTAGGCTGTGGTTCTATAAGTAACCAGTTGTAATCTACATCAGTATTAGCGGTTGTATTACAAAGCTCTATATCCCAACTAACCGAATCTTCGACACCATCTCTAACTGGCGTAAGTGCCTGAAATGCCCAAGTTGGTGGAATGAATGTTACGTTAGTAGCTGTCGACAATGCTCTATCTACATGCACAGATGCGTCTGGATGATAGGCATATTCTTTAAAGTGAACAACCCCTTCTAATCTTGTTACTTCTGGAGTTTCGCAGGTAGCAATAATATCCGCATTAAATCTTGGATAGTAGGTCGTTCTTTTATCTCTGTCCGCATGCCCCACAGGTCTATAAATGGTAAGTACATCTCCATTGATACTATTGGGCAAAGGATTGCCAACTGCATCTGTAAAGGTAATGTTGGTACCTGGAATAAAATATGATGGTAGTGTCAACGCGGTAGAATCCCAATACATAGGTGCTCTATATTCGTTCGGGTGATTATCCCCTGATACCGATCCATGTGTTATATAGAAGTTAGGTCGGGTCGTATTACATCCCTGTACATTAGGTGCTGAAGAACTCGGTCTGAAACTAACTTTTGTATAAAAGGCTTTGTCTCCTAAATTATCACAAGCTTTTCTATCTCCATTCGCTACAAAAGTGTAATGTTCTCCCCTAAGCGGTGAGATTTCATGGAGCGTTTCTGCTGTAAAATTATCTCCAACCGCAAATCTAACATTTATCCATACAGAATCTCGTGTATAGACAGCAGAGCCATCTTCACCTCCATACAAAAAGGTTGTACTAACAGAATCTGTGTATCGAGAAACATCTACGGTATAAACATAGTTATTGCCACTTACATTGGTCAAATTGGCAGCCATGCCATCTAATACAAAAGTTTGTCTTCCTAATCCAGAGGAAATATCATCTATAATAACTTCTCCATTAAGGAAAGTTAATAAGTCAGTACCTCCATTAGGTAGCGTTAGCTCTATATCAAACAATAAGGTACTCAATGCCGTATCTGCTATGTATGCTCCAGAACGTACCAGCATGGTATCGAACGGATTATAAACTTTGGTGTCATGGATAGCAGGATCTAATGTTACGAGTGTCGTCTTGGTACCATCGGTATAACCTGGAGTGGTTCTGTTGGCATCAAACTGAAATGTAACTGGGCCTGTACAAGGGCCTGGGCAGTGTATTGCAATATCAACTGACCCACAATGCACTTCTCTATAAAAACAAGTATCTACTCCTGGTGTTCCACAGAAATAATGTGTGGTATAAGGAATATTCATTACTTGAGGTCCTGAATATTGAGCACAGTCAAAAGTTAGTGGAAAATTGAGTGTATCAAATACATATCTATCTAGTGTATAGATTATTTTGTTTCCTACTTTCGTAATAGTAGGATTGTATGCTGCCAAATCGGCATCGGTCATAACACCTACCATTGTATCCAATCCTGCAGGTACGGTCAATTCCATCGACCAAGTAGCCTTAGAAGACGTAAACATTGGTTCGCCTTCACATAGATAGCCATTATTATAAAAATGAGGCTTGACACCTATCGTTAGGTTTTCTCCATCATAAATATCCGTCGGAAAACTTTCTGTTGTAGAGTTTAGATAATCACGAATGATATTTCTATACCCTAAATCTACACGAACAGGTGGACGTAATTGAAGACATTGGTCTCTAAAAGTAACATCAAAATATTTGTGTTCCCAAACCATGTAATCAAATCGACCTTCACCACAATTTTCTCGTGGATCAATCCAAAAATCAAAAGAAACATCAAAAGATTCTCCTGCTGCCAAATCATCAAAATATCCATCACCATCTATATCATCAAGACCTCCTGGACCATCAGGGTCTGTGGTCAAAAAGTTTTCTCTTAGGTATGCGGCGAATCCTCTTGAGTTACCTACACTATTATTATAGTACAAAGCAGAATCTGCTACTGGCGTCCCTCCTATTCGGAAGTTATCCCAAAAGCGAGTGCCTCTAAAATCGCTGCCCCAAAGTGTATTGTTTGACGGCGTAGCAATTGGGCTTCCATTGGAGCCTAAACCAAAAATAACCGCTACATCTAATGCAACGGCACCTCCAGCAGGATTGGTAGCACTACCTGTGTTGGTAATACGTACCGTATGTGTCATTGTGTCACACAATTCTTCGTTGGTAGCTCCACTTGGCACTGTAAGTGTCAATACAGGAACTCCATTGACAAAATTGACAGCACCTGTCTGAGGCGAAGCCTCTTGACACAACTGTCCATCACACCCCCATTGAGCATGATGGCGTACAGTTACATTATTACATCCGCCAGTAGAGAATGACTCCGTGAATATGATATCCTCTCCGTTATCATAACAGTTATCTCCGTTTCCTACTGTTCCTGCATAAGGAGCAGCACTCAAATCGACGGTATAAAATAAAGTATCGGCAGTTCCTAATCCGTTAGGTGTAGCCGTATGAGGAGCTAAAAGAGTAGCTCCATACATAAATTCATAATCATTGATATCCGAACCGATAACTACAAAATACTCAAAACTATTAGTACAACCATTACCACCTTGACGTATTGTAATGTCACGTGTTTCGGGACGTCCTACGGTTGTACTCACGACAGGTATTGTCAAAATACTCAAAGATGCGTAGTCACAGTTGTAGGGAGCATAAAACGGATTATTATCTTCCGCATTAGTTACTACTCCTCCATCTTCATAAGCGATACCAACAGTATCCTTAAATGTATTTCCAGCTATTGCGTGTTGTGCTGCTGGACAATCAGCATCTCTAGCTACTGTAAATATAACTTGATGTCCTACACCCCAGTTGATGGTAGGATTACCTCCATTGCTAATACCTAGAACAGGGGCATTCAGATTCGTAATATCTATCTCTGTAATAGTATAGCCAATCGTTCCACCTGTAATGACAGCAGACCCCACAGAGTAATTTACTCCTGGAGGAAAATTTAAGGTCATTTCGAAGTTATCTAGTGTAGATTTTTTAGCCGTCACGGTAAATTGATTGACAGAACTGTTCTGACAAACTTCTACATCTGAGGAGGCTTGATCTACCTTATATCCTGGATTGTTAATTTGAGCTTGAAGCCCAACTTGTGCTAAAAAGAATAGCACAGAAAAAATGTGTAATTTTAAAAATTTCATATTTATGCTTAAAAATTAAAAAACTTTTTTTTTCGATTATCAAAAATCATTGTAGCCTTTGACAGGCTGATAATCAAACAACTACAAACTATAATATTCTCTTTAACCCAATTAATATTATGAGTTAAGTATAGTTTTGCCTAATCGTGGCACAAAGGTAATTTTTTTTGAGATAAAAAGAGACCTACTATTATTATTTATCTTTTTTTTAGCGTTAAAATAAAATCATAACAAACTAATAATCAATTGTTTATATAATTATATAAAATAACTTTACCATGTTTTATAAACGCCAAAAACCTGTGAGGCCAATGATTTTAGTCATACATGAGGTTTGCTCTTTTTTTGTTACCGTGCAGAGATATTCCCAGACGTTAAATGACAAAAAAAGGGTCAAAACTAGACACTTTCAAACAAAAGAGCGGCTTTTAGGATTTCTCCTAAAAGCCGCTCATCTATTTTCTACCTTGTGTTTTTCTAATACAAGATTTGTATTTTCTTAGTTTCTACTTACAATCAATTTGAGTGTTTTAGTACCTTGACCAGTCGTTACTTTTACTAAGTAAGTTGCTGCTGCTAGGTTGTCTACATTCAAATCAATATATTGTACATCTGCTACCATTTGGTTGATGACTAGTTGTCCAATATTATTGTACACCGCTACGCTTATTTTACCATCTACGAACTGACCTAAGTCAATTCTTGTTTGGTTCAATGCTGGGTTAGGATACATCGTAATCACCGTTTCTACTTCTTCTACGACCAAGGCACGTACTTCAGAATAAGTAGCCGTACCATCAAAGTCCACCTGCTTGAGGCGGAAGTAATGTACTCCTGACACCAAATCAGCTACTTGTAGTTGGTACGCTTGCTGTATTACTGTCGTTCCTGCTCCTTGTACATAAGCAATCTTCTGGAAGATTGGTGCTCCTGTACTTGGCAATGCGTGTTCTATTTCAAATCCTGCATTGTTTATTTCCGTTGCCGTCACCCAATCCAAGACACCTACGTTCTTGTCTTGTAAGCGAGCGGTGAAGCTTAACAATTCTACTGGTAAATCTACTACTACTACTTCGTAGTCTTCTACTTCTCCATTCGTACGAGTGCCTACTGCATCTCCTGCTGCAAAAGCTTCTAAGCTTGTTCTCAAGCGTGCATTTACCGTAGTTGTTCCACTGAAACTAGCGGGAACTGTTACCGCTACTGTTGCCGTACTTGGAGTTGTTCCTCCTGCTGTCGCAATTACTCCTGTGAAGAAGTCATCATAGACACCATCGTTGTTCCAATCTATCCACATACCGTAATTAATTGCAGCTTGTGCATCTGTACTATTCACATCAATTTCTACATTGTACGTCTGTCCAGCTAGCGCTTCGTCTGGGAAGTCTCCTGCTCCTGTTCCTACGCTCATTGCATCATCAAAGTTATCTACTGCCTGCACATCTTCTTCAAAGTTCACTTGGTTTCCTAACCAAATATCGTTGGTACCTTCTGGTATGTTGTCACTATTCGTATCTGTTAGACCTCTGTGAGCGGCTGTTCCGTAAGGACCTACTTCACTGTAATCTCTATTCACATCTAATACCGTAACATAGACTGTAGCCGTATCACAAGCTACTGGACTTCCATCATCGCACACACTATATACAAACTCATCGTTTCCGACAAAGTTGGGATCTATTGGTGTGTATGTATAGCTACCATCAGGATTCAATACTAACGTTCCGTTGGTCGGTCCGCTTACTAATGTTACTCCTAAGTTTTGGTTATCTCCTTCTACATCAGAATCATTTGTTAAGACATTGTCTGTTAAGGTTTGTCCTTTTTCGACCGTCTCTTCATCATCGTTTGCATTGGTACTATTAGCTGTTGTTGTTGGCAATACATCAATTGTTACTTTTGTATCCCTACAATTGATTGGTGTTGCGTTGTCACAAACCGTATAGATGTATTCTACGACTCCAATAAAGTCTGGATTCGGTGTGAACACATACGTACCATTCCCATTTTGCGTCAAGCTACCAGCGTTTGTAACTGGGTTACCATTCGCATCTTTCCCTGCGATTGGTGTCGATACATCGACTGCCACTGGTGCATCTACTACTCCATCGCCGTCCGTATCTATCTGTACTGCTGTGATAATAATATTATCGCCATCAGGATCGGTATCATTTGCTAGTGCATTACCACTTACCGGTACCCCTTGGTTGGTTATGTTCACATCTGGTGTGGCTATAACGGTTCCGTTGGTAGTCGTTGGTCTTGGTACTACATCTATCGTTACTGTCGCAACATCACACGCTACTGGTGTTCCATCATCACAAGTAGTATAGCTGTAAGTCACTTCTCCTACAAATCCTGCTGTTGGCGTAAAGGTATAGGTACCATCTCCATTCTGTACAATTGTTCCTGCACTTCCGTTTGGTGTTCCATCTTCGTTTACTCCCCCAGTAGTTACGATAGTATTGATTCCTGCTACTGTTTCTGGTACACCATCACCGTCTGTATCTACTGTGATACTTGTTACTGATGTGGTGTTACCTTCTACATCTAGGTCATTCGTCAATACTTGTCCGTTTACCGATACACCTACTGGTGTGGTATTCACGTCATTGATAGCATAGGTCTTATTGCCTTCTCTCCAGTCTCTTTCTGGTGTTGCTGGCACATCTACATCTGGATGACTATTCGGATTCAAGCCTGTATTCGTTGCATCAGTACTAGCCGTGTTATTATCATAACCGTCCAACAAACCGTCACCGTCTATATCAGCTGTTCCTCCCGATAGACCTGTATTAGCTGTTATTGGTGCATCTGCTCCATTAACAACACCATCTCCATTCGTATCGTGTCCTTCAATTGTATCTGGTTCGCCATCGTTGTCCGTATCCAAATCCAAATAATCTGGATTATCGGTTCCATCTGTATTTTCTGGCACTATACCTGAGCCAACACCACCAAAGGCTACATCATCACTATCGTATGCATCATCTATACCATCACCATCAGCATCACCTCCTGTTGGTGCAATATAGTTAAGTGTAGGTTGACCTTCTGTATTATCAACAATACCATCGTTATCGGCATCTATATCCAAGAAATTTAGGTTGTTATCACCGTCTTGGTTATCGTTTGGATAACTATTTGGTTTTCCATCATTATCAGGATCCTCTCCAGTTAGTGTTGTTGCATTGGCGGTATTCGCTCCTGCTACATCACTTCCTACTGCTAGGACATTGGTTGGGTCACCATCTACTGCATCGTTGAAACCATCGTTATCCGTATCGACAAAATTATCTTCAATTCCGTCTCTATCCGCATCCGTTCCACCAGCTTCTTCTATATCCAAAATCCCATCATTATCAGCATCTAGATCTAGTTGATTACGGATCCCGTCTCCATCTAAATCATCATTTGGATAAGTATCTGGCATACCATCGTTGTTTGTATCTGGACCTGTTAGCTGCAAGGCATTGGCTGTATTTTCAGCTATACCATCATTACCAACATCACCATCTACTACGTCATTGAAACCATCATTATCCGCATCAGTGTAATTATCCGCACGTCCGTCTCCGTTGATGTCGGTTCCGCCTGCTTCTACTACATCTGGAATACCATCGTTGTCGGCATCTAAGTCTAATTGATCTAAAATACCATCACCATCAGTATCACCTTCTGGATAGCTGTTTGGCTGTCCATCATTGTCGATATCGACTCCTGTCAATTGGAGAGCATTAGCTGTATTTTCGGCTGTGCCGTCATTACCAACATCGCCATCTACTACATCATTGAAACCATCACTGTCTGTATCGACAAAGTTGTCAGCACGTCCGTCTCCGTCTTCATCTGTTCCTCCTGCTTCTACTACATCTGGAATACCATCATTGTCGGCATCTAAATCAAGTGCATCAATAACTCCATCTCCGTCCGTATCGTTAGTTTTATCTGTAGTACCATCATTATTGGTATCAAACAAGTTTGAAGTAGAACTATTTTGCAAACAGCTCGTTTGTGGGCTACAAGGTGTAGTACCTTCTGGTCCATCTGTATCATTGTTATCCACTATGTCTGCTAGTCCGTCTCCGTCGGTGTCAGTTAAGTCATCGACTTGTCCGTCTCCATCGGTATCTGTTCCACCTGCCTCTACTACATCTGGAATACCATCGTTGTCGGCATCTAAGTCCAAGTGATTCGGAATACCATCGGCATCTCCATCAAAAGTAATACATACACCATTTACAATGCCACCACAATTAGGGAAGTCAGTATCTTGGAAGTTAGGAACACCATCTCCATCCATATCACCGTCTGGATCAGGTAGTCCATCTGTACCACAATTCCAACCATTAACTCCTTGGAAATTAGCTGCACAGAAGTCTGCATCTTCGTAATCTGGTGTTCCGTCATTGTCGGCATCACCGCTGTACGCTTCTACGATATCTGGAGTGCCATCGTTGTCTTGATCTAAGTTCAATAATTTTTCTCTCCAGTCACGCTCTGGTGTCTGCCCATCTGCATTCGGGTGTCTGCTTGGACTCAAGCCAATATTCGTTGCATCAGGATTCAGGTTATTGTTATCATAACCATCTAGTAAACCATCTCTGTCTACATCTAGACTTGAACCTGGTAAACCTGTGTTAGAAAATGGCGTATCGTTGCCATCTACTACTCCATCTCCATTCGTATCATGTCCTTCGATTGTATCTGGTTCGCCATCGTTGTCCGTATCCAAATCAATATAATCTGGATTATCAGTTCCATCTGTATTCTCAGGTATCAAGCCTGAACCATTTCCACCAAAGTTAGCATTGTCAGTATCGTACGCATTGTCAATACCATCGTTATCATCGTCCAAATCTGCTGGGGCAATGAATGCAAAGGTTGCTTGTGCTTCCGTATTATCAACAATACCATCATTGTCCGCATCTATATCCAAGAAGTCGTAGAAAATGTCGTTGTCCGAATTATCTGTTGGATAATTATCGGGCTTTCCGTCATTGTTTGCATCTATTCCTGTAATAGTAGTCACGTTTGCCAAGTTGGTATCTGGACTATCATCGCTAGTTGCCAAAGAGTTGTCTGGATCACCGTCAACATTATCATTGAAGCCATCTCCATCTACATCTACATAGTTGTCTTCTTGTCCATCTCGGTTTAGATCCGTTCCGCCTGCTTCCAAAATGTCTAAAATACCATCGTCATCCGCATCTAAATCTAATTGATTGCGTATCCCATCGTTATCCGTATCGTCTTCTGGATAAGTATTTGGACGACCATCACCGTCGGTGTCTGGTCCTGTCAATTGAATTGATTGACCACTATTGATACCTGCTCCATCGTTTCCAACTGCTAAAGTGTTGTTTGGATCTGCATCTAAAACGTCATTGTATCCGTCTCCGTCTGTATCTACATATCCGTCAGCACGTCCGTCTCCGTTCCTATCTACTCCATTGGCTTCGACTACATCGGCAATACCATCGTTGTCTGAATCTAAATCCAATTGATTAAGAATACCATCGCCGTCGGCATCTCCTTCTGGATAGCCATTTGGTTCGCCATCGTTGTCCGTATCTTCGTTCGTCAATTGCAACGCATTGGCTGTATTAGCTCCGTTGATATCGCTTCCTACTACCAACGTATTCGTTGGGTCACCGTCCACTACATCATTGAATCCGTCATTGTCATTATCAATATAATTATCAATGCGACCATCTCCGTTTTCGTCAGTTCCATCAGCTTCTACTACATCTGGAATACCGTCATTATCTGAATCTAAATCGTATTGATCTAAGATACCATCGCTATCAGTATCATCTTCTGGATAACTGTTTGGTACACCATCGCCATCTGTATCTGCCCCTGTTGGGGTCGTTGCGTTCGCTGTGTTTGCTCCTGGTGTATCCGTTCCTACTACTAGAGCATTGGTTGGGTCACCATCTACTACATCATTGAATCCGTCGTTGTCCGCATCTACATAGTTATCGGCACGTCCGTCTCCGTTGGCATCCGTTCCACCTGCTTCTACTACATCGGCAATACCATCATTGTCGGCATCTAAATCATATTGATCTAGTACACCATCACTATCAGTATCTCCTTCTGGGTAGCTGTTTGGCTCTCCATCGTTGTCTGTATCTGCTCCTGTTAGTTGTTGTGCATTTGCTGTATTTTCAGCTATGCCATCATTACCAACATCACCATCTACTACATCATTGAAACCATCGTTGTCGGTATCAGTATAGTTATCGGCTCGTCCATCTCCGTTTACATCGGTTCCGCCTGCTTCTACTACATCTGGAATACCATCGTTGTCTGCATCTAAATCTAAGTGGTCTAATATACCATCATTGTCCGTATCATTGTCTTTGTCCGTGGCACCATCATTATTGGTGTCAAATAAGATAGATGTAGAGTTATTTTGCAAACAACTTACCTGTGGGCTACAAGGAGTTGTTCCTTGAGGACCATCAGTGTCATCATTATCTACAATATCTGCAATTCCGTCGCCATCTGTATCAGTGACATCGTCAAGAATACCATCACCATCGGTATCGGTTCCGCCTGCTTCGACCACATCTGGAATACCATCATTGTCGGCATCTAAATCCAAGTGATTGGCTATGCCATCAGCATCAGCATCAAAAGTAATACATACACCATTCACAATTCCACCACAAGTAGGAAAGTCAACATCTTGGAAATTTTTGATTCCATCTCCGTCCAAATCGCCATCTGGGTCAGGTAGTCCATCTATACCACAATCCCAACCATTAACTCCTTGGAAATTAGCTGCACAGAAGTCTGCATCTTCGTAATCTGGTGTTCCGTCATTGTCGGTATCACCGCTATATGCTTCTACAATATCTGGAATACCGTCGTTGTCTTGATCTAAGTTCAACAATTTCTCTCTCCAATCTCTTTCTGCTGTCTGTCCGTCTGCATTTGGATGACTGTTTGGGTTCAAACCTGTATTAGTTGCATCTGTACTAGCCGTATTGTTGTCATATCCGTCTAGCAATCCGTCACCATCTACATCTGCCGTTCCACCTGCTAGGCCTGTATTCGCTACAATTGGTGCATCTGCTCCATTGACAACTCCGTCGCCATTCGTATCGTGTCCTTCAACAGCATCTAATTCGCCATCGTTATCGGTATCTAAATCCAAATAATCGGCATTATCGGCTAAATCTGTATTTTCTGGTACAATACCTGATCCTGCACTACCAAAAATGGCATCGTCATTATCATAAGCATCATCAATACCGTCACCATCTGCATCTACATTGCTGGGTGCTACATAACCAATCGTTGGTTGACCTTCCGTATTGTCAACAATACCATCGTTATCGGCGTCAATATCCAAGAAGTTATAATTGTTATCACCGTCAAAATTATCATTTGGTAAGCTATTTGGCTCACCATCTCCGTTTGTATCGGCTCCTGTAAGTGTTGTTGCGTTCGCTGCATTTGCTCCATTAGAATCATCAGCTACTGCTAGTACGTTGGTTGGGTCACCATCGACTACGTCGTTGAATCCATCTCCGTCACCATCAGTATAATTGTCTTCTTGTCCATCTCTATTGGCATCTATGCCACCTGCTTCTACTACATCTAAGATACCATCATCATCGGCATCCAAATCAACCTGATTACGAATACCATCACCATCCAAGTCATCTTCTGGGTAGCTATTTGGCTCGCCGTCGCCATTTGTATCGGCTCCAGTTTTTGTAGTTGCATTAGCGGCATTCGCTCCATTGGAGTCGTCTGCTAACGCCAACGCATTGGTTGGGTCACCATCGACTACGTCGTTGAATCCGTCTCCATCGCCATCGCTATAGTTATCAGCACGTCCATCTCCGTTGGCATCTACGCCACCCGCTTCTACTACATCTGCTATTCCATCGTTATCAGAATCTAAGTCTAAATAGTTCAATAGAGCATCTCCATCGGCATTATCTTCTGCAAGATAGCTATCAGGAGTACCATCGTTGTTAGTATCGGCTCCTGTTCTTACTTGTGCATTAGCTGTATTAGCTCCATTAGAATCATCGCTTACCGCCAACGTATTGGTTGGGTCGCCATCTACTACGTCGTTGAATCCATCATTATCATCATCTAGATAATTGTCAGCGATACCGTCTCCATTTTCATCGGTTCCTCCTATTTCGACCACATCAGGGATACCATCGTTATCGGAATCTAGGTCCAAATGATTAAGACGTCCATCTCCGTCATTATCGTCGTTAGGGTAACTGTTTGGATTACCATCATTATCAGTATCGGCTCCAGTTTTGGTAGTTGCATTAGCACTATTGGCACCATCGGTATCGGTACCTACTACCAAGGCATTGGTGGGATCACCATCTACTACATCATTGAAACCATCGTTATCATTGTCAATATAATTATCGGCACGTCCGTCTCCATTCACATCCGTCCCACCTGCTTCTACTACATCTGGAATACCATCATTATCGGCATCTAAGTCCAAGTAATCTAAAATAAGGTCGTTATCGGTGTTACCTGTTGGGTAACTATCTGGAATACCGTCACTGTTGCCATCAGCTCCTGTCACGATTAGCGGTGTACCATTGGTAACACAATTAAAACTCGTGATTGCTACGGCATCAAAATCAACATCATCATTGGTAGCTGTTGCGGTTCTGAAGCGCAAGAATCTTGTTGGTACTTGTGTGTTTAATGTTGTGTTGATGAAAGTAGTATTGGAAGTAGTAGCAGGATTATTAGGATTGGTGTTATACACCAGGTTGTCTGCTGATTCTTCTACAATCATATCGGCTACAGGTCCGAAAGCATAAGAATTCTTTCTTCTCCAAGTAATCGTATAATTTCTTCCTGCTGGGAATACTTGTCCTAAATCTACGACTAACAAATCTACTAGATCATATATTTGAGCAAAAGCACCATCAGCAGAACCGCTTGCAGAAGCACCGTCTACGATACCAACAGAAGAACCTGCTACGAAGGTACCATTAACAATAGTTCTAGTACAGCTTTCACCATCGACTACATCATTCCAACCATCACGATCAACGTCTGCATAATTGTCGGCAACACCATCTCCATTTTGGTCAGTACCGCCTATCTCTACTACATCTGGAATACCATCATTATCTGAATCTCTATCTAAAAAGTTAGGTATATTATCTTGGTCATTATCTCCATTGCTAATCGCCGTTCCCAATGTAGCAGTAGGTGTAAATGCAGCAATTCTGCCAATACAAGAAGAGAATCCACCACAAACTGGAGCTACATTATTGTTAGCTTGTAAGACAATATTAACAATTCCATCATCATTCCATAGATTCCAATCTGCTTGAGGGATAGTTACTGTAAATTGCATCGGTGTGAGACCACAACTAGTATAAGTAGGATTATCAGAATTAGTCCTGTTGAACGTACCTCCAATAGCCGTTCCACCTTCACCTGTAAGGGTAAATGTTTGCGTGTTAGCTCCATAATCTCCCATCAACCCGAAAGATAACGTAACATCAGTAGTAACATCTACCGTACCTGAATTTGAGTTAAAAGCATGCGAAGGGGCAGCCTCTTGTTCACAGCTCTGAGTTGGATAAGTATAACTCGCCTGTGTGTTAGATATACAAGAACGGTTGGTACAAAAGTTAACCGCATTATTAGCTTGTAATGTAATATTAACAACACCATCATCATTCCATAAATTCCAGTTTTCCTGAGGAATGATAACCGTAAAACTCATAGGTGGATCACAATCTACATATGCTGGATTATTAGAATTTAATCTCGTAATTTCAGCACCTAATATCTGACCACCTTCTCCTGTAAGTGAAAAGCTTTCAATTGTTTCATCACCATAATCTCCTTGCAAGTCGAATGTAAAGGTAACATTGTTATCTGTATCTGTAGTCAGTACATTAAATACAATATTATGTGCTGGTCCATTAGTCGTCTGACAATCGTCTGGAGATGTTGTCGTCGCTGTTTTGGAGCTAATAGGTATCGTAATTGGGTAGGTAAACTGATCATCGTATAAATCAATCAAACCATCACTATCTGTATCAGCGAGACCATCAATAAGACCATTTCCATCCGTGTCAACTCCTCCCGCTTCCACTATATCTGAGATACCATCATTATCAGAATCTAAATCAAACGAATTGATAATACCATCTAAGTCCGCATCAAAAATATCATGAACTCCATCTAAATTTTTATCTATAAATCCATTATAATCAGGATCAAGATAATTGGGGATACCATCTCCATCTTGGTCCAACAACGGGTCTTCGTCATGTTCTTCCAAATCAGGAATACCATCGTTATCATCATCTATATCAATATCATTTGCAATGCCATCTCCATCTGTATCACAAGAAGGTGTTGTTCTGGTAGTTGGGACAGAAGATACATCATAGGCATAAAACCAAGTATTAATTGCTCTTGCATTACCGAAATCATCACAAAGTGTTGCTGTACCACTACCTCCTGCTCCAGCAGGCGAAGGGCTGGTGAAGTTAGCTGTACCATTCCATGAGTGTGTTGGTCCAAGCTGTCCCTCTAGTAAGTTAATTGTTGCTACTCCAGTACCTGTCACGTTACTATTTTGTATATTCGCAACAGTGGCATCACACACTCCAACACTAGCTAATTGCGAATCATCCCAATAAAGCACACGAGCACCTAGACTAGGGCTAATAGAAGTTACAGAGAGTCCATTTATATTCAATTCTGCATCGTGCATAGGAACATTCGTTCTCCCTCTAAATAAGGTCGCTGTAATTGCTATAGCTACATTACCTAATACAGGATTACCCAATCCATCTAATCCATCCCACCGTATAACATTGTTGCCAACAGGTACATCAAATTCTTCTAAAACAATATCTTCTGTACCTGCTTGATAGCCTGTGACTCCATTAAGATCAAGCAATATGGCTACGTCACCAGAATTAGGTGTGAAGAAAGGAATGAGGTAATCCCCTGGACAACCATACACCTCACTTGGTATTACAGGTGCTCCAGAAGCTACAGAGGGTGTAAAAGCATTGATATCAGGACTACTCAAAAACACCCGATATCCTCCTAAAAAGGAAGGAGACCCCTGACCTGTATATTGAGAGATACGATCTATTGCAAAATTTCCAGTATTATTGACACCATATTTATTCATCGCCAAAGTGTAACCAAAAGGGCGAAATCCTGTCTCAAAGTTAACTCTAAGAATAGAACTATCTGCTGTATAAGCGTAATAATCCCCTTCAAAAGAACTACCAATCCCAGGTGTGTAGTTAGCATCTAGTGGATCATAAGTTATAAAACTCCATCTTTGACAATTTAGTCTACCTTCATATTGTGTATTGTTAGTTTCTGCGACTGTAAAATCAAAAAATGGGAAAAATATTTCTCCATCAGCTGTCAGATCAACTGCTGTACCTGCTGCATTGCTACTTCTATACAGTTCTATCACATAATCACCATTCAATAATGGATCGAATAAAATAGGGACATATCCTCCTGGAGTAGCCCCACCAATATTAGGACCAGCTACTGCTTGAGCATAATTGGGGATAAACCCAGCTCCTGCTGTCGGCATTGGTGTTATACCAACGACTACAGTACCTGTAGGGTCTATTATTCGATAAAAAATATCTGTAGGAACTCCTAGTGCAGGACTTCTTGTACGTGGATTCAATCCAAAATAAATATTTTCTATTGCATTATCTAGAATTGTAATTTTAACTTTATTTTCATCCGCTGCATTAGGATAAGTGCCAGATTCAAAATCTGGGTAAACATGCAATGCCGTCCCATTAGTATTATTCGGCATTACTTGCCTCGTTCCCTCGGCTTGCAGTGTTTGAGATGCGAAAATACTGCACATTAGTAGTGATAATAGGCACGTTCTGAAAAAATAGTGTAGGGTTGCCTTCATTTTTTTGTTTTATTTAATTAAAAATTATTGTGTAGTGAAGCGTTAATGTTACTTTTGTTGAGAAGTGACTAATATTAGCAATTTTCATTACTACATATTACATACACCTGATATAGAATACCTTACAAAGGCTTTGTTACTAATCTAGAAGCAAATAAAAGACTATAATTATAATTTACATTCCGACCTCAAACATGCTGTAAATAAATATCCGTACATTTATGTTCTTAAACATACAATATTTAACATAATTAACCTAATCTCATCTTCAGTAAATTTATTTAAAAAACCAATCTATATAAAAATAGACCATTTAACATGCGCTACTTTATAGAATTTGCTTATAATGGAACCCGATTCAGTGGCTATCAGATACAACTTAATGGATATACCGTGCAAGAGTGCGTACAAAATGCCTTAGGTGTGCTACTGAAGCAGCCCACACCAATAGTTGGTTGTGGCAGAACAGATGCTGGCGTACACGCCAAGCAGTATTTTGCTCATTTCGATTCGGAGCAAGAGTTAGGAGAAAAAATGGTGTATCACCTCAATGCCATATTAGGTAAAGAAGTGGTGATATATAACTTGCACAAAGTGCCACCTACTGCCCATGCACGGTTTGACGCGAGCTCTAGGAGTTATGAGTATTATGTTGATGTAGTTTATAATCCTCTTCGTCAAGAAAGTGCTTATTTTTGCACCTATAGTCAACAACTAAATATAGACTTGATGCAGGCTGCTGCCAAATTGTTACTGGACTTTCAAGATTTTAACACCTTTTGCAAAACCAAATCATCTGCCAAAACCACTTTGTGTGACCTGCGAGTATCCGAATGGCACTATGATGCAAAAGAGCAACAACTTGTTTATAGAGTCACTGCCAACCGATTCTTGCGTGGTATGATTCGGCTGATTGTAGGCATGTGCCTCAATGTAGGCAAAGGGCGTATTGAGCTAGAAACAATTCGGCAAGCCTTGGAGCAAAAGCAACCTTTACAGAAAGCACTTTCTGCCCCTGCGCAAGGACTTTACTTGATGGACATTGAATATCCCTACATAGAACCACAACCTATTTTATTTGATCAATTGCTCTAACAACGGATAGAGTACCTTTCGGTCTATTACGTGTTTCCCCTCAAACCAAATAGCTTGGTATTGAAGATTATTTTGCTCACAAAAATTGTTTTGCTTCTCTATCCGTTCAGGAGTCAAATATTGGTCTTGCCGACCAAATACAACATACTTTTGCAGGTGCTGCCAATACTCCTCTTCATTTCGGTAATCAATATCCGTAGGAAAACTAGCCCCCCACAATATCAAAGTTTGAATAGGCACTTTGTTTTGGTGCAGCCAGCGCACAGCGGTCGCACCTCCTTGCGAGAAGCCCAATAGGTGTACTTGTACTGTCGGTTTTAGTTGAGCACAATACGTTTCATAAAGTTGTTGCAGGTAACTGCTATAATCTTCGATAGCTGCCAATCGGTCTTTTTTGGTCATCCACGAGGCACCTACTATTCCTTTTTGTTCGTTCCAATAAAAACGAGACAATCCTTCTGGAGCTACTACAAGCACTTGCTCAGGAAGTGCATCAAACTTGTGAATAATTTGGCTGGCTAACTGTCCGTATCCATGCAGCACAAAAAAAACGTGCTGGATCGACTCTGAAGGTGTCCCAATGGTATAATAATGGGCTGTACTAGGAAATTTGATGGTATGACTCTGCATAAAGAAGTGAGATTTATTAGGTAAAAAACGCTATATTTGTACGGGCATTTTATTTGTTTACTTTTTAAGCACACTCTAAACATAGGCATTTTGAAAGATACTACACTTACTATTACCGATTCCAATTTAGTTTTTCTATCCGAGGGTGCCGACGAACGACTCCAAATAGATCATGAAGGTATTACCAAGTATGGGATTCGTTTAGTAGATACGGCAATAGTTAATAGAGGTTCTTGTACTTGTAATGCAGCTAGTGCATCTGATATGGCACTACTCCAGCAACTCCAAAAAGAAAACTCCAATACTACTGCCTGGGTTAACTTGCTAGAAAAAAATACAAAAGAACTAAAACAGCACTTACAGCAAGATAAAGACAGCCAGTTTGAGGTGTTTTATGGTCCATCAGGTACCGACTTGCTTTATCACACTTTCTTAATAGCACTATCACTAGCTCCAAAAAGAAAAATACTTAATATAGTTACTTGTATCGAAGAATTAGGCTCAGGTACTAAAATGGCAGCTGTTGGCAAATTATATGCTCATCAGAATCAGTTTGGGCAAGCCATAACTATTGGCTCTGATTTATTTAATACCAAACAATTAAAAACTGTCTTTTTAGATGCTCGTTCACCCAATGGAGAAATCCTCAATCACAAAGAAGCTATTGTATCATTGGTAGAACAGCACACCAATGATACAATTATTATCAATTTAGTTTATGGCAGTAAATCTGGGATAGAGGATAATCTCAACTGGATAGACCAGATTATTCACCCTAATATTATTTGGAATGTTGATTTGTGCCAATTTAGACATAGCAGAAAAATAATCCATCGTCTTTTGCAGAAGGGCTGTTTGGTTATGTTAACAGGTTCAAAATTTTATCAGTCACCACCGTTCTGTGGTGCAATGCTGGTACCAACTAAAATATATAGCCAAATTTTGGCAGCCGATGATTTAGGAGTGCACCAATGGGGAAAGGTTTTTTCTGCTTATGACTTACCCTTAGAGCTCCGTTCCAAAATTTCGCTTCCCGACTATATCAACCGTTCAGGAATTGCTCGATGGAAAATCGCCCTAAAAAACATTTATCAGTATGATCAACTACCAACTTTAGCTATAGCTGACAGAGCAAAGTCGTGGAGACGAGTTGTAACCCAACTATTAGAGCAAAAAGAAATATTTGAACTAATGCCTTTTCAAGAAAATTCTAATCAGACTATTATTTCGTTTAGAGTCCAATTGCAAGGCAAATTTCTCGATTATGATGCACTAAAAAAACTACATCGCTCTATTGTATTAGATGATTATAGCAATACACATTCCTTCAAACGCATTTTTATTGGTCAACCCGTCAGATACGGCAAAAAATCGTTTTTACGGTTAGCAATTGGTTCCAATAATATCCGAAAATTTGTGCTTGACCAAGAAGAAGCCTTTGATATAGACCGCCAAATCATACAAATTATTGAATCAAAACTTTTAGCTTCCTATGAAAATAACGCCTAAAGTTGCCAGAGAAATTTATATTGAAAGCTTGCAACAAGATATGTTATCAGAAGATGCCTGCGCCCATATATTTTATAGTCAATCTATGCTACAATACCGCTTAGATTTACTCCGAACCACCTTCCCTCACACGACATTGCATGCCATCGCTATCAAGACGTGCTCTCATGAAGCTGTTTTAGCACACATTATTGCAGAAGGGTTCGGATTAGAAGCAGCGTCCTTAGAAGAAGTCAAATTAGCAATCCATGCAGGAGCTAACCCTGACAAAATTGTATTTGATTCTCCAGTAAAAACCCAAAAAGAAATCACCTACTGCCACGAGCATCTACCAGGGATATTATTGAATGCGAATTCAATAATTGAACTAGAACGCTACCCCATCAACTTCAGTGGTAAAATTGGATTGCGCATCAATCCGCTTACGTCCTCAGATAGTCACCCATTACTCAACGTGGCTACAACTCATTCCAAATTTGGTGTCCCAATTAGTGATTATCAAGCAATCCTGACCGCCGCCATAAAATATCCTCAAATAAGTTGCCTGCATATTCATATTGGCTCCGATGTCGATAATTTCGACAAAAACATAACAGCGATTCAACAACTCGTAATATTAGCAGATAATATCAATATACAACGACAGAAATTGTTTATTTCGTCCAAAATTGATACACTAGATATAGGAGGAGGGATCAAATTTGACGAAAGTACAGAAGGGCTTTCAATACAAACGTTTGTTGATCAATTGGTAAACATACCGAGTATCACTAATTATCGTCTCATAACTGAATACGGTGCTTTTGTACACCAATACAACAGTTTTGTAGTTTCAGATATCGAATACGTACTACCCAACAAAAACGGTCTACCAACACAAGCTTATATCCATATAGGTGCAGATTTATTTTTGCGTAAAGTCTATTCTTCTTTGCCCATCAAATACCCTTGTTCTGTTTGGCAACAAGAACCCAATGAAAATCGAGAAAAATATACGATTGTAGGTCCACTTTGTTTTGCTGGTGATATTCTTTATCCCGAAATCGAGTTACCTCGATTGAAAGCGGGCGATCAACTAGTGATTTACAATATAGGAGCTAATACTTGGAGCATGTGGTCTAAGCATTGTAGTAGAATACCTCCACCTTTTTTGTTTATAGCAAAATAAGTGCTAATTTTGATGACACAACTACCTACCTAAGAGTATTCTAGTTATTGTGTTATTCTAGTTATTTTTTCACACCTCCTTATCAAAAACAGTATGCTAATCATAAAAATCAATAATTATCGTAGTAAGAATAAGCTGTTTGATTTAGCTCTTGCTCCAGTTTCTGCGATTGCTCATACCTGGATTACCTTACGCCGCAAGTTGTACGAACCGACCTTATCCAACGAAGCTTTTTTTAGGTATAAATACAAGACTAGATTTAACCAAGCTCTTCCATTAGAAAACCCCTTATCATTCAATCAGAAAATACAGTGGAGAAAATTATACGAAAAAAACCCATTGTTTACAATACTCGCAGACAAGTATGCTGTACGCCAGTATGTGGCTGATAGAGTTGGAGAACAATACCTAATCCCTCTTGTTGATTATTGTCAATCAACCGATGAGATGGATTATGCCAACTATCCTAATCATATTGTAATCAAAGCTACCCATGATTGTGGTTCAGTTATCTTAATTCGAGATAAAAAAGACATACAAGAAAGTGCTATCAAAAAACAATTGAATAAAGCTCTAGATATTAATTTTTACTCTTTCAATAGAGAGTGGCATTACAAGGATATTCCACCAGCTATTATTGTAGAAAAAATGCTCCTTGATGAAAATGGTAATATCCCATTTGATTTCAAACTACATACCTTTGGGGGAAAAGTCGAATGGATTCAAGTTGCCAACCCCTCCCATACTTGCAATACTATGTTCGATGCTGATTGGAAACGACTGCCCTTTAGCTACCTCAATCAAATAGACGAAACACCTATTCCTCCTCCTCCTAACCTGAAGAAAATAGTAGAAATAGCTGAAAAATTGAGCGAAGGCATCAATTACGTGCGGGTAGATTTATATGTAGTAAAAGGGCAGGTTTATTTTGGAGAAATGACACTTACGCCTAATGGCGGATATGGTGCATTTACACCTAATTCTTATGACTTGGAATATGGCAAAAAATTCATACTTGACCTTGAAAAATACGCACCCCTCAAATAGCTCTTGTCTAGAATAAGAATAACAATTTGTGATGTTTACACAAAAAAGCTATACTTTGGGTTGCTTTAGAAAGAAAAGTATATTTTAACACCAATATTCTAATTTTATTTCTGTTGTGCTACATCAATGATGTAGCACTCAATATATATACCATGAATCAAAAGAAAGAAACAACCCCACTTGCAAGCAACCCTTGGATAAAAAAAATAGCTTTCCACTTAGGAGCCTATATCATTCTAATGGTTGTTGCTATGCTTTACTTTAAGCCAATTGCTTTTGATGGAAAATCATTGCGCCAAAATGATAACATCCAGTCTAGTTTGTCACAAACAGAAATTACAAAATACCGAGAAGCTGGAGAAGGGGAAATTATGTGGACCAATCAAACTTTTGGTGGAATGCCTACATCTGTTGTTCGGAATCACAATGTCAATTATATTGAGTCGTTTATCACAAACCCCTTGACCTTCTTCAATACACACAATGCTTGGGTAACCTTGTTTTTTATTATGCTCTGTGCTTATATGGGATTAAGTCTATTAGGCATCAACTTTGGCATTAGTTTGGGAATGTCTGCCGCTTTAGGTTTTTTCACTTCCAACACGCTTTATCTGGAAGCAGGACACTCGGGCAAGATGGTCGTAATTGCTACTATTCCGCTTATTATTGGGGCATTTATCTATGGTTATCGAAAACGACCGTTGTTGGGTGCCGCTATATTTGGATTAGGTCTGAGCCAAAATTTGGCACACAACCACCCTCAAATGACTTATTATATGTTATTGGGGCTTACCTTGATGGGGGTTGGTTTCTTGTTTGATGCCATCAAACAAAATAAATTACCTCATTTAATCAAATTCACAACTGCTATGTTTGTAGCTGCAGTATTGGCGATTGTATCCAATGCTGGACTACTTTGGCCAATATATGAATACACACAAGAGTCAAGTCGTGGTAGAAGTGAGCTAACGGCTGCCGCTGAAAATAAAGAAGGTCTTCCTAAAGACTATGTATTTGGTATGAGTATGCAAAAATCAGAAATTGGAATGGTTATGTTTCCGAATTTCTATGGCGGTACACAAGGCGAATCTTTTTATTCGGATAAAGGCTCTGCTACCCAAAAGGCTTTCAATAGTCCTATGGTGAAACAAGAGTTGAGTACTGTAGGCAAACAAATGGGTGTCACAACAGAACAGCAACAACAACAATTTTTGACACAAATAATTAGACAGCATACACTGCACTACCGTGGCGACCAAACTATAGTAGGTGGTCCCATGTATTATGGCATTGTGATTTGTTTCTTATTCTTTCTGTCACTGCTACTTATTCGAGGATACCTCAAATGGGGGATTGTAGCTGCCATGACGTTGTTTATTGCTTTAGCTTGGGGCAAACACTTCCCTACCTTCAACTTTTTGATGTATGATTACTTCCCACTCTACAATAAATTTAGAGATACCAAAATGACATTGCTGGTAGCTCAACCACTTATAATATTAGCCATTGGATTAGGATTGCAACAGCTTATCAACTTTGATAAAACTTATTATTCGACTACTTGGGCAGGCAAGTTATTGACCAAACTCAAAAGAGAGGTTTCGGCTCAAAACTATGTCTTAATGGGTGGAGCGATTGCCTTAGGCATCACGATTATTACTTATTTGTACCTAGCGACTACCACTTTGACAACAGCTGCTGATGAGCAATTGGCTCAAATAAGCCCTACCTTACTGAATGCTATTCAGCAAGATAGAAGTGCCTTGGCAAAAGCAGACATCGGCAAAGGAATCGGTTTTATATTGATTGCTTTAGTTCCCTTACTGCTTTATACCCGCAAGGTTTTGCCTATCGAAATAGCTGCCTTGTTGGTCACTGCTATCGCTTGTATTGACCTCAATATTGTTAATAAAGAATACTTGGACGAAGATGATTATGTAGCGAAAAACTACAAAGATGCTTCTAAGCAAATTATAAACAACCCTACTCCTGCCGACAAAAGAATCCTGCAAGACAAAGACTTGTATTATCATGTCATTGACTATTCTAGAGGGTATCCTAGTCAAAGTGCTGGAGCGTCTGCTTTTCACAAGAGTATGGGCGGGTACTTTGCTGCTAAACCAATGTTGTATCAAGAATTTTGGTCATCTTACCAAATGGACAATTTCAATGTTGCGGCTCAACAGCGTGCCAATATTATGGATATGTTGAATGTAAAATATGTCATCAGTCCACAAGGACAAGTATTGGATCGTCCTACTACTTTGGGCAATGCGTGGTTTGTCGAAAAAATAAATATAGTACCGAATGCTGATGCAGAATTGCAGGCAGTCAATAACTTCAGCCCCGGACTGGAAGCTGTGGTACAAGAAAAACATAAGGATTATGTGCAAGGGCTATCTGTAGGTTATACACAGGGAGATAATATTTTTCTAAAGTCCTATCATCCAGAAGAATTGGTGTACGAATATACCTCAGCAAAGGATCGTTTTGCCGTTTTCTCTGATATGTACTATCCTCCTTCTAAGGGTTGGAATGTGTATATTAACGACCAATTGGTAAAGCCATTCGTCAAGACAGATTACTTGATAAGAGGACTCAAAGTACCTGCTGCTACCTCAGGCACTATTCGCATGAAATTCGAACCAAAATCTATTCTAGTAGGTAGAACTATTGGAGGGATTAGTTCTATTGTCATTATTTTACTTACTCTATTTTTGGGCTATTCTGCTATTAAGAACAAAGAGGATGTGCTTCCTAATTAACACCTAGTAGGTTATATAATTTAAATACTTTATTATCCATTACATTAAGCTGCTAACAGCCAATAATAATTAATACTTCATGAAAGATTTTATATTCAAATGGTATGCTCTACTATTCGCTAAACCTGTTTTCGAACGTTTTAACTTACTATTGATGCACTTGAGTTTGAGAGGTTTAGGCATACTTAACCATCAAACTCACAAGTTATCTGGAGAACAATTTTTCATAAACTATATTTTTCAAAACTATTCCATCAAAACAATATTTGATGTAGGTGCAAATGTAGGAAATTACACACAGTTGTTTGCGGATAAACAATGCCAGATATATTGTTTTGAACCCCATCCCAATAATTATCCGTCTTTACAAAATCGTTATAAAGACTATTCCAATATTAATACATTTAATATTGGAATATCCAATACTCAAACAACTGCTAAAATCTACGATTATGAGGATAACTTTGGTTCTCCTCATGCTTCTATTTTTCAAGAAGTCATCACCACTGTTCATGCTAACAAAGCAAGGTCTGCAGATATAAAATTAGATACCCTTGATAATATTTTGGCAGCTGAATCCGTCTCTCATATTGATTTGTTAAAATTAGATATAGAAGGAAACGAACTGAGTGCATTACAAGGAGCAAAAAGTGCTCTAGCAAAAAATACAATTGATATTATCCAAATTGAATTTACTGTCATTAATATTATTAGCAGATCTTTTTTCAATGATTTTGTGGCAATTCTACCACAATACAATTTCTATAGATTACTCCCCAATGCCTTCTTACCTATTGACAACAGTAACAAAACGCCCTTACAAAACGAGCTGTTTGCTTTCCAAAATATTGTAGCTATACGAAAGGCTATTGATAAAAATTCTTAATGATTTTGTTGAATAAATACTATAGTGTATCCATAAAAGTATTCTGAACCAATAGTCCTTTCTTTCAACCCTATACCTATGGCCTTTGACACGCCCATACTACTACTAGCTTTCAATCGACCTGATACTACCACTCAAGTATTGGATAGGATTCGTCAGGTCAAGCCCAAACAGCTTTTTGTAGCTGTAGATGGAGCTAGAGCTAACAAAGCGGGAGAATGGGAGCAAGTAAAAGCCGTACAGGATTTGATGCAAAAAGTCGATTGGGACTGTGAACTGCATACCAATTTCAGGACTAAAAACTTAGGTTGTAGAGCAGCGGTAGTGAGTGCTATGGATTGGTTTTTTGAGCAAGTAACAGCTGGGATTATATTGGAAGATGATTGTGTACCTCATCTTGATTTTTTTGAGTTCTGTCAAGAAAATCTATTGCGATACCAGAACCAAGAACAAGTATTACAAATAGGCGGATTTAATATTTTGTCGAATCAAACGAGTGGTCTTTCGGCTGATTATTTTTTTACGCAGCACGCTATGATTTGGGGCTGGGCTACTTGGCGAAGAGCTTGGAAAATGATGGACGTAGATATGCTACTCCTTCCCGATTATGTTGAGAAATCAGTGACTCAGAAGCTGCTATTTGGCGATCGACTGGCACAAGCCTACATAATAGATAAATGGCAAAAAACCTATCGAAAAGAAAATAGCTCCTGGGCGTATGCTTGGGCTTTTGGCGTTTTTGCTCATCAAGGCGTTTGTATATTACCAAGCCAAAACTTAGTAGAAAATGTTGGTCTTGGTCAAGAAGCAACCCATACACAAGATGCCACCCATTTGGTACAAAAAACAACGTCCAAACGACTCTCCTTTCCTTTAAAACACCCTGATACAAAAGATAAAAACCTATTGACCTTGGTCAATCCTAACATCGAAAAACAGCTCTTTTATAAGACGCACAAAAGTAGATTTTTATTGGTTGCCAATGCTTTGATTCCTACTAGACTCAAAAAAATATTAGTTCGTAAATAATCCTCCTTATTATGAAAGTATTGATGCTTTGTAGCTCCAAATCAGGCGGTGCCGCTACGGCTGCTATTCGATTGGGCAATGCCTTGCAATTGCACAGCAATAAAGTGACCATAGATATGCTGACTCGTAAGGATGAAGATGGAAAATGGATTCATTCCTTGCAAGGATTTCAGAAACAAAAAAGCGAAGCTAGTTTTTGGGCGGAAGCCTTGGCTTTTGAGCCTTTTCGCAATAAAAAAAACAAAAGATTCTCTTTTTCTACTGCTCAATTTGGAGTAGATATTAGTACTCATCCATTGGTACAAGCTGCCGATATTATTCATATTCATTGGATTAATCAAGGTTTTTTGTCTTTGGGGGCTATCGAAAAGCTGGCAAAACTAGGCAAGCCAATTCTATTTTCGCTCCACGATATGTGGTCGTTTACAGGTGGTTGTCATTACACGAGTACCTGTACCAATTATCTACAATCCTGTGGCAATTGTTTTTGGCTCAAGTCGCCAAAACCCAACGATATTTCCAATAAAATCTGGAAAAAAAAACAGCATATCTATACCCAATACAACAATCTACATTTCATACCATTGAGCCAATGGATGGAACGTTGTGCCAAACAAAGTAGCTTGCTTCAAAACCAGCCACTGCACCAGATTGGTAACCCAATTGATAGTAGTATTTTCCAACCATTAGAAAAACCTACGTTACGTCAAAAACTCGGTATTGGAGCCGATAAGAAATTATTGCTTTTTGTGGCAATGAACGCCAATGACACTCGCAAAGGCTTTGCTTTGTTGGTCGATAGTATTCGTCAATTGGAACACAAAAAAGATACCTACGAAATACTAGTCATAGGGAAAAATTCGACTGAGATGAGTCAATCCTTAGCACTCTCGATTCACCCACTTGGTATGATTAGGGACACGCAAAAAATGGTCGAAATCTATAATGCCGCTGATGTATTTATTATTCCATCTTTGGAAGATAATTTACCTAATACGGTTGTAGAAAGCTTGGCATGTGGCACTCCATGTGTCGGTTTTGATACTGGTGGTATTCCAGAAATGATTGACCATCAAAAGAATGGCTACGTCGCCAAATTCAAAGATACAACCGACCTAGCAAAAGGTATAGATTGGGTGCTTCAACACTCTGATTATACAACACTAGAAGCCAATGCTCGACAAAAAGTCATGACGACCTATGACGCTCCTGTTATTGCGAAAAAATACGTTAATTTGTACAAAAAATGCTTAAATATTAATTAACTCCCCTTCCCTAAAAACTAACGCCCTATGCACCAATTCCCAGAAGTATTTTTGCATTATGTATGGAAACTCCAACTGTTTGACCAAACCAATCTAACGACTACTAAAGGTATCGCTATTGAGCTCGTACAGACGGGCATTCACAACCATCATGCAGGTCCTGATTTTGAAAACGCTCGTATCCGAATTGGCAACACTCTGTGGGCAGGCAGTGTAGAAATGCACAAAAAATCAAGTGATTGGTATGCCCATCAACACCAACATGATGCTGCCTATCACAAGACCATTCTGCACGTAGTGTTTGAGCATGACCAAGAGGTACTTGACCCTAATGGCAACGAAATACCAACCCTCGTTTTGGCAGATAGGATTCCTATCGAATATCAAAAAAGATATTGGCAATTGTTGCACAATCCTTATTGGATTCCTTGTCAGGCACAACTCCAAAAATGGACTGCCGACACCATGCTTTGGTCGCTTTGGCTCGACCGTTTGGCGCTCGAACGACTCGAACGAAAAACGACTCTGATTGAGGCAGAATTAGAACAAACCAAAAACAATTGGGAAGAAACTTGCTATCGGCTTTTGGCTCGTAATTTTGGGGTCAAGCAAAATACAGCCCCCTTTGAGGCACTAGCCAAGGCATTGCCACTAAAAGTACTTGCCAAACACAAAACCAATTTGCTTCAGCTGGAAGCACTACTACTGGGACAAGCTGGTTTTTTGGAGCAAAAAGCCGAAGAGCCTTATCTTTTATCTCTCCAAAAAGAATATCAATATTTGCAAAAAAAGTATCAGCTAACGCCTCTACTCGCCGCCAGTTGGAAGTTCGGTAGAATGCGTCCTGCTGCTTATCCGACCATGCGTTTGGCACAATTTGCACAGCTCATTCATCAGTCCACACATCTATTCTCCAAGATACTCAAAACGACAACAACCAAAGCACTGATGCAGCTTTTTGAGATAGAACTGCAAGGTTATTGGCAAACGCATTATCAACTAGAAGAAGTATCGCCAAAACGCAAAAAGACGCTCGGCAAAGGCACTATACAGCTATTGCTAATCAATACCATCGTTCCTCTTTTGTTTGTTTATGGACAATACAAGGGCGAAGAACAATATCAAGAGCGAGCCCTGCAATTGCTGCGGGACTTGCCTGCCGAAAAAAACAGTATCATCAACAAATGGAAAGACCTTGGAGTCAATGCCACGTCCGCACTTGATGCACAAGCCTTGATACAGCTCAAAACAACCTATTGCGATAGCAAAAAATGCTTAGATTGTGCCATTGGCAACAAAATTATTCAGAGCAAATAGCACTAGACTACTTCAATTTCCTTAAATTGGTCATTGAATAAAGCTACTCCATTTGGAGATACACACAAAAATGAATACGTTATGATAGATTTGAAAACTATCTTGCTAGAATATGCCGCTACCACTTCACATAAATTGAAGCTATTGGATGGTGATAAATTCTCCATAGATTTTGCTTATCGCATGAAAGATGGCAGCACCCGCTATCAATTGGTTTGGTGCTGGATAGCCAAAGGTAGAGCTAGAGGCAAGGACTGTGTCTATTTTACGAGCCGTGTCGGCAATTTCAAACCCGATCTCAATCTATATCTATTGCTCAAAGAAGCAGGATATGGAGCCTATAGCACGGTCACGATTGTATCCGACAAAGACAACGAAGGAAATCCTTGCGAGTCCGTTGTTGTTCAGGCGAGTCCGCTGCTAGAACATACGACCAAAGAGTCGCTACTGAATGTATTATATGAAGTGGGCGAAACAGCTGATATACTCGAACAAAAATACTTTGGAGCAGATAAATACTAAAAACGCATTGGCGTAAAGCATACAAAAGCATGAGCAAAAAGAAAAAAAAGCAAGGAGCAAAAAAAGGACAATCGCAAGGGGCTATCCCCAAAAAACAGTCTAAGGCAATACCGAAAACTGCAGCGACTCCACCTACTATTGATAGCAGTGATCTTGCTTCCTTTTGGAGCAACAAAAACCTACATCTACTACTTGTTTTTTTGGTTAGCTTTGGCATCTATGCCAATACGCTTTCGCATCAATATGCCGTAGATGATAGTATTGTTATTTTGCGAAATAACTACACCAAAAAAGGGCTAAAAGGCATGAAGGGTATCTGGACAGAAGATACTTTTACGGGCTTTTTTGGCAAAAAGAAAAACTTGGTCGCAGGTGGTCGTTATCGCCCTCTTTCTGTTGCTACTTTTGCATTGGAATTGCAATTATTTGGTAGTACAATAGTCGATAATAACGGCAAACCCATCTTAGATGCCGACGGCGATGTGAACTATACGGGCAGCCCTTTTTTGAGCCACCTCATCAATGTACTGTTGTATGCCCTGCTCTGTATTGTTATATACCTCATGCTGCTGCAAATGTTCAACCCACGAGGAGAACAAGACAATTTCAAAGGCTATTTCATCGCCCTAGCAGGTGCCTTATTGTATGCGGCACACCCCATTCATACCGAGGCTGTCGCCAATATCAAAGGTAGAGACGAAATCATGGTGCTATTGGGTGGCGTATTGACCGTTTATTGGCTGCTCAGAGCGACCATGGAACAACACAAAGTAGAAAATCATACCTATCTAGAAGGTGATAAAACACTTCAAGAAAAACATTTCTTATATTCTTTATTAGCTATTGGAGCCTTTGTTTTTGCTATTTTCTCTAAAGAAAATGCCATTACTTTTCTGGCAATCATTCCAGCCGCACTTTACTTTTTCACGCCACTTACTATCGACAAAATAGTACTCCGCACTCTTCCTTTTATAGGAATTGCTTTATTTTTCTGGTTTGCTATACGAGGCGTTATTTTGGGCGAAGCCGCTACGGTCAGCACCTCTGCCCCTATGGTAGAACTAATGAACGACCCTTTTTTGAAACTCGATAAAGCAGGTAATTATATCAAATATACCAACGAAGAACGAATAGCGACTGTTTTCTATACTTGGTTGGATTATATCCAATTATTGGTCTATCCCGAAACGCTAACCAATGATTATTACCCTAAACACATCCGAACAGACAAAGACCTGATTCCAACCTACCAAATGGGTTATGTCATCTTATCGCTTTTGGTGCATTTAGCCATGGTTGGTTTTGCTATTTTTGGCACTATCAAGCGTAAACCTTACGCCTTTTTTATTCTGTTCTACTTTGCTACTTTTTCGGTTGTGTCCAATCTAATTTTTCCGATTGGTAGCAATATGGCAGAGCGATTTATGTTCCTACCGTCCGTTGGATTTAGTGCCTTGTGCGCACTTGGCTTATATCACTTAATCGATCGTCAAGTACTACGACTTACTCCTTTGGTCAATGCTTTGCGTTTGCCTACCGTTTTGTTAGTAATTGTAGTGGGTTTGTATGGCTACAAGACATTTGATCGTAATTTTGCTTGGAAAGATGATTTTACACTCTTCACAACAGATATTGCCAACTCGCCCAATAGTGCCAAACTCAATAATGCGGTGTCGGGCGTACTCCAAGAGTACAGCCATCGCATATCAAGTCTCTCTGTCAAAAGAGATACGCTGCGTAGTGCGTTGCAACATTCGATAACCGCTACCAAGCTCCACCCTACTTATAATAATGCTTGGTTATTGCAGGGCAATGCCAATGTCATGCTCGGCAATGTGACGGAAAGAATAGCCGAACAAAATACCAGTCAACAAGAACGTCAACAATTATTTGAGCAAAGTTTGCAATACTATACGCAAGCCATCGCAGCTTACCAGAAGGTATTGGTACTGCGTAATGACCACCCTGATATTCGACGCAATATTGCGGTAGCCTATCGAGATCAAGGCAAGATATTGGGACAACGCAGAAACGATATTGCAGGCTCGATTGCTGCCCTAAGCAAGTCCATAGAGTACGCCCCTTCTTCCGATATGGAAACACTTCGTTTATTGGGCGTAGCCAACGGTATCAGAGGCATGCAGCTACAGCAATCCAATCAGTTGGACGCTGCTACACAAGCACATCACTTGGCATTGGATTATTTCTTGCAAGCTGCTGAACTGGCACCCAATAATCTGCCTATTATGTATAATATAGAAATCGCTTATTCGGTGCTCAACTTGCCCGAAAAAGCAGCCGAATATACCGCCAAACGAATGGCTATAGACCCTAATTATGACCCTCGCAAAGGCAATGATGCACCGCTCGAAGGTCCTAGTATTTCGTTGGCTCCCGTCGATGTGAATGCAGCGAATGCAGCAGGCAACAAAGAACCGACTAAATAGATAGGCACAGTTGTTGAATGTTGCAGGATATTATCCACTTATTTTTCTAATTTTTCTAACAAAACTATCCTATGAAAATGCTACAACTTTTGAGTTTGGTTTTTGTCCTTCTCTTTGCGGTGCAATACAATGCAACCGCTCAAACTACTGCCGAAGAAATGCGTGCCAACGCTCAAAAAATGAGAGAAGATGCTCGTCAGAGATCTGCGGATGCTCGTCAGCGATCTGCCGATGCTCGCAAAGAAGCAAAGGCAGCAAGAAGTACCGCTCGCAAACAAATGAAAATGAATACGCCGACCAACGGTACGACTCGCTCTTACAAGCGTACCGAAGTAACCCGTACCGAAACCATAAATGGCAAAACGACTCGCTACCACAAAGTGACTGAATCAAATGATTAATTGCTACACATAGCAAACTATACTACTATATATTTGTAGTAATAATAGCAAAGAGCCTACATTGGCTTTTTGCTATTTTTTATTAGAAAATAAAAGAACACCAAACTATGAAAAACGTAATCGTAACAGGAGCTACCAAGGGAATTGGTAGAGCCGTAACCGAAATATTTGCCAAAAATGGCTACAATGTCGCTATCTGTGCCAGAACAGCCAGCGATTTGGAACAATTCAAACAGGAATTGCAACAGCAATATAAAATCGAAGTTATCGCTCTAGCGGTAGATATGGCAGATAAGCAAGCCGTTAAGGATTTTGCTCAAAAAGTGACTGCTCAATGGAAAACGATTGATGTACTGGTCAATAATGCTGGTGCTTACATTCCTTGTGAACTGACCAGATCTGACACAGAAGCTGCTTTTGAGCAAATGATGGATTTGAACTTATATAGTACCTATTATTTAACACAAGGAGTTTTGCCAAATATGCTGGCTCAAAAAAGCGGGCATATTTTCAATATGTGTTCGATTGCTAGCTTTATGGCTTATGGAGCTTACGCAGTATCAAAGCACGCTATGTTGGGCTTCTCTCGCGTATTACGTGAAGAAGTTAAAGATAAGGGTATTCGGGTAACCGCTGTCATGCCAGGAGCTACTTATACTGCATCGTGGGAAGGCTCGGACATACCTGCCGAACGTATGATGAAAGCCGAAGATATAGCACAATCGTTGTACTCTATCTATCAACTAAGCGACCAAACAGTAGTAGAAGAAATCATTTTGCGTCCGCAATTGGGTGATATTTAGGGGATAGATTTTTAGAGGCTAGACCGCTTTGCTGCTAGATTTTTAGATTTTCAATTGGAGTGCTATTTTGGTCGGAAGTCTAAAGTCTAAGATAAAAAATACTCTTTCTGAGCGTTATTAATTGGAAAAACTTCCGACTTTAGACTTAAAACTTTAGACTAATTTACACTTCAACAAAAATACATAGTACGATGCCAATCGCCAAGCTTCACAACCCTGCTTTGTTAGTTATAGATGCTCAAGTTGGATTTGAGAAAATTGCCCATTGGGGCGGTAACCGCAATAATCCAGCTGCGGCACAACGATGGGAGCAGTTATTAGCAGCTTGGCGAGTGGCAAAGTTACCTATCTTTCATATTCGCCACAGCTCCCTATTATTAAACTCTCCCCTACACGCTAGTCATGCAGGATTTGCTTATCAAGCGACTGCTCTACCACAAGCTGGCGAAACGGAAATCGTGAAGCACGTCAACAGTGCTTTTATTGGTACCGACTTGCTAGCACAGCTACAAGAAAAAGCGATTGATACGGTTATTTTGGTCGGATTGACGACCAATCATTGTATTTCGACTACTGCTCGTATGGCTAGTAATTTTGGACTAAAAACCTATGTCGTAGCAGATGCTACAGCCTGCTTTGATCGGCAAGGAATCAATGGAAAAGTCTATCCAGCGGAATTGGTACACCAGATTAGTTTAGCCAACCTGAACGAAGAGTTTGCAACGGTTCTTAATACCAATATCCTATTGGAATACCTCTAAAAGAAATCATCTACGGCAACGACAGCACCTGCTGGCAAATCGCCTAATAAAATATCCCCTATTCGTACCCGAATCAATCGCAGCGTAGGAAAACCAACCGCAGCCGTCATTTTGCGTACCTGCCTAAATTTGCCTTCTACGAGCGTAATACTTGCCCAACTGGTAGGACCATGTCGAGCGTCTCGTATTTTTTGGGTTCGAGCTAGCAATTTAGGCGTTTCTATTGCGGTTGCTTTACACGGCAAAGTCGTATATTTTTTGCCTCGATGGCTCAACTCTATTCCTTGCTGCAATTGCTGCAATGCTGCTGCTGTAATTTCTCCATCTAGCTGCACCCAATATTCTTTTTCGACTTGCTGGCTGCGCACCTGCTCACTCATTTTTCCATCAGTCGTCAAAAAAAGTAGCCCTTCGGAGTCTTCATCTAGCCTTCCGATAGCCATTGTTCCTGTCGGAAAATCATCTAGTTCGCCTAGTAGTTTTTTATTTTTTCGCTTCGTCTGATTATTAATAAACTGCGACAAATAACCGTACGGCTTGTGTATTATGAAATGTTGCTGTTGCATTTATCTATTCCTTTTCGGCAGCATCTGCCGTAATCAATTGCGTAATAATAGTCGTCAATTTGGGTGCTGCTGCTTCGACGGCAGCCACTACCTCTTGTATCGTTGTTTCGGTTAGTTCCTCAATTGGGTAACAGCGATTGGAGACAATCGAGACGACAAAAACAGGCAAATCACTGTGCTTCGCAACGATAACTTCTGGCACCGTGGACATTCCAACAACATCCCCCCCTATATTATGAAAAAAATTATATTCTGCTGCGGTTTCTAAATTGGGACCTTGTGTTCCCACATAAACGCCCTCAAATGCTCGAATAGCTTGTTTTTTGGCGATTGCCAATGCACGAGCATTCCAAGTACGATTATAAACGTGCAGCATATCTGGAAAACGCACACCTAAGCGATCATCGTTTGGACCATTGAGTGGATTGGAAGCATGGAAATTGATATGATCTTTGATAAACACAATATCTCCAGGATAAAGGTGGGGCTGTATGCCACCTGCAGCATTAGAAATAATTAATTGCTTTATGTTCAAATATTTCAATACTCGAACAGGAAACGTAACTTGCTGCATAGAATAGCCTTCATAATAATGAAACCGCCCTGACATCGCTACGATAGGCACACCCTCCAATGTTCCAAAAAGCAACTCTCCCGCATGCCCTTCTACCGTAGAAGCCGCAAAGTGAGGTATCCTTTTATAAGCAATACGTTCTACAATATCAATCTGATTTCCTAGATTGCCAAGTCCTGTTCCTAAAATTATTCCGTATTTTGGTTGAAAATCTGCTATCTTTTCTTGTAGAAAAGTGACCGCCTCCATTATTTGTTCGTACATAGGATTGTATAAGTGATAAAAAGTAATCAATGCGATTAATTAGCCTTAGAGCATGTCTAAGATTATTTAAAGTTAAATTAATATGGGGTGACGCAAAATAATCATTAAATAGACTACTTTTATAATCATAAGCCAAATATAAATTCAAAAATATACAATGGTTTAATCAAACAACAACTATTTATATGTTTTGAATGTTATACTTATGAACGTAGGTTAATACTTTCCCATGTCAATTTATTTTTTAGGGATTAAGTAGTATTGACCAAATAAAACGTTATATTTGGTAAAGCAATCGCAGCACCCACAAAGACTTGTAGGGCTTTGGTTGTTTATCACAATTTTAGGAACTAATTTTTTTTTAACATCAAAAACAAATAGCTATGAAAGTTTTAATGTTAGTATTGGCATTAGTAGTTACCTTGGGTACTACTACATTTGCCGCTCCAGCTACGGAGGACAAAATGGTAGCAGTTGTATTATTAATGGATGATGGTGACGATGATCAACAAATCGTTGCAACTATCTACACTTCTCTAATGGCTGCTGAAAAAGTGGCTAAAGTATTGAACATCGAAATGGTGGCAGAAGACGAAGTCAATGACGACGTTTTTGTTTTCTCTTTGAAATCTGAAGAGCAAAAAGACCTAACTATGAAAATGTTTGACGAAGAAGGTTATGAGTTGGCTGCTAATCGTGTTCTTAGTGTAGAAAACGGTAACAACTACAACGCTCTTAACGTAGAATCTTTGGAAGATGGAACTTACAAATTCCAATTGACTGATGAGAGTGGTGCTGAAAAGACTACTACTGTTACTATCAATCGTAAAAAAGACTAAGAAGTTTTATACTTCTAATCTTTACTAAAAAAGGTTGAATCTCTCACGAGGTTCAACCTTTTGTTATTTGTAGTTAGCTTCAAAATATAGCCGATATTAGCCATTTTTTTTTATTGGCAATATCATTTAATCTCCTTGATTAAAATAGTGTTGAATGGCTACCAATAGTAGCCATTCAACACTAAAATCAAACCTTAGGTATCGGTTACAAGCGTTGTGCATCAAAAGCTCTATTGATAACAAAGCTCTTCAATACGCGCTCACCTACTCCTGGTACCATCACGTGTACCAAATATACGCCACTCGCTACAGGTACCGCCGCTTGGTTTTTCAAATCCCACTCCACCGAAGTCGTAATTTGATTCTCCACATCACCACTACCAAACTGACCAAGACGGGCAATTCCGTTACGGATTTGGGTCGAATATTCTTGGGCTATTTTGTACTCGCGTACAAATCTACCTTCCAACGTATAAATACGGATGTTACATTTCGCAGGCACATTCGTGATTTTTACCACATTATCTACTTCTGTTACTTCGTAATCGGAGTACGCATAGTACGGATTCGGTACGATTCGCATCAAATCCAACGCACTTTCTGCTTGCTCGCTATCCTCCTTGCTTGGTGCATAACCGTCCAGACTGAACTCGTACAGCGGATAACTGCTGTTCTCTCCTGTTCCTTCTTCTATTTCATGCGGACGTTTTACACGCAACTGTACCGTCGCTTCGCTTGGCGGATATTGTCCAAATTCTCCTTCAAAATTGGAGCCTGCTGCCAAAGTCGCAAACGATGCCCACGTTATATCCATTGATGGATACAAATTGTTGTCATGGTCAAATATTTGGAAGATATTTGATTGTAAAGCAACGATAGATTTACAAGAATCATACGGCTGACGGGTCACATAGATAATATGCTGTCCGCCCAATACATTGCGCAAAAACTGTACATTCTCATCCGTAGAGAAAGGACCTGTTGTGGTTGTAGAGGTGGGATTGAAAATCAAATCATCGCCTGTGCTACTGCCGGGGTTCAAACCTTCTGGTAGTACACTACCATCATAAATAGAGTTTTCTCCAAAGAAGATATTGACGCGCTGTCCTGTTTCTACATCGTACGCATATCCTGGGAACCATGACATACCGTTTTCGGTGCTGTCGATACTCATATCTTTGTTACGAGAATAGTACGTCTTGCGGTTTGTTTTCGGACGTCCTTTCCATTCTCCTTGCTTGCGCCCCGAAGGTACTGTCAAGTTTAGTCCTGCTCCTCCGTGGTAAATATTGGCGGTTTCTACCACCACACATCTACTCCATTTGCTCTCATCAGCCGTCATTACAATATTCACGTTATTCAACGCATACAACATCGTATCTCTTACTTTGCCTGCTATATTGGAACTCGTGTTTCTGGTTCTCGCTCCTGAAGTTCCTATATTCCCAACGGAGAAATAATAACCTGATCCTGCTATTGGACGACTTTCTGCATCCGCTAACATAAACGGATACCAACCGCCTTCATTATCATTGAAGTCTTGATCTGGATCAAAGGCTTCATCGTCTTCGCCTGAACCCGTTTTGAGCATATTGAAGATACCTTCGCCATCTGATACACCTTCATACCATTTGATGGTATCGTTCGTCGTTGTTTGGTAGTTGATATTCGCTCCTACACTACCACTTCTGCCACTCGTACCGGGTTTGTCCGCCTGCTGTGCTGTGATAGAAATACCCAAATCTGGGATAAACTGCTCAAACTTCACTTCCATCGTTTGGAACGACGTCCAAATCGTGCTTGGATCATTCACATCGCTCAACACCCAGTATAAAGAATCCGTTAGGCTACTTGTTACCGCTGGTGGTTGTGGTGTATAAACTGTATTCCCTGCTACGGTATCTTTTCTCCAAGTATAATTCTCATCGGCTATGTAGAAATTGAACGTACCTGCTGGTACACGCAATGGATCAACTACTTGTACTTCTATCGGTGCTTTGCCTGCGGCATAAGTAATACGACCGACATTGCTACCTGCCAATGACTCTGTTTCTACATCGCTACGGTTACCGAGCTCCAAAAAGGCTCCGACGCCATTTCCTTGTCCTTCTAGACGCGTAATACCAGGGCGGTCACCGTATTGGCTATTCAAAGCAATTCCTGAATAT
This sequence comes from uncultured Saprospiraceae bacterium, assembly GCA_937139495.1. GTDB lineage: Bacteria > Bacteroidota > Bacteroidia > Chitinophagales > Saprospiraceae > Aureispira. The sequence goes on along the minus strand of CAKZQC010000001.1, from coordinate 6,205 downwards.
TCTGGTGTATTTACTCGTGGAATACCCGTATAAATACGGAAGTTCTTACGCCCTTGTAGGTACGGTTTAGCTTGTCCGCTGTTCGCTACTGGATCAAACTTCTCATATTCATTGTGTGCATACGCCACGACACAGAAGTAGTACGGTTTGTGATTTACTAAATCCTTTTCCCCTGTGGCAAATTGATTTTCTACTATGCGGAACGTATTGCGCAAGCCTTCATCAATTCCTTCTACTTTAATCGTTGGTACATTGACATCAATATTCAAATCTTCGTCGGTAATTTTTTCCCAGTTGGCGATTTTCTTAATCCCATCTTGTACATCGGTTTGGAATATCAAACGAGCTTTGGACTCATCGTCCAAATCCGTTACCGAAAGGTTCGGATCGTTCACTTGATAAACCAAGAATCCTTGGAAGTTGTATGTTGTATCCAACGGTGCGAATGGACGAATCTCGGCTGGAGACTCTTCGTAACCCAACTCGTAGTTATTTTGACCTGGTGTGTAACTTAGGTTCAAAATCAATTCTTCATCTAGCTCTACGATGTCCATAAATGGAGCATCAGGACCATCTGTAATTTTGAAACAGTTGTCAAATAAGTTCTGTGCCAATACATCTGCTTCGATCAACGGCTTCAAACTTGGACATGGATAATCTGGAATACTCGGTACCCAAACAACCCCTGAAATCATTTCGTTTGTTCTTCCTGCCTGCAATACAAACGGACCAGAGGTGTGCAAAAATGCTTTGTCTCCTCCCGGTTGGTTAGCACTGCACATCGACCATGCTCCACCGCCTGTTTCGTTCGGAAACGAAGGAAATACATAATTAGTAGCCGTTGCTGTAGGGTTATTTGGGTCATAACCTGTTCCGCCTGCGGTAATCGGTGTTCCATTGGGCCAAAAGCCAGAAATCAAACGATAATATCCCAATGTACTAGAAGGTATTGAGGTGGCACTTGCTGCACCTAATGTATGATATTGGAAAGAAGATAAGCCAATTTGGTTACCTGCTGAGTCTAATGGACCTCTAAAATAATCAATTCCTAAAGCAGGTATATCCGTTCCATAACCAGAGGTACCACCTGTACCACAAGGATTATCATCATTGGCATCTTGATTATAAACATACCCCATACCAGTCGTAGTATCACACCCAATATAATCATCATCAAAACAGCCCAAGTCTGGGTCTGTCCAGAGTGAAAAATATGTATCGTTAAGAGCTAGCGTATTTCTATTGAGCAATTTGTAGCGATAAAAAGTACTATTATTGATAACATCTGTTGTGCTATAAGCAAATGCCAAGGCTTGAATCTCCATTTTCATGGCTAATCCATTGGTTTGTGTATGCAAATTGCCATTATCATTATAAACCCACCAAATCATTTGGTCGGCATAAATAGGATTGTTGTAATCATCTTTTTCGCAACCGCTCACTTCGATAATCGGGTGATCACCATCATAAGGGTTGTAAACACCATCATTATTAGCATCAATAAATGGGGCTAAATCTTGATTGTATTGTTCAATAGGGAAGCCATGTACATTGATAAAGTTCGGATTCCCACGACCGGGCCAGCCCAAAAGTCCTTTGGAGGGTGTATTCTGAATACCGGGATTATTGGGGTCTAAAAAATCAGCCCGCAAAATATCTATATCTTTGCCATAAACGATGAAGTGTTTATCCCAACGCTCACAGTCGGTACGCTCTACCGTACCTAAACTAGGATTGAGTGGTCCTGCCCAATAATCGTTACCACTACTACGATACGTTTGTGCCGACAATATTAAATTGCCCCCATCATCGTAGCCCCCTAACCAAATGGCTCCAGAATAAAGCGACGAAACGGCAGGTTCGCCAGAAGCAGGATCTACGTTAGGAATAATATATTGTGGTTGAGTTCCGTCCCACCACATATCACCACCAGCCCTAAGCCTAGCACGAACATTATTGATATTAAGCTCTACTTGAGAGCGAGATTCCGTGCAACTATTACGATAATTCGCTTGATTAGTATTGGAATGAATTATTTTTTCGCCCGTGTATTTTTCTTGGGCATAAACTGTTAAGCAGCATAACATCAGTATGCTTATTGTCCATTTTTTCATGAGTATTATTTTTTTTAGAAATGACGGGGAACGACATTTTCTTTGTATTCGGTAGTGGAGTTCTACAGTAGATTTCTAATCGGTGCAAGCTATGCAAATTAAGTCAATGGGGCAACTCTATTGATAGCAGTAAATAACTTCTGTATCTAAACTACAAAAAGACGCTCTTTCTAGCTAGAAAGAGCGTCTTTTATATCAAAAAACTGGTATCTCTATTCACTAGAGGTTCAATCTCAAACTAAGAGAATGTGTCCCTTGAAATGCTTGTGTCAATTCAAACGCATAATCAAAAGCAATCTTTTTGTTAGATTCTTTCTTGAAAGGAATTTGGATAGAAGCACCTGCTGTAAAACCTGTACTAACAGTTCTGTTAGCATCGCTAAACATCATGTTTTCATAACGGAAACCCGTTCTAACCATAAACATTTCACGGAAAGCATACTCCAAACCTAGACCAAATTGATCACGAGAAAAAGAGTTGGCTGTAAACATCGCATTTACGGATAGTCTGTTGGTATAGCCTTGTTTTGCTTCTGTTTCTTTAGGAAACAAGAAATCATAAGAAGCGCCAATATGTAGCAAAGAAGGCGTTTCAAAACCTGCTGCTCTTTCTTCTACTGTCAATGGCGTGCTGCCGTTAGGAGCAATCCCAACAAATGCAAGACCATCTCCTTGAAATTTCATTTTAGTACCAATATTACGTAGTGCCAAACCAAATTTGATTTGTTTTTTAGCTCCTGTCACATATTGTACACCTGCATCAAAACAAACGCCCATTGCAGACGCATTTGAAATAGATTCAGATACAACACGTACAGCAACACCTACTGATATTTTTTCGTTTCCGTCCTTGTCTCTAAACATGTGGCTGTACCCTATCCCTATATTGAAAAAAGAAGGGGAAAAAGTAGCAAAACCATCAGGCTGGTTAGTCGTCGTCAATGGAATATCTCCAAATCCAATAGACATCAGCGAAAGTCCAATTGTACCATCTTTACCTACTTTTTGAGCTAGTCCACCTGCATTTAGATTCAGACCTGTACCTACTAAGTATTGAGTATGAGCAATCGACACTTCTGTATTTCCATGCATACGTCCGAGACCTGCTGGATTAAAGCGTAAGGCTTCTACTCCACCTACACTTGATACCACTAGACCATTTAGTCCAGCACTTCTCGCCCAAGGGTTAAGTAGCAATTCATAAGCACCAGCTTCCCCCTGTCGGTCAGGGTTTCCAGCCCAAGCAGTGTTGCTCATCAAAACTACTGCTAGAAATATAACGACAATAGATGTAAGTCTATTCATTATTCTTTGTTTTTATAGTGAGCTAGATGAACTGTTTAGCAACAGCTCATCTAGCAAATTTTGATTAATAATTCTGATTACAGATACTCCTAAGCTTATAGGCGTTGTGCATCAAAAGCTCTATTGATAACAAAGCTTTTCAATACGCGTTCGCCTACTCCTGGTACCATCACGTGTACCAAATATACGCCACTCGCTACAGGTACCGCCGCTTGGTTTTTCAAATCCCACTCCACCGAAGTCGTAATTTGATTCTCCACATCACCACTACCAAACTGACCAAGACGGGCAATTCCGTTACGGATTTGGGTCGAATATTCTTGGGCTATTTTGTACTCGCGTACAAATCTACCTTCCAACGTATAAATACGGATGTTACATTTCGCAGGCACATTCGTGATTTTTACCACATTATCTACTTCTGTTACTTCGTAATCGGAGTACGCATAGTACGGATTCGGTACGATTCGCATCAAATCCAACGCACTTTCTGCTTGCTCGCTATCCTCCTTGCTTGGTGCATAACCGTCCAGACTGAACTCGTACAGCGGATAACTGCTGTTCTCTCCTGTTCCTTCTTCTATTTCATGCGGACGTTTTACACGCAACTGTACCGTCGCTTCGCTTGGCGGATATTGTCCAAATTCTCCTTCAAAATTGGAGCCTGCTGCCAAAGTCGCAAACGATGCCCACGTTATATCCATTGATGGATACAAATTGTTGTCATGGTCAAATATTTGGAAGATATTTGATTGTAAAGCAACGATAGATTTACAAGAATCATACGGCTGACGGGTCACATAGATAATATGCTGTCCGCCCAATACATTGCGCAAAAACTGTACATTCTCATCCGTAGAGAAAGGACCTGTTGTGGTTGTAGAGGTGGGATTGAAAATCAAATCATCGCCTGTGCTACTGCCGGGGTTCAAACCTTCTGGTAGTACACTACCATCATAAATAGAGTTTTCTCCAAAGAAGATATTGACGCGCTGTCCTGTTTCTACATCGTACGCATATCCTGGGAACCATGACATACCGTTTTCGGTGCTGTCGATACTCATATCTTTGTTACGAGAATAGTACGTCTTGCGGTTTGTTTTCGGACGTCCTTTCCATTCTCCTTGCTTGCGCCCCGAAGGTACTGTCAAGTTTAGTCCTGCTCCTCCGTGGTAAATATTGGCGGTTTCTACCACCACACATCTACTCCATTTGCTCTCATCAGCCGTCATTACAATATTCACGTTATTCAACGCATACAACATCGTATCTCTTACTTTGCCTGCTATATTGGAACTCGTGTTTCTGGTTCTCGCTCCTGAAGTTCCTATATTCCCAACGGAGAAATAATAACCTGATCCTGCTATTGGACGACTTTCTGCATCCGCTAACATAAACGGATACCAACCGCCTTCATTATCATTGAAGTCTTGATCTGGATCAAAGGCTTCATCGTCTTCGCCTGAACCCGTTTTGAGCATATTGAAGATACCTTCGCCATCTGATACACCTTCATACCATTTGATGGTATCGTTCGTCGTTGTTTGGTAGTTGATATTCGCTCCTACACTACCACTTCTGCCACTCGTACCGGGTTTGTCCGCCTGCTGTGCTGTGATAGAAATACCCAAATCTGGGATAAACTGCTCAAACTTCACTTCCATCGTTTGGAACGACGTCCAAATCGTGCTTGGATCATTCACATCGCTCAACACCCAGTATAAAGAATCCGTTAGGCTACTTGTTACCGCTGGTGGTTGTGGTGTATAAACTGTATTCCCTGCTACGGTATCTTTTCTCCAAGTATAATTCTCATCGGCTATGTAGAAATTGAACGTACCTGCTGGTACACGCAATGGATCAACTACTTGTACTTCTATCGGTGCTTTGCCTGCGGCATAAGTAATACGACCGACATTGCTACCTGCCAATGACTCTGTTTCTACATCGCTACGGTTACCGAGCTCCAAAAAGGCTCCGACGCCATTTCCTTGTCCTTCTAGACGCGTAATACCAGGGCGGTCACCGTATTGGCTATTCAAAGCAATTCCTGAATATTCTGGTGTATTTACTCGTGGAATACCCGTATAAATACGGAAGTTCTTACGCCCTTGTAGGTACGGTTTAGCTTGTCCGCTGTTCGCTACTGGATCAAACTTCTCATATTCATTGTGTGCATACGCCACGACACAGAAGTAGTACGGTTTGTGATTTACTAAATCCTTTTCCCCTGTGGCAAATTGATTTTCTACTATGCGGAACGTATTGCGCAAGCCTTCATCAATTCCTTCTACTTTAATCGTTGGTACATTGACATCAATATTCAAATCTTCGTCGGTAATTTTTTCCCAGTTGGCGATTTTCTTAATCCCATCTTGTACATCGGTTTGGAATATCAAACGAGCTTTGGACTCATCGTCCAAATCCGTTACCGAAAGGTTCGGATCGTTCACTTGATAAACCAAGAATCCTTGGAAGTTGTATGTTGTATCCAACGGTGCGAATGGACGAATCTCGGCTGGAGACTCTTCGTAACCCAACTCGTAGTTATTTTGACCTGGTGTGTAACTTAGGTTCAAAATCAATTCTTCATCTAGCTCTACGATGTCCATAAATGGAGCATCAGGACCATCTGTAATTTTGAAACAGTTGTCAAATAAGTTCTGTGCCAATACATCTGCTTCGATCAACGGCTTCAAACTTGGACATGGATAATCTGGAATACTCGGTACCCAAACAACCCCTGAAATCATTTCGTTTGTTCTTCCTGGTTGGAGTACAAACGG